>JALHOF010000011.1 GCA_022843145.1 Hyphomicrobium sp.
GGAAACCGGCCGTGCACGCTGTCGAAGCGGAACAAGTGGGCGTTGGTCTCGATCGGCCCAAGGTCGTTGATCGCAACGACCTCGATGTCGGTGCGCCCAGATTCCGCGATCGCGCGCAGGACATTCCGTCCGATCCGCCCGAACCCGTTGATTGCGACTTTGACAGTCATGTTGCTCCCCGCTCCTCAGCGCACGATCGACTTGGCCGCAGCGACCACGGCGTCGGAGGTAATGCCAAAATGCTTGTAGAGATCGTCAGCGGGCGCGGACGCACCGAAGCCAGACATGCCGACGAATGCGCCGCCGCGGCCGATCCACTGATCCCAACCGAGCCGAACGCCGGCCTCGACAGCGACGCACGGCGCACTGCCGATGACCGCGTCCTGATACGATTGCGGCTGGCTGGTGAACAGCTCCCAGCACGGCATCGAGACGACGGCGGCGCGGATCCCCTCGGCCACGAGCTGCTCGGCCGCTTTGGCGGCGAACATGACTTCCGACCCGGTGGCGAGGATCGTCACCTGACGACCGCCCTTCGGCTCGGTCAGCACATACGCCCCCTTGGCGCAGAGGTTTTCCGTCGTGTGAGTTGTCCGCAAAGTCGGCAGCGCCTGCCGCGACAGCGACAGAACAGACGGCGCCTCGGTGGATTCGATCGCCACCTCCCAGCACTCCGCCGTCTCGACCGCATCGGCCGGGCGCATCAGCAGCATGTTCGGCGTCGCCCGCAGCATGGCCAAGTGCTCGACCGGCTGATGCGTCGGTCCGTCCTCGCCTAGGCCGATGCTGTCGTGTGTCATCACATAGATGACCCGCTGGCCCATAAGGGCCGACAACCGCATGGCACCGCGCGCATAGTCGGTGAAGACCATGAAGGTACCGCCGTAGGGGATGAAGCCCCCGTGCAGCGCGATGCCGTTCATCGCCGCCGCCATGCCGTGCTCGCGGATGCCGTAGTGGATGTAGCTGCCGGTGAAATCCGCCGGCGTGATCGAGCGCTGGCCCTTTGTGACGGTGTAGTTGGAATGCGTCAGGTCCGCCGAACCGCCAATGGTCAGATCCGTCGCCGCGTTGATCACCCCGAGCACCATCTCCGACGACTTGCGGCTCGCAAGCTTCGGCGCGGTCTCAGACATCTCTTTTTTGAAGGCGGCGATCTTCTGCACGAAGTCGTCCGGAAGTTCGCCTGCGATCTGCGAGTCGAATTGAGCCGCCTTGCTCGACGACTTGAGACGACCGGACCAGGCCTTGTGTGCCGCCGCGCCGCGCACGCCGACGTGACGCCAGGCCGAGAGGATATCGTCCGGGATGACGAATGGCTCGTGCGGCCAGCCAAGCTTGGCGCGCGCGCCCTTGATCTCTTCGGCCCCGAGCGCCTCGCCATGCGCCTTCGCCGTTCCAGCGCGCGTCGGTGCGCCGTAGCCGATGACGGTTTTGCAGGCGATCATCGACGGCCGATCGGTCACCGCCCGCGCCGCCGCGATCGCGGCTTCGACAGCCGCGGGATCATGGCCGTCGACTTTCGAAACATGCCAACCCGCCGCCTCGAAACGCTGCGCTTGGTTCATCGACGTCGACAGGCTCGTCGCGCCATCGATCGAGATCTCGTTGTCGTCCCAGAGCAGGATCAGCTTTCCGAGTTTCAGATGACCGGCCAAGTCGATCGCTTCATGGCTGATGCCTTCCATGAGGCAGCCGTCACCGGCGATGACGTAGGTATAGTGGTCGACGAGTTCGCGGCCATAGCGCGCATTCAGAAGCCGCTCGGCGATCGCCATGCCGACGGCCGTCGAAATGCCTTGGCCGAGCGGACCGGTCGTCGTTTCGATACCTTGCGCATGCCCGTACTCCGGGTGACCGGCGGTGCGCGCACCCAGCTGGCGGAAACGCTTGATCTCCTCGATCGGCATATCGTCGTAGCCGACGAGATAGTGCAGCGCGTACTGCAGCATCGAGCCGTGCCCGGCCGACAGCACGAACCGATCGCGGTCGGGCCACTGCGGCGACTTCGGATCGATGTTGATGAAGCGGGTGAATAGCACGGCGGCGACGTCGGCCATGCCCATCGGCATACCCGGATGACCCGACTTGGCTTTCTCGACCGCGTCCATCGCGAGGGCGCGGATCGCATTGGCCATGTCGCGGACGGCGACGTCGGACTTCACTGCTGAGCTGGCGGCTTGCGTCGACATGTGTTGTTCTCTCCTCACAAGCTGCGGCGCTTGTGTTCCACGAGCTTCATGATGATCGGCGTCAAAATGAGTTGCATAGCGAGATCGAGCTTGCCACCCGGTATGACGATCGAATTGGCTCGAGACATGAAACTGTCGTGGATCATCGACGTGAGGTAGGGAAAGTTGATGCCGCGGGGGTTCTTGAAGCGGATGACGACCAAGGATTCATCGGGAGTCGGGATCCAGCGCGCGACGAAAGGATTAGAGGTGTCGACTGTCGGGACACGCTGGAAGTTGATGTCGGTGTGGGTGAACTGGGGGCAGATATAGTTCACATAATCGGGCATCCGCCGCAGGATGGTGTCCGTCACCGCCTCGGTCGAGTAGCCCCGCGAGGCCCGGTCGCGATGGATCTTCTGGGTCCACTCCAGGTTGATCACCGGCACGACGCCAATTTTGAGGTCGCCATACTGTGCGATGTCGATCTTGTCCGTGACGACGGCGCCGTGCAGACCCTCGTAAAACAGAAGATCGGTATCGCCGGGCAGATCCTTCCAATCCGTGAAATTTCCGGGCGGTGTGCCGAACAGGTCCGCCTCGCGCTCATCATGCACGTAATGGCGCGTCTTGCCCGTCCCGGTTTCACTATACTCTTTGAACACGGCTTCCAGGCGGTCGAGGAGATTGGCCTCGGGCCCGAAGTGCGAGAAGTGATTGTTGCCCTTCTTGGCAGCATCACTCATCGCCTGCCGCATTCCGACGCGGTCGAAGCTGTGGAATGCGTCGCCCTCGATCGTGGCGGCTTGCACGCCCTCACGCCGGAAAATCTGCTCGAACGTATGCTTGACCGTCGACGTTCCGGCGCCGGACGATCCCGTCACGGAAATGATCGGATGTTTGCGCGACATGATGCTTTCCCCCCGCTCAGGTCTTCAGAAGACCCCGACGGCCAAACAGTGGTGACCGCCCGAAGCTGGCATTCGGGTCCGCCTTGTATCGTTCGATCCGATCGATCTCCTGCGTCGAGCCGAAGATCAGAGGCGAGCGCTGGTGCAACGAGCCCGGAACGATGTCCATGATGCGTGTTTTGCCGTCGATCGCCCTGCCACCGGCCTGCTCGACGAGCATGGCAATCGGATTGGCCTCGTAAACGAGACGCAACCGGCCGTTCTCATAGCCTTTGCGGTCGTCGCGCGGGTAGAGAAAAATTCCGCCGCGAACGAGGATCCGATGGCATTCGGCGACCAGCGAAGCGATCCAGCGCATGTTGAAGTCAGCCCCGTGCGGGCCATCCGTCCCGGCAACGCAATCGTCGACGTAGGCGCGCATCGAATCGCTCCAGTGGCGATAGTTCGAAGCGTTGATCGCGTATTCGCCGGTCGTGTGCGAGATCGCCGCCGGCTTCCCGGTTCGGAAGAAGGTTCGGCGGTCCTGATCGAGCGTGAAGAAGTGCGTGCCATCGCCGACGCTCAAGACCATCGCGACATGCGGACCATAAATGACATAGCCGGCTGCACGCTGCGCGGACCCCGGCTGCTTGAACACGCGCTCGACGCCGCCCTGATCCTTGGCAGGCACGGCAAGTACGGAGAATATGGTGCCGATCGAGATATTGGTGTCGATGTTCGACGAACCGTCCAGCGGATCGAGAGCGACCGCGACGGTTCCCGCGGGATCGACGATCTCGGGCTTCTCGAGCTCTTCTGAACCTATGGCGGCAACGCGCGCGGCGCGCAGCGTCTCCATCAGATAGTCATTGGCGAGGACGTCGAGCTCTTTCTGATCGTCGCCCTGGGTGTTGCCGCCCTTCGACGCGCCGAGGCTTCCAGCGAGTGGGCCCTTGCGGATCAACTCAGCGATCCGAACGCTGCCCTCGGCGATGGCCAGAACGGCGCGCCGGGTCGCGTCACGCGACGCGTCACCTGCGCACCACGTGGTCAAATAGCCATCGAGACTCGTCAGCTCGGTCACGAGGTCGGCTCCTTGAAATGCGTTTCCTGGCCGTCTGTCCGTGCCGCCTTCGTGTCAGCCCGCTGGCTGCCGTGGTGGCCTCTGATCTCGATAGACGTTGACTCATGCATTCGAACATTAGAATTTAATTGTTCTGGAACTTCTCGTTAGTTTTGCTAACTATGGATATCATGCGCGCTCCCACCACCCGACAACTGCGAGTTATAGCCGAGATCGCGAAGACCGGTAAAATCACCAGTGCGGCCAGCGCATTGGGTGTGACTGGTCCGGCCGTCACGATCCAGCTCCAGCAGCTCGAAGCGATGATCGGCATGCCGCTGTTCGAGCGAGGCGGGCGCCAGATGCGGCCCACCGCCGCAGGAGAGCTGCTGGCCGACTGCGCCCGGCAGGTCGACGACCGCGTCAAGGCGTGTCTTCACGCGCTCGAACAATTGGCCGGCCTCGGCCGCGGTACAGTGTTCGTCGGGGTGGTGAGCACAGCGAAGTACTTCGCCGCGCCGGCTCTCGGCGGCTTCAAGAATGCCCACAGCGCGATCGATTTGCGGCTCCTCGTCGCCAACCGGAGCGAAGTCGTCAAGGCGCTGTCGAGCCTCGAGACCGACCTCGCCATCATGGGGCGGCCGCCCGAGGACGTGAAAGTCGAGTGCGTCGAGTTGGGCGATCACCCGCATGTGGTGATTGCGCCTCCCTCGCATCCACTCGCCAGCAAGCGGAGGATCGCGATCGGCCAACTTGCGGATGAGACATTGCTGATGCGCGAAGTCGGGTCCGGCACCCGCATTCTGACCGAGCGATTGCTGTCGGAGGCGGGCGTCGGTTCGCGCAACTTCATGGAGATCTCGTCGAACGAAACGATCAAACAGGCGGTGATGGCCGGCCTCGGCATCGCGCTGATCTCAGGCCACACCATCGCCGCGGAGATCGAAAGCCATCGTCTCATCATCCTCGATGTCGTCGGGCTTCCGGTCATGCGCAAATGGTATCTCGTCCGCCACGCCGACAAGCGCCTGCTGCCTCCCGCGGCCGCGCTTTGGGACTATCTCGTCGCACAGGGGAAATCTTATCTGCCGGAGGTGAGCCGCCTGCCGTCGCAGCGTGTCACGGAACGCAAAGCAAAGACGACCTTGGAACCGGTCAAAAGCTAGCTGCAGGCGCCGGCTGTTCCGCACGCCCCCCAAGTCCCGCCCTACTGCGCAGCAGCGGCTGCGCCGCGCGGCCACCAGTAACCGCCCCCGACCACGATCTGATGCGCTGCAAGCGTCGTCGAAAAGCGCCCGTGCCTGGGCGCAGCACCGGACCACCAGCGCGCGATCTGGCGGAGGACGTCTCCGGGCATGTTGAAGTTCTTCCATGACTCGTCGCCGGTCAGCGCGCCGGCGATCCAGTCCTGCGAGAACTTGTACTCGGCGAAATACGATCCGCGGCCCGACCGGAACTCGAGCCCGGCAACAATCTGCCACGCGAGTCCAGTGTACTGATATTCGTTGGTCCGATCCTCGCGCGCTTCGCCGGGGAACCAGACCTCGACGTGCGGCAACGCGAGCCCGGCTCCGAACCCGAAGTACGGGCGTACATTCGGCAGCAGCGGCCCGAGACGCACCAACGGCGTCAGGAACAGCATGTTGTGCCCGTGCGTGAACTCGAGCCGTTCGAAGACGTCGGTCAGCTTCATGCGGGCCGGTGCGGGCTGGCCCTCGAGCCTGCCCTCGACGGCCACCTCCTCGATTACGGGATTGGCAAGCTTGCGGCCATGCGCACCCTTGCCGAGCCGAGCCACTGCCTTGTTGTGCAGAAAATCGACCATGAAGCCGCTCGATCCGAGCCAGCGGACGGTTCGCACGCCGCCGTCGATCGGAAAATGCAAGGCGTCGCCATCCCAACCGAGCCGCCTGAAGACCGCATCCGTCCCGCGCGGGCGAACGAGGTGCACGTCGCTGCGGTAGTAGAATGGCGCGCCGATATATCCGGCGATCAGCGTCTCGCCGGTGGCAGGTGCCTTTTTGCTTTCTGCTGCTGCTCGCTCGACGCCGCCTTGCGTGACGGATTGTGGCGCCGCCGACCCGTTACCGGTCGTCAGCCAAATGTGCAGGGCGGCGGATATGAGAAGAGCTATGGCAAGGAGCGCCGCGACCGGATCCCAGCGCAAGGCCGCGGAAAATCTTACGCGAACCGGCGACGGAAACGGCGGACGCCGCGCGGCCGGCCCATGCCAAGAAAGTTCGCTCATACCGCCCCCGCTTCGTCGCGCCAGCCGAATCCGCCGGTGACGCTACGCGCGGCGGCGAACCGCCCGCTTGATTTCGCTCAAGCGGCGGGATGCCCCTAACCGCCTATGCTGTGCTCGCGACGGTCCCTCGGCATTGCGCAACCGCGCCGTGCCAGCGATAACCGGCGTCCGCCATCGGCCACAGGACAAAGCCTTGAAGCCACCAAACGAAATCCCGGACCGCCTCGAACGGCGAGTCGCATATGCGGCCGAAGTGCAGGCGGCGACCGGCATCGACGAAATGATGATCCGGCGGCTGGTCCACGCGTTCTATGACCGGGTGCGAGCCGACGGCTTGCTCGGCCCGATCTTTTCGGCGCGCATCGGCGATTGGACGCCCCATCTCGAGCGCATGTGCGCGTTCTGGTCCTCGGTCATGCTGATGAGCGGGCGATACCACGGCCGCCCTATGCCTGCGCACGCGCCCTTGCCAATTGCAGCGGAGCACTTCGACCACTGGCTGGCGCTGTTCGCGGCGACCGCAAGGGAGACCTGCCCACCCACCGCCGCAGCGCAGTTCGTCGCGAAGGCCGAAGCAATTGCGCAAAGTCTGGAACGGGGCGTCGCGCTGTCCAAAGGCGTGGACCTCGAGCCGGGCGAGCGGCTGCATGCCGGCAGTGGGCCCGTCACGCAGGCTGGTTGAAGCCCACGAGCAGCGCGCCGCGCTTCAGCGAGAGGAGTTCGGCGGCGATCGACAGCGCGATTTCCGGCGGACTCTGCGCGCCGATGTCGAGGCCAACCGGACCGCGGATCGCCTCGACAAATGCGCGCGAACAACCCGCCTCGCGCAGCGCAGTCTTACGCGCCTCGTGCGCCCGGCGGCTGCCCAGCGCCCCCATGTAAAGGGGCGGCTGGCGCGCGCAGGCAAGAAAGACCGGGAGTTCCCAATCGTGGTCATGAAACAGCGTCACGACCGCTGTTTGCGGATCGATCAGGCCGGACGAGAAATCCGCCGGCCCCTTGAGCGCGATCGTCTGCGACGCCCACGGGGCAGCGCCAGCCAACGTCGCTGGATCCTGCGAATAGACGACGACTTCGAGACCGATCTGGTGGCCAAACTGCGCAAGATACCGGACAGAGGCACCACGACCGCAGATCAGCAATCGGATCGGCGGCTGATACAGTCGAACCAGCCCGGCGATGGCCGAAACGCCGCTGGCCGCGCAGATCTCGGACGGCCCGATGTCGTCACCGCTGAGCCGCAGCCCGACGGACCGCCGTGCCGATCGAGCCACATCGATGTCTCGAAGCGTTGAGGTCGAAACGCCCGGATCGAAATGGACGTCGATGCCGGAGCCGCACGGAAGGACGACATCGATGTATTTGGATCGGGCGCCATAGCGGACGGTGCGCGAACACCCCTCGGCAATCGCAAGGAGCGCCTCCGCGACGATCGCCGCGTCGGCGCAACCGCTGCTGATCTCACCCACGTAGTCGCCACGCTCGTTGACTGCGAGTTGACTGCCCACCGGCCGAGGTGAGTTCCCTTCGACGCCGACCAGTGTGATCAATGCACTGCCGAGGCCGTCATGGCGCCAGGACAAGAGTTGCGGGATGACGTAGTCGGTAAAAGCCGGTTGGCCGGACATGAGCGGAGGCGCCTTGGCAGGGGACGAGTGGATGCCCGAGCAGGCGGGGGTCCCATTGTATGAAGGATATAGGTGAACGACGGCGCTGCGCCAGGGGGGCGATCGGTTGAATGGCCAGCCAGCGGTGAGATCACGACGGCGCGCTTCCACGACACGCAGTAGCCAAATAGTCGATGAGACCGCGCACGGATGGCAGCAGGCCTCGTCGTGAGGCGAAGATCGCCTGCACGGTGCCGGCGGCCGGTGTCCAATCGGGGAGCAGATTGACGAGCGCGCCAGACGCAATGGCTTCGTCCGCGACGATGTCCGGCAACTGCACGACACCGACGCCTTCGGTCGCCGCATAGAGCAACTGCGACATGTCGTCGGTCACGAGGCGCGGCGTGTGAGGGATGCGCACGCTCGCGCCATCGGGACCACTCAGTTGCCAGACGTGCTCGCGGTTGAGCGGGCCTAAGCCGAGACTTGGCATTGCGGCGAGGTCGGCGGGGTTGATCGGATGCGGGAGGCCGGCGATCAACTTCGGACTGCCAACGATGCGCTGCGGGCTCTCCCCCAACACGCGCATGGCGAGATCAGAATCCTCGAATGGCGGAAAGCGAACGCGGATCGCGACGTCGATGCCTTCGCCGATGACGTCGACGCGGCGGCTGGTGCTTTCGAGTTCGACCATCACGCGCGGATTTTCGGCCATGAAGCGGGCGATCAGTTGCCCGATCGAGAAACAGACCAGCGTTGGCGGACAGCTCACGCGGATGAGGCCCTGTGGGCCCGAACGTGAACGGTCGATGGCCTCCTGCGCGGCGTCCGCCTCGACCAGCATCGCAACGCAGTGACGATAGTACTCCTGCCCGACTTCGGTCACGGTCAGCTTCCGCGTCGAACGCTGCAGCAGGCGGACGCCGAGCCGCTCTTCGAGCTCCAGAATCCGGCGGCTGAGCTTCGATTTCGGTATCCCGAGCGCGCGCCCGGCCGCCGCATAGCCGCCGTGCTCTACGACACGGGAAAAATAGTAGAGGTCATTGAGGTCCTGCATGCTCAATTGTCCCACATATGGGACGGACTGGTCAATATTTGGCTTCTAGCCGGGCCATCGTCTCGTGAATATCTTCGCTCTCAACCAAAGGCGTTCGCCCATGAGCGACAGAGAAGGAGACAACCATGAGACAGATCCTCGGCGTTTACAGCGCACCCCGCCCGCACTGGGTCGGCGACGGCTTTCCCGTTCGCACGATGCTTTCGCATCACGACCAGGGCAGCCACATCAGCCCGTTCATCATGCTGGATTACGCCGGCCCGGCGAAGTTCGAACCGACCCATGAGCGTCGCGGCGTCGGCGCGCACCCGCACAAGGGCTTCGAGACCGTCACCATCGTTTACGAAGGTGAGGTCGAGCATCGCGACTCGACGGGAGCCGGCGGCGTCATCGGGCCCGGTGACGTGCAGTGGATGACAGCGGCCTCCGGCATCATCCACGAGGAGTTCCACTCTTCGGCTTTCGCGGCCAAGGGCGGTCAGTTCGAGATGGTGCAGTTGTGGGTGAACCTGCCGGCCAAGGACAAGGACGCCAAGCCCGGCTACCAGTCGCTGCTCGCTGCGGACATTCCGACGCTTGAGTTGCCGAAGGGGGCGGGCAAGCTCCGGGTCATCGCCGGCGCGTTCGGTGAGACACGCGGGCCGGCGCGGACGTTCACGCCGATCAACATCTGGGATGTGCGTCTTGCACGCGGCAAGACCGCGACGCTCGACGTGCCCGAGGGTCAAACGCTCTCGGTGCTCGTGCTTGCGGGTACCGTCGAAGTCCAAGGCAAGGAAGTCGCACGTGAGGCACAGATGGTGCTGCTCGGCCGCGAAGGCGGGGCCGTCACCATCGAGGCCAACAACGACGCCAAGTTGCTCGTCCTGGCCGGCGTGCCGATCGACGAGCCGGTCGTGGCGCACGGGCCGTTCGTCATGAACACGATCGGTGAGATCAAGCAGGCCATGCTCGAATTCCAGAGCGGGAAATTCGGCGCGATGGCGTCATGAAACATCGGCGGGCGGCCTCTCGGCAGGTCGCCCGTCGAGGCGCAATCACCGTTCAGTCAATCCAGTTCAACCGACCAAAGGTGAAACAACATGACCACCCCTTACACCCGCCTCGACAAGAATAACGCCGCTGTTCTGCTCGTCGATCATCAGGCCGGGCTCTTGTCTCTCGTGCGTGACATCGATCCCGACAAGTTCAAGAACAACGTGCTCGCGCTCGCCGACCTCGCCAAATATTTCAATCTGCCGACAATCCTGACCACCAGCTTCGAGGACGGCCCCAACGGCCCGATCGTGCCGGAACTGAAGCAGATCTTTCCGAATGCGCCGTTCATTCCGCGTCCCGGCCAGATCAATGCGTGGGACAACGAGGACTTCGTCAAGGCTGTGAAGGCGACGGGCAAAAAGCAGCTGATCATCGCTGGCGTCGTGACCGAAGTTTGCGTCGCATTCCCGGCGCTGTCGGCCATCGCCGAGGGGTACGAGGTGTTCGTCGTCACCGATGCCTCGGGCACGTTCAACGAGATCACCCGTCATTCGGCGTGGGATCGCATGTCGGGAGCCGGCGCGCAGCTCATGACCTGGTTCGGCGTCGCCTGCGAATTGCACCGCGACTGGCGCAACGACGTCGAGGGCCTCGGAGCGCTGTTCTCAAACCACATCCCCGATTACCGCAACCTCATCAACGCCTACGCGACCGTGAAGAGCGCGAAGTGAACGACGGAAGAATCATGCACCAAAGCCGTGCGCTGACTTCGAGGGACATTCGAGGCGTGCATGAACGGGGTCAGCCGATTCTGCAGGCCATGATCGCCGCACGCATCCGCGCCGAATTGGCTCAATCAACAAGGGGCTGACGCAGATGCAGGATTCGGACGATAATTGCGGGGCGCCGCCACAATGGGCGCGACGACGTTAGAGCACCGAGGCGCGCATGTTTCTCTCTGTCTTCGACATCTTCAAGATCGGCATCGGCCCATCATCGTCGCATACGATGGGACCGATGATCGCCGCCGCTCGATTTCTCGATGAGTTGCGGATCATGTCGGCCGGGCAATCTGCTGATGGTCGGCCGAGCCACATCTCTGCGTCGCTTCACGGATCTCTGGCCTTTACCGGCAAGGGCCACGCCACGGACCGTGCCGTCATGCTCGGACTTCTGGGGTTCCTGCCCGATACCCTCGACCCCGATGCCGCCGAGCAGTTGGAGGACGGGCTGCGTCAATCCGGCGTCATCGACGTCCCGGGAGTTGGGCCGATCGCGTTTTCTCCGCAGTCCGACCTCGTCTTCGACTACGGCCCGCCACTGCCTGGCCATGCGAATGGCCTCATACTTTCCGCCGTCGATCCGAGCGGCAGGCTGGTGCTTCGTCGCACCTACTACTCCATCGGGGGCGGTTTCGTTTTGACCGACGAAGAACTTATCGGACGGCACGCGAGTACGTCCGCCGCCGCTGCGCTGTCAGCATGCCCCTTTCCCTTCTCGAACGCAGCCGAGATGCTGGCGATGGGCCGCGCTTCCGGCCTCGGAGTTGCCGAGATGAAGCGCCGCAACGAGGTCGCGCTCTCAGGAGGCGATCTCGACGCTCGGCTCGATCGGATATGGGACGCGATGAACCATTGTATCGAGCGTGGCCTGCGTCAGGAGGGTATTCTTCCCGGCGGTTTGCATGTCCGCCGCCGGGCACGCGCCATTCACGAGCAACTGGTCGCCGAGCGTCATTCGAACTCCTCCCAGCCCCACGTCGCCAACGACTGGATGTCGGCCTATGCGATGGCCGTGAACGAGGAGAATGCAGCGGGCGGACGTGTTGTCACCTCTCCCACCAACGGGGCGGCGGGCGTGGTCCCGGCGGTCATGCGCTACTATCGGGATCATTGCCACGGATCCCGCACGGCGGGCTTGCACGACTTTCTTCTCGTGGCGGCTGCCATCGGCGGGCTCATCAAGCACAATGCCTCGATCTCGGGAGCCGAGGTCGGTTGTCAGGGTGAAGTCGGATCAGCCTCGGCTATGGCCGCCGCCGGACTCTGTGCAGCGCTCGGCGGAAGCAACGAGCAGATCGAGAACGCTGCGGAGATCGCTCTCGAGCATCACCTCGGCATGACCTGCGACCCGGCAAAGGGATTGGTGCAGGTGCCGTGCATCGAACGCAACGCGTTTGGTGCGATCAAGGCCGTTTCAGCGGCAAGCCTCGCTTTGAGAGGTGACGGCCGTCACGTCATGCCGCTCGACAACTGCATCGAAACCATGCGGCAGACCGGTCTCGACATGAACGTCAAGTACAAGGAGACATCGGTTGGCGGATTGGCCGTGAATCTGCCGGGGTGCTGAGTGCTGGATTGTCTCCTTTTTGCAGGCGAGGCACTCGATCCCGGGCAATTGGCGATCGAAGCGCGAGATAGGCGCGTGTTCTGCGGCAGACACTGGATCGATGTCGGTGTGGGACAGCGCGGGCCGTTCCATTCGAGGAGACGGTGACGCAAATCTGCCGGCTCGGGGTGGCTATAAGCGGCGGCGCCGAGGCTGTCGCCAATCGAGGAGAATGGAATGGCGAGTACGGAACCGACACGACGCGCCATGCTTCTCGGCGGCACTGCGGCTGCCGCCGCGCTCGCCGGTCCGCCAGCGTGGGCCCAACCGGCGACGGCGCAGTCCTTGATTGCCAGGCCCATCCCGTCGAGTGGCGAGCCATTGCCGATCGTCGGCCTCGGCAGCTGGATCACCTTCAACGTCGGCAACGATCCCAAGTTGCTCGACGAGAGCGCCGCCGTTGTCGCGGCCTTCGTCGAGGGCGGGGGGCGCATGATCGACAGTTCGCCCATGTACGGGTCGGCGCAGGCGACCATCGGATACGCCCTGCGCAAGCTCGGCCCTCCGGCGCACGTCTTCGCCGCCGACAAGGTCTGGATCTCCGATGGCGCGAGGGGCCGCGAGCAGATCGAGCAGTCGCGCGCACTGTGGGGCATACGCCGCTTCGATCTCATGCAGGTGCATAACCTGCTGACCTGGGAAAAGCACATCGAGACACTGCTCGAGATGAAAGCGAGTGGCCAGGTCCGCTACATCGGGATCACGACCTCCGAGGGGCGCCGGCACAGCGAATTCGAAAGGGTCATGGCCAGCCGGCCGCTCGACTTCGTGCAGGTGTCCTATAACGTTCTCGACCGCGAGATCGAGGCGCGCATCCTGCCGCTCGCGCGGGAGCGCGGTATTGCCGTGATCGTCAATCGTCCGTTCAGACAAAAGGACCTCATCCGCCACGTCGAGCGCCACCCGCTGCCGACGTGGCTGACCGAGACGGGCGCCAAGAGCTGGGCGCAGTTCCTGCTCAAATTCGTGGTCTCGAACCCAGTCGTCACGTGCGCCATTCCGGCCACGACCCGGGTCGACCATGTGCGCGAGAATCTCGCCGCCGCGCGGGGCATGTTGCCGGACGCGGCGCTGCGCGTGCGCATGGCTGACTATGTCAAGCAGCTCTAAGGGCGTGACGCTGCGCAAGGCAGGCTGAGAATTTCACGGCGAGGATCTCATGTCGGAGTGGTGGACCTACGAACTCTCCGATTTCCTGCTGTTCTCGGATCGCGTCTATATCCGGCTGTTCGAGCTGCACAACGCTGCACTTTGGCCCGCCCAGATCGGCACGTTGCTCTTGGGCTGCGCGATCCTTTATGCGCTGCTGAGGCCAGGGCAATCTGGCGCCCGTTTCGTTCCGCTCGCGCTCGGTGTGCTCTGGATCGGGATCGCGTGGACCTTCTTCTGGCAGCGCTATGCGACGATCAACTGGGCGGCGCCATATATTGCGCCCCTCTTCATGCTGCAGGGTGTCGCATTCATCGCACTCGCCGCCGGTCCTGGACTCGCGCTGCCGGGAAGCGCGAAACGACCGCTCGGTTATCTCGCGGCGGTGAGCCTGCTGCTGCTCTGCCTCTTCGCCTACCCGGTGCTTGCGCCCGCCTTAGGCCGACCCATGGCAACGGCCGAAGTGTTCGGCATCGCCCCGGATCCGACAGCAGCGGCCACGCTGGCGGTCCTGGCCGCATGTCGCGGGAGAGAGCGCTGGCTCTTGATGATCGTACCGCTATTGTGGTCGGCGCTGACAGGATTGACTCTTTGGACGATGGGGGCCCAGGAAGCGCTCGTCGCGCCGACCTGTGCCCTTGCGGCCGGCGCCATGGCCGTCGCATGCCGCAGCGCTGATCGAGGTGCGTGACGTGCAACGCTAAAGTTTTCGGACACCCCAGGCGACCCATGACGGCCAGCAGAGGCAACCTGCCGTGCCGTCAGCAACGACGACGACGAGCGCCCGAGCCATGCCGCTGATAATTATGTGACAACCTGAGGATCATGCGCGTGCCGTCCCTTTGGGACGCGGATGGTGTGGACTAGGCGCGCGAGGATGATGGCGGAGACGGAGGGATTCGAACCCTCGATACAGTGTTACCCGTATAACGCTTTAGCAAAGCGCCGCCTTCAGCCACTCGGCCACGTCTCCGGATCGGCGAAGCACCCGTATAGAGGGCACCTCCGATGTTTGCAAGGCACGGAAACGGGCCTTTAGCAACCTTGGGCGGGCTCTTGGCCCAGGCTGTCGGAGGGGGCGGTCGAACCCGCATGACGGACCGTCACAATCGCGCCGGGCTGTGCCCGCCAAGGCCCGCGCCGACCACCGGTCACCACACAGGTCGCCACACTGTGGCCGCGTTCGGGGCCGAGCGATGGGATCCAGTGACCTGGACCAAAACGATTGACCAACTTTCGAACCCATCTCAGCGCCCCTTTGGCGCTCGTTGCGACCGTTGCGGTTACAGCTATCGCAGCGTCTGCCGCGGCCGCCGACTATTGCGTGACCTGTACGGAACCAGACGCCAGCTACACATGCGAGGTCCGCGGGCTTGCCGCGCAAGCCGCAGCCGGGATGCAGGGTCAGATGCTGTGCATCAAGGTACTGGCGGCTGAGAGCGGTCACAAGACCTGCAGCGTGAACCGAAATGCTCCAGCGGCCTGTTCAGGACCGTTGCGCGTGGTCAACCCGCCGGAGTCGGCGACGGTCGTCCCCGCGCCAGCGCCGAAGCCGCCCTCACCGAATGCGATTGCTGCCGTCCCTGCGAACAAGCCAGTCGAGCCGGCGTCTAAGGGGCCGCTTGAAACGGCTGGCGAGGGCCTCACCGAGGCGGCAAAAAAGTCGTGGTCGTGCGTCACGTCGCTGTTCAAGGATTGCTGAAGTGCGTGGCGCGAAGCCGGCTCAATGCAGCGCCAGCCACTCGCGCGCCCGCTTCTGCGCCTTGGCGATCTCGACCTTGGTCAACTCGCACGCGATCTCGGCGCGATAGCGCTTGGCTTCAGCGTTGCCGCGCAAAGCTGCCAGGTTGAACCACTTGTGCGCCTCGACGAGATCCAACATCACGTCGCGGCCGGCACAATACATGAGACCCAGTTCGAACAGCGCATCGTGCGCGTCGCCTTGGACAGAACTTTCGATCGTATGATGCGTGGCGAACTCGACACGTGCCATGGCATTCCGCTCCACTTCTGACTTGGCGCATGCACGCGAACTCGATGTCCGCCCCGCACTCGCACCCCACCCGGGCGCCTCGTGCGCCGGTCTGGAAACGATGTCAGTGATCGGATGACAACCGGTAAATCGAGAGACGAATTGTAGCGATCACGCGAGGGAAAATTGTCAAGCAGATTGAGATGCTTGTTCCGATATGACGCATCCGGCCGAGTTATGCACAGGAAGTAGGGACGCGTTTACGCCCCGGTCAATCTCTCTCTAACCATAGCAAACAAAGGTGCCATCGCGCGGCCAACCCTGTGCCCGATCACGGCCGCATTCAGGACGGGTTCATTTCGGTCGAGTTAGGTGTTGTGTCACGGGCTGAGGCGGCTAGATTCCGGCCCATAGCGACGACTGAGAAAGCCGGGGCGCCGACAGGCGCACCGGCAGCGCACGAGGGGGCAGTTCGTGACACCGCGCCGTTTCGCCATCGCCATCATGGGACTTCTGGTCTCGGCCTGCGCCAATGATGGTGCGCGGCAGTGGGGACCGGTGCAGCACCTCGGCGCCGGCTCACTCAACGTGGTCGCGACCGCCGTTGCCGCCGATCAGCAGCAGATGCCGGCACAAGAAGGCGCGCCGATGCGCAAAACGCTCGGCGGAAAAGTCCTTTCCGCGATCGCGCTCGAACGCGTCACCGGACGGAAGCCCGATCCGTCACGGTTCAAGGAACTCGATTGACGGGCGCCGCCCGCACGATCACCAGATACTTCCAGTCGCTGAACCTGTAGCCGTCCGGGCGCCACAGATGCCGCCACGGGACGCGCACGGTCGTCGCCGAGGCAACCGATTGCCACGGTTGCAGGTACGGCCCGAGCGATTGCTGCACGACCTGATCGGACACCGACGCGCGCCACACCGCCACGATTGGACGCTGGGCATTTCCGGGCAGAACATCTTGCAGCAATTTACTCCCGGGCATGGCGAACGCCGCACTCGGAAGCTCGCCGCGCAGATTGCCGCCGAGTTCGTGGTCGAGGGTCAAGATGATGCCGGCACCGGCGCCCGCGCGGGACAGCTCCACGGCCAGCCCTGAATATGGAATGCCCCAGCGGCAGATTTTGCAGACGGGATCGAGAACGAACATGTTCGCGAGCCGCGCGACGAGTGCGACGACGGCGATCGCCAAGGCGAGGCGGCCGAATCGCGTCAACGCGATCTCGGCAGGATTGGTCCGCCGGACCACGCCCATGATCCAAACCACGCTCGTCAGATAGAGCGGCATGAACACGTGCGACGCGTAACCCTTGAGACCGAGTGCCGCGGCGCCCACGAGCGAGAGCCCAAAGCCGATGATGCTCGTTCGCAGAATGATCCGCTCATAGACGCCGGGCGCTGCCGGGTCAGGTGATGGCGCCGACGGCTTGCGCCCAACGACAAGCAGGATGTCCCTCCATGCGCGCGTGATGAAACCACGAAAAACGAGCGGCACGATCAGAATGAGCGGCGAGAGATAGAACAGCGGTGCGCGCAGGGCGTTGACAAAGCCGCCCCAGATGCGCAGCCATCCCGGCCATGCCAGGGAAATGGGTGCGTGACCCGGAACGAAGGGTGACCCAGCGCCTTCGCGCGTCGCGTGCCAGAGAAGGAAGCCGAGCGCCATGACCAACGGCAGTGTTGCAATTGCGACCCGCGACGGCATGAACCTGGCGCGCATGTCTGGCTCGGCGACGGCGGCCAGCCCGAGCGCCAGCGCAAAAACGAGAAACACCGGCTGCGTGAGCGCACCCAGCGCCACCACGACACCGAGCAGCAGCACGTCGGCGAGGCGCGGCGCTGCGGTGATGCGAAACAGCGCCCACATGGCCGTGGCCGTCGCCAGCATCGCCCCGACCTGATGCGTGTAGCCTTCGTGAAAGCGCCAGCTCAACTGATAGATCAGCGCGAGCGTTTCGACCGCCAGAAGCGACGCAATGCCGGAGCCGATGGAGCGCCTCGCGATGGCATAAAGCGCGGCTCCCGTCGCGATCAGGGCCGCATACTTGATCGCGAGGAAGCTCACGATCGTCGGTCCGGTCACCGACTGCACGGCATAGAGAACCCAGTCGTAGAGCGGCGGCTGGCGGGGATCGTAGATCGCGCGCAAATCCTGAACGAGCAGGTTCTCGAGCGGATCGTCTTCGCCGAGCGACGTCGATGCGATCAGACGAAATCCGATATGGATCGCCGAATACGCGGCCATCACGCCGAGTACGATCCAAAGGCCGTTGTCGCCGCCGGGAGTGCCGCGCTCGTTTCGAGATGAGGGAATGTCCGGATGCCGCATGCGAGGCGTCGTGACAGGCGGAGTCGACGCCTTCACGGCAGCAACACCGTCGATCCCGTGGTCTTTCGCGCTTGGAGATCGCGGTGCGCGTCGGCTGCCGCATGTAACGGATAGGTCTGGTTGACGTTGATGCGGACGATGCCGCGCCCGACCATGTCGAACAGTTCCGACGCCGTCGCGACCAGATCGGCGCGGCTGGCCGTGTAGGTCATCAACGTCGGACGCGTCGCATAAAGCGAGCCTTTCGCCGACAGCATGCCGATATCGAACGGCGGAACCGAACCCGACGAACCGCCGAAGCTGACCCACAGCCCGCGGGGCTTCAGGCAGTCGAGCGACCCGGGGAACGTATCCTTGCCGACCGCGTCGTACACAACGTCGCAACCCGCGCCACCCGTGATCTCCTTGACGCGCGCAACGAAGTCCTCGGTGCGATAGTTGATGACGTGGGTCGCGCCATGAGCGCGCGCCATCTCCATCTTTTCCGGCGATCCGGCCGTCGCAATCAGCGTCGCACCGATGTGCCGCGCCCACTGGCACGCGATGAGACCGACACCGCCAGCGGCCGCGTGGAACAGCATCACGGTGCTCGGCTTCACCGCGTAAGTCTCGCGGAACAGATAGCGGACGGTCATGCCCTGCAGCATCATCGCCGCGGCGGTCTTGTAGTCGACGTTGTCCGGCAGCGCCACGATCCGGCCTGCCGAGATCAGACGCTCCTCGGTGTACGCGCCAGGAGGATTGGCGTACGCGACCCGATCGCCCGGCTTGAATTCGGTCACGCCGGCTCCGACCGCCACGACCTCGCCCGCGCCCTCCATGCCGAGCACCGCCGGGAGCGACGGCAGCTTGTAGTACCCGGTGCGGTGGTAGGTATCGATGTAGTTCAATCCGACAGCGTGATTGCGCACGCGGACTTCGCCGGGGCCGGGCTCACCGACCGTCACATCCTCCCAGCGCATTTCCTCGGGTCCGCCATAGGCATGAATGCGAATTGCTTTGACCATGATCCCGTCCCCCGTGTTCTCACTCAGTCCTAGCCGCAATCCACACTCGCGGCCAAGGGGTTATCGGATATCGCCGAATCCGCATAATTGCTGTGTGCGGACAGGCCGACGATTTCACACCGCGTGCCTTCAACGCGCCACGAGCGGTCAATAGGTCTGCTTGTAATCGTGATTCGAACATGTCCGGATCTCCCGGCCGCAACCTGAACCGAGGCTCCAGAGTGCCCCCACCCGCGCCGAGCACCAGTCCGCCACGACGACCTGTGCGCGCCTACGATCACGCAAATCAGCGATCGCGCCTGCTCGCAGCGCGTGTTCTGGCGCTTGCGGCGGCCCTCACCCTTGCAGGTTGCGCCGGTGGCGATGGGCCTGAAATCGTGACGACCGCCGGGCTTGGATGCGTGGACGACTCGGTCGAATGCATCTCGAAGCGGCAGGCCGCTCTGCGCCAACTGGTCGCCGACAAGAACCGCGGTTGGGTGCGCGAACCCGCGAACGCGGCGAGCTACGCATCGGGCGTGCGCCTGTTCGCCTACAAGACCAAGAAAAAAGAGCTGTCTTGCGAGGAACTTAGCGTTGGCCGGCGGGAGGCCGACGGCGCCCCCGGCGTGCTCCGTGGACCGCAGGCCTCAAAGCTGACCCCTGCCCAGGCGTCGCGAGGCATCATGCTGGCCGGAGAAGTTTCGCGCGAACTCGGCAACGAGTTCGCGCGCCGTTGCAGGAAGACCTGACCCACACCAGATGTGTTGTCGTCCGGATGCCCCTTCCCTTGCGCCGTTCGCCGGGGCACGATCAATCCCCGGCCGCGCGATCTATAGCCACAGGCGTGTCGTCCGTTCGCCGCCTGTCCCGTCCCTACCGAGGTCCCCCCGAGAATGTCGATCCAGGAGTACGCCGACCTCATCGTGAATTTCGTCAAGGCGAACGAAGCATGGGCGGCGCCAATCGCATTCCTGCTCGCGTTCGGCGAAAGTCTTGCCTTCATCTCGCTGATCCTACCGTCGACGATCATTCTCGTCGGCATCGGTGGCCTGATCGGGGCGAGTGGCATCAATCTGTGGCCGGTCGTTCTCGCGGCGGGTGCCGGCGGAACGCTCGGGTACGCGATCTCCTACTGGATCGGCCTCTACTTCAAGGACGACATCGAACGCGTCTGGCCGTTCCGCAGCTTCCCTGAAATGATCCCTCGCGGCAGGGCATTCTTCGACAAGTACGGAGCTTTCGGTGTTTTTCTCGGACACTTTTTCGGGCCCGTTCGCGCGGTGATCCCCGTCGTCGCTGGGATGTACGGCATGCCGCAACTGCAGTTCCAGATCGCCAATGTCCTCTCCGCCTTCCTGTGGGCGGGCGGCGTCATCGCGCCGAGCTTTTTCGGTCTCAAATGGCTAGCGGGAAGTTGATGTACCGGCGCGCTCCGTTCGCGATCGCCGCACGGGCGTGGTTCGAACGGCGCACCGATGCCGACCGTTTCGCGATCGGAACGGATCTGGCACATGCAGCGCACTGAGATAACGAGGCGGCGGTTCTTCGTTATTCACAATCCGTTGTCGGGGCGGAACCGGCGGGAGCATCTCGAAGCCGTTTGCGCGCGTATCGCCGAACGCGGCGGACATGCGGAAATCGGGTCAGCGCACGACTATGCGTCGATCAGAAGCCTCGCGGAACAGGCGGTGACCTCCGGACGCTTCGATGCGATCGTCGCCGCCGGTGGCGATGGCACGATCCGCACCGCGGCATCCGTCGTCATCGCAACCCACATGCCGCTCGGCATCGTTCCACTCGGCACAGGCAACGTGCTTGCGACAGAACTCGCGCTCCCGCACGCATCCGACGCCCTCGCCGACATGTTGTTGACCGGACCGACGCTCGCGCTCCGCTGCGGCGATGTTGCGTCCGAACCCTTTCTGCTCATGGCGAGCGCGGGCTTCGATGCAGGGATTCTGCCGCGACTGAGGCATCGGACAAAGCGCGTCTTCGGCAAGCTCGCCTATTTAGGTCCGGTCCTGGCGCAACTCGCGGAACGCCAGCGGAAATTCACCGTGCGCATCGATGGCGCGAGCTACGTGTGCTCCTGGCTCGTCGTGAGCAATGCCCGGCATTACGCCGGCAATTTCGTCATTGCTCCGGACCGCTCGATCACCGCGCCGGGGTACACAGCCCTGGCTGTGACCGCCAGCGACCGTCGCGGACTGCTGCGCGTCATGCTTGCCATCGCGTCCGGGCATCCGCCGCCGCGAACGCTGGCGGTAGCGATGCCTTGCAGCCGCGTCGAGATCGACGACGCGCGCGGTGTGCCGATCCAAGCCGACGGCGATCCGATGTCCTTGCCGTCTCTCACAATCACCGACGCCAAGCGACCGCTGCACGTCATTACGCACGCCGCGTGCCCGCTGCTCGTCAGTTCCTGCGCGTAACGACCGCAAGTTGCGCGTAGTCGCGGTAAAGCCGCTCGAACTTCAGGTCCGCTCCGATCGCCGCGGCGACCCTAGACAATTCCTGCTCGAGGTCGCCCCGCGGTTCGACGGAAAACTTCGCCAGCCACGTTCCGAGCCCGGATTTGAACCAGTGCGGCAATCCCGCCTGCTGGCCGAAGTCGACGATGTGCAGAGAACCTCCAGGCGCGACCGCACGCATCGCCATCGGCAGTGCCGCCTTCCAAGGCGGAATCATCGAGACGGCATACGAGATGAAGACCCGATCGAAGTCCGGTCGGCCGAAAAGCGATCTGGCGTCGAAGTCGCTGGCATCGCCGAGGGCGAGGGTGATGCGGTCGGACAGGCCGGCGCGCGCGATCGACTGCCGCGCCGTATCGAGCATCACGCTCGATATGTCGAACCCGTAGCAGCGTGACTGCGGATAGCGGCGGGCGGCGAGGATCAGATTACGCCCGGTGCCGCACCCGGCCTCGAGCACGGCGCCGCCCGGTGGCGGATCGAGCCCATCGAGCATGCGGTCGCGGCCGAGCAGGAAGTACTTCCGCGACGCATCGTAGATGTAGCGCTGATAGCGGTAGATGCCGTCCATGTGACCGGCAGCATCGGTATTTTCGTCGCGCGCCGCCACGCCTTCAACGCTCCAGAATGTAGAGATGGAAACCGCCGTAGATCGAGGAGCGGTCGCGGGCCGTCATCGCCTTGCAGGCGGTCGCGTCGTAGCTGAAGCGTGCCAGGATCTCGTCGGGGATACGGCCGGGAAGGATAGTGTCTTCACCGGCGGTGCGGAAGATCACGCGAGCGCCGGGCTTGCCGGTGCGGGCGATCTCGCGCCACACCGCTGTCAGCTGCTCGTCAGTCATCCAGTCCTGAGCATCGAGCAGCACATAGGCGTCGTGCGTGGCCGCGGGCTGGCCGGCGAGATACTCGGTGAACGAGGCGTGACGAATATCGAGACCGGGCGCGCGCTTCTTCAGCGTCTCGAAATTCTCGCGCTGCAAGTACGGCGGCAACGGTCCGCTGCCTCCCGTCGCATAGCGCCGCCCGAAAGCTTGCCATGCGAAGTAGTTATCCTTGAGGTCGAAGTCGCAGGCCAGCCGCTCGAGCCGCGCTTTGAGCACGGTCGCCATGTGCGCCTCATTGCCCTTCAAGGCCTCGAACTGCGAAGGCGGAATTCCGAGACCGAACAAGGCCGCCGGATTCTCACACAGCCAGCGGATGTGCCGCTTTTCGAACAGCGGCGCGAATTCGCGGTCAAAAATCTCGCGCTGCTCGGCGAGAGATTTGGCCGTCAACAGGCGGCGCGGATTGAGCCCGTGCATGCGCGCGAGCATGTGGCCGGTGCCGATGAACAAGCCAAGAAGGCCGTGGCGATAAACGTTCTGGCCGAAATAGCCGATGCGGCGGCGTCCGACGCTGTCGCGGCTCTCCCAGTAGGACCGCGAATCCCAATCGAGTCGCGGTTGCAGATGCGCGAAGTAGGCCGCGACGTTTTCCCGGCTGTCGGCCTCGGCGAAGAAGCGATGGAAGGCCGCGTAGTTGGGCAGGTGTTCGACGGCGGCGCGCTTCAATTTGTTGAAGGCGACGTGGGCCGGGTTGAGGTCGACGGCGGTGATCCGCACGTCGGCAGCGGTCAGATACGACAACACGTTGCAGCCGCCAGACGCGATGGCGACGATTTTATCGCCGTCCTTCAGATCCATCGCCTCGAGATCGATCCGCGGGTCTTCCCAGATCTGCGGATAAACGAGGCCGGAAAAGGCGTAGGTAAACAGCCGCTCCTGCACGCCCTTGCGTGACACCGCCTTGTGACGGTGGACGGCCTGACGCAGGCGGAAGTTCTTGCTTTTCGGCCGTCGGTCGTCGAGTGCCGCGTCGTGCGTGGAAGCCATGAACCCCCCGATCGTGCCGTCGAACGCGATTAAGCCCGCGTTCCGACTCGTGATTGTCACCGAAGTTCGGTAAGCGCGTTATGTTGCGGTCTTGTGACACGACGGCACCGGGCGCGGCAAGCCGTCAGCACGTGTGGACTGCTCCAGTGTTTCGATGCGTCGACGGCGAGGACATCTTGCATTTTGATCGCGCAATGCCGAACTCCCGCGCACGCCTGGACCGTCGTGGTTCAAGGCTTCAGGCGTTCCGTCCAACGCGACAGGCGACATGATTTCCGACAGCATTCAGTGGATATCGGCCGAGGTCATGGCGTTCGTCACCGCCAACCTCGCTTTTATCGGGCCGATCGTGTTTGCACTCGGATTTGCCGAGAGCATCGTTTTTCTGTCCCTTCTCGTGCCTTCGACGATTTTGTTCTTGGGCATCGGCGGATTTCACCACGCTGCAGGCGGCAGCTTCTGGGATGTGTGGCTGTGGGGCGCGGCGGGGGCGTTTGCGGGCGACGTCCTGTCATATGCCGCGGGCCGATACTTCAAGGAGGACATCGCCGGTGTGTGGCCGTTCAGCGCCAAGCCGGAGTGGTATGTGCTGGCCCGCAACTTCGAGAAGAAGTGGGGTTTTCTGGGGATCATCGGGTCCAAGTTTCTGGGTATGCTGCGACCGTTCGTCCCTGTGGTCGCCGGTGCGATGCATATGCCTTGGCCGGTCTTTCTGGTCGCGAGCGCGATTTCCGCGCTGTTGTGGTCCGGCACATTCCTAGCGCCGGGTTATGGCATCGGCTGGTTGATGAAATGACCGGCACGGATCGCCGTGAATGGCGTCCACGGCGCTTGCCACGGCCGGTTAGATCGCCTAAACGGTCGAGCTTCCCGATATTCGAGGCGGCGAGGATATCCCCTGCCTTCGTCAGAACGCGAGAGACACACGATGACCGCACGCACCGCCCGCAAGATCGAAATCCAGAAGAAGAAGCGCAACCGCGCCATCCCGCGCGCCAAACTGTCGCGCCCGCAGGGCAACACGTCGGCGGTCCGCAAGATGTTGAAGCGCCAGGCCGGAAAAGCACGTGCGAACAAAGCCGTGACGGCGTAATCGCCGCCTGGGCCGCCGAGATGAACGCGCCGGTCATGTCACGACATGAACGGGCGTGAAGGTTAGATGCTCGGCTGTTCACCTGTCATTTCCGCGCGAACCCACGCGGCGTCGGATCGGGCGACCTCGCAGCACGCCCAATCCGCAAATTCCTGCCGCGTCGAAAACCCCGTCGCATGACGATCGCGGCCGGCGACCACGCGCCAGATGATACCACCGTCCGTCTTGTCAGCCTGCTGATCGACGATCCAGCGGACGGCGAAGTCGGCGCCCTGCGCACCGTTCGAATAGAACCGCCCGAGCGCGATCTCCTCGGGCTTGATCCGGCGGCGCTCGGCTTCCTCGCGCATCAGGGTGCGTAGCCGAAGAAACTCTTCCTCGCTGATGTCGACGAACGTGCCGATCCGGCTCAACGCCGTGACGAAGTCGGCGTGCGACAGCGAGTCCGCAATTGCCGCAGGTGCTGCTGCCTGCGATTTTCGACCCCACGCCGCAGGATAGCGACGCCACGCGAAGGCGGCGTTGAACGCCACCGCGAGCATGACCATCACCAGCGCGTTGACCAGAACCGGCGTCAACACGAAGCCAAAGCCCAGCGCCTCGACCTGCGGCCCGCCGATGACCGCGGTGAGCGCGGTCGCTCCACCCGGCGGATGGATCGCGCGCAGGTAGTGCATGGCAAGGATTGCGAGGCCGACTGCAAGCGCCGCCCCCGCCATGCTGCCGGGCAAAAGCCGCGCGCAGGAGACCCCGACGACCGCCGACACCGTATGCCCGACGAGCACCGCCCACGGCTGCGAGAGCGCGCCGTGCGGGACCGCGAACAACAGCACCGCCGATGCGCCCATCGACGCGGCAAGCATCGCCGCGCCGGTCACGCCGAGGAGCTCGCGCTCGAACGAGATCAGCAGCAGGATCGCCAGGAATCCGCCGGCCGCCGAGACCATGCGCTCGACATGCCCGACCGGCGACAGTTCGACGCCGAGCATCCGGCCGGCCGTGGTCGCTGCAAACCAATCGCGTAGACGCTGATCGAAGCCTGCCATGCCGCCCTCTTGCCCAAAATCCAGGCAGGAGGATCTACTTTCAGGCAGGTTCAGGTCAATGCACCGCGGCTGCGCGCGTCGTCGCAGGCGCGATCAGCGACGAGAACCTGTGCCGGTGAGCAGCGCCTTGTTGGCAAAGGCCCAGGCGGCGACGAGGACGTGCTCGTCCCGGCTCTGAGCCGCTTGATGCAATTTTCGAATCAGTTGGGGGAAGCCGTCGGCTTCCATCACGTCGATGCCGGCGAGCAGGTCGGACCGCATTGCCTTTTGCCATTCGACCAGTTGCTCGCGTGTTGTCCCAGAGATGCGTGCATATTTGCCGGGTTCCGTGAAATCACGGCTGTAGAGCACAATCGCATCGCCCTCCTTCGCGAGATCGAAGCTGCGGCGGATCCGCTTCCAAACCTCCTTTTTCTCTGCAGAGCTGTACTCCCAAACGCCGAACTTCGGCATCCGCACGGCAATGCCGTCTCGGAAGGTAAAATAGCAGATCTCAGTAGCGCAGCCGACACCCGCAACGAACGACTCGTCAACGAGACCAGCGATCGCAAACTGGTAGTTGCTCTGACCATTGATGTGTTTGTCGAGCTTCGCGATGCACGGTTCGCGCTCCTTCGCGGTCTTCAATTCCAGCGAGCGGCAAGCGGAGATCAGCCAGCGGGCAACCCGGTCCCAGGGCGTGATGTGAAGGACGACGGGAAGTGGAACGTTTGGCTTCCTGGCGCTGTCCTTGGCATTATAGACGCAGCGTTTGACGCTCGCTCCGAAACTCTCCCAGCCCGAAATCGCGACGGGCTGGCAGTTCGGAACGACCATGTACTGGTCCTTGGCACGAGCCTTCAGCACCGAAGCGACCGATGCAATTTCGACGCCGTCGATTTTGGCGGACGACATTTCAGCCGCCGCAGCGGCATATCCAGCCTGTGTGACGTTGCCGAGTACGATCAGCCAGAACGAAAGGGCGCGCCGCATGCGAACCTCCCAACTGAGCTGCCGCGTCGTTACGCGATGCCGAGCTTCTTCTTCAGTATCTCGTTGACGGCAGCCGGGTTGGCCTTGCCGCCGGACGACTTCATGACCTGACCGACGAACCAGCCGAGCATCGAAGGCTTCGCCTTCGCCTGCTCGACCTTGTCGGGGTTGGCGGCGATGATCTCGTCGATGGCCTTCTCGATGGCCCCGGTATCGGTCACCTGCTTCATGCCGCGCGCGTCCACGATCTCGGCCGGATCGCCGCCGTCGGTCCACAGGATCTCGAACAGATCCTTGGCGATTTTGCCGGAGATGACGTTCGTGGCGATGAGATCAACGAGGCCGCCGAGCTGCTTGGCCGAAAGGGGACTGTCGCCGATGTCGTGGCCGTCCTTGTTGAGCCGCCCGAGCAGTTCGTTGATGACCCAGTTTGCTGCAGTCTTGCCATCCCTGCCTTTGGCTACGGCTTCGAAAAAGTCAGCGCGCTCGCGCTCCGCAATCAGCACGCCGGCGTCGTAGGCGGTCAGTCCGTAGTCCTTCATGAACCGCGCGCGCTTCTCGTCGGGCAGCTCGGGCAGGTGCTGCTTCAGATCGTCGACATACTGCTGCGTCATCTCGAGCGGCAACAGGTCGGGATCGGGGAAGTAGCGGTAGTCGTGGGCCTCCTCCTTCGACCGCATCGAGCGCGTCTCACCCTTGCCGGGATCGAACAGCCGCGTCTCCTGGTCGATCTTGCCGCCGTCCTCGAGGATGTCGATCTGGCGGCGCGCCTCGACTTCGACCGCTTGGCCGATGAAGCGGATCGAATTGACGTTCTTGATCTCGCAGCGTGTGCCGAGGCCGTCTCCGGGCTTCCTCACCGAGACGTTGACGTCGGCGCGCAGGTTGCCCTTCTCCATGTCGCCGTCGCAGGTGCCGAGGTAGCGCAGGATGGTGCGGAGCTTGGTCACGTAGGCCTGCGCCTGCTTGGACGAGCGCAGGTCGGGCTTCGACACGATCTCCATGAGCGCGACGCCCGAGCGATTGAGATCGACGTAGGAATAGTCGGGGTGCTGGTCGTGGATCGACTTGCCGGCATCCTGCTCGAGATGCAGCCGCTCGATGCCGACGCGCATGGCCTCGCCGTCGACGTCGATCTCGATTTCGCCCTCGCCGACAATCGGCTGCTTGTACTGGCTGATCTGATAGCCCTGCGGCAGATCGGGATAGAAGTAGTTCTTGCGATCGAACACGCTCCTGAGGTTGACCGCCGCCTTGAGCCCGAGCCCCGTCCGCACCGCCTGCGCGATGCATTCGGAGTTGATGACCGGAAGCATGCCCGGCATGGCCGCATCGACGAGGGAGACGTGACTGTTGGGCTCGGCGCCGAAGGCGGTCGAGGAGCCCGAGAACAGCTTCGACTGGGATGCGACCTGGGCGTGCACCTCCATGCCGATGACGACCTCCCAATCGCCGGTTGCTCCGGGAATGAGGTTGCTGGTCTTCGTCGCCTTGGCCTTTGCCTGCATTGATCTTCTCCGCGTTTGGCCCTCGTTAACGCAGTACGCGCGCTGCGGCAACCGTCAGCACCCGCGCCGGCCCCTCCCGCAGCCGGCGGCGATGTCGGATCGGCGCCAATTGACCGATTGGAACAATCGAACGGTCCACACCGGCGAGTGTCGCTACGGTCTTGCGGTATCGACTCATTCGAGCCGACCCCCCGGGGGAAACGGGAACAGGGGCCAGATGCCAGCTTCGATCATCGACGGACAGGCGGTTGCAGCCGCCATGCGCGAGCAATACCGGCTGCGCTCCGCGGCGCTTTTCGAGCAAACGGGCACGACCCCTGGCCTCGCCGTCATCATGGCCGGCGACGATCCGGCCTCGCGTATCTATGTCAGCAAGAAGATCCAGGCCTGCGCCAGCGTCGGAATCGCCTCGCGGAAATTCCTGTTCCCGGCCGACGTCACCCAGGCCGAGTTGATCCGGCAGATCGAGGACTTGAGTGCCGATCCCGGCATTCACGGCATCCTCGTGCAGTTGCCCTTGCCCAAGCATCTCGACATCAAGGCCGTGCTCGGCGCCATCGACCGCGACAAGGACGTCGACGGCTTCCACCTCTACAACGTCGGCGGGCTGGTCATCGGCGAGACGGTGTTTCCACCCTGCACGCCCTATGGCGTGATGCACCTGCTCGACCATGTCGGCGTCGAGATCGCCGGGCGCAACGCGGTCGTCGTCGGCGCCAGCAACATCGTCGGCAAGCCGATGGCGCTGATGCTGATGCAGCGCGAGGCGACGGTGTCGGTGTGCCACGCCCGCACGCGCGATCTCGCGCAGTTCACGATCCTCGCCGATATCCTGATCGTCGCCGCCGGCTGCCCCAATCTGATCGTCGGCCCGATGGTCAAGTCAGGCGCAGTCGTGATCGACGTCGGCATCAATCGGCTGCCAGGCGGCAAGCTCGTCGGCGATTGCGACTTCGACAGCGTCGCCAAGCGCGCGTCGCTGATCTCTCCAGTTCCGGGCGGCGTCGGCCCGATGACGGTGACGATGCTGCTCGTCAACACGATCGCCGCAGCCGAGCGCGCCGCCGCTCGGCGCACGGCGGCGCCGAGCCTGCGATCCGCGGACCTGCCGGCCGTGTGACGACGCGCCAGCCGCCGCGCTTGCAATCGCACACGAGGAGCGGCAATGAATGCTCCGGCTGGCGAGACGCCGGATCTGGAGACGTGACCATGCGCCGACTGATGCTCGCCATCGCCCTGACGCTCGGCCTGTCGGGCTGCTCGGACATCACCTGGACACAGACGAGCGCCGGCCAACTCAAAGGCAAGCTGGTGATCGAGTGGATCAACCAGGACGAGTTCCTGTTCATCCCCGACCCCGCGCAACCATTGACGTTCACTCGCGCCAACAACGAAGTCATCGTCCCGGCTGCGATGTATACCGACGGTGGCTCGATTCCGGTCGCACTCCGCGCCGTCAAAAGCTATTCGCCGTGGGGGTATGCGCCAGCCTTCGTCGTCCACGACTGGCTGTTCACAATCAAGCAGTGCAAGCTGCAGGGGCACGAGAAGCTGACGCTCGACGACGCGGCGACGGTGCTCGCCGAGGTCCTGAAGACGGTGATGGAGAATCCGAAATACGGCGGGCCGAACAAGCTCGTGCACTATTCGATGTACGAAGCGGTGCGCTCGACCGTCGCCAAGGACTATTGGGAGAACGGCAAGTGCACGACGTTGCCGAAGGCGCGGCCGGCGACAAGGTCGGCCGCTCCACAGGCGGAGAGCGACCGCGCGCGTTCCGGCGTCAACCCTGCGAGCGGTCCGGCGCGGCGGATCGAAATGACGTTTTGAAGACGGCGGCGCGGCGAGCGCGCAGCTATTTGCCCTGCGTGACCTGGACCGGCGCGGTCTGACCCGGCGCCCACTTGCGGATCGGCAGACCGGACTTGGCCCAGCCCTGCCCGGCGCGGCTGCCCGCCATGCCTTCCGAAACGTCGATGACGTTCGTGTAGCCAGCCTTCTGCAACGGACCGGCCAGAGACCCCGTGCGGTTGCCCGTGCGGCAGATGATTGCGAGGGGCTTTGTGCGATCGCCGCCGAGCACCTGGTCGAGTTCCTTCATCAGCTGCGGACCGGCCTGATGCATGGTTACGGTATGCGCGGAGGCCGGAACGCCGGTCTGCTTCCACTCGTCCGGGGTGCGGACGTCGACGAGTGTGATCTCGCCCTTCATCGCCTTGGCGTGCGCGTCGGCGGCGCTCATCAACTCGCCGGCCGCCGCCGAGCCGCCACCGATCAGGCGCAACGCGGAGACAACGACGACCACGCCTAACGCCACCACGGCGACTTTGGCCATCAGTCCGGTGCCGAGAGTGTTCTCGAGTGTGCTGAGCATATGTGCCTCATATCAAGCTATTCGAATAGTCACGCTGGATATGGAGGCGCAGGATTGGCGCGGCAAGCCGCCGAATGTCGCGGGAGGTAGCGCAGCAGGACGCTGGCCCAATGCCGCAAGCCGGTTCAGTTCGCCCGTTTGCGGCGGGTCAGCGAATAACCGAGCGCGGCCCAGGCCATGCCGAACAGGAATTGCAGCGCGACGAGACCGGCCTCGCCGCCGACGCCCTTGGCGGGCAACACCCGGAAATAGACGGCGGCGTACATCAGCAGAAAGCCGGCGAGCGCGGCGGCGAAACCGGCGACGATGATCTTCTGCCACTGGTCGGCGGCGCGCCCCATGAAGAAACCGACCAGGATCACGGCCGGGTTGAGGAGCGCGATCAGGACGAGCGTCTGGGGGTCGAAAGGTTTCATGCCGCCCATGTGGACGTAGCGCTCCTGTGTGTCCGCGAGCCGTCAGGCCGTCTTGCCGGGTGCCGGCGTCTGGACCGGTTCGCCGGGCATCCGCGTCGGCAGACCGGCCTTGCGCCAGCCGGGTCCAGAAAACCCGCCGAGCATGCCTTCGACGACATTGAAGACGTTGGTGAAGCCGATCTGCTTCAACTGGCCCTGCAGCATGGTCGTGCGCGCGCCGGTGCGGCAGATGATGGCCACCTTGCGGGTCTTGTCGTTGTCCATCTTGTCGAGCAACTGCGCCAGAAACACGTTGGGATCCTGATGCATGGTGATCGAATGGCCGCTTGCCGGGATGCCGGTCTCGAGCCATTCGTTGGGTGTACGCACGTCGACAAGAACGAGTTCACCGGCCATCGCCTTCGCGTGAGCTTCGGACGGCGTGATGTTGGGTCCGCTCATGTGCGATCTCCCGGTGCCTTGTCGGGCGCTTTGCCACGCTGCTCCTGCTGTCCCATCAGCTTTTCCTCTTCGTATTGCACGAACCAGCCGATCATGTTGCGCCACTGCGCACCGACCATCTCGACCATCTCGTCGGGCATCCCGGTCGCGCGCGCCCGATCCTTGACGCGGTCGATCACCTGCTGGATGCGCCAGGGCACGCGCGCGTCGGACGGGTCCTTCTTCAGTTGCCACGCGCGCTCGACGTAGCCGAACCGCTGCGCAATGAGGTCGACCATCGTCTCGTCGATGCGGTCGATCTCGGCGCGCACTTGGGTCATGTCGGCGCATTCCCACGGGCGTTTGGGGTCCATCAGCTTTTGCCTCCCGACTTGCCGGCCTTGGCCCCGGCTTGCTGAGACCTAGCACCAGCCGCGCCCGTCCACCATGCGGCGCCAGCGTCGAAGCGGCCGGCGGCCGTCTCGATGGCTTGTCCGGCGCGGAACAGCGTCTCCTCGTCGAACGGCTTGGCGATGAGCTGCAGGCCGAGCGGCGTTCCCTCCGAAGACAATCCACCCGGCACCGAGATGCCCGGTAGACCGGCCATGTTGACGGTGACGGTGAAAATATCCTCGAGGTACATGGCGATCGGATCGCCCGACTTTTCGCCGAATGCGAAGGCCGGGCTCGGCGTCGTCGGCGTCAGCACGACGTCGACCTTATCCCATGCGAGGTCGAAGTCGCGCTTGATCAACGTGCGGACCTTCTGCGCCTTGAGGTAATAGGCGTCGTAGTAGCCGGCCGACAGCACGTAAGTTCCGATCAGGATGCGGCGGCGCACTTCCTTGCCGAAGCCGGCCGCGCGCGTGTTCTCGTAGGTATCGGTGACGTCCTTGCCGGGAACACGGAGGCCGTAGCGCACGCCGTCATAGCGCGCGAGGTTCGACGAGCATTCGGCCGGCGCGACGATGTAGTAGGCCGGCAGCGCGTATTTGGTGTGCGGCAGGCTGATCTCGTGGATGGTCGCGCCCTGCGCCTTCAACCAGTCGATGCCCTTCTGCCAAAGATCCTCGATCTCCTTCGACATGCCGGGGACGCGGTATTCCTTGGGCACGCCGACGCGAAGCCCCTTCACGCCCTTGGTCAGCGCGGCTTCGTAGTCGGGCACGGGGGCATCGACGGAGGTCGTGTCCTTTGCATCATGGCTGGCCATGACCTTGAGCATCATGGCGGCGTCGCGCACCGTCTTGGCGATCGGACCCGCCTGATCGAGAGACGACGCGAACGCGACGATGCCCCAGCGTGAGCAGCGGCCGTAAGTCGGCTTGATACCGACCGTGCCGGTCAATGCCGCCGGCTGTCGGATCGATCCGCCTGTGTCGGTTGCGGTGGCGGCGAGGCAGAGTCCGGCAGAAACGGCCGCGGACGAGCCGCCCGAGGAGCCGCCCGGAACGAGCTTGTCGGTCGAAGGATTGCCGTCCTTGCCGTTCCGGCGCCAGGGCGAGATGACGGGGCCGAACGCGCTCGTCTCGTTCGACGAGCCCATCGCAAATTCGTCGTTGTTGAGCTTGCCGAGCATGACGGCGCCGGCGTCCCAAAGATTCTGGCCGACGGTCGATTCATACGGCGGCTTGAAATCGTCGAGGATCCTCGAGCAGGCGGTGGTGCGGATGCCTTTTGTGCAGAACAGGTCCTTGTGACCGAGCGGCAAGCCTTCGAGCGGGCGAGCTTCGCCCTTTGCGATCCGCCGGTCGCTTTCGGCAGCCTGCGCCAAGGCATGGTCGGGGGTCGGCAGCACAAACGCGTTGAGCGCCGAATTCGCGGCCTCGATGGCGTCGAGATGGGCGCGCGTCAAATCGGTCGCGGAGAAGGTCTTTTTGGCGAGGCCGTCGCGGGCCTCCGCCAGCGTCAGCTTGGTCAGATCGGTCATTCCACCACCTTCGGCACGACGAAGAAATGATCCTCGGTCATCGGCGCATTGGCCGTGACCTGATCGGCGATCTCGCCGTCCGTTACCTTGTCCGCTCGCTGCTTGAGTTCGATCGGCACGACGCGGGTCATCGGCTCGACATTGGCGGTGTCGACCTCGTCGAGTTGCTTGACCCAGTCGAGAATACCGGACAATTCGCCCTCGAGGCTTTTCGCCTCGGCGTCGGTGATCTTGATGCGGGCGAGGCGCGCGATGCGGCGCACGGTCGCTTCGTCGACCTGCATGGTCGGCTCTCCGGTCACGGTGAAATCTCTGAACGACCCGCTCTCTTATCGCCCACCGCAGCGCAGCGCAACCAGCGCGCGAGGCTTGCCGAGCGGAGCGCAGGAAATAGGCCGCGAGGCTTGCCGAGTGGAGCCCAGGCAATAAGCCGCGAGGCCTGCCGAGCGGAGCCCAAGGACGAACCTTGGGCTACGCCCTGGCGGATCCGCACGGCTGACGGGATAATCACTCGGCCGAACGCGACCGAATCTTGGAGATGAACGGCCCGAGGATGTCGGAGTAATCGTCGGTCCAGGCGCGCAGCGTCTTCGCGTCAAGATCGCGGGCGCCCTTCTGGCTGCGGAAGCTGTCGAGCATGTCCTGATCGCGGGAGAAGACGGCGATGGTCGAATTGGTCGAGCCGTAGCTGCCATCCGATTCGTCGTCGGAGACCGACAACCCTTTCAACTCCGGCACCTCGCGCAACGTGGCTCCGAGCACAGCGTCAAGATCGAGATAGCGGTTCGAGATGTGCAGGACGAGCACGCCATTGGGCTTCAACTTGGAGGTATAGAGTTTCAGCGCCTCCGCGGTCATCAGATGAACCGGAACGGCATCCGACGAGAACGCGTCGATGAGCAGCAGATCGAAGCTCTTGTCGTCTTCCTTTCCGATGGTCAGCCGGGCGTCGCCGATCACGATGTCGGCGTCGGGCTGGCAATTGGCGAGATAGGTGAACCGCTCCGATTTCGTGGCGATGCCAACGACGAGCGGATCGATCTCGAAGAATCGCCACGCTTCTCCCTGCTGCGACAGACAGGCGAGCGAACCCGCGCCGAGCCCGACCACGCCAAATCGGCCGCTCAAACCTTCGCGGCCGGCGGCGGCGCGCACGATGTCGATGGACTGCGCCATCGGGCTAAGCGGGTGGTAGTAGGTGCCGGGCGTCGTATCCGCGACGATCTTGCCTTCGGCGTCGCGCACCCTCTGGGCGCCGTGCAAGGTCGTGCCGTGGGTCAAAACATTGAACTGACCGTCTTCCGACAACGAGACGCGGTAGACGCCGAAGTAGCTGCGCTGCGCGTCACCGCGCTTGACGCCGGACGGGAGCGACGTCACGGCGAGAACGGTCATCAAGGCGAGGATGAGCTGCCGGGTCGGATAGGCCCAGAACGCGATCATGCCGACGGAGAAGATGGCAGCCAGAACCGCCGCAGCACCCCAGTCGTCGAACGTCAGGCTGAATTTACCCGCGACCCACGGCAGCCAGAACACGAGCAGCGCCGCCACCGCCAGGACCAGCCATTGCCAGAGCATTTCCTCGCGCGGAGGCGCGGTCAGCCGGCCTTGGTCGTCGCGGCCGAAGCCCAGCGCGCCCGGCCGGCACGCCATGCTGAGCGCCAGCAGCAAGGGGTATTCGAAGATCTCCGAGAACAGTTTCGGCGCGACCAAGGCCGCGAAGAGACCGCCGAGTACGCCGCCCAGCGACATCCACAGATAGAATTCGGTGAGATGCCGCGCCGCCGGCCGCGCCTCATAAAGTGTCCGGTGCGCGACCAAGGCCGAGGTGAAGAACACCACGACACCGACGATGCTCGACAGGAACCAGGTTTCGTGACGCGTCTGCGCGATCTGAAGCATGGCGATGATAACGGCACCAAGGTGCAGCCACAGCAGCACGCTGCGCGAAACCAGTGCACGGTCGCGGAACACCAGAACGAATGTCAGGAGATAGAGCGAGAGCGGCATCACCCACAGGAGGGGCGCGGACGCGATGTCGGTTGTGACGTGCGTCGTGTAGGCCGTCAGAAGTCCCGATGGGACGAGCGCCAAGCCGACCCAGCCGAGCCGGTCGAACCACGTCGGATCGGCTTGAGCCGGCGCGGCGACGTCGTGCGATCCCATTTCCGGCACGCCATCCGCCGTGTCGGCGGACGAGGCCCGCCGCACCAGCCAGAAACACAACGCCAGCGACAGCGCGAGCAGCAGGAAGCCGATCGACCACACGCCGCTCAGGGCGCGCAGCCCGAACAGCGGCTCCAGAACCAGCGGATAGGACAGAAGTGCGATCAGACTGCCGAGGTTGGACGCGGCATAAAGAAAATAGGGATCCTTGGCGTGAGGATGCCCGGTTCGCGCGAACCACGCCTGCAGCAGCGGGGCATTGGCCGCGACCGCCACGAACGGTAGACCGACGGCGACCGCGAATAACCCCAGCTGCCACATATACGGCTCACCGGGCGGCGGCTCGCCCCAACTCGCGGGGATGGCGATCGGCAGCACAAACGCCGCGAGCGCATAGAGGCCGAGGTGGACGAAACCGGTGGCGCGCGGCGACACGAAGCGTGTCAGGGTATGCGCGTAGGCGTAACCCGCCAGCAGCGCGCCCTGGAAAAACACCATCGCCACGGCCCACACCGAGGTGGAACCGCCGAGAACCGGCAGCACCATCTTGGCGAACATCGGCTGGATCGAGAACAACAATAGCGCCGACAGGAACGTGGTCAGCGTGAACACCGCCATCGCGCCGCCCGCCCCCGAGCCGCCGAAGCCTCGTCCATCCCGCGCCCGTTCCAGAGCGACTTGGCGTGGCGCGCGCAGCACCACAGCGTCGTTCGGACCCGCAGGCTCGGTCATCGTGATCGTGTTCCTTTTGCGCAGTTCGAGCGAACGGGAGGCGGCTTGCCATAGCATATTGGCATCGGGCGGCGCGATCCAACTCCGGCGCTTCACGAATTTTACACCGCGACCACGGCACCGACCTTCGGCACGACGACTCCGCCGCCGGTCATGGCGGTCGCGAACGCCTCGGCGTCGGCATCGAGCAGGCCCGGGAACGTGCCATAGTGGCAAGGGAAAATCGTCTTGAACTTGAAGTACTTCTGGCAGGCGAACGCGGCAGTGCGTGCGCCCATCGTGAAGCGGTCGCCGATCGGCACCATGCCGACGTCAGGCGCCCAGAGTTCATTGATCAGCGCCATGCCGGGGAACACGTGCGTATCGCCCATATGGTAAACGGTGCGGCCCTCGCGAGCCGTCAGAACGACGCCGCAGGGATTGCCGAGGTAGACGCCATTCGAGGATGAGGAATGCAGCGCATCGACGAGCGTGAGGTCGAAGTCGCGCGATTTGACGGTGCCGCCCGTGTTCATGGGCTCGAGCTGACGCGCGCCCTGTGCGCCGAGGTGCTGGGCAAGTTCGAACACCGCGAACAGCGTCGCCCCGGTCGTGCCGCAGATCTCCGCCGTATCGCCGATATGATCGTCGTGGCCGTGCGTCAGGGCGACGTGCGTGACCCCCGCCGTGGCCTGGTCCCAACCGATCCCGGATGCCTCGAAGGTCGGGTTGCCCTTGAGGAACGGATCGATCAGCACGACACTGTCGCCGGTCTCGATGCGGAAGCACGAGTGGCCGAACCAGATGATCTTCATTGTGTCTCCCGTCGCGCGCGGATGGACGTCGCCGCGGGCGGCCCAACCCGGAGCCTTCGAACGCCATCGCCGAAGGTTCCCGTTTGCACTATAAGGCCGCCAGCATGACCGACAATCACCAAGACCCGGCCACACCCGCAGCCCCTCCCGCCGTCCGGCCGCCGTTCGCCGACATCGCGGCGTTCGCGGCGTGCCTGCCGCCGGGCGCGCGGCTGATCGGGATCGACGCCGGCACCAAGACGCTCGGCCTCGCGCTGTCGGATGTCACGCGCACCATCGCGTCGGGACTGGAGACGATACGCCGCACCAAATTCACGCCGGACGCGATGCGGCTGCTGGAGATTGCCGCAAGCCATGCGTGCGGCGGGTTCGTGCTGGGCTTCCCAGCAAATCTCGACGGCAGCGAGGGGCCGCGCGCGCAGGCGACACGCGCATTCGCTCGCAATCTCGGCAAGATGACGCCGCTGCCGATCCTGCTGTGGGACGAGCGCTTGTCGACGGCCGCGGCCGAGCGGATGCTGATCGAGGCCGATGCGAGCCGCAAGCGGCGCGCGGAAGTGATCGACAAGGTCGCTGCCACGGTTATTCTGCAAGGTGCGCTCGATCGCATGCAGTGGCAGCGCAGCGCGTCGTGAGGCGGCGTGACGAAAGCTTGGGTCTCGAAAACTTGGGTCTTGAAACTCTTGGCCGGGCGACAGTGGCAATGTCTGCACGAGCCATCTGAACGATCGAGCGGTGCGGGCGTGAGACGGTTATCGCCGTGCCCAGTTCCGACGTTTCGCCGTCGCATCCGCGCCGCAAACAATTCCGATACTCCGCCCATGGTCCACCAGCTTTGGACCGTGGTCACAACGCAACGCGTGGTGCGGAATCCGGTGATGCGTACGTCGTCCAAGTCCCCGCTCAAGAGCAGCGAACCCACCCGGGTTCGCGACACCGAGCCCTTGCCTGCGGAACTCGAAGTTTTCGTCAGCCGTTTCATGCTGCCCGAACGGCGTGAAGTCCGGCGGCTCGTGCGAACGTCGAGCCGGCTCGCCGATCTCGCGAAGGTCTTTCCGGGCGCGATCTATGCGATCGCCTCACGCCGTGGCCCCGCCGCGAGCCGGCTGCACGCGCTCTCGCTCGTCGAACAAGGCGCTCCGCTCAAATCGGTGGCCCGCGCGCTCGATTTACCGCTGTGGCTGAAGCGACTGCCGCCCGAGGCGTTCGCGGGCCGGCTCGGTGCGCTGCCGGTGAGCGAAACGTTCACGCGCCGCGTCGCCACACGCATTCCGCACGCCGTGCAGGAAACCGCGGCATGGCTGGAGACTGTCGGCTTTGCGACGGAAGCCTGCAGCGAGGATTTCGCGTTGTGGCTCGGCGAGCAACAGCTCTACGCGGAATTGTCCGAACCCGAACGGGCTTTCGCCGTGCTCGCCGCCTACGCGTGGTTTTCCGGCGCACCGGGAACGCGGGCGCATCAATTGATCGTCGTGCCCTGGCGCACGGAGATCGGCTTCGACACCGCGTTGTGCGCCGCCAAGAGCTGGCTCAACCGATTGCGGCTCGTGATGCAGCTCGACCCTGGCGTGATCACCGACCCCTGGCTCGATGGCGGCAAGGCGATGGGCCTCGAATTCGTCCCGCTGGTCGACCAGCACGAGATCATCGAGGAAAGCCATGCGATGCAGAATTGCGCGGACCAGTATGCCGACCGACTGGCGCGCGACAAATGTCGCTTGTTCTCGATCCGGCGCGCTGGACAGCGCATCGCGACGCTGGAGATCGGCCCGCATCCGCGCGAAACCGGCGTCCTGGCCGTGACGCAGCTCAAGGCGCGCCACAACATGCCCGCCTCGCTCGAAATTTGGCAGGCCGCGCATATGTGGCTCGCAACCCAGCCGCGCCTCAAGAGACTGCCCCCACTGCTGCCTCCGGAGCGCCCGCTCAAAGACGAGACCTGGGAAGAGCTGATGACGCCGTACCGGCAGAAGACGGGCGGCGCAACTTGGCTCCCGGCCCAGGCGACGCTGGCCGCGTTCAACGGGCTGGATGCCGATCTGACCGATCTGGCGCGCCGTAGCGGCGTGTCGTCGTGGTTGTTCACATGAACACGGGCTGGTGATTGCGGGCACGCGGTGTAGGGGGCGACAGCCGCACGCGGGCAGCGATCTTGACATCGGCGGGCACATCCGGTGCTTAGGCGCGACCCAACCGCACCAGCGCCGCCGGAGCCCCGATGTCCAGCCTCGCCACCTCGCTCGACTTCGCCGCCATCGCGTGGTTCGCCGCCGCTGTGGCGCTGTTCGACACGTTGTTGAAGCTTTTCCGGGCCCGCACCATCGCCGGCGCCATCCAGGCGCAGCGCGAACAATGGATGCGGAACATGGCCGGACGCGACAACCGGCTCGTCGACACCGGTATTTTGCAGACGCTGAGCCACGGCAACGCGTTCTTCGCGTCGACTAGCGCCATCGCAATCGGCGGGCTCGCGGCACTGATGGGCTCAGGCGATACGGCGCAAGGGCTGATCGAACGCATTCCCTACGTCGCGAAGTCGTCCGGCGCGCTGTTCGAAATCAAACTCGTTCTGCTGGCGACGTTGTTCATCTTTGCGTTCTTCAAGTTCGCCTGGGCATTCCGCCTATCGCATTACACCGGCATCATGATCGGCGCGACGCCAATACCCGACGGCAGCAATCTCGCCGCGTGCGAGCATCACGCCCAACTGACAGCCGATCTGATCGGCGTCGCAGCCGACCACGCCAATACGGGATTGCGCTCGTACTATTACGCGATCGGCGCGCTCGCGTGGTTCTTTCATCCGCTGCTGTTCATCCTGGCGACGACCTGGGTCGTGATCATCCTGGTCCGGCGTGAGTTCTTTTCGCGCTCCTACCGCATCATTGCGAAAATCTGAGCGTCCACTGGCTAGACAATCGAGAGCGCGTTGCGAAATCGCCCGATCATGAGGCCTTGGGCTCGCCCCGCCGCGCCCTGCGGCGGATCTTGAGCGGAGTATCGTCGAACCAGCGCCGCGCCGCGCGCGAGAACGTGCTCGGATCGGAGAAACCCAGCGCAAACGCGATCTCGGTGATCGACTTGTCGGTATTCTCCAGAAGATGCTTGGCCAAGTCCGCACGCATCCCGTTGAGCACGCGCTCGAACGACGAGTCCGCTTGTTCGAGCCGCCACTGCACTTGCGAAACCGAGAGACCGAGTCTGTGAGCGGCGCAGTCGAGCGTCGGCGTCCCGCGCGCCAACTGCGATGCGATAACCGATCGAACGTCACGAATGATATCGGGAACTTCGGGGTCGGCCTCGATCCACCGCTTGGCCAGATCGATGGCCAGCGCGAAAAGGGCGGGATTCGAGCTTTTCATCGGCCGGCTGAGCGTCTGCGCGTCGATGGCGATCTTATTGATCGGCGCCTCGAACCGCATCCGCTCACCGAACACGGCGACATATGGGGCGAGATTGGCCGGAGCGCGATGGTCGAACTCGGCCGCGAGCGGCCGCCACAGCGTTCCTGTGCCCTCGCGGACGCGCATGACGATCGAGGCGGCGCTGAAAATGACGTAGTGCAGGCGCGGCGCCGTGACAGTATCCGGATAGGTCCACGACAGATGAGCAACGCCGGACTGCTCGACGAAATTCGCGCCGACCTGGGGCGAGAACGATCGGACGAGACGGGCCAACTGGATCATCGCTTCGCGCACGGTCGGCGCACTCATGATGAGCGCGCCCGGCATGCCCGATGCACCCGGCGTGAAATGCGTGGCAAACGTCAGGCCGAAATCCGGATCGCCCAACTCGCGGGCGACATTGTCGAAGACGAGACATGCTGCATTGAGCGGAACGAGCATATTGGGATCGTCGAGACAGACGGGGTCCATACCAGCTGCCGCGAACATCGGGCTCACATTCAAGCCTCTCGCCGAGCAATAAACTCTGAGTTCGCCGAGAATTCCGGCTCTTATTCTGGCGGGCGGTCCTGGCATCAAAGCCTCCGCGCGACCGGCGCCTCGAACGGCGCATGTCCTGAAAAGTCCTTACACTGGTCTGTGTAGCACGTTTAGAGCAATAAAACTGCCCTCTGTAGCCGGGTTTTCCAGAGCGGGACCACTTATCTGGCGAAGTCTCCGCCGCAGTCTCCCCCGGATGCGGCAGACTACCCCCGATCGCTCAAATAGAAAACATGGATGGATCATCATGACGATAAAAACAACCCAGGGAGCCGTAGCCAAGCCGCCATCGGCCCTGCATCTTTTACACCGAGCCGGCCAGTGCGCCGATGAGTTGTTCGCGATCCAGGTCGGCCAGAGCGACCTGACGCCCCGCCAGTACGTTGTTTTGAAGGCGGTGGCGGGAAGCGACGAACCGAGCCAGACGGCGCTCGTGGAGAAAACCGGGATCGATCGCTCGACGCTGGCCGACATCGTTCGCCGTCTTGTGAGCAAGGGGCTCCTCCAGAGAAAGCGCACGCGGCGCGATGCACGGATGTATGCCGTGCGCTTGACCGACAAGGGTACGACGGCACTCAAGGCGGCAGATCCCGCAGCGCGCGTCACCGACGAACGGCTGCTGGCTGCGCTGCCGGCGCCGCAGCGTGAGGTGTTTCTCGACGCGCTGAAGCGCGTGATCGATCAACTGTCGGTCGCTAATATCCAGGCGCGGCCCACGGGCCGCTGACCGGCACGACGCCGGATCGCGTTTCGTCCCACAGCGGCGATGCTCAGATCCGGTTCGGCGACGCGCGCGTCAGTATGGCGCGCGCGTCGGCCCAGTCGAGACCGAGGCCGTAGGTCTGCCGGGGCATCGCCCCGAGCCGCGTTCCGATGAACGCGTCCGCGACCGCAGCCGGGGCATGCGCTCGCAGGATCGTCCCCGCAGCAACATGCGCCAGCCCCTCGACCAGCGTCCTCACACGCACATCGAGATGACGCGGGTCATGGAGAATGGCCTGCAACCTGTCGACCGCCGCCTTCAGGTGCGCGTCACCTGCTGCGGCCTCGGCGAGCTCGTCCAAGACGATCTCGACGACGTCGGGCTCGCGTTGCAAGACCCGCAGCACGTCGAGCGCCATGACGTTGCCAGAGCCTTCCCAGATCGCATTGACCGGCACCTCGCGATAGATCCGCGCGAGGGGCGTATCCTCGACATAGCCGTTGCCGCCGAGGCACTCCATCGCTTCGGCGACGAGCGCGGGGGCGATCTTGCACGTCCAGTATTTGGTGACTGGCGTCATCAGCCGCCGCCAGGCTGCCGCGCGCGCGTCGTCGGCACGGTCGAAGGCTCGCGCAAGCCGGAACGACAGCGCCGTCGCCGCCTCGACGTCGAGCACCATATCGGCGAGCACCTGCTGCATCAACGGCGCGTCGATCAACGACCGGCCAAACACGCGGCGGTGCTCGGCGTGGTGGACCGCATGGGCCACGGCGAGACGCATCAACCCGGCGGACGCGACGGCGCAATCGAGCCGTGTGTGCGTGACCATCTCGATGATGTTGGCGACGCCGCGGCCTTCCTCGCCGATGGCCCAGGCATGCGCGCCGCGGAATTCGACCTCCGACGACGCGTTGGAGCGATTGCCGAGCTTGTTCTTGAGACGCTGGAAGTGCAGGGCGTTGACGGTGCCGTCGGGCAGGAACCTCGGCAGCAGGAAGCAGGTGAGACCGCCCGGCGCCTGGGCCAGGACCAGAAAAGCATCCGACATCGGCGCCGACATGAACCATTTATGCCCGACGAGGACGTACTCCCGGCTGCCACTGCCGCCGACGGGGCGGGCTTCGGTGGTCCCGGCGCGAACGTCGGTCCCGCCCTGCTTTTCCGTCATCCCCATGCCGATGGTCACAGCCCGCTTCATCGGGGCTGGTTCGAAGGCCGGATCGTAATCACGTGCCAGGATCCGCGGCAGCCACGTCGATGCCAGGCCGGACTCGAGTTGCAGCGTGGCCACGGCGGCGGACGTCATCGTAACCGGGCAGCAGTGGCCGGCCTCCATCTGCGCCGCCATATAAAAAGTGCCGGCGCGCGCCACATGGGCGGCGGTGTTTCGCGGCGTCCCCGGCCGAGCCAAATGGCCCCAGACCGACGCATGCAAGCCCGCCGCGCAGCTCATCTCCATCAATTGGTGGTAGGCCGGGTGATAGGTCACCACGTCGCGCCGCCGCCCTTGGCGGTCGTGGGTGGCGAGGACGGGCGGATAGTCGTTCGCCAGCCGCCCCGCCTCCTGCATTTCGGCGCTGCCCGCAAGCACACCGAAGGCCGCAAGGTCAGGCCCTGCGGCGCCCCCGCCCTCCCGCGCGACCGCGTCCTGCAGGGCGTTGTCCGAGATGTAGAGGTCGATATCCTCGAACGGAGGCGGCTGGTTCGTCACCTCGTGGGTTGCGTCAAGTCCGGGCATGTTTCGCCTCCGATCCTCACCGCGCGCTAACGCTATCGCACCGAACTTCGCCATCTCGCCGTCCGTGCGACGGATGGCGCTTGCTGGTAACCCGGACTCTCCCTATAGAACGGGCTTTGATGGCTATCCAATCGTCAAACGCTCCGAATCCCTACCCGCACCGCCACCTGCTCACCTGCGAGCGGCTGACGGAGGGAGAGATCAATGCGATCCTCGACATCGCCGATAACGCCGCCGATCAGAGCCGCCGCTTCGACAAAAAGCGCGATCTATTGCGCGGCCGAACATTGATCAATCTGTTCTTCGAAAGCTCGACGCGCACACAGTCGTCGTTCGAGCTGGCCGCCAAGCGGCTGGGCGCCGACGTCATGAACATGAACGTCTCGACCTCTTCGGTAACCAAGGGCGAGACGCTGATCGACACGGCGATCACGCTCAATGCGATGCGGCCTGACATCATCGTCGTTCGCCATCACGCGGCGGGCGCGGTCGAACTGCTCTCGCAGAAGGTCGATTGCTCGGTCATCAACGCCGGTGACGGCGCGCACCAGCACCCGACGCAGGCACTGCTCGATGCGCTGACCATCCGCCGCGCCAAGGGCCGCATCGCGGGGCTCATCGTTGCGATCTGCGGCGACATCCTGCATTCGCGCGTGGCCCGCTCCAATATCGACGTGCTGAACCGGCTCGGCGCCCAGGTCCGCATCATCGCGCCATCGACACTTCTGCCGGCGGCGCCCGAGCGGCTCGGGGCCCAGGTCTTCACCGACATGTGGAAAGGCATCGAGGGCGCCGACGTCGTGATGATGCTGAGGTTACAGCGGGAGCGCATGGAAGGGTCGTACGTGCCGTCGTCGCGTGAATTCTTCCACTTTTTCGGCCTCGATCACGAAAAACTAGCGCGCGCCAAGCCGGACGCCGTGATTATGCACCCCGGCCCGATGAACCGTGGCGTCGAAATCGCGTCCACGATTGCGGACCACTCGCGCAGTGTCATCCGCGAGCAGGTCGAGATGGGTGTCGCGGTACGCATGGCGGTGCTGGAGGTGCTGGCGCGCAACCTGCCGCGCGACGACGACGCGATGCCGGACGAGCAAAAACCGGCCCCGGCGGTGAAACGATGAACGGACGCGAGCCCCACTCCGGCAAGAAGCCGCTGGCCTTCATCAACGCCCGGCTCATCGATCCGGACTCCAAACGTGACGAGCCCGGCGGCCTCCTCGTGCGCGACGGCTTGATCGCCGACCTTGGGCCGCACCTGCGCCGCAACGCACCTCCCGGCGTCGAGGTCGTCGACTGCAAGGGGCATGTGCTTTGCCCAGGACTGATCGACGCGCAGGTGTTCGCTGGCGAGCCAGGCGCCGAACACCGCGAGACGCTGAAGACGGCCAGCCACGCCGCGGCGGCGGGCGGCGTCACAACCATCGTCGTGATGCCGGACACCAACCCGGTGATCGATCAGGTCGCGCTCGTCGATTTCATCCAGAGGCGCGCGCGCGACAACGCGTCGGTCCATGTCCATACCATGGCGGCGTTGACCAAGGGGCTGCTGGGCGAGGAGATGACCGAGATCGGGCTGTTGAAGCGGGCCGGAGCGGTCGCTTTTTCCAACGGCAAGTCGTCGATCGCCAACACCCGCGTGATGAAAAACGTGCTGCTCTACAGCAAAGACTTCGGCGCGCTCGTCGTGCATCACACAGAAGATCCGTATCTCTCGGCCAACGGCGCGATGAACTCGGGCGAGGTCGCATCGCGGCTCGGCTTGCCGGGCGTGTCGAAAACCGCCGAAACGATCGTGCTCGAGCGGGACGTGCGCCTCGTCGAGATGACGGGCGGCCGTTATCACGCGGCGACCATCACCTGCGCCGAAAGTCTCGACGTCGTGCGCGGCGCCAAGAAGCGCAAGTTGCCGGTCACCTGCGGCGTCTCGATCAATCATCTGACGCTCAACGAAAACGACATCGGCCCCTACCGCACGTTCTTCAAGGTGCGGCCGCCGCTGCGCCGCGAGGAAGACCGCGTCGCCATGATCCGCGGCATCGCATCCGGCGACATCGACATCATCGTTTCATCGCACGACCCGCAGGACGCCGATGTCAAAAGGCGGCCGTTCGCGGAAGCCGCCGATGGCGCGGTCGGGCTCGAAACATTGCTGCCGGCTGCACTCCGGCTGCACCATTCGGGCGAACTGTCGCTGATGGTGCTGCTCAAGGCGATGACCTCGAACCCGGCAAAACTGCTCGGACTTCATTCCGGCCGGCTCGCCAAGGGCGCCATCGCCGACATCATCCTGGTCGATCTCGGCGAACCGTGGGTGGTGAACAAGGACAGCTTGCGCTCGCGTTCGAAGAACTCGCCGTTCGACGAGGCCAAGATGCAGGGCCGCGTGCTGCGCACCCTCGTTGCGGGAGATACCGTCTACCAGTACGCTGGCGTCGAGCGGACCTGAGCCGGAATATGCGTCTGGCTGGGCGAAGGAAGAGCCAGGCAGCCTAAAGTGAGGACGCATGCGAAGACCATGTGCTAGCGTGAGGTCATGAACACGTCTGTCACAGTGTTGGAAGAACAGGTCGAGCAGTTATCTGCGGTCGATCGCATCAGGCTCGTCGAGCATTTGCTGGCAACATTGGACAAGCCCGACCCGAAGATCGACCGAGCTTGGGCCGACGAAAGCGAACAGCGACTTGATGCCTATTTGCGTGGCGAGACGACGGCACGTGACGCGCATGACGTACTCGCCAAGCACTTGAAACCGTGACCGTGCGGATCCTCGTCGAGGCCGAAGCCGAACTTGACAGTGCCATCGCCGACTACGAGAGACAGTCTACCGGCCTCGGCATCATGTTTGCAGCCGAAGTTGCTCAAGGATTAGTCCGGATCCAGGAATATCCCAGAGCTTGGCAACTCATCGGACCGCGAGTACGTCGATATCGGCTTTACAGATTTCCCTATGGTCTGGTGTACGCTCCGCTTCAATCCGAGACTATCGTGGTTGCAATCATGCACCTGCATCGAAACCCCGACTATTGGACCGAACGGATTGAACGGTCCTGAGCGCCCCGATTGCCTTGTGCCGGTGGAAAGGCCGGGTGCTGCGCACCCTCGTTGCGGGCGATACCGTCTACCAGTACGCTGGCGTCGAGCGGACCTGAGCCGCAATCCGGTGGCCCGGACGGCCCGGCGGACGATCCACGGAGCCTAGATCGCGATGAACGGCCTCGAGTCTTTCCAGATCCTGATCGACAATGGCTTCGGCCACTGGCTGCTCTACGCGCTCGCCGGCGGCTTCCTGCTCGGATCGATCCCGTTCGGCATGATCCTGACGCGGCTCGCGGGCCTCGGCGACATCCGCACGATCGGCTCGGGAAACATCGGCGCGACCAACGTCCTGCGCACCGGCAACAAGGGCCTTGCGGCGCTGACACTGGTGCTCGACGCCTTGAAGGGCACGGGCGCCGTACTGCTGTTCGGCTACCTCTTCGGCGAAGCGAGCGCGATGATGGCGGGCCTCGGCGCGTTTCTCGGCCATCTCTTTCCGCCTTGGCTCGGGTTCCGTGGCGGCAAGGGTGTCGCAACCTACATCGGCGTCCTGCTCGGTCTCCACTGGCCGGCAGGCCTTGCATTCTGTGCGATCTGGCTGATCGTCGCGGCGGTGACGCGCTATTCTTCGTTGTCGGCATTGTTCGCCAGCGTGGCGGTTCCGATCGGACTTTGGGCCCTGGGACAAGCCGAACTCGCTGGGATCGGTGCGATGCTCGGATTGCTGCTGATCTGGAAACATGCCGCCAACATCGAGCGCCTGTTACGCGGCGAGGAACCCAAGATCGGTGCGAAATCCCAGCCCAAGGCCTGAACAGGCCGAATTTTTCACGCCCGCCCCTCTGCCCGTCGCCATCCTCGACGATCGCGCCCGGCTGGCCTGCCTGCGGTTGATCCGCTCGGAGAATGTCGGTCCCGTCACGTTCCGCGAACTCATCAATCATTGCGGTGGCGCGGAGGCCGCATTGTCGGCACTGCCGGACCTGTCGCGGCGGGGCGGACGCGGGCGGGCCATCCGGATCTGTCCGGAGAGCGTGGCCGCGGCGGAACTCGAGCGCGCGGCCAAGGTGGGTGCTGAGCCGTTGTTCACGATCGAGCCGGGCTATCCAGCACTTCTCGCGCACGTCGATGCGCCGCCGCCGCTGGTCTATGTGAAGGGAGACGCGCGCATCTTGTCACGGCCGACGATCGCCATCGTCGGATCACGTGACTGCTCCGCCGCCGGACAGAAGCTCGCGCGCATGCTGGCGGGCGATCTCGGGCGGGCGGGGCTCGTCGTCGTATCGGGGCTCGCGCGCGGCATCGATGGCGCTGCACACGAGGCGTCGATCAAGACCGGCACGGTTGCGGTGCTCGCCGGTGGGATCGAGATCATCTACCCCCCCGAGCACGCCGATTTGCACCGGCGGATCGGCGAAACGGGCTGCCTCCTGACGGAACAACCGCCAGGGTTCGAGCCGCGCGGCAAGGACTTCCCGCGCCGCAACCGACTGATCTCAGGGCTTTCGCACGGCGTCGTCATTGTCGAGGCGGCGCGTCGGTCGGGCACATTCACGACGGCGCGGATGGCCGGCGAACAGGGTCGCGAGGTATTCGCTGTTCCGGGACATCCTCTCGATCCGCGCGCCGAGGGGACCAACGCGTTGCTGAAAGACGGCGCGACCTTAGTAACGTCGGCAGAGGACGTGCTGGAAGCGCTGGCCCACCTGATCGAGCGGACGGCGTTCACGGAAGGCGATGCACCGCGGCCCGAATTCAATGCGCCGGTCGCGCCCCCTCCCCTCCTCGCGGACGCCGATCGGGACAGGATCGTCGCCGCGCTCGGCCCCGCGCCGATCGACATCGATGCGATCCAGCGGGCGACGGGACTGTCGGTGCGGACCGTCAACGTGCTGCTGATGGAACTCGATCTCGCCGGCCGTATCGAACGCCATGGCGCGCAACTCGTCTCACTGCGGCAGCCCGGGGCCGGTGGTCTGTAGCCGTGAGGCCAGCACCTCAGCGATCTTGTGACGACACCTAACGGCGGCGGATCAGCTCGTTGCGGCGCGTCGTCGCCTCGGCATGCGACAAGGCCAGCAGACCGCTCAATGTTTGCCAATTGTTCTTGTCTGCGATACTGCGGAGTTCGACGAGCATGTCCGCCATGTACGTCAACATATCGGGAAGCGGAACGAGGCCACGATCTTCGGGTGTCGTCATATCGTTGTCGCCATCGTAGATTGTCGATGGATCACCAAAGGCATCACTGACCCCGCCCTTGTGCTGCTTCATCTTGCTCTCCGGTCAACCGTGTGGATCGGCGATATCTCATCCAACGTACAAAGTTCTTCCTAGGGTTGCAATAACCTCGTTCGTATACACACAGGTTGCACCTTGCGTCTCAAACGTCCTGTTCGAAGCCTGCAAATCGGTGCCGTTTGACAGACGCGCCTGCATTCACCATGTTCCCCGCCGTCCGCCGGCTGGTGATCGACGCCTCCCGCAGCCCTGGCGCTTGCCTCGTCATCGCGGCGCCGGACCAGCAATCCGATCCCCTCACGTACCGGGGCCTAACGAAAGACGGAAATGAACATCGTCATCGTGGAATCTGCCGCCAAGGCCAAGACGATCAACAAGTACCTGGGCTCGGGATACAAGGTGATCGCCTCGTATGGCCACGTGCGCGACTTGCCGTCCAAGGATGGCGCGGTCGAGCCCGAGAACGATTTCGAGATGCACTGGGACGTCGAGGATCGCGGCAAAAAGATCATGAAGGAGATCGGCGACGCGGTGAAGGGCGCCGACAAGCTGATCCTCGCAACCGACCCTGATCGCGAGGGCGAAGCGATCTCCTGGCACATCCTGCAAGTGTTGAACGACCGGAAACTCATCAAAAAGGGCATGCTGGTCGAGCGGGTGGCGTTCAACGCCGTCACCAAGCAGGCGATCATGGCGGCGTTGGCCAAGCCGCGCGAAATCGATGGCCCGCTGGTGTCCGCTTACCTTGCCCGCCGCGCGCTCGACTATCTCGTCGGCTTCACGCTGTCGCCGGTGCTGTGGCGCAAGCTGCCGGGCGCCCGGTCGGCGGGCCGTGTGCAGTCGGTCGCACTGCGGCTGATCTGCGATCGCGAGGCCGAGATCGAGGCCTTCCGCACCGACGAATACTGGACGATCGAAGCGAGCCTCGCCACCGAGAAGAACGAAGCGTTCGAAGCTCGCCTGCAAGCGATCGCGGGCGTTGCGCTCAAAAAGCTCGACATCAAGGATGAAGCCAGCGCGGTCGCGATCAAGGCCGCCGTCGCGGGCCGGCCGTTCAAGGTCGCGTCCGTCGAGAAGAAGGCCGTCAAGCGCAATCCCTACGCGCCGTTCCGCACCTCGACCCTCCAGATGGATGCCTCGCGCAAGCTCGGCTTCGGCGCCAAGCAGACGATGCAGCTCGCGCAGCGGCTCTATGAAGGCGTCGATGTCGGCGGCGAGACCGTCGGCCTCATCACCTACATGCGAACCGACGGCGTCACCATCGTTCCGGAGGCCGTCTCGCAGGTTCGCGATGTGATCGAAGCCGAGTACGGCAAGCGCTACACGCCCTTCGCCCGCGTCTATACCGCGACGGCCGCCAATGCGCAGGAAGCGCATGAAGCCATCCGCCCGACCGATCCGCGCCGCAAACCGCAGGACGTCGCCCGCTACCTCGACAAGGACCAGGCGCGGCTCTACGAGCTGATCTGGAAGCGCACGATCGCCAGCCAGATGGCGTCCGCGGAGCTCGAACAGACCACCGCCGACATCGCCGTGGAAGGCCGCGACGGCAAGCCCTACGGCTTCCGCGCCTCCGGCTCTGTCGTCAAGTTCGACGGATTCCTGCGCGTCTATGAGGAAGGTCGCGACGACCGCGTCCGCACCATCGACAAGGGCAAGGACGACCTCGCCGACGAGGAGGACGACAGCCGCCGCCTGCCGCAACTCGTCGAAGGGGACGGCCTGCGCGAGAACGGCATCGAAACCAGCCAGCACTTCACGCAGCCGCCGCCGCGGTTTTCCGAGGCGAGCCTCGTCAAGCGGATGGAAGAGCTCGGCATCGGAAGGCCCTCGACCTATGCCTCGACGATGGCCGTGCTGCAGGAGCGAGACTACATCAAAATCGACAAGAAGCGGCTGGTGCCCGAGGACAAGGGCCGGCTCGTGATCGCGTTCCTCGAGAGCTTTTTCAAGAAGTACGTCGAATTCGATTTCACCGCCGACCTCGAAAAGCAGCTCGACCTCATCTCGGACGGCAAGCTCGAATACAAGGAAGTCCTGCGCGATTTCTGGCGCGACTTCACGGGCGCGGTCGACGAGATCAAGGATCTGCGCGTCGGCGAGGTGCTGGAAGCGCTGAACGAAATGCTCGGGCCGCACGTGTTTCCGCCGCGCGATGACGGCGTTGATCCGCGCACCTGCCCGAAATGCGGCACCGGCCGCCTGAGCCTCAAGATCTCCGGCAAATCGGGCGCGTTCATCGGCTGCGGCAATTACCCCGACTGCCGCTTCACCCGTCAATTGACGGGCGACGGCGCCGGCACCAGCGGCGACCGCGAATTGGGCTTCGATCCCGAGAGCAGCTTGCCGATCGTGCTCAAATCCGGCCGCTTTGGACCCTACCTCCAGCTCGGCGAGGCCGAAGGCGACGAGAAGCCGAAGCGGTCGAGCCTGCCCAAGGGCGTCGACGCCGCGAACGTCGATCTCGACCTCGCGATCAAGTTGCTATCGCTGCCGCGCGATGTCGGACCGCATCCCGACGGCGGCACGATCACGGCGGGGCTCGGCCGCTACGGTCCCTTTGTGCTTCACGACAACGACGGTGCCAAGACCTACGCCAACGTGGAGAGTATGGAGGATGTGTTCACCATCGGCGTGAACCGCGCGGTGACCGTGCTCGCGGACAAGAAGGCCGGCGGCGGCAAGGGCCGTTTCGGCCGCACGGCGGCGCGGACGGTGCTTAAGGATCTGGGCGAGCATCCCGACGAGGGCGGCAAGATCGAAGTTCTCGACGGCAAGTACGGCGCCTACGTCAGCCACAACAAAGTCAACGCCACCATTCCGAAAGGCAAGGACGCCGCCACCCTGTCGGTCGCGGACGCAATCCTGCTGTTGCAGGAGCGGATCGCCAAGGGCGGCGGCAAGCCGGCACGCGGGAAGAAACCGGGGGCCAAGAAGGCGGCGGCCGCGAAGTCCAACGGCGGCGACGCCAAACCCGCCCGTAAGGCCGCGGCGAAAAAGTCCCCGGCTTCAAAGAGTGCGGCAAAGCCCAAGCCGCCGGCCCGCAAGAAGACAGGAACCTGAACCGTGGCCCGCGACCGCAAGCCGAAGAGAGCCGCGGGCCCGAAAGGATCGCCAAGGCGCGCACCGGATAGCCCGCTGCCGACGCGCGAAGAAATCCTCGACTTCGTGCAGCAATCGCAGACTTCGGTCGGCAAACGCGAGATCGCACGCGCGTTCGGCATCAAGGGCGGCGACAAGATCGGCCTCAAGAAACTGCTCGCCGAGATGACCGACGACGGCACGCTGTCGGGCAATCGCAAGGAGCTCAAGCAGAAGGGCACGCTGCCGCCGGTTGCGGCGCTCGAAGTGACGGGCCGTGACGACGACGGCGATCTCATTGCCCGCCCCGTCATCTGGGACACCGAGGATGGCGAGCGCCCCGAAGTTCTGCTGCTGCCGGGGCGGGTTCGCTCGGTCGCCGGGGAAGAGGGCGCCAGCGAAATCGGCGTCGGCGACCGCATCCTCGCGCGCATCACCAAACTCGACCAGCCCGATGTCGCGGGCTTCCGTTTCGAGGCCGAGCCGATCCGCAAGCTGCCGCGCGACATCCGCCGGCTGCTCGGCATCTTCCGCGCGGCGGCACGCGGCGGCGGCTCCATCGAACCGGTCGACAGGAAGCAGCTCCGCTCGTTCACCATCCAGAAGGGCGACGAGGGCGCGGCCAAGGACGGCGATCTCGTCCGCTTCGATCTGGTCAAGAAGGGCCGCATGCACGTGCCGATGGCGCGCGTGCTCGAAAGCCTCGGCAATCCCGACGATCAGCGCAAGATCAGCCTGATCGCCATTCATGCGCACGGGATCCCCGACGACTTCCCGCAGAGCGTCATCGCCGAGACCGAGAACCTTCCGCCGCCGTCGCTGCGTGGACGCGAGGACTTGCGCGACATCCCGCTTCTGACCATCGATCCCAGCGATGCCCGCGACCACGACGACGCGGTGCACGCGAGCCTCGATACCGATCCGGCCAATCCGGAGGGGTTTGTCGTTCTCGTCGCCATCGCGGATGTGGCGCATTACATCCGCACCGGCTCGCGCCTCGACCGCGAGGCGGAATTGCGCGGCAACTCGGTCTATTTCCCCGATCGCGTCGTGCCGATGCTGCCGGAGCGGATCTCCAACGATCTGTGCTCGTTGCGGGAAGGCGAAGACCGGCCCTGCCTCGTCGCGCGGATGGTGTTCGACCGCAATGGCGAGAAGCGCGGCCATACCATCATGCGCGCGATGATGCGGTCGGCAGCCAAGCTCAGTTATCAAGAGGCGCAGGCGGCCATCGACGGCAATCCTTCGCCCAAGTGCGTTCCGCTGATGGACACCGCGCTGAGGCCGTTATGGGCCGCCTATGCGGCGCTGGCGCGTGCCCGCGACAAACGCGGCCCGCTCGATCTCGACCTGCCAGAGCGCAAGATCAAGCTCGATGCCGAGGGCCGCGTCGAAGCCGTCGTCACGCCCGAGCGTCTCGACGCGCACCGGTTGATCGAGGAGATGATGATCCAGGCCAACGTCGCCGCCGCCGAGACGCTGGAAAAGAAGAAGTCGCCCGTCGTTTATCGCGTGCACGCCGCACCAAGCCCGGAGAAACTCAAGAACCTCAAAGATTTCCTCGACACGCTCGAATTGTCAGTGCCGCCAGCGGGGCAATTGAAGCCCGCGCACTTCAACCGCATCCTGGCGCAGGCGAAGACATTGCCGGTGCCGGAACTCGTGAACGAAGTGGTGCTCCGCTCGCAGGCGCAGGCCGAGTATTCGCCCGCCAACATCGGGCACTTCGGGTTGCATCTGAGCCGTTACGCGCACTTCACATCGCCGATCCGCCGCTATGCCGATCTGCTCGTTCATCGTGCCCTTGTGCGCGCCCACAATCTCGGCGACGACGGGCTGACCGACGAGCAGGCGGGCCGCCTCGTCACCATCTCGCAGCAGATCTCGCAGGCCGAGCGCCGCGCCATGGCCGCCGAGCGCGAGACCACCGACCGGCTGATCGCGGCGCACCTCTCGGACAAGGTCGGCGCGACCTTCGCCGCGCGCATCGGCGGCGTCACGCGGTCGGGGCTGTTCGTCCGCTTGAAGGACACGGGCGCCGACGGCTTCGTGCCGATCTCGTCGCTCGGCAACGACTACTTCAATCACGACGAAGCGCGGCACGCACTCGTCGGCAGCCGCACGGGCGAGACGTTCTCGCTCGGTGACGCGGTCGAGGTGAAGCTCGTCGAAGCCATCCCGGCGGCGGGCGCGTTAAGATTCGAGATGATGACGCCGGGAAAGAAGGGCACGTCGGGCGGCGCGCGCGGCCCGTCACTCCGCAACGCCCCGCGCAATAAAAGGTTTCCGGGAAGAAGGAGGTAGGGGGCTACCAGTAATAAGCATGGCTAGAAATTTGATGGGATCCGACTGACTTCATCCTGAATTGAAGCCCCAGCGATCATGCACACCAAACTTGCAGAACAATCTGCGCTTCACGCAATTGCTCGGATCGTCCAACGGTTTCCGGATCTCGTCATCCGGCAAGCTCAGCGCGATGCTGGCGAATTGGACTGGATATTGCCAGTGCAAGCGGGGCTTCAATATGAAATCTACTTGTCACTTTCGAATGACGACGAGCTGCATTTCCGCGTAGGGCATTTTTGGATCGAATATTTTCCCTGCACAGATCCACCCATCGTCGAGAAATTCATTGACGCTGTTACTGGATTTATCAACGGCAGGTATCGCATCCTCGAGCACTATCGCGGCACAACTTGTGTCCGTGCGGATCTGCAAAAATCAGAATCTGCCGGGTGGGTTCCACTATCGACCTGGACGCGCGTTCACTGGCCTTTCCCTCGTTCAAAGACATTCAAGTCCCTGACCAACAGCACATCGCGGTAATCATTTTTGGGCGCACTTTCACACCCCCACCAACTCCCGCACGATGACCCAGCGGCGGGTATCGCTGCTGCCAGCGGAGATCTCGTCAAGCATGGTGCCGCGCAGGGGCCGACCTACGGCGGTGCGGTTGACGGTGCCAACGCTGCCCGTAAGCTGGTCCCCGAAGAGCGCATCGAAGACCGAGAAGGAGCCGCCGTGGACGCGCGACAAGCGATGGTTGCCCAGACATGCTTGGCAGCGGCCTACGACGGAACGATGGACTTCCCGGCGATCGTCGGGACGCTCATGGCAGCGGGCTTCGAAGGGTACACCGTCGATTTCCGGCACGAGGTTGCGATCTATTTCCGTTCGGACGGCGCGAGCGTCGAGCTGCCATTGCCGCCGGATGACGTCGCGGTCGCCGCCGAGTTCGACGGCGAAGCTGTGAAGGAAGCAATCCGAGAAGCGCAGGCCGGAACCGCAGGATACACCTACAAGGGCTTTTGCCGGACGGTGAAGGGTGCCGGCTGCTCGGGGTATATGGTCTCCATGCTCGGCCGCCGCGTCGTCTATTTCGGCCGCACGGCGGAAACGCATGTCGAGCATTTCCCGAGCTGACGCGCTGGCTCCGAAAGGTGTGGCGCACGCCAGCGCCGGCCACCCGCGCTCAAACCCCGATCAGTTCCCGTCCTATCAGCCAGCGGCGGATTTCGCTGGTGCCGGCGCCGATCTCGTAGAGCTTGGCGTCGCGGAGGAGGCGGCCGGCAGCGGTGTCGTTGACGTAGCCCATGCCGCCCATGAGTTGGATGGCATCGAGCGCGAGCATGGTCGCTGTCTCGGCAGCGAGGAGAATGGCGCCGGCCGCGTCTTGCCTCGTGGTCTCGCCGCGGTCGCAAGCCCGCGCCACGGCATAGACGTAGGCGCGCGCCGCATTCAGCGACACGTACATGTCGGCGATCTTGCCTTGAACGAGCTGGAAACTGCCGACGGGCTGACCAAACTGCTTTCGCTCGCGCACATAGGGCAGCGCGAGGTCTAGCGCCGCCTGTCCGATGCCGAGCGGACCAGCGGCTAGCACCACGCGCTCGTAGTCGAGGCCGCTCATAAGCACTTCGACGCCGCGCCCGACCTCGCCGAGCACGTTGGATGCCGGCACCGCGCAATCCTCGAACACGACCTCGCCGGTGGCGGACCCGCGCATGCCGAGCTTGTCGAGTTTCTGGGCGACGCGAAAGCCCGGTGTCGCGGTCTCGACGATGAAGGCGGTCATGCCACGCGCGCCAGCCGCGGGATCGGTCTTGGCATAGACGACGAGGACGTCGCCGCCGGGGCCGTTGGTGATCCACATCTTGGCGCCGTTCAGAATGTAGCGATCGCCCTGCCTCTCAGCCCGGAGCCGCATCGAGACGACATCCGACCCAGCCTCCGCCTCGCTCATCGCCAGCCCGCCCAGGGTGTCGCCCGCGATCAGGCCGGGCAAATACCGCGCCTTCTGCGCGTCGGTGCCGTGGCGGCGGATCTGATTGATGCACAGGTTGGAATGCGCGCCGTAGGACAGCGCCACCGAGCCCGACGCGCGCGAGAGCTCTTCCATCGCCACGCAATGGGCGAGATAGCCGAGGCCGGATCCGCCCCATTGCTCTTCGACGGTGATGCCGTGCAGGCCAAGCGCGCCCAGCCTGGGCCAGAGATCGCGCGGGAACGTGTCCGTGCGGTCTATGCCGGCCGCGCGCGGCGCGATTTCGGCTGCCGCGAACGCCCGCACTATATCGCGTAGCCGGTCGATATCCTCTCCGAGCCCGTGGTCGAGTACGGCTGTGCTGTCATCCTGACGGGAGCCCATGCGCGCCACCTCCTGCAACGGCCAAGCGTGCCGCCCCGGTCACGCTCGGGACTCGAGAATCATATCCTGATGCATCGTGCCGGTGACGTACCTCTTCCGATATACGGGTCTGGCCGCTACTTGTCAGGAGAGCCACCGCGTCCATGCCCGCAATCCAAGGCCAAACATGACCGAATTTCCGTCCAGCGCCGAAAGCCGCCCGTCGCCGTTTCCATACCCGCCGTTCCTGTTCGCCTCGGCGATGATCGCGGCTTGGCTGCTCGGCCGCGCCTACCCGCTGCCGTGGCCCGGGCTGGACGACACCCCGGCGCGTGTCATCGGGATCGGCTTCGGCGTGCTCGGCTTCGCGCTCATCCTGTGGGCGGCGTGGACGCTGCATCGCGGACGGACGACGATCATGCCGCACAAGCGGTCCGACCACCTCGTCACCGATGGCCCGTTCCGCTTCCGCCGCAATCCGATCTATCTCGGCGAGGCGTTCATGATGCTGGGCGCGGCGGAGATCGACAAGAATATATGGTTCGTGCTCCTTGTTCCCGTGTTCGCCGCAGCCGTGACGTGGCTCGCCATCCTCCCGGAGGAGCGGCACCTCGAGGCCCGCTTCGGGGCGGCATGGCGGGAGTACAAGGCGAGCACACGGCGCTGGATTTGATATTGGGAGCGCAAACAGAACGAGCGCGAGATCATGAGCAGCGACTATGCCGAGAAGGAGCGTGAGTTCCTCGACACGCTCGCGGCGGATACCGGACGCGATCTCGACGGCTGGATGGCGGCCATCGCCGGGACGGGATTGACGCACCGCGACGACATCATCGATTGGCTGCGTCAGCGCCGCTTCACGTTCGACCGCGCGTCCTGGCTGGAACGGATCCACAACAACGGCGGCCGGCCGATCTACGCCGATCGGCCCGATCTCAAGACATTGGTGGCGGGAACATCCGAGCCGCCAGCCAAAGTGCAGCGTCCGGCCGTCGCGTCCCAGCCAAGCGCACCGCCGGCTCCCGTGCGGCAGGCGGCCTCACCATCTCCCGAACGCTCGACCGACGCCCTAGGGCTCGAAGCGCTGCTGGCTAAAGGAAAGGCGTTCCGGCCGCTGGCGCAACACCTGTTGAAAGCGATCGAGACGGCGCACCCGGGCGTGGCGGCGTCGGCCCGCGGCGCGCTCATCGTACTCGGGCTGCCGGTCGAATTCGCGGTGCTGGCCGTCAGCGCCAAGGACGTCAAACTCGGCCTCGCGATGGGGGACGCGGCGACCCGCCCGGGGCTTGAAACCGCGCGCATCACGAGCGCCCCACCGACCGTCACGCATATGGTCACACTCACCGACGTTCGCCGGATCGACGCCGCGTTACTGGCCTACATCGCAGAGGCGGCGGCGCGGGCCCGGCCGCCGCCCGCTTGACGCCCGACGACCGTGCGAAGCGATCGCAACAGGCACGGCAAGGGACATCCGCTCATGATCCGCGCGCCGAACATTGATTTGCCTTGATCCGAACGCTATCTGCCCGGAGCGGAGGACGTCGACATGCGGATTTTCTCGAGGGTTTACATACTCCCGTACGTGGCGGTCGCCGCGGCAGTACTGGTGCCCGCGACACTGCTGCCCGCGACGCTGGCGCAAGCACAAACGGCATCGCGCGACGGTATCGCCGATCTCTTGACCCGAGCGGGCGAGAGCGCCGCCAAACTGGCGCAGGGAACGACGCAGCCGGCACAGCGCGCCGCGCCATCGGCAAAACTCGCACCCGATCAGCCCTCTGCACCCGAGAGCAAGGACCCGCGCGAGGGCGAAGAGACCTATGAACAGGCGCGCCGGCTCATGGGCGCGATCGACGCCGTGTTGCAGGACACCGCGCAGCAGCGATCTGAATCGAAGAAGCTGCCGGGCAAGGACGAGTTCGTCATCACACCGTTGTGGACGGAAACCCGCGAGGACCGCGACCGGAAGGTTCGCAGCCTACTCGATAGCGCGCTCGGTATCGTGACCGACGTCCCGGTCGTCGACGTCCAGAAGAAGGTCGAGGGGCTGAGGAAGAATATCCGCGAGCTCGAGGATCAGATCGTCAAGTACAAGGAGAAGCAGCTCGTCGCTCCCAAGGACGGCATGCTGCCTGGCGTGCTGACCGATACAGTCGCGAGTTTGACGACGTCGATCGAGGACGCGCAAAAGCGGATCGAGGGCAACCGGACCGAGATCAAGACGGCCAAGACCGAGATCCAGCAGGCGCTGCAGAAATCGGGCGTTCAGCTCGGGCCGGAGCAGGTCGATCTCTTGCTCGACAGTGTTTTGTCAGGCGACCTGGTGCGGCTCGCGGCCGTGTTCAACGCCGCCAAGTTGATCGACGGTCAGCTTGCCAAGTTGATGGCGGCGTCTGGCGACAACATGAACGCAGCGCGAAAGTACTTCGCCATGCACGCGGCATTGTTCGCCATGCTGGTCCATGCGCAGGATTCGACCATCGCCAAGATCGACACGCAGTACATGCCGCGCCTCGACGCGATCCTGAAGGACGTCGCGGCGGCGCGGCAGAAGACCAACGACCTGATGCGGGCAGAGAACCGGCCGGACCAGAAGCGAGCGCTCGACGCCAACCGCGACAGCCAGAAGATCGCCGAGGACGCCGCCAAGGGATATCGGCGCTACCTTCAGCAACAGCGGGAACAAATCGCCAAGGCGCGGTCGCGGGCGACGCATGACCTGAAAATCGCGGACAACACCTTCGAGACCGTCGAAGCCAGCTTCCAGCTCAGGAACCTGATGCGCGAAGGCTCATCGTCGTTCGAGGCCCTGCAGAAGCTCGAAGCCCCGACGTTCGACCAGATCTTCAAGAACGAGGAGCTGCGGCGCGAGTTCGAGAACTTGACGCGGAAGCTCGACGCGCCGACGAGTTGATCCAGCCATCGATCACCGCAGTGTGACCGCACCCCGCCCGGGTTAGTCGTTGCCGCGCGGCGGCGGTGTCATGCTAGACTGACGGAATGCTTTGCTCCGTCCGCTCACGCCGTCTCCCCGCACACCGCCGTCAAACCGCCGCTCAAAGTGGATCGCCGCGGGCTGGGCTCATCTGTTGTATGGCGGCCATTCTTGCCATCTCGGCCGGTCAACCTGCGGTGTCTGCCGACATCTCGGCCCGCGAGATCGCTTCGCGGCTCGTGGACGCTCGAACGGATTCGCCTCTCGACCTGACCGGCCGCGATCTGGCCCGGCTCGATCTCTCGGGGCTCGACTTCAAGGCCGCGCGGCTCACGGGTGCCAATCTGTTCGGGGCCGACCTTTCGGGCGCGAACCTGCGCGGCGCAAATCTCGCGGGCGCACTGCTCGATCGCATCACGATGGTCTCGACGAGGTTCGACGATGCCGATCTGACGGGCGCGAGCCTGCTCAGGCCGAGCGGCTTCTCGACGCTGGCCTCGAACGCGGACGAGGCGTCGACGTTTGCGGGCGCGCGATTGTCGCGTGCGAAAATCTTCGGCCGATTCCATCGGGTCGACCTCACCCGCGCGGATCTGACCGACGCGACACTCGCACCATTCGGCAAGACCGGATTCATCGAGCACATCTGGCGCACGGAGTTTCTCGGCGCGAAGCTCGATGGCGCGACGCTGGTCCGCGCCGATCTCGGATATGTGCTGTTGTCGTATGCCTCGCTAAAGGGCGCGAACCTTTCGGGTGCGAGCCTCGCAAAGGCCGATCTCACCGGGGCCGACTTCACCGGCGCGAACTTGACCGGCGCGGATCTGACCGAAGCGGACGTCGGCGGCGCGGTCTTCACCGGCGCAATCGGCCTCGACACTGTGAAGGGGTGGGACAAGACGCTCAATACGGCGGGCGCAATCCGCTGATGCGGCGCGATCCGCGTGCCGACCGAAGGAAGGCGCACCACCCCTACTTGCCCGGAAACCAGACCTGCCAGAACGACCGGAATTTCTCGCCCGTCGTCAGGGTATCGTCAGCCAGCGCATCGAGCCATTCCGACAGCCGCTTTGACTTCGAGACGGTCATAATGGTCAGGATGATCGTCGGCACGAAGACGGCGAGGAACGCGACCGTCCGCCACCATGTCGCCTGATCGGACCACGAGAACAGGTTCATACCGAGAAAGCCGGTGGTGATCGTCCCGATCAGCCCGAGGATGGTGACGACGGTCAGCCGCACGACGGTATCGTTCTGTCGTCGCATCGCCTCGACCTCGAGGAAATTGCCCATATCCTGCAATTCCTCGCGCACTTCGTCATAGAGCGGGTCGAGTTCGAGCTGCCCGCGCGTCATCGAAAACAGCTCGCGCGCCTGCGCGTGGTTCGAGATCTCGTGGAACCAGTAGCGGTGTTCGAAGCGCAGGAAGTTCTCAAGCGTGTTGCGGATGGCGCGGCGGAAGGTGCGATTTGCGTCGGGATCGGTGATATCCAGGCGGCTGACGATGGCGACCAGCCGGTCCGAGAACATCCTGAGCGACGCCTTCTGGAAATGCGCGATCAGAAACAGCAAGAAGTGCTGATGGCGGAAGCGGCTGAGAACACCGCCGTCCGCGCCGTTGAAGAAGCCGTCACCCGCCTCGCCGAGCACGATCAGCGTATGGCCGGTGGTCATGAATCGGGTCCCATAGGCAGCACCCGGCTGCAGGTCGCAGTAGCGATCGTAGCAGTGCTTCGCCTCGAAGTCGGCGAGGTAGTGGTCGGAATACGGGAGTTCGTCGGAATCGCCGGGGGCACTGCCGATAGCAAGACGGATGAGATCGGGCCGTGACAAGGCGCTCGCGTTCTCCATCGCCAGGAACACCATGTAAGGCATCCGGTAGTACTCGAGCTGGCGGTAGCGGATCGGTCCATGCCGGTCGCTGTGGTGCAGCACGAGCGGAGACAGCAGATACTCCCAGTGCGACGCGACGGCCGGCGCCCGGTGCTGGCACACGAAGCCGAGGTATTTGTCCTTTTTCTCGTAGTCCGAGACCGACTTGACCGACCCATCGGCGCCGAGCCACTCGACCTTGTAAGGGCAATGTCCGCCCTGCCCGTCCGCCTCCCAGTAGGCCGGATAAGCGCGGCCGAAGCGGAACAGCACATCCTGCGCGACGTCGAACGGCAGATCGTTGGCCGTGACCTCGAACGCCAGAAGCGCCACGTCGATATCGAAGAAGAAATAGAGGTCGATGTGGACGACGTCGAGCAGGACCGGCGTGCTGCCGGGCTCCAGCGTCAGCCGCACCTTTGGGATATCGGTCCGCCGCATGACGGTGATCGGGCTTTCGCCGTAGGTGCGGCCGACGACCTTGCCGAGACCTTGGCCATAGAGGAAGCGTTGCACGGGCGGCAGGAAGGTCACGAACTCGCTGTAATGCCGCGCCTGAAATTCAGACGGATCGCCGAACTCGTCGTCGACCTCGCGCCAGGGATTTTCGGGCGACGGGGTCTGCAACTGCTCCCAGTGGTTCTCGATCGGCGCATCCTCGTCGAGCGGAAGCAGATAGACCGGCCACAACAGGATCTGCCGGAGGTTCTTGACCTGCTTTTCGGCGGAAGAGGCGGCGGGCATGGCGCATTCCTGGGCGGTATCGCGATTGCGGCGAGGGGAGCGGCGAAAGAGACAGTCCGTTGTATCCGACGCGAGCAAAGGTATTGCAACACGTCGAGGCCGCACATGTCCTTGGCCAAACCTTCCCGCTTTTGCGTCTAGAACAACAGCAGGGCGGCGAGCCCGAGGAAGGAAAAGAAGCCGACCACATCGGTAACGAAGGTGACGAAGACACCCGACGCGGGCGCCGGATCGAGCTCCATACGGTCCATGGCCAGCGGAATGAGGATGCCGGCGAGCGCCGCCGCGAACAGGTTGGCGATCATCGCGGCGGCGATCACTGCGCCGAGTTTGCCGGAACCGAACCAGACGAAGACGATCGCAGCGAGGATCGACGACAACACCAGTCCGTTGACCAGCCCAACCAGCGCCTCGCGCGTGACGACCCGCGGCGCATTGACCGCACCGAGCTTGCCCGTCGCCAGCGCCCGCACTGTCACGGTCATGGTCTGCGTCCCGGCATTGCCCCCCATCGACGCGACGACCGGCATCAGTACGGCGAGCGACACCATCTGCTCGATCGTGGCGTCGAACTGCTGGATGACGAGCGAGCCGAGCATAGCGGTGCCAAGATTGATGACGAGCCAAGGAATCCGGCTCCGCACCGTTTCCAGCACACTGTCGGCCAAGCTCTCGTCGCCGACGCCCGCGAGCTTCTTCATGTCCTCTTCGGCTTCTTCCTGGATGACGTCGACCACGTCGTCGACGGTCACCACGCCGACGAGCCGCTTGTCGGCGTCCACGACCGGAGCCGACATCAGGCCATAGCGCTCGAACTGGCGGGCCACGCCCTCCTGATCGGTGCTCGCGAGAACGACGTGTCGGTCCTCGTTCATGATCTTTTCGACGAGGACGTTTCGTTGCGCCCGCAGCAGGCGGGACAGCTCGACGCTGCCGAGCACACGGAACGTCGGATCGACGACGAAAATCTCGGTGAATTGATCCGGCAGATCGTCGCTCTCGCGCATGTGGTCGATGACCTGCCCCACCGTCCAGAACGGGGCGACCGCGACGAAATCCGACTGCATCAGACGTCCGGCCGTATCCTCGGGGTACTCGAGGTTGCGTTCCAGCGCCTGACGGTCGGAGGTGGGGAGCTGATCGAGGATCTCCTTCCGGTCGACGGCATCCAAGCTCTCGATCAGGTAGGCGGCGTCGTCGGTATCGAGTTCGATGGCGGCACGAGCCAGAAAATCGTTCGGCAACGCCTCGGTCAACTGGTCGCGAACGGTCTCGTCGAGTGCGGACAAAACCTCGAAATCGAACGCCGGACCCAGCGCCAGAATGAGACCGACGCGATCATCGGGCGCGAGGAGTTCGATCACGTCCGCCATATCAGGAACGAGCAGTTCACCCGCCAACGCGCGAACCCGCTCCGCGTCCCCGCTGCGCAACGCCTCACTCAGGCGCGGGACGAGTTCGCCGGCCTCGGGAAATTCGCTATCGGCGTTGTCGGGATGGACGTTTTCCGCGGACACATCAGCTCCGGAGTTCGAGACGGTTACCGCGACTTCGGCGGCGCATTCGCGAGCGGGATAGCACACGAATCCGTATGGTCGATCGATACCTTATGCGCCTCCGCGGCAACATTCGGTGCCGTAATGCCACATCGTCGGTTTCATACGCGCTTCGCCGCCATTTGGTCGGAAACACCGTATCGGGTATAACCCGACTGCTTCGCGCACCCACAGCTCCCGGTGCGCTGACACGCGGGCGCGTAAGTATGCGTGCGAGCCCAGATTGTGGAGCGTGGGGACCACCTCGCGATGCGCGCGATGAAATTATTCAGCTCGAGACGGACGCTTGCGGCCGTAATCGCCGCCTCTGCGGTTGTCTACGTCGCTCAGTCGCGGGACGCCACGGTACAGGCGCAGCAGGCCCAAGCCGCGCCGCCTCAGTCCGCGACAGCCGGACCCTCAGCCGCTGCGCCGGCCCCTAGCCGGCCTGCGCGATCTGATTCGTGCGCTGGCCGCACCGACGTCATCGGCGTTTCGCGCGTCGTCGAGATCAATACGGCGGGCGGACAGCTGTTCGGACAGCAGCAGTACAAGGACAACGATTTCCTGGCCGACGGCGAGGTCGTGCTCACGTTCGACGACGGCCCGTTGCGCCGCTATACCGTGCCGGTCCTGCAAGCGCTCGACGCTCATTGCACCAAAGCGACGTTCTTCGTTGTTGGCAGGATGGCCATCGCCGACCCGGAGCTGGTCCGCGAAACCGCCCGGCGTGGCCACACGATCGGGACCCATACGTGGTCGCATCGCAACCAGCGGACGCTGGGCCAGAGTGCGGCCAGAGGCGAGGTCGAACTCGCTATTTCGTCGGTGCGTAAAACGGCGGGCCAGCCGACCGCCCCGTTCTTCCGCTTTCCCTATCTCGCCGATAGCCGATACATGACCCAGCATCTGCGGTCGCGAGATACGGGCATCTTCTCGATCGACGTGGACAGCCGCGACTTTCGCACCAAGAACCCGGCCGACGTGCAGCGCACGATCCTCAACCAGCTTGCGCAGCGCCGGAAGGGCATCCTGCTGTTCCATGATATTCAGCCATCGACCGCGGGCGCGCTCAACGCCCTGCTGGTCGAGCTGAAGACGCGCGGCTTCAAGGTCGTCCACATGATCAGCAAGACGCCGGCGACGACGTTGCCGGAGTACGACGCGATCGCCGAACAGGAACTGCAGCGGAAGCAACTTGCCGCCGCGAGGTCTCCGCTGGCCAACCGCGCGATCGTCTGGCCCGTCGCAGCGGGCGAGGCGGCAGCACCAGAGCCGGCACGAACATCGGCTCCCGTCGCCGCCAGGTCGCCAGCGTCGCTCGGACCCTCGTCGGCGCCAGCCGCCGCTCCGATCGCCACTCAACCGGCCGCCGCACTCGCCGCCCCGGTTCAGCCCGAACCTCCTTCAGCTCCGCCGCGCAGGCGCTGGATCACTGACGAGGATCAGAGTTGGCAGTCCCGCGTTTTCCAGAACTAAGCTGAACAAACGGGCGCTGAACGGCCACGCCGTGCGTCCAAACGACCGCGCGGAACCGATCACCGGTTGCCGCACCCTTTGAATTCGACGAATGTGCGCGAACATTCGATGAATCAAGGGATTGAACCATGCGCACGCCCGTCCGATCGTTCACCGCGGCCATCCTGGGCGTGTTCGCGCTCTGCGTTGTTCCGGCCGTGGCGTCGGCAAATTCCGGTTGCGGGGCGCCGACGTCCAATCTCGGTGTGTCACGGATCGTCGAAATCGATACGTCGGGCGGCCCTCTGTTCGGCGACATCACCAAATTCGCCAAGGAAGAGCGGTTTCTGGCGCCGCGGGAAGTCGTGCTGACATTCGACGACGGTCCGATGCCGTGGATCACCAAGTCTATCCTCGACACCCTCGATCGCTATTGCGCCAAGGCGACGTTCTTCTCGGTTGGCCGCATGGCGCTTGCCTATCCCGCGACCGTGCGCGACGTCCTCGCACGTGGCCATACGCTCGGTGGACACACGCACACTCATCCGCTCAACATCGCGCGTCTCAAATCCGAGCGCTCCATAGACGAGATCGAGCGCGGGTTCGCCGCAATCGCGCTTGCCGCCGGCCAGCCGATCGCACCCTTCTTCCGCTTCCCCGGTCTGTCCGACAGCCCCGGCCTGCTCGATCACTTACAGAAGCGCGGCATCGCATCGTTCACGGTCGACGTCGTGTCGGACGACAGCTTCATCAACGACGCCGGGCGTCTGGCGCGCCAAACATTGGCGCGGATCGAAGCCAAGCAAGGCGGCATCGTTCTTTTCCACGACATCAAGGCGTCGACGGCCAAGGCGCTCCCGGTGATCCTCGGTGAGTTGCGCGCGCGTGGCTACAAAATCGTCCACATGCGGCCCAAGGCGGCGCTTGTTCCAGTTGCGCACTATGAGGCTGAACTCCTGCCGCGACTGGCCAAGACCCAGCCGCGCACGGATGGCAAGTCGGCATTGATGCCATTCTTTGGAACGACGGGACCGCGCAGCGCGAATGGACCAGGCACGTCTGACGAGGCTTCCGTCGCCACACCGACACCAGCGCCGATGTCGAAAGGCGGGGCGCAATCGGACGCGCTCATAACGGCGGCGGCAGCGGGGTCCGCGGTGACCGTGATCGCACCAGCCCCCCGCCAGCGGCTGGCATCCGTTGCCTCCGCCGCAAAGCCGCAACTGTCATCGACGAAGCCGGGCGTTCGCAAGGTGAGGCGCGGCACGATAGGTACCGCCGAAACGGGTGCAGCCGTGGGTGGCTGGGCGACCGAAGTTCGTCCGACACGGCTGCGGCCGGCGACGAACTGATCGGGCAGCGGCGCTTTCTCTCCGGAAACAAAGAAGGCGGGCACTTGAGCCCGCCTTGTCTTCGACCAGCCCGCGGAGAACGGGTGGTTCGTCGGAGTAATGGTGCGGTCGAGAAGACTCGAACTTCCACGCCTTGCGGCGCTACCACCTCAAGGTAGTGCGTCTACCAATTCCGCCACGACCGCAACGTCTCCGGCGAATATGCCCGCTCATATAGCGGACCCGGTGGCCGCGAACAAGCGCAACCGCCAAGGCCGATCGAACTAACAGAGCCCTCCGCCGAAGGCAAGCGGAACCCCTGCGACACGTGGCGAGCAGCATCGGCGGAATACTCGCATCGGGGCCCACGACGCCTTATCTTGCGGGAATGTCCCTGTTCGACGCACGCGCTCCGAGGTTGTCCGCCATGTCACGTCTCTCCTCTGCAGGGACTGTAGCGTGGGCGGTGAGCCGTGGATTGGTCCCCTACCCGCAGGCGGTGGCGCTGATGGAAGCGCGCGCGGCTGAGATCGCCAGTGGTGATTCGAGCGAGCTCGTCTGGCTCGTCGAACATCCGCCGCTCTATACGGCCGGGCCCGGCGCACGGCGCGAAGACCTGTTGGACCCGGACCGCTTCGAAGTTCATCAAACCCGGCGCGGCGGCCAGCTCACCTATCACGGACCTGGACAGCGCGTGGCCTACGTCATGCTCGACGTCGGCGCGCGGGGCCGCGATGTCCGCGCCTTCGTCTCCGCGCTCGAGATGTGGGTCATCGCAACGCTCGCCGGCTTCGGCGTCCGCGGCGAGACGCGTGCCGGAAGGGTCGGCGTATGGGTGGCGCGGGACGAAACGGGGCGAGAGGACAAGATCGCGGCCATCGGCGTCCGCCTGACCAAGTGGATCAGTCTTCATGGAATCTCGATCAACGTCGCCCCCGACCTGGCGCACTATGCGGGGATCGTCCCGTGCGGGATCAGCGAGCATGGCGTGACTAGCCTCGCCGATCTCGGCAGGGACATGACGATGGAAGCTGTGGATAAAGAGCTTCGGTCCGCTTTCGAGCAAATTTTTGGCGCGACCGCCGACAGCCGCTGCCCAATCACCGACCGCTGACGCGGCAACGTTGAACGCAACCGCGAATCGATGCGCGGGAGTTGTGGCCCGGATTTCCGATGCCTGCGGCGAAATAAAGAGGCACCCGATCCTGTTCGGATCGAGTGCCCTGAAACACCGCCATCATGCCGCGGCTGGCTCTACCGCTTTTCGGGCTCCGAGGGCTGGCCCGCCGCGCCGGAACTCGGCTCGGAGGGCGCGTCTGGCCCGTCGTAGTAGAGATAGCCTTCCTCAATCGAAACGACTTCCGTGCCTTCCAGCTCGTACTCGTCGCTCTCGCTGTCGTTGAGGCGGATGACACAGCCCTTCTGACAAACCTCTTTAAGTTCCTGAGAAGGTTGCAGGATATGATCCTGCTTCGCCTCTCCCTCGATCACCGTGAGTTTCATCTCCCGGGTATCGCGGTTGGTAACCGAGACCGCTTGCGCGGTCGAGGTCCACAGAAGGGCTGCCGACACACAAGCCGCAGAGATCACTCTCAACATCGCGGCTGCTCCTCGGCGTGATGGCAAAACTGATTACTTCTTCTTCTTCGCGGCCGGCTTCTTCGCCGGGGCCTTCGCTGCGGGCTTCTTGGCAGCGGTCTTCTTTGCAGGTGCCTTCATGGTGCTTGGTCCTTCCATTGGTAGCCCGGTGGATCCGAGCCGTTATGAACCCGACTCGATCGGGTCGCGGAGAATTTGGGGAGATTCAAGCCGGTCCACAAACGGAATTTTCCGGTGACTACTATCGGAGTTTTCGATAGATAGCCAAATCACACGTCGAGCGTACCGGGTGGCTGCATGGATATCAATCTCGCACGCACGTTCCTGATGGTTGCGGAAACCGGCAGTTTTATTGATGCCGCGCGCAAAATGAACATCACCCAGTCGACGGTTTCAGCCCGCATCAAGGGGCTCGAAGACATCCTCGGGCGGCCGCTCTTCGAGCGCTCAAAATCCGGTGCGGAACTTACGAGTTCGGGCAATCAGTTCCAGAAACATGCCCTCGCGCTGGTTCGAGTCTGGCAACACGCCCAACTCGAGATCAACTTATCGGCCATGCATCGCGACCATCTTTCGGTCGGCGCACCGTCGAGTTTGTGGGACGGATACCTGCTCAAGTGGGTCGCGTGGATGCGCCAGAACATCCCCGACATTTCGGTTTCGGCGAGCGCGGGGCTGTCCTCGGTGCTGACCCAGAGACTGATCGAAGGCACGCTCGACCTCGCGCTGATGTACCGCCCGGCGCAGCCTCCGGGATTGATGATCGAGCACCTCTTCGACGAGGAGTTCGTGCTCGTGACCAGCGCCAGGTCGACGCCGCGGCGCGGCGCCGGCGACTATGTGTTCATCGACTGGGGGACGGATTTCCAGGAAGACCATGCCGCCGAGTATCCAGAACTGACCAATCCCGGTCTCAATCTCGATCTCGGCGCGATCGGGATCGACTATCTCCTGCAGAACGCCGCGTCGGCTTATTTTCCAATGCGGGTGGTCAAGAACCACATCGCGCGCGGCCGCCTGAAGCAGCCGAAGCGCGCCCGCAAGTTCATCTATCCGGTGTTCATGGTCTATCCGGAAGCCCGCGACGAGGAAGCCTACGCGCCGATCCTCGAAGGGCTGCGGCGGGAGACGGCCAAGCTCGGCTGACCACCGAAGATCGTCGCGAGGTCGTCCGCCCCGTCAGCCCGCAGGCTGCGCATCGAGCGAGGTCAACGCGGCAGAGGTATCGGGGAGCGAGAACCCGCGGGCATCGGGTTCGGCGCCATAGCGGTTGGGGCCAAGGTTGCCGCGCGCGACATGAAGCCAGATGAGCGCCGCAAGCACGGGGGCCGCAGACGCCGTGACATTGAGCCAGAATGCAACGTGCGCCGGGTTCTGGGCGTCAACTGCATTGAACCAAATCAACAGGCTTGCAGCGACGGCAATTGACCAGAAGATGAGGACCACGAGCGCCTTGGCAATCCACCACGCGCTATGATCGAGGTCGTGCAACCGCTTCGATACGCCGGCGGTAGCGACCCAGACGCTGACGATCTTGAACGCCAGCGCGCCCGGCCCCGTGAATGCCGCGCCGGTGGACAGAATAAAGACGAGCGCCGCGACATCGGCTGCAATCAGCAGCAACGCGACCGCGAGAAGGCCTGACCGGCTGGCTCGGCCACGCGGGTCGAACAGGTCCTGGAAGGTCGGCAGGCTCGTCATGACGTTACCTCGGCGTTCGGTTTCGCACCAACTTGCGCAGCAGCGGTTCACGAAGCGTTGCGCCAACTAAAAAGCCCGCCTTGCGGGCGGGCCTTTCGGTGAACTTGGTTGAGCGGGCGTTACCGGCTGCCAACGTCTGTGCTGTCCACTCAGGCGAATTCGAGGATCACGGCATCGACGGCGAGGCTGTCGCCGGCTTTGGCGTTGACCTTCTTCACCTTGCCGTCGCGCTCGGCCCGCAGAATGTTCTCCATCTTCATCGCTTCGACGATGGCCAGTGCATCCCCGGCTTTGACCTCGGCACCCTCTGCCACGTTCACAGCTTTGACCAGACCGGGCATCGGGCAAAGCAGATACTTCGACATGTCCGCCGCGGCTTTGACCGGCATCAGCGCGGCCAACGCGGCCTCGCGCTCGGTATAGACACGGGCCGGAGTTGAGATGCCGCGGTAGGCCAGATTGTAGCCGTTCAAGATCGGCCGCACCTGAACCGATACGTCGATGTCGCGCACGAGACCCGACCAAACCGGGTCGCCGGGGTACCACTTGGAGGCCAGCTCCAATACATCCGACCCGGCGCCGCTCTCGTCGAGCATCGTCACTTTCACCGGTCCGGCAATGCCGCCTTCGACATGAACATTCTGGCGCACCTGCCCGAGCTCGACGATCCGGCGCGCGGCGAAGCGCACGGGCTTGCCGTGCATCTGCTGGGTAATTTCCCGGCGGCGGGCGTTGTTGAGGTGGTCGATGGTCGCCGCGACGGCGGACAGGACCATCAATTCCTCACCGGCCGGCGACCGCGACGCGAACCCGTCGGGGAACTCTTCGGCGATGAACCCGGTCGAGAGCTTTCCCGAGCGCCAGCGCGGATGTTGCATCAACGCGGCCAGGAACGGAATGTTGTGCTGAATGCCGTCGATGTAGAACGCGTCGAGCGCTTCCGATTGCAGATCGATCGCCGCCTCGCGCGTCGGCCCGTGCGTGACGAGCTTCGCGATCATGGGATCGTAGAACATCGAGATCTCGCCACCCTCGAACACGCCGGTGTCGTTGCGGACGGTGAACCCGTCGGCCGAGCCTTCGACGGGCGGGCGGTACTTCACCAGCCGCCCGATCGACGGCAAGAAGCTGCGGTAGGGATCCTCGGCGTAGATGCGGCTCTCGACCGCCCAGCCCTTGAGCTTGATATCGGACTGCTTCCACGGCAGCTTCTCACCTGCGGCGACCCGGATCATCTGTTCGACGAGATCGACACCGGTGATCATCTCGGTGACCGGATGTTCGACCTGCAGGCGAGTATTCATTTCGAGGAAGAAAAAGGAACGGTCCTGGCCGGCCACGAACTCGACCGTGCCGGCGCTGTCGTAGCCGACGGCCTTGGCAAGGGCGACGGCTTGCTCACCCATCGCCTTGCGCGTTTTTTCGTCGAGGAGTGGTGACGGCGCTTCCTCGATCACCTTCTGGTTGCGCCGCTGGATCGAGCACTCGCGCTCGCCCAGGTAGACGATGTTGCCGTGCTTGTCGCCGATCAGCTGGATCTCGATATGGCGCGGATTGACGATGAACTTCTCGATGAACATGCGGTCGTCGCCGAACGACGCCTTGGCTTCATTGCGCGACGACGAAAAGCCGTCGGCCACTTCATCGCGCGACCAGGCGATGCGCATGCCCTTGCCGCCACCGCCGGCCGATGCCTTGATCATCACCGGGTAGCCGATCTCGTCGGCGATCTTGACGGCGTGCGCCGCATCCGAGATCTCGCCGAGATAGCCCGGCACGGTCGACACCTTGGCCAGTGCCGCGGCCTTCTTGCTTTCGATCTTGTCACCCATCGCGGCAATCGCTTTGGGGTTCGGACCGATGAAGACGATGCCCGCCTTCTGCAGCGCGACCGGGAACGCCTCGCGCTCTGAAAGGAAGCCGTAGCCGGGATGCACCGCCTCGGCGCCGGACTCTTTGCAGGCGGCAACGATCTTCTCGATGACGAGGTAGGATTGCGCGGCGGGCGGCGGGCCGATGTGGATAGCTTCGTCCGCCATCTCCACGTGCATGGCGTCGCGATCGGCGTCCGAATAGACCGCCACCGTCTTGATGCCCATCTTGCGGGCCGTCTTCATGACGCGACAGGCGATCTCGCCACGGTTCGCAATCAGGATCTTCTTGAACATCGCGGGCACGGGTCCTGTGTCGAGGAAAGGAGGGCCATCGGGGCCATCGACCGTTCTAGACGCGCAAACAGGCGCCGACAACCGTGACGGAGGCCGACCAAAGGCTAGATGACAGGCTCCATGGCACGTCGATGCTGGTCAGGCGGCGCTGCCGAGGCGGTTTCGCACGAGATCGATCGCCGCGCGGAGTTCGTAAAGCCGGTCCGAATAGCGCAATGGAACCGGAATCAGGCTGACGGCATGGTCGATCCGGTCGATCTCGGTCAGGCATTCGCTGCGCCGCTGGCCCGTCGCCAACTCACCGCGGCCGGGACCGATCCGCTTCTCGAGCGTCTTGAGTTGCCCGTACCAATAGAGCAGCCGCTGCTTGATGCGCCACTCGTAAAGCCAGGGCAGCAGCTTGGCGACCGGGATGAAGATCGTCGCCAGGGGCAGGACGAGCACGATCGTGCGCTCGATAAATTTGGCGAGCCAGAACGGCAGGAAGCGGCGCAGGAACGGCTGGCCGTTTTTGTAGATGCGCTCGGCGTCGTCCGACATCGGGAATTCGGGATCCTGGCCCTTCGGGAAGTCGCCGATGCGTTGGAACAAACCGCCCTTGCCATGAACGGACTGGACGACATCGACCATCAATTCGGCCAGCGCAGGATGGAGGTCCTTGCGCGCGACCAGTGCCGCCTGTGCAGCGACCAGCGTCACGTCCGCCGCCGGGACGTTGGCATCGAGGTCAATGACGCCCTGAGGCAGCACGACCTTCGACAGGTACGGGAATATTCGCGTGTAGGCTTCCGCTTGGGCGAGGCTCATCAAGCGCACGTTGGGATTGCGCAGCAGCTCCTGGATGATCGGGGCCTGCGGCGCGAAGGCGAGAAAGATCGCATCGGCCTGATCACCGAGCAGGGCATCGACGGCCTTCTGCCCTGCCAGAGGAAGAAGCGTCGTATTCGCGGTCGTCACGTTGTTCGCCTTGAGCAGGGTCTCCGCCAGGACGCGCGTACCGCCGCCTTCGCCACCGACCGCGAGCCGCAAGCCGCGCAGCTCGGCGAGCCGCGTCCGCGTCGTCGCCCCACGATAGAAGATCCACAATGGCTCGAGAAACACGCGGCCCAGCGACACGAGATCGGGCGAGGTGTCGGCCGAGGCAATGCCGCCCTGCAGCAACGCGATCTTGAAACCTGACGCCGGATCGTCGAGACGCTTGGCGTTCTCGGCGGCACCGGCCGATGGCGCAACTTCGATGTGCACGCCTTGCGCCTTCATCAACTCGGCATACTGCTTTCCGAAGCGGTAGTAAGCGCCGGCTTCACCTCCGGTGGACATCTGGACGACCTTCGGCGGCGCGGGTTCGACGAACTGAAACGCCAGCCAAAGTGCGCCGACGCAGACCAGCACAGCCGGCGCGAAGACCATTGCCAGCTCGCGCAACTGCGTGTTGCCGGTGTTGCCCGCCATATTTGCCCGCTTTCGTCCCTGATCGCGCACCGTGGCCGAATCGGCCCGGTGCGTCCGTGCCCAGACGGGTTTTAGGCTGGATGCGGATTAAGTTCAGCAGGAAATATCAGGACGGAACCGACGCCATGCCCAGCCGGACGACGATCAGGCGGCAACGGACGCGCGGTCGAGTGCGATGGCAAGGGCGGTCCCGACCTCGCCGTCGATGGCCTCGGGATAGGTAGCCAGAACGTGCACCACGCCACGCATCGCCGGGGACACGCGGCGGCCTGGCTGCGGTGAGGCACTGAGACGATCTGCCAGCCAGCGCGTCTCTTCTCCCAGGATCTCTTCATTGGTGATGATTTCGACGCGCTGCCGCTCGAGGCGGGCGAGTGCACGCTCCTCGCGCGACTGCGAACGGTAGGCATTCCGGAGGGTCGCCGGCTGGCTGGCACCCGGAACGGTCGCGTCGAACGCTGCCTCGCGCGTCGGGATGGCATATCCGGACGCCGTCATGGCGACGTTGACGATTGCGCCAGCGAACAGCGCATTCCAGCTCGGTTCGACGAGTTCGGGCGTGAGGGCGGCATCAATGGCGATCAACACATCCGCCTCGGCGCGGGTGATGGCGACGTGGCCATCGCTGCCGAAGGCACAAAGTATCCGGCGCAGCAGGGCAACCTCCGCTGGCGTAATCGTGCCCGCTGCCGCGCCGCGATCGGCTCGGAGCGGGCCATCGCCGCAGCGCACGGCCCGCAACACCTGCTCGAGCGCCAAGCACGACAGACTGACCGGCGCCCAGCGCGCGGCCGTGACGACATTGATCAAGAGATCAAGTCCGGCACGCGTGCGGACGTGCCCGTGCGGCGCAATCCGCGACAGCAGCCAGCGCGCGTTGACGGCGTTGACGTAGCCCTCGGGCTGCGCCTGATTGACGATGTAGTCCGAGATGGCATCGACGAAGAACGGCGGCCAGGCGGCATCCTGCACGCCACAGGCTTCGTGCATCTCGATCAATGAATCGGCTTCGGCCTCGTCGACAATGCCGTTGGCGCGTACGTCGCGCGCCAGCCGCGCCACATCGTCCCCCCGGATGCTGCCGCGCGAAATGATCTCTGAGATGGAAAGTGACCCGACGTGACCCCCGACGTGACCCATGACCCGTGCGCGCCCTCGATAAATGCCACTGCTTAATGTCATCACTGAATGACCGAGAGCGTAGGGCCGGGCCAGTTACCCAAGTGCTAATGGATGTCGCAAAACGGCGGCTGGATTCAGCTACCCAGGGCCGGTGATGCGGCAACGCCACAGCGTTCAATAACGAAAACGGGCTGCTCGCGAGAGCAGCCCGTGCCGAAATCGAACCCTAAGCCGGTTACCACCAACGGCGGGTCCTGACCGAGTAGTCGTTGAATACGCTGCGTCCGTTGTGGCGGCCCCAGCGGCGCCAGCCACGACTGCGGTTCTGAGCGTCGTGGCGCTCCTCGTAGATGTTGCGGCTGGCGGCTCGCTGCGCGGCAGCAAGACGAGCGCGTTCGGCGGACGACAGGTAACCATCTCGCTCGGCCTGACGCTCGAGGGCGGCGATGCGGCTCTGCTCGGCCTTGAGGCGTGCAGCTTCGAGGCGGGTCAACGAACCGTCTCGCAGGCCATCCTGAATGCGATCGGCCTGACGGGCCTGACGCGCATCGACGCGATCGGCGAAAGCGGGCGCGGCGGCAATCGTCATCGTGGCGATGGCAGCGGCGACAGTGGCGATGGACTTGAAGGCGGACATGTTGCGGTTCCTCGATTGGATCGGCTTGGGTCACTCGGTTGGCCGTCCGGCATCGCCGGTTCTGACCATGACGCCACCATGCCAAACCTGCTTTGAACCCCTTCTGAATGCCGCGAGCAGCGTACGTTCATCTTGGTGGCGCTTCGGTTGCCCACCAGCAACCGCGCGGGCGGCGCTTCGGTTGCCCACCAGCAACCGCGCGGGTGGCACTTCGCTCGCCAACAAGAAACCGCGCGGGTGGCGCTTCGCTCGCCAACAAGAAACCGCGCGGGTGGCGCTTCCGTTGCCCACCAGTAACCGCACGGGTGGCGCTTCCGTTGCCCACCAGTAACCGCACGGGCGGCGCTTCGGTTGCCCACCAGCAACCGCGCGGGCGGCGTCAGCGCCAAGCCCCCCCTCTCTCGAAATTCCGATCGATCGAGTCGCTGGCCGGCGCGGTTGCTCATTTGCCGCTCCGAGGCAAGCCTCGACGCGGCGCGACCAACCGAAGCGCCAACAAAAAAAGAAGCCGCCCGGATGAGGGGCGGCCTGAAGGATGCAGCAAGGAGAAAGGTCAGTGCGGGGGAGAGATCAGCGGGTCTTGTAAAGGAAACGGCGCAGCCAGGACTTCTGGCGATCCGAGCTTTCCTCGGCGATGTTCTGGCGAGCTTCCAACTGCGATTCTCTCAGAGCCCGCACCTCGCGCTTCGTGACCCGGCCGTCTGCCTTCGCTTGGCGCTCGAGTTCGGCGATACGGTTCTGTTCATCGAGAAGATCGCGATACTCGCGCTTGGTCAACTCGCCGCGGGTGCGGGCCTGATCGATCTTTTCGAACTGCGCCGACTGGGCGCGGTCGATCTCTTTTGTCGAATGGGCGCTGGCGAGCCCCGTCGTGGCAGCCAGGGCGACGGCGGCGAGGGCGAGGGTGGTCGTGGTCTTGGTCATCGGCGTGTCCTCCTCATCGTGGGTCGCCGAACCGGTCATCGGCGCGGCGTCGATCTCGTTTGCGATCTGATGGGTGGACATTGCCGCGGCGGGGTTGAACTCCTTCTGAACATGGTTTTCAGGCGGCGTTCATCGTCGCGGCGGGATTGCGGCGCGCCAGCGGCCCGCAAGGGACGGCGACCGGAACTATTCGGGCCGGCAATCGTTCGTCTACCAACAGACCCGCGTCTCCGGCGCGAAAGCGCGCGCGAAGCAAGCGCCTCGCGATAAGCCGCCGCCCATCAATTCAAACGCAGAGGTGCAACATGAGCAACAATCCGTCTCCCACCACCCAGCGACCGCGCACGTTGGTCGACGAAGCCAAGATCAGTCCGTCTTCGGTTTACGATAATCCGCGTCAGGTCGTGCAGTCGCACGTTCTGACCACGCAGCAGAAGGCCGACGTGCTGGAGCAGTGGGAAGCCGACGCCATCGCCATGCAGACAGCAGCCGACGAGGGCATGGCGGGCGGCGCGCCGTCGCGGCTCGACGAGGTGCAGAAAGCGCAAACGGAGTTGCGCGAAATAACGGCGGGACGCGGGGCGGCGCACGGTGGAAGCTCACGTCCAGTTCAGCCCGGCGCTGTCCACAACGACAACAGCCGGGATCGCCAGACCGTGATCTCAGGCGGCGACGCGCGCCAAGGCGCGACAGGGAACAACGTCCGCTACATCCTGGCGATCAGCCTCGTCGGCGTCGTCGTGTCGTTCATTCTCGTCGCGCGCTACCTCGGCGCGATTTAAAGCTCGGAGGCCCCTCGCAAAGCTCGATGATCTCAAAGCGGGATGTTGTCGTGCTTCTTCCAGGGGTTCTCGAGCGTCTTGTTGCGCAGCATGTTCAAGGCGCGGCAGATCCGCTGGCGGGTGCCCGATGGCAGGATCACCTCGTCGATGTAGCCGCGCTCGGCCGCGACGAAGGGATTGGCGAAGCGCTTCTGATACTCGTCGATGCGAAGCTTGATCTTTTCTGGATCGGCCAAGTCGGAGCGGTAGAGGATTTCGGCCGCGCCTTTAGCACCCATGACGGCGATCTCGGCTGTTGGCCAGGCATAGTTGACGTCGCCGCGGATGTGTTTCGAACTCATGACGTCATAGGCGCCGCCGTAGGCTTTGCGCGTGATGACCGTGACCTTGGGCACCGTGGCCTCGGCATAGGCGAACAGCAGCTTTGCGCCGTGCTTGATGAGGCCACCATATTCCTGCGCGGTGCCGGGTAGGAACCCCGGAACGTCGACGAAGGTGACAATAGGGATGTCGAAGCAATCGCAGAAGCGGACGAAGCGGGCGGCCTTGCGCGAGGCGTCGCTGTCCAGGACGCCGGCGAGGACCATCGGCTGATTGGCGACGATGCCTACCGTGCGGCCTTCCATGCGCGCAAAACCCGTGACGATGTTCTTCGCGAACGTGTCCTGGATTTCGAAGAAATCGGCCTCGTCGACAACCTTCCCGATCAGCTCCTTGATGTCATAGGGCTTGTTGGGGTTGTCGGGAATGAGGGTGTCGAGGGAATGGTCGACGCGGTCGGCGCGGTCGTGGGTCGGCAATTCCGGCACGCCGTCCATGTTGTTCGACGGCAGGAAGTCCATCAGCCGCCGCATCTGCAGCAGCGCCTCGACGTCGTTTTCGTAGGCGCGGTCGGCGATCGACGATTTGGTTGTGTGAACCCGCGCGCCGCCCAGCTCTTCGGCCGTCACCGTTTCATTGGTCACCGTCTTCACGACGTCGGGACCAGTGACGAACATGTAGCTCGTGTCCTTCACCATGAAGATGAAGTCGGTCATGGCGGGCGAGTAGACGTCGCCGCCTGCGCAGGGGCCCATGATGACCGAGATCTGCGGGATCACGCCCGACGAGAGGACGTTGCGGAGAAACACCTCGCCATAGCCGCCGAGGGCATCGACGCCCTCCTGGATGCGCGCGCCGCCAGCATCGAACAGCCCCATGATCGGCGCGCGGTTCTTCAGCGCCATGTCCTGGATCTTCATGATCTTCTGCGCGTGGGCCTGACTCAGCGAGCCGCCGAACACGGTGAAGTCCTTGGCGAAGACGTAGACGACGCGGCCGTTGATGGTGCCCCAGCCGGTGACGACGCCGTCGCCGGGCACCTTCTGTTTCTCCATGCCGAATTCGGCGCAGCGATGCTCGACAAAGGTGTCGAATTCCTCGAACGAACCGTCGTCCATCAACAGCTCGATACGCTCGCGGGCGGTCAGCTTGCCGCGCTTGTGCTGGGCATCGATGCGCGCCTGTCCGCCGCCGAGCCGTGCCTCGTCGCGCCGCCGCTCGAGCTCTTGGATCACGTCTTTCATATGCCCACCCTTCTGCCCACCCTGGCGCCGTGCGCCATCATCCAGTCCAGTCGCGTGGGATAGCACGCGCGCCCGTCGGCGCAAACGGAACGAAAGCAGCACTAATTCGGCTGACGCACCGTCTCCCCAGCGTCGATGCGGAGCTTCGGTCCACGATGACGAGGCGTCCGGATGCGCGGTTGCCGGGCGTCAATCACCACCGCCGCCACCGCCATCACCCCCACCCCCGCCATCGTTGGACGACCCGCCGGCACCGCCGTCGTCGTTCCCGCTTTCGTCCCGGCGGCGCGGGCGGCCATCACCGCCGCCCATGCCGGCCGCATGCCATCCGCCGCCGAGTTCACGGCTGGTATCGGTGCGCCGGCGGACGGGATGCGGCGGGCGGCGGCGAGACCGAGGCGATCCGAGGACGCGGAAGAAGATGAACAGGAAAACCAAGAGCAAGCCGAACACAAAAAGAATGTTGAGATTGTCAGCCGCGCTGTGCATCGGACCCTCCTGCCCGGCTCGCGTTGATCTCGCGCCAGGCAAGGTACGCCGCCCGCGTGCCGAGGACCAGGATAACGACCGACAGGGCGCCCATCGGAATGCCGAGGAGCGGCAGCGCGACAACATGGGCCCACGACGGCAATAAGCCGAAATGCACGCCGAGGTCGATCATCGACAGGGCGACGACGATGCTCAGGAACGCGAGTCCGAGTTCGGTGAGGAACGGATGTTCGCGCCACAGATAGGCCGATAGCGGCGACGCGGGCCGCGTGCGCTGGCGGACGTTGAGGATGACGATCAGCAGCAGAAAAGTCGCGTTGAAGGAGCGGATGGTGACGTCCATCGCATCGAGCGGGGACATGATGATCTCCGGTTTGACGCCGCCACGAAGCGTGCGGCGGCGTCAACCTCTGCGAACTCATCCGCAGCGGCAGTTCCGGAGGAAACACGAGGGATTGTCTTGATCAGACCTTGACGCGCGTGCGCAGCGTGGCGGGCGTTATCTCGATTGCACCCGGACCGATAAGATGGTCGGGACCGGCGAGGAAGCCGCGGCCCTCGAGCCAGCCGAGTGTCCGGTCGGCGAAACTCGCGAGCGGCACCTCGACGGACATCATCTCGGCCCACGGCCCCTCGATACGCGCTTCAGCGAATGCGCGCTCTGACCAGCACGGCAGCAGCAATTGATCGGATCGGACAGCGGATACGAGGAGTGCCGGACCGGAGCCGTCCTCCAGCAGATAGACCTTGCGCGAAGCCTTCACGCGGTCCGCGAAGCCGTCGAACAACTCGCGCTTCAAGCGGTCTGCGAGGTCTGTCGCCTCGAGCTCAGACTCGACCGGATCCGACCCCCAGTCCGGCCCGGCGAGCCGCTTGAGACGCGACAGAGCCGGGAGGACATCGCCGAGCAGCGCGTCGAGCGTGATCTCCTTGATGCGCGGCGTCTCGGCGACGACATCCGCCCAGCGCTCGGCCGCCTTGCGGTTGGTCCAGAACAACGTGACCTCGCGACCGCGCTGGCGTTGAGAGGCGACACGGCCGAGTCCTTCGGCGCCCGCGACAACGTAGACCATCCGTTGCGCGACAGCCTTCTTCACGAAGCGGTCGCGCTGATTGATCTCGGGTATTCGCGGGCTTTGCAGCATCGGTCGGGTCCTGATTCGCGGCGTCGAACCAGTAGAGCGGACCCGAGGCAAACAAATCGTTAACGCGGGTTAAGATTTGGCGGCGAATGTCAGGATGCGCGCGGCGGCCTGCATTTCCGCCCAACGATGCGCGCGGCGGCCCTTGGCTTCGGCGTCCCAACCCCATTGCGCAATCTGGAAGTCCTCGTCGACGTGGGCAGCGGACCACACGGCTTCCGCATCGAGGCGGCGCTCGGCCAGCGCGAGGGCGAGGAGTGCCGAACCGGTCAGCGTCGTGACGACATGCAGCGCGGTAAGTTCGAACGCGCAGGCCGGGGCAAGTACAGCGAGCATCGCGCCGCGCGCCGGCTCGGGCTGGGTCACGGGCATGATGCCCACGGCGAGCCGGAAGCGGCAGCCCAGACGGCCGGCGGCCCAGTCGAGCACAGGGTCCCATCGCGCAGCCTGAGCGGAAACGAGGGTATCTGGTCCATCGGCGCGGTAGCATAAGAGGTCGCTCATCGCGAAAGCGGCGATGTCGGCGCGCAAGCCGTCCTCGTTGCCGGTCACGCCGTCGAGGGCCGTGTTCGCCATGCGCGTCAGCGGCATGGTTGCCGGATCGACGTGCGTGCCCTGCGCCATCCATTCCGCGGCGATGGCCTCGGCGAGCGCGACATGCGGAACACAGAGCGGTTGTTTTTTCGGTGTCTTCACCGGCCGGCCGTCGAGCAGGATGCGATAGGACGGGCCATGCTCGTCAACGGCCGCAGCGGTGTAGAAGCGCTTCGGCAGCGGCGGTCGCAGCGGCTCGCGCCCGAGAACCTTCTCATGCGTCCCGGCTTCGCCGATCGGCGTCTCGCCGCCAAGATCGGCACGGATGGGCGCTGGATGACCGGGTTTGACAGGTCCGGTCATGCCACCGCCTCGAGTTCTGCAATCAGTCGCTCGATGGCGTCCGGCAGCGCGGCGTAATCGTCGACGAGGATGTGCGCGCCCGACGACCGTAGCAACTCGGCGGAATGATAGCCCCAAGTTACCCCGATGGCGCCGACACCGGCTGCACGCGCCATTTCGATGTCATACGTCGTGTCGCCGATCATGACCGTGCGCGTCGCCAGTGCGCCGACGTCGGACATCGCCGTCGCGATCATCGACGGATGCGGCTTGGAGGGGTGCGTGTCGGCGGTCTGTACCGTCGCGAAATGGGCGTGCCAGCCTTCGCGGTCAAGCAGCCGCTCGACGCCGCGCAGCGACTTGCCGGTGGCGATCCCGAGCCGCATGTCATCGCGGCGGGCCAACGCTCCGATGACGTCGGCGGCCCCATGAAAGAGCTGGTCCTCATGCGCGGGGTCGTGACGCATCTCGCTGAAAGCCTGCTTATATCGCTCGGCGAGCGTGCGGCGGATCGGAGCGCTTTCGCCGGGCGACAATTGCAGGAAGGCTTCGGGCAGCGACAGGCCGATAACCGAAATCGTATCGCAGCGTTTAGGCGGCGCGAGCCCGAGCGCGCCATAGGCATGGACCATGGCCGCGTGAATGCCATTCTGGCTGTCGACGATGGTGCCGTCGCAATCGAAGATGACGAGTTTCATGGCCGACGCCCATAGCACGCCTCGCACGGCAGAGGGAGGCGTGATTGCGGCGATCGACCGTTCAGTTCCAAGCCAGGATCGATCAAGGTTTCCACGTCCAGGTTGCAGGAACCCAGCGCCACACGGCACCGGCGGGCGCCACGTAGCCGAGGCCGGGGAACGAGATGTGGTAGGCCAAGACCAGCGCCTTGTCGGCCGCGGCCTGAGCCAGGAATTTGCGCCGCGAAGCTTCACCCTGGGCGGGATCGAGGTCGGTCCCCGGCCACCACTGCGGATTCTCGAGCGACACGTGCGGGCTAGTGATGACGTCGGCCGACACCAGCAGCGTCTGGCCCTTCGAGGTGACCGCAAGTGAAATGTGACCTGCGGTGTGGCCTGGCGTGTCGATGGTGACGATGCCCGGCACGACTTCGGCGCCCGGCTTGATGCGGCTGGTCTTGTCGGCAAGCGGCAGGAGCTGCTTCTTTGCGCCGGTTACGAAGCTGGCGAAGGCGGGCTTCATCTTCTGCGCGGCGAGGTCGGTGGTCCAGAAATCCCACTCAGCAGCCGCGATGACATAGGTGGCATTGGGGAAGCGCGGGCTGTCGTCGAGTTCGTCGAGCAGACCCCAGATGTGATCGGGGTGGCCGTGCGTGATGACGACCTTGTCCACATCCTCCGGCTTGTAGCCCGACGCGGCCATGTTCTCGACCAGCTTCCCGGCCGTCGCCCGCCAGTTGGCGCCGCCGCCGACATCGACGAGGACGAGTTCGCGGCCGGTGTTGATGAGCGGGATGTTGACGTGGGAGGTGCGCGTCTCGGGATTGAGGAAGTTCCTGGCAAGGAAGGCTTGCACCTCCTCGCGCGGAACGTTGGTGCCGGTCAGCGTCGTCGGGATCTCATAGGAGCCGTCGCTGAGAACCGTAATCTCGAAGTCGCCGAGCACGAAACGATAGTACCCCGGCACCTGCGTCCGCTTCATCGCGGCGGCGGCGTGCGCGGGATCTGTTGTGGCGGCTGCCACTGCGGCGGCCGCCGAGCCCGCGAGAAAGGCGCGACGGTCGAAGCAGGCGGGGTTGGTCACTTTTCGGATCATATCGCCTCCGTGAAACCGGCTCCCTCCCCACACGAGCGACTATTCGTCGTCGCGGCCGAAGCGGTTGGGATCGAGACCGAGCGTCTCCCACGTCCGCAGCATGTGCTCGGGCAAGGGCGCGGTGACGTCGATCTTCTCCTTGGTCGCGGGATGCGGGATCACCAAGCGGCGGGCGTGCAGATGCAGCGCCACCTCGATGTTCTCGGCCGGCATGTTCTTGTCGCCCTCGTACTTGTTGTCGCCGACGATCGGATGGCCGATGAGAGCCATGTGCGCGCGCAACTGATGCTGGCGGCCGGTGACCGGCTTCAGGCTGACCCACGATGCGCGGTGCCCGACGCGATCGATCACCGAATAGTGCGTGGTCGCGTGCATGGCGATATCTTGCTCGCCCTCGCGCGACTTGCGCACGCGGTCGCCGTCGGGCCCCGCCGCCTTGACCAGCGCCGCCTCGATGCGCCCCTGCGTCGGATGCGGCGTCCCCTTGACCAGCGCCCAGTAGGTCTTGGCGGCGCTGCGGGTTTGAAAGGTGCGGCCGAGCTTGGCCGCGGCGTCACGCGTCTTGGCAACGAGGAGCACCCCGGTCGTGTCGCGGTCGAGGCGGTGCACGAGGCGCGGCCGGTCGCCGAAGCGGTCGGCCATGCCGGCAAGAATGCCGTCGAGATGCCGCTTGGTCCCGGTGCCGCCTTGCACGGCGATGCCGAACGGCTTGTTCAGCACCAGCACTTGTTCGTCCTCGTAGAGGATCATCGCCTCGATGAAGTCACGGTCGCCTTTCGAGACACCCGGCGGCGCCCGCAGCGACGGCACGGACTTCTTGGGCGAACGGACGATGGCGGGAACGCGGATTTGCGCGCCGGATTTCAAGCGGTCGTTGGCCTGGGCGCGCTTACTGTCGACGCGGACCTGACCCGAGCGCAGAAGCTTCTGCAGATAGCCTTGCCCCACCTCGGGAAAATGCACGCGGAACCAGCGGTCGAGGCGCAAGCCATCCTCGTCGCGGCGCACGGCGATGGTTTCGACCTTGGGACCAGATTGACCAGGAGCAAGAGGCTTTGCGGTCGTTTCGGAGGAGGCGGTCATGCGAGAGCTCCGCGGGCGAGCGCCATTCCGGCGAACAAGGCTGCAACCGATAGCAGAACGGAGGCGGCAACGTAGGCGAAAACCGGCAGGCCGGCGGTGTCGGGCGTGGTGACCAGACGCCACACGTCGAGCGAGAACGACGAGAACGTGGTGAATCCGCCGAGAATGCCGGTGGCGATGAACACGCGGGTTTCGGGCGTGAGGCCGGATTTCGAAAGTATGAACGCCATGACGATGCCCATCAGGAACGAGCCTACGACGTTGACGGTGAGCGTGGCCCACGGGAACGCGATGAGCCCGCGCGCGGCGAACGCCTCGTTGACGAGATGCCGCGCGCCCGCGCCGAGCGCGCCGCCGGCAGTCGCGAGCAGAAGTAGCTTCATGGTCGGCCCTTGCAGCAATGGGGTTCGAGACCGGGATATAGCGCCGATGGGCGGCCGCGGCCAAGCGCCGTGCGCATAGCGGGCGATGGTTTCTGATCCGATCAATCTTCCTCGGGCTTCACGACCATCCCGCCGGCCGCCCAGCCGACGACCCAGCCCACAACCAGCGCGGCGAGATTGGCTCCCATAAACACCGCGACATGCAGATCGTTGACTTGATCGGGATTGTCGAAGGCGAACTTGGCGACCACGAAGCTGGCAAACCGCCCGCTGAAATACAGCATGGCGAGCGCGGCGGCGGCGATCGCGAACAGCATGGCGACCAGATAGCGCATCGATATCTCCGGGCTACTCGACGGGCCAGAACCAGATTTCGCCGGCTTCGGCATAGTTCGAATAATAGCCGACCCAGGAGAACCACTCCATCAGCCACTTGGCGCTCGACCGGTAGCCGTTCCAGACGTCGATGTGATCGCCTGTGGCTTTGCCGCTGTCCGAGGTGCGCCGCCAATAGTCCTGGATGTAGATGATGCCCGTGCGGCCGAAGATTTTCGGATAGAATTGTGCGGCGTTGGCGCCCGAATATTTCTCGATCGGACCGACGCCCGGCAGATTGGCGCGCGCAATGGCGTTGGCGAGTTGGTTGGCGTTGATGAAGTGCATGGTGTCGCGGGTGTGGACCGCACAGTGCGCGCAGCCGGAAAGCTGGGACGCGGTGACGCCCGCCCGGCGCAACGCGACGCCCATGCGGATCGCGCACTGATTAGAGAACACCGGCTCGCCGAGCGAGACCGCCCGGCCTTCCATGCTCGTCAGATCGAACGGCGCGATGCAAGGCGCGATCACGCTCTCGTTGATCGGATGCCCCCGCCAGAGATCCTTGAATGCGACCATCGCGGTCTCCCGTTCCACTCAACCGAGGGGAGTATAGGCCAGCGGTTCGTCCGGGACTAGCGCATGGGCAAGGCGGTGGACCGCGCCGGTCGCCCTCGGCGCTTTGAATGCCCTCATCCCCCACCCCCGCGCTTCGCCCGCAGCTTCGCCCAATAGTCGAGGCGCTTCCGGATCTCGCGTTCGAAGCCGCGCTCGGGCGGGTCGTAGTAGAGCGGCCGGTCGCGGAACTCGTCGGGGAAGTAGTTCTGGCCGGAGAACGCTTCGGGCGCGTCGTGGTCGTACTCGTAGCCGGTGCCGTAGCCCTCGTCTTCCATGAGCTTGGTCGGCGCGTTCAGAATGATCTTCGGCGGCGCGAGGCTGCCGTGGCTCTTGGCGGCGCGCATCGCGGCCTTGAACGCGACGTAGTTGGCGTTCGATTTCGGTGCGGTCGCGAGATAGATCACAGCCTCCGCCAGCGCCAGCTCTCCCTCGGGGCTGCCGAGGAAATCGTAGGCGTCCTTGGCCGCGTTGCAAACCACGAGCGCCTGCGGATCGGCAAGCCCGATGTCCTCGACCGCCATCCGCACGAGCCGCCGCGCCAGGAACAACCGGTCCTCGCCGCCGTCGAGCATGCGGCAGAACCAGTAGAGTGCGGCGTCGGGATCGGAGCCGCGTACGCTTTTGTGCAGAGCGGAGACGAGGTTGTAGTGGCCCTCACGGCTCTTGTCGTAGATCGGCGCGCGGCGTTGAACGACGCGCACGAGTTCCTCGGGTGTGCCGGCCTTGCCGCCCACTGGAAACGCGCTGAACACGTCTTCGGCGAGATTGAGGATGCTGCGCCCGTCGCCATCTGACATGCCGATCAGCGTTGCGCGCGCGTCGCCGTCGAGCGGCAATTCGCGCCCCATCTCGGCCTCGGCGCGCTTTAGTAGATCGTCGAGCGCCGTGTCGTCGAGCCGGTTCAGCGTCAGCACAGTGGCGCGCGACAGGAGCGCGGCGTTGAGTTCGAACGAGGGGTTCTCCGTGGTCGCGCCGACCAGCGTGATCGTGCCGTCTTCCATGTGCGGCAGGAAGCTGTCCTGCTGGGCCCGGTTGAAGCGGTGGATCTCGTCGATGAACAGCAGAGTGCCCTTGCCCTGCTCTCGCCCGAGCTTGGCGCGGTCGAAGGCCTTGCGCAACTCCTGCACGCCCGAGAAGATCGCCGACAATTGTTCGAACTGCAGCCGGGTTTCGTGGGCGAGCAACCGCGCGATCGTCGTCTTGCCGCAACCGGGCGGGCCCCACAGGACGAGGCTCGGCAGCCGCCCCCCGGCGATCAGCCTGGTCAAAGTGCCGTCCGGGCCGACGATGTGATCCTGTCCCGTCACCTCGGCGAGCGTCTTCGGCCTGAGCCGGTCAGCGAGCGGACGCGGTGCCGCAGCTTCGAGGCCGGCGGCTTGAAAGAGGTTGGTCATGGCCTACCGGTTGCGACAGCCTTGTCGCGCACCAGCATAGGCATGGCGGCGAAAAGGAGGAAGAGCAGGAGCGAGATGAACCCCTCGGCCGTGCCGAAGCTCGCGAGCCACTGGCCGAGATCGAGCCCGCGCAGTATTTTGGCGAATACGGCCTCCGCCAATGTCAGCATTCCGAACGCGACGGCGCCCATCAAGGCCCGCGATGATATATCCGGCGGCACCGACATGCGCCGGCAAACAGCCTTGGCGGCAAGCGTCATGACGACCAGCATCAGCGGCGCCTCGACGAGCACGGCAGCGACCCGGCCGACCACAGGCGCGATGATTGCCTCGCGCGATGCACCCAGCACGAAGCCGGCCAAGTAGACGAGGACGAAATAGACGATGCCGGCGAGGACGGGGCGCATTTCGGATTACCCCGGAACCTGGAGCTTCAGCACGCGGCCGCCGCGCTTGACGGCGACTTGCCATACGCGCTGGCGGTCGCCTACGGCCTTCTCGAGATCGGCGACGGACGCGATAGTGTCCTGCCCGATCTGCAGGATCACGTCTCCGGGCTGGAAGCCGAGCCTCGCCGCGATCGCTCCCTGGCGGACCGACAGCACGACAACACCCTCCCCGTCATCGAGACCCATCTCCTCGGCAAGGCCCGGCAGGAGGTTCGAAACCCGCGCGCCGTCGAAGGGATGATTGCCCGACAGGTTGCGCACGTCGTCGCGTCCGGCCTTCGGTGGCGGCTGCAGCGCGACATTGACGGCCTGTGGCCGCCCCTTGCGCATCACGTCCAGCCGCGCGGTGTTACCCGCACCACGCGTCGTGAGGCGATAGTAGACGGAGCGCGGATCGGCGACCTCGAAGCCGTCGACCCGCACGATGACGTCACCCGGCTGCAATCCCGCGGTCGCGGCCGGGCCGGTGTTGGACACCCGCGTGACGACCGCGCCGACGACGCGGTCGAGGCCGAGCCCCTCGGCGATATCGCGGGTCACGGCTTCGAGTTTGGCGCCGAGCCAAGGCCGTTCGACCTTGCGGCCAGTCAGCGCGCTGTCCACGTAGAGGCGAACGAGGTTGGAGGGGATGGCGAAACCGATGCCCTGCGACCCCCCGGATTTGGAGACGATCATCGTGTTGATGCCGACGAGCTTGCCGTCCATGTCGACGAGGGCGCCGCCGGAGTTGCCGGGATTGATGGCAGCGTCGGTTTGCAGGAACACCTGCGCGTCGGAACGGCCGACCTCGGTCCGCGAAAGCGCCGAGATGATGCCCGAGGTGACGGTCTGGCCGACGCCGAACGGATTGCCGATGGCGAGCACCAGATCGCCCACTTCGAGGCTGTCGCTGTCCTCGATCTCGATCGACGGGAAGCGGCCGTCACCGCCTTCGATCTTGAGCACGGCGATGTCGGTCTTCTCGTCTTGCATGACGACCTTGGCGTCGAACTCACGCTTGTCGGCGAGCGCCACGCGGATCTCGGTCTCGCCGCGCGCCTTGATGACGTGAGTATTGGTGACAATGATGCCGTCGGGATTGACGATGACGCCGGAGCCGAGCGAGGACTGCACACGTTCCGACGGTAATCCGAACTGCTCGCCGAAGAAGCGGCGGAACAGCGGGTCGTCGGCGAACGGCGAATTGAAGGCTTGCACCCGCGAGCGGACGTAGACGTTGACGACGGCAGGCGCGGCCTGCCGGACAATCGGCGAGAAAGAGTATTGAGCAATCTCGCGCGAAGGCGGCGGAACGCGCTTCTGCGCCTCGGCTGGATCGGTGGGACGCCAGAGGCCAGCGATCGCGGTTCCGAGCGCGGCGATCGCCAGCGCCGCGGCGAAGTACGAAGGGACGTTTCTCATAGGCTTGACCTTACGTGTCATTCGGGAGCGCGCGAGGCGCACGATTGCGATCTAGATAGGCGGCGCTGCTGGGCGACGGAAGACCTTGCCTCGGCCACATCAGATGACTCCCAACGCCCGCAAGCTGAGTGCGCCGTCGCGGATCGCCGCGTCAGGATCGCGGAAAGCGAAGCCGAACGTCTCTCGCGCTTTTGCATTGGAGCAGACGCGAACCGCGCCCAATTCCGGAAGCACCGCCACGAGACGCTTGTCGAATTTGGCCAGCCCGCGCACCACCAGGTCCGGCAATTCGAACTTCGGCACCTTCGATTTGAGGTCGGGCAAGGCCGCGGCGATGATCCGGCCCATGCCCATCAGGCTCGACGTTCCGTTGGCGGCGATGAAGCGCTGACCCGCTGCCTTGGGGTGGGTCATGGCGAGGACGTGGATCGCCGCGACGTCGCGGACGTCGGAGATCGGGAACGTGATCGACGGCGAGCCGGGATAGGCGCCTTTGCCCATCAGCCGCTGCACCTCCAACGACGTCGAGAGATCGTCGTCGAGCGCCGGACCTTGCACGAAGCCCGGATTGATGCAGCACAGTTCCGGTGCAGCGGGCGTTGCGCGCACGTAATCCCAGGCGGCCCGCTCGGCGAGCGTCTTCGAGACCATGTACGGCGTCAGATCGCGCCGTTCGGCATCGGTCCAGTCGGCTTCGGTGAAGACGTGTCCAGGGGTCTTTCCCGAGGCATACATGATGGCGACCGCCGAGGATGTGAGCACGACCCGCCGCACGCCAGCCTTGGTCGCCGCGCGCAGGACGCGCAATGCGCCGTCGCGCGCCGGCCTGATGATGACCTCGCGGTCGGTTGGCTGCTGAATCGGAAAAGGGGATGCGACGTGGAGAACGTGGCTGCAGTCCGCCACCGCATCGTCCCACCCGCCATCCTGTTCAAGATCGGCAGATACGATGGACAAACGAGACAGATCGACCCCGGCGTTCTGCATGGCGCGGCGCACACCATCGCCGGATCGCGCCGCGTCTCGCACCGTGCCGCGCACCGCACGGCCCTGGCGCAGCAACTCCGCGATGCAGTGCTTGGCGATGTAGCCGGTCGCGCCTGTGACGAGGACAGTGGTCGGGTTGGCAGTCGCTTCTGTCATGCGCGAAAACCTCTCGAAAAGCGGGCACGCCTGTCGCCGGCCCCAGCAGCGCTGCGACACCGTTTCATGAGCCGCCCGTTGCGACCGGGCAGTTCCTGACGGAACCTGGCACGTTGGAAGCCCGACCGGAAATTATCGGGCGAAGGGTAAAGCAAAAACGCCCCGGCGTCTGTGACACCGGGGCGCGAATAGGGGTCGTCAATGGCGGGCGGAACGTTCAGCCGGCCTGCTGCTCGGCCAGGGCCTCGGCCTCGTGACGCTCACGGTCTTCCTTGCCCTTGACGCTCTCGTCGCGGTCGACGAGCTCGATGACGGCGCGAGGCGCGCTGTCGCCATAACGGAAGCCGGCTTTGAGCACGCGGGTGTAACCGCCGGTGCGGTCCTTGTAGCGGGGACCGAGCACGTCGAAGAGCTTCTTGGCCATGTCCTCGTCACGCAGGCGCGAGGCGGCCAGACGACGGGAATTCAAGTCGCCGCGCTTGGCGAGGGTGATGTACTTGTCCATCACGCGCTTCAGATCCTTGGCCTTCGGCAGCGTGGTGACGATCTGCTCGTGCTTGATGAGGGCGGCCGCCATGTTCGAGAACATTGCCTGACGGTGCGCAGTTTGACGGCCGAAGCGCCGTCCGAGTTTGCCGTGTCGCATGGGTTCAAATCCTTTGAGATCGCTTAGGTTATATTATGGCGGCGTTCTTTGGCGCCGCCTTGTCGGTTGCACGCGGCAGCTTCCGTTGGGGAAGCCGCCGCTGCGTGCCAAAATCAGTACTGATCCTCGAAGCGCTTGGCCAGTTCCTCGATGTTGTCCGGCGGCCAGTTGGCGACTTCCATGCCGAGGTGCAGGCCCATCGTGGCCAGCACTTCCTTGATCTCGTTGAGCGACTTGCGGCCGAAGTTCGGCGTGCGCAGCATCTCGGCTTCGGTCTTCTGGATGAGATCGCCGATATAGACGATGTTGTCGTTCTTCAGGCAGTTGGCCGAGCGCACACTGAGTTCCAGCTCGTCGACCTTCTTGAGCAGCGCCGCGTTGAACGCCAGCTCCGGATGACGGGTTTCTTCGACGGCCTTCTTCGGCTCCTCGAAGTTGATGAACACGGCGAGCTGGTCCTGCAAGATGCGGGCGGCGAGCGCGACCGCATCCTCGGCCTTGATCGAACCGTCGGTCTCGACCGTCATCGTCAACTTGTCATAGTCGAGGATCTGGCCTTCGCGCGTGTTCTCGACCTTGTAGGAAACCTTCTTGACCGGCGAGTAGAGGCTATCGACCGGGATCAACCCGATCGGCGCGTCGTCGGGACGGTTGCGGTCGGCGGCGACGTAGCCCTTGCCCATGTCGGCCTGGAACTCCATCCGCACCGAGGCGCCCTGGTCGAGATGGCAGATGATGTGGTCGGGGTTCAGCACCTCGACGTCCGATCCGGCCTCGATCTCGCCGGCGCGAACGGGGCCCGCGCCTTCCTTCTTGAGCACCATCCGCTTCACGCCGTCCGAATGGACACGCAGCGCGATTTCCTTGATGTTCAGGATGATGTTCGTCACGTCCTCACGCACGCCGGGGATCGACGAGAACTCGTGCAGCACGCCGTCGATCTGCACGGTCTTGATCGCGCCGCCCTGCAGCGAAGACAGGAGCACGCGGCGCAGCGCGTTTCCGAGCGTCATGCCAAAGCCGCGCTCGAGCGGCTCGGCCACGACGGTGGCGATCCGATTGCGGTCACGACCGGCATGAACGTCGAGTTTGTTCGGCTTGATCAGGTCTTGCCAATTCTTCTGGAGCACATTCACCACGATCGACCTCATCCAAGGTTGCGGCGCAGGCGCCTCGCAGGACGCCGCGCCTCGGTTCACCGGGTTATTGTTATTGTCCGACGCGGATCGAGCCGGGCCGGAATGAATCCGCAAGGGCCCGCGCTCCGAAGTGCGCCGGGCTCCACTTGCGGCCGTGCGCGGCTCAGACGCGGCGGCGCTTGCGCGGGCGGCAACCGTTGTGCGGGATCGGCGTGACGTCGCGGATCGAAGTGATCTGGAAGCCGACCGACTGCAGCGCGCGCAGTGCCGATTCACGGCCCGAGCCCGGTCCGCAAACTTCGACCTCGAGAACCTTCATACCGTGCTCGGACGCCTTCTTGCCGGCGTCTTCAGCGGCCATCTGGGCGGCGTACGGCGTCGACTTGCGCGAACCCTTGAAGCCCATCGTTCCCGACGACGACCAGGCGATAGTGTTGCCCTGCGCGTCGGTGATCGTGATCATCGTGTTGTTGAACGACGCGTTGACGTGCGCGACGCCCGACGTGATGTTCTTCTTTTCGCGGCGGCGAATTTTGCCGCGGCCTTTCTCAGCTTCTTTGGCCATTTCGTAAACTCCAGGGCTCCGTCATGCGGAGCGAATGTCTCGACGGGGGTCTCTCAGCGGAATCGAAAAGCCGGCGCGGACGCCGGCTCGGCCATCAGGCCTTCTTCTTGCCTGCAATCGCGACAGCCTTGCCCTTGCGGGTGCGCGCGTTGGTGTGCGTACGCTGGCCGCGAACCGGCAGCTTCTTGCGGTGACGGATGCCGCGATAGCAGCCGAGATCCATCAAGCGCTTGATGTTCATTGCAACGTCACGGCGCAAATCGCCTTCGACGGTATAATCGCGATCGATCGCCTCGCGGATCTGCAGGACCTCTGCGTCCGTCAACTGGTTCACGCGCCGCTCTGCCGGAATCCCGACTTTGCCGCAAATGTCCTGCGCAAACTTGGCGCCGATGCCATGGATATATTGCAGCGCGATAACCACGCGCTTCTGGGTTGGGATATTCACGCCTGCGATACGAGCCACCGTCTGGTCTCCTGCGATCGTCTGCACACCCCTGCGGGGCCTTCCCGGTGCCTGCCATCAAGCGACACCGAGCGTCTGTTTAACGAAAAAACGGAGCCGCACCTCACGGAGGAGCCCCCGCCCGGCTGCGTCTCGTTCCCAAAATCCGAAAAGCTGGCCTGTGTACCGTGACAGGCTGCCTCTCGTCAATGACGGTTGCGACACTATGCCGCAACCAAACTGCGAATTTCTCACCCCGCCGGAGGTCCGGCAGGATCAGGCCTTTCCGTCGAGCACGTCGTCGATCTGCTGGGCTACGTCGTCGATCGCAGCCATTCCATTGACCGTCTTCAGCTGATCATGTGCGAAGTAATAGCCGATCAGCGGCGATGTCTCCCGATAGTACGCGAGCAGCCGCAGCTTCAGTGTCTCCGCATTGTCGTCGGCACGCACGGGCTGTCCCGCAGCGAGCGCATCCGCCGCGCGCTTTTCGATGCGTCCGATCAGTGCGGCGTCATCGACGCGCAGTTCGATCACCGCGTCGAGGTTGCGGCCCTTGGCAGCCAGCAGCTTGGTCAACGCGGCCGCCTGCTTCAGCGTTCGCGGGAACCCGTCGAGAATAAAACCATTCTTGCAGTCTGGCTCGTCGATACGGTCGGAGATGATGCCGATGACGATCTCATCCGAGACGAGACCGCCCGACTTCATCACGCTCTCGGTCTTCTTTCCGATTTCGGTGCCTGCGCGAATGGCCGCGCGCAGCATTTCTCCGGTCGACAACTGGACCAGTCCACGCCGCTGTGCGAGCGCCTCCGCTTGCGTACCTTTGCCGGCCCCGGGGGCGCCGAGCAGAATGACGTTCATCTCCGACCCTTCGGCGAAGAAGCTCCCTTGAGCTTCGATTTCTTGATCAGGCCCTCATACTGGTGCGCCAGCAGATGGCTCTGGATCTGCGCCACGGTATCCATCGTGACGCTGACGGCGATCAAGAGAGACGTTCCGCCTAGAATAGCGGCGAACGATTGCGGAACGGAGGCGTAGGAGATCAGCATCTCAGGCAGCAGGCAGACGGCACCGAGATAGAGAGCGCCGACGACGGTGATGCGGGTCAGAACGTAGTCGATGTATTCGGCAGTCTTCTGGCCAGGACGGATGCCGGGCAGGAACCCACCGTACTTGCGCAGGTTGTCGGCGGTTTCTTGCGGGTTGATAACGACCGCCGTGTAGAAGAACGCGAAGAAGATGATCAAAAGCACATAGACGAGCATGTGCAGCGGCTGCCCATAGCCGAGCGAGGCGACGACCGAGTTCAGCCACTCGGGACCCTGTCCGGCCGAGAACTGAGCGGCGGTGACCGGCAACAGCAGCAGGGATGACGCGAAGATCGGCGGAATGACACCCGACGCGTTGAGCTTCAACGGTAGATGCGACGCATCGCCCTGAAACATCTTGTTGCCCACCTGGCGCTTCGGATACTGGATCAGAAGTCGCCGCTGAGCACGCTCGAAGAACACGATCGCCGCCACGACGACCAGCATGAGAGCGAAGAGAGCCAAGAGCAGGAACGTCGAGAGAGCTCCGGTCCGCGCCATCTCGAACAAACCGGCAATGGCGGCGGGAAGAGCGGCGACGATGCCGGCGAAGATAATGAGCGAGGTGCCGTTGCCGACGCCGCGCTGCGTGATCTGCTCACCGAGCCACATCAGGAACATGGTACCGCCGACCAGCGTAATGACGGTCGACAGGCGGAAATACCAACCCGGGTCGGCCACGACGGCGCCAGCGCCAGACTGTGACCCCTCGAGGCCGACAGCGATACCGTAGGCCTGCAGCGCCGCGAGCACGACCGTAAGATAGCGCGTGTATTGGTTGATCTGTTTGCGGCCCGCTTCGCCCTCCTTCTTCAGCGCCTCGAGCTTCGGGTTCACCGAACTCATAAGCTGCATGATGATGGAGGCGGAGATGTAAGGCATGATGTTCAAAGCGAAGATCGCGAGCCGCTCGACGGCGCCGCCGGCGAACATGTTGAACATCCCGAGGATGCCCTGCGACTGCGACTTGAAAGCCTCGGCGAACGCGACCGGGTTGATGCCGGGCAGAGGAATGAACGTGCCGAGGCGATAGACGAGAAGCGCGCCGAGCGTGAACCAAAGCCGCTTCTTGAGATCCTCGGCCTTGCTGAAGGCCCCGAGGTTCATGTTCGATGCGAGCTGCTCAGCAGCGGATACCATGGCGTCTCTCCTGCCCGGGGGCCGAGGCACTGGACCGGAGGGCGACCGGTCGCGCTGCGGGTCAAATAAGGCTCAAAGCGGAGCCAGACAACTGTGCGATCGTCAGATCGGGACTTGGATCAACCCGAAACTCCGGCAGTGCGGCCGTTTCGAGACATCGGTCACGGTCTACAATTTCAGCCGATCGGCAAAGCTGGATCGAGGCGGCGCCAGCGTCGATCGGTTCTCTTCGAGAGCAATACTGAAGACGGGCCGCTCGATGGGCGGGCATGAGGCACAAAGCCCACGCCCGGCCCGTCCGCCGAAGTTTATCAAGCTTCGGCAGCGCCACCCTTCTTGCCGGCAACCTTCGCCTTCTTGGCGGCTGTCTTCTTTGCCTTCGCGACGTCCGCGTCGAGGACCTTGACCTCGATCACATTGACCGCGCCGCCAGCCTTCTCGACCGCGGCCTTGGCCGACGCCGTGGCGTGATTGACGGTGATGTTCACCTTCGCCTTGAGATCGCCCGCGCCGAGCAGACGGAGCCCGTCCTTGGGCCGCCTGATCACGCCTGCTGCGACCAGCGATGCCACATCGATGGCCTTGCTTCCGTCGATGCGCTTCTCATCGATCGCCTTCTGCAGCGCGCCGAGATTGATCTCGTTCCACTGCTTCGGACGGTACTTGTTGAAGCCGCGCTTCGGCAGGCGGCGATGCAGCGGCATCTGGCCACCTTCGAAGCCGCCGATGGCAACACCGGTGCGGGCCGTCTGGCCTTTGCCGCCGCGTCCACCCTGCTTGCCGACGCCGGAGCCGATACCACGGCCGATGCGCACGCGAAACTTGCGGGCGCCGGCCTTGTCTTTGATTTCATTGAGCCGCATGGGACCCGAGCTCCTCGATCTTCAGTTCGTTATTTCGTCTCTTCGACGATGCGCACGAGATGCGCGACCTTGCCGATCATGCCGCGAACGGCCGGCGTATCCTCGAGCGTCGAGCGGCGATGAAGCTTGTCGAGCTTCAGCCCGCGAAGCGTGTGCGTCTGGATCGCCGGACGCCGATTGGCGCTGGCGATCTGCTCGATGGTAACCGTCTTCTTGGCAGCCATATCACTTATCCAATCCTGGTCGTTCGTTCGGAACGCCGTTCGCACCAAGCCCGATATCACGCCTCGGCGTTGACGTCGGCCGATGCGGACGCATCGCGCCGGCGCGAGACGATGTCCGAAACCTTCTTGTTGCGCCGGGCGGCGACGCCACGCGGGTTTTCCTGATGCTTCAGGGCATCGAACGTGGCGCGCACCACGTTGTAGGGGTTGGTCGAGCCGAGCGACTTGGCGACGACATCCTGCACGCCGAGCATCTCGAACACGGCGCGCATGGCGCCGCCGGCGATGATGCCGGTGCCGGGAGGCGCCGAGCGCAGCACGACCTTGCCGGCGCCGTGACGGCCGGCGCTGTCATGATGCAGCGTGCGGGCGTCGCGAAGCGGTACACGGGTCAGGTTGCGCTTGGCGGCTTCTGTGGCTTTGCGGATCGCCTCCGGAACCTCACGCGCCTTGCCGTGGCCGAAGCCCACGCGGCCCTTGAGATCGCCGACGACGACCAGCGCGGCGAAGCCGAAGCGCTTGCCACCCTTGACGACCTTGGCCACGCGGTTGATGTGGACCAGCTTGTCGGTGAATTCGCTGTCGCGCTCTTCGCGGTCACCACCGCGATCGCGTCCGCGACGGCCACCACCTTCAGGAGAACGTGCCACAGGAGAGTCCTTTCGTTAGAAGCTGAGGCCGCCCTCGCGGGCAGCATCGGCGAGCGCCTTGACGCGCCCGTGGAACAGATAGGAACCGCGGTCGAACACGACTTCCTTGATACCGGCTTTGATCGCGCGCTCGGCGACGAGCTTGCCGACCGCTGCTGCCGCAGCCTTGTCGGCGCCCGTCTTGAGCGCGCCCTTCAGATCCTTCTCGAGCGTGGAAGCGGCTGCAATGGTGCGGCCGCCCGCGTCGTCGATGACCTGGGCATAGATGTGCTGAGACGAGCGATGTACCGACAGCCGCGGCCGTCCGGACGCCCGCGCCTTCAGCGTGCGGCGAACACGCGCGCTGCGCCGTGCCGACAACTTGTTGAGCTTCGAGGCCATGGGTTTCGTCCTTACTTCTTCTTGCCTTCCTTGCGGAAGATGTATTCGCCCTGGTAACGCACGCCCTTGCCCTGATAAGGCTCGGGCTTGCGGTATGCGCGGATCTCGGCAGCCACCTGGCCGACGAGTTGTTTGTCGATGCCGGAAACCGTGACGATTTCCTGCTTGGCGCCGCCGACTTTGACTTCGACGCCGACTGGGATCTTATGCAGGACCTCGTGGCTGTAGCCCACGAGCATCTGCAGCTGATCCTTACCCTTCAAGGCAGCGCGGAAACCGACGCCGTGGATCTCGAGGGTGTGCGAGTAGCCCTCGGTCACGCCCTTGACGAGATTTGCGACCTGCGTCCGCGACATGCCCCACATAGAGCGCGACCGCTTCGTCACCTCGACCGGCTTGACCTCGATGCCGTCAGCCGTCTTCTCGACTTTGAGTTCCTCGGGAGCCGTGAACGACAGCTCGCCCTTAGGACCCTTCATCTTGATCGTCTGACCCGTCACCGTCGCCGTCACATTCGACGGCACAGGCACGGCCTTCTTACCAATGCGCGACATGTGCTTTCCCAAAGAACCGGCAGAGGCGCCGGGTTCTCCCTTAGAAGATGTTGCAGAGAATCTCGCCGCCCACGTTCTCTTCACGGGCGCGCGCGTCCGACATCACGCCCTTCGGCGTGGACAGGATCGCGACGCCGAGACCGTTGGCCACCGTCGGAATGTCTTTGACGGGCGAGTACACGCGACGGCCGGGCTTTGAAACGCGCTCGATTTCGCGGATCGCAGGCTGGCCGTTGAAGTACTTCAGTTCGATCTCGAACTGCGGGAGTTCGCCCTTCATCTCGACGCGGGTATATCCGCGGATGAAACCCTCTTCCGCCAAGACGTCGAGCACCCGGCCGCGCAGGCTCGAGGCCGGCGTCGCGACCTTCGGACGGCGGCGCATCTGCGCATTGCGAATTCGTGTCAGCATATCGCCGACTGGATCATTCATCGCCATGGATATGCCTCCTTACCAGCTCGACTTCGTCATGCCCGGGATGCGGCCTTGGCTGGCCAGCTCCCGAAGCTGGTTGCGGCACAATTTCAGCTTGCGATAGTAGCCGCGGGCGCGGCCCGTCAGCTCGCAACGGTTGCGGATGCGCGTCGGCGACGAGTTCCGCGGCATCTCGGCCAGCTTGAGGCGCGCGGCGAAGCGCTCCTCGGCCGGCTTCTTGAGATCGTTCGCGGCCTCTTTCAGGCGCTTGCGCTTGCCCGCATACTGAGCGGACAGCTTGCGCCGCCGCTTGTTCTTTTCCATCGAACTCGTCTTGGCCATTCTTGGTCTCCCTAGGGCCTTTCGGGGGATTTCCCCGAGGTCCTCTAGCTGCGGAAGGGGAAGTTGAAGTTGCGAAGCAGCTCGCGCGCTTCGTCGTCAGTCTTGGCGGACGTGCACACGATCACGTCCATGCCGATCGGCGACTCGATCTTGTCGTAATCGATCTCGGGGAACACCACGTGCTCCTTGAGGCCGCAGGCATAATTGCCGCGTCCGTCGAAGCTCTTGGGGTTCAGGCCGCGGAAGTCCTTCACGCGCGGCAGCGCGATCGTCACGAACCGGTCGAGGAACTCGTACATCCGGTCGCCGCGCAGCGTGACCTTCGTGCCGAGCGCCATGCCTTCGCGGACCTTGAAGGTCGCGATCGACTTGGTCGAGCGAGTCTGCACCGGCTTCTGGCCGGCGATCATCGCGAGATCGGCCTGCGCGTTGTCGACCTTCTTGCGGTCGTTCACGGCCTCGCCGACGCCCATGTTGAGCACGATCTTCTCGAGGCGCGGGATCTGCATGATGTTCGCGTAGGCGAACTTCTCCTGCATCGCCTTGCGCACGACCTGCTCATAGAGCGCCTTCATGCGCGGCTTGTAGTCCTTCGGGCGCGGCTGGGCCGGAACCGTGGACTTGGGCGCAGCCTTGACCTTCGGGCCCTTGCCGGCGGGAGCGGCTTTGCCGCCCTTCTGGGCCTGGCCGTCGGCCGGCTTGCCGCCCTTCTGCGGCTTGTCTTTCTCAGCCATGGCTTACTTCTTCTCCGGAATGACTTCGCCCGAGCGCTTCGATACCCGGACCTTCTTGCCGTCTTCGAGGACCTTGAAACCGACGCGCGTCGGCTTGCCGTCCTTCGGATCCTCGAGCGCTAGGTTCGACACGTGGATCGGCGCCTCTTTCGAGATGATGCCGCCGTCGGGGTTCTGCGCGCTCTGCTTGGTGTGCTTACGCACGACGTTGACACCGCGCACGAGGGCACGGCTCTCCTTCGGGCGCATTTCGATCACTTCGCCATGCTTGCCTTTGTCGCGGCCAGCGAGAACGATGACGTGATCGCCCTTCTTGATCTTGAGAGAGGCCATTACAGCACCTCCGGCGCGAGGCTGACGATCTTCATGTGGTTCTTGGAACGGAGCTCACGGGTCACCGGTCCGAAGATGCGGGTTCCGACCGGCTCGCCCTGGGCGTTCACCAGCACGGCTGCGTTGCGGTCGAAGCGGATCAGCGAGCCGTCGGGACGGCGCACGCCCTTCGCGACGCGCACGATCACGGCCTTCATGACCTGGCCCTTCTTGACGCGACCCTTCGGGATCGCCTCCTTGACCGACACGACGATCGTGTCGCCAATGGTGGCGTACTTGCGCTTTGAGCCGCCCAGCACCTTGATGCACTGGACGCGGCGTGCGCCCGAATTGTCGGCGACGTCTAGATTCGTCTCCATCTGGATCATCGCGCTTCACCTTCTCTTTCGGCCGTAACCGGCTTCACTGTCGGCCCTACGGCCTGAATATGGATCTGACGTCGTATTTCGCCGGACACGGACGCAAAGGCGCCCATGCCGCCGAACCGTTACGCCTTTTCGACGACCGTCCAACGCTTCAACTTCGAGATCGGCGCGCTTTCGATGATCGACACCTGATCACCGACCTTGAACGCGCGGTTCTCGTCGTGAGCGTGATACTTCTTCGTGCGGCGCACCGTCTTCCGCAGCAGCGGGTGCGTGTAGCGTCGCTCGACCTCGACCACGATGGTCTTGGCGTTCTTATCCGACACTACGACACCCTGCAGGACGCGCTTCGGCATCTGTCATTTCTCCTTTAAGCGCTCGACTTGCCGGCGCTGCCAATCTTGCCGACGCTTCCGGACCGCTTCTGGGTCTGAACCGTCATGACGCGCGCGATGTCACGGCGAATCTGCCGGACGCGCGCGGTGTTCTCGAGCTGGCCGGAAGCCCGCTGGAAGCGCAGATTGAACTGCTCCTTCTTGAGCTTGACCAGCTGGTCGTCGAGCTGGTCGAGCGTCATGTCCCGGAATTCGCCCTTCATCGTCCGTCCTCACTCAATTCCTGATCCACCGTCCGGCGCAATACCTCAAGCGAGGCGCGTCACGATCCGTGTCTTGATCGGCAACTTCGCGGCACCCAGTAGGAGCGCCTCCTTGGCGATCTGCTCGCTGACACCGCCCAGCTCGAAAATAATGCGGCCCGGCTTTACGCGAGCGCACCACAGCTCCGGCGAACCCTTGCCCGAGCCCATGCGGACTTCGGCTGGCTTCTTGGACACCGGCAGATCTGGGAACACCCGCGTCCACAGACGACCGGCGCGCTTAGTGTGACGCGCGATCGCGCGGCGGGCGGCCTCGATCTGGCGCGCGGTCAAGCGCTCCGGTTCGACAGCCTTGAGCCCGACCTCGCCGAAGCTCAGCGTCGTGCCGCCCTTGGCGTTGCCGTGAATGCGGCCCTTGAAGGCCTTGCGGAACTTTGTTCGTTTCGGTTGCAGCATGATCGGTCTCTTAAACTAGCCTGTGTCGGGGATCCCCGGTCGGGGCTCGGCTCAGGCGTCTCCGCCCTCGGTCGGCTCGGACGGCACCGCGGCGACATCGCCGCCCGCACCGCCACCCGGACCGCCGGGCACACCGCGACCACCGCCGCGGCCACCACGGCCACCTGGACCTCCCGGTCCGCCGCGACCACCACGACGCTCACGGCGATCGCCGCCGGCATCGTCACGACGCGGGCGTGGCGCACCACCCTCCTGCATGTCGGCCGACTTCTTCTCCGACGCCATCGGGTCGTGCTCGATGATCTCGCCCTTGAAGATCCACACCTTGATGCCGATGATGCCGTATGCTGTCTTTGCCAGTCCGTAACCGAAATCGATGTCGGCGCGCAGCGTATGCAGCGGCACGCGGCCTTCGCGATACCACTCGGTACGCGCGATTTCCGCGCCGCCGAGACGGCCGGCAACGTTGATTCGGATGCCGATCGCGCCAAGTCGGAGCGCCGACTGCACCGAACGCTTCATCGCGCGGCGGAAGGCAATGCGGCGCTCGAGCTGTTGGGCGATGCCCTCGGCGACCAGCGTCGCGTCGATTTCCGGCTTGCGGATCTCGACAATGTTGAGATGCACTTCCGAGCTGGTCAGCTTGGCGAGGTCGCCGCGCACCTTCTCGATGCCCGCTCCCTTCTTGCCGATCAACACGCCCGGACGGGCAGTGTGAACAGTCACGCGACACTTCTTGTGCGGCCGCTCGATGACGACCTTTGAAATGCCGGCTTCACGCTGCTGCTTCATCAGATGGCCACGAATAGCCATATCCTCATGAAGCAGGCGGCCGTATTCTTGGCGCCCGGCGAACCAACGGCTATCCCATGTCCGGTTGATGCCGAGACGAAGGCCGACCGGATTGATCTTCTGACCCATTACTCGGTCTCCTTGCTGGCGGCCTTGGCCTTAGCCGGCTTCGCGCCCTTCTTAGCGGCCTTTTCGGCCTCGGCGTCGGCCTCGCGGACGACGACGGTGATCTGCGACATCGGGCGAAGGATGCTTGCGCCACGGCCGCGGCCGCGAGCGTGGAACCGCTTCAACACGAGGTTCTTGCCGACGTAGGCTTCGGCGACAACAAGTTCGTTCACGTCGAGATTGTGATTGTTCTCGGCATTGGCGACCGCGCTCATCACGCACTTGCGGACGTCGAGCGCAATCCGCTTCCTCGAGAACTCGAGATCAGCAAGCGCGACATCGACCTTCTTGCCGCGGATCAAACCGGCGACCAGATTGAGCTTCTGTGGCGAAACCCGAAGGTTCCGCGCCACAGCTTTTGCCTCGTTATCGGCGAGGCTCCGCTCTCGGCTCGGCTTGCCCATTATCTCTTCACCGCTTTCTTGTCGCCACCGTGTCCGTGGAAGCTCCGCGTCGGCGCGAACTCCCCGAACTTGTGGCCGACCATGTCCTCGGTGACGTTCACCGGGATGTGCTTCTGCCCGTTGTGCACGCCAAACGTCAGCCCCACGAAGTGCGGCAGAATGGTCGAGCGGCGGCTCCAGATCTTGATGACCTCGTTCCGACCCGACCCGCGGACCTTCTCTGCCTTCTTCAAGAGGTAGCCGTCGACGAACGGACCCTTCCAGACTGAGCGTGCCAACGTCGTTCTCCTAGTCTTGTCTTATTTGCCCGCGCGCGAGCGGACCCATTATTTGCCCGTGCGCGAACGCACGATGTACTTGTCGGTTGTCTTGTTCTTGCGGGTCTTATGACCCTTTGTCGGCTTGCCCCACGGCGTCGCCCAGTGCTTGCCGCCCTTGGTGCGGCCGCCGTTGGGATGATCGACCGGGTTCATGGCGATCGAACGGACCGTCGAACGGGTTCCTTTCCAGCGCGTGCGGCCAGCTTTGCCGAGCACGGTGTTGGAATGGTCCGGGTTGGAGACGGCGCCGACGGTGGCCATGCATTCGGCGCGAACCTTGCGGGTCTCGCCGGAATTGAGTTTCAGCACGGCCCAACCGGCGTCACGGCCGACGAGCTGAACGAACGCTCCGGCTGAACGGGCGATCTGACCGCCACGTCCCGGCTTCATCTCCACGTTGTGGACGATGGTGCCGATCGGCATGTTGGCGAGCGGCATCGCGTTGCCCGGCTTCACGTCGACCTTGGCGCCCGAGACGACCTTGTCGCCGACGGCGAGACGCTGCGGGGCGAGGATGTAGCTGAACTCGCCGTCGTCGTACTTGATCAGCGCGATGAACGCAGAGCGGTTCGGATCATATTCCACGCGCTCGACGGTCGCCGACACGTCCGCCTTGCGACGGCGGAAGTCGACCATCCGGTAGGCCTGCTTATGACCGCCGCCGATGTGACGGGTGGTGATACGGCCGTCGGAATTGCGGCCACCGGTCTTGAGCTTGCCCTCGACGAGGATCTTGAGCGGCGCGCCCTTCCAGAGCCCGCTGCGGTCGATCGACACGAGATGGCGCAGGCCGGGCGATGTGGGACGGTAGGTTTTGAGTGCCATGATTTGCCCCTTAGAGTCCCGTGGTCACGTCGATGGAGTGACCTTCCTCGAGCGTCACGATGGCACGCTTGGAGTTGGACAGCTTGGCCGTGCGGCCGCGGAAGGCGCGAACCTTGCCCTTGCGCACGGCCGTGTTGACGGCCTTCACCTTGACCTTGAACAGGCTCTCGACGGCAGCCTTGATAGCCGGCTTGGTCGCTTCGGCGTGAACCTTGAAGATGACCTGATTGGCTTCCGAAACGAGCGTCGACTTCTCGGTGATGACCGGAGCCAGGATGACGTCGTACGCGCTGAGCTTTCTCATTTAATTCGCGCCTCCAGCCGTACTCTTGTTGAAGCGGGCTTCGAGCGCGGCCACTGCGGCCTTGGTCAGAACCAGCTTCTTGCGACGCAGGATGTCGTAGACATTGATGCCCTGCACCGGCAGAACGTCGATGTTCGGAATATTGCGAGCGGCGCGGGCGAAGGCGATATCGAGTTCGGCGCCGTCGATGATCAGCGCATTCTCGAGATCGAGCTTCTGGAACTGCGAGCGCAGCGTCTTCGTTTTGCCTTCCGAGGCGGCACGGTCGAGCACGATCAGCTCACCGGCCTTGGCCTTGGCGGACAGTGCGTGACGCAACGCGAGCGCGCGCACCTTCTTGGTCATGTCGACGGCATGGCTGCGCGGCTTGGGACCGAATGCCTTGCCGCCACCGCGCCACTGCGGAACCGACTTGTCGCCGTGACGGGCGCCGCCGGTGCCCTTCTGCTTGTACATCTTCTTGCCGGTGGTCGTGACTTCCGACCGATCCTGGGCGTGATGCGTGCCGGCCATCCGCTTCAACAGCTGATAGCGGACCATGCGGTGCAACAGGTCGGGGCGCGGCTCGAGGCTGAAAATGGCGTCGGGGAGATCGATCTCGCCGGCGGCGCCTGCATCGAGCGTGGTGATCTTGGCTTTCATCACGCCTGTTCCTTCTTCTCGGCGCGCGCCTTGAAGGAGCCCGGCTTCGGGACATCCTTGTGCGCTGCTTTCTTGACGGCATCGCGCACCATCACCCAGCCGCCCTTGGAGCCGGGGACGGCGCCGCGGATCATCAACAGGCCGCGCTCGACGTCCGTGCGGACGACGACGAGGTTCTGCGTGGTCACACGCTCGCTGCCCATGTGGCCGGCCATCTTCTTGCCCTTGAACACCTTGCCGGGGTCCTGGCGCTGACCGGTCGAGCCGTGGCTGCGGTGACTGACCGACACGCCGTGCGTGGCGCGCAGACCGCTGAAGTTCCAGCGCTTCATGGCGCCCTGGAAACCCTTGCCCTGGCTGGTACCCGTCACGTCGACGAACTGCCCGGGGATGAAGTGATCGGCCGTGATCTCGGCGCCAACCGCGATCACGTTATCGGGGCTGACCCGGAACTCGGTGAGCTTCCGCTTCGGCTCGATCTCGACCTTGGCGAACGTGCCGCGCTCGGACTTGGTCATCCGCGACGGCTTACGCGTGCCGACACCGAGCTGCAGCGCGGTGTAGCCGTTCGTGTCATTCGTGCGATGGGCGACGACCTCGAGCTTCTCGAGCTTCAACACGGTCACGGGGATATGTTCCCCTGTCTCCGTGAAGATGCGGGTCATGCCGATCTTCTGTGCAATCACACCGGAACGCATGTCTGAGCATTCCTTCCTCAGCTGGGGTCGTGTGCCGCGATTGCGGAACAGAGGACCCGGGAAATCGTTAGAGCTTGATCTCGACGTCGACGCCTGCGGCCAGGTCGAGCTTCATCAGCGCGTCCACCGTCTGCGGCGTCGGGTCGACAATGTCGAGGAGACGCTTGTGCGTCCGCATCTCGAACTGCTCGCGGCTCTTCTTGTCGATGTGCGGTGAGCGGTTGACGGTAAACCGTTCGATGCGCGTCGGCAGAGGGATCGGGCCCCGAACCTCGGCACCGGTGCGTTTCGCCGTATTCACGATCTCGCGCGTCGATGCATCGAGTATTCGATGATCGAACGCTTTCAATCGGATGCGTATGTTCTGGCCATTCATCTCGAAAGCTCACCCTCAAAAGGACGGGAGCGCCGCGAACGGACGCTCCCTGATCCCCTATTGCTTACTCAACGATTTTCGTGACGACGCCTGCTCCGACGGTGCGGCCGCCTTCGCGGATGGCGAAGCGGACCTTCTCTTCCATCGCGATCGGCGACACCAGTTCGACGTCGACCGACACGTTGTCGCCCGGCATCACCATCTCGGTGCCCTCAGGCAGCGTCACCACGCCCGTCACGTCCGTCGTGCGGAAGTAGAACTGCGGACGGTAGTTCGAGAAGAACGGCGTGTGACGGCCGCCCTCGTCCTTGCCAAGGATGTACGCCTCGGCCTTGAACTTCTTGTGCGGCTTCACAGAGCCCGGCTTGCAGAGAACCTGGCCGCGCTCGACCGCTTCCTTGTCGATGCCGCGCAACAGGCAGCCGACGTTGTCGCCAGCCTCGCCCGAGTCCAGAAGCTTCCGGAACATCTCGACGCCCGTCACAACCGACTTCTGCGTATCGCGGATGCCCACGATCTCGACTTCCTCGCCGACCTTGATCACCCCGCGCTCGATACGACCCGTCACAACGGTGCCGCGCCCCGAGATCGAGAACACGTCTTCGATCGGCATCAGGAACGGAAGATCCTTCGGACGGTCCGGAAGCGGAATGTAGGTGTCCAGCGCCTCGTAAAGCTTGATGATCGCCTCGTCGGCCAACTCGCCCTTCTCGCCGTTCAGAGCCTTGATCGCCGCACCGCGGATGATCGGCGTGTCGTCGCCAGGGAACTGGTACTTCGAAAGAAGGTCGCGAACCTCCATCTCGACCAGATCCAGTAGCTCCGCGTCATCGACGATGTCGCACTTGTTCAGGAACACCACGATCTTCGGAACGCCGACCTGGCGCGCCAGAAGAATGTGCTCGCGCGTCTGAGGCATCGGGCCGTCGACAGCCGAAACCACCAGGATCGCCCCGTCCATCTGAGCCGCGCCCGTGATCATGTTCTTCACGTAGTCGGCGTGGCCGGGGCAGTCGACGTGCGCGTAATGACGGTTCGGCGTCGCGTACTCGACGTGGCTCGTCGCGATCGTCAGGATCTTCGTCGGGTCGCGACGGCCCTGGCTCTCAGAGGCCTTCGCAACCTCGTCGTACGCGATCGCAGTCTGAGTCCAGCCGCGGTCGGCCGAAACCTTCGTCAGTGCAGCCGTCAGAGTCGTCTTGCCGTGGTCAACGTGACCAATCGTGCCGACGTTGCAGTGCGGCTTGTCGCGGTTGAATTTTGCCTTGCCCATGTCGGCTCTCCTTAGAACATCGTCAGTTGTCGTTCTCGGGCAGCAGATGCCCGACATCATTCGTCTCTCTCACCCGACCTCCCGCGTTCGCCTCATCCGGCCAAGTGGCGGCCGGTGGCGGGGCGGGTATTCAGGCATACTTGGCCTTGACCTCTTCCGCGACGTTGCGCGGAACCTCCGCGTAGTGCGCGAACTGCATCGTGTACGACGCGCGCCCCTGGCTCATCGAGCGCAGCTGGCTGACGTAGCCGAACATATTTGCGAGTGGAACGTATGCGCGCACCACCGTCGCATTGCCGCGCATTTCTTGATTGCGGATCTGACCGCGCCGCGAGTTGACGTCGCCAATGACACCGCCGACGAAGTCGCCAGGGGTCACCACTTCGACGTCCATGATCGGCTCGAGCAGCTTGACGCCACCCTTCTCGCAGCCTTCCTTCATCGCCGAGCGCGTCGCGATCTCGAAGGCGATCGCCGACGAGTCGACCTCGTGGTATGCGCCGTCGAACAGCGTGACCTTCATATCGACCATCGGGAAGCCGATGAGCACGCCGTTGTCCCAGACCGAATTGACGCCCTTTTCGACGCCCGGCAGGTATTCCTTCGGCACCGTGCCGCCGATGATCGACGACTCGAACTCGTTGCCCTTGCCGGTTTCGTTCGGCTCGAGCTTCAGCTTGACTCGGGCGAACTGGCCGGTACCGCCGGTCTGCTTTTTGTGCGTGTAGTCGATCTCGGCGGGACGCGCGAGCGTTTCACGATAGGCCACCTGCGGTGCGCCGACATTGACCGCGATGTTGTGCGGCTCGCGGCGCATGATGTCGACCTTGATGTCGAGATGCAGCTCGCCCATGCCCTTGAGAATGGTTTCGCCCGACTCTGGGTCCACCGAGACGCGGAACGAGGGATCCTCGACCGACATCATGTGCAGGACCTGCGCCATCTTCTCCTGGTCGGCTTTCGTCTTCGGCTCGACCTTCATTTCGATGACCGGGTTCGGGAACTCCATCTTCTCCAGAATAACCGGCTTCTGCGGGTCGCTCAGCGTCTCGCCCGTCCGGGTGTCCTTGAGCCCCGCAAGCGCCACGATGTCTCCGGCGAACGCCTCGTCGACCGACTTGCGGTCGTCGGCATGCATCTCGTAGATCATGCCGACGCGCTCTTTCTTGTCGCGCGTGGTCTGAGCGAGGGCCATACCCTTTTCGAGCTTGCCCGAGTAGATGCGGCAGAACGTAATCGAGCCGACGTGCGGGAAGGTCATGATCTTGAACGCGATCATGGACAGTGGATCGCTGTCGATCGGACGGCGGATGGCCTCGGCATCGGTCTTGGCGTCGATGGCCTTGTAGGCCTCGCGATCGCTCGGGGCCGGCAGGAAGTCGACAACGGCGTCGAGCAGGGGCTGCACACCCTTATGCTTGAACGCCGAACCGCACATCATCGGATAGAACGTGCGCGTGATCGTCGCCTTGCGGATCAGCGACCGCAGCGTCGCAACGTCGGGCTCCTTGCCGTCGAGGTAAGCCTCCATCGCGGTGTCATCCATTTCGACCGCGGCTTCGATCATCGCGGCGCGATATTCGGCGGCCTTGTCGGCGAGATCGGCCGGAATGTCCTGGACGACCATCTTGGCGTCCTTGCCATCGCCATCCCAGACGATCGCCTTCATTTCGATGAGGTCGATCACGCCCTGGAAGTCGGCTTCCGCACCGATCGGAAGCTGGATCGGCACCGCACGCGCGCCGAGCTTCTCCTTGATGTCGTCGAGGCACATGTAGAAGTCGGCGCCGGTCTTATCCATCTTGTTGGAGAAGATGATGCGTGGCACGGCGTACTTGTCGCCTTGGCGCCAGACGGTCTCCGTCTGCGGCTCCACTCCCTGGTTCGAATCGAGAACGCAGACCGCTCCGTCCAGAACGCGCAGCGAGCGCTCGACTTCGATCGTGAAGTCGACGTGGCCTGGCGTGTCGATGATGTTCAGGCGGCGCGGACGGCCATCACGGCCCTTCCAAAAGCACGTCGTCGCGGCCGACGTGATCGTAATGCCACGCTCCTGCTCCTGCTCCATGAAATCCATGGTCGCAGCGCCATCGTGCACTTCGCCGATCTTGTGCGACTTGCCCGTGTAATAGAGAATCCGCTCGGTCGTCGTCGTCTTGCCCGCATCGATGTGGGCCATGATGCCGAAGTTGCGGTAGTCCTCGATAGCGTATTGGCGTGCCATGGACGGCCTCTAATTGCTCATATCGTTTGCGCTCCGGATGCCACTGGCATCCACGCAATCACCAGCGGTAGTGGGAGAAGGCGCGGTTCGCCTCAGCCATCTTGTGCGTGTCTTCGCGCTTCTTCACCGCTGTTCCGCGGTTGTTTGCGGCATCGAGCAGTTCGCCCGACAACCGATCCACCATCGTGTTCTCGTTCCGCGCGCGGGCGGCAATGATGATCCAGCGGATCGCCAGAGCCTGACGGCGCTCGGTGCGAACTTCGACCGGCACCTGATAGGTTGCGCCGCCGACGCGCCGCGACCGAACCTCGACCGCCGGCATGACGTTCTCGAGCGCGGAGCGGAACATCTGCAAGGGATCGCCCTTGCCCTTCTTCTCCATCTGCTCGAATGCACCGTACACGATGCGCTCGGCGACCGACTTCTTACCCTGCTCCATGATCGCGTTCATGAACTTGGTGATGACCAAATCCCCAAACTTCGGATCCGGATTGACTTCACGCTTTTCTGCACTGTGACGACGGGACATACGTTCAAGCCCTTCGCTTCGATTTCATTGGATCGAGCCGCCTTGCAGCGGCACCAGACGCCCCGGCCGGAGCCGAGACTGAGTTCACGGCCGTTACTTCGGCCGCTTGGCGCCATACTTCGAACGGCGCTGACGGCGAGCCGCCACGCCCTGCGTATCGAGCACGCCGCGAATGATGTGGTAACGGACGCCGGGAAGATCCTTGACGCGACCGCCGCGGATGAGCACGACCGAGTGCTCCTGCAGGTTGTGGCCTTCGCCCGGGATGTAACCGATGACCTCGAAGCCATTGGTCAGACGCACCTTGGCCACCTTGCGAAGCGCCGAGTTCGGCTTCTTCGGCGTCGTGGTGTAGACGCGCGTGCAAACGCCGCGCTTCTGCGGGCACGACTCCATGTGGCGGGACTTCTCGCGGTAGGTCTTGGCCTCGCGCGGCTTCCGGATCAGCTGTTGTATCGTCGGCATGCGCCTCGTCTCACCCTCGGGCACCAGCACGGCATGCGCCGGCGCCAACTGAAACTGCCGGAGGCCGCGTTTGCGGCCACCCGGCACGAACCCAGAGGATCACGCGGCCCAAGCGAGCCGCAGATCGTGGAATTAAAATTACTTGCGTCTTTCCGGGAGCGTTTAGTCCGGCCCTGCCGCCTTGGTGGCGCGGGGCAGTTGGACTACCACCTTCCGTGAGAGTGGCGAAGCTATATACACAGCTTTAATGCGGGTCAACTCCCGCTCGCCGCGCACGTGAAGTTTTTTTGGCGAGTGCGAAGAAGCCGGGACATATCCCGGCTTCCACGATCGTATCTGCCTTGTGAAACGGGCGTTTTATCACTCCGCCGCTTCTTCGCTCGGGCGTCTGCGGCGCCGGGACGCAGGACCGCCTTCGGGTCCCGACAGTGCGCGGTCGCCGTCCGGTTTCGACTTCTCCTTGGAGATGAGTTCGTCGCGATGAGCGGCGATCTTGCGCAATTTGCGCAACATGCCTCCCGTGCCGGCCGGAATGAGCCGGCCGACAATGACGTTCTCCTTGAGGCCTTCGAGCGTATCGACCTTGCCGTTGACGGCCGCGTCGGTGAGGACACGAGTCGTCTCCTGGAACGACGCCGCCGAGATGAACGACTTCGTCTGCAGAGACGCCTTGGTGATACCGAGCAGAACCGGGCTCGAGGCGGCCGGGCGTTGACCGGCCTTCTCAGCGAGCAGGTTGCGCTCGTCGAACTCGATGCGATCGACCTGCTCGCCCTTGATCATGTCGGTCTCGCCGGCGTCGGTGATCTCAACCTTCTGCAGCATCTGGCGAACGATCACCTCGATGTGCTTGTCGTTGATGGTCACACCCTGGAGCCGATAGACGTCCTGGATCTCGTTGATCAGGTAGTTGGCCAGTTCCTCGACGCCCTTGATCGCAAGAATATCATGGGGCGCAGGATGGCCGTCGTAGACGAAGTCGCCGCGCTCGATGTGGTCGCCATGCTGCACCGCCAGCGATTTGCCGCGCGGGATCAGATACTCGACCGGCTTCACACTTTCGTCGTCCGGCTTGATATAGATGCGCTGCTTGTTCTTGAAGTCCTTGCCGAACTCCACCGTGCCCGACAACTCGGCGATGATCGCGTGATCCTTGGGACGCCGGGCTTCGAACAGTTCGGCGACACGCGGCAGACCGCCGGTGATGTCGCTCTGCTTGGCCGACGCCATCGGAATACGCGCCAGCACGTCACCAGCCTTCACGTCGGCACCCGGCTCGACCGACAGAATTGCATCGACCGAAAGCAGATATCGCGCATCGCCGCCACGGGCGACCTTGATGGGCTTGCCCTTGGCGTCCTTCACCACCAGCGCCGGCTTCAATTCGGCGCCGCGCGGCGTTGCACGCCAGTCGGTGATGACGCGGTTGGTCGTGCCCTTCACTTCGTCGGTCTGCTCGCGCATCGACGCGCCCTCGATCAGATCCTCGAAGTCGACGGTGCCATTGACCTCGGTCAGCACGGGTCGCGTGAACGGATCCCACTGCGCGAGGCGCGTGCCGCGCTTCACTTCGTCACCATCATCGACATGGACGCGGGCGCCGTAGACGACCTTGTGAGTCGCCAGCTCCTTGCCCGATTGATCGACGATGATGATCGCCATGGTGCGCGTCATCGCGACGTTGCGGCCTTGGCTATCCTTCACAACGGCGCGGTTCTTTATCTTGACCTTGCCGTTGAAGCTGCTCTCGATGAACGACTGATCGACGACGTTCGCGGCGCCGCCGATGTGGAACGTGCGCATCGTGAGCTGGGTGCCCGGCTCGCCGATCGACTGCGCGGCGATGACGCCGACAGCCTCGCCGATGTTGACCGGCGTTCCCCGCGCCAGATCGCGACCATAGCACTTGCCGCAGACACCCAAGACGGTTTCGCAAGTCAGAACGGACCGGATGCGGACTTCCTGCACCTCGGCCTTGCCGATCGCCTCGGCTTCCTTCTCTTCGATGAGCTTGCCGGTTTCGACGATGACCTCGCCGGTCGCCGGGTTCTTGATGTCCTCGGCAGCGGTACGGCCGAGCACGCGCGCCGCGAGCGACACGATGACCTGGCCGGCGTCGACCACGGCCTGCACGGCGATACCGCCGTCGGTTCCGCAATCTTCTTCCGAAATGATCGCATCCTGCGCAACGTCGACGAGACGACGCGTCAGGTAACCGGAGTTCGCGGTCTTCAGTGCGGTGTCGGCAAGACCCTTGCGGGCGCCGTGAGTCGAGTTGAAGTACTCGAGAACCGACAAGCCTTCCTTGAAGTTCGAGATGATCGGCGTCTCGATGATTTCGCCCGACGGCTTGGTCATCAAGCCGCGCATACCCGCGAGCTGCTTCATCTGCGTCGGCGAACCGCGCGCACCGGAGTGGCTCATCATATAGACCGAGTTGATCGGCTTATCGCGACCGGTCTTGGGATCTTTCTGAACCGTCGAGATGCGGTCCATCATCTCCTTGGCGATCTGATCGGTGCACTTCGACCAGGCATCGACGACCTTGTTGTACTTCTCGAGCTGGGTGATCAGACCGTCCTGGAACTGCTGCTCGAAGTCGCGGACTTCCGCCGTCGTCTTTTCGACGATGCGTTCCTTCGAATCCGGGATCTGCATGTCGTCTTTGCCGAACGAGATGCCTGCCTTGAAGGCGTGGTGGAAGCCGAGCGCCATCATGCGGTCGCAGAAGATCACCGTCTCCTTCTGACCGCAGTTGCGGTAGACGGCGTCGATCATCCCCGAGATCGCCTTCTTCGTCAGAAGCTGGTTGACCAGCTCGTGCTTGACGCCGGGTTGCTTCGGCAGGTTCTCGGCGAGAAGCATCCGGCCCGGCGACGTGTCCACGACCTCGGTCGCCACGTTGCCTTCTGCGTCGATGTAATTGAAGCGGCCTTTGACCTTGGCGTGCAGCGAGACGGCCTTGGCTTCGAGCGCGTGACGCAATTCACCGACCGAGCCGAACACCATGCCCTCGCCCGGCTCCTTGTCGCGGACGATCGACAGGTAGTAGAGGCCGAGCACGATGTCCTGCGACGGCACGATGATCGGCTGGCCGTTCGCGGGATGCAGAATGTTGTTGGTCGACATCATCAGCACGCGCGCTTCGAGCTGTGCTTCGAGCGACAGCGGAACGTGCACGGCCATCTGGTCGCCGTCGAAATCGGCGTTGAACGCGGCGCAGACCAGCGGATGCAGCTGGATCGCCTTGCCCTCGATCAGTGTCGGTTCGAACGCCTGGATACCGAGGCGGTGCAGCGTCGGCGCGCGGTTCAGCATGACCGGATGCTCGCGGATGACCTCGTCGAGGACGTCCCAGACTTCCGGCTTCTCCTTCTCGACGAGCTTCTTCGCCTGCTTCACCGTAGCGGCCTGCCCGAGGGTCTGCAGGCGCGCGTAAATGAACGGCTTGAACAGCTCGAGCGCCATCTTCTTCGGCAAACCGCACTGGTGCAGCTTGAGTTCGGGACCGACGACGATGACCGAGCGGCCCGAATAGTCGACGCGCTTGCCGAGCAGGTTCTGACGGAAGCGGCCCTGCTTGCCCTTGAGCATGTCGGCGAGCGACTTCAGCGGACGCTTGTTGGCGCCGGTGATGACGCGGCCACGGCGGCCGTTGTCGAACAGCGCATCGACGGCTTCCTGCAGCATCCGCTTTTCGTTGCGGATAATGATATCCGGCGCGCGCAGCTCCATCAGCCGCTTCAAGCGGTTGTTGCGGTTGATGACGCGGCGGTAGAGGTCGTTGAGATCCGACGTCGCAAAGCGCCCGCCATCCAGCGGCACGAGCGGACGCAGCTCCGGCGGGATCACCGGCACCTGGGTCAGGATCATCCACTCGGGACGGTTACCGCTTTCGAGGAAAGCCTCGATCACCTTGAGCCGCTTGCCGAGCTTCTTCGGCTTCAATTCGGTCGTTGCTTCGGATATTTCGACGCGCAGATCGACAGCGATCTTCTGCAAATCCATCTGCGACAGGATCTCACGGATCGCCTCGGCGCCGATGCCGGCGGAGAAGCTGTCCTGGCCGTGCTCCTCGAGCGCCTGCGCGTACTGCTCCTCGGACAGGAGCTGCTTCTCCTTGAACGGCGAGATGCCGGGCTCGGTGACGATGTAGTTCTCGAAATAGAGGACGCGCTCGAGATCCTTCAGCGTCATGTCGAGCAACAGGCCGATGCGCGACGGCAGCGACTTCAAGAACCATATGTGGGCAACCGGGGCAGCGAGTTCAATGTGCCCCATGCGCTCGCGGCGCACCTTGGCGAGGGTCACCTCGACGCCGCACTTTTCGCAGATCAGGCCCTTGTACTTCATGCGCTTGTACTTGCCGCACAGGCACTCGTAGTCCTTGATCGGCCCGAAGATGCGCGCGCAGAACAGACCGTCACGCTCCGGCTTGAACGTGCGGTAGTTGATCGTCTCCGGCTTCTTGATCTCACCATAAGACCAGGACAGGATATCCTCGGGGCTCGCGATCGAGATCTTGATCTGGTCGAACGTCGGCAGCGGCGCTTGGGTCTTGAAGAGGTTGGTGATCTCGTTCATCGGCTCTCTCCTCGCGGGACGGGGGCGCGTCCCTAAAATCTCGGTGGCGGACATCCGCCAGGAACGGTCGCCCGGGGTGGGCGGACCGATCGTCTATCGTAGGGCCATCAGGACGAGCCGATACGCCGGCTCGTCTCGGCCCTCGCCTCGCCCGACCTTTCGGGGCGAGGCACGTGCGGCGCTACTCGGCCGCGGCGGGAGGCAACTGCGGACGCTGCTCGGCTTCCTCGACCGGCGGCTCGATCACGGGAACTTCCGTGTTGAGCAGCTCGACGTTGAGGCCCAGCGCGCGCATTTCCTTGACGAGCACGTTGAAGCTCTCCGGCACGCCGGCCTCGAACGCATCGTCGCCGCGGACGATCGCCTCGTAGACCTTGGTGCGGCCAGCGACGTCGTCAGACTTCACGGTCAGCATTTCCTGCAACGTGTAGGCGGCGCCATAGGCTTCGAGCGCCCACACCTCCATTTCGCCGAAGCGCTGGCCGCCGAACTGCGCCTTGCCACCAAGCGGCTGCTGGGTGACGAGCGAGTATGGGCCGATCGAACGAGCGTGGATCTTGTCGTCGACAAGGTGGTGCAGCTTCAGCACGTACTTGTAGCCGACAGTGACCTTGCGATCGAACGGCTCGCCGGTGCGGCCGTCGAACAGCGTGACCTGACCCGAGCTGTCGAAGCCAGCCAGCTCCAGCATGTCGACGATGTCGCTTTCGCGCGCACCGTCGAACACTGGCGTCGCGATCGGCACGCCGGTCTTGAGCTTGTCGGCGAGCAGCACGAGCTCGTTATCCTTCACGTTGGCGCCGAACTCGTCCTTGCCGTAGATCTTCGTCATCGTGTCGCGCAGAGCCTTCGCCTGCCCGCTCTCGTGGAACTTCTCGAGCGCGTCGTCGATGGCGCGGCCAAGACCGCGGCAAGCCCAGCCCATGTGCGTCTCGAGGATCTGCCCGACGTTCATGCGCGACGGCACACCGAGCGGGTTGAGCACGACGTCCACATGCGTGCCGTCCTCGAGGAACGGCATGTCCTCGCAGGGCACGATCATCGAGACCACGCCCTTGTTGCCGTGACGGCCGGCCATCTTGTCGCCCGGCTGGATCTTGCGCTTCACGGCGACGAAGACCTTGACCATCTTCATCACGCCCGGCGGCAGTTCATCGCCGCGCTGCAGCTTGTCGACCTTGTCGACGAACCGGCGTTCGAGGCTCTTCTTGGCCTCTTCGTACTGCTTGTTGATGGCCTCGAGCTCGCCTTGAGCCTTCTCGTCCTTGAGGCCGATTTCCCACCACTTCGAACGCGGGATCTCGGTCAAGATCTCCTCGTTGATCGCCGTGCCCTTGCGCGCGCCGGCCGGACCCTTGGCGACTTCCTTGCCGAGGAGCGCTTCCTTGAGACGCGCATAGACGTTGCGGTCGAGGATCTGCATCTCGTCGTCGCGGTCCTTCGCGAGACGCTCGATCTCCTCGCGCTCGATCGCCATCGCGCGCTGGTCTTTTTCGACGCCGTGGCGGTTGAACACGCGCACTTCGACGATCGTGCCCGACACGCCCGGCGGCAGCCGCAGCGACGTATCGCGGACGTCCGAGGCCTTTTCACCGAAGATGGCGCGCAGGAGCTTCTCTTCCGGCGTCATCGGGCTCTCGCCCTTCGGCGTGATCTTGCCGACGAGGATGTCGCCCGGATGCACTTCCGCGCCGATGTAGACGATGCCGGCTTCGTCGAGGTTCTTCAGCGCTTCTTCCGAAACGTTCGGAATGTCGCGCGTGATTTCCTCCGGCCCGAGCTTGGTGTCGCGGGCCATCACTTCGAATTCCTCGATGTGGATCGAGGTGAAGATATCGTCCGACACGACTCGCTCGGAGAGCAGGATCGAGTCCTCGAAGTTGTAGCCCATCCACGGCATGAACGCGACGAGCACGTTCTTGCCGAGCGCCAGATCGCCGAGGTCGGTCGACGGACCGTCCGCGATGATCTCGCCCGCCGTCACCGCGTCACCGACGTTGATCAGCGGACGCTGGTTGATGCAGGTATTCTGGTTAGAGCGCTGGAACTTGCGCAGACGGTAGATGTCGACACCCGGCTTCGAAGGATCGGTCTCCTCCGTCGCGCGGATAACGATACGCGTCGCATCGACCTGATCGACGATGCCGGTGCGGCGGGCGGCGATGGCGGCGCCCGAGTCCCGCGCAACAACTTCTTCCATGCCGGTGCCAACGAGCGGCGCCTCGGCGCGGATCAGCGGCACGGCCTGCCGCTGCATGTTCGAGCCCATGAGGGCGCGGTTTGCGTCGTCATTCTCGAGGAACGGGATCAACGCGGCGGCTACCGAAACGAGCTGCTTCGGAGACACGTCCATGTAATCAACCTTCTCCCGGGGAACCAGGAGAACGTCGCCCGAGAAGCGGCAGATGATGAGGTCCTCGGCGAGCTTGCCCTTGGCGTCGACCACGGCGTTGGCCTGGGCGACGTGGTGGCGCATTTCTTCCATCGCCGAGAGATAGACGACCTCGTCCGTGACGCGGTTGTCCTTCACGCGGCGATAGGGGCTCTCGATGAAGCCATACTTGTTGACCCGCGCGAACGTCGCGAGCGAGTTGATCAGACCGATGTTCGGGCCTTCCGGCGTCTCGATCGGGCAGATCCGGCCGTAGTGCGTCGGATGCACGTCGCGCACCTCGAAGCCCGCTCTTTCACGGGTGAGGCCACCCGGTCCAAGTGCCGACAGGCGGCGCTTGTGAGTGATCTCCGAGAGCGGATTGGTCTGGTCCATGAACTGCGAGAGCTGCGACGAGCCGAAGAACTCGCGCACCGCCGCCGCCGCCGGCTTGGCGTTGATCAGGTCCTGCGGCATCACCGTGTCGATATCGACCGACGACATCCGCTCCTTGATGGCGCGCTCCATGCGCAACAGGCCGACGCGATACTGGTTCTCCATCAGCTCGCCGACCGAGCGCACGCGCCGGTTGCCGAGATGATCGATGTCGTCGATCTCGCCCCGTCCGTCACGCAGCCCGACGAGCGTCTTGACGACCGCCAGAATGTCCTCGCGGCGCAGGACGCGCATGGTGTCGGGCGCATCGAGTTCGAGGCGCATGTTCATCTTCACGCGGCCGACGGCCGAGAGGTCGTAGCGCTCGCTGTCGAAGAACAGGCCGTAGAACAGGTTGGTCGCCGCCTCGATGGTCGGAGGCTCACCGGGCCGCATGACCCGGTAGATGTCCATCAGCGCTTCCTGGCCGTTGGCATTCTTGTCGATGTTCAGCGTGTTGCGGATAAACGCGCCGACGTTGACGTGATCGATGTCGAGAAGGTGGAATTCCTTGACCTTCTGGTCCTTGAGTTCGGCCAGGAGCTTGGCATCGAGTTCGGCGCCGGCCTCGGCGAAGATGCGGCCGGTCTCGAGATCGACGATGTCCTCGGCGAGATAGCGGCCGGCGAGATCCTCCGACGCGATCAGCACTTCCTTCAGGCCGCCTTCGGCCAGCTCACGCGCCTTGCGCGCGGTGATCTTTTCACCGGCCTTGCCGACGACGTTGTTGGTCTTGGCGTCGCGCAGATCGACGATCGGCGTCACGCCGCGCATCTTCTCCGGCACGAATGGCATCTTCCAGCCGTGCTTGCCGTCCTTGACCGCGATCTTGTTGTAGAATGTCTCCAGGATCTCTTCGTCGTCGAGACCCAGCGCATAGAGCAGCGTCGTCACCGGCAACTTGCGGCGGCGGTCGATGCGAACATAAACGATGTCTTTCGCGTCGAACTCGAAGTCGAGCCACGAGCCGCGATACGGAATGATGCGTGCCGCGAACAACAGCTTGCCCGAGACGTGCGTCCGTCCGCGGTCGTGGTCGAAGAACACGCCCGGCGAGCGGTGCATCTGCGAGACGATGACGCGCTCGGTGCCGTTGATGACGAAGGTGCCGTTGAGCGTCATGAGCGGCATGTCGCCCATGTACACGTCCTGCTCCTTGACGTCCTTGATCGACTTCGAGCCGGTCTCCTCGTTCACATCAAACACGATCAGACGCAGCTTGACCTTCAGCGGCGCCGAGAAGGTCATGTCACGCTGCATGCACTCGTCGACGTCGTATTTCGCGGGCTCGAACTCGTAGCGAACGAACTCGAGCGTCGACTTGCCGGCGAAGTCCGAAATCGGGAACACCGACTTGAACACGGCCTGCAGTCCATGATCGTCCTTGCGCCCGCCGGGCGGCTCCTTGACCATCAAGAAATCGTCGTAGGAGGACTTCTGCACCTCGATCAGGTTGGGCATCTCCGCGACTTCGCGGATGGTGCCGAACTTCCTCCGGATGCGCTTGCGTCCGTTGAAGGTCTCAGCCATGTCCGATCCTCACTTATTTAAGCCTCGCGCACGAGTGACGGCTCGGCGCTTTCTCTGTCGTCTCGCGGGCAACCGCCATTCCCCGCGTCATCCGTCGTCAAAAGCGCCATGCCGTTTCGCGTTTCCACGAAGCGGCGGCGCCTGAAACGGCTCGCCGGAAGGTCCGATCGGTGCTTTCGCCCGACGAGACCCTCCGGAGAACCGTCGTCGTATCCCCTCCCCCCGCAGCCGGGGGGAGGGGAGAACGATTACTTCACCTCGACGACCGCACCCTGGTCCTCGAGCTGCTTCTTGAGCTTCATCGCTTCGTCCTTCGGCACGCCGTCCTTCACGGTCTTGCCGCCGGCCTCGACGAGATCCTTGGCTTCCTTCAGGCCGAGACCCGTGATCGTGCGGATTTCCTTGATCACGTTGATCTTCTTGTCGCCGCCCGACTTCAGGATGACGGTGAACTCGGTCTGCTCTTCGACAGCTGCGGCCGGACCGGCTGCGGGGCCGGCGACGGCGACGGCAGCGGCGGCCGAGACGCCCCACTTCTCTTCGAGCATCTTGGCGAGTTCGGCGGCCTCGAGAACGGTCAGCTTCGAGAGATCGTCGACGATCTTGGTGAGATCGGTCATGGTGTAAGTCCTTCCAGTTTGAACGTTGATGGTTGCGGGTTGCAGCAGCGCTGCGGTTCAAGTCTCACGTCGTGTTCACCTTGGCGCCCAAGGCCTCGGGGACGGTTGTCCCTCAAGAGCCCTGCGCAGCCTTCGCCTGGATGACCCGGGCCAGCTTGGCACCCGGCTCCTTGACCGTGCGGGCGATCTTCGTCGCCGGCGCGTTCAGGAGGCCGATCAGCTTGGCACGCAGTTCATCGAGCGACGGCAGCTCGGCGAGCGCCTTCACACCCTTCGCGTCGAGGACGGTTTTGCCCATCGCGCCGCCGAGGATGACGAGTTTCTCGTTCCCCTTGGCATATGCGACGGCAGCCCGTGCCGCGGCGATCGGATCCTTGGAAAAGGCCAGTACGGTCGGCCCCTTCATCAGATCCGAAAGACCCTCGGCGTCGGTGTCCTTCAGCGCGAGCTTTGCCAGCGTGTTCTTGGCCACTTTCACAGAGCCGCCCGCTTCTTTGACCTTCTTGCGGAACTCTGCGGATTGAGCGGCCACCATGCCGGTATTGTGGGCGACGACCACCAAGCCCGTGTCCTTGAACACGTCATGGAGATCGGTCACGAGCGCTTTTTTCGCGGCTCTATCCACCTGCTCACTCCTCGTTGCGGCCGAAGCGAACCTCGGCCGCGGGTTGCACCTTGCCGCGTCACCGGGTTTCCCCGCATGTCGCGACGCTTCAGTCCTGTCCTCCGCGCCATAGGTGGCGGCACGGGTGCGACCCAGAAGGTTCAAACCGGCAACGCCCTAGGTCATCCCTTGAGCAACACCGGGTTGTCTCCCGTCTCATGCAGGCCCTCTTTCGGGCTTAGGCTTCCCCGCCTGGGCGGATTGGCACCTGCAGTCTCGGACAGGCTCCCGATCGTCGGGCCCGCGAGGACCTTCGGAGCGAGAGTTTTCCGGACTTTCGTCCGGAAGCTCGAGACGGGGCGAACCGAAGCCCGCCGCCGCCTGTCCCGAATACGGGACGATCGTCGTTGTGACGCCGGGCTGACCGGCGTCATCGGCTGCGTCAGTTCGCTGGCACGCCGGAGGTCACGCTCGACGTCTCGACCTTGAGGCCGGGACCCATCGTCGTGCTCACCGACACCTTCTTGAGATAGGTGCCCTTAGAGCCCTGCGGCTTCGCCTTCACCACGGCGTCAACGAAAGCCTTGATGTTTTCGACCAGCGCCTTCTCGGTGAAGCTCGCCTTGCCGACGCCGGCGTGCACGATGCCCGCCTTTTCGACGCGGAACTCGACCGAGCCGCCCTTCGCACCCTTCACGGCGCCGACCACATCCATGGTCACGGTGCCGACGCGCGGATTGGGCATCAGACCGCGCGGGCCCAGCACCTTACCGAGACGGCCGACGAGGCCCATCATGTCCGGCGTCGCGATGCAGCGGTCGAAGTTGATCGTGCCCTTCGACACGATGTCGACCAGCTCCTCCGCGCCAACGATGTCCGCGCCCGCCGCCTTGGCTTCCTCGGCCTTGGCGCCCCGCGCGAACACAGCAACCCGCGCCGTGCGGCCCGAGCCGTTCGGCAGGTTGCAGACGCCACGGACCATCTGGTCGGCGTGCTTGGGGTCGACGCCGAGATTGAGAGCGATTTCGACGGTCTCGTCGAACTTCGACTTGGCCCGCTCCTTGATCAGCTTCACGGCCTCATCGATGACGTAGGCCTTGTTGCGGTCGACGCCTTCGTTGATGGCTGCCTGACGCTTGCCACCAGCGAGACGCGTCGTCTTGATCTGCTCGGGAGAGATGTTTGCTTTCGTAGCCATCGATTACTCCACCACCTTGAGGCCCATGGACCGGGCGGAGCCGGCGATCGTCCGCGCGGCCTGCTCGAGGTCGTCGGTGTTCAAGTCCTTCATCTTGGTCTTGGCGATCTCGCGGACCTGCGCCATCGTCACCTGCCCGGCGACTTCGCGGCCAGGGGTCTTGGACCCCGACTCGACGGTCGCTGCCTTCTTGAGGAAGAACGACGCTGGCGGCGTGCGCATCTCGAACGTAAACGAGCGATCGGAAAAGACCGTGATCTTGACGGGAATCGGTGTTCCCTGTTCCATATCCTTGGTCTTGGCGTTGAACGCCTTGCAGAACTCCATGATGTTGACGCCGCGCTGACCGAGCGCGGGTCCGATCGGCGGCGACGGGTTTGCCTTGCCCGCCGGCACTTGGAGGTTGATGAAACCGTCTATTTTCTTCGCCATGTCGTCCCCTGACACTAACGGGAAGGCGAACCTTCCCAGGGTTAGCGGTCCACGGAGCGCTGAAACCGGATGGTCTCGCAGCGCTCCTCCCGCGGTTTGCACGTGACGGCGAAGCAAGGTCGCCGGCCCGTGGTTGTCCGGCGCCAAGGCACCGGGCAATTCAAAAAATCAGTTCCTCAGCTCGCAACCTTCTCGACCTGCGTGAATTCGAGCTCGACGGGCGTCGGCCGGCCGAAGATCGACACCGCGACCTTGAGCCTCGAGCGCTCCTCGTCGACTTCCTCGACGTGGCCCTGGAACGAGGCGAACGGCCCATCGGCGACCTTGACCTGCTCTCCGATCTCGAAGGTGATCGAGGGCTTGGGCCGCTCGACGCCTTCCTTGACCTGATTGAGAATGCGCATGGCCTCGTCGTCGGAGATCGGCATCGGCTTGTTGTCGGCGCCGAGGAAACCCGTGACCTTGGGCGTGTTCTTGATCATCACGAAGCCGGCGTCGGTCATCTGCATTTTGACCAGCACGTAGCCCGGAAGAAACTTGCGCTCGACCTGCGATTTGCGGCCGCGTTTGACTTCGACGACCTCTTCGGTCGGAACCATCACCTCGTCGATGAGATGGGCGAGCCCAGCCGTCTTCGCGCGCTCCTTGATGGCATCGGCCACCTTGCGCTCGAAGTTGGTGTAGGCGTGAACGATATACCAGCGCTTCGTCATGCCTTCCGTCTCGCTCCGCGCCCCCGGCTCAATCGAACCTCGGCGCTCCCTTCATCGATCTCGTGAAATTGCCGAGCTTTCGCTCAGCAGCGGGTAGTGCCCATCGGGCCGGCTAACTGCCGAGACCCAGCAGCACCTTGACGAGCTGGCCGATCACCTGGTCGGCGAGCAAGAAGAACAGCGACGCCAAAACGACCATGAACAACACCATCAGCGAGGTCACCCAGACCTCTTTCCAGGTCGGCCAGGTCACCTTCGCGACCTCGGTCCGGACTTCCTGGATGAACTCGAACGGATTCAGCCTCGCCATGCCCTACACTTCCTTGGTCACTTCTCCGGCTCCACCGCTGAGCCGACTGCGACGTCATGACGCAACTAAAATGCGCCTGTCGCGGCAAGATCCGGCGTTTTCGACGCGGATCCGGCCACGAAAAAATACCTGGCAGGGGCGGAGGGTCTTGAACCCCCAACCTTCGGTTTTGGAGACCGACGCTCTGCCAATTGAGCTACACCCCTATGGCGCCGAGCCATTTTTCAAGTTTGGCCCTGAACGCTGCAACGCACAAACCGCTACCGGGCCGCACTCTCTAGCCCATGAAAGAAGGTTTGTCACTCTCCGCGTTCATAATTCGCTTGCCTGTGCCTCATGCGACATGAAGCAGGCCCGCGTCAGCGCGCGCTCTCCTCTACGACCACGGCGGTGCCGTAGGCAAGAACTTCCGTCACGGCGGACGCCATTTCATTGGCATCGTAGCGCATTGCGAGGATCGCATTGGCCCCCTGCGCGGCGGCTTGCCGTATAAGCAGGTCGTAGGCTTCGTTCCGCGCGTCCTCGGCGAGCTTCGTGTAAAGCGTGATGTTGCCGCCGAACAGGATCTGGATCGACGCGCCGATGTTGCCGACGAGGCTCCGCGACCGGACCGAAAGCCCGCGAACGACGCCGATGTGCCGGACGATCCGATATCCCGGCAGCTCATTGGTTGTCACGACGATCATGCATCCCTCCCGCGCTCGCCGCCAGCTCCCCCGACCGGCCCTCGCCGGCCCACACCATACGTCTCCGGAGACCGATCCGCGAGCGTGGCCTTGCGGGCTGCACAAGAGATCAAAGCGCCCGTCGATTGCTTACCAGTCGTTAACCAGATGAGATCATCTTCGTGCGACCTATCGGAGGGAGATTTCGTATGTCACGCGTACCCTTTTATGTCCTCGTTCCGCTCGCTGGAGCGATCACCCTGACAGTCGGCGCGTTTGCCGGCTCGACGCCCGCCGACGCCCGCAAGCTCGGCAGGGCTGCTGCTGGCGCTGCAGCGATAACTGCCGGCAAGTCCGCTGCGAGAGCCGCAACACGGGAAACGTCCGATGAAGCCGGGCAAGATGCCACGGCCGCGGCCATGCCCACCAATGTCGACGAAAGCGAGCGCGCGAAACGCGTCGATGAGGCAGCGGCGCGCGCCAAGAACCAACTGCAATCGGAAAAGAGCGGCGGCGCAGGATTTGCGCCGACGAGTGGACCGGCAAACCCGGCCGAAACCACAGCCGTCGTCTGCGTGGCCGGCTGCGGCTACGGGCGCAGCGCCGGGCGCTGATCGGCAAACGCAACGCACAAAAATGGGACCGGATGTCGCCATCCGGTCCCATTTCATTTCACGACGGCTATGGCGTCGCGTAGCTCTTCGTTACTCAACGATTTTCGTGACGACGCCTGCTCCGACGGTGCGGCCGCCCTCGCGGATGGCGAAGCGGACCTTCTCTTCCATCGCGATCGGCGACACCAGTTCGACGTCGACCGACACGTTGTCGCCCGGCATCACCATCTCGGTGCCCTCAGGCAGCGTCACCACGCCCGTCACGTCCGTCGTGCGGAAGTAGAACTGCGGACGGTAGTTCGAGAAGAACGGCGTGTGACGGCCGCCCTCGTCCTTGCCAAGGATGTACGCCTCGGCCTTGAACTTCTTGTGCGGCTTCACAGAGCCCGGCTTGCAGAGAACCTGGCCGCGCTCGACCGCTTCCTTGTCGATGCCGCGCAACAGGCAGCCGACGTTGTCGCCAGCCTCGCCCGAGTCCAGAAGCTTCCGGAACATCTCGACGCCCGTCACAACCGACTTCTGCGTATCGCGGATGCCCACGATCTCGACTTCCTCGCCGACCTTGATCACCCCGCGCTCGATACGACCCGTCACAACGGTGCCGCGCCCCGAGATCGAGAACACGTCTTCGATCGGCATCAGGAACGGAAGATCCTTCGGACGGTCCGGAAGCGGAATGTAGGTGTCCAGCGCCTCGTAAAGCTTGATGATCGCCTCGTCGGCCAACTCGCCCTTCTCGCCGTTCAGAGCCTTGATCGCCGCACCGCGGATGATCGGCGTGTCGTCGCCAGGGAACTGGTACTTCGAAAGAAGGTCGCGAACCTCCATCTCGACCAGATCCAGTAGCTCCGCGTCATCGACGATGTCGCACTTGTTCAGGAACACCACGATCTTCGGAACGCCGACCTGGCGCGCCAGAAGAATGTGCTCGCGCGTCTGAGGCATCGGGCCGTCGACAGCCGAAACCACCAGGATCGCCCCGTCCATCTGAGCCGCGCCCGTGATCATGTTCTTCACGTAGTCGGCGTGGCCGGGGCAGTCGACGTGCGCGTAATGACGGTTCGGCGTCGCGTACTCGACGTGGCTCGTCGCGATCGTCAGGATCTTCGTCGGGTCGCGACGGCCCTGGCTCTCAGAGGCCTTCGCAACCTCGTCGTACGCGATCGCAGTCTGAGTCCAGCCGCGGTCGGCCGAAACCTTCGTCAGTGCAGCCGTCAGAGTCGTCTTGCCGTGGTCAACGTGACCAATCGTGCCGACGTTGCAGTGCGGCTTGTCGCGGTTGAATTTTGCCTTGCCCATGTCACTGGTGTCCTACGTGCTGATTACAATTCGGCCGCCGCCTTGTCTCGACACGGAAGCCGCCGTTGGCGCGATCCGATAGGAGGGTTTCCGGAGCGTTGCAAGAGTGAAGTGTCGATGCGCCATTTCAGTGACTGGCTGCACACGTGCCGAGCGATATGAAGCTATCGTTGTGATGATGCGAAATCGGGCGATTTCAATCACTGATCGTCCACCGGGGAGGCGCGCAATCCCCGTCGACGCCGTCGTTGGTTCGAACCGCTCCGCGTCGAGGGCGGTGCGTGAGTGAAAGTGGAGCGGGTGAAGGGAATCGAACCCTCGTCGTAAGCTTGGAAGGCTTCTGCTTTACCATTAAGCTACACCCGCAACGCCGTGAAACTCCAACAAGTTTCGAGGCATTCAGTCGAAAGAAATCCGGATTTGATCGTCGAACGATCAGTTCGAGCATCGCGGTTTCATCGATCTGCCCGGATTTCATAGTCGGTTTGGTGGCGCGTGTGAAGCCCAGCCCAGTGGCCCTACACCGAGCAGCCTCAGGCCGTCTCGAGCGCTCGTGCCACCGATGCCAGCAGCTCGTCCTCGGACAGGGGTTTATCTATGGTCGCGGCAAACAGACCGACATCGACTGGATCGAGCGGAGCCGTCGAACCCAGCGCCACGAATGGAATGTGGCGCTTGACGGCCTCAGCCAGGATCGAGCGCAGGTCCGGCACCGACGTCCCATCGACGTCCACGATAACGAGGTCGCACACGACGATCTCGAATTTCCGCAGGACATCAGCCGCGGACGCCACGGGTCCGACCGTCATATATCCCGCGTCATAGAGCATTTCTTCGAGTTGCAGAGCGTCGCCCGGCTCGCCATCGAGGATGAGGATGCGTTTGCGCGCGGCACGGCGCAACGGCCGATCCTTCGAGCGACGCTTCATCAGGGACTTGCCCGGATTGAACAACGCTTCACTCGTCGGGGTATCGGGCAGCAGCTCGGCCGTGAGATGTGCCGTCGCCCCACCTGCTTCGAGGCTGAGCGACGCCGTCAGATTTGGCAACCGGTTGGAGCGCTCGATCAGAGACAGACCGAAACCCCGCGCACTCAACGAGGCGACAGCCGGCCCACCGCTTTCGCGCCAGCGGAGATCAAGCAGCGGCGGCGATCCAGGAAGGGTCTTCCATTCGACGCTAATCCGTCCGCTGGCGTTCGACAACGCTCCGTGGCGCACCGCATTGGTTGCGAGTTCGTGCAGGATCAGCGCCATCTGCAGCGCGTTCTGCGGTGCAAGGTAAACGTCCTCACCTTCGAGGTCGACGCGAGACAGGTGCCCGCCGGAGACGGAGATCTGCGACTTAACGAGCTCCAAAATTGAGGCGCCGGACCAATGCGCGTCGGTCAGCACATTGTGCGCGCTCGCCAGCGACTGCAATCGACCGTTGAAACTGTCGACGAACGCGGCGTTGCTGCTCGTCGAACGCGCGGTCTGGCGGGCAATCGACTGCACGATGGCGAGCGTGTTCTTGACGCGGTGATTGAGTTCGCCGACGAGCAGTGCCTGCGTCTCATCGGCCTTGCGGCGATCGGAAATATCGCGGCTCGTTTCGAGCACGAGCTTCTTGCCCGCGATGCGAATGAGTTCCTGCCGGCTATCGACCCAGACATCCGCACCATCGCTCGCCGTGTAGAGGATTTCGCCGCTCCACGAACCTTCCGTCATGATGATCCGATCGAGTTCCTCGATCGATTGGGGTTGGCGCGGCTTGAGGAGGACGTGTACGTCCGACCCTATGGCCGAGTTCTTGTCGAAGCCATAAAGGTCTTCACAGCCTCGGTTCCACAGCACGATGCCATTCTCACTGTCACGCACAAGGATCGCCTCGTGCGACAGGTCGATGATCCGCGCGAGTTGCCGCAGCCGGTGGCTTTGATTGCGTTGCTCGGTGATGTCGGTGTTGGTGCCGCACCAGAATTCGACTTTGCCCTCGGCATCGCGCAGTGGCAGGGCGCGCGACAGGAACCAGCGATACGACCCGTCGGCTCCTCTCAAAGGAAATAGGTCTTCCCACGGCTGGCCGTCCGCCACGCACTTCGCGAACTTGCGTACGACGCGGTCGATGTGATCGGGATGATGAACCGACTTCCAACCCCATCCGGCCATCTCCGGGAGCGTACTGCCGGTGAAATCGAACCAGCGTTCGTTGTACCAGAAGATCGAACCTGACCGGTCGGCCATCCAGGCGAGTTGCGAAATGTTGTTCGCGAGCGCTTTGAAGTATCGCTCGCTGGTCCGAAGGGTCTGCTCGGTCGTTGTCTGAGCCGTCACATCCCGCGAGACGACCAATAGCCGTTCGACATCGGCGTGCGCGCCCGGAACTGGCGAGATCACGACATCCCACCATTTCAGCTTCCCTTTGGCGGTCGGGCAGAAACCGCTGAACCGCGCCACGCGTCCTGAAGCCGCCATGTCGACGGCCTGCTGGACGATCAATCGCGATTGTTCTGGCCAAAGCTCTGCCCATACCGTGCCGATGACGGTCGCGAAATCGTCGATTTCCAGCAGGCAGATCCCATTTTGGTTGAGATACTGAAGCCGGCCATCTCGATCCAAAAGCTTCACGCAATCAGGACTAGCCTCGAGCAACGCCCGATCCAGATCAGTCTCGGACGTGCGGCCACTACCGATCTCTGACGATCCGCTTTGTGCGGCGGCGTGGTGCTCGCCTGCACGATCTCCTGCGGATCTATTGGCCGACATATGCCCTCGAATTCCAGATGCCCCTGCGTTCTCGACCGGTTCGCCGGGCGCATGTACCGATCATGCCTCGAACACATCACAGGCGTCTTTAGAATAAGTCGTGAACCCCGCCGCGGGTTCCACACCAATTCTGTGCACGCATCAAGCCGCCGCGCCACGTGTCTCGGAATTTCCCCCCGCCTTCACATCGAAGAACAGCGCTTGGCTGATCACGGCCTTGACCATTTCCGGCTTGAACGGCTTGGTCACAAGAAAAGCCGGCTCCGCACGGTCGCCCGTCAGCAGCCGCTCGGGATACGCCGTGATGAAAACGACAGGAACATTGAACTCGCGCAGGATGTCGTTCACCGCGTCGATGCCCGAGCTGCCATCTGCGAGTTGAATGTCGGCGAGGATGATGCCGGGAGCGGTTTTCTGCGCCAGAGCCACGGCTTCCTTGCGCGTTGCAGCGATACCGATAACCTCGTGGCCGACCTCGCTGACGAGGCTTTCGATGTCCATCGCGATGAGCGGTTCATCCTCAATGATCATCACGCGCGCAGCGATTTGCTGCGAGATCTCGCGGCTCGCCGTATCCACCAGATCACGCACCTCCTTTTCGGTCTTGCCGAGGATGAGTGCGATTTCTTCCGTCGGAAATTCTTCGACCGAGGCGAGAAGGAAAGCCTGCCTCGGTTCAGGTGTCAGCGTCTCGATCCGGCGATCGGCGATGCCTTCCGGAGTATCGGTCTGGCGGTTCATCGGCATCGCATTCCATACATGCAGGAACGCTCGGTAAACCGCCGTGCGCGGGCTCAGGGTACGATCGTAAATGCTCTTGTCGGCAACCAATGCCTCCAGAAGCGCGACGACATACGCATCGCCGCGCGCCTGTGAGCCGGTGAGTGCCCGTCCGAACCGGCGGACGTACGGAAGTTGTGGGGCGATGAGGTCGGCGATGGAGCTGTTCATTGGTGTCTTCCCCCTTCTGAGCCGTCGCGGAAATCGACGGGGTGGAATTTCGGTGGAGATCGATCGCAGACTACGCGACGCACCGTCATGCGCCGCACCCGACTGCGACCGAAGTCAGGTCGCTGAGGGCGGAGACTAGCCGTCTCCGCCGACTAATCAATCCAAAGCAACGATCGCCCGCAACATCCAGATCGCTTTCTCGTGAAACGCCAATCGTTCGGTCAACAAATCCGCGGTGACCAGATCATCGACTTCGTCGGCATCGATCGCAGCCTGCCGCAAGCGCTTGACCATCTTTTCATGGTCGTTCGCGAGCGACTGTACCATCTCCTCCGCGGAGAGGCCGGACTCGTCTTCTTCTTCCACCACAGCCTTCGACAGCAAACCCGCGAAGCTCAAGGGTGCGGGGTGACCGAGTGACCGGATCCGCTCCGCAATGACGTCGGCTGCGGCGAAAAGATCTTTGTAGTGTGTTTCGGTCAGCTCATGAATCGGAACGAACAACGGTCCGACGACATTCCAATGATAGACGTGGGACTTGAACAAAAGCGTGTAGGTGTCGGCGAGCACCTCGATGAGATCTCGTGCGACCGAGCCGCGATCCTTCTTGTCGATCCCGGTGTCGAGCTCATCGGACTTCGCTGGAAGCTTTTTGACATTTGAAGCCATGGGACGGGTTCCTGGAGTGAAACGACATTTGCCGATCGCCAGTTCGGCGAAGGGGCTTGAACTCACGAGCAGTCTCGCGCGCATGGCCGTCTGTGCGGTCTCCACACTTCGTTCGCGTGACGCTCTGCCGATTAACTCGGTGCAGTCGTGATCGGTTCCGCGGAGATTGAAAAGTTTCTAACTGGCTTACGTCCCGGTGCGCGCCACGCGCACTGGCAAGTCGTCACCACCGAGATCGGCGGCATCATCGACGCCCATCAATGCTGCCAGTTTCGTGCGCGCTCGGTTCACTCGGCTTTTCATGGTTCCGACTGCGCAACCGCACATCAAGGCCGCTTCCTCGTAGGCGAAGCCTTCTGCGCCGATCAGCACAAGCGCTTCCTTCTGCTCCTCCGGGAGGAGCGCGAACGAGCGCTGGAAATCGAGAAAATCCATGTGACCGAGCTGCTCGCCGCGAACACTCAGCTGCTGTGCAAACTCGCCATCGACGTCTTGCACTTCATACTTGCGCTTGCGCCGCTCGGACAGGAACGTGTTCCGCAAAATCGTGAACAGCCAAGCCTTGAGGTTGGAGCCGGGAGCGAATTGCGCCCTGCTGTTCCAAGCCTTCACCAGCGTCTCTTGAACGAGATCATCCGCCTGATCGGCCGTGCCGCACAGCGACCGCGCGAACGCACGCAAGTTGGGCACCAGGACGGCCAACTCTTTCTGCATATCGCTCGGGGGGGGCGTCGTCATTGCTTCGGCTCGGAATTGGACAAGCGCGCGAGCAGCTCGGCAAACTTGTCCGGCATCGGTTCAGAGAGCATTTCGCCATAGACCTGGCGAAGCTGCTTTGCGATTTGACCCTGTGCTTCGGGCGGCAACATCACACCTGACTCCTGGTCGGCTGAAGACGCCGAACTTTGGGTATTTTGCTCATTTTGCATCGGACCATCCCGCTTATCGTTTGTAGACATACTGCCCCCTAGACAGGATCCAATGTTCGCCTTGCGTTCTTTTTCGCCAGGATTGAACTAGCCAAAGCCCATAGAAACGCAGCAGCGACATGTTGGTTCCGTCACTTTTCGAGATTTTTTCATCGATAGAAGAGCAGCACAATCAGACCGTTACGCGTGCTGCGGCAGCACACTGCTCCTTCCGTCTATTCGGCCGGCTGCAGGTCGGCTTGCCCATCTGCGGCGGGTTCGTCGCTCGCGCCCGGCCTGGTCATCACAAAAATGGCGGCCAATACGGCGAGTATCAGAGGCAGATTGCGAACGATCACGCGAAAAATTCCCGGCAAAGCGAGGGGACCCGCCGTCGTCAACGCCGTCATCAGCAGCTCGCGATCCGTTTTCGACATCGTCCCGAGTTGCTCGAGGGTGCTCGGCTCCTCGACCTCGCCTGTCGGCGTTTCGGCGCCGACTTCAGCCGGCGTCGCGCGGGCCTTCGCATTCATCACGAGAAGCGCGACGAGGCTGATCACTCCGAAGCCGCACGCAAGAATGAGATACGCCGCATCGGTGCCGTATGTGCGGTCGAGATAGCGAAGAAGAGCAGCGGTTCCGAACCCGCCTGCGACGATGAGGGGTACGGCCACAATGACGCTGTTGACGACTTGGCCGATCGCATTATCGACAGTCGCCTGCGCTTTTTTGACGATGAAACCAAACATGGCCGGACCCCTCTCTTAGTGTCGCGTGTGAACAGACTGACCCGCCTGGTTCACGACTTCCAAAGCGCGCCCACGACGAAGCCGAGCGCTGCGGCCACCGCCAGGGTCGCCATCGGCTGGTCGCGAACCGACTTGTCGACCGCGGTCTTCATGTTCCCGGCGACGGCCGATACGCGCTCGCCCGCATCCTTGCCGTGTTCCGCGACGGAGCGTGCTGCGGACTCGGCGCTGTCGAGGGCCTTGTCGACCTGATGACCAGCCTTGTTGGCGAGGTCGGAAGCGGTGTCGGCCATCTTGTTGACCGTCGAGCGAGCAGTATCCTCGACGCGTGCGGCGGAACCGTAGGTCGTTGCATTTGCCATGGTGATCTCCTCAATTCGTTCTTTGGCTGGGACAAATTCGATATGGCGGGGCGCAGCGTCGATTGCCGCATCCATGACCTCACAACGCGCGTCCCTGCCGTGGGTTCCTTCGACTTTAGATCGTCAGCGTCGCCGCGTTCGTGTCACACGTCCGACGGGCTCTTTTCGCTCCCGCCTACTCGGGGCTTGAGGAGTGCGCCCGCCAGTCCACCGACCGCCGTGGCGGCTTGTCCGGCGCTCGCCCACAAACCGCGCCTTGCCGTGGTCCGGTCAAAGGCGGTACTCCGCGCCGCTCGAACATCCAAGAGACTGCGCTGAATAGTGTCCGCCAAACGAGTAAGATCGGCATTGCGTGCTGGACCGGATGACGCGACAGCGAGGATGGTGGCTGCGGGAATTTCATAAGGACCCGCCGCGCTGTAAAAACCAGATGCGAGATCGCCGACATACCGCGCCAGCTCACGCGGGGCATCCGTCGGCGCCCCGGTCGCTGCAATGATGACCACAGGCGGCACAACCGTATTCGAGGACACGAAGAAGCGGCGTAATTCCGCGATCGCGTTTTCGTCGCTCTCACTGGGACCGACTTGCGCGGATGCTGTCCACACCACGACGTCAGCTGAGGAGATTGCTCTGGTCAACTGCCTGCGGGCAAACCCGCGAGGATAGATCGCGTCCGTGACGCTGACATTCACAAGTCCAGGGCTATCGTTGCCGTTGCTGTTGATCGATGCCGCGCGCCCGGCGAGTGCTGTCGTGAGATCCGAGTGTAGCTGCGTCCGCGTTGCGTCATCTGAGCCGACCACGACGATCGACGGCGGCGCCGTGTTCGCGGCCCCTTCGGCAGCCGTATCCTTGGCTTGGTCGACAGCTCGGTCTCCCGCTGTCGTCAGACGGCCACTGTAGAGATCGATCGCGGCGCGTCCGACTTCTTCGACAAAAGCCTCCGCAATTCGGCGGCTGACGTGCTCCTTGCCCCAGTTCATGAGCGAGCGCGACAGCCGCTCCCGCGCCTCCTGCGTTACAGCGGTTGCGGGGTTAGCCATTCGGATGACGCGCCAGACGTCGTAGGCCTGCTCCGCTACCCCCACATAGCGCCGCCAACCGTAGACACTCATGAGCTGCGCGACCGTCAACCGATCACCGAACGGGATACGCGTATCGACAAAGTCGCCAAGTCGGCCGCTGACCCGCTCCGATATTGCGAGCGCCTGCGGCAGCGTGAAGCGCCAAACGGCGTCGGGTTTCTCCGGGTGGAGGCGGCGCGCGACGGCGTTCACCGTATTCTGGCCTAGTTCGATGATCGCATCGGCGGTATCGAGCTTATCGACATCGACCTTCGTGGCGATGGCCCGCACATCCGCCCACGCGAGCAATTCCTTTTTTGTCTGGTACTCGAGACCGGCGCCCGAGGCTGATGTAGCTGCCTCATCGGCGACTTGCGTGGCCTGGTTCAGTAACGATCGCTGTAACAGCATGGCGATCGCGACCGCGCCCAAAGCGCCTATCGCCCACCACAGCATCCAACCCTTTTCCCAAAGATAGAATCCGCCAAGCGGAATGAGTGAGAGCGTCGGCAGCAGAAACGCCGTGACGATGAGAATGATCCGCGCAGTCTGACGCGCTGGAGTGCTTGACCGGGATTGCGCGGTGTCATTCATCCGTAGGCTCCACGGTTGCCGCATCGCATAGAGCAGTTCTTCAAAGTGTCCGTAACGGTCAAACTGGAAGAGCTGCGTCGAAGAAAGTCGCGAAATCCGTTTCAAGTAAAATAGCGAGAACGGCCGGCGTCGCCCTGCGATGCCGGCCGCTGCATTGGTTTCTCCCGCGAGGTCACCCGTGCGGGAGCACGTCAATCACCGCTACGCTCGCCGGATGAAACTGGCGACTGCCGAGACCACAAACAGGACGATCGCGACCCAGAACAGGATTCGTGCACCCTCCATCGCGGTACCGGCAACGCCACCGAAGCCGAGGAAGGCCGCGACCAGCGCGACCACGAGAAAGACGATCGCATAATGCAGCATGTTGCCCATTTGAATCTCCGCAAGGCTGTGTTGACGTTGGTTCGTTCGATGTGGGCTAAACGCAGCACACCAACGAGCGTTCCATCGCCGCGCAGCATTTTCCGCGGTTTATCGTTCATCTCGGCAACATCCCGCGCTAGGCGTATCCCGCCTCCACCGCTAGACTCTGATGACCAAACTCGATCGGAGACCAACCGCGATGAGCGTTGCAGCACCTACCCAGACCCGCTGCCAACAGTGTCCGCTGAAGCGGCTCGAAATCTTCAGGGCCGTTTCGCCGGAAGAGCTCGCATTCATCGAGTACTTCAAATCGGGCGAATTCGTCACCGAGGTGGGTACGACCATCCTTCTCGAAGGCACCAATAGCCCGCATCTCTACACCGTGCTTTCGGGCTGGGGCTTCCGGTACAAGTCACTGGCGGACGGACGCAGGCAAATTTTGAACTTCGTGCTCCCGGGCGACTTCATGGGTCTGCAGGGTTCAATGTTCAACGAAATGCAGCATTCGGTCGAAAGCCTCACCCCTATGGTGCTGTGCGTATTCCCGCGCGACAAATTATGGTCGCTCTATGCAAAGCATCCCAGCCTCGCCTTCGATCTGACATGGCTCGCCTCGCGCAGTGAGCGCCTCCTCGACGAGAACCTGCTCAGTGTGGGACGACGGTCGGCTATTGAGCGCGTGGCGTTCGTCCTCCTTGACCTCTTTCTCCGCGCCCGGCAGCTCGCCCTGACGCAGAACAACCGGCTGAAGATCCCGTTCACGCAGCAGCATCTCGCAGACTCTCTGGGCCTGTCGCTCGTCCACACCAACAAGACTTTGAACGCTCTGACAAGCCGCCGCTTGATCCGCTGGAAACCGGGCGCGATCGAGATTCTGGATGAGGCGAAACTTGCCGAACTGGCCAATCACGAAACTTCGGTATCGACACTCCGCCCCCTGATCTAACGTGCCACATGTTCAGCGCGCAGCAGCGAGTTAGTCGATCAACGGCGTGATTTCGACTTCAGGCGGGCCAAATCCCCTTCGAGCCGCGTCTCCACTCTTTTCGATCTCTTGCCCGCCTTGGCGGCGGCAGCGGCCTTGGCCTCCAGCTCGGCGATCCGGACCTGCACCTCCCGCGCGGCGAATGCCTCGGATTTTCCACCCATCGTCGAGACCGAACCGTCCGAAACCGATTTGCCAGACGCGATGCGGGCGCGCACTTCCGACTTGAACGTCTTGAGCGCCTTGTTCAACGATGCGGTTTCTTTGGACTTCCCCGTCAGACGCCCCGCTGCGACCTTGTTTTTTTTCCCAGTCCGCTTGGCCGCAACTGATTTTTTGCGCGTCGATGACGTTGCATCGACGCGAGCGGACTGGCGCTTGGACTTCGGCATATCGGTGACCGCTGCTTAGGTTGTTGACCGACCGTTCCGCGATCTTCGGTGCACTGGGCGGCTTGTCGGATGAACCACGGGGGTAATGGCTCGGTCGCACCGCCGAGGCCGACGCCGAACTGTCGCACGTTAAGCAAACAAGCGCTTCAACGCATCGAGATCCATCTCGTCCGTGACGCCGTGCTCGATGGGGAACGAAGTCTGCGCCGAATCGGCCAGCGACGGCTGATGCCCCATGCGATCTACGTTTCGGGCACCAGCTAAGCCGTTCACGTCACACTGCGAGACGTCGAATTGATCCGTAAGGCTTGAGACGTCGAACATGACTGCCACCCTGATCGCAAACAGATGACACTATAAGTCGCGTGGCATGCGATGGTTCCCTCACCGGCTCCACTTCTTCGCTTCGATCCCTACCGGAACGGAACAGCGCCCCGCGGAATGCCGCGGGGCGCTGCGTGTCAATCGCCTTGATCCGTCTGAACTTGGAGACCGGCACGGGGGTGCGGCAACCACTTTTCAGACGTTAAGCGGCGATCAACGGCCGATGGTGCGCTTGACGTCGCCCGACAGCTTCTGGGCTTCGCCCTTGACTTCCTGCGCAATGCCGTCCGCCTCGAGGTCGGTCGAGCCGGTCACACGGCCGATGCCCTGCTTGACCTTTCCGACTGCTTCGTTGGCGTAACCCTTCACCTTGTCGGTCGTGCTCGACGACGTGACAGCGTCGGATGCATCGGAAACCGCTTCCTTGGCTTCGCCCATGGCCTGCTGGCCCTCGCCCTTGATTTCCTGGATCTTGCCCTCGGCTTCCAGCTTCTCCGAACCGACAACGCGGCCGACGCCCTGCTTGATATTGCCCGCTGCCTCGTTGGCGTAGCCCTTGATCTTGTCGCTGGTGCTCGTCATGAGAAACTCCTTTTTCTGCTCTCTGCGGTGTCTGCATGGATAAGGCTGTGTGACCTGGTGCATGCAGCGCTTGGCGCTTCAGATCACATGCAGCTAGAACGCCGTCGCCCATATCGGGTTCCACACGGCTGCCTTTTTCTTCGCACGGACGATGCCGTCAAGACGACGCACCTCGAGTGTCGTCGCTAGGCAACCCCCAAGGGGATTTAACAACCAGCCCGAGCCCGACGCCAAACTTGCGGTGGCGCAGCCCGCCGATTGCGCCATCGAAAGTACGGTGCAACGAAACCATGCGGTGCGCGTTGTCGGAGCGTAGCAACACGCCTTCGCGATCGTCGGTCGATGGTCAGGAAGGATTTGCCGGCTGCTTTTTCTCGGGGATCCAAACATGCCGCTTTTCGCCGACAACGTGCGCAATCTCTATGCTTCACTCGTTGTTGTCGCGCTGGTCATCGCAGCGCTGGTTCTAGGCCAAGACATTCTCATTCCTTTGGCCGTTGCAACACTCATCGCGTTCATTCTCAACCCGATCGTGCGGCGTTTGATGAATTGGCGCGTGCCTGAGGGACTTGCCGTCAGTCTTGTGCTCATGGGCGTAATTGCCGCAACAGTAATGATGTCGACCGTGCTCACGACCCAGATGTTGTCGCTTGCGGCGGAACTGCAGACCTACAAACAGAACCTCGTCGAGAAGGTGCGCTATGTATCGGCCTTCGGCAAAGGTGAAGGGGCGATCAAGCGCGCAACCGATGCGGTCGAGAATTTGGGCGCGGCCATCGAGAACGAATTCCGGCCTGTCGCGGGGACGCCGCCGACCACGTCGCCGCAACCAGGCGCCGCCCCGTCGAAGCCTGTAGTTGGTCCTGCGGTTGTTCCGAATTCCGGCAAACAGATCGCCGACACCGAAGACGGATCGCTGTCGGCGCTGAAGATCCTCGGCGCGCCGCTCGCGAAAACCGCTCTTACGCTTCTTTTCACGCTATTCCTTCTGCTTCAGCACCAAGATCTGCGAGACCGGATCGTACGTGTCGCGGGAACCGACAATCTCAGTGGCACAACTGCCGCCATGGACGACGCCGGCACCCGGCTATCGCGATTGTTTCTCGCACAAGCGATGCTGAACGTCGGCTTTGGCGTCTTCGTCGGCATCGCGCTCGCCGTCATCGGCGTCCCCAACCCTATCCTCTGGGGCGTTCTCACGGCGATCATGCGGTTCGTGCCGTTCATCGGGTCGTTTATCGCAGCCGTGCCGCCCATCATCCTTGCCGCCGCGGTCGATCCCGGTTGGGGCATGGCGATCGCGACGCTGGTGCTGTTCGCGGTCGGCGAACCGGTCATGGGCCACATGGTCGAGCCGCTCGTTCTCGGCAAAAGGGCCGGACTGTCGCCATTCGCGATGGTGGTGTCGGCAAGCTTTTGGACGCTGATCTGGGGGCCTCTCGGCCTCATTCTGGCGGCGCCGCTGACCATGTTGCTCGTCGTTCTTGGCCGTTACATTTCTGGGCTCGAGGTCGTTAGCGTGCTGCTCGGCGACGAGCGAGCACTGACGCCAGATCAGGAACTTTACGGGCGGATCCTGGCCGGGGACGAGCCGGAGGCCGTGGCTCAGATCACCGAAGCGGTCAGCGCCACGTCGATCGTCGACGTCAACGACAAGATCGTGTTGCCTGCACTGCAGATCGCGGCGTTCGACATTCGCCGCGGGAAGCTTGATGCTGACCGCGTGAACCTGGCCCAGGATGCGATGCGTGAAGTGATCGAGTTCATGACGGATGTGGTGAACGAAGCAGCTTCAAAGCGCACGACCGAACCGGGTGAACGGCCGACAGCACTGATCGTGCCCGCGCGCGGCCAAATTGACGCGCTCGCTGCTGAGATCGTCGCCGTATCCCTCAAGTCTTCCTCGGGCGTAGCAACTTCCGTGGTCACGGGCTCGGCAGGGCTATCGGCCCTGGCGAACGAGAGGGATATCACCCGGACCAAGCCGTTCGACGCGGTCGTTATCGCCACGGTCGGCGGCATGGATCCACGCCACCTCGCGATCATGATGCGGCGTGCGGAACGCGATTTCCCCAGCGCACGGGTGTCAGCACTCGACTATGGCGGCACCACCATCATTCCCGGATCATCTCCAAGTGCCGAAAAATTGGCCCGGTTCGACAGCCTGGTGAAGCTTGCCGCCTCGTTGAATTTCACACCGACGCGGTCGACAGAGGAAATCGAGCGTCCAGGGCCAAACCTGAAGGCTGCGCTTGCGTCGTGACGGCGAGCCGCTTTCTTAGCGGCCCGCCGCAACTTTCTCTGGAGCCGAGCGTTCTAAACACATGACCTCGGCGTGCCGCACTCAAAACGACAAGGTCAGTCAGTTTTACCAAGCCAACACCGAAGTGGAATTCCACCATGAAGAATGTCCTCCTGTGGATGCTCGGCGTCCCGCTTTCGCTTCTCGTCGTTCTCAACATCGCCGGCGTGCTCTGACGCTGGCGAGACCTGCCCTGGACAAGATCACGGAGGCGAACATGTCGGTTCAAGCATCCACGATTATCGACTTCGTCGCTGGACGGCTCGATCGAGAGGCTGCTCGTGACGTCGAGCGCGCGTCCAAATTCGATGCGCGTCTCGCCACCGCAATTTCAGATGCACGCGCACTCAACGCCCGCATGCAGGCGCGGCTGGCGATCATAGCCCCGGGCCAGGGGAATAAGACATGCCGCTCGCAGCCGAACCACTGACTTCGGTTCGCATTGCCCGTTTGATTATGTCGGGTTGAGGTCGCCGATGGGATCGTTGGTCCCGATCGACGGGTTGGAAACCCGCCGCGGGAAATCCAACACAAATCGCAACCCGTCGGCGTCGAAGTGGGTCTGTCCAGTTCCACGTAGAGCGCGGGCAATGGACGAAATGACGTGCGTCCCGAAGCCGGCGCTGTCTGGCGCGGTGACCGCAGGTCCACCAGTTTCCTTCCAAACCCAAGCGACCCGTTCGCCATCGTCAGGCGTGTGCAGTGACCATGTAACCGTCACGACGCCAGAGGGCAGCGACCACGCACCGTACTTGGTGGCGTTTGTCGCCAGCTCGTTGATCAACAAACTGAACTGAACCGCTTCGTTCCTCGGTATTTCCAGCGCTGGTCCGTCGACGTGCAAGGCCGCGCGCCGGCTTGACGTGTAGGCCGAGAGAATATCTTGCACGAACGATTTGAGATCCGGCGAGAAGGCCGGATCTGGACGCAGCATGTCGTGAACCTTCGCGAGCGCACCGAGGCGCTCACGGAACGCACCGATGAACGCAGGCATCGACTTGGAATGACGCGCCGTTTGCGACGCGATGGCTGACACCACCGTCAGCGTATTCTTGACCCGGTGGATGAGCTCGTTATTCGCGAGTTGAACCTCATCCTGCGCGCGACGGCGTTCGGCGACCTCGGCTGATAGGCGAACTGCTGCAATGGCCGATTGTTCTCGGGCATGTGAGACGGACGCGGCGATGCCCGCCAGCAGTGTCGATATGATGAGACCACCCCACCACGCGATCGACGGCACCGACCAGTCGACCGACCGCTCCAGTGCCGGTAGAGAAGAAAGCCGGAGCACGAAGCTCTGCTCGCCCGTCGATGCGTCGACGATCGCCGTCGCCAAGGGGGCATTCGGCACTCTGGACAGCGGACTTCCTGCTTTCGGCTGCGCGCTATCGTAGACTTTCGACGTTTCCTCCGGCCCCGTACCGTAGAACGCTTCCACCCTGACCAAAGATACGGTCGTCGCCAGGTTCTTCGCGAACGATCGCTCCAGAAAATTGCGCAATCGGAAGATGCTGTAAACGAACCCTTTGATACGCGCGCGCCGCTGCTCCAGCGTCGGCGGAATGTCGGCGCCCTCATAGATCGGGTAGTAGAGCAGCGCACCCTGCTGCACGTCGACGTCGGTTTCCTGCTTCAGCGTTACGCTATCGGTTAGAACAGCCTGTGCCGTGTCGATAGCTCGGCTCATCGCGACCTGCCGTGTTGGGTCAGACCACATATCAAAACCGAGAGCGCGCGCATTGCGCCAGTCTTCGGGCTCGATGAAGAGAATAGCGGTCTTGAACGGCCGATCGCCCTCGGGGTGAACACGGAAGTCAGTCACGCCGGCATCGCGTTGTCGCGCTTCGAGCTGGCCGACCTCGAGGTTGCGGACAACTTCAACATAGCCAATCCCCTGCATCCCGGGAAATTCGCGCTCCATGAACAAGCCGGACCCGAACCTGCGCCAGGATTCCCGATTGGGCGTGCCGGTCGCATTCACGAATGCCGCCGCGGAACGCAGAAGCTGGGCGTAAGAAGCGACAAGATCAACGACGGTGTCGCGAGTCATGGCCGCGTGAGTCGACATGCGCGCATTGAGTTCGCGACGCGGCGTCTCGCGCGCAATCCAGCTGAACAAAACGGTGGCGCTCAAAGCGAGGATCAGCGTCGCGAGCGCGGGCCAATAACGTAGGTAACTCTGCAATTTGGGGATATTCCAGCCGGCTGACGTAGGCGTCCCGGTCCATGTCGAAATTGACTCGGAACTCATCATTCTCACTTCCAGTGGAGGCGCATCGATCTGCATTCAAACTATTGCAACGTATCGCATCCAATCACACCGAACCAGGGAGGAGTATCTTAGAATTCGGCGGAATGGCCGGCGAAAGATGCAATGGTAAATGACACCATGCCTGGAGCCGCGATTGTCGCGACGCCACGGGAACTCGCTACGCTAGGCCGCTGGCGACCCCGGCGATAGTAGATTTGACATACACGGGACCACGCGCACCCAACGCGATCATTGCGCATGCACCCGAGATCGAACGCCGTCATCCAGCGGTCAACGGCCAGACATACGCGATCATCGGCAACGCGACGCCGGCAACGATCAGCGTCAGCGGCGCACCGAGGCGTGGATAGTCGCTGAACTTGTATCCGCCCGGCCCCATGACGAGTGTGCACGACTGATGGCCGAACGGCGTGAGGAAGTCGCACGACGCTCCAATGGCAACCGCCATCAGGAACGCATCGACATTGAGGCCTGATGCCTTGGCGAAGCTCGCCGCGATCGGCCCCATCAACAGCACCGTCGCCGCGTTGTTGAGGATCGGTGTGACCAGCATCGTGGCGAACATGACGGCCGCCAATGCCATCATCGGAGAGACGCCGCCCAGCCAGACTCTCACGAAAGCGGACACGACCTCTGTTCCGCCTGAGGTCTGCACCGCCGTCGTCACAGGGATCAATGCCGCCATCAGGATGATGATCGAAGGGTCGATGGCCTCGTACATCTCGCCCGGACGCATCACACGCGTAATCGCCAACACGACGACGGCGGCGAGAAACGAGATGGCGATCGGGGTGAGGTCGAGGCTGGCGGCGGCGACGGCAGCCGCCATGAGACCGAGCGGCAGCCAGCCGCTGCCCCGGCGGCCAAGTTCGATCTTGCGGTCGGCGAGCGGCAGCAGCCCGAGCTCGCGAACCAGAAATCCGACATGGTCGATGTCGCCTTGCAGCGCGAGCACGTCGCCTTCCTTGAACGGTTGCGCGCCGATGCGTGTCGTCCGCCTGCGGCCCTGGCGGCTGACGGCGAGCAGATTGACGCCCAATTCACGCAGCCGCATGGACTCCGCCGTTCGGCCGACGAGATCGGACGACGCACTCACGACGACCTCGATCGTGCCGATCTCGGTTGACCCGGCATGCTCCTCCGAGAGTTCCTTGTCCCCGACAAGAACGAGCTGCCCTTCGTCGACCACTCGCTTCAACTGGGCAGCATCAGCCTCGATCGCGATGACATCGCCCACCGCCAGCCGCCACGAGCGTTGCGGCACACGGATCGTCCGGCCTCCGGTCGTCAACGCGATGACTGTCACTTCACCGTCGGCAATCGCCTCGAGATCGCCGATCGTCTTGCCGTCGAATGGCGACTCTTCGCCAACCCGCGCCTCCGTCACGAAATCAGAAATCCTGAACTTCGATTCCGGAGACGGTGCGCCCTTGCGATCACGCGGCAGCAGCCGCCAGGCGACCGAGAGATACAGGACACCCGCCAGTGCGACGGCGCCGCCGACGGGCGCGAAGTCGAACATGCTGAACGGCATCCCGGAAACGTCTTGCCGTACGTTCGAAATCAAAAGATTGGGTGGCGTTCCGATCAGTGTCACCAATCCGCCGAGCAAGGAGCCGAAGGCGAGCGGCATCAGCACCACGGACGGCGAGCTTTTGGCGCGCTCGGCCGATGCGATCGCCAGCGGCATGATGATGGCCAGCGCGCCAATATTGTTCATGAAGGCCGAAAGCACGGTCACCATGGCTGTCAGCCCGATCACCTGCGTGCCCGGACTGTCGAGCACGCCGCCGAACCGCCGGAGGCCCCGTTCCAGAATACCCGACTGTCGAATGGCGGCGCTGATGACGAGCACCAGCGCCACCGTTATCACCGCCGGATCTCCGAACCCGGAGAATGCATCCTTGGCCGGGACGGCGCCCAATAGGACTGCCGCGAGAAGCGAGCAGATCGCAACGATGTCGTAACGCCATCTGCCCCACACGAAGAGCACGAGCGTCATGGCCAGCACGAGCGCAATCGCCATCTTGGGATCGATCACTTGGGTCTCCGAGGTCGCTGATGCACGATCGTCGCGCAGGGTCTACCTACTAAAGGCAGACTTTGGGGTTCCGTTCACTGCAAACGTGGCACTTGCGCAGCGCGTGTGCGGGTTTGGCAACACCTCGTCATAACGATGCGAACGGGGGTTGCATCGACGCACCGATGCTGGTCCACTTCCATTGTCGATGAGGGGGAAAAGACTTGCACCTGCTGCGCCCGTGGCGCCCGCGAGCAAACATCCTGACGCTCGCGAGTGCCCTCACTGTGATGATGGCCGGCCCAGCCCTGGCCAGCGATGTTTTCCGTCCGTTGTCCATCGACGGCTCCGCGGTGCGCTGGCACCGGAATGCGCCGCACGAGATCACGGTGTTGCGGTATGCGATCGCCACGAATGCGATCAAGCGCAGTTCTGCGGTCAATTGTGGACATACGCGTGCTCCCGACACCGTCATCGCGCGCTCAAAGCTAGACCGAGCAGCTTTCAAAACGGCCGTGACAGCCGCGTTCGCGCGCTGGCAGCAGATCGCCCGGCTCCGATTCTTCGAGGTCGCGGATCAGGACACGGCCGACATCGTGATCGGCGAGCAAGCCGAACCCACTGGCCAAGCTTTCACCAATCTCGCGCTTGGCGGGGCGCCGCGCGATGCCACCCGTCCCATCGTCCACGCCACGATCTGCCTCAATCCGGAAAGGCGCTGGAAAATCGGCTTCGACGGCGATCTAACATCCTATGATCTGGTCCACACGCTGACCCACGAAATCGGTCATGCGATCGGGCTCGACCATCCCGGCGCACGCGGTCACGTCATGTCGTTTCGCTACGACGAGGCCCACGCGGGCCTGACTGCCGGCGATGTCCTCGGCGCGCGCACGATCTATGGCGCAGCGGATTCACAAGCGTCCACCGATGGGAGCCGCACGGTCGTCAACAAATCCGCGCCGGATGCTGCGAACTCGGCAGTTGGCCGCGGCATGTCCGATTGATCCGCTCGCCCACTGCGACTTGTCAACAATCCGACCACAATCCAAGCGGTCTCACCGCGCCGCTCAATCGACCTGTGCGCGCACTTCGATACACGATTTGCGGAACCAACAGCTCCTCGGCACGTTTCTCCTCCGCGCCCCATTGAGCAGGCGCGAACAGGAAACAACCTCTGGAGTTGATCATGCAGAAGTTCATCCCCATCCTTGCCGCCGCCACGATGGCGATCTCGAGCGTAGCACTGGCACAGACGACCGCACCGTCTCCGTCGACGACGCCGACCACGCCGCCGGCCGCTGTCGAAGTGAAGCCGCCGATGTCGACGACTCAGGACACGTCCAGCGCATCCAGCAAGGCCTCGTCGCCGATGCTGACCGATGAACAGGCGAAGGCCTGGATCAACAAGGTCGTCTACTCGAGCGACGACAAGAACCTCGGCGAGGTCGCCGCATTCCAGCGTGACACCGCTGGCAATGTCACCGAGATGCACGCCGACATCGGCGGCTTCCTCGGCCTCGGCGAGACGCGCGTCCGTCTGATGCCGTCGGAGTTCAAGTTCGTCAATGATCGCGTCGTGCTGAACGTGACCTCTGAGCAGGCGAAGACGCTGCCGAAGATTGCGAAGTAACGCAGACGCTCTGAACGAATGAAAACGTAGCCAGTCTTACCTGAACCTCCTCGCAACACCCGTTGCGGGGAGGATTTTTTGTGCAATACGAGCGCTTCGTGAACGCCTCGTCAGATGTAGCTGAGGACCAAGTATGCGCCGAGCATGATCGTGGTCCAAAAGGCCATCGTGCCGGTCGGCCAAGCTCGGCCGAATACGCCGTCCGGCCCATGGTGTCGGCGAAGCCGCGTCTGGATGACCGTCACCACGCTCCGGCTCAACACGGCTGACGCCGAAGCGACGGAGCCTGCCGCGCCGTCCAATGCGCGCATGAGAGCGGCCCCCGGCGTGCGCCATAGCCAATCGACATCGAGTGTAATCGTCATCGTCCGTTTCAGAAGACCCAGCATCAAGAAGAACGCGAGGCCCGAGAAGAGCAGGAGCTGCAGTTGCAGCATCACATGGCTCGTGGTGTAGGGAACGTACGCGACCGGGTAAGGCAGCATGTCGTACAGCGGCTGTGGCATAACCCCTAGACCGATGCAGATCGCCGAGCACAGGATCATGGCCGCGCGCATATTCCACGGCGGATCCGACGGCCTGAGGCCCGAGTCTTTTTGGAAGAAGACGAACCAGGGGAACTTGATCCCGGCATGCAGGAACACGCCTGCGGACGCCGCCTCCAGAAGAAACCAAACAGTCGCCATGTGCTGATCGGCGGCGCCTTGAGTCACCATCGACTTCGAAACGAAGCCCGAGGTGAGCGGGAACGACGAGATCGCGAGTGCACCTATGATGCCGCAAATCGTCGTCAGCGGCATGGTTCGGAACAAGCCGCCGAGATCGGTACAGTTGCGCTTGCCGGTCATGAAGAGCACGGAGCCAGCCGCCATCAGCAACAGCGCTTTGTAGATGATGTGCGCGAAGGCGTGCGACGCGGCGCCATTGATCGCCATCTGCGTGCCGATGCCGACACCCGTTACCATGAACCCGACCTGATTGACGATCGAGTAGGCGAGAATCCGGCGCATGTCGTTCTCGAGGATCGCGTAGATGATCCCGTAGAACACCATCGCTAGGCCAATCCAGATCAGGATCTCCGTGCCCGGGAAGCCTCGGATCAGCACGTAAACCGCCGTCTTGGTGGTGAATGCGGACAAGAACACCATTCCCGACCACGACGCTTCCGGATAGGCATCGGGTAGCCACGCGGACAGCGGCGTTGCGGCCGCATTGATCAGGAACCCGAGCAGAATGAGCTTGCGCGGTGTCGTGCTTATGTCGAGCGGGACGAACGCCACCGAGCCGGATACCGCGACCTCGCCGGCGATGCCGGCCATCAGGATTACGCCGCCGAGAAAATGGATCGCTGCATAGCGCAGGCCCGCACTCCGCGCCGACGGCCCAGCCGACCACAGCACGAGCGTCGATGCGATCGCCATCAATTCCCAGAAAACGAACACCGTAATCAGGTCGCCCGCGAATGCCACCCCGATCGCCCCGCCGGCATAGACGAAGGCGGCCGCGAGTTCGGACGTGCGCTTCTGATTGAGCGCGAACAAACCGCCGGCGAACGCCATGACCGCGAAAACCGTTGCAAACAGGCGCGAAAGTTTGTCGCCCTTCATCGGCGCGAGTTCGAAGCCGAGATAGCTGACCGTGACCACAGTGCCGTCGGGCACTTGCCACACCATCAAGAGCGCGACGAGCGGCGCAGCGAGCAGCGCAAGCGACCGCAGCGTCGCCGGCAGCAATGGCAACAGCAGTCCGGCGATGATCAAGATGAGGGCCGGAGAGGCCAGAATGCTATTCGTCATAATAGGTATCCGGCCGCTTGAGCACCACGCCTATCGCCTTGGCGACGAGAACCATCGCGACGCACGACAGGAACCCGAACCAGGCTCCGAAGCCAGGCGTGCCATCGATGCCGAATTGTGGATGATGATCGACGAAGAAATCGACGAGCACGAGCAGCGCGAGCACCGCGATCGACCCTCGCCAGAGTATCCGGATGGTGGTCTCGCGGACCAGCCAGTGATCGCCGCCGTTCGCCATTCGTTAGCCTCCGACCATGAGCTTGGCCAGCGCCAGCGGTACGTCCGGCGCGAAGAACAGCGCGAGCGTCGCAAGCGCCGTCAACGACAATGCTAGAACGATCGGCCACGGCGCCTCGCCGTGATCGTGCTGCGCGTCACTGTCGACGTTCGCTGCGGCGCCGAGCGAATACGCTGGACGCGCTTCGGCAAAAAATGCGCGGAACACGATCGGCAGGAAGTAGGCCGCATTGAGCACGGTGCTGGCCATGATCACCGCGACCGGCAACCATTGGCCCGTCTGCGTAGCGCCTTGCAGCATGAACCACTTGCCGAAGAAGCCAGCGGTAGGCGGGAGACCGATCATGCCGAGCGCACCGATGGCAAACGCGGTCATCGTCCACGGCATCTTCCAGCCAATACCGTCGAGCTGGCTGATCTCGGTCTTGTGCGCGGCGGTATAAATGCTGCCGGCGGCAAAAAAGAGCGTGATCTTGGCGACGGCGTGCGCGGCGATGTGCATCGCGGCTCCAATGGCCGAAAGCGGGGTCAGGATCGCGGCGGCGAGGATCACGTACGACAATTGCGAAACCGTCGAATACGCGAGCCGCTTCTTAAGGTTGTCCTGCCGCAGCGCGACAAGAGACGCGATGATGACCGTCGCCGACGCAGCCCAAACAAGCCAATCGGTCGTACCCGCTCGCGCCAACGTGTCGATCCCGAAAACGTAGACAATGATCTTGAGCACCGAAAAGACGCCCGCCTTCACGACCGCGACGGCATGCAGAAGCGCGCTGACGGGCGTCGGCGCGACCATCGCAGCCGGCAGCCAGAAATGAAACGGCATCAGCGCCGCCTTGCCGATCCCGAACACGAACAGCGCCAACAGCAGGCTCAGTCCTGCCGCGCCGATCTTGCCATCGAGTATGCCGCCGGCCTTGAAATCGAGGGTACCGGCGAGAACGCCCGTGATGACGATGGCGGGCAACAGCAGCACCATCGATGTACCGATCAGCAGCATCAGGTAGACGCGGCCGGCGCGCATCGCTTCAGGCGTCGCCTTGTGGGTAACCAGGGGGTAGGTCGAGAGCGTCAACACCTCGTAGAACAGGAACAGCGTGAACAGGTTGCCGGCGAACGCGATGCCCATCGTCGCCGCGATGGCAATGGCGAAGCAGACGTAGAACGAGGTCTGGCGCGGCTCGTGGTTGCCGCGCATGTACCCGATCGAATAGATCGAGTTGACGATCCACAACGATCCCGCGACGAGCGCGAACAGCATTCCGAGAGGCTCGACGGCGAACGCCAACGCGACACCGGGCACGGGTTCGGCGAGCTTCATCGACGGCCGGATGCCTGACAGCACAAGCGGCAACAACGACCACACGGTCAGCGCCACGAGTGCAGCCGCCACCAGCGTCACCGCTTCACGCACATTCGGCGACTTGTGAAAAAGCGGGATAAGAACGGCTGCGATGGCCGGGATCAGCAGTGCCAGGACAACCAGATCTTCGGGCGAGAGCGCAAACATCACTTGAGCCCCCCGAGCAGCATCCTGGCAGCGTCCTGAGCGAGCCCTGCACTCCACTCCGTGTAGACGCCGAGATAAAGCGTGGCAGCACCGAGCAGGAGCATCGGCACCAGCATCGAAAGCGGAGGATCACGCGTGGACGCCACGTTTGCCGACGGCTCCCGGAAGTAGGCGACCTCGATGACACGACCGATATAGACGACCGCGATCAGCGAACTCGCGACGATCACGAAGGCCAGCGGCCAGTACCCCTTCTCGATGGCGCCAACTGCGAGATACCACTTCGAGATGAACCCGGCCGTCCCCGGCACGCCGATCAGGCCGAGCCCGGCAACGACGAAGACCGCCATCGTCAGCGGCATCTTGCGACCGATACCCGCAAGATCATCGAGCCGCACCGAGCCGACGCGGAAAAAGACGGCGCCGAGCGCGAGGAACAGCGCGGCCTTCATCACGCCGTGGTTCATCATATGCACGATGCCGCCGGTGAGCCCGCTCTCGTTGGCGAGCGCGATCCCGAGTGTCATGTAGCTGATCTGGGCGACCGATGAATAGGCGAGCATGCGCTTGGTGTCGCTCTCGAACACCGCACTCAGAGACGCGAGCACCATTGCGGCCACAGACATGACGAGCAGGATCTCGGACACCGGCAGCGATGTGAACGGCATCGCGGCGCCATATACCGAGTAGAAGATGCGGATCAGCAGGTAGACCGCAACCTTGGTCGCTGTGCCCGCGAGGAACACCGTCGCGACGGACGGCGCGTGAGCGTAGGCGTTCGGCAGCCAGACATGCAGCGGGAACAGGGCGAGCTTGAGACAAATTCCGACGGTGAGGAACGCGAGCGCCGCAATGATGGGGCGCTGGAATTCCGCCGACGCGCCGCCGAGCCGGCTTGCGATATCCGCGAGATTGAGGCTACCGGTGACGAGGTAGAGTAGTCCGACTCCGATCACGTAGAACGTCGCGCCGATGGTTCCGACGATCAGGTACTGATAGGACGCGAGCAGCGCGCGGCGATTTCGCCCGAGAGCGATGAGCACGTACGTCGACAGCGACGAGATCTCCATGAACACGAACACGTTGAACGCGTCGCCGGTCACCGTGATGCCGAGCAGCCCGGTCAGGCAGAGCAGGTACATCGTGTAGAACCATGCCTGCTGGTGGGAATCGATCTCCTTTGCGACGCTCTTCCGCGCATAAGGCATGATCACCGCGCCGATGATCGTGACCAGTAGAAGCACGAACGCATTCAGCCGATCGACGCGATACTCGATGCCGATGGGGACGGTCCATCCACCCATCACGTAGGAGATCGGCTCAGGCGATGCGAAGACCTTGATAGCCAGCAGCACCGCGATCAAAAGCGCGGCCCAACTCGCCACGAGCGCCACCGCCCAAGCCGTCGTCCCGCGCATGCAGAACGCCGACAGCACGGCTGCAAACATCGGAACCAGCACCTGCAGGATCGGGAGGTGATGCTCGAAAGCCATCATATCTCGCCGTCCGCCGAGAAGATCTCGTCTTCCTCGATCGTGCCGTAGGCTTCGTTGATGCGCACGACCAGAGCCAGGCCCAGCGCCAACGTCGCGACGCCGACGACGATTGCCGTCAGGATGAGCACATGCGGCAGCGGATTTGAATAGACCGTGTACGCGCGGTCGAAGATGGGCGCCGTGCCGCCGATGATCTTGCCGGGCGCGACGTAGAGCAGGTACACCGAGGTCTGGAACAGCGACAGACCGACGAGCTTCTTGATCATGTTGCCGCGGGCGATGACGATGTAAAGCCCGGACACCATCAGGAAGATCGTGATGAAATAGTTGTAATGCTCGAGGAAGGTGGTCAGCGCCGTCATGCACTCCTCCCGCGGTCGACAAAGGCATAGAAGATCGCCGTCATCGTCGCGGCGACGGTGACGATGACGCCGGTCTCGACCAGCAGCACACCCCACTCGTGGCCGTGCAGCGGATCATGAGAATAGATTGTGTAGTCGAGGTAGTTCTTTCCGGCGAACATGGCGGGCAGCCCCGCGCTCGCATAGATCAGAACGCCCGCCGGCACGAGGCGCTCGACGAGCCATTCCGGCGCGATGCGTTTGGCTCTGTCGACGCCGAATACCAGCGCGTAGAGGATGATCATACCCGCCGAGATCACGCCGGCCTGGAAGCCGCCGCCGGGACCGTAATCGCCGTGATAGTGCACGTAGAGAGCGAACAGCAGAATGAACGGCAGGAGCAGCTTGACGCCGACCCGAAGAATAACGTCGTGCTTCATGACATGCCCTCGCCAGCCGTCTTACCGGGACGACGGCGGCGGCGCCCCTTCAACAGCAGAACCACACCGATTCCACCCGTAAAAATAACTGCGGTTTCGCCCATCGTATCAAAGCTGCGGTAGTCCGCGAGTACCGCCGTTACGATGTTCGGCGCGATGCGGTGATCCTGCGCGTCGGAGATGTATCTCGGCGTGGTGTGCCTATGAATGGGCGCGTCAGCCGTACCGAACGCCGGCAGGTCGATCGTTCCCCACACCAGGGCCGCACCGACGAACACAGAAACGAACAGTGGCAGCAGTGTATTGCGCGGTTTCGGATACTCGATCGACTTCGTCAGATGCAGTGTCGCAAGCAGTATGACGGTCGAGATGCCCGCGCCAACGCTGGCTTCCGTCATGGCCACGTCCACCGCATCGAGAACGATCAGCACGCTGGCCATCAAGAAGCTGTAGATCCCCGAAAGGATCACGACGCCGAACAGACTGCGCTGCCGAGCGATCGCCACCGTCACAATGGCCAGCAGCGTCAACAGAACCGCGTTGGTGAATAGTTCCATTCAAGCCTCCGAGCCCGATTTGGGGCCGGGCCCGTCCGGCTTGTCGAGACGGTCGCGGCGATCCTCGGCAAGCACCGGCTTCACGCCGACGTGCAGCGCCGCTTGCGCGAGTGCATGCGATGCCATCGGTCCGGTGAACACCAGGAGAAGCAGGAGGAAGACGAGTTTGAGCGTGACGAGCGTGAAGCCGGCTTGCATCATCAGACCGATCAACAGCAGTCCCGCGCCGAGCGTCTCGGTGACGCTTGCGGCATGCATCCGCGTATAGAGGTCCGGCATCCGCGCTAGACCGATGGCGCCGACCAGGATGAAGAAACCGCCGGACAGAATGAACACGCCGCTGATGGCGTCCACGAGAACGTCGATCATGACGCATCGCCCTTCTCGTCGATGTCGTATGCGAGATCGCCGTGCCGGAAGAACTTGAGCACCGCAAGCGTCGATATCGTATTCAGAAAACCGTAGGCGATGCCGATATCGAGCCACTCGGGCCGGCCGGTCACGAACCCATACGTCGCAAGCAGGAGAATAGCGAGTGTTCCGACGGTATTGCCCGCGAGTACGCGGTCGAAGACGGTCGGGCCGCGGAGCGCGCGAACGACGGCGAGCGCGAGAGACACGAGAATGGCGATGGCAGCGGCAGCGAAGATCATGACCGACCCTCGAACTGCGTTACGCGCTGATCCATGCCGCCGCCCTCGAGATCGAGGGCACCGTCGCGGACGAGTGCATGCACCGTCAGCCGGTTGCCTTCGACGAGCGTGGTGATCGTCCCCGGCGTGAGCGTGATGGAGTTGCCATATGTTGCCAATCCCACCGCCGTCCGCTGGCTACCCTCGACAACGGTCATCGTCGGTGAAATCGGCAGCTTCGGATCGAGAATGATCTTGGTGACGCTCCACGCCGACTTGACCACTTCCCACGCGAGCCAAGGCCAATACGTGAGGGCCTGATAGAAAAGTTGCGTCGGATGGCCTTCACTATCGAGCGCGCCCATGCGGCGCGCCAAGACGACGCACAGCACCGTCGTGATGACGCCGATCGAGATCAGGAACGCAGTGTAGTGCCCGGACAGCGCGAGCCAGAAGAAGAAGAGGATCAGTCCAAGGCTGACTTCGCGCATCGCTCCTCCTCGTCTCGATGAGTGATCGACCGTGACGTTCCGTCACCCCGCGGAATGAACGAGGCCGCCGGCGGAAGTATCCGTTAGATCCCTTACGCTCGTCCAATTCGGACAAGCGATCAAGTAATTCAAGAGCTACGGCAGAGCAATCGGAGAAGCCGCCGTCCGCCTAAGGGCTGAGGCGTGAGCGAGCACGACGAGTGGAACGTCGGATGATGGATGCCGCTCGCCGAGCAACGAAAGCACGGCAGCGACCGAGCGACAGGACGCATTGACGACCCATCCTAACCCCAGGGTCAGCGAACCGATCGAACGCAGCTTGGGGAAGATGGTGGAGAGGGTTGGTTTCGAACCAACGTAGGCTGAGCCAACGGATTTACAGTCCGTCCCCTTTAACCACTCGGGCACCTCTCCGGACCAGGTCCGAAGACCAACTCCCGGCAAGTCATAACGAAAGCGCCCTGCGCTCGACAAGCGACAGGGCTCCGTCATAGTCGTGTCCTTATGGTCAGAGGACCCGATCCTGTCAAATGGAAATCGAGCCAGGGCCGGAGCCTCGATTTTGAGGCTTGATCGCTGCTGCCGACTGGCCCAGGAGTGACCATGGACTTTGGCCAATCGCGCCCGTCCGCAGAACCGCCTTGCATCCGAAAGCCGCCAATGCCCGATCATCAGAAGCGCTTCGACCGCCGCCCGAAGCCCGGCTTTCGCCGCCCCCAAGCTTCGACACCCGTGTTCGACGACGGGATCGTCCGGCTTTTCGGAATCCATCCCATCGAAGCGGCGCTGCGCAATCCCGGCCGCCGGATCGGCCGCGTTCTGATGACGGATAACGCCACCCGCCGGCTTGCCGATGCCCTTGCCGCACGCAACGTCACGCCTGAGCCCGTGACCCCGCGCGAGTTGGACCGGATGTTGGGGCCCGACACCGTCCATCAAGGCGCGATGATGGAAACGGAAGAGCTGGACGAGCCCGAACTCGCAGCACTGGCGGAGGCCGCGCACGCCGGCGCTCCGCTGGTCATCCTCGATCAGGTGACCGACCCGCACAATGCCGGTGCCGTCATTCGCTCGGCCGCCGTCTTTGGTGCGGCTGGACTTGTAATGACCCGCCGACATAGCCCGCCGCTCAATGGCACTTTGGCGAAATCCGCTTCCGGCGCTCTCGAAGTGGTGCCGATCGTGCTCGCTCAGAATCTCGCGCGCGCGATGACGGAACTCAAGGAGCAGGGCGTCCGCCTCATCGGTCTGGACGGCGATGGCGAGACGCTGATCGACGACGAACCGCTGGCCGGGCCGACGGCTTTCGTCCTCGGCGCCGAAGGAAAGGGTCTGCGGCAGTTGACGCGCGAATCCTGCGATGTGATCTGCCGGATCGGCGCGCCAGGACCGATCGACAGCCTCAACGTGTCGAACGCCGCAGCCGTCGCGCTGCATCTCGCGGCGATGCGACGACGGTCGGCTGCGGGGAACTGAAGTCCCAGCATTGCCCGCAAGTCACGTGTGATCGTCGTCTTGAACGCTGTTGTCCGGCGTATCGTATGGAAGGGACATGACAGCGGCCCCCATCGCCAAGCTACCGAACGTCGATGCACACATGAAGTAGAGCAGGAAGATCGCGAGCCAAGGGTTCTCCGCTCCGGCGATCAGCGTTTTCAGGGCGCCGATATTGGCGATCACGACCAGGGCTGCAAAGCCGATACCGACGCCCACTCCGATGCCGAGATTGAGCGCGAGAAACCGCAGCATCGGCGGCGTGCCGCTTGGCGGGTTCCGATAATCCTGTGGCGGCGCAGGCTCGAGAGATGATGGCGGGATGGGATCGGACATATCAGGCCCTCAGTGTCCTCGATAACGCGAAAGGCGGCGCGACTTGCCGCACCGCCTTCGCTGTTCGAATTTTGTCACGACCCGCTCGACGGCGCGCTGCCGTAAGCGACGCTGCGAAACTCAATCGCAGTACGTCGGACGCCAGCACGTATAACGGCCGCCGCGGCAAACGACGTCGCCATAACGGTTCTCGAAGCAGCGGCGGTTCTTCCAGCTGCACTCTTCCGGCCCCTTGTAGCAGGAGCTGCGATAGTAGCCGCGATCACGGGCATGCGCGTGCGCGCCGAGCAGGCCGAGACCCAGTACGGCAGCGCCGACGCCGAGTGCGATGCGTCCGCCACGGCGGGCTTCGGCTGGCTGGTATGACGTTGCCAGGACGCCCACGGCCATCGTCAGCGCCATGAGTGAATACAGAGCTTTCTTGAGCATGGATTTCTCCTCGACACGGATCGAACCTGATTTTGGATCGGGGCCGCAGACCGGGAGACGAGCCCTCATCTCCGCGCATCTGCCAACCCGCCGAACGCCCGTGCGTCCTTCGACGCAAACCGGAGGGCCCGAGCTGAACAGAATACAGTCTCCACCACATGAATGTGGCATGAACAGGAGCGGCCCCGCCTCCGCCTCACCGATCGGTGTCGCGCGGAAACAGGGCCGCCTCAGATGTTCAATTCGCGACGCTCTGCGTCAGCGGATCACCAATGGCCGCGGCGATGACCGCCGTACTTCTTCATGTGCCATTCGACGTGACGGTAGTTCCGCTTCGGATGACCCCACGCCCGGTAATACTTGGGCAGGGCATAATGCGGACGACGCTTGCGCATCTCGTGCGCCGGACGCCAGTAATGCGAGTTGTAATACGGATAATAGCCGCGCGGCTCGTAGCGGTAGGCGTACGGGTCCGTGGCGACGTGGCTGTGATATACGTGATGGTGGCGCGGGCGATACACCCAGTGGCGCACCGTGCGCATCCGGCCCCAGCCAGCGGGCTCGCCAGTGCGGTGCCATCCGAAGGCCTCGGCGGACTTCGGGCTTGCGAGAGCGAGCGCCAGAACGGCGGCCACCATCGCGATCATGCTCTTGAGACGCATACTCTCTCCTCGACAGACTAACGCCAGCTTATCATGAGCATCGCACTTTGACCGCGAATGGCAAATTTTCTGCTAACGGCAAGTCCGCTGCGGTCGAATTCTCCCTAATCGTCATAACCACCGCTCGCGGTTAATCCAATACTCACCGTCTTGGCCTCAAATTGCGGGACAAGGGACGGCCCAGGAATGGTCCGCTGTCGTCCCCGACCCGGTCCGCGGACCATGGCCGGGCGTAGACCGAGTAGCAGGCCGCGCAGTGACCTCCCGCCCCCCCATCGAACCGCCGAACCGCGATCGCCTTGCCGCGACCAATCCGCGGCTAGAGGCGCTGTTGCGGGACCCCGGTCCTGGCATCACGGTGCGTCCACTGAACGCGCAAACGCCGACAAACCCCATTTCGCGTGTAGCCTCGGCGAAGCCCGCCGAAACAGAGGCGCCCGTTGCAGCCCCGAACTCGTCGGCGGCCAAACCTTCGGCAGCAACCGTGCCCGCGAAGACCGAGGCATCGACGCGAGCGCCGCGGATCACTGCCGATACCGCCGCCGCCCAGTTGCCCCATCTGTCTGATAGCGTCCGTGGCCGGCTGTCGTCCTTCCTGTCCGGCGAACGCAGCGAAGCCCCCGTGGTCACCGCGCCAGCAGCCGCGCCCGCGTTGCCGGCCGTCGACCAACGCCCACGTATTGGTCAAAGCGAGATCCGCGCGGCCATCGATGCGAGCCGCCGCGCCTTCTTCGCCACCGGCGTGTTCAGCTTCTTCATCAATATCCTGATGCTGGCCGGACCGCTGTTCATGCTGCAGGTCTACGACCGCGTCATGACCTCGGGCTCGGTACCGACGCTCGTCGCCCTCACCATCATGACCGCTCTGATCTACGGCATCATCGGAATTCTCGAGCTCGTGCGCTCGCGGGTTGTCGTCCGCGTCGGCGTCGAAGTCGACCAGCGCGTCGGCGACCGCATCTTCGAAGCTTCTCTCCGACGCAACATCGCATCGCAAGGCGCCAGCGTGCCGGCGCTGCGCGAACTCGACAATCTCCGGCAGTTCCTGGCAAGCCCCGGACCGATCACGTTCTTCGACGCGCCGTGGACGCCCGTGTATCTGCTCGTCATCTTCATGGTCCACTGGATGCTCGGCCTTGCCGCCACGTTCGGCGCACTGATGCTGCTGGGACTGGCCTGGATCAGCGAAGCACGAAGCCGCGCCCCGCTGGCCGAGGCCAACAAGGCCGCGAACGCCAGTATCGAGCTTGCGGAAACCGGACAACGCAACGCCGAGACGATTACGGCGATGGGCATGACCAACGCCTATCGCACGCGGTGGCAGAAGGCGAACCGGGAAGCACTGGCGTGGCAGATCGTGGCCTCCGATCGGCTTGGCGGCTTGTCGTCGCTGTCGAAGACGCTGCGCCTGCTCGGCCAGTCCTTGATGCTTGCGATCGGCGCCTGGTTGGCGCTCAGGAGCGAGATCAGCCCCGGCTCGATCATCGCCGGCACGATCATCTTCGGTCGCGCGCTGGCCCCCGTCGAACAGGCAATCGGCCATTGGCGTAGCTTCCTCAAGGCATTCGAAAGCTACCGAAAACTCGACGGACTGCTCGCTGCCGAGCCACCCTCGCGTCCACGTACGCACCTGCCCGCGCCCAATGGACGGCTGGAGGTGGCAGGCCTGCGCATGGCCGCGCCCGAAACCCGGCAGCTGATCCTGGCCGGCATCACTTTCACCGTGGAGCCCGGACGCATGGTCGCCGTGATTGGGCCATCGGCATCCGGAAAATCGACGCTCGCCCGGGCGCTGGTGGGCCTGTGGCAGCCGGTCGCCGGTCACGTACGTCTCGACGGCGCGCGTCTCGACCAATGGCATCCCGAAGACCTCGGCCGGCACATCGGCTATCTGCCCCAGAATGTCGAATTGTTCGCCGGCAGCGTCCGCGAAAACATCTCGCGCTTCCGCGAGGACGCGACGGACGAAGCCGTCGTCGAGGCCGCCAAGCAGGCGCACGCGCACGACCTGATCCTCGCCCTGCCGAACGGCTACGAAACCCAGCTCGGCAATTTCGGCACCTATCTGTCCGGTGGACAGCGCCAGCGGATCGCGCTCGCCCGTGCGCTGTTCGGCAATCCGGCCCTCGTCGTCCTCGATGAGCCGAACTCCAATCTCGATCGTACCGGCGATGAAGCCTTGTCTGCCGCCGTCGACGGCATGAGAAAGCGCGGCCAGGCCATCGTGCTCGTCGCCCATCGCGTGCAGGCGATCAGCAAGGCCGACAACCTCCTCTATATCGACGGTGGCATTCAGCGCGCTTTCGGTCCGACCGCCAATGTATTGAAACTGTTCCAGGCTGCGGGCGCACCACCATCGCGCCGGACGGGAGACGGCCTCGGCCTTCCCCCCGACCCGAACCGCTTGGCCGACCGCGCCATACAGGCCGCCTCATCGGCCACGTCCCAACCCAAGCCACAGGCAGACACCTCGCCGCGCGAGAGCGCAGCACGCGCGGAGGCACAACCATCTCCCTCCAAGCCCGAGCAGTCCGGTGCCCCGGCCGACGCGCCGCCGCAAGGCTCCGCAATTCCCGGGAGTGAGACACCATGAGAATTTCGCTCGGCGTCAAGTCGCCCGATGCTGCGCCCGAAAGCTGGCAATCGGCCGATCCGTGGATCCGCTTCGGTTATCATGTCTGCGTCTGGCTGATCGGTGGCCTGTTGGCTTGGTCGGCGCTCGTGTCGATCGCGGGCGCCGTTGTCGCGACCGGCACCGTCATCGTCGAAAGCAACACCAAGACGGTCCAGCACCTCGACGGCGGTATCGTATCGAAGATCCTCGTTCGCAATGGCGACCGCGTCGCTCAGGGCGACGTGCTCGCACAGCTCGATGCGACCGCAATCCGCTCGGCGCACTCCGTGGCAGCGTCGCGGGTCAACGATCTCGCGATCCAGGAGGCGCGTCTCGAAGCCGAGCGCGACGGACTGACGGCATTCGCGCTCCCCACGCTTGCAAATCCCGCCGATCCTTCGATCGCCAAGCTCGAAACCGCCCAGCGCGAACTGTTCAACGCCCGCAAATCGGCGCGCGACGGCGAACGTGCCGTGTTGTCGGAACGGCTCACCCAAGCGACGAACGAACGCATCGGCCTGGCATCGCAGCTCACGGCCCGCCGCAAGGAGCGCGAGATCAACGCCCGCGAACTCGCGTCCGTCATGCCGCTTTATGAGAAGGGCTACGTCAATCAGCAGCGCATCGGTCCGCTGCAGCGCGAGCAGGCCCGGCTCGACGGCGAGGTCGGCCGCATCGAGGCCGAGCTTTCGCGCATGGCCGCGGCCACCGCCGAAGCGGATCTTCGCTTGAAGCAAAGCTCGAAAGCGTTCAACGAGACCGTCGTCGATGAACTGCGCAAGGTGAAGTCGGCGCTCTCCGAGGCACGCGAAGCGCTCACCTCGCAAACCGACAAGCTCGCCCGCACCGAAATCCGCGCGCCGCGCGCCGGCCGCGTCCACGCGATCGCCATTCACACCGAGGGTGGCGTCATAACGCCTGCGAGCCCGATCATGCAGATCGTGCCCGAGGACGAGAGGCTCGTCGTCGAGGCTGTGGTCGCGCCGCAGGACATCGACAAGGTGCGTGCCGGACAGACGGCTGGCGTCCGCTTTCCGGCCTTCAATTCGCACACGACGCCGCGTCTCGACGGCACCGTCACGCGCATCTCGCCTGCGCAGATCATCGACAAGGACGGCCGCAGCCACTACACCGCGTCGGTCGAAATCTCGACGGCCGAACTCGCGAAAATCGGTGCGGGACACGAACTGCGACCAGGCATGCCGGCGGAAGTTCACATCGAGACGGTTTCGCGCAGCATCCTCAGCTATTTCCTGAAGCCGCTTTCGGATGCGCTGTCGCGCACGTTCCGCGAAAGTTGAGCCGCCGAGACGGCTCCAGTTCAGTGCGCGTTGCGATAGGCTCGCGGCGACATGACCGTCATCGCGATGATGTAGAGATCGAGCCCGATCGACCAGTTGTCGATGTAATAGAGATCGTGTTCGACACGCGCGCGCATCGCATCGTCGGTATCGGTCGCGCCTCGATAGCCGTGTATCTGCGCCCAGCCCGTGATGCCGGGCTTCACTTGCAGCCGGCGCGGATAGGCGACGATGCGCTTTTCGAACAGAAGATCGTGGGCGACCGCGTGCGGACGCGGACCGACGATCGACATTTCGCCGAGCAGCACATTCACAAGCTGCGGCAGTTCGTCGAGATTGAAGCGGCGCAAGTAGCGCCCGACAGGGGTGACACGCGGATCATTCGCCTGCGCCTGGATGACCGTCGCTCCGTCGTCCATCGTCGTCATGGTCCGGAACTTCCAGATCCGGAATTCCTCGAGATTGTACCCGCGACGGCGCTGGCGGAAGAACACAGGTCCGGGGCTGTCAAGCCGTACCAGCAGCGCCAGAAGGCCGAGAAGCGGCGCCAGCAATACCAGCGCCAGTCCCGAGATCACAATGTCGAATGATCGCTTCACCGCGGTCTGTCCTGGACCGAGCGGAGCTTCCGTCAACGAAAGCGCCGTCGCCGAGCCGATCCGCCCGACGCGCGCTTCCGAGAATCGCCCGATGACGCCCGTCGCACCCAGATGCACGCCGACCGGAAGCAGCGTGAAAGCATCGGCGATCCGCCCGATCAAGTCCGATCGCGACCAGTCGGTCAGGATGATGACGTCCTGCACCTTTTTCGCGCGTGCTTCGGTGACGGCGGCTTCGAGCGCCGCGTCCAGACTTGCACGCCCGCACGCGCCGTCACTAGCCCGCGTCTGCTCGGGCAGGACGACCGTGCAGGCGACGCGCACGCCAGATTGCTTGCCGGCCATTTCTTCCGTTATCCGGCCGATCTCGTCCGATGGACCGACGAGCATGACGCGCCGCATCGCAAGGAGGCCGCGCCGGATGGCGTGATGCAGCGAGAATTGAACCAGGCCCTGCACGCCGAGGACGACCAGCAGGCCCGAAGCATAGAATAGCAGGAGCCAGCCGCGCGAAAACTCATCCGTGGTCTTGGTCAGGAACCCGATCATCGCGAGACAGAGAAACGCGTAGTTCCAGATGACGAAGACGCGATTGGGGCTGCGACGTCCATCGTAGAAGTCTTGAATGCGGTACTCGTCTCGATACAGGAACGGCAGGATGTAGAACGCTGCCGCGACGGCACCGACCGCGGCATAGGTCTCGATCTCGCCGAAATGGCCGTAGGCGATGCCGTGATAAGCGGAACCCGTTATGACCGAAGCCAGCACGATGCTCAGCGCCTCAAAGACGAGGGCGAGCACGACGAAGCCCGCTCCGCTGATCGCGAACCGCGATCTGATCAGGACGTCGGACGCCAGTGTTTGTTCGCTACCGCTCGGCACACTACTCTCACACGAACAAATCGGAGGCCGCGACTGGCGCCCCTGATATCGGATTGCACACATGACGTCCGAAGACGCCACTCGGGATAGGTCGTGCACTGTTCGAATTGTTACAGTCAATTCGACGAATGCAGTCTACGCCGTGGATCGACGGTTAATCGCCACGTAGCAAGGGCCGTGCCTGGAGCCCCACTTCTAACCGTCGGCTGACCATGCGCAAGCGCACGACATCAACGCGCTGCGCTAACTCATTCAATCGAACGATGAAATGCATACCACAGACTACCCGTAGGTTGAGCCCGCCCCGGCACCCGCGCCAAAGGGCATAACGATTGCATTGTCCACTTGGAAGGCACCAAGGCCGCACCAGCCCAATCGGTGCGCTCATGCACAGTTCCAACCTATCCGCGATCCGAAATGGCCAAGACCGCTCACCTCCCGCTCTCCGCCGCAGGTCTTGCCCCAAATCAAAATGATCCCGGAAGCTCGTCACAGGCGTGCTAAAATGATACAGATTTCGCCGCGACTTAACCCCTCCCGTTGGGCTGGCGTGGAAAGACCCGAAGCGATCCCCATGGCAACCCTCGCCGCGAAGCCAGCGTATCAGGTTGCGAGTGCCGCCGAGGCTACCTCGACCGACATGCGCGGCTTCCTTTCGATCCTGACGCGCAATCTCCGTGCGATCATCTTGACGACGCTCGGCGCGCTGGCGCTGGCGTTGACTTACCTCGCGGTGACATCGCCGGTCTATACCGCGAGTACGACGCTTTTTATCGATCCGCGGCTCAAGAAGGTCGTGTCGGACGAAGTGACGCAAGGCAGTCTCGGATCGGATCTGGTGCTGGTTGAAAGCCAAGTCGCCATTATCGGTTCGGACGCCGTTTTGAAGCGCGTCGTCGAACGGCTGAAGCTCGACGAGGACGTGGAGTTTGCGCCGCCGCCAGGTGCCGGACTGCTGTCGCAGCTCAAGTCACTGGTCGTAACGCGGCCCCCGCCACCTGATCCGAAGCTCAAAGCGCTCGAAAATCTCGCGCGCAACATCAAGGTTAAGCGCGCCCAGAAGACCTATGTCGTCGACATCGAGGCGAGCGCAAGCACGCCGGTCAAGGCTGCGCGGATCACCGAATCCGTCGTCGAGGCGTATCTCCTCGACCAGACGCAGGCCAAGCAGAACGAAGCGCGGCGGGCCAACGAGCAGATCGACTCCCGTCTCGGCGAACTGCGCGAACAGGTGCGCCGCGCCGAAATTCGCGCCGACGACTTTCGCAAGTCGAACAAGATCCTGTCCTCCGAAGGCGGGCTTGTGAACGAGCAGCAGCTGACCCGCCTCAACGGCGAGTTGATCACGGCACGGGCGGTGGCCGCCGAAGCCAATGCACGGCTCGAGCAGGTCAATTCCGCGTTGAAAGCCGGCGCCAGCCCCGACACGCTACCGGATGCACTCCGTTCCGGTCTCATCCAGCGGTTGCGCGAGCAGTATGCGCAGGTCGCGCGCCGCGAGGCGGCCCTGTCGAGCCAGCTCCAGGCACGCCATCCGGTGCTGATCGAGGTGCGGTCGCAGTCCGCCGAGATCCGGGCGCAGATTGCCGCCGAGCTGAAGCGGATTGCGACGTCGGCGAAGAACGAGCAGCAGATCGCAAGCAATCGTGAGCGCGAGATTACCGCGACGCTCGAACGTTCGAAATCGGAGGTCGGTCGCACCAATACCGCGCAGATCAAGCTGCGCGAACTCGAGCAGGAAGTAACCGCCAGCCGCGAGCTGCTGCGCATCTTCCTCGGCCGCGCCAAGGAGTTGCAGGAACAGCAGAGCATCGCGACGCCCGACGCCCGCGTGATCTCGCCAGCCGCCGTCCCGACGCAGCCTTCCAAGCCACTGACTTGGCTCATTCTATCGCTCGGCCTCCTGGGTGGTCTCGGTCTCGGCATTGCCGGCGCCCTGCTCAACGATCAGTTTGACCGCACTGTCCGGAATTCGCAGGACATCACAACCACGACCGGCCTCACTGCACTCGGTTCTATTCCGCGCTACGAGGCTGTCGCCCAACAAGCGGCATCCGTGAGGGGCATCCCGTCGCGCGATCAACCGATCCACGCCGCACAGTTCAGCGATCTCCTGACGGCGATCGCCGACAAACGCGGCATCGCGGCTGTCGCCTACCGGCAGGCCCTGATGCGGCTAATGTCGCGGCTGAAGGCCAGCGGCCGCACTGGCAAGGCATTCACTGTGCTGCTCGCGTCGCCTCACGCCGGGGCAGGAACGTCGGCGACGGCCCTCGGTCTTGCCTATGCCGCCGCCCTGCGCGGTGAGCGCGTCTTGCTCGTCGATGCGGCGTCGTCGGATGCAGAATTGTCGTCCATCTTCGCGAGTGCGATCGAAACGGACCGCGTGGTCGTGCTCGACAATCGCGAACACCTGATGTCCATCACCACGCGCGACGCCCGCTCGGGTCTATCGCTGCTGCCGATCGCGCTCGCCGACCTGAGGACGCTGCAGAACCATCAGCGGCGGAAACTGGTAACCGGTTTGACGGCGCTGTCGCAAAACTACGATCTCGTCATCATCGACGCCGGTGGCCTGTTGATGGACGAGTCGGGCACGGCGCTGCTGCCGTGCGCGGATCAGGTCGTGCTCGTCGCAAAAGCCGGCGAGACGCGCGGCGATCAGATCAACGCGACGCTCGAGATGTTGAACGGGGCTGGCGATCGCATGGCCGGGGTCGTGTTGACCATGACGGCGCCGGAGCAAGTGTGAGGCCTGCCGTGGCGCCGGGCGCAATCAACAGCCGTGGCAGACAGCCGCGCATGATCGGAAAGCCGGCTGGCGTGGCCGCACAGCGCCATGCCGCGTTCCCACCAGCCGGTGCGTTGTTCGATTTCGGCCTCATCCTCGTCGCATTGGCGCTCATCACGATCTCGCCGCTGGCGCTCGTCGAACTGGGGTTCTCATACGACGAGGCGGGCGGCACCGCGCTCGAGAAAATCCATCCTGGCACGATGCTCGCTGCGCTGATCCTCGTGTTGGCGATGGCCACCCAGCGCAATCCATTAAAATGGCTGATCTCGACCGCCGAGCGCACGCCTGCCCTCGTGGTCTATGCGCTCGCGATCGCATTGCTGATGGCACACACGATCCAGGTCGTGAAGCTGCCCTTTACGCCGCTGATCGACACGTTCATCGCGCCGCTGATCGTCTACCTCCTCTATCGCCATCTTCCGCAGGGCCGCGGCCGGCGTCTCGCGCTGACCGTGCACGGCTTGTTGTTGGTGAACGCCGCCGTCGGACTGGCTGAGTTCGCGACCGGCTTGCGGCTGACACCGCTCGTCGCGGCCGGTGTCGTGATCGACGACGACTGGCGCTCGACGGCGCTTCTGGGCCATCCATTGGCCAACGCCAGTTTGACCGGCGCCTACCTCCTGATGCTCGTTCTCGGCGCCGGCCGCGATTTGCCCGTCGTCATGCGACCGATCGCGTTTGGTCTCGGCGCGGCAGGTCTCGTCGTATTCGGCGGCCGCGCCGCCACCGTTCTGCTGGCCGTCATTCTGCTCGTCCTTGCCGCCCAGCGGGCCATCCGCATCCTGCGCGGCGCTCGCTTCAATCAGACGTCGATCCTGGCTGCGGTCGCTATCGCTCCACTGGCCGGCATCGTGCTCGTCGGGCTCGCCGAGGCCGGTTTCTTCGATCAATTCGTCGAACGGTTCATCGACGACAAGGGTAGCGCGGACGCCCGCTGGGAGATGTTCGAGCTGTTCCGCCATCTGTCGTGGCACGACCTGATCCTCGGCCCGGACGCGCGTCAACTCGAGACGCTGCGGTCGATGTACGGGCTCGATTTCGGCATCGAAAGTTTCTGGATCGCCTATCTTCTGACGAACGGCATCATCGTCAGCGTGATGTTCTTCGCCGCCCTGCTCTTGTTCTGCCGCGAGATCCAGCGTGCGGTCATCCCCGGCGGAACGTGGGTTCTCGTCTTCTTCTTTCTCGTCGCCTCGACGTCGGTCAGCTTGTCCGCCAAGAGCCCGCTATTTGCTGTCTTAATCCTGATGATGCTCGTGCTGCTCCGGAACACGGCGGACGAAACGGCGTCCGGCCGTCGCTGAACGGCCCGTGAGCGGTCAGCCATTCCCCGCTGCCCCAAATCGTTAACAGCCTCTTCACGATGGCCGCAGCTCTGACCCGGCGCGACAGGCCCGCGGCACGTCGATTGCTTAGTCACTGGCATCGCGCGCCCATCGGCCGCCGTTCTCATCCGCAAGCCCGCGATCACGGACTGGGGCGTGGACGGCGGATCCGGTCGCGGCGAATTCGCAACTGCAGCAAATAGTCGTTTCATTCACACTAACGGGGGATTAAGATGCAGGCAGAACACATCGCGTTCGCCGCCGGGAGTAGAAGCGTCATGCGTCCGTCCGCCGTTGCGGCCCAGAGCCCGGCACCTGCGCACCCCGAAACCTCCGAGCCGGCTCCGCTCGCCCGTGTCGATGGCTGGCCGATCACGCTGGCCGATCTCGCTCAGGCCGTCACCGGCATCATCTCGGCAGCCGAACGGGGGGAAGGCTTCTCCGCCGTCACGCTCAATCTCGATCATCTCGTCAAACTGCGCCGCAGCGATACGTTCCGCCGTGCTTACGCCAAAGCCCGGTTCGTGACGGCCGACGGCGCGCCGGTTGCTCACCTCGCACGCACCGGATGTCCCAGCATCGAACGGGCGACTGGAGCCGATCTCGTGGTTCCGCTCGCAGCTGCGGCGGCCCGACGCGGCTTACCCATTTTTCTCTTCGGTTCGACCGCCGACGTCCTCGGCAAGGCCGGACGCGATCTCGCACAGCGCACCGAAGGCACGCTCGCAATCGCCGGCACGGAAGCCCCGCCGATCGGTTTCGATCCTGAAAGCGCCGAGGCGGACGCCGCGCTCGATCGCATTGCGGCGTCGGGAGCGCGACTGTGCTTCCTGGCGCTCGGTGCGCCGAAACAGGAGATCTTTGCCGCGCGTGCAATGTCGCGCGGTATGAAAATCGGGTTCGTCTCGGTCGGCGCCGCTTTGGACTTCATTGCAGGCGCCCAGATCCGAGCGCCCGAAACGTTACGCGACAGCGGCCTCGAATGGGTCTGGCGGTTGGCCACCAACCCGCGCAGGCTTGCGATGCGCTACACCCAATGCGCCATGCTGCTCGCCGACCTCACACTGCTCGCACCTGTCCGTCAGCGGCTCGGCCTCGGCGGTCCTTGATCCGAATTCGGTTGCTGCCCGCACCAAGTGCGACGACCCCGTCCGGCCCCAGTGCCGGAGCACGACACAAGGTTTCTATGATGCAGTTGCCCAAGGTCCTCTTCTACACCCACGGCTTGGTCGACGGTGGCGGCGAACGGCTGTGGTCTTGTCTCGCCTCCGCCTTCAAGACGCGCGGCTATGACGTCGTCTTCGTCGTCGACTTTCCGGCGAGCGACAACCTCCAGAACCTAGACCCCTCGATCCGCCTGCACGTTCTCGGCAAGGGACACGTCCAGGCGGTCCGGAAGCTCGCCGGTATTCTGAAGGACGAACGGCCGGCGGTCACTCTGTCGGCCATCGGCGGCTCGAACACCAAACTGCTGGCTGCGATCGCACTGTCAGGTGTCGAGACACAGCCGATCATCACGTATCACGGCTACGAGGAATGGAAGTCCGGCCTCCTCAGCCTGGCAACCTACGTAACGCTTCCGATCCTGTCGGCGGCGTCCGCACGAACGGTCGCGGTCTCCGATGGATTGCGGAATACGCTCGTCAAAACGTGGCATTCGAAGTCCGGCAAGACGATCGCAATCCACAATCCCGTGTTTTTTCCCGACGACACATGCGTCGCCTCCCGCGATGAGCTGTTGCGCCGCGATGACGTGATCCTGGCCGTCGGGCGGCTTGCTCCGGTGAAGGAATATGCGACGTTGATCCGCGCCTTCGCCCGTTTGAAACGTCCGAATGCGCGGCTCGTCATCCTCGGCAAAGGACCGGAAGAGGCGAAGATCCGCGCCCTCGCCGCGCGCCTCGGCGTCGCCGATCGCGTGTCCATGCCGGGCTATCTACCCGATCCCTGGAAGGCTTATGAAACCGCCAAGTGCTTCGTCCTGACATCGCGTAGTGAGCCCTTCGGCAACGTCATCGTCGAGGCTTTGGCTCACGGCCTGCCGGTCGTCACGACCGCATGCTCGGGACCGCTCGAGATCCTCCAGCACGGCCGATTCGGCAAGATCGTACCCGTCGGCGACGACCTTCAGCTCGCCGATGCGATCAATGCGACGCTGGCTGATCCGGGCGACCCTGCTCCAAGACGCGTCCGCGCCGACGAGTTCTCATTCGCGGTGCGCGTCCCGGCCTACGAGCGGCTGGTCGCCGAGGTTCTGGCCGAAGCGCAAGGCGTTCCGTCCGATGCTTCGCTCGTCCCGCGGTGACGCGATGAACGAGCGTTTTACCGAGCCGCACGCCGTCCCGCCTTCAACGAGCGTCGCCCGTCGGATCTATCTCGATTTCACGCATCTGGGCCGCCATGTGACCGGCATCGAGCGGGTGACAATCGAGCAGTTCCAGAAGATCTCGTTTCCTGGCGCTGATGTGCGGCCGGTGCGCGCGCGCGGCATTCTGTCGATGATCCTCCGCCAACAATTCCTCATCCCGCTGCTGGCGATCCTCAACCCCTCGGCGCGCTTCGTCTTTCCGGGCTTTCCACCCTCGCCGCTGATGCGCCTCTTTGCGCGCAGCCGCACCATTCTCTACGTCCACGACCTGTTCCTGCTGAACCGCCGTCAGGATCTTGGATTGAAGGCGCGGCTCTACATGGCCGTGCCGTTCGGCATCGCCGTGCGCGGCCTGAAGCACTTCATGACCAACTCGGAGAAGACCCGCCGGGAACTCGAACTCGTTGCGCCGTCGGACGCGCGCATCGCACTCTATCGGCCGAAGGTCGACAACGTCTTCGACCTGGCGGATAGAAGCCAGCGCGAGCCAGCGGATCCTGAAGAGCTGCGCATCGTGGCGCTCGGCACCGTTGAGCCGCGAAAGAACTACCTCGCCGCCGCAGCCATCGTTGATGCCATCGCCGCAAGGGGCCATCCCAGTGCACGCGTCGACATCATCGGCCGCGAGGGCTGGGGCAACGAGACCGAGCGTTTGCGCGCGCATCCACGCGTCCAGCTTCGCGGCTTCCTCACCTCAGCCGACGCGAAGGCCGCGATCGAATCCGCCGACGTCTACCTGTGTACGTCGCACGACGAAGGCCTCGGATTGCCGTTGATCGAGGTTCAATTCGCCGGACTTCAAGTGGCCGCTCCAGATGCGCCGGTTTTCCGCGAGGTGCTCGGCGCGTCCGGGCTTTATATCGACCCCGCCAAGCCGGACGAGGCTGCGGACATCATTCTCGCCGCGATGACAGATCCGCATTGGCGCGCGAATGCTGCCCGCGCCGCAGCCGCCAACGTCGCGCGCTGGAACGCGGCCGCTGAACTCGACGCCGCGCGGATCGCTGCCCTTCTCGTCGCCGACTGGGAGGCCGCGCAGCCGAATGGGGCGGCGCGGACGGCTGGCACATGACATGACGAGCGGCACAACTTTGTTCACCCGACGAGCGGCCATTGCGGCCTTGGCATCCTCCGCCGCCGTGGCCACAGCGCCTAAGTCCGTCCTTGCCGCCGGACTGGGTACCGGCCGCACCGACAGTCTCGGCGCGATCGCCGCTGAGAAGGGCGTCGTGTTCGGGGCATCGTTCGCCGTCCACGAGACCGCCAAGCCACAAGGCGCACGCTACGCGCAGCTCTATGCCCGCGAGGTGCGCAGTATCACGTCCGAGCTCGAATTGAAGATGTCCTCGCTGCGTCCCGCCGAGCACATTCTGTCGTTCGACGCCGCCGACGGGCTGTTCGACTTCGCCGCCACGCACGCTCTCGCCGTCCGTGGTCACACATTGGTGTGGAACGACGACGTGCCGCCGTGGATCAAGGCGCTCTCAACCAAGGAAGCCGGGTATCTCATGGATGCCCACATCGAGGCCGTCCTCGAACGCTACCGCGGCCGCGCGGCTGTTTGGGACGTCGTCAACGAGCCCATTGCGCCGTGGGACAATCGGCCGGACAACCTGCGCGCCGGGCCGTTCCTAGCGGCCTACGGCATCGATTACATCGCCCGCAGCTTCGAACGCGCCCGGCGGTTCGAGCCCAACGCCAAACTCGTGCTCAATGAAGCGTTCACGGAGACCGCCGACGAGCGTGGCGAAACCTACCGCCGCACGTTGCTCTCGATCCTGAAGCGCCTCAAGGACCAGGCTGCGCCTGTCGATGCGGTCGGTCTGCAATGCCACCTCTCGTCGCGTCACCCGTATGACTTTCCGCGCTTCGCGGCTTTCCTCCACGAAATCGCGGCGTTGGGCTTCGAAATCCACCTGACGGAGCTCGATGTCGACGACAGCGCATTTCCACGACTGGCTTCCGCCCGTGACGCGCGCGTCGCAGCGCTCTATCGGGATTTCCTGACAGCGGCGCTGTCAAACACGGCGGTCACGTCAGTGACGACGTGGCAGCTCGCCGACCACACGAGCTGGATGCACTATCGCGCCGTCTCGGCCAATGCAGACGCCACGACCGCGCCGCGCCCGCTGCCGTTCGACGCCGACTTCAACCGCAAGCCGGCCTGGATGGCGATCGCAAATGCCTTCAGAGCGATGCCGCCACGTTGATCATTGCTGGCCGGCCGCGGCCCCACTTCTTCTGCTGCAGTTCGCGATGGTTCGCGTAGCAGATCGCAAGCTGCCGCTCGGGCGTAAATTCGCGGATCTCGTGCGACACCATCTCCGGCGTCACCGCGCCCGACCGCATCCTGTCGCGCATCTCGGCGAAAGCGCCCGCGAGCCGGTCGGCCATGTCGTCTTCGCTCTCGGAACGGTCGACGAGATAACCCGAGACACCGTCTTTGATCACGCTGCGAAGCTGCGGCAAGTGTATCGCGCAGACGGGCCGCCCCACGCCGAGTGTCTCGAGCACGGAAAACGGCATGCCCTCGAACTCGGACGTCAGGATGCCCGCGTGAACGTTGCCCAGCACCTCGGCAACCCCCTGCGCCGTCTTGAACCCGTGCAGTTTCGAAATAGCGCGGATCGCCGCGAATTCGGGGAAGCGTTCAGGATCGCTGGTCCCCATGTAGTGAAATTCGACGCCTTCGCCGATGCGCTCGCGCAATTTCGCGATCGTTTTGAACATCAGCGGCGGCACCTTGAACAGGTCGAGCCGCCCTGCAAATGCGACGCGGAAGCCGCCATCGTCCGGGAAAGGGCGCGTACCGAACCTGCGCGTGTCGACCCACGTCGAAAGGGTGTCGATCTTGTGCGCCGCGAACGGATACGTCGCACGGATGCGCTCGGTGATGATCGGATTGACGCAGAGAAACTTGTCGCACGACTTCACCGCCAGCCATTCGTTGACGTTGTGAACGTAGCGATAGCTCTTCAAAAGGCTATCCATCTGCCGTTTCGGGGCGCCTTCTCCGTGCAGCATCTGGACGAACGGTATGCCGAGCATTCGCACCAGCGTCGCAAACTCGACGCGCTGCAGATCGACGCTCGTCGGCTGCTCCCTCAGCACGCGGCGCACCGCCTGTAGGTGACGCAACAGGCCCTGCATAAATTGGAAGTTGATCGAGTCCTTGATGCTCTTGGCCGCCTCGCGCGCGCGGTCGTCCGGGAAATGGAGCACCGGCATGAAGTCGAACGAACGCCCGCGGAACTCCACCTTCGTGACTTCGCCGAGCTTCGCCGTTCCGCTCGCATCGACACCGATCATCAGGAACGTGAAATCGTCCGGCAAAAACGCGATCATGTCGCGAATGAAGGTCTCGAGACCGCCGACCTTGGCGCCTCGCGGATCGAACGAATGAATGACGCACAGTCGATGTTGCATCTACGTTGCCTTGCCTGTTCCGCTTTTCCGCGCGCCCGGACACTAACAATCTTCGTGCCATCGCGCCTGCCGGCACCGCATCTTCGCACACTTGACTGCCGTGTTGGTCAAAGCGCTGTTTACCCTGCCGCACGCCTCGCCAGACGCCAAATCTGCCGGATCAAGACATCCCGCGCATCGGGATAGAACGCCAGTATTCCTAAGGCGTAGAGCACGACACCCACGCCCATGGCCATGCCGATCGACAGCGCGGTCGGCACCGTGGGCAGCGCGTTGACCGCAGCCACCATGACACCCGTGGCAAGCGCCAGCTTCGCGAAATCACGTGCGGGCAATGCAAATCGATACCAGCGCCATGCCACCGCGAGCGTGACGACGAGGCTCGCCAAGGTTCCGGCCGCGGCGCCCGCGACCACCCCGGGCAGGCCGCCAAAATACAACCCGACGGCCGCTCCAGCGATGGTGGCCACGGCATCGATGGCGTCGTTGACCAGCGGCACCTTCGGGTTCTCGTGCAGCAGGAAGACCTGCTCGCCAAAATGTGTGCGGAAATTGCGCAGCGCACCCGCCACGATCGCCAGCGGCAGCACTGCGACGGTCATCTCGCGATACGGCTCCGCGATGATCAACCTGACGAGCGGCTCGCTCACCGCCCAGAGCCCGCCCGCCGCCGGCGCGAGCGCCGCCATCAACAGCACGCCGTTGCGCTCGAGTTGCGCCTGGCCTTCCGCCATGCCGCCGTCGCGCGCGCGCTTCACCGCTAGCGGGAACGCGGCCGCCGTCACCAGCATCGCCGCGAATGCAGCGGCGCGCAGGCCCAAGGCCCATCCCACCGTAACAAGGCCGACCGCCGCCGCCCCCTCCGTCCACTCGACGACGAAGCGTACGCCGTTGTTTGCGACCCATACGAGAACGGCGCCGATGACCAGCGGCAGACCGTACGTGAGCGCCGCGCCGACCATCTCGCGCGACGCCTCGCGGGGCCTGTTGCCGATCCCAAGTCTCCACACCGCGAACACGAACGACACGATCTGCGCCAGTGCATAGCCCCAAAGCACCGCCGCGGCCGTCGGGCCCATCACATGCACGAGGCCCAATCCGAAGCCGAGGCCTGCAACCGGCCACATCGATTGCAGCACGGTATAAGCCAGCGTATCCGCCTCCGTGCGCGCCCGGTCCGTCATGTGCGTGACGAGCGCACGGCTCGCCATGTAGGAAGCGCTCGCCACGACGAGTTGCGGGGTCCATTGCGCCGAGATCAACGCTGGTAGCGCCAGAACGACGAGCATGGTGCCGATCGTCGACAGAATGAAGAGCGCCAGTTCCGTATTGAGATACGAGGCACGCCCGGGCGCATGACCCGCGCCATCGAAGTATCGCACCGTGTAGAGACTGAACCAGAACAACCCGCCGAGATAGACGAGTTCCTGCGCCGCCGCGATCAGCGCGAAAGCGCCCATTTCACCCGGCGACAGATAGTAGGTCCACACCACCGCCGAAACGAACTGGAACACGGGCCCAACCACTTGTGCCGGCAGGTAGAGTATGGTCTGGCGGAGTAGCATGAGCCTCGCGTAGTGGCCGTTAGGGCCCGTTGTCCGAGGGCCACGTCGAGCCCATGTCGCATATCGCGCCGTCTTGCAGACGCCACGCAGTTGCCGGATGCGTTGCAGTCTGCGTGCCGGTTTGTACGCTTGTTCGATGGCTGCCGTTCGGCCGCGGCACGCGGATTGCTGCTAGCCAAGCTCGATACCCAGGCTTGGACGAGTCCGATCGTCTCAGCCGGCAACTCCGCATTAACTAGCCCGGCCCGTGACGAGGTCAAGGTGACGAAACGGTACCCGATTTCCGATGCAGATCGCCATCAAGCTTGATCCGATGCGCCTGCGGCGATGGCATCTCTGGCTGCTCGATGCCCTGTCGACGCACGGTTTCCCGGCCGCACAGGTCCTGTTTGCTCCATCGCCAGCGCCCCGCTTGCCGGCCGGCGTCGAGTTGCTGCTCCGCCTCGAACGCAAGACGGGCCGTGTCGCCGCACTGAACGCGCTCGATCACATGCCCGCGAGCGATCCCGCTTTCGCGCGCTCATCCCATTCCGGGACGCCGCCTCGCCTCATCATCGATCTCAGCGGAACCGCTTCCTTAGCGGAAGCGACCACGCTCGTCCCGCTCTTCGATGGGTCGGCCGACGAGCGCGCACTCTGGGCGGCTCTACTTGCCGGCCGCGCCCCGGCGATCTCGGTTGGCGGCGGGGCGTTGCGGCAGCCTGTCGATATGGCGCTCCCCGCCGTCGAGTCGCCGTCGAACCTGCATAGTGCTGCGGCGACGTCGTTCGCTCGCGTCGTCGAGGCTCTGGCCATCGCCGCGCGCGACATCACGGCCGGACGAGACCTCGTGCCACGCATGAACACGACGTTGCCTCTCTCCGCCCGTCGCAGCGGCACTGCGCTTGGGTTCGCGACGGGCCTGATTGCCACGAAGCTTCAGCGCATGCTTGACAGGCGCTTCGGCGCCGAACCCGTCTGGTCGGTTGCCTATCGCGCAGCGCCGTCGGGCCGGACACACCCTCCGTCGCCGCTCCTCGCCGATGCGTTCTCGCGCCTGCCCGACGACGGCCTCCGCTACTATGCCGACCCGTTCTTGTTCCGGCACGGAGATCGTTTGCACCTCTTCGTCGAGGAGTTTCCCTTCGCCACAGAACGCGGGATCATTTCGCTTTCGACACTCGATGCGGACGGACACTTCACCACGCCGCGCGCGGTCCTGGAGCGGCCGTATCATCTCTCCTATCCGCAAGTGTTCGAACGCGACGGCGAGATCTGGATGATGCCCGAGGCGTCTGCTTCCGGCGCGATCGAACTCTACCGTGCCGATCGGTTTCCCGATCGCTTCGTCCTCCACGCCCGTCTCGTCGAGGGGGCGTTCCATGACGCCACCTTGTTCGAACACGACAACCGTCTCTGGATTGCAGCCGGCAGCCAGTGCCAGGGCAGCTCGACCTGGGACGCGCTGTCCCTGTTCCATGCCGACCACCTCGAAGGGTCGTGGACACCGCACGCCCGCAACCCGGTCGTCGTCGATGCGCGATGCGCGAGACCAGCCGGCGAACTCTATCGCCAGGATGGTGCGCTTTGGCGCCCGTCGCAGGATTGCAGCGGCGGCTACGGCTCGGCGCTGACACTCGCGCGCGTCGACCGCCTGACCCCCGACGAGTTCGCCGAGACGCCCATTGCGACGCTACGCCTCGGTGATGCGCGCGGGCTGAGCGGCCCACACACCTGCAATCACACGGCCGGCTACGAAGTCATTGACGCGTTTGCACCAAGACGCTGGAAGCCGGGCGGATGACCCGACAACGCCACTGCTGGCGGCACCGGCCTCTCGCATCTCCACGAGGTCCACGCCGTCTCTCTCTTGGCTCCGTCCCCGCAATCGGTCTATAAGGGCCACCTCGGTTCGCCGGCTTAGCACAGTGGTAGTGCACCTGATTTGTAATCAGGGGGTCGCAGGTTCAAATCCTGCAGCCGGCACCAATGAACTCAATGGCTTATTGGGTCTTCGCGCCTCGAAGTATTGGCCGGGGCGCTGCCCATCGACAGATCGCCGTGTTCCTCAAACATCTCCGTGAAAATGTATCGAGGCACCTCGCGGCAAGCGTCCGCGGGCGCTCATTGCTGCCCGCCAGCGCGAGACGCCGACTGCCGCAACTTGATCGTCTCCCTGCGGTGAGGACCGCCTTGCTTTGATGGCCTGGCTGCCGGAGTCTTCGCGCTGATCGAAGTCGGTGGGCGAGGGGTGGAAGTGTCCACAAAGCGGATTATGGGCACGAA
>JALHOF010000012.1 GCA_022843145.1 Hyphomicrobium sp.
GCTCGCGCCGTGGCCAAGACCGATGCCTACGAGCAGACCCGCCGCGATCGCAAGAAAGTCGAGATGCTGTTCGCGCACTTGAAGCGCATTCTTCGCATGGGGCGACTGAGACTGAGAGGGCCGGCGGGCGCGCAGTTCGAGTTCACGTTCGCCGCCATCGCTCAGAACCTTCGCCGCCTCGCCAATTTGACCTTCCGCCCGCCAGACGCAGCCGTGCCGCGTGTTGCGTAGCGTCCTGTAGCCTTGGTTGCGTCACGCGTCGGTGCCTATGCATTGCCGCCGCCCAGAGATGGCCAGGTGGCAAGGGGAGAGCGAGCCGAATCTCTCAAAAAGGCAGCCCCGGCTGAGACGGTCGATGCCCCGGAGTTCTGCAACAACATCGGCCAATTGCTGCCATCTCCGCCTCGCCCGTGCAGCGCGTGACGATTGTCCGGTTCACTCCGCTTTCGACAACCGTCGCTCCATGAGCTCGGCAAGGCGCTCTTGCCCGGATGCCCGGAGGCCAGTGATCGCCCCCAAATAGTCGCGCTCCTCGCGATTTTGACTGAGTTTCGATTTCGCCAGAACCGTTCGGATCTTGATACAGAACGCGACGATGTTGCCGAGCATCTGCTGCATGTAGTCGCCCGGTGCGTCAGCCATCCGCCAGGCGTCATTGCCGTTCAGCCGACGCTCGTGGTTGCGCGTCAGCAGCCCCACGGCCGCTCTCTTTGCGTGCTCGTCGTGCTGGAAGGTGATCTCGCCGTAGGCGTGGACGACCTGGTAATTCCAAGTCGGAACATGGCGATGATGCTCGGGCTTGGTGGGATAGAAGTTCGGTGAGACGTAAGCGTCGTCTCCACGAAAGATCGCCAACACCTCCTGACCCTCAGAGACCATTCGGTGCATGTCGCTGGCCAGAGCCACGTGACCGATCAGCGTGCCATCCGGTGCAGCAAGCAAAGGGATGTGATTGGCAATCAGGCCCTCGGCAGTTTGCGCCACGATGCACGCAAGTGGAGCTGCATCCATAATGGCGCTGATTTCGTCCGGACTGACTTCCTGGAAGTGAGGCGGGATGTACATGCTGAGGTTCCGTGCAAGCTGGGAGACGGCCAGGATAGCCACAACTGTCCTCTCCTAGCTAGTCACCGACGCACCACTGAAGGAGGGCTCGCGCGCAACGCGACTTCGGCTTCGGGTCAAACCCGGCCCCGGCCCTTCACGCGACCAGCCCCTCTATCGCCCTCACGCCCGCGCTTTCGGGGAATATGCGGGTCGCAAGAGCGCCGTCGGGGATGCCGAGGTGATCGCGTAAAATGCCCTTGAACACGCTCCGGAGATCGCGTGTCGGGGCGAGATCGCGGCCTTCGTGGAGCGCGGACGCGGACAATCCCGGCCAATCGGCGAGCACGCGTCCCCCGGCGACCGCGCCCCCAACGACGAGTGCGGTGGTGGCGGTGCCATGGTCGGTGCCATCGGTGCCGTTGGCGGATGCGGTGCGGCCGAATTCGGTGACGAAGACGACGACGGTGTCGCGCCAGGCGTCACCCATGCCGCGCTCGAAGGCGGCGATGGCGGCATCGAGACCGGCGAGGCGGTTGGCGAAGAGCCCTTTGACGGGGCCCTGGTTGGCGTGGGTATCCCAGCCATCGACCGAGAGTGCGCCGATGCGCGGCCCGCCGGGCGTGGTGAGGAATCGGGCGGCGGCCTCGGCGGCGGCCGTGAACTCGCGGAACGGTGCGCCGCCGGCTGACTTCGCGGTGGCGGCGTCTTTGGCGGGCGCCGTGCTGTCGGCCATGCGGTCGATCTCGAGGCCTGCGGCGAATGCCTTCAACAGGGCCGGGTCGGTCGCGGCGTAGAGATCGGTCAAGCGGTCGATGGTGTCGGTGCGCAACGGCAGGCGGTAGGCGGGCGGCGTCCACGTGAGCACGGGCGCTGTTCCGCGCATGACGAGCGGCACCACGGCAGCGAGCGCGAGGCCTTTCGGCTGCTCGGCGGATCCTGCGGACGACAGCCCCGAGAGCGCGCGGTTGAGCCATCCGGCGTCGGTGCGTCCGACGCCGCCAAGTCCGGTCTCCAGCACGTCCTGCCCATCGAAATGCGAGCGGCCGCGATAGGGCGAGGCGGTGGCGTGCAGCACGAGCGCCTGATTCTTCGCATAAAGCGCGTGCAGAGCGGGCATCGCGGCGTTGAGCGAGAAGAAGCCGTCGAGTGCCAGTCCAGCGCCGTCGCCCGACGTCGGAATGGCGAGGCGGCCACGCAAGGCGGCATAGGCAGGATCGCCGATCGGGGCGGCAAGCGCGAGGCCGTCGAGGCCGCCGCGCAGGACAACGACGAGCAACCGTGGATCGCGCGTGCCGGCGATGGCAGAGCGCGGCAAAAGGCTCCACAGCGCGAGCGTCGCACCGCCTGTGACGAAGCCCCGCCGCGAGATCGCGATGGCGTCGCGGCAACCGTCATTAAAGCGCGTCATCACGTGGCCACCTCGCGGTTCATCGCCGCTGTATCTCCGGACACATCATCAGCAGCACGAACCCCTGCTCGCGGGTCTCTGCGCGTTTGACGGCCTCGCGCGTCGCGGCACTCAAAGCGGGGCCCAGCAGATCCTCGGCGGCGGCGCGCGGATCGAGGCTCTTGGGCACCAGACGCGACGCCTTTTCGGCAATGCGCAGCCGCTCGCGGATTGGAGACGGCCCCATCCACGCGTCGTCGGCCTCCGGCCAGCCCTTGGGCCCCGGCGGCTGCCACGTCGGCTGTCCGAGCGCCTGCGCCAGCCGCAGCATCTCGCCTGCGGGCGCGTCGAGCGTGAAGCCGCGCGCAAGACCGGCGGAGAACTCGTATGGAGACGTGACTTTGGCGAACGGCGCGGACCACGTCTCCGGCGCGGCAATGAGCGTGCGCGCGACGGCGGCGAGATCACCGTCGCTATCGCGGAAGGATTTTTCGAGCGCGGCGACGAGCGACGGCTGAGGCGTGCTCGATATAAAGTGGCTGGCGAGCTTCGTCGCGATGTGCCGCGCGGTCGAAGGATGCCGCGCGAGATCGGCGAGGACAGCTTCGCCGGCCGCCAAGCCGCCCGCGCCGTAGCTCTTGCCGGCGACGGTCCAGGTGCCCGGTTCGTGACGCTGCGGCAGGAATACGAAGCGGCCTGGGTCGACCTGCTCCTGCTGCAATCCGCCGACGGTCCAGCCGGTGAGGATGCGCGCGAGGTTGGTGACGTCGTCCTGGCCATAACCGCCGTCGACGCCGAGCGTGTGCAGTTCCAGCATTTCGCGCGCGAGATTCTCGTTGAGGCCGCGCGCGCGGCGGTTGCCGGCCTTCGAGTTGGGACCGATCGACTGCGCCTGATCGAGATAGATCAGCATGGCCGGATGCTGCTCGACGGCGCGCAGCATGTCGGCGAAGCGGCCGAGAACGTGCGGGCGGATGGCCTCGCGCTCGAACGCGCCGGCGACGCCGCGCACCTGCCCCTTGGCGATCGAGACGGCGAAGTGGTTCGACCAGAATAGCACGAGCCGTTCGAGGAAGGCTGTGTCGGTCGCGGCCGAGTGCTCGAAGCGGGCGGCGGCTTCGGCCTGGAACGCCTCGCGCCGGATGCGGCCGGGCTTTGTGCCGGGTGAGGGCGCGGCGGGCTTGGCGGGCATCATGGCATCACCGCCGGACATGGCGGCATCGGCCATCGGGGTAGCAGGATCGCCGCCGCCGGATTTCGCCATGCGCGCGGCTTTGACCTCGACTTGCGCGGCGCGCGCTTCCGCCAAGACCACGTGGCTCGGCTCGAGATCGGGATCATCGATCAGCGCGCGTTTTGGATCGGCGAGTGACGCCAGCACGAAGCCGCGAGGGTCGGCGGCGATGCGTTTGACGTCACCGGGCTTCGGCCCGAGACCGAGGCGGCGCAGCGCAATGGTGGTCGAATGCGGCGGCATGGGGCTTGTTCTCAAGCTGAGCGAGCTTGTCCCGTCTAACGCAGAATCGTGGCCGAGGGGTGAACGGCTGGTAAAGTTGCGTGGACATCGCGCCGGACGTGACTTGATAACCGAATGTCGGCGCCGCCGTTGATCCGCCTGGGGGTTGCAGTATGGTCGGCGCATCGATCGGCACACGGAGGGGCAAGCATGACGGAGAACGCGGGCCCGCGCGCGGCCAAGCTGCCGCTGTTCGCGACGGTGAAGGCCGCCTATGCCCTGACGTGGGCCAATCTCGGCGCGCTCGGGCTAGTGGCGGCGGTGACGGGGCCGCTGCTGTTTGTGGTATTATTCGCAGTCAATTGGCTGGTGTGGCAGTACCGCGATGCCATCGACCTCCCATCGGTCCTTTTCTACATGCTTCCGCCAGTGCTCGCGTCGGCGCTGATCGGCGCACTGGCTGCGATTGCTTGGCACCGGCGTCTACTTCTTGCGGAGCCGGTCACCGCCGGACAACTGTTGCGACCTGACCGGCGCACATTCCGCTATGCCGGTTGGGTCGTACTGCTGGCGTTCGGCGCAATGTTGGTCGTGGTGGCCATTTCGCTCGCAACATTTGATGCATTGAATCCCGATGCCTCGCCCGCGACCGCTCCCCCCAGCTCCGAGACCGACGCCGCCGTCAGTTTCGACTGGAGCGAAACTGCGCCTTGGATCGCTGGTCTGTTCATCGTCTTCTCGGCGCTGAGCTATCCAGCCATCCGCCTCATGCTGATCCTGCCCGCAATCGCCATCAGCGATTCTGCTGCCAAGGCGGGTTGCATATGGCGCGCGACACAAGGCAATTTCTGGCGCCTTTATTGGGGGACTCTCGCGACGACGGCGGCGCTGATCCCGTGGATGCTGCTCGGCTTCGCTGGCGAAGGCCGGGAGTCGTCAGCTTTGGCTTCGGCAATCTTCGAGGCGGTTTGGCTCATCATCGGTCTCGTATTCCTGAGCTTCCTGTCCCTCGCCTACCGGCACTTCTTTCCCAGCGGGGCGGCTGGCGGGCACACTCCGAGAGCCGATTGAAACCATACCGCATTCGGGGTTTGCGCGCCGGAGGCGTGACCGGTAGCTTGGCCGTGACCCCATTCACGGACCCCCGCGACCTATGTCGAATCCCGACCCGAAAGCGACCGACCGCGCCACGTCGAAAGTGCGTCATACGCGCGATGCCGCCTTGGCCATGATCCGCACGGCGATGGTCGAGAAGAAGATGACGCAGGCGGCGCTGGCGGACGCCAGCGACTGCCACGAGAAGACGATCCAGAACCTGATGCGCGGCAAGGCGGTGCGCGACCAGACGCTGTTCGACGTGTCGATGGTACTGGGGCTCGACTACGAGGCGGTGAAGCAGGCGTGGGGTGGCGGCGAGGACGCGAGCGTCGGGCCGATGGACCTGAAGGGCGAGGGTGGCGCAGTCGCACCCGTCTACATGGGCGCCTACACGCGCGCGGCGGTGGATCACTACATCGGCAGCTATCTGACGCTGCGCCCCGCGTTCACGGTGCCGAATTCTCTCGTTGCGTATCGGACGGACGTCGTATGGGACCCGGAATGGCCGAGCCTGCTGTTCGAGGAGCGCGACAGGCCGGACGCGCCTTATGCGCATCGCGGGCGGCTCTATATTCCGGCGTCGTCGAGCTTCATCCATTTTGTGTCGCTGACCAAGGGCGCGATGCGGATGATCGTGGTGTCGCAGATCGATCAGGGCGGCGTCATGCGCGGGCTGATCACGACGCTGAACAAGCATCGCGCGTCGTTCACGCCCGTGTCGGCGCCGATCGTCTATGTAAAGCGGGATGAGCTTGCGGCGGCGGACCTGGGCGAGATCGGGCCGGGGCACGCGCGATATGGCGACTACCGGCCGTTGCTCGAAGACGCGACCGGCCAGGGCTATGTCCGGCTGGTCGGATTGTGATCATTCTCCCGCGGGCATCAGGTGGATGCCTTCAGGTAGGAGCGAGACGGTGACGTCGGCTCCTTGCGCGATATCGCCGTTGCGCACGGTGCGCGTCGAGACGTTGAAATTCAGCATCGGAGCATCGGCGCCGGTCGCCCGGAACGTGACCGCCGTCCGCTCGCCGAGCGTGACGAGCGCGGTGACAGTGCCAGTCACGGGGTTGAGCAGTCCATCGCCGACCGGACGCGCCCGCCGATGCAACAACACATGATCGGCGGGGGCGAGCCAGGAAACGCGCTGGCCGGCGGCGAACGATCCTGTGCGCGACACGTCGAGCACGAGGCCGCGCCACAAGAGCCGCCCCGGCTTGCGTTCAGAGGCAGCGCGATCCAGCGTACCGTCGAACAAGTTGGTCTGGCCCATGAGCTTGGCGATGGTCGCGGTGGCTGGACGGAGACGCACATCCTCGGGTGTGCCGGTCATCATCAGCCGACCGCGATGCAGGACGGCGATGCGGTCCGCCAGCGTCACCGCTTCCTCGATGTCGTGGGTGACGAGGACGATGGGGATATTGAGCGAGCGGCGCATCCCCGCGAGTTCGCGCTTCAAGCGGTCGCGCGTGACCTGATCGACGGCGGAAAACGGCTCGTCCATCAACAGCACGCGCGGATCACGCGCAAGCGCGCGGGCAAGCGCCACACGCTGGCGCTGGCCACCCGACAGCACGTCCGGGCGGCGGCCTTCGAAGCCTTCGAGATTGACGCGCTCGAGCAGCCTGCGTGCGCGGGTGCGCTTATCCTCGGTGCTGCCATCGTGCATGGCGATGGCGACAGTGTCGAGCGCATCGAGATGCGGGAAAAGGGCGTAGTCCTGGAACACGAGGCCGACCGAGCGGCGTTGCGGCGGAAGGCGGACGCCCTTGGCGGTGTCCAGCCACGTTTCGCCGCCGACGGTGACCCGGCCTTCGGCCGGCATCAGCAGACCGGCGATGGCGCGCAGGACCGACGTCTTGCCGCTTCCCGACGGCCCGACGAGCGCGACGAGTTCGCCGGGCGCGCACGAAAGCGCGACATCGAGCGGCATCGGCGCGCGCTGTGCGAGGCGCACCACGAGTTCGCTGGTCGCGGGGAGTGGCGCATCTGCCTTCATCGCGGCCCGCCCCGGCGGCGCGCCGTGAGATGCACGATGGCGACAGCGACGAACGAGACGCCGAGCAGCACGGCGGCCATCGCGCCAGCCTCGGCGTTGCGGTAGGCCTGGACGCGATCATAAATTGCGATCGACAGCGTCTGCGTCTCACCGGGGATGTTGCCGCCGAGCATGAGGATGACGCCGAATTCGCCCATCGTATGCGCGAACACCAGCGCCATCGCCGAGACGATACCGGGCCAAGCCAAGGGCAGCTCGATGCGGCGGAAGGTGGCCCAGGTGCCGAGCCCGCTGACCCAGGCGGCTTCGCGCACGTTGTCGGGGATGGCCTCGAAGGCGCGTTGCATCGGCTGCACGGCGAACGGCAGATTGACGATCAGCGAAGCGAGAAGAATGCCGCTGAACGAGAACACCAGCGGGCCGCCGGCGATGGCCGCGATCGCCGCGCCGAGCCATGACCCAGGTGCGAAGCCGATGAGCAGATAATAGCCGAGCACGGTCGGCGGCAGGACGAGCGGCAGGAGCAGCATCGCCTCGGCCAAGCTCTTGCCGCGGAAGCGTCCCCAGGCGAGTGCACGCGCAATGACGACGCCCAGCGGCAGGATCAGAACGACCGTCCAGAACGCCAGCTTGAGCGAGAGCGCGAATGCGGTCCAATCCATACGCCTGCTCTCGCCCTCGTTCGCGTTTAACAGCGGACCCTTCCAGCAGGAGCCGCGTCATGATCAGGGAACCTTGAAACCCGAACGCTCCAGCACCGCGCGGGCCCCGGGACGACCGAGGAACGCGGCAAAGGCCCGACCACCGGCGCTCGCCGATTTGAGCACCGCCATGCGCTGATTGATCGGCTGATACCAGTCGTCGCGCACGGGCGTCCAGCGTAGCACATCACGCAATTCGGCTGACACGGCACTCGACTTTGCGATGAATCCGGCATCCGCCGCGCCGGACCCCACGAACTGCGCCGCCTGCGCGATGTTTTCGGCCAGCGCCAGCCGTGCCTGCAGAGGGTCCCATAGTCCAACCTTCTGCAGTGCCTCCCGCGCCGCCCGCCCATAGGGCGCAAGGTCAGGATTGGCGATGACGAGGCGGCGGATACCACCAGCTTTAACGGCGGCGCGCAATCCAGCCAAGTCGTTGTCGAGCGCGAGCGGCGACGCCTTGGCGACGGCGAGCACGATCTCGCCGCGCGCGAGGACGCGGCCTGGGCCCTCGGTGAAACCAGCCGCCTCGATACGGTCCACGCTCGCCTCGTCGGCGGCGAGAAAGACCTCGAACGGTGCGCCGGCTTCGATCTGACGAACGAGGTTTCCGGTCGCGCCAAAGGAGACGCGGACGCGCTGACCACCGGCCGCTTCGTAGAGGCGGACGATCTCCTCAAGCGCCGGACGCCAACTCGCCGCCGCCGCGATCAGCGGGCCGGAACCAGACGTCGCTTGCGACGGGCTCGCACCACATGCGCAGAGCCCAGCCAGCATGCTCCGGCGGGACAACCCGCCTCGCGAGGCAGCGGACCGCGGACGGCTATCGGCGCGACGCATTGGCGACCTTGGCCGCGGGCGGCTCTCGCGGTTCGTCGTTGGCCACCGCCGATTCGAGATCGGCGTGCCCCGCGGCGTTGCCGAGGAAGCGCGCGTGGAGATCGACCGTTTCGCGGCGGCCGACATGGCGGCGGTGCAGATCGAGCCACTTGTGCGCCTCGATACGGCCAGCGCCGTGGAGATACGTGAAGAGCCCCCAGTCCGGCTTCATCTTGCTTTCGGCGCTCAGCGACGCTGTATGCCGGCCGGCGTCGATGAGGTGGAAGCGGTGGCGGGCGAGCGCGGATAGCGGACCTCGACGGACACCGAACAGGCCACGGCTCGTCGCCCGCACCGTCTCGATGATCTCGACATCGCGGAGCAGCGGCGCGTTGAACGTCAGCCGGTTGACGTGGCCCGCGATCTCGCGGGCGCCAGTGGGCAGCCCGGTTTTGGCGAGCGGAGCCAACTTGACGATGAGCGTATCGCGGACCGGGCTCTCGAGCGCCACGGTGACGAGATCGGGATTGGCGGAGAAGCCGCCGTCCCAGTAGGCGACGCCGTCGATCTCGACCGCGTGATGCAGCGTCGGCAGACAGGCGGAAGCCAGGATCGCCTCGACCGACATGCCCTTGCGGCGGAACAGCCGCGCGCGCCCGGTATCGACCTCGGTTGCGGCGATCAGCAGCTCGATGGGTCCGGAACGAACGCGGTCGAAGTCGATGGTCTCGGTCAGGAGCCGTCGCAGGGGATCAAAGCCGAGCGGATTGAAATCGTAGGGCGAGAACAGGCTCGCCACCTGGGCCACCGCTGGAGAGCGCGAGAACGAGTAGAGGAAGGGATTGAGGCGCAAGAGATCCGGCACGCCGGCCTTGTGCACGGCCTCCCAAACCTCGCGCAGCTTGGAGCGTGCGCCGTCACGGCCGCCCTCGGCGAAGCCGGCGGCGAAGGCGACGGCATTGACGGCGCCCGCACTCGTCGCGCTAAGGCAGCCGAAATCGACCATCTCGTCCTCGAGAAGCCGGTCGAGGACACCCCAGGTAAACGCGCCGTGTGCGCCGCCGCCCTGCAGCGCCAGATTGAGTTTGATCTTGCGTTTGAAGAGCCGCACGCATCCCCACTCGGTTGCGGCACACCCCGTGATGCCTCGGGGGCGAGCCTCAACTTTAATAGGGCATCAAGACGACCGTGTCAGGGGCTCCGCGGCAACGACGACCGGAATGCCGTCGATTTCGCCGACGACTGCCTTGATTCCATAGACATCGGCGAGAATAGGCGGCGTCAATACGTCGCCGGGCGGGCCGGATGCGGCGACCTTGCCGCGCTGGAGCAGCACCAGCGTGTGGCAGAAGCGCCGCGCCAACGACAGATCGTGCAACGCGACGACGACCGAGCGGCCGGCAGAAGCGAGGCGCGTGAAATGTCCGAAGAGGTCGAGCGCATGGGCGGGATCGAGCCCGGCGGTCGGCTCGTCGGCGACGAGGATGGGAGCGTCTTGGGCCAGCGCGCGGGCCAGGAGCACACGCGCGCGCTCGCCGCCCGACAAGCGCGACACCGGCCGCGCGCCGAAGCCGGCGGCGTCCATGTCGGCTAACGCGCGGTCGACAGCGGCGCGGTCGGCGGCGGTCATGGCGCCGCCACCGTGCGGGAGGCGGCCGAGAGCGACGACGCGGCGGGCGTCGAGCGCCCAGTGGACCGTGCGCTCCTGCGGCAGATAAGCGATGGCGCGGCCGCGCGCACGCCCGTCCAATTTGTCGAGTAGCCGGCCGTCGAGCAGCACTTGGCCCGAACGCACGATACCGGCCTCCGCGCCGATGCCGGCGAGCGCGCGGAGCAGCGTCGACTTGCCCGCGCCATTGGGACCGGCAACGGCGACAATCTGGCCGGGGGGGACGTCGATGTCGATGCCGTCGAGCACCGTCCGTCCGTCGGCGATGACAGTCAATGCGCGTGCCGACAGCGTCATGCGTCGAGCTCCCGCCGCGTCGCGAGGACGAGCCACAGGAAGAACGGCGCGCCGAGGATGGCGGTGACGACGCCGAGCCGAAGATCGCCTGCCGGAGACAAGAGCCGCAAGGCCACGTCGGCCAACAGAACGAGCGCCGCGCCACCGAACAGCGATGGCCAGAGCAGCCGTCCCGGCTCCTGCGACGTGAACGGCCGCAGGAGATGCGGGACGACGAGACCGACAAAGCCGATGGCACCAGCGACGGCGGTTGCCGCACCGACCGACAGCGCGGTACCGGCGACGACGCGATGGCGCAAGCGGCGGAGATCGACGCCGAGGTTTTCCGCGGCCTCGTCGCCGATCGACAGCCCGTCGAGATCGCGCGCGGTCGAGAGCAGGATCGCGGCGCCCAGAACGATCAATGGAGACGCGATCCAGACGTGCAAGAGGCTGCGGTCGGTCAAAGAGCCCATCAGCCAGTGCAGAATCTCGATCGACGCGAACGGATTGGGGGCGAGATTGAGCGCGAGCGCGGTCAACGCGGCGGTGAGACTGGAAATCGCGACGCCGGCGAGGATGAGGCTCATGGTGCCGCTGCGCTCGCCGGCCAGCCGCACCACGGCTAGGGTAGCTGTCACCGCGCCGATCAGCCCGCCGAGCGGCAGCGCCAGCGCGAAGACCGCCGACGCGCCGCTGTGGATGGCGACGACGGCGCCGAACGACGCGCCGCCGCTGACGCCGAGAAGGCCGGGCTCCGCCAGAGGATTGCGAAGATAGCCTTGCAGAACGGCGCCCGAGAGGCCCAGCGCGCCGCCGACGAGGAAGCCCAGCACCGCACGCGGAAGGCGGATTTCCATCAGCACAAGTCGCGCCGCCTCGCCGCCGCCAGTGACCGTACTCGTGGGCCAGCCGACGCCAGCCGGTCCGACGAAAAGCGACAGCAGGAACGCGAACACGGTCAAAGCCGCCGTCCAAACGACGGGGGTTTGCCGCAGCATCGTCAGGCGGCTGTTACTCGGCATCGCGGAGGTCATGGCCGATTGTCGCGCGAGGGTTCAGATCGTCGGACTGTGGCCGACACGCGCGCCGCTGCGAGATCCTCGACGGCGTCCGCGACATCAGCCGTGCCGCACATCCAAAGCGGCATTGGCAATTGCACGGTGCGGCGGTTCTCGATGAGAGCGCGGAAGGCGGGGTGGCGCAGGTTGTCGGCGACGGTCGTGCGGTAGGTGTCGGCGGTCGTCGCCATCACCACGACGTCGGGCGCCTCGAGGATCAGGCTTTCGAGCGGCAAGCGGCCGGCAGGGCCGAGTTTCATTTCGCGCGCAGCGTTGCGGTAGCCGGCCGCGCGCACGATCTCGTCGAGCAGGCTGCCCGCGCCCGAAGCAAGGCTGTTGACGTGATAGACGACGGCGCCGGGTTCGGCCGAGCGCGCCGATTTCACCTGCGCGGCGGCGGCCGCCAGTCGCTGGTCGAAGCGCGCGATCATCGCTTCGCCTTCGGCTGAGACACCGGCCGCATCCGCAACGGCGCGCACGGCGGTACGGATGCCCGCGAAGTCGAACGCCAGCGGAATCTGGACGACACGCACGCCGAGCCGTCGCAGGAGATCGACGGTGACGGGCGTCGAATACTCGCCGGCGATGACGAGGTCGGGGGCGAGCGTCAGCACTTCCTCGGCATGCCCGCGCAACAGCGGCAGGCCCTTGGCCTGTTCGACACGTCCCGACAGCGCCGGGTCGGCGACGAGTTCGCTCAACGCGACGATGCGATCGCGCGGAACGAGGTCGAGCAGCATCTGATCGGTGCAGAGGTTGAGCGAAACGATGCGGCGGGGCTGCGGGATGTGAATGGCCGGGCTGGCGGACGGCACGGCGAGGCCCGCCAGCGGCACGAGGCTGATCGCCCATGCCGCCAGGACCGCAAACCCGGCCAACCATCCGATGGAGCCAACCCGGCCGCTCATCATGTCCTCATTTCCTGTCCGCCCACTGCAGCGTCGAGGGATCCTCGTAGGTCAGGCGGACGCCAGCGTAGGCGGCGATTCCGGCGGTTTCATACCCGAACACCTCCTGGTAGTCGGCGTCGAGCGCGTTTTCGACACGGCCATAGAGTTCGACGCCCGGAGAGACCTTGTAGGACGCCGCAATGTTGAGCAGCCAATAATCGTCGAGCGTGACGCGGCCCGACGAGAAGAACACCGGCGCGGGACGATTGAAGAACTGATCGTCCTGCATTCGACCGTTGTAGATGGCGGCGACGTTGAGATTGCCGCGGCCGCCGTCAAAGGCATAGTTGATGTCGAAGCGGCCGGCATGGCGCGGCCGGCGAACCTCGGCAATGCCCGACGGCTCGGTGGCGTCGAGATAGGTATAGGTCGCGCCGACCACGACGCCTGGCATGACGCTGATGCGGCTCGCGACCTCAACGCCCTTCCGTTCGCTGACGCCGACGAGATTGATCAGCGTGTTGCCGAAGCCGGTGATCTCGTTGGTGAGGTCGGCCTGGAAGTAGGTCACGTCGACGACGGCCTTGCCGGCCAGCAGCGTGAACTCGACGCCGGCGTCCCAGCCGAAGCTCTCTTCGGGCGTGAGGTTGGGATTGCCGACGAAGGTGCCGAGGATTGTCCCGAACTGCTCGAACATGCCCGGCAAAGCGACAGCCGTGCCGACGCTCGCATGCGGGCGCAGTCCAAACTCGGGGAGCTTTAGCGATACCGCCGCTTTCCAGGTCGTGAAGTCCTCGAACTTGTCGTTGTCCTCCTTGCGAAGGCTCAAGGTCGGGAACAGCCGGCCGAGGAATTCGCCACGGTACTCGGCGGCATAGGCGAGACGCTTGCGCTCGCGTTCGATGCTGTCGGCGAAAAACACCTGCGGCGTGAAGCGTTCGGACTCGGTCTCGACGAGGCCGCTTATCGCATGGCGCAGCGCCGGTGTGGTGGTGAAGCGAACCGTGCCCTGATAGCCGAAACGCAAGCGCTCGCTGACGTAGGTGCTGTCGTCGAACACGCCGGGATCGGTTTTGTCGTAGGAGGTCAGCCTGCCGTTGCTCCAGTTGCCGAGCAGCGTGTGGCTGAGCGCGCCGCCAAGCATGTCCCAGTTGAGCCTGCCGCCGGCGAGCCACGTCGTTTGTTCAGACTGCAGCGGCGCATCGACCGCCGTCTGCGCGATATTCACCGGTCCGGTGAAGGCATCGTAGTCTGTGAGCCGGTTGACCCGCCGCAGGTTCATGTCGACGGTCACCCCGTCCATGACCGTCGCGCCGGTCTTGAATGCGAAACTCGTGTGGCGGTAGGGGTCGTCCTCATTGCCGGCGGGGGCGAAGTTATAGCCGTCGGAAGCGCGGAGTTGCGCGGATGCCGCGAAATGCAGCCGCTCGTTGCCGGCTGAAACGCGACCGGCGACGTCGCGGGTGCGGAAGCTGCCACCTTCGGTGCGTAAGCCGAACGTCAGCGGGCCGCGGCCGCCCTTGGTCGTGATGTTGATGACACCACCGATCGCGCGCGAGCCGTAGAGCCCGCTCTGTCCGCCGCGGATGACCTCGATCTGCTCAATATCCTCGGCGAGCAGGTCGATGAAATTGAACTCGCCGATCGAGGTGTCATTGGCCTCGATGCCGTCGATCAGGACGAGCGTGTGATTGCCTTCGGCGCCGCGCAGGCGAACCTGAGTGGTGCCGCCAGACTGACTGACGTGCACACCAGGCAGGCTGCGGAGCGCGTCGGCGGCGTTGCGGACTTGCTGCTCGCGGAGCTGCTTGCCGGTGACGACGGAGACGGGCGAGCCGATGCGGTCGACGGGAACGCCGCCGCTCTGGCTGGCGCTCGTGGAGCCAGCGGCCTGCGCGCCCTCCTGCTGCAACGCTTCGGCAACGGGCGCAGTGGCGGGCGTCGCGACGGGGGCCGACTTTTTGGCCGACTTTGCCTTGGAGACTTTCGGGGCGGGCGTATCGTCAGCGCCTCCGCCGTCCGATGCAGCGGGCTTCGGCGCGAGCTTCGGCCTGTCGATCGTGGCCCCCTGCACGACCACCGGCGGCAGCTCATTCACCGCTTGCGCGAGAACCTGCGGCGCGGGCGGCTCTGCGGCGGGCGCGGCGGTTTGCGCGTGTAGCGCGGGTGCGCCGAGCAACACGGTCGCGGCCATGGCCGCATGTACCGCCGCCGCGGGACTCAGTCGCCTGTCGTCGATCGATTTCTTCGTCACATTCCCCTCCGTAGGATGACCTCGGAGACGGCATGACGCTCAGCCAAAACACGCAAACGCACACGTCCGCACGGAACGCGCGCGGGTGGTCGAACAGAAACGCGTGGGTCGATTGAACCTACGCGCAGCGAGCCTGCCTGAGTGCCGCCGTCGCCGGTTGCACTGCAGTCGCCGCTGCGTTCCTACGCTCCACCGCGCGCCCCGCACGGAGGATGGGCGACTTGTGCCGGCAGGTCTCCTGGCTCGTGGCTCGGACGCTCGTCCCGACCTTCCCGACCGCTCCGGCCCCCTTGCTCGGGGACGTGGAGCCGTCAGTGGCATATACGGGCAAAGCTCACCACTTACAGTTGCGGGGGCAGCCTCGGTCTTGCTTCGTCCGCTGACGCGGCTTCGGCGCACCGTGTTCCCTATTCACCCGCCGATGCGACGGGCGCCTTGGCCTTTGAGCCAGAGCGCCAAACATAATACCGGCGGAGACCGTCACGCCGCCCAAGGAATAGATCATCCGAGACATTGTCAAGCAGACCTATTGCCCGTACTCGCCATAGGTCCTTTGCACTGCGCACACGAAAAGCTCCCGGAGCCCGCATGTCCTACACGGTCGTCGACACCCTCAGCCTCGCATCGGGGGCGGTGAACGAGGACCGCGCGGGATCATGGGGCGACCGAGCGTGGGTCATCGACGGCGCGACCGACCTTGGACACGTGCCACTGACGCGCGCAGCAAGCGACGCGAGCTGGTTCGCCGACGAGTTTCACGAACTGCTCTACGATTCGCGGCGGATTGAGACTGGGGACGTGCAGAACGTGAAGTTCCCGCGCGCCAAGACGTCGGATGACGCGACCGGGCTGCTGCTGACGATCGACTGAGGATCGCGCGCACCTTCCCGGTCGGTCTCCGGCCAGTCCCGCTGCCTATTTCGTTGATTCCTTGGCGATGCTCTCGAGCAGCTTGTCGATTTCGCCGAGCACCTTTTTCGTCGCGTCGTTGCCCTTGGCGCTCGCCGGCGCGCGATAGCCGACGACGACTGTTCCTGGAGTGGCTGCGGGCTCATAGACGAACACGACGAACGGGCAGAAGCCCATATTGGTCGGGTCGGCCTCCATCATCGCGCGCGAGAATTTGGCCGAGCAGAATGTCATGTATTCGGCGGCCTTGTAGATCGGCTTGGTGGAGCCCACGTCGGCGCCGGTGCGCTCGAGCATGCCGCCGATGTTGCCGGTATAGTCGTTGACGAGGCCGCGATTGACGATGGCGTTCGCCAGATCGCTTTTGACGTCGGCGTAGGCGCCCTTCTTTTCGAAGAGCCGCATGTCGTCAGCGGCAGCGGGGGCGACCATTGCGGCCGACAGCGCGAGCGCGCCCGCTGCAAGAGCCAGGATTTTCGAGACGGTTTTTGACTTCATGGCTTCCTCCGATGTTCGTCAACTGCGTGACGTTCGAGCCGACAACACTACTCCTTTGCCGCGCCGAGGTCCGCGAATGACAGCGAGAGCTGATCCAGCACGTCGCCGCCCATGCCCCGGAGCGATAGTGACAACCGCCGCGCGCTCCAGTCGATGTCGATCAGGCCGAAATTCTCGACATGATGCAGATCGCTGACGAGTTCCGTCGTCGGCACGTCCTTGGCGGGACCATAGGATCGATTGAGCGAACTCGACGTGATCTCGATCAATAGCTGCCCTGCGGCAATTGGACGATTATAGATGGCGCCCAGATGGCGGTCACCCGACAGCAGTACGACGCCCTTGGCCTTGGTTTTCTCGATGAGGCCGATCAGCCGGTCGCGCTCGCGCGGCAGGTTGCCCCAGCGCTCGAAAGCGTGCCCCTCCGACAGCACTTGGATCGATGAGACGACGAGCCGCAGGTTGGCGGGCTTTCGCAGCTCGGCCTCTAGCCACGCCCACTGCACGTCACCGAGCATGGTCTTCGCCGGAGCGGGATCGGGCCCGAATTTGCCGAAGAGAGCGAGATCGTCCGGTTTCGGCGCAAAAGCCGATCGGAACGAGCGCGTATCGAGCATGATGATCTGCACGCGCTTATCCTCGGCACCGAAAATGCGAGACGAGTAGACGCCATCTGGCATGGCGGGCGCGGGCGGTTGTTGCCAGTAGGCGCGGAACAGCGCCGTCGCCGCGGCGCGTTGGGGAAACGCGGCCGAGGCGTCGTTCAGGCCGTAGTCGTGATCGTCCCACACGCCGAGCATGGGCAGCGCGTCACGGGCCGAGTGGAATTCGGGATGCGCGAGTTGCCGGCGATAGGCCTCGACCAGTTCGCGAGCATCGGCCGACCGGATGTCGCCGTAGACGTTGTCGCCCATCATCAGAAAGAGCTGTGGCTTGGCGGCAAGGATCGGCGTCCAGATCGGTTGCGGATAATTCTGATGCAGGCACGAGCCGAGCCCGATCCGCGTCAGTGTCGTGTCGGCTCCGATCTTACGCCAGGGGGTTGCGGGGGTCACGATGCGGAGCGCGTCGGCGAGCGGCAACGGACCTTCGCCGATGCGGGGGGTGGCAGGCGCAGCCACGGATGGAGCGACGGCCGGGGACGTGGTTGACGGAGGCTTGCCGTGTACGGGCCCGGGCATCTTATGGGCGGCGCTCGGCGGCACATCCGAGGCCGTTCGGACCAACGACGGCAGCACTAGCGCGAGCCCGGCCAGGATCATCGCCACGGGAACCGCAAGAAGCGCGAGCGACAAGCCGGCCGAACGCGCGCCGGATGCGTTCGGCGAAGCGATCGGAGGTGGCGAGGATGCGGGCTGTTGGTCGTCGCGTTCGGTCATTGCGGTCCTCGGGGCAATCCTCGGGCAGGCGGTTTGCCTGATCCTCCGGATGCCATTCTACGTCCGAATGACGACACAAATCATAGACAGAGAAACTTCGCTCCCATATGGGCGAGATCGAGCAGTAGCGCGGGTCCGCGCTCGACCCAGAGATAGACCGCGGCGCCGAGCAGGAGAGCGCCGACGGCCGCGAGCGACACGCGGACGGCGACGGGCGTGCGCGAAGCCGCTCGGTCGGTCGTGTGTGCGTTGGCCGGAGCCGTCGTCATGCCGTCAATTGTCCTTCTCTCGCAACCGCCGCGACGGACGCCGCCGCTTATGCAGCGCCGCCGCCGAGGCCCGGCGCAACGCCTCCGATCGGGCGCTCGACGGGGCGTTCACGTATCGGCAGATGCACGAGCGCGGCGAAAATGCCGAGCGCCACCGAGATCCACCACATGGCATCATAGGACTTCAACCTATCGAAAAAGTAGCCGCCGAGCCAGACACCAAGAAATGATCCCATCTGATGCGAGAAGAAGACGATGCCGTAGAGCATCGTCATCCAGCGCGGTCCGAAGAACGTCGCCACCATGCCGCTGGTCAGCGGCACGGTCGAGAGCCACAGAAGTCCGAGCACGCCGCTCAGAACGAGGATCGTGAGAGGTGTGATCGGCAGGAACAGGAAGCAGACGAAAACGACGGCGCGGCTTGCGTAGATGAACGACAGACCGAGCCGCTTCGACCGCGACTTGCCCCACTGACCGGCGAGCCACGTGCCGATCAGGTTGCCGAGGCCGACGAGCATGAGTGCCGTGACCGCGACCTCGTTCGACATGCCCTGGTCGGCGACGTAGGCGGGCAGGTGCACGCCGTAGAACACGACATGGAAGCCGCAGACGAAGAAGCCAGCGTTGAGCAGCCAAAAGCTCGGATGCCGCACCGCCTCACGAAGTGCCGCGGCAAGCGATTGCGGGGCGTCGGTACGGTTGACGGCCGGCTTGCCGCTGAGAACATAGGCGAGCGGGAGGATGGCGAACGCCGTCGCCGAGAGCACGAGCAGGCTCGACTTCCAGCCCAGCCATTCGATGAGAACGTGCGTGTAGGGCAGCGCGATGAGGATGCCGATGCCGCTGCCCATGCCGATCGCGGCGATGGCGGAGGTGCGCGTCTCGGGTGAGGCCGCGCGCGCGACCGCTCCGACGGTGGCATTAACGCCGGCGCCGGCGACGCCAAGGCCGAGGAACACGCCGGACCACAACAGCGCGGTGTCCGTGGTCGCAGCGTAGAGCAGATAGATGCCGAGCGAGGTCGCGAGCGCGCCCATGACCACGACGCGGCCCGTGCCGTATTTGTCTGACACCGCACCCGTGAACGGCGCGGCGATGCCCCACACGATGTTGGCAAGCGCAACGGCGAGACCAAAGGCCTCGCGCCCGAGGCCCAGTTCCGACGTCACGGGCTTCATATAGAGGCCCATGACCTGGCGGATGCCCATTCCGATGCCGGCGACACTAGCCGCGGCAAGGACGATCACCCAGAGGGGCAACCCGGCCGCGGGGCTTGCGGGAGGAATCTGCGGGGCGAGGGTTTTAGCCATGTCGAAGGTCCTGCGTGGCTCATGCGTCGATCGCGCTTCGATCTATTTTTGTGACAGCCTAGCTTATGTACGTTAATTCGGGAAGTCCGAACTATTGAGCGCGATACGTTGCAACGACGCCGAGCCCGAGCGGCTGGCGCGGAAGGTCGATCACCTGCCCGCCAGTCGCATCGAGGCCGCGCGACCGCACCCGCATGACGAACCCACGGTCGCGCTCAGCGATTTCGACGAGGTTGTAGCGCGCAACCGGCTCACCGTGGTGGGGCCGTGACGCCGAGCCGGAGGCAATTCCGAGCACCGGGAAGCGGCCCCCACGCCAGTCGCGCCACGACAGCATGTCGCGATGGTTGTGGCCGTGCAGCACGAGTTCGGCGCCGTGCCGCAACAGCACACGTTCGAGATCGGCGGCATCTTCGAGCCCTCGGCTGGGCGGGGCGAGGCCGGGCAGCGGCGGATGATGGATCATGACGACGCGAAATAGCCGCTCGGCTTCCAGATCGGCCAGGAGCGTCGCGAGCCTCGCAATCTGCGGCTTGCCGACGATGCCGGCGGCGACGAAGGGGGGCGTGGAGACGGACGAGTTGACGCCGATCAGCGCGACGCGGCCGCGGACGCGCACATAAGGGAACGTCGGCTCTTGTCCGGGCGGCGCGGACGCGTCGACATCGCCGCGCATGAACGGCGCCCAGCGGTCGCAGCCAGGGTCGCCGCCCATGTGGGTGTAGATGTCGTGATTACCGGGCACCACGGACACATCTCCCGGTGCGCCGAGGGCATCGAGCCAGGCACGCGCCGCGACGTATTCGCCGGGCAGCGCGATATTCACGAGGTCGCCGGTGACGGCGATATGGTCGGGTTTCTGGGCTGCGACGTCGGCGGTGATGCGATCGAGGACGTCACGGGAGTGGACGCTGCGGCGGCCGCGATGCCAGTTGAGATACCCGAGCACGCGCTTGACGTTCCAGTGCCGCAGCGTGAACGGCGGCAGCGGCGCAAGATGCACGTCCGACAAATGTGCGAGTGTGAAGGTGTGGCTCATGTGGGTCCGTGACGGCTGCGTGCGGGCACGCGCGGACCATGCCCTGAACCGATCGGACTTGCCAACACCCGGCGAACGGGTTGAAACCGATTGCTCAGGAAGGAGACCATCGTGCCACCGATGAAACTCGTGACTCGCGCGCTGCAACGCTATTGGCGAATGACTCGCTCGATGACGCTCGGTGCGCAGGGCGTGGTGCTGACACCGGACAACCGGGTGCTGCTGGTTCGCCATACGTATCGACCGGGCTGGCATTTTCCAGGCGGCGGCGTCGAGAAGGGAGAGACGGCGCTCGAGGCGCTCGGCCGCGAACTGGAGGAGGAGGCGGGCGTGCTGCTCGACGCACCGCCGGAGCTGTTCGGCCTCTATGCGAACTTCCGGGTGTTCCCCGGCGATCACGTGGCGCTGTTCGTGGTCCGGGCCTGGCGGCAGCCCGTGGTTCCGCCGCCCAATCGCGAAATAGCCGAGCAACGGTTCTTCGCGGTGTCCGAATTGCTGCCCGACGTCAACGCGCCGACACGCATCCGGCTCGCGGAGATCCTCGATGGCGTCCCCCGCGCAGAGTATTGGATCGCCTGAATGGGCGCGCAGGGTGCGACAGTTGCATTATCCCTGGGTTCGCGGGCACCCTGGACCAGATGCGGTGGACATGTTAGCTGCCGCCGCATGACGGACACCAGCACGACCCGCCTCGTCGCACCCGACGACCTGCCCGCCATCACCGCGCTGCACGCCCGCGTTTTCGGACCCGGACGTTTCGCGCGCACCGCCTATCGGGTGCGCGAAGGACACGGGCTGCAGTCGAGGTTCTGCCGCGCCGCCCATCTTGGCGGACGGCTGATCGCGGCCTTGCGCTTCACCGAAATCTCCATCGGCGGACAGGGCGGCGCGCTGCTGCTCGGTCCGCTCGCCGTCGATCCCGACTATTCCGGCAAGGGCTTCGGCCGCCAGCTGATCGCCGAGGGTCTTGCCGACGCGCGAGCACGCGGGCAGCGCCTCGTCGTTCTCGTCGGCGATCTCCCGTACTATGGGCGCTTCGGATTCAAGCCGGTGCCGCCGGGCCAGATCGTGTTCCCCGGCCCGGTCAATCCGGCACGAATTCTCGTGGCCGAGTTGGTCGAGGGCGCGGCAGCCGGGTATCGGGGCGCGATCGCCGCGATGAGCATCGCCGACGTCCGATCCGGTGCGGCCTGACCGCTGTCTTCAGTAATCGGCAAGACGGCACTGGATCGCGCGCGGCAATCCCCTATCCTCCGCCACGACCGTCAACCGACTTCGATGAGGCCAGCTCCGTGCCGCCCCCCACGCAATCCCGCATCGCCGAGCTCCTCGCAAAGACCGCCCTCTTCAGCGGCCTCGAACCCGCGCTGCAGGCCACCATCGCCCAGAGGATGCGCGAGACCGCATATGATGGCGGGCGGCTCATCTTCTCGCGCTCTGATCCCGGCACGCAGCTCTATCTGATCGTCGAGGGCAAGGTCCGCATTTCGATCGTCACTCCCGACGGCAAGGAATTGTCGTTCCGGCATGTCGGACCGGGCGAGGTGCTCGGCGAAATCGCGGTGCTCGATGGCGGCGCACGCAGCGCCGACGCCACCGCCGTCATCAAGACGCAGGCCATGTCGCTGAGCCGGGCGGCCTTCGACGAGCTGATCGCGCAGCATCCGGCGCTTGCGAGATCCGCGCTCGCGTTCGTGTGCGCGAGATTGCGCGAGACGACGAGCCAGCTCGAAGCCATCGCGCTGCATCCATTGGAGGTGCGCGTGGCGCGCTTCCTGTTGCAGGCGCTGCGGCTCAAGGGCCTCGATGTCGACGCCGACGAGGTGGTGCTGCCTCTCGGCATGTCGCAGGGCGAACTGGCGCTGCTGGTCGGGGCCTCGCGGCCGCGCGTCAACGATGCGCTGGCGGCGCTGGAGGTGGTCGGCGCGATCAAGCGCGACGGCGCCAAGCTGCGCTGCAGGCCGGAGGAACTCAAGGCCGTGGCCGGCCACGACGAGGAGTGACGCGATGGCGCGTCAAAGACCCGGCGGCACGTTGCCCGGCTGGCCAGCCACGGGCATGATCGCGCTCATTGCCGCCGTCCTCGCCGCACCGCTCGCGACGCTCTTTCCAGGATACGCGACGTTACGGGAGCGCGCATTCGACGGGCTGCTGGACCACACACGCCCGACGCTGCCGCAGGATCGCATCACCGTTGTCGACATCGATCGCGCCGCACTTGCACGCATTGGGCCGTGGCCGTGGAGCCGCGACAAGCTCGCAACCCTCGTCGCAGCCGTCGCCCGCGCCAAGCCATCGGTGATCGCGCTAGATGTGCTGATCGCTGGCGATGACGACAAGTCGCCCGCAGCCCTCGCCCGCCGCCTCGCCGCGCTGACCGGAGACGATGTGCTGCGTGACAAGAGCCGGACAATGCCCGATGGCGATCCGCTGCTGGCGGCGGCACTCGACGCGGTGCCCGTCATCCTCGGTCTCGGGCTCGACCCGGAGACAGCGGGGCCACGGCTGCCGACGACCCTGGTGCTGATCCGCGGCAAGCCCGAACTGCCGGCGCTGTGGCAGGCGCCGGGCGCAATCGGGCCGCCGCTGGCGCTCGCAGCGGCGGGTTCGGGCCTCGGCGTGCTGGCCTTGCCGGCCGATGGCGATGGACGGGTGAGACGTGTGCCGCTCATCGCCGCGACTCCGCCGCATCTGCTGCCCGGGCTCGCGACGGAGGCGGCGCGCACGGCGTTGGGCGCGGGCTCGATGCTGGTGTCGGCCGAGCCGCGCGCCCTGCGCATCGGCGACCGCACGCTGCCGCTCGGCCCTGATGCCATGCTGCGGTTGAGGCCGCCTGCGTCCGAGATGTGGGCGGCGCGCGTGGTGCCGGCGCTCGACGTCCTCGACACCGGGCCAGCCACGGCGCGGCTCGCCGGCCGCATCGTGTTCATCGGCAGTTCGGCGCCAGAACTCGGCGGGCTCCGCGTCTCGGCAGAGGGACGCCTCGGACCATCGGTTCAGATGCACGCCGACGCCACGGCGCAAATTCTCGCTGGCGACGTGCCGTTGCGCAGCAGTCTGACAGCCACGTTCGAAACCGTCGCGGCATGGCTCGCGGCGATGGCGGCAGTCCTGCTCGGGATGCGGCGAGCACCGCTCTACGGGGCTCTGGCGACAGCTGCCATCGCCGTCACGTGGCTGCTTTTGTCACGCGGCGTGGCGGCCGGCGACGGCACGCTGCTCGATCCGATCCTGGTGCCACTCGTGGCTGGGCTCGGCTTCGCCGTGTCCGCGCTCACCACGTCGGCGCGGGCCCGCAAGCGCGAGGCCGCATTGCGTGCACGATTTTCGCAGCACCTATCGCCTGCCGTCGTCGCGCGCATCGCGGCAGAGCCCGACCTCTTGAAGCTCGAGGGCGAAACACGCGAAGTCACCGCGCTGTTCACAGACATCGAAGGTTTCACCGCGATGGTCGAACGCAGCGATGCCAAAGCCATCGTGGGACTGCTCGACCGGTATTTCGAAGGCGCCATCGACATCGTCGTCAAGCACGGCGGCATGGTCGACAAACTCGTCGGCGATGCCATCCACGCGCTGTTCAACGCGCCGCTCGACTTGGACGGACATCCGCGCCACGCCATCGCCTGCGCCCAGGAGTTGCTTGCATTCACCGAAACGTTCCGGGCGGATCCCACGGCCGACGCACACGGGTTCGGCCGCACGCGCATCGGCATAGAGACCGGCCGCGCGGTGGTCGGCGACGTCGGCAGCGGACACAAGCTCGACTACACGGCGCACGGCGATGCGATCAACACGGCGGCGCGGCTCGAAGCCGCCAACAAGGAGCTGGGCTCGTCGATCTGCGTCGGTCCAGGGGCGGCGGCGCAGGCAGCTCCGGGGACGCTGAGACCGTTGGCGCTACTCTACGTCAGGGGCCGCAGCGAAAAGGTCGCGGTGTGGGAGCCATGGCCGCGCGAATATGCCGAGCGCGATCGCGCGGCGTACCTCGCGGCGTCGGACCTGGCGGCCAAGGATCCGCGCGCCGCCGCCGATGCGTTCGCGGCGCTGGCTGCGAAGCTCCCCAGCGATGCCGTGCTGCCGCGCACGGCCGCCCGGCTGCGAGTGTCTTGAGTGGCGTCTCGGTTGCCCACCCCGCGTCGGCGCCTGCGCCGGAGCGGAAAGCAATCAACCGCGCGTCGCTAGTTGCGCTTCGATTGCCCACTTCGCAACCGCGCGTCGCTAGTTGCGCTTCGGTTGCCCACTTCGCAACCGCGCTAGCGCACGCTGGCCAGCGCCGCCTTGATCCGCTCTGGCTTCCATTTGGCAGCGGGTGTCGGCGGCTCGCCCCGTGCGGAGATGTTGGTGCCGAGACCAGGTCCGACCGCGACGACCTTCGTGCCCGCCACGACATCGACACGGCCGTGATCGACGAACACGCCGAAGACGCCGTTGCTCGGCCCGGCAAAAAATTTCGTGCCCCGAACCGCGATCAAGCCATAGGCGCTGCGGAAATTGAGATCGGCCTTCGGCACGCCCCTCGCCCGCTCGAATTCGATAGCGCCCGACTGCAGGTCGAACTCGCCTCCCGCATCGACGAGATAGCGATCGATGCGGACGCGCGTCTGCGCACCGAGCCGCAGCACGCTCTTGGCTCCGAGCATCAGCGCAAGGCGCGCATCGTCGCCGGTCACGACCAGTTCGCCCTCATAGACGGGGGCCTTGATCGCCAGCGCGCGCTTCAATCCGTTGGCTTCGGCTTCGGCCAGCCCGCGCACGCTCGCCACCTCACCAGCCGGCGCCAGCGCCTGCGCCACTCCCGGAAGCATACTCACCGCCACGAGATGCACGCCTGCACCGAGAACATGGCGGCGGGTCAGGCCGCGCTGCGCCCAATCGTCATATGGTTCGCTCATGTCGTCGTCCTTTCGCCGTCGCTTTTGCGCGAGTTTAGCCGAGCCCGCGCGCCAGTGGCAGTTCTATCCGGAACAGATGACGTTGGACGCGGCCGCCGTCGCGCGCAGCCAGCGGCGAGCGTTTACCTTATCAGCCTGCCGACCGCCGAACGCCTTGCGGCTTTGATAGAGAGGGGCATGAGGTCAATGTCTTCCAACCGCTCCGTTCATCTCTCGGCGACTGTCGCGACGACCGCCGCATCGATGCTGATCGCCGCGACTTCGGCGCGCGCGCAAACGACGCCGTGCGAGGCGATTTTCGAGCCCGTGTTGGCTGCCGGCATCGCCGAGGCCGATCGCCACCTGCGGCAGCAATGGGCGATGATCGATGGAAACTGGGTCGCGGCCTACAGGCTCGAAGGCGAGAAGGCCAACCCGTTCGACCCGGCACGACTGCGGGAAAAATCGCAGCAGCGGCCCGCGGCAACCGCACCCGGCGCATTGGTTGGGCCCAAGCCGCCTCAGCCGGGAGCAGCACAGGCAAATCCCGCGCTGGCCGCTCTGCCGCCGATAGCCGGCTATGCGACCGCACGCGACGTTCGTTGCAATACGACGGCCGCAAGCGCCAAATCCGACGTGGTGCTGGTCTACATGGCCGCGGGCGTGCGATTTCAGGAAGGCAAGGGACCGTGGTCGGCGGTGCTGCCCAACGCCGTGATCGCGGCCATCCAATTGCGCCGGATGGGCGACGGTTGGACCATCATCGACAGGACGGCGGAAGGTGGCGTGATGCCGCCGGACGCCAAGCGGTCGCCGCCTGATGACGCTCTGGCGCGTCAGCTTGCGACCGTGCCGTGGCTGCCGCCGCGGCGATCGCGCAAATCCCGTCGCCGCTGAGATAGCCGCACGAGATCACGACAGCCGCAGCAGCATGAGACCTGTGCCGATCAACGCCGCGCCCGCATACCCCGGCCATCCGAGCCGCTCACCGAGGAATACCGCGCCGATGATCGCAGCGAACAGCACGGATGTTTCGCGCGCGGCGCTCACCGCGGCGATCGGCGCCTTGGTCATCGCCCAAAGTGCTATCCCGTAGGATCCGGTCAGCATCGCGCCGCCCGCGAACCCGAACCGCCAGCGCTCACGCATCTCACGCCGCGTCGCATCGGGTTGCAGCGCCGCCACGAGAGGGAGCACGCCGAGCCCTTGCCCCAGCATCAGCCAGCCGACGTAGGCGGCGGGATTGCCTGACAGCCGGACGCCGGCGCCGTCGACCAGGGTGTAGGCGACGATGATGCTGGCGTTGAGCGCGACGAGGGCCGCGCCATTGACGTCGAGCCCGCGCCGCCGGAGCGCGTCGGAGCCGAGCGTGATGATGCCCACACCGAGCACCAGCACGCCCGCCCAGCCGGTGGCCGGCATTGCTTCGCCGAGTGTCAGGTAACCGACCACTGCCGCGCCCAAGGGGGCCGAACCGCGAGTCAAAGGGTAGACAACGCCGAGATCGGCGCCGCGCAGCGTCATGCCGACGAGGACGAAGTAGACGACGTGGATGAGGATCGAGGCGGCGAGGTTCGGCCACGACGCGGACGCGGGCAAACCGCCGTAGGCGATCAGCGGTAGCGCCGCGATGCCGCCACCGGCCGCGATCAGCGCAGCGCGAACCAGCGGATCGCCACCCGCGACACCCTTGGCAAGTGCGTTCCACGAGGCGTGCAGCAGCGCCGCCAGGAGCACGGCGGCAAGGACATATCCCGGCATCGCAGCGTGGGCCTCCGTGGATTGACGCGGCGGGCCAATGGCCTGCCGCGCAATTGGCGGGTCAATCCTGGAACGGATCGCGCATCAGGATGGTGTCGTCGCGCTCCGGGCTTGTCGAGAGCAGCGTCACCGGGCACTCGATCAGCTCCTCGATGTGGCGGACATACTTGACCGCCTGCGCGGGGAGATCGTTCCACGAGCGTGCGCCGCGCGTCGATTGCGACCAGCCCTCGAACGTCTCGTAGATCGGCTCGACGCGCGCCTGCGAATTCTGGCCCGCCGGGAACCGGTCGAGCCGCTCTCCGTCGAGCATGTACCCGACGCACACCTTGATCTCGTCGAAACCGTCGAGCACGTCGAGCTTGGTCAGCGCGATGCCGTCGATACCCGAGACCTTGGCGACCTGGCGCACCAGCACCGCATCGAACCATCCGCAGCGTCGCTTGCGCCCGGTCACGGTGCCGAACTCATGGCCGCGCTCGCCGATGCGCTCGCCAATTGCGTCCATGAGCTCAGTCGGGAACGGACCCGAGCCGACGCGCGTGGTGTAGGCCTTGGCGATGCCGAGCACGTAGCCGACGGCGCGCGGGCCGACGCCGGAGCCGGTGGCCGCCTGCGCCGCGACCGTGTTCGACGACGTGACGAACGGATACGTGCCGTGATCGATGTCGAGCAACGCACCCTGCGCGCCTTCGAACAGGATGCGCTTTCCCGCCTTGCGCTCGCGGTCGAGCAGATCCCAGGTCACGTCCATGAACGGAAGGATCTTGGGCGCGATCTCCTTCAATTGGCTCATCAGCGTGTCCTTGCACACGGGTGGCTTGTCGAGGCCGCGGCGCAGTGCATTGTGATGGACGAGAATGCGGTCGACCTTGGCTTCGAGGGTGCCGAGGTTCTTGAGATCCTGCACGCGGATCGCGCGGCGGCCGATCTTGTCCTCGTAGGCGGGGCCAATACCGCGGCCTGTCGTGCCGATCTTGCCGGCGCCGGCGGCTTCCTCGCGGATGACGTCGAGTTCGCTGTGCAACGGCAGGATGAGGGTCGCGTTCTCGGCGATGCGAAGATTGTCGCGGGTAATGGCGACGCCCTGCTTGCCGAGCTTCTCGATCTCGCCGCACAACGCCCAGGGGTCGACGACGACGCCGTTGCCGATGATGCCGAGCTTGTTCGGCCGCACCACGCCCGACGGCAACAGCGAAAGCTTGTAAGTGACACCGCCGATGACGAGCGTATGGCCGGCATTGTGGCCGCCCTGGAACCGCACGACGATGTCGGCGCGCTCCGACAGCCAGTCGACGATCTTACCTTTGCCTTCGTCGCCCCATTGAGCGCCGACCACCACCACGTTCGCCATTTTTCTATCTTCCGCGTTGCGTTTCCGGTCCCAGCCCGGGCGGACACTCGCCCCCGAGACACGACTTGGCCCCGGGTCTCAGCCGGGGCCGGGAGCGGTTATAGCGCAGAATCGCGGGAGCCAAGAAGAATTGCGGCCGGGGCGGATCCGACGTAAGGAGCGCCAAGGCTTGTTGCGCCGCTCCGGGGCAGGCCCCGACGCGGACCCGTCCACCGCTCCGGGGCAGGCCCCGACGCGGGCTCGGTCCGCGGACACACGAAGCACGGTTCCAGGTCCATGATACAGCGATTGGCGGAGCGGACGACGGCGAACGCCAGCCTGTTCCTGACGTTCACCATGCTGTTCTGGGCGGGCAATTTCACCATCGGCCGCTGGGCCGCAGGGACGATTCCGCCCGTCACCCTCGCCGCCCTGCGATGGACGGGCGCGGCGCTGCTGATCCTCGTCTTCGCACGACGCCACCTCGCCCGCGACTGGCCGGTCATCCGCGCCAATCTGCCGATACTGCTGCTACTCGGGATGACCGGCAGCGGATTGTTCAACACGGTCCAGTACATCGCGCTCACGCACACCACCGCTATCGGCGCCGGCATCATCAACTCGACCTCGCCGGTGATGATCGCGATCATGAGCTACTTCGTGAACGGCGAGCGGGCGACGCGGCGTCAGATGGCCGGAATCGCCGTCTCGCTCGTCGGCGTCTTGGTCGTGCTCGGCAAGGGCGACGTCGCGACGTTGGCGCGCTTCGCGTTCAATATCGGCGATCTCATCATGCTGGGTGCAATGGCGGTGTGGGCGCTCTACACGGCGCTGCTCGACAAGCGGCCTCCGATCAACATGGTGTCGTTCGCCGCCGTCACGTTCGTCATCGCGGCGGTGCTCAATATTCCACTGTCGATGATCGAACTCGCGTCAGGCGCGCACATCGCACTCGGCGGCACGGCATTGCTCGCCGTCGCCTACATCGCGATCTTCCCGAGCTTCCTCGCCTACCTCTTGTACAACCGCGGCGTCGAGATCATCGGCCCGACGCGTGCGGGCGCCTTCATGCACCTCGTCCCGTTGTTCACGGCCGTGCTCGCCATCGTGTTTCTCGGCGAACAGTTCGCCGCCTACCACGCCGTAGCCCTCGCCTTCATCCTGTCAGGCGTGTGGCTAGCGGCAAGGTAGGCGTTCGGGCTCACCGCGTGATGATCGCGCGGGCGCCGGGCCAAGTGATGCGATAGCCGTGCTCGATCACCTTCTCCTCGTCGGGGTCGATTTTGCCTTCCCAAGAAACGACGCCGCGCTTGTCCTCGAGGTTCTGCTTGCTCGGCTGCGGGCGAGCGACGAGATCCACGCGGATGTCCTGCTGCTGGGAAACTGGAAGCTGATCGACGACGACGAACGCCATGGAGCGTTCGTGCTGGCTCTTGAGTGTGATCTTGTAGTTGCGGCTATCGGTTTTGGAGGACGAAATAATCCCCGTCTCGCCCTTCTTCTCGTCGGCGATCGCGTACTTTACGCGCACGAGGTCGTCGGCGCCGAAGCCCAGTTCATGTTCCTCGGACGGCGACAGCAGCGGCAGCTTGCCGGTCCCGACGAAGGTGCCGTCGCGGAAGAGAGAAACAGCGCCTGGCAGCAGCGGCGCACCCTTCGGCAGCACCATCTTGGCATAGAGATAGGCGGTCTGCTCGCGCTTCGGCACGGCGCGGACGGAGAGCGCCGGTTCGAGGCTGTCGGACGCGAGTTGCACGCGCTTGGCCTCGCCTGTTTCCGCGACGGTCAGCATGCCGGGCACGTTGAAGACCGCCTGGAACGGCGCATTCACGACTTCGGCGCGGACCTCTTGCGCGGGGACGGCCTTTGCCATCGATCGGGCGCGCGGCAGATCGGCATCGGCCATAGCGTCGGACTCGGAGATGGCGGCGCCGAGGCCACCGCGCATGCCCGTCGCGGGCGGCGGCGCGGGTGCGGCCATCGGCTTCGGCTTGAATTCGGGCTCGTAGTCGACGGTGATCGGCCGCAGCTCCGGCGCGGAAGCCGCGGAAGCCGGCCGCGTCGTCGACAGCGCGATCGATACATCGGCCCAGCGCTCGCCCGTCCTCTGCGTCACCGACGCGCGGCGCACGAGTTCGAGTTTCGGGGCGACAGCCTTGGTCCCAGTCGACAAACGGGCGTCGTACAGTGGCGACCAGCTCGCCTGTGACACCTGATAGCGGACCACGAAATCGGCCTCGAGCGCCTGGCCGGCGGCGACGTGGACCTTGACCTCGGTGCGTTCGTCGAGCTGCGGCGCGACGCCGCCGAGCTTGCCCTCGAGATCCCTGATCTTGCGATCTGTCTCACGAATGTTGACGGTGGCTTCGAGAGCCCCGCGCTGCGCCTCCGCGGAGCTCGTCGTGATGAGCGCCAGGATCTGCGGCCAGTTTTCACCGGTTCCCGCTTGCCCGAGCATCGGCGGCGGACGCACGGGCAGCTGCGTCAGGTTCTGGATCAGCGCCTTCTGCTGCTCAGCCGCCTCCCGCTGCCCTTCGAAAACGCTGCGCTGGTCCTTGAGCTTCTCAATTTCGGTCTCGAGGCGGCGACGCTCGCTCTCGGCGTTGGCGGCATCGGCGCGGGGCACGCTGGCGCGGCGGGTATCGACCGAACCGATGTCGAGCTTGCCGACGGATTTTCCCTCGACGCGAATCGAGGACGCGATGGCCTGTGCGGGTAGATCGGCGAATACCAGCGTATGCTCACCCGCCTCGATCTTGACCTTGGCCGACCGCGTGATCTCGGCGCCCGACGGGAACACCGTCACCGCGGTGATTTTCGATTGCGCCAAAACGTCGGCAGCGGTCGCCGCACTGCTCGCGGCGACCGCCGTCCCAAACGCCGTCCCAAGCATCATCGTCACCCTGAGCGGCGCACGCATCGGCGGTCCTTCCCTGTTTTGCTCGTGAGCGAGCCTTGCTGCTCAACCCCTTGTTTCAGGCCTCACTAAGCCGTCCGACAACGGCGAAAATGTGAGGGCGGCGGAAGACCGGCCCAGAGCCGCCTCCCCCCGCCGATGTCATCGCCGAGCCGGCGGATGCGATCAGAACTTGAGGCGGCGCACGCGGACGACGTGGGGAAGTGCTGTGACAGCGGCCAGAACCTTGTCTGGCACCGGCTCGTCGACCGACACCACGCAGATGGCGTCGCCACCGGCTTTCTCGCGGCCGAGGTTGAAGGTTGCGATGTTGACGCCGGCCTCGCCGAGCAACGAGCCGAAGCGGCCGATGAAGCCCGGCTTATCGGTGTTGCGGACGAACAGCATGTTGGGTGTCACCTCGAAATCCATGTTGATGTCGCGGACCTGGACAATGCGCGGCCGGCCGTCGGCGAACACGGTGCCGGCAATCGAGCGCTCGTACTCGTCGGTTTTGACGGTGAACCGCACGTAGCTTTCGAACGCGCCCTTGTGCGAACTCTTCATCTCCTCGACGACGATGCCCTGGTCCTTCGCCGTGACGAGGGCCGCGACCATATTGATGTCGGCGCGCGAAGGCCTGAGCACGCCTGCAATGGCGGCGGCGGTCATCGGCTTGACGTTCAATGTACCGACGTCGCCGACGTACTCGATGCGGATCGCGCGAATCGGCCGCTCGGTCAGTTGGCCCGCGAACCAGCCGAGCTGCTCGGCGAGCTTGACCCACGGCGTCAAGCGCGGCGCCTCCTCGGCCGAGATCGAGGGGAAGTTGACGGCATTGGTGATCGCGCCCTTCAACAGGTAATCGGACATCTGCTCGGCGACCTGTAGCGCCACGTTCTCCTGCGCCTCGCCGGTCGACGCGCCGAGATGGGGCGTGCAGATCACGTTCGGTGCCGTGAACAGCACGTTCTCCTTGGCTGGCTCGACTTCGAACACGTCGATGGCGGCGCCTCCGACGTGCCCGGATTTCAGAGCTTCGGCGAGGGCGGCTTCGTCGACGAGCCCGCCGCGCGCGCAATTGATGATGCGCACGCCAGGGCGGCATTTTGCGATCGCCTCGGCCGAAATGATGTTCTTCGTCTTCTCGGTCAGCGGCGTGTGAAGTGTAATGAAGTCGGCGCGATTGAGTAGATTGTCGAGCTCGACCTTCTCAACGCCGATCTCGACGGCACGCTCGGGCGTCAGGAACGGATCGTATGCGACGACCTTCATCTTGAGGCCCAGCGCGCGGTCGGCGACGATGGCGCCGATGTTGCCGCAACCGATGACGCCGAGCGTCTTGTTGAACACCTCGACGCCGAGGAAGCGGTTCTTCTCCCACTTGCCCGCGCGCGTCGAGACGTCGGCGGCGGGGATCTGGCGCGCAAGCGAGAGCATCAGCGTGATGGCGTGCTCGGCAGTGGTGATCGAATTGCCGAAGGGCGTGTTCATGACGATCACGCCACGCCCCGTCGCCGATTTGATATCGACGTTGTCGACGCCGATGCCGGCACGGCCGACGACCTTCAGCCGTGACGCCGCCGTGAGGACCTTCTCGGTGACCTTGGTCGCGGAACGAATAGCGAGGCCGTCATAGTCGCCGATTATTTTTTCGAGCTCATCCTTCGAAAGCCCGACCTTGACGTCGGTGTCAACGCCGCGAGACTTGAAAATTGCGATAGCGGCGGGAGAGAGGTCGTCGGAAATCAGCACGCGCGGTGCGGGGGTGGTGGCCATATCGGTGATCCTTGGATGAATGCCGGCGAGCGGGCGTGCGCCGTCGTTGCCGCTCCGGGATGGGCGGCGATGATGTTGCACGGTCTCATGAAACGTTGACTCAGGCGGCCTTGCGCAGCTTGGATTTTGCTTCCGCGAAGGCCCATTCGACCCACGGCAGTAGCGCCTCTACATCGGCCTTCTCGACAGTCGATCCGGTCCAGATCCGGAGGCCCGGGGGGGCATCGCGGTATGAACCGAGGTCGAGGCCGACGCCCTCGTTCTCGAGCGCGGACACGATCGACTTCGCGAATGCCGCCTGCTCGGATGCGGGAAGCGCGGCGACGTCGGCGTCACGAACGACGAGACACACGGCGGTGTTCGACCACGTCGCCTTGTCGACGGCGAGGTTTTCGATCCATGGCGTCCGCGCAATCCAGGCGTGGAGCACGGCCGCATTCGCGTCGGCGCGGGCCTGCAGCCCCTTCAATCCCCCGACGCTTTCGGCCCAGCCGAGCGCATCGAGATAGTCCTCGACGCACAACATCGATGGCGTGTTGATGGTTTCGCCATCGAAAATTGCGGTGTCGAGCTTGCCGGACTTGGTCATGCGGAACAGCTTCGGCAGCGGCCATTGCGGCGTCGTGCTCTCGAGCCGGACGACGGCGCGCGGGCTCATGATCAACATGCCGTGCGCGGCTTCGCCGCCGAGCACCTTTTGCCAGGAGTAGGTCAGAACGTCGACCTTCGACCAGTCGACCGCCTGCGCGAAGATGGCCGAGGTAGCGTCGACGAGCACGAGACCGCTGCGATCGGCGGGGATGAAATCGTAGTTCGGAAGCTTGACGCCCGCGGTCGTGCCGTTGGCGGTGAGCACCACGTCACGGTCGAAGTCGATCTTCGAGAGATCCGGCAGCCGGCCGAAATCGGCCTCCATGGCGCGGACGTCGGTCAAGCTGAGCTGCTTGACGATATCGGTGACCCAGATCTTGCCGAAGCTCTCCCACGCCAGCACATCGACGCCGCGCGAGCCGAGCAGGTTCCACATCGCCATTTCGAACGCGCCGGTGTCGGAGCCGGGCACGATGCCGACGTGGTAGCCGTCAGGCACGCCGAGAATTGCGCGGGTCTTGTCGATGGCGAGCTTCAGCCGCGCCTTGCCCTCTTTGGAGCGATGCGAACGGCCGGTCAACGCTTTGGCGAGGGCTTCGGGCGTCCAGCCGGGGCGCTTGGCGCAAGGCCCGGACGAGAACAGAGGACGCGCCGGCCGCGTGGCCGGTTTAGTGGTCGTGGTCATTGCGCTACCCTTTCAGATAGAAGCCTCTCGTTGGGGAGAGGTGTCCCACGGCGGCGGATACGGCAGATCGCCGCGCACGTCAACAGCGACGAAGGGCGGCGGCGGCGGTCCGCAGGAAGACCATCCCCCCCCGCGCGCGAGGCGGAAGCCACAGGGCCTCAGGATTGATCGAAATCCCGTTGACCCTGGTCAAACGCAGCGGCGCCAATTGCTGCTCGAATAAGCCGATCCTGTGCCCGGTCAGCCCGCGATCGCGATCCGGCCACGCACGACACCTCAACGAGTGCCCGAGCCGAGCATGCCCGTTCCTTCGACCGCTCCCGGCGCCGCTTGCGCCCCCGCCGCGACCCACGATCTCGTCCAACGGCTTGCGAAGCCGCTGCCTCGATACACGAGCTATCCGACGGCAAACCATTTTTCGCCCGGCGTCGATGCCACGGCCTACGCGGAATGGCTGGCCGAATTGACGCCGGGATCGGCGCTCTCACTCTATCTTCACATCCCCTACTGCCGGGAGTTGTGCTGGTACTGCGGTTGCTCGACCAAGGCCGTGCGCCGCTACGAGCCGGTTGCAAGCTATCTCGAGCTCATCCGCCGCGAAGCAGTCGAAGTGGCACGCCGGCTGCCGCGCGATCATCAGGTGACGCACATCCATTGGGGCGGAGGCTCGCCCGACATTCTCGAGCCCGCCGACATCATTCGCCTCGGGTCTGAGATCAACGGCGCGTTCGCGATCGCCGGCGGGGCGGAAATTGCCGTCGAGATCGATCCGCGACTACTGGATGCTCCCCGTGCGGATGCCTTCGCCGCGATCGGGATCAACCGCGTCTCGATCGGCGTGCAGGATTTCGACGAGGCGGTGCAGAAGGCGATAGGGCGCTTGCAGGGCTACGAGACGACGCGGCGCGCGGTCGCGCTGTTCCGCGATCGGGGTATCGGGTCGATCAACGTCGATCTGGTTTACGGCCTTCCGCATCAGACCGAGGACAGCGTATCGCGCACGATCGAGCAAGTTTTGACGCTGACACCCGACCGGATCGCCATCTTCGGCTACGCGCATCTGCCGTCGCGCCTCAAGCATCAACGGCTCATCGACGACGCATCGCTGCCAGGCCCGACCGCGCGCTATGCGCAATCGGCACGAATTGCCGAATTGCTGCTCGGCGCGGGTTACGTGCAGCTCGGGCTCGACCACTTCGCGCGGGCGACCGACAAGCTCGCGACGACCGCGCTCAAGCGCAATTTCCAGGGCTACACCACCGACCAGGCCGACGCACTGATCGGGCTTGGCGCATCCGCCATCTCGCGGTTGCCGCAGGGCTACGCACAGAATGCCGTCGCCGCCGACGCGTACGGCAAGCGGCTGGGCGAGGCGGGACTGGCGACCGCGCGCGGCTTCAAGCTCGGCGCCGACGATAAACTGCGCGCTTTCGTCATCGAGCGGCTGATGTGCGATTTCGCATTCTCGTCGCGTGAGCTCAGCCGGCGCTTCGGCGGCCGGGCGATGCCGCTCATTCGCGAAGCCGAAGCGGTTATCGAGGACGACACCGACGGGCTGGTGCAGCGAACCAGCGACGGGTTCCGCATGACGCCACGCGGACGTCCGTTCGTGCGCAACATTTGCGCGCGCTTCGACGCCTATCTCGATCCCGAAACGTCTCGCCGCCGGCACGCCCTGTCCGTCTGAGAGCGCGCGCTTCATCTCTGAAGTAGCCTGTGAAACCTTACAGAACCGAAACTTTCCAAAGGCCACGAACCATGGCAGTCTCAATCATCGTTCAACAACCGAAGGGAGGTGATCCGATGTCGAGTGGGATCCTGAAGACAAAGATGTCGTGGTCGCGCGCGCTTGGTCTGGCCAAACCTCGGTTTGCAGCCTGAGACAGCGGTCCGGCGGCGTCATGCGCCGTCCATCGCGACGATCTCACGTCAATTCAGTCTCACGGGGGCCGCCTTCGGGCGGCCCTTTTGTTTTGCGGCGGGCGTCTAACGGCTGATGCAGGGCGAGCGGCCTTCACTTGACCCAACTCAATGTTGCCGATGGCCTCGGCGGGCAACGTCGTCTCCGGATAGATCCATCGGAGACCCGCATGAACCATCGCCACCGTAAAGTGCTGCATCAGCTTTTCGCGCATCCGATCAGCGCCAACATCGACTTCAACGACGTGCAGTCCGTTCTCAAGGAACTGGGCGCGGAGGTCGAGGATCGTTCCGGCGCACGCATCGCCGTCACGATGAAGGGACACACCGTGTTGTTCCATCACGCCAACCATTCGGTGCCCAAGGAGGAAGTGCAGCAGATCCGCCGCTTCCTGATCGACTGCGGCGTCGCGCCCGAGCAATATCCAGTATGACGCAGACCGGCGCTCAGCCTGCTCCGCGCGATCGACAGGAGAAAGGGGCAGTGCCTATGGCGCCGCCCCTTTTCAACTATCAGTCGTAATTTCAGCGAGCACGACGAGCTTTTAACGGCGCGACAGCCGGAATTGCGCTTCACCGCCGCCGCCGGACAGGTAAACCGACTGGCTGGCGCCAGACACGGTCACCGACATCGATCCCGAGACGTTGTATTCGCTATTATGGAAACTGCCTTCGTAGGCGTTGCCACCGACGCGCCGCAGCTTGGCCGATTGCGTGACGCGCGCGGATTTGGTCGCGCAAGTCGCAAACGCTGTGTAGCCCGCGCCCGCTGCCTTGCTGTAGGACACATTGCAACGCGCGTTCTCTCGCGCGCCCGAAGGCATCATGATCGAGCCGGTGCCGGTCCAAGAGCCGGCGATGTCGGCAGCGACAGCGAGCGACGGCGTTGCGACCAGAGCGAGTGCAACCGCAAGGCCCTTGAGGGCGTTTGTGCGTGTGATAGAGGCTTTTCGCATGGTTGAACCCTTTGTTCGACGAGGTTTTCCAGACCAGCATTACTCCCGGCACGGATGCTACCTGGAGTCGCAAGATCCGGGAATAGATGTCTTTCTTGCCCTCACCTAAGACTTGTAGTGTTGCAGCGCCATGACCAAGACTCCACCGGGTTCACGATTTCGTGTTCCCGCCATCGAACCAACCGGATCGCCAGATGACACGCACCGACTATCTCGGATCACTCGGAACCCTGGCGCTCGGTCTGATCGTGTTCTGGTTGCTGCTACGGCCGATGGCGGGTGAACGTTGGTTCGACGTCTACGGTTCCGCGTCAGTCGCACTCGTCGCGGCAATAGCGGGGGGCGTCCTGCTCGTGCGCCGCTACCGGACAATCGGCCGTTCGCCGTGGCGGGCGCTGCTGTTCGCCGCGCCGCTCGCCATCCTCGCCACAATCCAGATCGGCTATTGGCTGACGGTGTTCTCACTCGGCCCAGATGCAGTTGGGCTGCTGCTGATCCGCACCGTCGTGCGCGATGCCATCGGGCCTTGGATGCCCGTCCTGGCCGCTGCATTCATCGCCGCGCTGTCTTGGCTGCTGCTGTCGGCGGCCGGCCCCGCAACGCCGCGCGAACGATGATCCTGGAGTTTTGCCCATGAACGCCGAAGACCTCAAGGCCGCGCAGTCTCCGATCAAGGATCGCTATCGCACAGAGCCCGGCGCGGCGCTCGTCACGCTCTCCGCCGAGGGCCGTATCGGCGCCGGTGTGACCTGCTCGGTCCAGACGTCGAAAGCGCTGGTGGAGGCCGGACTGCACCCCGCGACCGGCGGTCCCGGCACGCACGCGTGCTCCGGTGACATGCTGCTCGAAGCGCTAGTCGCCTGTGCCGGCGTCACGCTCAACGCCGTGGCGACGGCGCTCGGCCTCGCTGTGCGGGATGCACGGGTGCGGGCGGAGGGCGACCTCGATTTTCGCGGCACGCTCGGCGTCGCCAAGGACGCTCCGGTCGGTTTCCGCGACATCCGGCTGAGCTTCGAAATCGACGGCGATCTCAGTGATGAACAGCGCGCCACGCTGATGAAGCTGACCGAGCGCTATTGCGTCATCTATCAGACGCTAAAGTCACCGCCGTCACTTGCCGCTTCGAGCCGCATGATTTCGGCCTGACCATAGCCAGATGAGATGACGTGTTCACGGCCCGGCAACTAGACGTATGCGGATCGCCTCGATCCGGTGCTGAAACGATGACGGAGAGGACGAAAGTGTGGCCGGGGCTCCACGGTCTTCCCGGTCATTGGCGAAAGTATAGTCTTAACCGTCGCATCGGCGAACATGCCCACTCGACACAATGGCACCATACGGTCATGTTCCGGATCGAGCGGGTGCCCGTCGGGCGTCTTTCAGCGTGCTCGTCTGCACGTCGTGATCTGGTCAAGGGAGTAGCGTTACATGTTCGGCCGCGGATCGAGCTCCGACAACAAGATGCCTGAGCCGCCGAAGCCGGCATCGCCGCTTCCCAGCTTCGCGAGTATGGCGTCGGCCCCGGCCGCGCCCACCATGCCGTCGCCGTTCTCGGCCGCCGCCGAGATGACAGCCTCGGTCATCGGAACCGACCTCACCATCGTCGGCGAGAAGATCACCATCATCTCGAAGCATCAGCTGCAGATCGACGGGGATGTGCGTGGCGACGTCAACGGCCGCAGGGTGACGATCGGACCGGAAGGCTCGGTCATCGGCACCGTGTCCGCCGAAACGGTCGAGGTCCGCGGCGGCATCCGTGGCGCCATTCGCGGCCAGAATGTCATCTTGCACCCGACGGCCAAGGTCGAGGGCGACATCACGCACGGAACGCTCGCGATCTCCGAGGGCGCCGAGTTCGACGGCCGGGTGCGCCGCGCCAAGGACGCCGCCGAAGTCACACCACAGCTCGATCCGGCTGCCTACATGCCGGGTGGTCCCGCCGAGGGCTGAGAACTCCGCGTGGCTGCTAGAGCGGTGCCACGGCAATCGCAGTTCGAAGAAGATGCGAACCGCCCGGTGCGACGATGCGCCGGTCGGTGTCCGCGTTCGCGGTCTCGACGCAAACGAACGCGTGATGCCCGTCCGGCCCGAGATCGCCGAGACGAGCGGCCTTCTCGATCCATGGATTCCACACCACCGTCGATGCACTCCCTTCATTCGCGACGGTGATGCGACGGTCCAGTATCGGATCGGACACGGTCACGACGTCGCTGATGCCGAGATAGATGCGATCAATTTCCTCCGCGATGGCGATCGGGCCCCGTTGCCGCCGCAGCAGCGTGCTGCCGCTGTCGGTCTTCTCCGCCGACATATCGAGCTTATCGATGTAGTCACAGCCATCGAAGCCGTCGATGCCAATCGCCGAAACATCGCCAACCCGGAAATAGGTGTGCAACGCCTGCGAGATCAGCGTTGCCGCGTCGCCGCAGTTACGCGTTGTCAAGGCGATGTCGAGCGTGGTTCCGAGGCGAACCTCGATGACAAGCTCAAGATGCCGCCACGGCGCAGCGGATGCGCCGTCGGGATGACGGTACGCGAGGCTGATCGCGGCACTATCGGCGCCGGCCAACGTCGAGATGACGTGCCAATCGGCCCGGCGCACAAAGCCATGCGCCGGCTGGCCGGGATCGGACGGATGTGGCCCGAACCACGGCCAGCACACGGGAATGCCTCCGCGCACGGCCTTCGTCCCATCCAGCCGCGACATCGGCGACAGCCAGAGCGCGTCGATGCCACCGCGAGGGACGTAGCTCAACACCTGCCCGCCGCGCAGAGCGACGGCCGCCGTCGCGCCGGCAATTCGCAACTCGGCGACCACGCCGCCGAGGGCGCTGTCGCGGAACGAAATCGCGCCATGCACGCCATGCCGTGCATCGAGGTCCTGTGCCATTGCTTTCGTTATCATCGCCATCCCCGTCCTCCTGCCGTCGATCGGACACAGATCTCGCACCGAGGTGTCGCATGGACGAGGCCCGGAACCGGCGCAATGCTATAGAAACCGGCATTGACGTTTAGGGAGGATACGATGCTGACCGTCTACGACAAGCCGGCAAACGGCACCGGCTTGAATGGCCGCGAAGGCGCCCAGAATATCGGGACTGCGACGGTATGGATCGACCTCATCAATCCAAGCATTGAAGAAGACGACGCCGTCGAGGCCGCGCTCGGCATTTCCATCCCGACCCGCGCCGAGATGCGCGAGATCGAAAGTTCGAGCCGGCTTTATGTCGAGAACGGCGCGACCTACATGACCGCATTCGTGATTTCCGACATCGGCGCGCACTTTCCGCAAACCTCCACTGTCACGTTCATCCTAGCGAAACACCGCCTCGTCACCGTGCGCTACGCCGAGCCCAAGGCATTCTCGTTGTTCCTCAGTCGCGTCAACAAGGGCATGTCGTCGTGCAGCGCGGGTGAAGAAGTGCTGATCGGCCTCGTTGAAACGCTGATTTCAGATACGGCGGACCTGATCGAGCGGGTTCAGGATCAGGTTGAAAAGCTTACGGCCCAGCTGTTTCAAGTCAAAGGAGGCCAGGTTACGCGCGACCGCCGGCTTGACGTCGTGCTCCGCGCCACCGGCAAGGAGGGCGACAAAGTCGCGAGCGCGCAGGAAGGATCGCTGTCGTTGGAGCGCCTACTCAACTTCTTCCGTGACACGGTGCGCCACAACGGCGGCGATGCGCAGATCATGGAGCGGAGCGGTGCGGCGTTGACCGACATCGCGTCGCTCAACGATCACATGGGTTTTCTCACCGATCGCACCAGCTTCCTTCTCCAAGCCACGCTCGGCATGATCAACATCGAGCAGAACCAGGTGATCAAGCTGTTCTCGGTTATGGCCGTGATGCTGATGCCGCCGACGCTCGTCGCGTCCATCTACGGCATGAATTTCCGCCACATGCCCGAATTGGACTGGGCGTGGGGCTATCCGGCAGCACTCGTCCTCATGGTTGTTTCAGCCGCGATACCGTTCGTCTATTTCCGGCGCAAGGGCTGGCTGTAACCGCACCATCGCGAGGCATGATCACGCGAGACACCGGATTACGCCGCCGCGTGACCGGCATCGGTCAACGCCTCCGACTTCATCGGCCGCGCGCCGCCGAATAGCTGGCCCTGGCCGTAGATGACGCCGAACCCGAAGATGCGCGCGAGCTGCGCCTCGTCGTCGATCTGACCGACGATCAAGGTCATGCCGAGCTGCGCCAGATGGCGGCAGATGTCGGCTGAGGGAATCACGCCGCCCGAGGCCGGCATCCCGTCGAGGAACACCGATGCGTCGAGCTTGACGAAGTCGAAGCCCGCGGACTTGAGCGCTTCGAGATCGAAATCGAGATCGGTGACCGACTGCAGCGCGAAACGGAAACCGAGTTCGTGCATCTCCGCAACCGTATCCCAATCGCGGTTTGCGAAGGCGCGCACGTCGGCCTGGGCGAAGCTCAGAACGAGTTGCGCGGATAGCGCCTCGCGGGTCGCATAGAGGTCGGCGAAGTCGGACAGGAACTGGTCGTGGCTCAGCGATTCACCGCTGAAAGCGGAGAAAAGCGATCCTGGCTTGCCGCGATCGGCGAGACGATGGGCAACCTGCGCGCTTTTTTGAATGCGAGCGCAATCGAGCAGCGGCAACAGCCCCGACTCACGCAGCTCTGGCACGCCGTCCGGCGGTTCGAGCACATTGCCGGACTTGTCGCGGAGACGAACCGACACCTCGAAGTGGCGCGCCCGTTGATCGGCAAGCCCGAGAATGGGATCGAGCAGAACGTCGAGCCGGCCGGCGGTGATCGCCTCGGCCAGCGCGGCAAGGCGAGAATGCCCGATGGACGGTGGAATTGCGGACGGCGACGATACCGTGTTCTCGGCCGCAGCCGGGCGGCGCGCCGTTTCGGCGGCGAATTCGGTGCCGTTGTCGGCGCTCGTGTCTTCCGGCCAAGGCATCGATGCGAAGTTGCCCGGCTCGATCTGCGGCGGCAATTCACGCGCGCCGGGCCGGTCCATCGCATGGCGCGATAGGGGCGGCGGCGCGGTCTGTTGAGACTGCGTGACAGGCAATGGCGCCGGAACGGGCAGTGGCGGAGGCATGGACGTTTGAGGCGTGGCTGCGGGCGCGGTGTCGCGCGGGACGGGCGTCGAGGCGGATTGAGTCGTGCCGGAGGCACGCTCATTGGAGAGAGACTGGCCGGAGGCACGCTCATTGGAAAGAGACTGGCCGGAGGCACGCTCGCCGGGTGCGCTCGTGACGAAGGCGCGTGCATCGGACGTCCGAGCCGGAGCACGGATCGGTTCGGGCGGCGAAGCCGCAGCCCCGCGCATCTGGTCGGCGGTCGTGCGAAGAGCGTTGACAGAGGCCTCTATCGCAGCTGGCGGCACGCGATCACCGCCGGCAGGATTATGCAGCCGGCCCGCCTCGACGGCGTTGATCTCGTCGGCCATCTTCTTGATGAGGCCGCCGATCATTTCGACATCCGACTGTCGCGGCGACGACGGCATTGGCGGCGGCGTCATCGGAACAGGCGGCGGAGTAGCCGCGCGCTGATGCGCATCGGCGGCCTTCTCACCGTAGGACGGAGCATCGATGCCAGGGGCCGGACCCAACCGCTGTGCGTCGGGCGATGCAATACCAGCCGGGCCGGGTTCAGGCAGACGCGGCGGTTGCGCCGGCCTGAACGCCCAGTAGTCGTTCATGATTGCATCCACAGCGCGATCGGACATCCCCGGTCGCTCGACGGGCTGGGCGCCTCCGGGATCGGAGACAGCGGGCGCGGCAGAACCAGACTGGGCGGGTTTTCCAGCAGAATTGGTCGACGCGCTTGCGACCGGCTGCGGTGCGGCGGCGGACTGCTGAGGAGCGGAAACGGGAGGTATCGCTGGTGATAGCGCGGGCACGAGCGGCGGTGCGGACGGGCTTTGGCGCGCCTGCACGGTGCCGATGCCGGTGATGGAAACTCCCGGCGCCTGAGACTGGAGCGCCTGAGACTGCGGCGCTTGAGACTGCGGCGCGTGCGACTGGGCCACATGAGACGGGCTTGGCGCGGAGGAATGGGCCGGACCTGCCGTAGCCGTTCCGTTCACACCGTTCGGTGCGGCGCGGACCGGGCTGGCCGCCTGGCTCAACTCGGCCTCAAGACGCTGGATCTCGGCGGTCAGGTGCTCCACCCGCTCGGACCGGCGCACGAGCACATGCAGCGCCAGAAGCCCCACATAAACCGAGAGCGCCGCGACCACGGCCAGCCAGAAGGCCAGCCGAAACTGCAGATAAAGACCGATCGCCAGCGCGACGGTCGTCAACGTCATCGCCAGAACGACGAATGCGTCGCCCGCTGTGCTGCGAGACCGACGCTTTGGGCGTTTGGCCTTGGTTCCGGACGACCCCATGGTGCGCGTGTTCTTCCTCTCGAACCGATTCGTATGGATCGAGTGTTCAGACCGCCCCCCCGTCTGACAACCGCACCGCGGGACCTTTCACCAGCTTTCGCCACCCAAAGCATCGCTCCGCATGCCGCGTGTGGCGCATGAGCGACGCCGGCTGCCGATCAAGCGACCGCAGCCAGGGTCAGCGTCAGCCGATCGCGGATCGAATCGAGATCGTCCCCGGACGCGATCAACGGCGGCGCGACGACGATCGTGTCGCCTGCGACGCGGACGTACATGTCGTGCTCGTGAAAGGCACGGGCGGTGATTTCCGCGCCGCGCGCGCCGGGAGCGCCGGGCCGGGATGTGAGATCGATGCCGCACATCAGCCCGACCGGGCGGATGTCGACGACGTGCGGGCTGGTTCTCAGGCTCATCATGCGCGCGGCGAACCCGGCTTCGAGTTCGCGGGCCCGGGCGAACAGGTCTTCGTCACGGTAGACATCGAGGGCGGCGAGCGCCGCGGCGGCAGCCAGCGGATGACCGGAGTTCGTATAGCCGTGGAACAGCTCCACTTCGTGCAGCGGACGCGCCTCCGGCGCGATATGTTCGGCACCCTGCATCAGCGCGTCGTAAATCCCGGTGCGCACGACCACGCCCGACATCGGCACCGCGCCGTTCGTCACGCCCTTGGCGAACGCGATCATGTCGGGCACGACGCCATATCGCTCTGCTGCGAACGCATACCCGAGCCGCCCAAACGCGGTGATCACCTCGTCGAAGATCAGCGGGATGCCATGCGCCGACGTGATCGCGCGGAGCCGTTCGAGATAGCCCTTCGGCGGCGGCAGGCAGCCGGTCGATCCCGCCACCGGCTCGACGATGACGGCGGCGATGGTGGACGCATCATGGAACGCGATCAGCCGTTCGAGCTCGTCCGCCAGCTCCGCGCCCCACTCCGGCTCGCCGACCGAAAACGCCTGCTTGTCACGGTCGTAGGTCGTCCGCAGGTGATCGACCGCCGGCAGGATGGCGCCGAACGCGCGCCGGTTGTTGACCATGCCGCCGACCGAGATGCCGCCGAAGCCGACACCGTGATAGCCGCGCTCGCGGCCGATGAAGCGCGTGCGGCCCCCTTCGCCGCGCGCCCGCCAGTAGGCCAGTGCGATCTTGAGCGCGGTATCGACGGCTTCCGAGCCGCTGGAGGCGAAGAACACGCGGTCGAGATCGGCAGGTGCGAGCAAGGCGATGCGCGATGCCAGATGGAACGCGCCCGGATGACCGAACTGGAACGCCGGGGCGTAGTCCAGCGTCGCCGCCTGCCTCTGGATCGCTTCCACGATCCGCCTCCGGCCATGCCCGGCATTGACGCAATAAAGCCCCGAGGTCGCGTCGATCACCCGGCGGCCATCAGGCGTCAAATAGTGCATGCCTTCCGCCCCTACGACCATCCGCGGCGCGCGCTTGAAGGCACGGTTTGCTGTGAACGGCATCCAGTAGGGATCGAGTTCGTTGGGCTTGATTTCGTCCGGCACGCGTCCGCTCTCCAGGGGATTTATGTTGGCCGCAAAGACGCTTGTCTCAGGCGGCGCGGCGATCTTACGGCGTCGGTGTCCGGGATGCGACCACTGTCCGCGTCAGCCCGGACGAAATAGACCGCGGGATTGCCGTTATTCCGCCTTGGGGCAGCCGGTGCGCGACCCGAATCGGGGTGCTGTTTAGCTCTCGTTAGGCGAATCGGCGTGGTATGGTCGTTACCGGGCCACCCTGTCGAGGGTGCAGTCGAATTCCCGGCGTTTTGAGAGGGGAAAAGCCCGATGTTGATGAGTGTCGTGTCGCATGACGATGTCGCGGCGGTGTACCCCGAACTGGCCGGCGCACGCGTGCTCGTCACCGGTCTGACCGCTGCCGCCGGCGTCGATCTGGCGCGGGCGTTCGCCGACCACAAGGCGCGGCTCGTGTTGCAGACGCCTGACGAGACGCCCGAGATCACCGAGCTGGCCGCGCTGCTCGCGCAGACCGCCTCCGAGATCAAACTCTTCGTCGAACCGCTCGGATCCGGCGACGGCGCCGTGACATTCGCCAGGACCGCCGCGCAAGCATATGGCGGCCTCGATGCCGCGATCAACATCGTGACGATCTCCGCCAGCGACATCACCGGGCTCGCCACGACAGCCGATATCGAAGCACTGGTTTCGGCGAAGCTCGGCCCAGCGCTCGAAATGACCCGCGTGATCGCCAACCGTATGCGTCTGACGCTCGGCACCGGCCTCATTCTCAATGTCATCGTCGCGCCCGCCGCGCGGAACGGCGCCGAAGCGGCGTTGATCGGCGTACTGCGCGCGACACTTGCCGCCATGACCCGCACCGAAGCCCAGACCTGGGCCGAACAGGCGATCCGGATCAACGCCATCGCTCCGCGCGTGGCGCTGCCGGGCGAGCGGCCGTCGGGTGCGTGCCTGACGAGCGAGCCGGATATCGCTGCTCTCGCGCTCCATCTCGCCTCGAAGAAGGGCCGTCAATTGACTGGCCACGTTTTCGACGCCGAAGGTGTCGCCGCGCGGGATTGCTAGAAGTTTTTTTGACGCCTTCGGGTGCCGACACGCACCCGGCGCGGTGCGCTAAGCTGTCGCGAGACCGCCATCGACCACGCGGCCGTCGACCAGCCGGATCTGGCGATCGACGGTGCGCGCGAGATCGAGATCGTGGGTGACGACGATCACCGCCTTGCCTTGCTCGCGCGTCAACCGCCGGAACATGTCGAACACGATCGCCGAATTGCGGCTGTCGAGGTTGCCGGTGGGCTCGTCGGCGATGACCAGCAACGGATCGTTGGCCAGCGCACGCGCGATCGCGACACGCTGACGCTCGCCGCCCGACAACTGATGCGGCCGTTTGTGTCCCGCCGCGCCGAGCCCGAACTGGCCGAGCAATTCCGCCGCCCGCGCGCGCATCGCCATCTCGCCGAGCCGCCCGAGCTTCCGCATCGGCAGCATGATGTTGTCGGTGGCGCTGAATTCGGGCAGCAGAAAATGAAACTGGAACACGAAGCCGATCTTTTCGAGCCGCATGATCTCGCGCTCGCTGCGGCTGGCGCGGGTGGCGTCACGGCCATCGAGCACGATCCGGCCGCGCGTCGGCTCGTCGAGAAGCCCGATCAGATAGATCAGCGACGATTTCCCCGAACCCGATGGACCGGTCACCGCGACGACCTCCCCCGGAAAGACCTCCATCGCGATATCGGCGACGAGCGTGACCGGCGCCGGACCATCGGTGAGGATCCGCGTCACGCCGTCGAGCGACACGATCGGCTCACGCACACGCGGCGGCATATGACCGTCCATCACGCGCCTCCGCGGATGACATCGACCGGATTGAGTGCCGCTGCCTTGCGCGCCGGGAGATAAGCGGCGAGCGCGGACACCGCGATGGCGATGCCGCCGGCGACGGCATAGCTCAAGATCGAGCGATTGAGCACGAAGCCTTGCGTGCGGATCATGCCCTGGATGTCGAACCGGATGGACGCGAGCAACTGGATCAGAAGGAACCCCAGAAGCCAGCCGAGCGCGGTGCCAATAATGCCGACGATCAACCCCTGCATGAGGAAGATGCGGCGGATATCGGTTTCCGAGAAGCCGATGGATTTCAGGATTGCGACGTCGTGGCGCTTCTCGTTCACCACCGTCGAGACGATGTTGTAGATCCCGAACCCCGACACCACGAGGATCGCACCGACGGTCGAATACATGATGCCGTTCTGGATAACGAAGATGCCAAAGATGTTCTGGTTCGACTCCCGCCAACTCTCGGTCTTGTAGGCGTGACGCGCCTCGATCGTCCGCGCAACCTCGTCGGCGCGGTCGATATCGGTGAGCCGGATGCGGATCTGGTTGACGACGTCGGTGCGCCGCTGCAGCACTTGGTTCTTTTTCAGATGCACATAAGCCTGTGCGTCGTCGAGGCTGACGATGCCGGTTTCGAAAATGCCGACGACTTTCATTTGCAGCGTCACGCCGTAGCCCGACACCACGGAGACATTGGAGCCGCGCACGAGACCGGTCTTCTTGGCGATGCCGATGCCAACGATGATGCCGTTCGCGTTCTCGGCGAGATCGTCGAGCTTGCCGTCGATGAGATCGCGCTCCAGCGACGACACGCGCCGTTCCTTCTCGGGTTCGACGCCGAGCAAATTCACCGCAGTGTCCTTGCCGCCGTATCGCAGGAACGCCTGGCCGAGGAGCGTCGGTGCGATGGCCATGCCCGGCTCGCGCGCGAGCGCCTCGAGAATGGCGTCGGCCGAGCGGATCCCGCGCGGCTCGTCTCGCGGTTTGACGCCCCTGATTTCGACCGTACTCGCCGGGTTCCGATCGGCCACCGGCTGTATGGGGGCTAGCCGGAACTCGTCGCGGATGATGACGTGCGGCGAGATGTCGACGATGCGGCGTACGAAGTCTTCCTGAAACCCCTGCATCAACGCGGAGATGCCGACGTAGAACCCGACGCCCATCATCACGCCGAGAACCGACACGAGCGTTTGCCGCGGACGGCTCGTGACGTAGGCGCGCGCTATGGCGAATTGTGTCCGCACAGCCTCAGCCTCCGTTCCGGCCAGCAACTGCCTGCGCCGCCGCAGCACTCCGCGCGATGCGGTCGTTTTGCTTCAGGCCGGAGATGATCTGCACCTCGGTGGCGCTACGGATGCCGGTTTCGACCTGGGCCTTGACCGCCTTGCCGCCATCGATGCGCCAGACATGCCCGTCCGCGACGGCTGTCACGGGCACCAGAAGCGCGTCCGTCTCCTCGCGCACCACGATGTTGATCTCGGTCGTCATGCCGACCATCAGGCCCTGGTCCGCCGCGAGCGCGACGCGGACGCGGAATGTTTTTGCTATCGGATCGCCCTTTGGCGTGATGCGCAGAACCCGGCCCTCGATGGCGCGGCCGGGTTGGGCGTCCGACTTGACCAGGACCTTCTGGCCCTCGCGCACCAGCGCGATGTCCTCTTCGTCGATGGCGGCGACGATGTTGAGTTCCGACGGATCGCCGACCCAAAGAACCGTCGTACCGGCGGCCATCAACTCGCCCAGCTCGCCATCGCGGCGCAAGACGATGCCGTCGATGGGCGAGGTGATCGACAAAAGCCCGATGCGCTCCTTCTGGGCGCGCACCTTGGCAGCGTATTCCTCGGCGAACGCGCGCGTCTGCGCCAAAGCCTGTTGCGAGACGATGTCGCGTTGGGCGAGCTTGTCCTTGCGCTCGTAGTCGGCTTCGTAGAACCGCTGTCGCGCCTCGAGTTCGGCCAGCGTCGCGCGCTCGACGTGGTCATCCTGCACTGCGAGCACCTGCCCTTTCGTCACCCGGTCGCCTTCGCGTACCGCGAGCGTCATCAACCGCGCCGACGACGCGGTGGCGAGCTTGGCCCAGTTCAACGGCTCGACATCGCCCGTCCCGTAGATCGCCAGCACCGCCGGACCGACGCGCGGCATCACCGCGTCGAGTGCGGGACGGCCGTTACCCGAGGCCCAATAGAGCGCCACCGCCAGCACGGCGGCGGCCGCGGCAGCCAGCGCAATGCGAAAGCGGAGAGCACCCGCCGGGCGGGTCAATTCATCGGCGTGGTCGTCGGCTTGATCGAGAATTTTCAACACGGCCCACCTGTTGCTGCGGAGTGGCCTGACACCTTATCGCGCCATTCGAGACCCAAACTTGACCCGCCGCAAGGGTGGGTCGTCCGAATGTATTGTCCGGGCACCTGCGCTGATCCGCCTTGGCGGCGGCTCAACGATCGATTATGGGAAAGACGTACGGTCCCGTAGCTCAATGGATAGAGCACTTGGCTTCGAACCAAGGGGTTGGAGGTTCGAGCCCTTCCGGGATCGCCATTGCCGCTCAGGCGAACCGCGTCGCGGACCCTGGTGATAACGATACTGCTTCCTCAGCATCCAGGCGGGCTCGACTAGCACAGGTGGACCTGAGAATTGTCAATGAGCTGAGGCCATCCAAAATGCCCGATGGATGAACTTCGCTCCTCGCGTCGACGGCTTCACGGACGTACTCCTGCCGATCTGGCAGTCGCGGTTCTGCGTCAGACCACATTGTTCATTCCGATCCGCGTCCGCATACTGAGGCGCGGCGGCCGGTTTTCAACGCGCGCCGGCCTGCGGACCGACGACCACGATGCTGATGAAGGCAGGCTTCAACCATTGGCGAGCAACCCGATGGACCGCTTCGGGAGTGACCGCTGCGAGCGACTCGGCTCGGCGCGTTACGTAGTCGGGACCGTGCCCCGCCATTCGCAAAGCCAAGAGATTCGCGGCGATCTGCCTGCTCGAATCAAAACTCAATGGGAACGAGCCGATCAAATAGCTCTTTGCATTCTCGACCTCGTCCGCAGTCGGACCGAAGTCCGCCATCCCGGCGAACACCGAGAGTATGGCCGTGATGGCTTCGTCCGTCCGATCGGGCGCCATGACCACCTCGCCTTTGAGCAGCGAGGAATAGGAATCTCCGGCAAGGTCGATGCTGGCGGAATAGGCGAGGCGGCGCTTTACTCGCAACTCCGCGAGCAGGCGCGCTTCGAGCTGATCGCCACCGAGTATCCGCTGCATCACCAAGGCGGCAGGAAACGCGGGATCTTGCGGTGGCGAGAAGGGCAGCCCGATCACCGCTCGAGACTGGGGAAAGTTACCCATCACAGTAATGACTTCGCTGCTCGGACGAGGCGTGACGGTTCGCGGCGGAGCCATCGCGATCTCGACCGGGATCGATGCGAAGACGCCGTCGAGCAGCGCGCCGAGTTCGCTGGCGGTGAGATCTCCGACGGCCACCACCCTGAGCGCACTGAGCGAGAGCAGTTGGCGCCGATATTGGACGAGATCGTCGCGGCCGATCCGGGCGAGGCTCTCATCAGATCCCTCAGCTAGGCGCGCGTATCCGCTCCCCGCGAAGGCATGCTCGTGCCATCGCCTGTGAGCGATAGCCCGCTGATTGCCGGCAACTTCGGCATTCTCGGCCAACATCCGGTTTCGCACTCTATCAATTGCCGCCTCGTCGAAGCGCGGCTCCAGAAGAGCGAGCCGGAGAAGCGACAGTGCGGTGGTCTCGTCTCGCCTGTGGAACTCGGCCGTTCCGAGCACGGCATCGCGGGATGCCAGAAAATCGATTCTAAGTCCGGCGCGGCCGACTGCGGCGTGGAAGGCCGCGCCATCGAGCGAACCAGCGCCTTCAGCAAGCAGCGAGGCCATCAGAACCGCCACGCCTTCCTTGCCCACAGGGTCTTGCGTGCTACCGCCCATGAACGCGAAGTGGAGCGCCATTAAGGGAGAGCCCGGCGCCCGCGCGAGCCATGCCCTGATGCCGCCCGGCGAGGTCACCTCTTCGACATCGAGCGCGTTCGAATTCCGCGGAAAAGCGCCGAAACTTGCCAACAGCACCAAAAGGGCGAGAGCGATGCGGACCCATCGCCGCGTGCTGATGACTTGCACAGCGGCTCCGCTCGAAACGATCCCGACTTCGGATGTACCGTCGACCCGACCACTCATTGCAGCGATTCCGTCTTGGCGTTGGTGACAACCGGCTCTGGCATCAGCCAGCCGGTCACCGACGAGCGAGGCAGAATAAATTTTCTCGCCATTGCGGACACATCTGCGGCCGAGACCCGCCGCAAGCGGCCAATGTAGCCTTCGACATCGGAGACGGATTGGCCGTTCGCGAGCGCTGCGCCGTAGCGGTTGGCGAGATTGAATTGCCGGTCCATCTCGAACAGATGCTGCGTTTCGATGATCTGCCGGGCAAGTTCCACCTCGGCATCGGAAAAGCCTTGCTCGTGGACGGCCGCAAGGGCTGCATCGAGTGCTGTCTCGATCTCGGCGGGCTCGGAGCCCGCTGCTGAATTGACGAAACAGGCGATCTGGCCGTGATCGCGCAAGCGCGATTGGTAGCCGCCGCTCACGGAGACCGCGATGCGCAGCTCCGTCACGAGCCTCCTGTGGAGCCTGCTCGAGTCGTCCTGGCAGAGAATGCGGATCAACACCTCGATCGTCTCAGCCTCGTTTCCCGACGAGCGCGCCGGGCTGGTTGTCAAATACGTGCGCACGACACTTGGACTCGCGACGCGAGGATCGGTGAGAACGACACGGCGCGCCGTCCGCTGCTCGGGCTCGGCCGGGCGGCTCTTGGCTTCGACGGCCCCCATCGGAATGGTGCCGTAGGTCGTTTCCGCCAACCTCCGCACTTCTTGCGGATCGACATCTCCAACGACCACGACAAGGGCATTGGAGGGGGCATAGTGACGGCGATAGAAATCCATTGCATCGGCCAGGGTTAGCGCTGCGATCTCCTGCGGCCACCCGAGCACGGGCGTTCCGTAGGGATGATTGCGAAAGAGCGCGGCGGCCATCTCCTCATTCAGGATGTCGAGCGGGCTGTGGTCGATGCGCTGTCGCCGCTCCGCGAGCACAATGTCTCGCTCGACGACCATATCCTGCTCGGTGGGGCGAAGGTTCTGCATGCGATCCGCTTCGAACCGCATCGCCGTGGCGAGGTGCTGCTTGGCCATGCGCTGGTAGTAGACCGTCGAATCTTGCCCGGTCAGCGCGTTGTCAGAGCCGCCAAGCCGCCCCACCGCCCTCTGGAACTCGCCTGCCTTGTGGGAAGCGGTCGCCTTGAACATCAAATGCTCGACGAAGTGAGCAAGCCCAGACCGTCCCTGCGTCTCGTCCGCGCGTCCGACCCGATACCAGATCATGTGCGTAACGATCGGTGCCCGCTTGTCCTCGATGACGAGGAGCTCGAGCCCATTGTCGAGCGCCGTGTGTTGCACAAGCGGTCGCGCGCTTGCCGGCACTTCGCCGGCGAGGCAAAGCAAAACAACCGCAATCGGCGCGACGAACGCTGCGGCTTTCATCGGAACCCCGCTACCCGTGCCGCCCCAAGAGAGATCGCCTTGGCGTTGTTGTGCCTGTGCGATCCTGCGGGGACGCCACGAATGCTGACTGACGGGCTCGACCAGAACGGCAGGCGCGGACAATCGTTGCAACTCTGCTTGTAGCTCATCATCGTCCGCCACTCCGTGCCGTGGACGTAACCATGACCGAACTCGAATGGGTGCGAGTTCTGATCGAGTGCTCGATCGTGGCGCGCGCCGATGATGTGGCCGATTTCGTGTGCCAGCGTGTAGCTCGTGGCGGCGCAGGCGTGATGGACCACCGCAAAGGCCTCGTCTGCGTCGGCCGCGACCCGAGTGGCGAGACCGCAGCCCACATGATCGTCGACGATCAGCAAAGCCACGTCGGCCTTGTGTGTGTTGCGGAGTTGATGGATCTCTTCCATGATCCCATCGCCTTTGTCGGCGAAGCGCCAGATGTGATCGAAGTGACCGCCGTTCTCCGTGTAACTCGTCTCGTAAGCGTGAACGAGTCGAAGACGCACGTTCTCGATCTGACTGTTTCGAAAGCTTTGATTGGCCTCATCGACAGCCAGCGCCAGCATGTCACTCTCGATATCGGAGTAATGACGCCGTGCGGCCTTCGTGTAGGCGATCACGAGATCGATCGTGACTTCCCCGGCCGCTGCGTCCATCGACGGGTTGCCGCGCGGACTGTCCTTCTGCAGCTCCGAGGGACGCAGCGCAACCGCCTCGCCGGTCCGGACCAGGGGATCCGACATGACATTTCCACCACGCAAGCGCATCGCCTCGCTTGGCGCATGTTCCATCGGCATCCGGTTGGGATCTATCTCGATCAGGGCATGCATGCCGGCGCCCATATCCCGTATCGAATACATCATATTCTGATGGGTGATCGAGCCACTCAAACGGCCGCTCGGCCACCACAGAAGTGTGGCCTGTTGATCCGAACCGTCCACCACGCCATGCCAAATCCAACGGTCCGACGCGCGCTCGATTCGTGTCCGGTTGAGCCGGAGTTTGCGCTTTGTGTCGATCCACAATTCGATGACAGCTGGCGCCTGCGTGCTCGCCGGCCCGTTCATGTCGCGCGTCAGCAGGTATTCCATAGTGGCCGGTTCGGGCGTCCGCGCCATCATCACGCCCATGGTGGCGTCGGAGCCTTTGGCGAGGGCCATCATCTGGCGCTGCTCGGCCGACATCTTCATTTTGCCGCGCATGGGCATCAGCATCGGCGATACGGCGGCGGAATCTCCGGCCGCGATTCTGATGCCGTATTGCGAGGCCGCCGCCTTGAAAGACTTGAGGTGCTTCGCAGCAATCCTCCAAACCTCTCCACGCGACATGTCGAGAGGCTCGATCCGCGGCGAGCCGGCTGCACGCAAGAGAGTTCTGCGGAGCCTGCTTCCAGACTTGGGCGAATTCTGGAGTACGATCGTATGCACCTCGCTGCTGCTTTCGCCAGCTGCCGCGACGGGATAGGAAAGACCTGCGCAAAAAAGCACAGTCAAAACACCGAGTAGGCGACAGATCACCGGCAAAACGCCGATCGGCTCTGCGAAGGAGTATCGATGCCGATCGTGTGTCATGACCGTCGTCCGATAGATTCGGGCAGCCGCGCCATAGGTTAACCCGGCCACCCGAACAGCGCAGAGCTCACTTCGCCTTCACTTCGTCGAGCAACTGCTTCCAGATCGTACCTGGCGCGGAATCGTCACCCGCCATGCAGGCGTCGTAGCCGCGCAGGCCGCGGCGCTGCACATCGGCCAGCTTCGCACCGTCGAGCTTTTGATGACCTTCGAGGTTGATGCGCTGCCAGAAGTCGGTGAACTCCTTGTTGCAGTCCATCTTCGCCTGCGCAGGGAGTGACAGACCACCAGCCATCGCACAGGCGACAGCGAGAATCGCGAGTTTCTTCATAACTGAATGTCCTTGTATTCGATTTCTGCGGGCGCACCACGCGCTTGCAGCCGGCCTACGAAATGGCCACGGAAGAGAACCACTTCGAGCAATCACCCTCATTTGTTCGGCCCCATCTTGCAGATAAAGAGCACGAACTTCCTGGGAAATTGGCTATTCCTATTGCAAAGACACTTGTGAAGTTGATGCCCTTGAATCGGGCGCGCGTTTGCGTTTTGCGCCCGCGGCTCTACTTCTTCATGTCAGCGAGGATCTTGTCCCAAATGCCACGCGGAGTGATGCTGTCGCCCGCTTGGCAGGCGTCGTAGCCGCGCAGGGCATTGCGCTGCACATCGGCCAGCTTCGCCCCTTCGAGTTTCTGATGACCTTCGAGGTTGATCCGCTTCCAGAAATCCGTGAAGTCCTTGTTGCAGTCCACCTTCGCATGTGCCGGCGCTGTACCGAGCATCAACAGCGCAGAAATCGCAATCACGGTATGACGCATAATAAAGATCCTCCAGTTCGATCGTGTCTATGCGTTTCCGGCTCGCCGATGATCGGGAACCCGCTGGCCGGAGCGCCGAAGGTTGTCTTTCCTTCAGCGATGAGCCGACATTATGCGTTGGAAAGACAGACGGGAAATGCCCAGCAGGTTCGATTTCTATAGCCGGCGGCTATCGTTCACGAACGTTCAACTGTCACATTCCTCCAGGACGATCGAATTTCACGAAGATGCACAAAGGCCCCTAGAGCCCTTAATTGTACGTCAGCGAGGAACCGAGGGACGGATTTAACAGGATTGTGATTGAACACAGCTTCCTTATGATGTCAGCCATTGCATCCCGGCCCGGCACCAAAAGGCGTTCTCGTGGAAATGCACCAAATCCAATACTTCCTGGCGATTGTCCGCGAGGGGAGTTTCAATCGGGCTGCCCTGGCTTGTGACGTATCGCAGCCATCGATCACGCGCGCCATCAGGAAGCTCGAAGAGGAACTCGGCGGTCCGCTGTTCGACCGCAACCGCAACCGTGTCGAACTCTCCGAGCTTGGCCGGCGCCTGCTCCCCAGACTAGAGCGCATCTATAGTGAGGTGGACGAGACGCTCAAGGACGCAGCGATCCTGAATACATCCAGGGGCCGGCGTCTCCGTCTCGGACTCATGTGCACGCTCGGCCCCAAGCGGCTGCTCGAGCTGGTCGAGGCCACAACCCGCAGCAACGCGAAAATCGAACTCTCGATCTGCGAGGGCAAGGCGCGCAAGATCCTCGACGATCTCATTGCCGACAAGTTCGATGTCGCCATCGTTGCGTTGCCGATCCTGCCTGAGGAGGTCGCATCTTTACCCCTGCACGATGAGCGCTATGTGGTGGCGTTCCGGGCGGGGCATCGCTTCGAGAGCATGGACGAGATTCCGCTCGACGAGCTCACGGCCGAGAGCTACCTCGAGCGCATCAACTGCGAGTTTGACGAGTACTATGCCGCGCATTTCGGCGACCGGCCGTTCGATCTCAACATTCGCTACTCGAGCGAGCGCGAAGATTGGATCCAAGCCATGATCCTGGCCGGTTTTGGCGTCGCCATCCTTCCGGAACTCTTGCCTGTTGCACCCGGAATTCTGACGAGGCCGATCATCCAACCTGCACTCACGCGCCAGGTGAGCATCATCACTGTTCGCGGGCGCCCACATGCTCCAGCGGTGACGTCCTTTATCCGGACGGCGACGGCGTCGTTGAAGGCCAAAAAGTAGGACGGGTGGAACTGGGCTCAGACGGGTCAGCGCTGAGCGCGATCATGGACCCTTGATGCTGGCGCTCTCCTGCTCGATTGACATGCGCTTGATGATCGGTCCGCTGACCAGCCTGATGGAATCATGCCCGGCGGCGAGCTTCAGTTCTGCCGCGGGGTCGCCACGAGGTGGCCGAGCAGTTGACGAGCGGCGAGTTCGAGATTGGCGTGGCCCAGATGGTCGGCGTCGTGCCTGTCTCGCTCCCTTCGGCATATCGCTGACGATCTGACTGGTCGCGTTGCTTGCCAATCTCGCCCGCCGCAGCACGCGCGCTGTCATTGTCGCCAATGGCTTTTTGACGATTGCGGCCGCAAGCATGTGCGCCCGCATCAACCAGACCGCCGCAACGCTGTTACACAGTGAAACAATTGCGAAATCGTGCGGATACCGAAACCAACTAGGACTGTGTTTGGACGGTTGCCCTCCATTTCCGCGCGCGCGGCAAGAACGGGGCAGACCTCGGCAACGAGCAACTGTCGACGCAACGGACCCATGGCTTGTAAAATGCTGAAACGCTTCACCGAAACGATCGGCGGACAACTTTGTCTGGCGATGGCCTCAGCTATGCTGATGTTCGCGGTCGACACGACGCCGCTCCAGGCTGGACCTGGTCATTCCGGCGACGAGGGGCATTCGCACGATGCGCCTGCCGCCGCATCGGCTCAGAGCCCGCGTGTCATCGCCACCTCGGAGACCTTCCAATTGGTCGGCATCCTGAAGGGCGGCCGGATTACTCTTTACCTCGACCGCGACGCCGACAATTCTCCGGTCACCGACGCGACGATCACCGTCACCAGCGGCGACACCTCGCTCGTTGCCGAGAAGCAGGCGGACGGGACGTATACGGTCGCGAGCGACAAACTCACAAGACAGGGTGAGAACGACCTGCAGTTCGAGATCAAAGCGGGAGATCAGTTCGATCTGCTTGGCGGCATTCTGGCCGTGCCAGCCACGGCGCATGGCTCGCCTGTGGTCAGCGCCGGCTACTTCGCTTTGCTGCGTGGCGGATCGTCGACGGCTCTGCTCGGCGCGGCGGCATTGGTTGCAGCCCTCTTCGCCGGCGCGCTTGTCGGCAGCCTTTTCGCCAAGCGCCTTCCCGTCGTCGTTCTGGCCGTTGCCGCGGCGCTGCCGTTCGCGCTTGCCGGAACCGAAGCTCGCGCCGGTCCGGGACATTCGGGCGACGAGGGTCACACGCACGGTCCCGAGGCACAGGCCGGAGCGAGCGACTTGCCGCGCAGGTTGCCCGATGGGTCAGTCTTTATGCCCAAGCCGACGCAACGGCTGCTCGAAGTGCGCACCCGCCTCGTTCAACCAGAGTCGGCCTGGCGGACGTTGCGCCTCGCCGGGCGCGTGATTGCCAACCCGAATGGCTCGGCCATCGTCCAGAGCACGGTCGAGGGGCGCATTGCACCGGTCAATGGCAAGTTCCCGCAGATCGGTCAGATCGTGAAGGCGGGCGAGGTTCTTGCCCATGTTCAGCCTGTGCTGGCGGCGATCGACCGCTCCGACGTCGAGCAAGCGGCGGGTGATCTCGACCAGCAGATCGCGCTCGCACAGAACAAGCTCGAACAGTTCCGCAAGTTTGCCGCGACTTTTCCCGCCGAGCGGATCAAGACCGCCGAGATCGAACTGCAGAACCTGCGGCAGCGGCGGGGTGCGCTCAACCAACGCCAAACGGGCCGCGAGGAGCTGATCGCGCCCATCGACGGGGTCATCATGTCCTCGCAGGCGCAGATCGGCCAGGTCGTGTCGTCGAAAGACGTTCTTTTCAATATCGTGCAGCCGAAGTCGCTCTGGGTCGAGGCACTGGCTTACGACAATGTCGACATCGGCACTCTCGGCACGGCCGAGGCCAAGGCCCACGATCATGCCGGCGCGAGCCTCAAACTCATCGGCGCCAATCCGGCTCTGGCGCAACACGCGACGGTTCTCCGTTTCGACGTCGCCGGTGAGGCACACCACTTCAGGCTTGGCCGCAACGTCTCCGTTCTGGTCGAGATCGGCGAACCGATCACCGGCATCATCCTGCCGCGCTCGGCGGTGATTCAGGCACCCAACGGTCAATACGTCGTGTTCCGGCACGCGGAGCCCGAACGGTTCGAGCCGAAGCCGGTCAAGTTCGTCGAGATCGACTCGACGCGCGCGATGCTGACGGCCGGCGTGGAGCCTGGCGAAAAGATCGCGGTCGAAGCCGCGACGCTGATCAACCAGATCCGCTGAGCAGGACCACGATGTTCAACTTCCTCGTCACAAACAGTCTCAGGCACCGGCAGATCGTGCTGTTCTTCGCCGCGCTGGTCGTCGGCTACGGACTGTTCACCCTGCCGCGTGTGCCGGTCGACGTCTTCCCCGACCTCACCAAGCCGATCGTGACAGTGCAGACCGAAGCCGACGGCATGGCGCCGCAGGAGGTGGAGCTGCTGGTGACGCGGCACATCGAAGCCGCGATGAACGGGCTGCCTGGCGTCGGTCGCGTGCGTTCGGTGTCCGGCATCGGCCTGTCGATCGTCTACGTCGAGTTCGACTGGGGCACCGAGATCTACCGCAACAGGCAGCTGGTGACCGAGAAGCTCGCCGGCATCCGCGACCGTCTGCCGCGCAGCGCAGTCGCGTCGATCGGTGGCGTCAACTCGATCATGGGCGAGATTCTGCTGGTTGCCCTCACCGGTCCGCATCTCAGCCCGATGGAACTTCGCGAGGTTGCGGATTTCACGATCAGGCCGCAACTTCTCGCCATACCCGGTGTCGCCCAGGTCATCCCGATCGGCGGCGAAGTGCGGCAGTTCCAGGTGTCTCCGAACACCGTCGCCATGAAGATCCTGGGAGTCACGCCAGACGAGATGGAAGCGGCAATCCGCAGCTTCGGCACCAATTCCGGCGGCGGCTTCGTCGATCAGCACGGCAGCGAATATCTCATTCGAAACGTCGGCGAGACGCTCGACCTCGATCAGCTGAAGAATATCGCCGTTGCGACGCATCGCGGCCGCACAATCCTGCTGCATGAGTTGGCCGATGTCGGCTTCGCACCGAGGACGAAGCGCGGCGAGGCCGGCTTCAATGGCGCACCCGCGATCATCATGGGCGTGCAGAAGATGCCGACGGCCGATACCCTGCCGTTGACGCTGACGGTCGAGATGGAACTCGCCGCACTCCAGAAAACGCTGCCTCCAGGCGTCAATGCGACCCACATCCAGTTTCGGCAAGCGACATTCATCGAGACGTCGATCGCCAACGTGAAGACGGTGCTGATCGAGGCTGCCATCGTCGTTGCAGCGGTGCTCATCCTGTTCCTGATGAACTGGCGCGCTACCGTTATCTCGCTGACCGCGATCCCGATCTCGATTCTCGTCACGATCCTGATCTTCAGCGCATTCGGATTGACCATCAATACGATGACGCTCGGCGGGCTCGCCATCGCCATCGGCGAGCTCGTCGATGACGCCGTGGTCGACGTCGAGAACATCCTGCGCCGGCTCAAGAACAATGCCGAGCGCATGGCCCCGCTTCCCGCGCTGGACGTCATCGCGGCTGCAAGCCGCGAGGTGCGCTCGGGCATCGTCTATGCGACGTTCATCATCATCCTGGTGTTTGTGCCGCTGTTCGCGCTCACGGGCATCGAAGGCCGGCTCTTCACTCCACTCGGCATCGCCTACATCGTGTCGATCCTGGCATCGCTCGTGACAGCGATTACCGTCACGCCGGTTCTTGCGTACTACCTCCTGCGCAAGACGCGGACCGGCACGCACGCAGACAGCGCGCTCGTGCGCATCTTGAAGGCGGGCAACCGTCGGCTGCTGAATTGGGCCTTCGACCATCCGCGCGTCGTCGTCCTGCCGATCGTTGCCGCCGTATTCCTCGCAGCGGCCGGCGCGAGCTTGCTGCCGCGCGCTTTTCTGCCGCCGTTCAACGAGGGCACGCTGCTGGTCGGCATGCAGTACAATCCCGGCATCAGTCTCGCGGAGTCCCACCGCCTCGGGTTTGTTGCCGAGCGGCTGGTCATGCAGATACCGGAGGTCAAGTCGGTTGGACGTCGCACAGGCCGCGCCGAGCTCGACAGCCATGTCGAAGGGGTTCACACCAGCGAGCTGGACATCGACCTCACGCGCTCGGCACGGTCCAAGGAGACCGTATTCGACGAGATCCGCGAGAAGTTGTCGGTGCTCCCGGTCTCGGTCGCACTCGGCCAGCCGATCGCACACCGGATCGACCACATGCTCTCGGGCGTCCGCGCCGCGCTCGCGATCAAGATCTTCGGGCCGGACCTCGATGTCCTGCGCACGCTCGCCGACCAGCTCGACAAGCAGTTGAAGGGCGTCAAGGGACTCGTCGATCTCAACGTCGAGAAGCAGTCGCTCATCCCCCAGATCCGGGTGCGCGTCGTCAACGAGAACGCAGCGCTCTACGGCTTGTCCGCCGCCCAGGTCATGACTTCGGTGGAAGCGCTGTCGAATGGGCGGGTCGTCTCGACTGTCAGCGACGGCGTGCGGCGCTTCGACGTGGTGGTGCGGTTGTCGGACATCGACCGCCAGACGCGCGCGCTCGGCGATCTCCTGATCCAGACGCCGACCGGGTTCGTGCCTTTGCGTTACGTGGCCGAGGTCGAGGAGACGGTCGGGCCCAATCAGATCCTGCGCGAGAACGGGCAGCGCCGCATCCTGCTGTTCGGCAACGGCGACGGTGTCCGCGACATGGCGGCGATCGTCGATGACGTCAACCGGATCACCGGGGGGATGCAGTTGCCGGCCGGCTATGTCATCCGTCTCGACGGCACTTTCCGCGCCCAGGAGCAGGCGACGCGGACGATCGGGCTCTTGTCGCTCGTTTCTCTGGCACTGATATTCCTCGTGCTCTATTCGCGCTACAAGTCCGGCGTGCTCGCATCCATCATCCTCATGAACATTCCACTGGCGCTCATCGGCAGCGTCGTCGCGCTGTGGATTTCAGGGCAGCCATTGTCGGTCGCCAGCATGATCGGGTTCATCACGCTCGCCGGCATCACCGCCCGCAACGGCATCCTGAAGATCAGCCACTACATCAACCTGGCGCTCGACGAGGGCGAAACGTTCGGGCGCCAACTGGTGATCCGCGGCAGTCTGGAGCGGCTGACACCCGTACTGATGACGGCGCTCGCCGCGGGCCTTGCGCTCGTCCCCCTGCTGATCGGCGCGGATCAACCCGGACGCGAGATCCTGCATCCGGTCGCGGTGACGATCTTCGGCGGTCTCATCAGCGCCACCATCATCGACACGGTGCTGACACCGCTGTTGTTCCTGAGGTTCGGCGGCAAGCCGCTCGCGGCGCTCGTCGCCGAGAGGGCCGCCGCCAACACCAAGGCCGAGGCTGGAGTGGCTGGGGCCGCCGGAGCCTACTGACTTGGTCGTTCAAATCGAAACGGAGAACTCGAATGAAGCGCAATATCCTCGTCGCCGGTGCCCTCGGCCTCGCCCTCGCGCTCGCCGGGCCGGCTCTAGCGCAGAAGGCGGGCAAGCATGGCGGCCAGACCGCAGTTGTCGGAGGGCATCACGACGCGGAGCTGGTGATCGAGCCGACCAAGGTCGTGCTCTATCTCACCAATCACGGCAAGCCGCTGTCGGCCAAGGACAATGCCATCAAGGTGACGATCCAGGACGGACCTAAAAAGACCGAGCTCAAACTCAAGGTGGAAGCCGACCACCTGGTCGGCCAGATCGACGCACCGCTCAACAAGGGTGCGATCGTGCTGATCTCCGGCAAGATGGATGACGGACATGGCGTTTCGGCTCGCTTTACCGTCAAATAGCGTTCGCGGACACAGTGGCGGCGGAAGCGGTGCCGCCGCCAGTGACCAACTTGCGAAGCAGCGACGACTGAGGCGAAGCGATGTCCCGGACGCCCCTTGAGCCGAGCGAGCAGACGGTGAACGCGGCAGCCGCTCCGCTGGCGCACGTGCTGATCTGCGACGACGACCCGGAGTTGAGGCAACTGCTGGCCACCTTTCTCGGCGAGCACGACTTCAATGTCACTCTCGCCGCCGACGGCCGCGAGTTGCAACGGCAGTTGCGCGTCAATCCCACAGTCGATCTGGTGATCCTCGACGTCATGCTTCCTGGAACCAGCGGTCTCGAGTTGTGCCGCGAGCTGCGCGCGGCCTCGACTGTACCGATCATGATGCTGACGGCCCGTGGCGACGAGACCGATCGCATCGTCGGCCTCGAGATGGGCGCGGACGACTACATGTCGAAGCCGTTCGGCCCGAACGAACTCTTGGCCCGCATCAAAGCGCTTCTGCGGCGCGCGCGAATGTCGGGCGGGACGACGCAAGGCGACAGGACGCGCTCGTTCGCCTTCGACGGCTGGCGCCTGGACGCGGCGCGGCGAGAGCTGCGCAATCCCGAGGGCGTGATCATCGACCTGTCGGTCGGCGAATATGACCTTCTGCTCGCATTCCTGGAGGCGCCGCAGCGCGTGCTCTCGCGCGAGCACCTTCTTGAGACGGCACGAAACCGTCAGGCGCAAGCGTTCGACAGGAGCATCGACATTCAGGTCAGCCGGCTCAGGCGCAAGCTCGGCTCCTTCGACGACAGTGAGGGCCTCATCAAAACCGTGCGAGGGGCCGGCTACATGTTCGTTCCGGCGGTGCTGCTCCGATGAAATGGGCGACCGATACGATTGCCGGCAGGACCATCGTCGTACTGCTGTTCGGCCTCGGCACGATCCTGGGCCTCGCCCATTTCCTCTATCAAAAGGGGCTCGAGCGTGAGGTTGCGATCGGCAACATCGAGCGATTAGTCGACCGGCTGATCTTCCTTTCGGATACCATCACGACGCTTGCGCCCGACGTGCGGGACGAGGCTGCGCACAAACTTTCAGGCGGTCCGCTCGAACTGCACTGGGCTCGCGAACCATTCGCAACCGCTGGCGGGACGCTCGACGGCGAAACGCTGGCGCTGCGCGACCATTTGATCGTGCGCGTTCCAAAGCTCGCCAGCGGCGGGCTGATCGTCGGCTCGAGCCGCATCGGAGAAATCCCCCATGGCAGCAACCGGGACTCCAGTGACCCTCACACCACCCTGCTTTCCTTGTCATTGGCTGATGGCAGCTGGCTCAATGTGACGCTGGCGAACGTCCTCTCGACGCGAACCGCCGCGCCCAGCATCATTCTGTCTGCTGTGTTCGGTGCGCTCGGCATCATCGCGATTTCGGTGCTCATGAGCCGTTGGCTGACCCGTCCCCTGGAAGAGCTTGCGTCGGGGGCTCGGCAGCTCTTCCAGACCCGGTTCAATGCCGAGTTGCCGGAAACGGGCACTCGCGAAGTACGCACGCTGGCCGCTGCGATCAATGAACTCCAGCACCGAATCGGCGGGCTGATGACAGCGCGGACGCAGATGCTCGCCGCCGTCAGTCACGACCTGCGGACGCCACTGACGAGGCTTCGCCTGCGGTCCGCCGGCGTGGAGGATCGCGAGACGCGCCACAGCATCGAAGCGGACATCGACGAAATGGAAGCGATGATAGACGCTGCGCTCGAGTTCCTCCGAACAGACAGAGATACGGAGGCGATCGAGCAAGTCGATCTCAGCGCGGTCCTCCAGACCATCGCCGACGACGCGGCGGATGCCGGCCAGAAAGTCGAGGTGCGAGCACCGCGAACCCTCGTGATCCGGGGACGTCATCTGGCGCTGAAGCGAGCGTTGACCAATCTCGTTCAGAATGCCGTCAGGTATGCAGGCTCGGCATTCGTCGAGGCGTCGGCCAACGGGGAAGGCGTGCGTATCGTCATCAGAGACGAAGGCCCGGGCATCTCCGCCGACAAGCTGGATGCCGTGTTCGAACCCTTCTATCGCGTCGAGGAGTCTCGAGGCCGTGCCACCGGCGGACACGGCCTTGGTTTGACGGTCGCCCGCAGCATCGCGCGCGCGCATGGCGGAGACGTGGTCCTGAGCAATCGAACCCCTCGCGGCCTCGAGGCTGTCGTCACGTTGCCGGGGACGGGTGAGCTTGCCGCGCGGTAGATCGCCGCCGGCGACTTGACGACACATCAGCCGGCACTGCCCATAGTGCTTGTTGGCCGATCACTCGCGGACACCCACGGTCGCCGCTTTGATCGTCCGAACGGAGGTCGCCGACATCCGACTGTCGAAGTATGAGATCGTCGCGCGCAGGCCGTCGGTGAGCGGCGTCTTCGCGCTCCAGCCCAACCGCTCCGCCGCTCGCGTTCCGTCGGGCTTGCGCCGGCGCGGATCGTCTTGAGGCAAAGGCAGTCTGACGATTCTAGAGCGAGACCCCGTAAGCTCCAGAACCAGTGCGGCCAGTTCCGCGATACTGAATTCCGTCGAGTTACCGAGATTGACGGGCCCCGTGAAACTCGCGTCGCTGTTCATCAGCCGGATAAAGCCTTCGATCAGGTCGTCGACGTAGCAGAAGGAGCGCGTCTGCTCGCCGTCGCCGTAGATCGTGATCGGCTCGCCCTTGAGCGCCTGCACTACGAAGTTTGAGACGACGCGACCGTCGTTGGGCAGCATGCGCGGTCCATACGTGTTGAAGATGCGCGCGACCTTGATCTCGAGCCCATGCTGCCGGTGATAGTCGAAGAACAGCGTCTCGGCGCAGCGCTTGCCTTCGTCGTAGCAGGCACGCGGGCCAACCGGATTGACGTTGCCCCAATACTCCTCGTGCTGGGGATGGACGTCCGGATCACCGTACACCTCCGACGTCGAAGCCTGGAAGATCGGGCATTTCAGCCGCTTGGCCAAGCCGAGGAGATTGATCGCGCCGAGCACGCTCGTCTTCGTCGTCTGCACGGGATCGTGCTGGTAATGGATCGGCGAGGCCGGGCACGCGAGATTGAAGATCGCATCAACCTCGACATAGAGCGGGAAAGTGACGTCGTGGCGCAGCAGCTCGAAGTTGGGATCAAACAGCAGATGCTCGATGTTCGCTTTCGACCCGGTCACGAAATTGTCGATACAAAGAACTTCGTTTCCTTCTTTCAGGAGACGATCGCACAAGTGAGAACCGAGAAAGCCGGCACCTCCGGTGACAAGGACTCGTCGTCGTTCTGCGATGCTCATGACGATACACTTTCACTGTTTCGGGAAGAGCGTTTTCATCAATTCGCGACCGGCGCGCGATCGTCACCGTTGGCACCGGCGGCTGCGGGCACGCCGTCTTCGACAGCGGCGATCGCGGCCTGATTTCGCTCCACCCAGGTCAGCAACTGAGAGATCCCGTCCTCGACCGTGATCGATGGGCTCCAGTCGAGCGCAGTTTCGAGTTTCCTGACGTCACTGATGTAGGCGCGCTGATCGCCCGGCCGCCAGTCTCCGAACTTCAGCGGAATCTTTCGATCCAGCCGTAGCTCGAGCATCGCGATCAGATCGAGCAGCGAGATCACCCGTTGCGGCCCGCCGCCGACATTGAAAGCCTGCCCGGCGATGCGGTCGGGGGCGAGGATCGCCGCCTCGTAGGCGCGAACGAGATCGTCGACGTGCAGAATGTCCCGCACCTGGCGACCGTCGCCGAAGATGGTGATGTCCCGCCGCAACAACGAAGCGATGGCGAACCACGCCACCCAGCCTTGGTCCTCGATGCCGAACTGGCGCGTTCCATAGATGCAGGACTGGCGGAACGACGTTGCGGGAATGCCGTACATGCGAGCGTAATCGAGCGTATACTGATCCGCGGCGCCCTTCGAGCAGCCGTATGGCGAGAGGAAGTCGAGCGGCTCCTTCTCGTCGATGCCGAAGGGCCGGTTGGTATAGCCGTGCCGCGCACCAAGCAGCTCCGTCTGCGCCCCGGCGATCTTGCCGTAGACCTTGTTCGTCGATGCGAAGATGAAAACGGCTTCCGGACAATGCTTGCGAACCGCATCCAACACGTTGAACGTGCCGAGCGCATTGATCATGAAATCCGATCGCGGATCGGTGACCGACGTCGTCACCGCAACCTGGGCGGCGAGGTGGATGACGGCGTCGAAGCGCTCTTCGCTCATCACTTGATCCACCGCCGCCCGATCGCGCACGTCCGCGCGCGCGAAGTCGAACGCCGTGCCGTCGCCGAGCCATGCGAGATTTTGTTGTGTGCCGGCGCGGGACAGGTTGTCGAGGACCGTCACCCGCCAGTTCCGATTGCCGAAATAGTGTGCTGCGTTGCAGCCTACAAAGCCGGCGCCCCCGGTAATCAGAACTCGCTTCGTTCGCATGAAATCCCCGCGTGATCGACGCGTCGAGACAGACCCGTCTTCTCTTCTTCTCACTTCTTATGACAGGCGACACCCGTTCTGTCGTCAAGCCAAGTTCTACGAACGACGCAGCGTCGAAACTTCATGCGGTTGTGGCCATTCCCGACCCGTTGTGCTTCCATCCACACCGCCGCCTCCCGACCGCTCCTTCATGATACTCAGGAAGCAGAGCGACGTGTACTCGCACATCTATGTTGGTCGACATAAACCCCCGTATCATCACTCCTGACCGATGAGCCCCAACCCTCAAAGTCATGCAGCAGCCGATCTCGACCGCCTGCGCGCGGCCTATCTCGACCTGTTGTGCGACAGCCTCGTGGGCCGGCTCAATCGCGATCCGGCACTGCAAGACCATATTGCTGGCTATGATGATGAACACCGGATGAATGGTTGGGATTGGCCGTCGGGCGCACCGTCCATGATCGGCTGGCGACGCATGTCCCACTTGCGCAACGAATGCGAGCGCGTGATCCGGGAAGGAGTCGCGGGAGATTTTCTCGAAGCTGGTGTCTGGCGCGGCGGCGCTGCCATGATGATGCGCGGCGTGCTCAAAGCTTATGCAGTCACTGACCGAAAAGTCATCGCCGCCGATTCGTTTGCCGGACTTCCGCGCGACACGGACGCGAGCGATGCCGCGGCCTTCTTGCGCGACGCCGCACCACTCGCGGTTACGCTGGATGAGGTCAAGGCGGCTTTCTCCCGCTATCGACTTCTCGACAAGCAGGTCGTCTTCCTGAAGGGGACTTTCGCAGACACGCTGAAATCCGCACCCACAGAACAGCTGGCGATCTTGCGTCTCGATGGCGACACCTACACGAGCGCGAAGGACTCGCTCGCCGCGCTTTATGACAAGCTTTCGTCCGGCGGCAGCCTGATCCTCGACGACTACTTTCTGTTCGAGGATTTCAAGCGGGCCATCGACGAATTCAGGACCGCGCACGACATCTTCGATCCCATCGTGCAGATCGACGCCTATGGCGGGTATTGGATAAAGGACGGGCGGGGCCGGCAGGGCCGCACGAAGCGATGACGATGATCCCTGGTAGCGTTCCGGTTGCAGCAAGCCCCCTGGCGTCGTACCAGTACGAACCGGGGATGTGGCGGATCTTACCGCAGCTTGCAGACGGCTTGGCCAGATCGCTCGAGCGTGTGCGGCAAGACGCTTCAGATCGGAACTGCCGCTAATCGGGGGATGGTGAGCCTTGAGAATTCTCGTGACCGGAGGCGCCGGTTTCATCGGCACGCATTTGAGCGGCCGTCTGCTCGAAGCAGGCCATCAAGTTACTATCCTCGACAACCTCTCCAATTCGAGCCGAGACACCGTTCCGGCTCGCGCGACGTTCGTCCTCGGTGACGTCGCGCGGCCGCAGGACCTCGAGCCTGTGTTTGCCGAAGGCATCGACGCCGTCTGCCATCTTGCAGGTCAGGTTTCGATCATCCGCGCCTTCGACAACCCCGTCGCGGACCTGCGCACCAACGTCGAAGGTACGATCAACGTCGTCGAGATGTGCTTGAAGCACCGCGTGCCGCGCCTGATCTACGCGAGTTCCATGACGGCCTATGGCGACACCAGCGTCGTGCCCACGCCGGAAAGCGAACCCTGCCGGCCCGACAGCTACTATGGCATCACCAAATTCGCCGCCGAGCGCTTCGTCCATTCCACCGCCGCCCGGCCCGATCTCGACTTCAAGTTCGACGTCACCTCGCTCAGGATGTACTCGGTGTTCGGACCCGGTCAGGCGTGGGACAATCCCTATCAGGGCGTGCTCGGCATCTTTCTCGGCCGCATCCAGCGCGGCGAGCCGATCACCATCTACGGCGACGGCGAGCAGACGCGCGACTTCGTCTTCATCGGCGACATCGTCGACGGCTGGGTCGGCGCGCTCGAACATCCAAGGGAGACCGCGGGCGGCATCTTCAATCTCGGCAGCGGCCGGCCGCGCTCGATCAATGAGTTGGCGGCGAAGGTGCTGGCGGCGCACGGCCTCGGTCCGGGAGACTACGACCTCAGCCACGCACCGACGCGCCCGGGCGAGCAGCGCCGCGTCCAGGCCGACATCAGCGCCGCGCGGTCGGCCTTCGGCTGGCAGCCGAAGTCGAGCTTCGAAGATGGGCTCGCGGCGACGATGCGATGGGCCGGCGGCGGCAAGCCCGGCGTTTCGGCATCCTGACCCGTTCGGCCGGAGGCCAGCCATGAAGATCGTTCTCGTTGCCTCTGTCGATCCTTGGACGCGCAGCGTCGCCACGGTCGACCGTTACGTCGCAACCGGCCGCCGGCTCGGCCACGATGTCGCGCTCTACGGTGCTCCCAACGCGGAACTGCCCGGCATCACGACGACCACCGACACGGACGACGCCGACCTCGTCGTGTTCGTGGTGCAGGTTCCAAGCGACATCCCCGGCATGCCGGGCCTCGCCCGGCTGATGGACCGCGTGCCACGCGAAAAGCGCCTCGTTCTCGATTTGTGGGGCCGCTTCAACGAGACCGTCCGCATCGACCACGATTTCAATCACCTCGAAAAGTTCGACGGACATCCCGCGTGGGAGTGGATGCAGGCGATGTCCGCGCTCGGTGGCCGGATTCTGCAGCCGGCGTTGCAGCCCCGCCGCGACGATGTCGGCTCGTTTCTGTTTCATGGCTATGATCCTGCTCAGGTGGCGCGCGACTATGGGACCGCCGAGGAGGCCGCGCGTGCATGGAAATCGGCTGACCGGGCGGCGCGGCCCTATGGGTTCGTTTACGTCGGCAGCAATTGGCAGCGGTGGTCGCAGGTGCAGCCGTTCCTCGAGGCCTATCGTCCCGCCGCCGCCAGCATCGGGCAGGCGTGTCTTGCCGGCTGGGACTGGTCGGAACGTCCGGCGTGGGCGGTGGAGACAGGCTTGTCCGGCGTCGACACCGATGCTGAGCTGTTGGCGGACCTGCGCGTCGAAGTGCGCATGGGCGTCCGCTTCGACCAGATCGTGCCGCTCCTGGCGCAGGGCCGCTTCGCGCCCGTATTCCACCGGCCGATGTTCCGCGAACTGGGCCTCGTCACCAACCGGACATTCGAAACGTTCCAGGCCGACACCATCCCCGTGCTCATGCTGCCGCCGGCCTTCGTGGAGCAGGTTTATGGCCCGGCTGCGCTGAGCCTCGTTCCTCGGACGGACGTGGCCAGCCACCTCGAGGCGATCGCCGACGATCCGCTTCCGGCCTGGAGCGCGGTTCTCGCCACGCGCAAGCACCTCGCCGCCCACCACTCGATCGAGCGGCGCTTCGCCGAACTCGCGGCGCTTGCAAATCAGCCGGCGCGCGCGGCCGCGAGGGTGCCCACGTGAATATCCTGTTCGTGATGAAACACCGGGGCAACGCGGGCAGCACGCACGCGGTCGCGAACTACATGCGTCTCGCCCCCTCTTTCGGCCACTCCGTCGCAATCTTCGGCTCGCCGATCTGGTATATTCCCGATCTTCAGTTCTCGACGGAAGTCGAGGACTTCGATCGCGTCGTCTACCTGTTCGAGACCGTGCGATACACCGTCCCCCCCATGCACCAGGCGATTATGCTCGACCGTTTCCCGCGCGAGCATCGGCTCATCGTCGATACCGACGGCCTTTATCAGCATCTCGTCCAGCTCGACGGGTACGACTTCAATCACACGACCGAGTCCGGCCGGCAGGACTGGATCGCCGACATGGATTCGCTCGGCGATCGCGTCGTGCACACCGTCCTCGGCGGCTCGACGTTCGCCAAGGCCGGCGCATTGCCGTTCTTCGGCTACGACCCGGCGCTCGAAGCCGATCCGGCCTCGACGCCGCCGAAGCAGTGGGACGTGCTGCATGTCGGGCACAACTGGTGGCGCTGGCGCGAGGTAGAGCGTGAGTTGCTTCCCGCCTTCGCCCGCATTCGCGACCGGGTCGGCCGCATCGGTTTTCTCGGGCTGTGGTGGGACTGGCCGCCCGCCGAAGGCCCGGCCGCCGGTCCCGCAAATGCTTTTGTGTCGGACCCCTACGCCTTCAAACGACTGCGGATCGAGACGCCGCCGGCCGTCAACTACAACGACGTCATCAAGACGATGAGTTCGTCGCGCATCAACATCCTGACGCAGCGTCCGTTGCTGCGGCACCTGAAGCACCTGACGCTCAAGTACTTCGAAATCTTCTGCGCAGACACGATTCCGCTCCTGATGCTCGACGGAGATCATGCCGAGGAGGTCTATGGCCCCGCCGCGCGCGAGTTGACGCTACCCGGGCGCGCGGCCGAAAAGATCATGGACGCGCTGGAGAACGAGGACCGATACCGCGCCATCGTCGCCGACGTGCGCGATCATCTCCGCGCGCACCACGACTACGGAACACGCGCGCGCGAGCTGTTCGACCTCATCGAGGCAAAGCCCGCGTGATCACCATTCCGACGACGGCCAGGAATCGCCGCCCATGAAGATCGTCTTCGTCTACTGGGGATACGAGAATGCCGGGTCGATGCTCGATCTGCGCGGCTACACACGCGCGGCGAAAGAGATGGGTCACGAGGTGGCCGTCTACGGTCCGCCCGGCTGGGCATCCGCGCTCGAATATTCGAAGGATCTTTCCGGCGCCGATGCACTCATCTTCGTCGTCGAGTGGACGACCGCGCTCCAGTCCGGCGACAGCGTCGATTGGGTCCGCCTTCTGGATGCCGTGCCGCGCGAGCGCCGCGTCGTCATCGACTGCGACGGCCATTACAACGAGCCGATCTGGTTCATGGGCGACTACAATCATCGCACCATGCAACTGAGCGCCGACTGGATCGCGTTCTGCGACAGCCTGACCGACAAGATCTTCCAGCCGAGCTATCGGCCGCGGCGCGCCAACGTGCGCCCCTTCCTGTTCCACATCTACGACCCGGCGTGGGAATCGCCCATCGTCACGGATCGCAAAAAGCCGTTCGACATGATCTATGTCGGGCACACGAAGCATCGCTGGCGCGGGATGCTCAAAGTCTTCAAGGCCATCGAGAAGGTGCGCGACCAGGTCGGGCGCGTCGGGCTCGTCGGCGAAGGCTGGGGCGACGTCGTCGACTGGATGGAGCAGGGCGAGGCCAAGGCCAAGCACCACATCGACCGCGACTACATGGCGGCGCACCGCTTCGAGGGACTTCCACCGGTTCCGGTCGGCGAAGTGGCGGCGACGATCGAGACGGGCGTCTTCAATCCCGTCGTCTATCGTCCGCTGTTCGAACAGCTCGGTTTCGTCACCTGCCGCACGTTCGAGACACCGGCGTCCGGCACCATTCCGCTGTTCCTGCTCGAACGGGAATATGTCGTCCAGATCTTCGGCGAGCGCGCCGTCGAACTGATGATCGCGGGCGAAGACGACAGCGACAAGATCCTCGATGTTCTTGCCAGACCCGGTCACTACGCCGACATCGTCATGGACATCCGCAAGGACTTCCGCGTCCGTCACAGCCCTGACGCGCGGCTGCGCGAGCTGATCGGATACATCGAGGAATAGCCGCCGGATGAACGTCACCAGCAATATCCCGTTCGAGCGGCCTGCCCGTGAGGCAGGCCCCAGCGCGCGCGGGAGCGAGATCGGCTGGCGGCGAAACCGGCTGCGCTACGGGTTCAACGAGATCGACGGCTGGCCCGGCTTCGCCTTCAGCGAGAACCGCCACGTCATTCAGCATCGCTTGCGCCTGATGAACACCGAGATCGTCCGCCTGTTCGTGTTCGACAAGCCGGTGCCCGACCCGTTCAAGGACTGGCGCAGCTTCGCCGCCGTGATCGAGGGTGTCCTCGCGTCTGGCGCGAAGCCGATGATCACGTTCGCCAAGTTCATGCCCTACTACGAGCCGCGTCAGCTTGCGCGGTTCATCGCCCGCACGCGCGAACTGGTCTGGTGCTGCCTCGAGGAATGGGGCGGCGACGAAGTCAAGGACTGGTACTGGTGCGTCTGGAACGAGCCGAACAACCCCGACGTCGGCGGCAATCTTTCGTATGCCGACTACCTGCACATCTATAATCAGGTTGCCGACACCGTTGTCGAACTGGTCGCGCCGCACATGGCCGGCGGCCGCGTCAAAATCGGCGGCCCGTCGATCGACGGCACGCAGCGCGCTTATTGGCTCGACTGGATCGCGCGCCTCTTGAGCGATGTCGGCGACGACCGGCTCGCGTTCGTCAATTGGCACATGTACGCGGATTGGCGGCCGGCTGCGGCTCACGCGACTGTCGACGTGAAGCTCGTCGACGATCCCGTCTCACCCGATGGTCCCGTGTTCGAGGCGCTGTCGATGGCGCAGACGACGCAATACGAGGCACGGGCGCGCTCCGTCGGCCGCCTGATCGGCGATCGCGACATCCTGAATTTCTGTGGCGAGCTCAACACCGTCGCCCACCACGATCATCACTTCACCGGCGGACTCAACCGCAACGTCGTCGGCGCGACCTACTATGCCTCGGCTCTGCTCAATCTGATGCGCGGCGGCGCTGACCTCGAGATGCGCTGGACCGCGACCTCGAAGCACTGGTTCGGCCGCGACGACGCCTACGGCCTGATGGACAAGGACGGCGTGCCGACGCCTGCGGCTCTCGCCAAGCAGATTGTCGCCCAGCACGTCCGCCGCGGCGATGAGATCACGTTTCCTGACCTTGGCGATCGCAACCCCGGAATAGACAGCGTAGTCGCCAGAGACGTGTCCGGGCGCCTCAGCGCCGTCCTTGTCAACACGCAGCCTCAGGCGCGCACCGTCGATCTCGCCTCGCTCGGCTCTGGCATCGAGCACTGCGACGACCTACTGCGGCTCGACGGTGGCACGGGCGGCGCGGTGGTCCGCGCCGCAGCGGCCGGCGTGGTACGTTTCGATGGTTACGGTGTGGCCGTGGTGAGCGAGGATGCGAGCACGACCGTGGCCGACTGACCGGATTTTGACCGGGGATAGCGACCCGACACGAAGCTGACCGGACACGGATCAGCGGAGCCGGACCGAATGCAACATTTGAAGGAGCGGACGCGTGGACAAGGCACTGGGCTGGATCGGCGAGATCTTCCAAACCCTGCTCAAGCTGGTGCCATGGCTGGTGATCGTGCCCGCCACGCACGGAGGTGTGGCCTTCGTGCACGGAAAGCATATCAAGAAGTGGGGTCCTGGCCTGCACTGGTACTGGCCTGTGGCGACCCAATACAAACTGATTGCCACGGTACGGCAAACGCAGATGATCGGGTCCAAGGTCGTAATGACCAAGGATCAGAAGACCGTCCTCGTCGGCGCGCTCGTGACCTACCACATCGACGACGTCGTCGCCGCCTTGGGTCACGTTGCCGACCTCGCCTCCGACGTCATGGAGCGCTCGCAGGGCGCGATCTACGATTCGATTGGCAAGTACTCGCTCGTCGAAATCCAGGGTGACCGCGGCGCATTTCGCGACATCATGACGGAGCGCGTCGGCGAGGCGCTGAACGGCTACGGCGTCAAGATCATCCAGGTACAGCTCACCGAATTCGCACCGGCGCGCGTGCTCGCGTTGAACGCCCGCAGCACGGTCGGCCAGTACACCATGTGGACCGGGTTCTGAGGTCCCGACGGCGCGGTGCCGCTCAGCATCGTGGCTTGCCGTGAGGTGATTCCCCTCAAGGACGGCGCGCCGGATCGTCAACCCCTGAGCAGTTAGAGGGATTAAGGCAGACGGTTGCGGACTGCGGCAAGCCGGGAGCGGGGCATTTCGAACCAGGGAGCTATCGAGGGTTCGAGCCCGTCTGGAACCGCTGCCATCATCGAGGACGCACGGCTGGCGAAGAAGCGGGCCGGTCCGGCGTGGCGAAAAATACTTTGCAGTCGATGAACCAATCGGAGCGTCGCGGCGACCAACCGGGTGCAGGAGTGCGGATCGGCCGCGCTCCCGAGACAAGCACCGGAGCACAGAACCATGTCACAGCGCACCTCGCTCACCATCACAGCCGCAGTGTTCGCCGCAGTCGCTTCGATCGCCGCCTCCGCAAGCGCCGCGACGGTCAAGAAGAGCCCGTTCTGTTTCGCCGGCTCCCCGACACCGAAATATATCTGCGACGCCATCAAGGCCAACACGAAGCCGGTACAGGGGCCGAAACGCGTCAAGCACGACACCGCCAAGAACGCGATCGGCAATATCCGTTGAAGACGAGACGCAACAGCAGTGGCTCCGGACTCGTGCCGACTGAAAACGCCGGTCACGGATCCGGAGCCACGCTGGAGCCGTCAGCGAGCTACCATTGCTGGAGGTTCGCGGACTGCCTCTCTCGATGAACGGCCGCACCATCATTGACCAAGGAGCCCGAAGCTACGGGCTCCGTGCGCCAAAGTTTCAGTTATGCCCCCATCACACTGTTTTGATGGCAGCGAACGCGTAGTTGCTTGGACCGTGATGACGCCTCCGTGGCAATCCGGGATCGCAGGAGACGCCCGATCAAATCTTCGCGTTTTCCGCATCCTGGTCTCCAACGCATCCGCATTCGTTCAGGAGCAAAAATCCATGTCGAGATTCACCACTGGCCGCCTCGGCCTGCTTGTCGCCTCGCTTGCCGTCATTCCCCTCGCCGCATCTCCGGCGACCGCGCAATTGGCCGAGCCATCGGCCGAGACAATCGTCGATGCATTGAACACCATTTTCGGAAAGCAGAAGGCGCGCGCCAGCCACGCCAAGGGGCAGTGCGTCACCGGCACCTTCACGCCGGCGGCTGATGCGGCCGGACTGAGCAAATCACCGAACTTCGCCAAGGCCGTGCCCGTCCTTGCCCGCTTCTCGATGGGCGGCGGCAACCCGAAAATTTCCGACGCCACGAAGGCGGCTGTCCGTGCCATCGCCTTCAAGCTCGACCCCGACGGAAAGTCCTCGGAGTTCGCCTTCGTCAGCGCGCCTGTGCAGTTCGCGAAGAACCCGGCGCAGATGCTCGGCTTCCTGCAGGCCCGCTTCCCTGGCGCCGACGGCAAACCCGATCCCGCCAAGATCAAGGCGTTCTCGGACGCCAACCCGGAGACGACGAACCAGGGCAAGTGGCTCGCCGGCAAGCCCGTGCCCGCCAGCTATGCGGGCGTCAACTACTGGGGCATTCACGCCTACACACTCACCAATGCGAAGGGTGACAAGGCGGTCGTGAAGTTCAAGCTGATCCCGACGGCGGGTGAGGCTGGCCTCACCGACGACGAGGCCAAGGCGAAACCCGCCGATTTCCTCGTCGACGAGCTGAAGGGACGGCTCGCGAAGGGCCCCGCGAGCTTCGATCTCGTCGCGATCATGGGCGAAGCGGGCGACCAGACCAACGACCCCTCCGCCATGTGGCCGGAAGACAAGCGCAAGAGCGTGAAGCTCGGCACGATGTCCATCGCGGCGATCGCCGACAACGCCACGTGCGACGCCGGAATTTTCGATCCGACGAACCTCGCCGACGGCATCAGCGGCCCGAAGGAAGATCCGCTGTTCGAAATCCGCGCCCCTGCCTACGCCGTGTCGCTGACCCGGCGTGCGCAGTAGTCGCAAAGACATCAGTTGAAGTCACGTCAGCGGGGTAGCTTGACGGGCGGGAGGGTGGCGCATCGATACGCCACCCTCTCGTGCTTTTAGCCGCGCAACAGACATTGGTCGACGCGGCAGGCGACGGCCGAATGAATCATGCTTTCGTCCGAATTCATGCTCACGCCGCCAGCACCGGATAGTCGGTGTAGCCCTTCTCTCCCGGCGTATAGAATGTCGCCTGATGCGGCGCCGTCAAAGCGGCACCGGTCTTGATGCGCTCGGCGAGATCCGGGTTCGAGATGTAGTTGGTACCGAACGCGATCGCCTCTGCGCCTCCCGAAGAAACGAGCTGCGCGCCAGTTACTCCGGTGTAGCCGCCGCAGGCGATAATTGCCCCCTTGTAGACGCCGCGCGCCAACGTCACCGGATCGGTTGCGCTCGCATTCGCGAAAGGACGCATGACATGGAGATAGGCGAGGCCGTAACCCGATAGGCGCGCGAGATAGTGGGCGTAGAGGTCTTCGAGGTCGGTTTCCTGTATGCCATTGAACTCATGGCCGGGACTGACGCGCAGGCCGACGCGGTTCGCCGGCACGGCATCGAGTACGGCCTCCACGACTTCCAACGGCATGCGCACCCGGTTCTCGATCGAGCCGCCGTAGTTGTCGTTGCGCTGGTTGACGTTCGACGACAGGAACTGGTGCAACAGATAGCCGTTGGCCGAGTGGATCTCGACGCCGTCAAATCCGAGATCGACGGCGGCCTTGGCTGATGCCGCGAAGTCGGCTGCGATCCTCGGGATCTCGCTCTCCTCAAGCGCGCGCGGCACGTCGTGATCGACCATGCCCTTTTGATCCGTCCACATCTTGCCCGGTGCCTGGACCGCGCTCGGCGCGACCGTCTCACCGGCGACGCCGCGATTGAGCGCCGACGCGATGCGGCCCACGTGCCAGAGCTGCACCGCGATCTTGCCGCCCTTCGCATGGACCGCGTCGACGACCTTCGACCACGCGGCGCGCTGCTCGGGCGTATGGATACCCGGTGTGCGGCAGTAGCCCATGGCGTCGAACGAGATTTGCGTGGCCTCGGTGATGACCAGTCCGGCCGTCGCGCGTTGCGCATAATACGCTGCGGCAAACGGGGCAGGAATGCCCGTGGTCGAGGCGCGCGACCGCGTCAGCGGCGCCATGACAATACGGTTCTTCATGTCGATTCCGCCGAGTGACAGCGGCGAAAAGAGTGACGTCGTGTTCATGTAATTTTCCTATGTCTGACAGTGCTTTGCGGTGGCACCGGTTCTCGAACTGATGCAGCGTGCACTAGATCGGCGCACATACCCGGTACGTGCGAGACGGCCGGCCCGACGCCTCAGCGGCGACGGAGAACGCACGCAAACCACCGGAATTGCCGATACCCGCGCTCTCAACGTGGGTGCACAAGTTCGCATGTTCAATATATCCGTACTAACGATTTGGAGCGGAACGGCAACCACCGGTTCGCATTCGATCCGGCGGCAGTTCGCCTGCGCTGATGTGGATCGCCTTGACACCTGCTCGGCATGCGCCTATCTCACACCCGGCGGCTTGGCACTCTCACTTAGATAGTGCTAACAACGCCAACCCAGATCCACCGATCAGGCAGTAAATCAGTCATAAGCCACTGAAATCGGAGAAGTTTTACCAATGAAGTTCCGTCCCCTCCACGACCGCGTCGTGGTCAAGCGCGCCGATGCCGAAACCAAATCCGCTGGCGGCATCATCATCCCCGACAGCGCCGGTGAGAAGCCGTCGCAGGGCGAAGTGATCGCCGTCGGACCCGGTGCCCGCGACGAGGCCGGCAAGCTCGTTCCGATCGATCTCAAAAAGGGTGACAAGGTGCTGTTCGGCAAGTGGTCGGGCACCGAAGTCAAGATCGACGGCCAGGATCTCCTGATCATGAAGGAGAGCGACATCATGGGCGTGATCGAGAAGTGACCGTGCGGCCCGGCCCAGTCCGGCTGGGCTCGACCGAACTTCCGCACGGTTATCCTCGGACTTGATCCGAGGGTCCATACCCCTCCCCTGACGTACATCCCAGCGGTTCGCTGGATGGCCGGATCAAGTCCGGCCATGACGTGTAAAACCCAACGGAGTCTCCCCACATGGCTGCCAAAATCGTCCACTTCGGTCCCGACGCGCGCGAGAAGATGCTGCGCGGCGTCGACATCCTCGCCAACGCGGTCAAAGTGACGCTCGGTCCCAAGGGCCGCAACGTCATCATCGACAAGAGCTTCGGCGCCCCGCGCACGACCAAGGACGGCGTCACCGTCGCCAAGGAAATCGAGCTCGAGGACAAGTTCGAGAACATGGGCGCGCAGATGGTGCGCGAAGTGGCCTCGAAGACCAACGATGTTGCCGGCGACGGCACCACGACCGCGACCGTTCTGGCCCAGGCCATCGTCCGCGAGGGCCTGAAGTCGGTTGCCGCCGGCATGAACCCGATGGATCTGAAGCGCGGCATCGACAAGGCCGTGATCCAAGTCGTCGAGGAAATCGGCAAGAAGGCCAAGAAGGTCAAGAACTCGGCTGAAATTGCCCAGGTCGGTACCATCTCGGCCAACGGCGAGAGGTCGATCGGCGCGATGATCGCGGAAGCGATGCAGAAGGTCGGCAACGAGGGCGTCATCACCGTCGAGGAAGCCAAGAGTCTCGAGAGCGAACTGACCGTCGTCGAAGGCATGCAGTTCGATCGCGGCTACCTGTCGCCGTACTTCATCACCAACGCCGACAAGATGATCGTCGAACTCGACGATCCCTATATCCTCATCCACGAGAAGAAGCTGTCGGGCCTGCAGCAGCTGCTGCCGGTGCTCGAGGCCGTCGTCCAGACCGGCAAGCCGCTTCTGATCATCGCCGAGGACATCGAAGGTGAGGCGCTCGCCACGCTCGTCGTCAACAAGCTCCGCGGCGGCCTCAAGGTCGCAGCCGTCAAGGCGCCGGGCTTCGGCGATCGCCGCAAGGCGATGCTCGAGGACATCGCCGTCCTCACCGCCGGCCAGACCATCAGCGAAGATCTCGGCATCAAGCTCGAGAACGTCACGCTGAATATGTTGGGACGTGCAAAACGCGTGACGATCACCAAGGACGACACGACGGTGATCGACGGCACGGGCAAGAAGAAGGACATCGAAGCCCGCGTTTCGCAGATCAAGGCGCAGATCGAGGAAACCACCTCGGACTACGACAAGGAGAAGCTGCAGGAGCGTCTCGCGAAGCTTGCTGGCGGCGTGGCCGTCATCAAGGTCGGCGGCGCCACCGAGGTCGAGGTGAAGGAGCGCAAGGACCGCGTCGACGACGCGCTGAACGCCACCCGCGCCGCGGTCGAAGAGGGCGTGGTTGCCGGCGGCGGCGTCATGCTGCTCAAGGCCTCGGCCGGTATCACCGTCAAGGGTGACAACCCCGACCAGGAAGCCGGCATCTCGATCGTGCGTAAGGCGCTGCAGTCGCCGATCCGCCAGATCGCCGAGAACGCCGGCGTCGAAGGCTCGATCGTGGTCGGCAAGGTACTCGAGAACAAGTCGGCGACCTTCGGCTACGACGCCCAGGCCGGCGAGTACGGCGACATGATCGAAAAGGGTATCATCGACCCGGCCAAGGTCGTGCGCACGGCACTTCAGGACGCCGCCTCGATCGCCGGCTTGATGATCACAACCGAAGCAGCCGTTGCCGACGCGCCCAAGAAGGACGCCGGCGGCCATGGCCACGGCGGCATGGGCGGCATGGGTGGCATGGGCGACATGGGAATGTAAGCCTCAAGCTCACGGCCAAATTGCATTGGGCATGGGCGGCTGCGGTCGCCCATGCTTTTTTGTTGCCAACATCGGACAGGCCCGATCTCCGGCGGCGACATGGGAATTTAATGTCTCTTGCTCGGCGCTTCGGATGCCCACAAGCATCCGCGCCGGGCTCGGCGCTTCGGATGCCCATCCCGCGTCGGCGCTTGCGCCGGAGCGGCGATCAAGAGGCAACCGCGCCGGGCTCGGCGCTTCGGATGCCCATCCCGCGTCGGCGCTTGCGCCGGAGCGGCGATCAAGAGGCAACCGCGACTGACAACGGTGCTCCGATATTCGGAAGGGCCGCTCGCAAGAGCCGCCCTATTCGTTTGAGCATCGGCAGCGAACGCGTGCGGCCGCACCGACGGCGGCGCTTTCCTCATCAATGCGCGACGAATCGTCCGACGGTCATGGCAATGATCCAGCCGATGGCAGCACCGATGAGGCCGGCGGCGGTGGCGTCGACGAGCCAAGTGACGAACCCGGCCGCCGGACCGAACACCGCGCCCACCTGGCCGGCGAAGCCATGAATGGCATGCGGGATCGCGCCGAGGCCGTACTCCTCGAGCCCGTGCAGGATGATGCCGCCACCGACCCACAACATGGCCAGCATACCGACGAACGCGAGGCCCTTGAGGAACGGCGGCATGGCTTCGACGATGCGGCGACCGAGGGCACGCACCGTCGCCGTGCTGCCCTCACGCGCGAGATGGATGCCGAAGTCGTCGGCCTTGACGATGAGCGCGACGGCGCCATAGACCGCGGCGGTGACGAGCACCGCGACGACCGCGAGCGTCAGCGCCCGGCTGAGAAGGTCGGGCATGGTCAGCGATGCCAGCGTCAGCGCCATGATCTCGGCCGAAAGAATGAAGTCGGTGCGGATCGCGCTCGCGACCTTCGCATCCTCGAGCGCCTTCGGGTCGCCCGCCGGCATTTCGACGGCCTTCGACGGAAGCGCCGCCTCCGGAACCAAGATCGCGTGCAATTTCTCGTAGCCCTCGAAGCAGAGGTACGCGCCGCCGATCATCAACAGCGGCGTGATCGCCCACGGTGCATAGGCGCTAAGCAGCAACGCGGCGGGCAACAAATAGATGAGCTTGTTCTTGATCGATCCCCACGCGATGCGGCCGATCACCGGCAATTCCCGCGCGGCGGCGAGCCCGACCACATAGCGCGGTGTCACGGCGGCGTCGTCGATGACGATACCGGCCGCGTTCTTGCTGGCCTTGACCGCCTGTACGGCGACGTCGTCGAGGGAGGCGACAGCCGTCTTGGCGATCGCTGCAATATCGTCGAGCAGCGCAAAGAGACCGGAAATCATGAGAGATCCATCGAGGTTGGCTGGAGGATTGGAGACCGGACGCGCGCTAGGGCAGCAGCCAGTTAAGGAAACGAAATCGACGCGCCAGAGAACCAGCGCCAAGCACGTTTGTCGACCGGGCATTTCACCCGGGAATGTGCTGGACAATTCGGGCCACCACACCGCCGGCTCTCCGCGCCTGACGGAGCGGAGATCACGGTTGCAGTGGCTATACGGCCGCCAACGTCCGGTGCGACGCTCAGAAACGCGGCACGAGGCCGGTGAGTTTCCAGTCCGTGCCGGTGAAACTCAATTCGGCCGTCACGTCGGCCACAGCCGCGGCTGGATCCTTGGCAACGCCGGCGCGCATCCTCAGCGGGCCGTCGAAACCGAAACCCTTGATGTTGCCGAGACCGTAGGACGGGGGAGCATGAGGGGCGGTGGCGGCGGGTGCAGGGGTGCCGGGCGTGGGCGGGGCCGGTTCGTTCGTCACATCACGAACCGGCGATTTCTTGCCGCCGAACAGTCCGCCGAGCTTGTCGAGGCCACCCGCGGACCCCGCGCCGCCAAGTCCCTTCGCCAGATCGCCGAGCTTGCCGGCATCGCCACCGGCTCCACCACTCAGTCCGCCGAGCAAGGAACCGATGCCGCCGCCGGACTTGCCCATCTGCTCGGCGACGATGCGCGCGATCGCATCCTTCGCTGCGCCACCTTCGCGATAGACGCGGAGAATATTCTCTGCCGTGACGAGGTTGACCAGCGCGCCGTCGACGACCTTCGGCAGCAGCTGTGACTTTATGTCGGCGGCCAGCGCCGCGCCGCCCGCGCCTTGCCGCGCCATCGCCTCGTCAAGGCGCTTTCCGGCTTCGGCGCTGACGGCCGGTCGCAGCGATGCCCGCAAGCTGTCGAAATCGATTTTGCGACCGAGTGCGGCCGAATCGCCGGCCTTCAAGGCGCTGTTGATCTGAAATCCGGAATAGGCCGGCCATGCCACCCAGAAGCCCAGGGCCGCTAGAACCGCCAGTGTCACGAGCCGCAGCATTGGTGCCTCCACATCCTGTTACGGACCATCTGCCGGTCCGGCGCCATCCTCCGTATACCGTTCCAAGGCGGTCGTCAGCCCGCTAACGCATAAGACCGCGCCGGGAGGGAGCTCCAGCGCGGTCTCGACTGCGGGTCAGCGTGCGAAGGGGGTGATTGCCGCCGACAACGGGAGGTGCCGGGCGCGACGGCTATTTCTTCTTGCTTGCGCAGCCCTGCAAGTCCTGGTCGCGCTTCTGGGCGGCGGCTTTCCAGACGTCGGGGGCGACCGTGCCGCACCAGTCGAGATGCGACTTGAGATTAGTATTCCAGGCATCACCCGTGAAACCGCAGCGGAGCTTCTCGTTGTCCTGCTGCTGCCGGAGGGCGGTGGACGCATACCACTGGCAGTTGCTCTGGGCGACGGCCGCGGCCGAATGAAGTGTGCCCGCGCCGACCAAGGCTGCAATCGCGAGTGCTGCGTACGTCCGGTCGATCGACATCTTCTAACCTCATCTGCGGCGGGCTGTGAGTGGAACCCGCCTGTTATTGCCTCGAACCGCCGTCCCGGCAAGTCAGCGCCGCGATGCGGAAAGTCGCCGGGTGCAACTTCGTCATGGCACACCCTGATGCAATCAAACTACGAGAACGGGCATGAACCCGGACTGAATGTGTCCGTTGCCCAGCGTTCACCTCGGGCCCCGGCCTGACGCGTCCATTCCCCCAGGCAACAAAACCAATGAACTCCTCGTTTCGAATCCTGGGGGGATCTCGGCCACGCGCCGACTTGTAGCGGCCGAAGGTGGCAGGAATCGCGCTACGAGGGTTCGTCGCCCACTACAGGACGTCCCGCACGAATGTCCGCCAGCCCGCAAAGAGCCAGCAAGAGGACCGCGCCTGCCACGACGGCCTCTCTGATGGCCGAGGCGCAGCGCGTTCTCGAACAGAAGTTCGGCTACAAGAGTTTCCGCTCGCATCAGGCGCCGATCATCGAGGCGCTACTGGCCGGCCGCGATGTCCTGGCGCTGATGCCGACCGGCGGCGGCAAGTCGCTCTGCTACCAGATCCCGGCGCTGGTCAGGCCCGGCACCGGCATCGTGGTCTCTCCGCTGATTGCCCTTATGCACGATCAGGTCGGCGCGCTCGAAGCGGCTGGCGTCACCGCGGCGTTTCTCAACTCGTCGCAGACGCGCGATGAACAGCAATCGGTCGAATGGGCGCTGAAGTCCGGCACGCTCGACATCCTCTATGTCGCGCCCGAGCGGCTGTTGCAGGACCGCACACTGGCGCTGCTCGACCGTGCCAAGATTTCACTATTTGCCATCGACGAGGCGCACTGCGTGTCGCAGTGGGGCCACGACTTCCGCCCCGAGTACCGGCAGCTGCGCATCCTGGCGGAGCGGTTTCCGAAGGTGCCGCGCGTGGCGCTCACCGCGACCGCCGACGACCGCACACGGGAGGAAATCGCCACCGAGTTGTCGCTCGGCGACGCCGATCGCTTCGTCGCCAGCTTCGATCGCCCGAACATCCGCTATACGATCGCCGAGACCGGCTCGGTCAGCGCGCGCGAGGGGCTCCACCGATTCCTCACCGCCGAGCACCCCAAGGACGCCGGTATCGTTTATTGCCTATCGCGCAAGTCGGTCGACGAGACCGCGGCGTGGCTGACGTCGAAGGGCCGCCGCGCGCTGGCCTATCATGCCGGCCTCGCGCCCGAGTTGCGCCGCGCCGCGCAGGACAAGTTCCTCAGCGAGGACGGACTGATCGTCGTTGCCACCATTGCGTTCGGCATGGGCATCGACAAACCCGACGTGCGCTTCGTCGCCCATCTCAACCTGCCGAAGTCCATCGAGGCGTACTATCAGGAGACAGGGCGTGCTGGCCGAGACGGCGAACCGGCCAACGCGTGGATGTCGTATGGCCTGGGCGATGTCGTGCAGCTCCGTCAGTGGATCGCGCAGGGCGAGGGTTCCGAAGAGTTCAAGCGGGTCCAGCGGTCGAAGCTCGATGCGCTGATCGGGTTGTGCGAGATGCCGGGCTGCCGGCGTCAGGCCCTGCTCGCCTATTTCGGTGAACAGCTCGGTTCTCCCTGCGGGAATTGCGACAACTGCCTGACGCCGCCGGAAACCACGGACGGCACCGTGATCGCGCAGAAGGCACTGTCGGCGGTCTATCGCACCGGTCAGCGCTTCGGCGCCGGCTATGTCATCGACATCCTGATCGGCAAGGCCGAAGAGCGTGCGATCCGGCTGTCGCACGACAAGCTCGGCGTGTTCGGAATCGGCAAGGACACCGACGCCACGCGCTGGCGGGCCTTGTTCCGGCAGCTGACGGCGCAGGGCTATCTCACCGCCGACGAGGAAGGCCACGGCACGCTGCAATTGACCGACAAGGCGCGGCCACTGCTGCGCGGCGAGGAGTCGTTCCAGCTGCGCACCGAGCGAGCAGGCGAAAAGCGGACAAAATCGCGCTCGCGCGACGGCCGCAGCGGTGCGGGGGATAGCGGCACTTCGGCGGTGGGGTCGGCCAACCAGGCACTCTATCTGGCCCTGCGCGCTCTGCGCACCAAACTCGCGGGCGACGCCAAGTTGCCGCCATATGTGATCTTCCACGACAAGACGCTCATCGAACTGGCCGAGAAGCGGCCACGCGACCTCGAAGCCTTGGGCGGCATCACGGGGCTCGGCACATCGAAGATCGCCCGCTATGGCGCGGCCATGATCGCCGTTATCGCTGCCGTGTCGGAGCACCCTGCGGCAACGTCGGCCGTCGCCGCGGCGCCACGGACGGAGGATCGGGCGAAAGCGCCGGCAATCAGAAAATCGAGCGCCGAGGAACGGCTGTCGGCCACTGCTTTCACGTCGCTGATGCTGGCGCGCGACGGCATGGACGTGGAGGCCATCGCGCGGACGCGCGGTCTCTCCCAAGGGACGGTCTATGAGCATTTGGCCGAAGCCATCGAGGCCGGACTGATCGAGGCGCGGCAAGCGATCGGCCTCGACGAGCCGGAGATCGACGCAATCCTGGCGGTCTTCGACGACACCGGCACGCTCGAAAGCGGTACGCTCGGCAAGGCGCATGCAGCACTCGATGGCCGCTACGATTACGGCGTCCTCAAATGCCTGCTGGCGGAACTCGGCTGAGCCGCGGCGCCTTACTGGCTCCTCAAACGAAACGAGGCGGCCGGACTTGTGTCCGCCGCCTCGAAGTCGCGAACGACGACCGGCCGATCAGGCCAGCAGCGGCACTGCATGGCGGGGCTGCATTCGGATCGCGCCTTTGTCCTGAGCAAGACCGTGGCCGAGGCCAGGCTGTCCCGCAGCGGGCTTGCGCTGTCCGGCGATTCCCGTCGCTTCGGCCTCGGCGCGAACGGCATACTTTACGTCGAGGAACGAAATCACCTCTCTCGTGACGTTCTCGGGCAAAGCGTAATTGACAAACTGGCCCCGACGCGATGCGACGACCAGTCCTTGCGTGCGCAGACGGCCGAGATGCTGGGAAACGCCGCTTTGCGACATGTTCAAACGGTCACAGATTTCCGTCACGTTCTGAGGCCCGTCGAGCAGGCTGCACATGATCCTGAGGCGAGGTCCGCTCGCAAGCGCGCGCATCAGGTCGACGGCATCTTCGAAAACATCCGGCATGCATAGGCTCCATCTCTCGTGGCGGCGTCCGTCCAGATCACGTCCGCAGTTGGCGGCCGGAGATCACGAACTCGAACGCAGTTCGCACTACGTCTATGTGTTGCGGCGCACACTGGATCAAAGATATGGTGACCCACATTGCAGCGCAACAAGCGACGCACACTCTGAGCGTAGTATGCAGCGAATTTTAACGCCATGATAACACAAGGTTTCATGGCTGCCATGCGCCATGCGCGGACCAAGATATACGCAACCACGCATATTGCGGCGCAATTTTTGTGCAATGCACGGTCGAACGGCACGTTGCCTGGCCGTTCGCTAGCCGATGATCTGGTCCGATGAAAAAAGCGGCGGGCAACAACGTGCCGCCCCGCCGCGCGTCAAAATGCGTACTCGGTGAAAACACGATCGACGTTGCCGCGCCAGGAGCCGGCGTAGCGCTCCAGGAGTTCGTCAGACAGCGTGCGGCCCGTCGCCGCCACCTCGTCGAGCGCGTCGAGATACATGGTCTCGTCCTGATTGAAGCGATTGAGCTCTCGGCGGCGATGCAAGCCCGCTCGGGATATCTGCAGCGCTTCTAACGCCAATGCCTGCACGCGTGTCTTGCGGAATGGAGCGTCGAGGGCGGCCTTCGGCACCGCATTGCGAAGTGCTTCGCGCTCGTCGGCCGTCCAACTCGCTATCATGTCGTGGGCAGCATCGAGGGACGTGCGGTCATAGAGCAGTCCGACCCAGAACGCCGACAGAGCGCAGATCCGCTTCCAGCTTCCGCCGTCGGCGCCGCGCATCTCGAGGAAGCGCTTGAGCCGCACCTCGGGGAACAACGTGGTCAGATGATCCGACCAATCGTCGAGCGTCGGACGTTCACCTGGCATTGCGGCGAGCCGACCATCGAGGAATTCACGGAACGACGCGCCCGCGACGTCGATGTACTGGCCGTCGCGGTAGACGAAGTACATCGGCACGTTGAGCGCGTAATCGACATAGCGCTCGTAACCCATCCCCGGCTCGAACACGAACGGCAACATCCCTGTCCGCGCCTTGTCGGTGTCACGCCAGACCTCGCTGCGGATTGATTTGAAGCCGTTCGGCTTGCCTTCGGTGAACGGCGACGACGCAAACAGCGCCGTCGCGATCGGCTGCAAGGCAAGCGAGACCCGCAGCTTCTTGACCATGTCGGCTTCGTTGGCGAAATCGAGGTTCACCTGAATGGTGCAAGTCCGGTACATCATGTCGAGGCCGCGACTGCCGACCCGCGGCATGTATCGCGTCATGACGCCGTAGCGCTGTTTCGGCATGCGCGGTGTCTCGGCCAGCGTCCATTTCGGCGAAAAGCCCAGGCCGAGGAAGCAGATACCCAAATCCTCGCCGATGCCGCGCACTTCGTTGAGGTGCTCTTCTGTCTCCGCGGCGGTCTCGTGCAAGGTCCTGACCGGCGCTCCCGACAACTCGAACTGGCCGCCTGGCTCGAGGCTGATGTTGCCGCCCGGCTGGCCATCGGGGCGGCGCAGCGCGATGATGTTGTCGCCTTCCGCGATCGGCAGCCAGCCGTGGCGATCAATCATCGCCTGCATCAGAGCACGAATGCCCGCCGGACCTTCGTAGGCGACCGGCGTCAGCGACTCGGTTCGGAACACGAATTTCTCGTGCTCGGTGCCGATCAGCCAGCGGTTCTCGGGCTTTTCTCCTGCTGCGATCCACGCCACCAGGTCGTCGCGCGATCGCACGACGGAGCTCGGCGCACCTTCCTGGCGGGTCGACATCGTTTGCCTCTGTTGCGTGGTGATCGGTGATGACGAACAAGCTGCGAATAGCACCGGAAAGGACCGATAAGCCGGCCGCAGCGTGCCGTGTCGAGGCTTGTTATGATGCGCGTCCCAACGCCCGACAAGACTTGACTTCTTCGGCAGAGTTCATTTGTTCGCAATCTTCGTACTAACGGCTTTGCGTTGCAACGCCACCTAACGCCGCGCCTTGTCCAGGTTGACGGCCAGTTCAAGCCCGATCGCGCGGTCGATCCCCAGCGCACCTGCAAGTCGCGCCCCATCGAGGTCGGCTCCGGTGAAATCGACACCTGCCAGATTGGCGCCGGTAAAATCCACGTTCGTGAGGTCGGTGCGCGACAGATTGGCGCCCTCGAGGTCGGCGCCGAGGAAGCGCGCATGGGTGAGAATCGACAGGGTTAGATCGGCGTTGCGAAGGATCGCACCGGAAAAGTCGCAGGCGATGAGATGATTGCGGCTGTTGGTTGCGGCGTCGCGCTCGCCGGGTCGCTTCTCGAGCGGGCTGAAATCCGCGCCCGTCATATCGGCGCCGCGGAAATCCGCGCCGTCGAGACGGGCTTTGACGCGTATGCCGGCGAGCTTCGCACCGCCGAAACGGGGCGCATCGCGGACATCGAATTCGGCGGTCAGAAACGCGTTCGGACGGAGCAATGTCGCGCCGGTCAAGTCAGCGCCGGAGAAATCGGCCTTGGCGATGTTGGCCCGGTCGAGGCGAACGCCGCGCAGGTCGGCCCCGCGCAGCATGGCGCCCGTCAAGTCGACGCCGTAGAGATCGGCGGCCGTGAGCCGTGCACCCTTGAAGTCGACCGCCGAGAGATCGAGGTAGCGGAGCGCTCGGCCGGAGAAATCGACCGGCTGTCCGGGTTCCGCAAGAAAGAGCGCCTTGGTCACTTCCCGAGCCGAGATGTCGGCGGCTGCGGGCGGGGTCGCACGCGCCGGGAGGGCCGCAAGGCACGAGGCGGATACGGCCAGCATTGCGGCAAATCGCAGGATCAAGGGCCGCTTCCCCTATCGGCGACCCCGGCCGCTCAGGGCCCAGGGTCTCTACGTGCCGTCTACCGGGCGTCCGATCAGCGCCAATCGCCGCCAGTGGCATTGACGAGGGCAAGAACAGCGACTGCCGCAGTATCGGCTCTCAAGATACGGGGACCGAGTGAGAGCCGGATCACTTGAGGGACCGCCAGGATGCGGCGGCGCTCGTCGTCCGAAAAGCCGCCTTCGGGACCGATCATGACGGCAAGGCGCGGCGGCGCGCCCCATGACGCCGCCGTATGGCCAGCGAGTGCTGCCGCAAGAGCTTCGACGGGATTGCGCGTGTCTGCGCCCTCGTCGCAGAACACAAGCCCTCGATCCGACGGCCAGCGGGCCACGAGTTGATCGAGCTTTTCGGGCTCGGAGACCGTGGGAATGCGTAGGATGCCGCACTGTTCGGCCGCCTCTATGACGTTGGCCCGCATCCGGTCGAGATTGACGCGCTCGGCGACGGTGTGACGCGTCAAGATCGGACACAGCCGCGCGACGCCCAGTTCGACCGCCTTCTGGACCATGTAATCGAGCCGCGATCGCTTCAGCGGCGCAAACAGGTAATCGATGTCCGGGCCGCCCTCTTGCGGGCGAAGTTGCAGGTCGACGACGAGATCGATTGAACGTTTTCCGGCGACATCGAACCGCGCCCGCCATTCCCCATCGCGGCCGTTGAACACATGAACAGGGTCGCCGGACTTCATGCGCAGAACATTGAGGAGGTAGTTCGATTGCGCGGCCTCGAGCCTGACCCGCGCGCCTGCCACCAGCGGCGCGTCGAGATACAAGCGCTGCGCATTGAAGTCGTGAACCGCCACGATGCCTCATGTCCAAGTTGCCGGGCCCAGTGGCCGAGCGCTGTAATGCCCGGCTTATGACCGGATCCGTCATAGCCGATCGTTCACTCTTATCCAAACGCCGCCCGGCCGCGCGGACGGCCCGCGTTGCGATCCGGGATCAGCGCGGATAGGGTCCGGCGATACGGCATTCCATTCAAGGCTCCATGACCAAAATCACCACGCCCTCCACCCCCACCGACGATCCGCTTGTCCCAGGCTCGCACGCCGGCAGCCCGGCGGCCGACGACGCCGTTTCCGAACACGCGACGGCGGGCGATGCCGAAACCGGCGTAGCCGGCGAAACTGGCGAAACTGATGTTGCGGATGCACCGGTCTCCGACGCCGTGTCCGGAAACTGGGTCGACCGCCGCGCACCCGCCTTCGCGCGTCCCTACCTGCGCCTCGCACGCATGGACCGCCCGATCGGAACTTGGCTGCTGCTTTTTCCGTGCTGGTGGTCGATGGCCCTAGCAGAGGTCTCGCGTCTACAGGCGTATCCCAACTTCTGGTATCTGTTGCTGTTTGCCATCGGCGCCGTGTCCATGCGGGGCGCCGGCTGCGCCTATAACGACTATGTCGACCGCCATTACGATGCGCAGGTGGCCCGGACTGCCAGCCGGCCCATTCCGTCAGGTCAGGTGAGCCCGACCAGTGCGCTGGTATTTGCTATCGTCCTGGCGCTGGCCGGCTTCGTCGTCCTCATCCAATTCAACACCTTCACGATCTGGCTCGGCATCTCGTCGTTGGGGCTCGTCGCGCTCTATCCGTTCATGAAGCGGATCACCTATTGGCCGCAACTCGTGCTGGGGTTGGCGTTCAACTGGGGTGCGCTGATGGGCTGGGCGGCGATCAAGGGCTCGCTTTCGGTCGCGCCGCTGCTGCTTTATGCGGGCGCGGTGCTGTGGACCATCGGCTATGACACCATTTATGCGCATCAGGACAAAGAGGACGATCTGATGCTCGGCCTCAAGTCGACGGCGCTGCGGTTCGGAAACAGGACCGTCGATTGGGTGGGAGGCTTCTACGCCGGCGCCGTCTTGTTGTGGGCGATGGCCGGCGCTGCGGCGGGCGTGCACCTTATTTTCTACACGGCGCTGGCGCTGATCTCGCTGCAACTCGCATGGCAGGTCACCACGCTCGACATAGCGGATGCGCGCAACTGCCTTCGCAGGTTCCGTTCGAATCGCGACGTTGGCGTTGCACTTTTTCTGGGACTGGTCGCCGACATGGCCCTGTCGCGCATCGCCGGTCTGGCGTGAACACCTTTAAAGCAACAAGGCGCGGAAAAGGTTTTCACCCTTTCCGCGCCGCGCGCGACGCCTCACGTCGAACCTCTGAGCGGCCGTCTGTCGCGGCCATACGGGGATAGTGACACATCGCGGTTCGCAGCGGCTTAAGCGACATCGTTAACCTGGTGTAAGACGCGGTCTCATCTTGGATCGCGGTGACGCGGCTTGCCTCGGACGGCGGCGTCGTGCAGGAAAGCAGCGGCATGAGCGGACCGGAAAGAGCGGGACAATGAGCGGGAACGAAGCAGGATCGAAGCAGCTACTGCACCTCGTGTTCGGCGGTGAGTTGACGGCGCTGGACAAGACCGAGTTCCGCGACCTTTCCAAGCTCGACATCGTCGGCATCTACCCGAACTACGCCGACGCCAAAAGGGCATGGAAATCGGCGGCGCAGCGAACCGTCGACAATGCACAGATGCGCTATTACGTCGTCCACCTGCACCGTCTGCTCGACCCCGAGGCCTGACGTGGCTCAAGCGTCCGTCACGCCCGAGCCGCCTCCACCCGCGGTCAAAGTCCGGCCGCCGCGGATGCCGCTCGGCGAGCGCGCGACGAGCTTGTCCAAGAGGTTTTTCGCGGAATGGGTCCTCCCGCGATGGCGCGAGGTGCTGCTGTCGCTCGCGCTGATGGCCGTGCTGGCCGCGGCGACGGGCGCCTATCCGGCAATCATCAAGTTATCATTCGATACGCTCACCAAGGGCAGCTCGGACGTCCTGATCTATGTGCTGGCGGCGATCGTCGGCATCACGCTGTTGCGCTCGACGGTTCTGTATCTCCAAACCATCGCGACGAACCGGCTCGTGCTGCGCATCACAACCGACATGCAGCGCAAGACGTTTCTACATCTCGTCCATTCCGACTTCGAACGTCACGGCCGCGAATCACCCGGCCGGCTCATGTCGCGGCTCACCAACGACATCGGCTTCATCAACGTCGCGGCCTTGGCAGCACTCAACACGGCGGTGCGCGACACCTTGTCGATCATCGCGCTGGTCGCCTCGATGATCTATCTCGATCCGGCGCTGTCCATGATCGTGCTGCTCGTCTACCCCATCGCCGCCCTGCCGGTCGCCATCATCTCGAACAAGCTGCGCCGGGTGGCATCGCGCACACAAAGTGAACTCGGCGGAATGACGTCACTGCTATCCGAAACCCTGACCGGCACACGCCTGATCAAAACCTACCGTCTCGAGGACTATGCCGCCGAGCGCGTGAACCACAGCTTCGAGCAGGTATTCGACCTCAAAATGAAGGCGATCCGCAATCGCGGCCGGCTCGATCCGATGCTGGAGGCGCTCGGCGGCGTCGCCGTCGCGGGTGTGATCGCGTTCGCGTACTGGCGCATCGCCAGCGGCGTCTCGACAGTCGGCGACTTCATGGGTTTCATCACGGCGCTGTTGATGGCGGCGCAGCCGATCCGCGCGCTCGGCAACCTTTCGGGCCGCGTGCAGGAAGGTCTGGCCGCCGCTGAGAGCATCTATGCGATCCTCGACGAAAAGCCGCGCATCGCCGACAAGCCAAGCGCCAGCCCCCTCGGCATCGGCAAAGGTGCGATCGAGTTCGCCGGCGTCGGGTTCGCCTACGAAGCCAACACCGATACCCCTGCCATCCGCGACGTGACACTCGCTGTTCCCGGCGGCCGCACCGTGGCGCTCGTCGGGCGCTCGGGGGCAGGCAAGTCGACCATTCTCAATCTCGTGCCGCGTCTTTACGACGTGACGGCCGGCCGGATTCTGATCGACGGGCAGGATGTGCGCGACGTCACGCTCGCATCATTGCGTGATGCGATTGCGATCGTCAGCCAGGACGTGACCCTGTTCGACGACACCATCCGCGCCAACATCGCGCTCGGCCGCCTCGACGCTACGGACGACGCGATCATCGCCGCGGCCAAAGCGGCGGCGGCGCACGACTTCATCATCGCGCAGCCTGGCGGATACGCGACCGAGCTCGGCGATCGCGGACTGAAGCTCTCGGGCGGCCAGCGCCAGCGCCTCGCACTGGCCCGCGCCATCCTCCGCGACGCGCCGATCCTGCTTCTCGACGAGGCAACGAGCGCACTCGACAGCGAATCGGAGCGGCTCGTCCAGGACGCACTGGCGCAGTTCACACGCGGGCGGACGACGCTGGTCGTCGCGCACCGGCTATCGACGGTGATGAACGCGGATCTCATCTGCGTGATGGAGGCGGGTACGATCGTCGAATCCGGTACGCATGCGGATCTGATGGCGCGCGATGGCGGATATGCGCGGCTGGTCAGGGCCCAGATGCTCGAGGATCCAGGAAACACGCCGTCGCACCGCAAAGGCCTCGACCGGATAGCCTGATCCGACCTCATGACTGTGTGCGGCGACGAACTCGCTATTCGCGGCGCAAGACGCTGTCGACGATGCGGTTGGCCCAGCCCTTGGAGCGGAAGCTGCGCTTTAACTCATCGGCATCGTAGACCGTCTCGACCCAATCCATGAACGGCATCGGCCGGCGCGCGCTGTCTTCGAGGTAGCGCTCGAAGAAATAATCGAGAACGCCGGTATCGGCTTGCCGGATATGGCCGTAACGAAAGGACAGCTCGTCCTTGGCCTGCTCGACCGGAACACCTTCCTTGAAATGGCGGTAGAGCGCGCTCATCAATCCGGCCCGGTCGGCGCCCGATTTGCAATGCATCAGCATCGGATAATCAATCCGGTCGAACAGCTCCTTGGCGCCGCGAATTTCCTCACGCGTGGGAGCGGCGCGTGATCGAACCTGGAAATTGACGAGCTCGATCCCCGCCTTCTTGCATGCCTGCTGTTCGAGCCAATAGCTGCCGCACAACCGGTCACCGCGCAAGTTGACGACGGTGCGGATGCCTTTAGCCGCCATCTTCGCTATGTGGAACGGCGCCGGTTGCGCGGAACGCCAAGCGTTGTCGGAGAGGCGGTGCTTATTGATGTAGAAGACCCGGAAAACGCCGTGGTCCAGAAACAACATATCGAGATACTTCGCGGTCGGTCCGAGACTTCGCCGGAGCCAATCCGGAGATCCCTCGGCGACACCCTTGCGCCACGCATTGGTTTTGCGGCGAATAGCCCGCTTGGTCTCTCTCCCCCACCTAGGCATCTACCTACAGGAATCTCCCGCGTGCGCGCGCGCTTTTCTCTGGCTGGACGCCGCTGCAAAAAGCATCATCCGCCGAAACAGCTCGCTGCTGTTTGCCTTCGGTAGATATTCGCTATAGGAACCACCCGCAAGGGTCTTCGGACGTCGCCGGGACAGTGGCCGGGTTGCGGGCCAGCGGGATGGGGCCGTTGCTGAACGACAAATCGACCACGACACGAATAGCCGGGCGATACCTCGCCCGGTTGATTCGATTCGTCGCACGCACGGCAAAAGTTGTCGACGAGCCGCAATCGCTGCTCGATGACATGACACGAACGCACCCCTGCATCGTGGCCTGCTGGCATGGTCAATTCATGATGCTACCGATGCTGCGGCCGGAGGGTGTGCGGGTGTCGGCCATGGTCGCCCGGCACGGCGACGCAGAATTTGTCGGCCAAGCAATGAGCGCGCTCGACATCGACCTCATTCGCGGCGCGGGAGCGGGGGCGCGCAAACGCGACCGCGGCGGCGCTCATGCATTGCGGGCGGCGATCACGGCGCTCGAGGCGGGCAATTCCCTCGTCATGACCGCCGACGTGCCACCGGGCCCAGCTCGGCGCGCCGGGCTCGGCATTATCACGATCGCGCGCTATTCGGGCCGGCCGATCGTGCCGGCGGCGGTGGCGACGTCGCGCTCCAAGACGTTCGCGACCTGGAGCCGCATGACGATCAACCTGCCGTTTTCGCGTTTGGCGCGCGTAACCGGCCAGCCGATCTTCGTCCCCGCCGACGCCGACGCCGAAACCATGGAACGGCTGCGGCTCGAACTCGAGACATCGCTCGACGCCGTGACGCGCCGGGCCTACGCGCTCGCCGGAGCGGATGTCGCGCGGATTGCACCGCCACAAGCGCCGAATTCCTCCGACCCGCCGCCGGCCGCAGGGATCAAACTCAAAGGCTATGCGCGCGCCATGAGCCTCGCGCGGCCGATCGCGCCGCTGGTCCTCGGGCACCGCGAACGGCAGGGCAAGGAGGACGGCAAGCGACGTCCCGAGCGTCTCGGCGTGCCGTCAAAGCCGCGTCCCGAAGGGCCGCTCGCGTGGTTCCACGCGGCGAGCGTCGGCGAGACCAATGCCGCGCTGCCGGTCATTCATGCGCTGCTCGAAACCCGCCGCGATCTGTCGGTGTTGCTGACGTCGGGCACCGTGACCTCGGCCGGGCTCGCGGCACGCCGGTTGCCGCCACGTGCAATCCACCAATTCGTGCCGCTCGACGTGCCCGAATACGCGCGCGCGTTTCTGGCGCACTGGCGGCCCGACCTTGCCGTCTTCACCGAAAGCGAAATCTGGCCGAACCTCATTCTGGAGACGCACCGCGCCGGGCATCCGCTGGCGCTCGTCAACGCGCGCATGTCGTCGCGCAGCTTCAAGCGCTGGCAGCGGCGTCCGGATGTCTCTGAGCCATTGTTTTCACGTTTTGCACTGATCCTCGCACAGAACGAGCGGCTGGCGCGGCGCTTCTCCGAGCTCGGTGGCCGCGACGTGCGCGCGGTCGGCAATCTCAAAATCGACGCTCCGCCGCAGCCCGTCGACGAGGCCGGCCGCGAACGACTCGAGGCGGCGATCGGTGAGCGGCCGCTGCTCGTCGCCGCCAGCACGCACGAGGGCGAGGAGGTCATCCTCGCCGAGGCCCATCGCATGCTGGCGCGCGAATTCGATGGCCTCATCACCCTCATCGCGCCGCGCCATCCCGAGCGCGGCACGGGCTTAGCCGAAGAATTGAAAGCACGCGGGTTCAATGTCGCGCAACGGTCGACGGGCGCGCTACCCGATCCGCGCACAGAAATCTATATCGCCGACACCATCGGTGAACTCGGAACATTTTACGCGATGTCGCCGGTCGCCTTCGTCGGCGGCTCTCTGGTCGACCGCGGCGGCCAAAATCCGATCGAGGCGGTGCGTCACGGAGCGGCGGTCATCACTGGACCGAGCTGGCGCAACTTCGCCGACGAATACACCGCGCTGCTCAAGCGATCCGGCGCGATCGAGGTGCGAAACGCGGCTGAAATCGCCGACGCGATCCGGCGGCTGGCGCGGGATGCGAACGAACTCGACCGCATGAAATCAGGGGCTCGAAGCGCGCTCGCGGCGCTGTCGGGCGCACTTGGGTTGACGGTCGAGGCCTTGCTCGGCGCATTGCCCGCTCCGGCCGACAAAGGGTTGCTGCGTGCCTCGTGACGAACCCGCATGGTGGTATGCGCCGAGTGACGACCGGCGGGCCCGGATATTGGCGCCGATCGGTTGGGCCTATGGTTGGATCGCCGAACGCCGCTATCTCCGCGCCGTGCCCTACCGCTCGCGGCTCGGCGTCGTCTGTGTCGGAAACTTCACCGCTGGCGGCACCGGAAAGACCCCGCTCGGGCTGATGATCGCCGCCGCGTGCCGGGCACGGGGCCAGACGCCGGTTTTCCTGACGCGAGGTTACGGCGGGAGCGCTCGCGGCCCCCTGCTGGTCGATCCGGCCAGCACGACAGCCGCGGAAGCCGGAGACGAGCCGCTGCTCCTGGCCCGCACCGCGCCGACCGTCGTCGCGCGCGATCGGACCGAGGGCGCTCGCTTCATCGAAGAACACGTAGCTGGCGCAACGCTGATCATCATGGACGATGGATTGCAGAACGGCTCATTGGCCAAGGACCTGACCATCGCCGTCGTCGACGGAACGCGCGGGATCGGCAATGGCGAGGTCATCCCGGCGGGGCCGTTGCGCGCCCCGATCGCGTTTCAGCTCGACCTTGTCGACGCGATCGTCGTCAACGGCGGCCATGCACCATCAGGCGCTGGCGACCGATTGACGAGCGTGTTCGACCAATTGCGCCTGCAGTTCCAAGGCCCCGTGCTCGCGGCATCGATCGCGCCCGCCGCCAATACGGACTGGCTCGGCGGCAAGCCCGTCGTCGCGTTCGCCGGGATCGGACATCCGCAGCGCTTCTTCGCGACCTTGCGCGATCTCGGCGCGAAGATTGCGTCCGAAACGTCATTCCCGGACCATCACACGTTCAGCGAAGCGAATGCGCGCGACTTGTTGCGGCAGGCGGCGGACCTCGGCGCGATGCTGGTGACAACGGAGAAGGACATGGCGCGGCTTTCGGGCGAAAGGGGGCACGAGTGCCGCGCGCTCGCCGCGGCAGCCCGCGCATTGCCGGTGCGGATGACATTCGGCGAACGCGATCTGCTGCGCCTTGAAACGCTCATCGACGGCGCGGTGCGGCGGCCATCGCGCGGCGTTTGAGCGCGGTCAGCACCCGGCTTCGAGAAATCCGACGGGCTCGCCGCGCGCCTTCGATGCGAGCTCGCCCTGCCACATCGCCCGGTGGCCGCGCACGAACGTGCCGACCGGCCAGCCGGTGACGGATTTGCCGTCGTAGGGCGTCCAACCACAGCGGCTTTCCACCCAACGGTTGGTGATCGTCTCGGTGCGCTTCATGTCGACGATCGTCAGGTCCGCATCGTAGCCCGCCGCGATGCGACCCTTGTTGCGGATGCCGAACAGCCGCTGAGGTCCGTGGCTGGTCAGATCGACAAACCGCTGCAGTGACAGCCGCCCAGCGTTGACGTGATCGAGCATGATCGGCACGAGCGTCTGCACGCCGGTCATACCGGAGTGCGAGCCCGGATAGGCGTGATCCTTCTCCTCGCGCGTGTGCGGCGCATGGTCGGACCCGAGCACATCGACCGTTCCTTGCGCGATGCCCCGCCAGATCGCCGCGCGGTGAGCGGCCCCGCGCACGGGCGGATTCATTTGAATGTATGTTCCCAGCCGCCGATACGCCTCGTCGCCGTCGAGCGTCAGGTGATGCGGCGTCACCTCGACGCTGGCCCACGACTTGTGTTCGGCCAGGAACGCCATCTCGGCGGCGGTCGAAATGTGCAAGACGTGGACGCGCCGCTTGTACTTCTCGGCGAGGCGGACAAGCCGGGTGGTTGCGATCAGCGCCGCTTCCTCGTCGCGCCACACCGGATGCGACGAGGGATCGCCGGGCACGCGCAAATTCATCCGCGAGATCAGCCGCGCTTCGTCCTCGGCATGGAAGGCGGCACGGCGGCTCAAGCGGGCGATGATGCGGTCGAGCGAGCTTTCGTCGTCGACCAGGAGATCGCCGGTCGACGAGCCCATGAACACCTTGATGCCGGCCGAAGCTTCGAGTCGCTCGAGCGCCGGGATATCGTCGATGTTGTCGCGCGTGCCGCCGACGTAGAACGCGAAGTCGCAGAACATGCGATGGCGGGCGAGGCGCACCTTCTCGGCCAGCGTCTCGGCCGACGTCGTCAAAGGCTTTGTGTTCGGCATTTCGAACACGGCCGTGACGCCACCCGCGACCGCGCCGCGACTGCCGGTCTCGAGATCCTCCTTGTGGGTCAGGCCCGGCTCGCGGAAATGAACCTGGCTATCGATGACGCCGGGCAGGATGTGGAGCCCGGAACAGTCGATGGTTTCCGCCGATTTGTAGGCCCCCGACGGACCGATCGCGGCGATGCGCCCGTCGCGGATGCCGAGGTCGCGCACGCCCTCCCCGTCGTGATTGACGACGCAGCCGCCCTTGAGGACGAGATCGAAGGTCGCGGTCATTGTGGTCCTTTCGGCGGGAGGGCGGTGGCTCGGAGCTTGCCAGAGATTGGTTGCCCGCTTACGTAGTTTCCACGATCAATTCAACCTCAGAGAGATCGGAATGACCACGGCCAAAATCGCGCTTCTGCCCGACCGCGGCGTGGTCAGCGTCACCGGCGAGGACGCGGCGAAGCTGTTGCAGGGCGTCGTCACCAACGACATGGCGGCGTTCGACAACGGCGCCAAGGCGGTCCACGCCGGCCTGCTGTCCGCGCAGGGCAAGATCCAGTACGAGTTCTTCATCGTGAAATCGGCCGCCGGCTTCCTGCTGGAGACGGCACGCGACCGGACCGCCGATCTCGCCAAGCGGCTGATGCTCTACAAGCTGCGCGCCAAGGCCGAGATCAAGGATGTTGCGAGCGCCCACACCGTCGCCGCGGCCTGGGGCGGCGATGGCGACGCGCCGCAAACGTGGCAGCATCCCGCCGGAGCACCGGACGCCCATCGCGACGTCTGCTGGTTCCGCGATCCGCGCCATCCCGATCTCGGGCTGCGGCTAATTCTGACCACGGCGACGGACTGGGTGATCGGACAGGCCGGCACCGCCGCGTCCGCCGACGCCTATCTCGCGCATCGCATAGCGTTGGGCGTGCCCGAGGGCGGTCGCGACTATCCGCTCGGCGACACCTTCCCGCACGACGCCGATTTCGATCTCTACCAGGGCGTGTCGTTCACCAAGGGCTGTTTCGTGGGACAAGAGGTCGTCGCGCGTATGGAGCACAAATCGGTGGTGCGGAAGCGCGTGGTGCGGGTCTCCGGCCCCGGGCTCGCGCCCAGCGCCGAGGTCAAGCTCGGCGATGTCGTTATCGGCGCGGTCGGCTCGGTTTCGGCTGGCGACGGGTTGGCGCTGGTGCGGCTCGACCGCGTCGCGGAAGCGCTGGATGGCGACAAGCCCCTGACCGCTGGCGGCCAGCCGGTCGAGATCGATCCCGCCGCCATCGCGCGCTACCGCGAGAGCGTGGCGTCCAAGCCCGCGGCCACACTCTAGCCCGGGAAAGCCAACCATGACCGACCCGCGCGAGCCGACGCGCTGCCCTTGGGGCGGCATCGAGAACGCTGAATACACGCGCTATCATGACGAGGAATGGGGCGTGCCGCACCAGGACAGCCGCGCGCACTTCGAAAAGTTGTGCCTCGAAGGCTTCCAGTCCGGCCTGTCGTGGCTGACCATCCTCAAAAAGCGCGAGAATTTCCGCCGCGCCTTCGCCGGCTTCGATCCCGAGAAGGTCGCCCGTTTTGGCGACAAGGACGTCGCGAGGCTCTTGTCGGACGCCGGCATCGTCCGCCATGAGGGCAAGATCCGCGCGACGATCGGCAACGCCCGCGCCGCTGTCGCCCTGCAAGAGCGGCGGCCGCTGGCCGAATTCCTGTGGGACTTCCTCGACGGCCGGCCGATCGTCAACCGTCACGCGAACTTTGGCGGCATCCCGTCCGAAACACCGCTATCCAAGCAGATCTCGAAGGCGTTGAAGGCCGAGGGCTTCCGGTTCGTCGGCCCGACCACGGTCTACGCGTTCCTGCAGTCGTCGGGCTTCGTCAACGACCATCTTTTGTCGTGTCACCGGCACGCGCCGTGCGCCAAGTTGATGCGCGCGTTCAAGCTGGCGGAGTAGGTGCATGTCGAAACCCTCGCCCCGCGCGTGGCAGCGGATGCTGTCCGGCCGCCGGCTCGATCTCCTGGAACCATCGCCTCTGGACGTCGAGATAGCCGACATCGCGCACGGCCTCGCCCGCGTTGCCCGCTGGAACGGGCAGACTGTCGGCGATCACGCGTTCTCGGTCGCGCAGCACGTCATCGTCGTCGAGGAGATCGCGGCGGCGCAGAACCGCGGCTGGAGCGCGCGCTGGCGGCTCGCGGCGTTGCTGCACGACGCGCCGGAGTACGTCATCGGCGACCTGATCAGTCCCTTCAAGACCGCCATCGGGCTCGACTACAAGGCGTTCGAAAAGCGGTTGATGGAAGCCATTCACCTGCGCTTCGGACTGCCGCCGGTGCTCCCCGACGACGTGACCAAGGCGATCAAGGTCGCCGACCGTACCGCGGCGTATTTTGAGGCGACGTGCCTCGCGGGGTTCGACGTCGCTGAAGCCGAGCAGTTCTTCGGAGCGCCGGACGGCGTTTCCGCAATCCTTACCCGCCGCCTCGCCGCGCTGGAACCCTGGCCCGCCGCCGAAGCCCAGAGGCGACTAACGGCAAAGTTCGAGGCGTTGTCGCGGGAGATGTGATGGGTCGGCGCCTGCCGCCATTGGCCAGCTTGAAATGCGCGCTCCCCCGTGCCACCTCGAAGCGATCATGTCGGCGCTTCGCGATACGTCCCTATTCACGCATTCCGGCGGCCGGAACCTTCTGGCCGTCGCGCCAATGCGGCATATCGAGCGGGTGATCGCCGACACCGGCGCGACGCATCTCGTCAGCGTGCTCAACGCGCACCTCATTCCGGCGACTCCCGCCGCCATCACGCCGGCGCGGCACCTGAAGCTCGCGGTCAGCGATCATGTCGCGGAGGACGGCGGATCGCGTCATCCGCTCGCCGACAGCCTCGATCGGCTACTCGCATTCGCCGGATCGTGGGACCGCGCAACGCTGCTGCTGGTGCACTGCTTCTCGGGATTGAACCGCTCGACGGCGGCGGCCTACATCATATTGTGCGCGATGAACCCGAAAACGCCGGAGACGCTGATCGCGCATCATCTCAGGCAATTCTCCGATACGGCCGCACCGAACCGGATCATGGTCGCGGTCGCGGACCAGATGCTCGATCGCGGCGGCCGGATGGCGGCGGCACTCGATTCCATCGGCCCCGGATCTCCCGCCGCGGAGGCGCAACCTTTCCTGCTTTCGACCGTTTTCGATGTGCCGCAAGCAAATGCTCGGCCCTCGGATCGCCACACGCAGACCGACATTGTGACTGAGTGAGCAAATCAGTTGTTCAGAAAATCGCCATGATCGGCCCGTTCTCTCCGAGCGCGAAGGGAGCACCGCATGAGCATTGAAATGCACACTCAACGAGCCTCGAGCCGGGGGGGTGATCCCAAGCGATCACCGGCAAGGGACCTCAGGATCGACGCAGGCACGGTCGAAATCGGCCTCAATGCCGCCATAGTCGCGGTTGCGGACAACGAGCCGGTCGCGCTCGTCGTGCGCGAGGAGGCCGACGCCTCGGGCGCAACGGACGGTTTGCCGTTCGGCCCGTTCACGCCGCGCGATCATCGGACGCTCGAAAGCGGCCTCAGATCATGGGTCAACGAACAGGCCGGTCTCGACCTCGGTTATGTCGAGCAACTCTACACGTTCGGCGACCGGGGGCGGCACGCCGAGGACGACGACACCGCGCCGCATGTCGTGTCGATCGGATATCTCGCGCTGACGCGCGTCAACGACATGCGCGAGCTGCAGCGCGGCTCGTGGCACAGCTGGTACCAGTATTTTCCGTGGGAGGATTGGCGGAAGGGGCGTCCTCCGATTCTCGACGGCGCGGTGCTGCCGCGGCTGCGCGAATGGGCCGAACGGCCGCAGCGTCCCGGCGCGCCGCCGCGTCCTATCCTGCGCACCGATCGCGTGCGGATTTGTTTCGGCGTCGACGGAGCCATGTGGGACGAGGAGAAGGTGCTCGAGCGCTACGAGTTGCTCTACGAAGCGGGGCTGGTCGGAGAAGCCTTGCGCGACCGGCCCGAGTTCACGCCAGCGGCCATGACGGAAGAACCTCTCGGCAGCGGCATGCGCTTCGATCACCGGCGCATTCTCGCCACTGCGATCGGGCGCGTCCGCGCCAAGATCAAATATCGGCCCGTTATTTTTGAATTGATGCCCGACGAATTCACGTTGTTCGAATTGCAGCGCACGGTCGAAGCCATTCTCGGTCCGCATCTGCACAAGCAGAACTTCCGCCGCCTCGTCGAAAGTGCCGGTCTCGTCGAAGCTACCGGCGAGGTCCGTACCCGAACCGGCGGACGTCCCGCGAAGCTGTTCCGCTTCCGCCGCGAAGTGCTTCTGGAGCGGCCGGCCCCCGGCGTCCGCGTCAAGGCTAACCGCATCTGATCGAAGTCGCCCGCCGCGCTCATTTCCGCGGCGGGCCGTCCTCATCGCGTCATTGGAACTTTGACGCCAGTCACGCGCTTTATCTAGCGTCGTTCAATTTTTGTGGGCTGCCACTGGAATTTGGCGGCTTGATCGCTTAACTTAATGCCGATCAGATGCTCATTACGAGCATTATGAAATCGCCCCCGGCACCTGCCGGCCGTTCTTATGGGTTATATATGCTCATATTGAGCATTGCAACCCGCCCACAGGCCGCTGGGCACTCATCCCGGCAGAAGGAGTGGTTCATGTCGGTAGGCAACGCGAATGTCGGTCTGGAGCGCGCATGCCCGGCGCCGAAATTTCCGGCGTCGTCGATCGTGAAGGCAGACTTTTCGCCGGCGCTGGCGCGCGAGATGGAGCCGCTCTACGCTAAGGTGAAGCACGTCGTGACGCCGATGGAGTGGGTCCACTACGCGCCGCTGATCAAAGCAATCAACGAGCTCAAGAAGGAGCGCAACGCGGTCATCCTGGCGCATAATTACATGACGCCAGAGATCTTCCACTGTGTCGGCGACATTCGCGGCGACAGTCTTCAGCTTGCCAAGGAGGCCTCGCGCACGAGCGCCGACGTCATCGTCCAGGCCGGCGTACATTTCATGGCCGAGACCTCGAAGCTGCTCAATCCCGACAAGACAGTGCTGATCCCGGATCTGCTCGCCGGCTGCTCGCTCGCGTCGTCGATCACCGGCGCCGACGTCCGTGCGCTGCGCGAGGCGTATCCCGGCGTGCCGGTCGTCACCTACGTCAACACCTCAGCCGACGTGAAGGCGGAGAGCGACATTTGCTGCACGTCGTCGAACGCGGTGCAAGTCGTCGAAAGCCTCGGCAGCCCGCGCGTCCTCTTGATCCCGGACGAGTATCTGGCGAAGTACGTGCAGACGAAAACCAAGGTCGAGATCATCGCGTGGAAAGGCCACTGCGAGGTCCATGAGCGGTTCACGCCAGAGGAACTCGAGAGCTATCGCCAGGCGGACCCTGGAACCAAGATCATCGCCCATCCCGAGTGCCCGCCGGACGTCATCGCGATGGCCGACTTTACCGGTTCGACGAAAGCGATGATCGACTGGGTCAAGGACAAGCGGCCGCGGAAGGTGATCCTGGTCACGGAATGTTCGATGTCGTCGAACGTCGCCGCCGAGTCGCCGGACGTCGAATTCGTCCGGCCGTGCAATCTATGCCCGCACATGAAGCGCATCAGCCTCGAGGCGATCTACGAGAGCCTCCTCAAGATGCAGTTCGAGGTCACTGTCGATCCCGCCGTTGCCGTCAAGGCGCGACGGGCCGTCGAGCGGATGGTCAATCTAACGAACTGACGCCGGAGCGCGGACGTCCGCGCTCCGGCCCTGCATCTGCGCCGAGACGCGCGCACACCCGGGAGTGACACATCATGGCGAGCCGTCGCGATCCCTCCGCAAAGAAACCGATGGTCGATCAACCGGAGCAGGCGAGTTCGCGCGGCGCCGAAGCCTCGCATGCCAGCACTGCGGGCGACATCATCGTCATCGGCGCGGGTCTCGCGGGTTTGTTCACAGCGTTGAAGCTCGCGCCGCTGCCAGTCACCGTCATCGCGGCCGCGCCCCTCGGCGAAGGCGCGTCGAGCGTTTGGGCGCAGGGCGGCATCGCCGCCGCCGTCGGCAAGGGCGACACGCCCGGCAAGCACGCGGCTGACACGGTCGCGGCGGGCGCGGGCATTGTCGATCTCGCCGTCGCCAAGTTCATCGCCGAGGAAGCTCCCGCGCGTATCGAGGATCTGCTCGCCTACGGTGTGCCGTTCGACCGCGATGCCGAAGGCAACTACGTTCTGTCGAAGGAGGCCGCACACACCGAGAAGCGCGTGGTGCGCGTTTCGGGCGACCGCGCCGGTGCAGCGATCATGCAGTCGCTCATCGCCGCCGTCCGCAGCACCCCTTCGATACGCGTACTCGAGGGCTATGAGGCCGAAGAGCTGATCATGTCCGGCGGCCGCGTGTCCGGCCTTCGCCTGATCCGCTCGGCCGCGCGCGGCAACGGGACATGGGAGCTGATCCCCGCGTCCGCCGTCGTGCTCGCCACCGGCGGCGTCGGCGCGCTTTATGCCGTCACCACCAACCCGGCGTATGCCCGCGGCGAAGCCATTGCGTTCGCCGCCCGCGCGGGCGCCGCCATCGCCGACGCCGAGTTCGTCCAGTTCCATCCGACCGCTCTCGACGTCGGGCTCGATCCAGCGCCATTGGTCACCGAGGCACTGCGAGGCGAAGGTGCGACGCTCGTCAACCGCAACGGCGAGCGGTTCATGACCCGGCTGCATCACGACGCCGAACTCGCGCCCCGCGATATCGTCGCTCGCGGCGTGTTCGCGGAAATCAGTGCCGGACGTGGCGCGTTCCTCGATTGTCGCACTGCCATAGGCGACCGCTTCGCCGACGCTTTCCCGACGGTCTACGCCCACTGCAAGGCCGCCGGTGTCGACCCCGCGCGTGACCTGATCCCCGTCGCGGCTGCAGTCCATTACCACATGGGCGGCATCGCCACCGACGACTACGGCCGCACGACGGTGCCGGGCCTGTGGGCTGCCGGTGAAGTGGCCTCGACGGGCCTGCACGGCGCCAACCGGCTCGCATCGAATTCGCTATTGGAAGCAGTCGTCATCGGCGCGCGCGTCGCTGGCGACATCGCAAAGACGACGCCCGCGTCACACACAAAGCACCTGTCCGAGCCGCGCCGGATCACCGGTTCGCGGCCGGCGAGCCCCGCATCGCGCGCCGCAGCGGTCGCCCGGCTGCGCGCCACGATGACCGACCACGTCGGCGTGGTGCGCACATCCGAGGGGCTTACGCACGCGCTGCGCACGCTGACGGAGATCGAGGCCGCGGCCGACGGTGATTCGGTTCTGGCCAACATGGCGCTCGCGGCGCGGTTCATCACTTTTGCCGCGTTGCGCCGTGAGGAGAGCCGGGGCGGACACTTCCGCGCCGACTTCCCCGAACCCGATCCGGCCATGAAGGCGCGCAGCGTGCTGACCCTCGCGGATCTCTCGCCGCGCAGCGGACGGCTTCACGACACGGATCTGGAATCCATGCCGGCACTCGGCGGGCTGCACTGACGGTCTTGATCTAGGTCAAACTGCGCGCCGGAACAAAGCATCTGGTGCTGCCCCAGCCTGCCGCCCGGACACGGCGGCGCCGTCATCATCCTGCGACAGCCGGCTCAGCAGTTGCATCTTCAGGAAGCCGGACGTGCCGTAGCGCGTGACGTCGAGGTAGCACGTCTCGACGAGATGCCGGACCATGTCGCGATAGCTGTCGAGTACGGCGGGTTCGACGCTGCATCCGGTGTAATTCACGATAGCGTTGACCCGGTGTCCCGCCGCCGCCACGCGCCGCTCGACTTCCGAACGGATGCGTTCGACATCGCGCTCGGTCGCGATCGTGAACTGCTCGAAGTTGACGAACAACATGTTGAGCGCGGCGTCATAGCTGAAGCGCGACGCGAACGGCACTGTGAGCATTTTAGCGCGCAGGCCCATCGGCATCGCTTCGAAGATCTGCTCGTCCATGAGGATTGGACTCTCGACGATCGGCCTGAATGCCATGTGCGCAAGGATGTCGCGGCCGATGTCGATGCCGGGCGCGACCTCCGCCAGTTCCATCCCCCGCTCGGTCAGTCGGAACACGCAACGCTCGGTGACGTAGAGGACCGGCTGGCCGCGCCGCAAAGCGTACTGGCCCGAAAACGTCCGATGCTCAACCTCGCCGACGAACTTCCGCGATTTGCCTTCCTTGGCGATGACAATGCGGCCGTCTCGCACCGCGATGTCGAGCCCGCCGGCCGTGAAGGTGCCGACGAACACCACCGACTTCGCGTTCTGGCTGATGTTGATGAACCCGCCCGCTCCCGCGAGCCTTGGCCCGAATTTCGAGACGTTGAGATTGCCCTGGGCATCGGCTTGCGCGAGCCCCAGGAACGCGATGTCAAGCCCGCCGCCGTCGTAGAAGTCGAATTGATAAGGCTGATCGATTATCGCCTGCGTGTTGGTCGCCGCACCGAAGTTCAACCCCGACGCCGGGACGCCGCCGACCACGCCCGGCTCCGCGGTCAGCGTCATCAAGTCGATCACCTGCTCTTCGGCGGCGACCGCCGCGATGCCCTCGGGCATGCCGATGCCGAGATTGACGACCGCGTTCGGCTTCAATTCGAGCGCGGCGCGGCGGGCGATGATCTTGCGCTCGTCCATCGCCAACGGTTGCAATGACGTCATCGGAACGCGCAGTTCCCCCGCATAGGCGGCGCTGTAGGGCTCGGCGAACGTCTGCATGTGATATTCGGGCTTCTCGGCGACGACGACACAATCGACGAGAATGCCCGGGATCTTGACCTGTCGGGGGTTCAGCGTTCCACGCTCGGCGATGCGTTCCACTTGGACGATCACGAGGCCACCTGAATTGCGCGCGGCGGTGGCGAGCGACAGGGCTTCTAGCGTCAGCGCCTCGCGCTCCATGGTGACGTTGCCGTCCTGGTCCGCCGTGGTGCCGCGCACGATCGCAACGTCGATGGGGAAGGTCTTGTAGAGCAGCACCTCCTCGCCATCGAGCTCGATGAGACGGACGAGTTCCTCAGTCGTGCGGTCGTTTATCTTGCCGCCGCCGTGGCGCGGATCGACGAAGGTGCCTAGCCCGACCCGCGACAGATGTCCGGGCTTCTTGGCGGCGATGTCGCGATAGAGGTGGGAAATCACGCCCTGTGGCAGATTGTAGGCCTCGATCTCACCCGATACCGCCAGCGCCTGTAGTTTCGGCACGAGCCCCCAGTGGCCGCCAATGACGCGGCGGATCATGCCGCGATGACCGAGATGATTGAGCCCGCGATCCTTGCCGTCGCCCTGACCCGCCGCATAGACGAGCGTGAGATTGCGCGGCTGGCCCAAACCGTCGTCGCTCAGGGCTGCGGCATCGTTCCAGCGCGCTTCGAGCGCGACCGCAATATTCTCGGCGAAGCCGATGCCGACGAAGCCGCCTGTCGCTACGGTGTCACCGGAGCGGATCAGCTCGACTGCGTCACGCGCGGACACGGTCTTGCCGTCGCCGAGGGAGCGTAGGGCCTTCAGCCGCTGATCGGTCTCACTGCGCATGTCGTCCCCGCTGCCGATTGGAGCAGCGGGCCGCCTGGGCCCGCCTAACGGTGTATAGGGCGCGGCTGCGGGATTCGGTCAAGCGGGCTTTGGTCGCCGTCAGTCGCGATGATCGTCATGGTCCATCGCGGGCGGCAGCGGCCGCGGGCCGGCGCGGGCCGGCATGATCGCGAGCACGAGCACCATCGGCGGCAACAGAAAACTCCAGGCCATCCAGAATGAATGGTCGCGATTCTTTACGCCGGCAATGATTCCGGCGAGCGCCGATGAGACAAGGGCAACAAATCCCCAGACCGCGATGTATTGGAGCGCCATTCCGGCAAGTCCTTGTTCAACCCGCCGGGCACCCGGCGGTTCATAACGAGAGGTGGAGCGCAACTGTGTCAAAATCAAGCGGGTTCGGACAGAGCGGTGATTGCCAGGGCATTTCCCGGCAAAAAGAGTGAATAGTTGAACCGCTAAGCTGATTTGCGGCGACTGCGATGGAGTTTCGCCGATGGCGCCTCGGCGAAATCGAACCCGAGATCGAGGACGGGCGCTGAATGCGTCAACGCACCCACGGAAATCAGATCGACGCCACTCTCGGCTATGGCCCGCACGGTCATGAGATTGACGCCGCCCGAAGCCTCGGTGAGCACGCGGCCACCTGTGAGCGCGACGGCCTCGCGCAGTTGTCCGGGCGTCATGTTGTCGAGCAGCACCGCGTCGATGCGGTGTTTTAAGGCCTCGGCGAGCTGCGCCAGCGTGTCGACCTCGACCTCGATCTTGACGAGATGGCCGACCGAGGCGCGCGCGGCCGCGACCGCAGCCGACAGTCCGCCAGCAGCGACGATGTGGTTGTCCTTGATCAGTACAGCATCGAACAGCCCGACACGGTGGTTGCCGCCGCCCCCGCAGCGGACCGCGTATTTCTCGAACGCGCGCAAACCCGGCGTCGTCTTGCGGGTATCTACGATCACGGCGCTCGTGCCGGCGATCGCGTCGACATAGGCGCGCGTTAACGTCGCGATGCCGCACATCCGGCCCATGAAGTTCAACGCCACTCGCTCGGCCGATAGCAGGGCGCGCGCGTTGCCCGAGACGCGCGCCACAACGGCGCCAGGCAGGACCGTCCCGCCATCACCAGCAACGGCTTCGAACGTGACCGCCGGATCGAGCGCGACAAATGCCGCGCGAGCGAGGTCTAGGCCCGAAATCACGCCTGCCTTGCGCGCGGCGATCACCGCGTCGGCACGCGCCGCCGCGGCGATGGTCGCGTTTGTCGTAATGTCGCCTGCTAGGCCGAGGTCTTCGGCCAAGGCGGCCGCGACGGCAGAAGCGATCAGGTGCGGCGGTAGCGGCGCGATCGTCGACATGGCTAGGCCGTTCCTCCACCTGCGGTATCCAAGCCGAGACGAGCTCGCATCTCCGCCTGAGCCGCCGCCAGCCGGGCGACCGGCACGCGGAACGGCGAACACGACACGTAATCGAGGCCGATATCATAGAAGAACTTGACCGAATCCGGGTCACCGCCGTGCTCTCCACAGATCCCGACCTTCAGATCGGGCTTGGTGGCTCGGCCACGCTCGACGGCCATCCTGACCATCTCGCCCACACCGTCGATGTCGATCGACACGAACGGATCGACGTCAAAGACGCCCTTGTTCTGATAGCTCGACAGGATCGGCGAGGCGTCGTCACGCGACAGGCCCAGCGCCGTCTGTGTTAGATCGTTGGTCCCGAACGAGAAGAATTCCGCGCCGAATTCTCCCTCCGCGATCTCGCGCGCCCGCAAGCAGGTCCGCGGCAGTTCGACCATCGTGCCGAGGACGAAGGCGATCTTCTGCCCTGTTTCCTTCTCGACTGCCTTGGCCTGGCCGCGAATGATGTCGGCGAGAATGTCATACTCGCGGCGGTAGGCGACGAGCGGGATCATGATCTCGGGCTCGACAACCTTGCCGCTGCGCTGCGCGACGTTGGTCGCCGCCTCGAAGATGGCGCGCGCCTGCATTTCGGTGATCTCGGGGAAGCGGATGCCGAGCCGGCAACCGCGAAAGCCGAGCATGGGATTGAACTCGCTCAACTCCGACACCCGCGCCTCGAGCCGCTCGATCGGGATCTTGAGGGCGGTGGCGACAGCCTCCTGTTCGCGCGGGTGATGCGGCAGGAACTCGTGCAACGGCGGGTCGAGCAGCCGCACCGTCACCGGCAGCGGCGCCATAATCTCGAACATCGCCTCGAAGTCGGCGCGCTGCATCGGCAGGATTTTGGCGAGCGCGTTGCGGCGGCCGCGTTCGTCGGTGGCGCAGATCATCTCGCGCATCGCGAGAATGCGCGCCTCTTCGAAGAACATATGCTCGGTGCGGCAGAGCCCGATCCCCTGCGCGCCGAAGTTGAGCGCCTGCCGGGCGTCGCGCGGCGTGTCGGCGTTGGCGCGGACCCCGAGCGTGCGGCGATCGTCGGCCCAGGACATGATGGTCTGGAACGCGTCCGACAGCTGCGGTTGCCGCATCTCGGCGCGGCCTTGGATCACCTGCCCGGTGGAGCCGTCGATGGTGATGATCTCGCCGCGCTTCAGCACGACTTTGCCAGCGGTCAGCGTGCCGGCTTTCGCATCGATCCGGAGCGCGCCAACGCCGGAGACGCACGGCCGCCCCATGCCGCGCGCGACGACCGCCGCGTGGCTGGTCATGCCGCCGCGCTGCGTCAGGATGCCGACCGCCGCGTGCATTCCGTGCACATCCTCTGGGCTGGTTTCGACGCGCACGAGAATGACGTTGCGGCCCTTTACGCGCTGCTCCTCGGCTTCGTCGGCGGTGAACACGATCTCCCCCGATGCCGCACCCGGTGACGCCGGCAGGCCCGTCGCGATCACCGACCGCGCCGCCGACGGATCGATCGTCGGGTGCAAGAGCTGATCCAGCGAATGCGGGTCGATGCGCAGAACCGCTTCGTCGTGCGAGATGATACCTTCCTCGGCGAGATCGACGGCGATGCGCAGCGCGGCCTCGGCCGTGCGCTTGCCGTTGCGCGTCTGCAGCATCCAGAGCTTGCCGTTCTGGATGGTGAACTCGATATCCTGCACATCGCGATAGTGCGCCTCGAGCCGCGCGAAGATCTGCTTCAGTTCCGCGAACGCATCCGGCATCAGGTCTTCGAGCGTCGCGCTTTTCGCACCGAGCTCGGTCCGGGCCGCATTGGTCAGGATCTGCGGCGTGCGGATGCCCGACACCACGTCCTCGCCTTGCGCATTGACCAGGAACTCGCCGTAAATCTCCTTGGCGCCAGTGGACGGATTGCGCGTGAACGCGACACCGGTCGCCGATTTCGACCCCATGTTGCCGAACACCATCGCCTGTACGTTGACCGCGGTGCCCCAGGCGTCGGGAATGTCGTGCAGGCGGCGGTACATGATGGCGCGCGCATTCTGCCACGAGTTCAATACCGCGCGGATAGCGCCCCAAAGCTGCGCGCGCGTATCCTGCGGGAAGGTCGTCTCGATCTCGCGCTCGATCGCGGTCTTGTACTCGCCGATGATCTCGAGCCAATCGTCGGCTTCCATCCGCGTATCGGACGCGATGCCGTTCAGGTTCTTGTAGTTCGACAGGATATCCTCGAACACGCCGTGATCGACGCCGAGAACGACGTCGCCGTACATCTGGATGAAACGACGATAGCTGTCGTAGGCGAAGCGGCGGTCACCCGAATGTCGCGCCAATCCTTCGACGGTCTCGTCGTTCAAGCCTAGATTGAGGATCGTATCCATCATGCCAGGCATCGACGCCCGCGCGCCGGACCGCACGGCGACCAGCAGCGGATTGTCGACGTCGCCGAACCGGGCGCCGACCGACTGCTCCACCTTGGCGATCGCAGCGTCGACTTCCGCCTCGAGACCGTCGGGCAGAGTGCGGCCGGTCGCATAGTAGGCGACGCAGACATCCGTGGTGAGCGTGAAGCCAGGTGGCACCGGCAGGCCGAGGTTGGCCATTTCAGCGAGGTTCGCGCCCTTGCCGCCGAGCAGGTCCTTGAGCCCCGCGTGCCCATCCGACTTCGTCGTCCCGAACAGGTAGACGTGCGGCGGCATCGACGGTGTGACAGGCTTCGACATTCCGGTCAGCTCCAAGGTCCTTGGTCGCGGTTCGGGCGTAGACACCGCGATACCCGGTGCCATAGCAGGACCACGGATGCTGAGAAAGCCTCGTGCACGGCATGGTTGCCGCACGTCAGGCGCATGCGCCACCCAACGGCTCTGACCGAGACCGTCCGTCGACCTGTGTGGTCGCCAGTCCGCCGCAGCGCATAGCCTTTGACGACGTGCCACGGTTCGCGCAAGTTCCGGCGCGGAACGAGACGCAGCCGCTGAACAGTTTGAGAGACGACGCCGGGCTTGACCCGGGATACGGAGACGAAACCGACATGACCGACCACTTGGACGCAGTCTTGAGCGAACTCGACCGGACACAAGACGCAGCGCTCGGCCGGTTGTTCGAACTGTTGCGGATCGACAGTATTTCGGCTGATCCCGCGTACAAGTTGCAATGTCAAACGGCGGCGCGCTGGTGCGTGGAGACGCTGCAAGGCCTCGGCTTCGACGCCACCATAACCCCGACCACGGGTCATCCGATCGTCGTCGCCCACGACCGCGATACAGCCCCCGACGGTGTGCCGCACGTTCTGTTCTATGGCCACTACGACGTGCAGCCGGCCGATCCGCTCGCGCTATGGACGTCGCCGCCATTCGAGCCGGTGCTGGCCGACGATCCAGTGAACGGCCGCGTCATCGTGGCGCGCGGGGCGGAGGACAACAAGGGCCAGCTCTCGACCTTCTTCGAGGCCGTCCGTGCGTGGAAGGCCGTGGCAGGGCGGTTGCCGGTCAAGGTATCGGTGATGATCGAGGGCGAGGAAGAATGCGGTTCGCCGTCGTTACCTGAGTTCTTTGCCGCGCATGGCGCCGGCATCAAGGCCGACATTGTGTTGGTCTGCGACACCGGCCAATGGGACAAGGACACACCGGCCATCACCACCATGCTGCGTGGCCTTGCCGTAACGGAAGCAGTCGTCACTGGACCGAAGCGCGACTTGCATTCGGGCCTCTATGGCGGTCCGGCGGTCAACCCGATCCGCGCCCTGGCCCGGGCCGTTGCCAGCCTCCACGACGACAATGGCCGGGTGACGGTGCAGGGCTTCTACGACGGCATCACGCCGCCAAACGCCGCGCAGCTCGAGCAATGGGAGCCGCTTGCGGCAGCCTCGCAATCGTTTCTCGATGGCGTCGGCCTGACGACGCCAGCGGGCGAGGCCGGCCACACCGTCATCGAGCAACTGTGGTCGCGACCGACGCTCGAGTTCAACGGCATCACCGGCGGCTATCAGGGCGCAGGATCGAAGACGATCATCCCGTCAAAGGCGAGCGTGAAGATCAGCTGCCGGCTCGTCGCGGGGCAGAACCCCGACCGCGTTCTGACGGCTGTCCAGGATGCGATCCGCGCGAGCTTGCCCGCCGACTGCAGCGTCGAGTTTATCGGAACGCATGGCGGCGCGGCGATCGCCTTCGATACCACGACGCCGGTCATGACGGCTGCGGCGCGGGCGCTGGCGGACGAATGGGGCCGCCCCGCGGTGTTGATGGGCTGCGGCGCGTCGATTCCGATCGTCACCTCGTTCAAGAGCGTGCTCGGCATGGACAGTCTGCTCGTCGGGTACGGGCTCGACGACGACCGCATCCACTCGCCCAACGAAAAGTATAACCTGTCGAGCTTCCGCAAGGGCGCACGGAGCTGGGCGCGCATTCTCGCGGCCTTGCCCAGGCGCCGATGACTGCCGCCCACGCCTGTCGAGACAGCTTCGTCCAACAGGCGATAATCGGCGGTGCGCAGCCCATTGCCCGGCTCGCATCGGACGCTATGCTGCGCGCCGATCATGCCGGGCCCCGCGGCCCCAACAGGAGTAGCGAGCCCCATGCTCGACCGACGTATCCTTCGCCTCGCGCTCGGCGCGGCCGCACTTCTGGCTTCGGTGACGGGCGCTGCCCATGCCCAGCGCAATTTCGAGCAGGAGCGCACCGCACCGCAGGGGAAGTTCGGCGCCGAGTTGCAGCGTCCGCAACCGAGCCCGTCGCAGAACAATCATCAGCAGCGCCCGCCGGAGCGCGCGCCGCGTCAACGCAATGCCGCGGGCGACTTCGATTACTATGCGCTCGTTCTGTCCTGGAGCCCGACCTATTGCGCGAGCAGCGACCGGCCGGGCCCTGACCCCCAGTGCGACCGCCGCGACGGCCGCCGCTTCGCCTTCGTGTTGCATGGCCTGTGGCCGCAGTACGATCGCGGCTACCCCGAGTATTGCCCGGTCCGCGGCCGGCCGTTCGTTCCACAGAACATCATCGACGGCATGCTCGACATCTTGCCGAGCCCCCGCCTCGCCATTCACGAGTACAAGAAGCACGGCACCTGCTCGGGCTTCGATCCCGAGGGCTATTACACACTGTCTCGAAAACTCTTCGGCGCAATCCGCATTCCGGAGCGCTACGTCAATCCGTTCGAAACCCAAATGGTCGGCCCGGACGAGCTCAGTTCAGAATTCGTCAAGGCCAATCCCGGACTGCGACCCGACATGCTCGCGATTTCCTGCGGCGGTCCGGGCAACCGGCTGCGCGAAATCCGGATCTGCTTCAACCGAGAGGGGACCGCGCCGGTGGCGTGCGGCCGCAACGAGGATCAGCGGCGGATGTGCTCGGCGCGGTCGATGTTCGTGCCGCCCGTGCGCTCGACGCGCGACGGTCCGGTCCGGCCCGACAACCGCCGCCCGGAAAACCGCGGAAACGACGGCCGATCCTCGCCGCTGCCGGGCCCGCGCAATCTCTGAGCGGCAGGACCGCGCCGCCTAGATTTCGCTGTGGATAGACTTGAGACGCCTCGATCCCGCCGTCTTCCACGCTTGCCGCCACCTCCGCCGTGCCGCACGGTTGGAGCAACAGATTCCGTGCAACCTTGTCTCGCGTCGATAGCCGTGAAGTCCGCCCCATGTCCACCTTCGACGCGCCCACCTACGACGATGGCCTGCCCGCGTCAGGACGATCACAGCCGGGCGACCGAAACTTGATGGCCCAGGCTGCCTGGGGAGGCGGCGGCTTCTTGTTGGGCGTCATCGTCTGGCATTTCATCGGGTTCTGGTCGTTCATCTCGACCGTCGTTTTCCGCGGGCCGGACAACGCGGGCGTAGCGATAACGCAGGCGGCGCAGCCGGCCACACGCTCATCCACGCTCGTCGGAAAGCGACAGCAAACCGTGCTCGGCACAGCACCCGCACAGGCGCCCCCAGCCACCCCGTCGACCGACTGCACGGCGCTCGTGCTCGACCGCACCGCCGGTACGACGTCACTATCGTCGTGCGAGGCCGCCGCGGAACCGATGCGCGTCGTGATGACCTCTCAGCGCGGAGATCGCCACAACCTCGCCTCGTCGCGGGATGACGGATGGAGCGTCGTCGTCGATGCTGAGGCCGATGTCACACCGGTAACGTCCATCGATGCCAAGCTCGATCCAAGTTTCGGGCAGCGCGCCGTCCAGCTCGACTGACATCATTTCAAGGTATCACGGCCGATCCCAGAGCGGGCGTGGCCGGATTTCGCCGCAGTTGCGACCTAACCAGCTTGTTCCGAACAGCGAGCGGGAGGGCATGATGATCGCTTTCGAAGCCGGTCAACAATGGACGTATCGCGCGCCCGACGACTTCGCTGGATCCCGCATCGTCATCGGAGCCGTGCTCACGTTCACCGGCAACGAACCTGTTGTCTGCTGCGCCGTCACGGGTGCCCCGCGACGTCTCGCGGACGGACAGGTCGACCGCATCACAATACCGTTCCTACCGTTCGCAGACTCGGCGCTGCGTGCGAGCGTCGTCTCATATGACGGCTTGGGCGAACCTCCCGTCGGTTTCGCGGCAGGCCTTGATGAATGGCGGCGAGACCCGCGCGGCCTTTCTATCTTCACCGTGCATTTCGACGGATTTCTCGACCAGATGATCGCACGGCAGATGGCGGCGATCATCGGACACACGGCTGCTTGAGATTGTGCTTCATGTGCGTTGCGCTACCATTGATTGTTCTGGAGCGACTTGAACTCAGAAAAACCGATACGCACCGGGACAAATACCCAGAATAAAACGACATTTAGTCTGCCGTTAAGAACGTCGTGCCACCTTAAGCCTCAGGGAAGTAGGGGCAGGTGGAGTGATTAGTATGTTGAGGATTATCGAGCGCATCGCCGCAATCGGCCGAGCCGTCCTCGGAATTGGAACGGCTTCCGGTCCCGAAATTCAGCAACCAGCGACCAATCCTCAATCAGAAGTTATTCACCGCGCGTCGCCGGTTGGCGCCGCGGCCGCGTACCCGATGGCGGTGTGCAACGTTCCGATCAAGGTGACGATTTCGCAGCCCGAACCCATCGTGACCGTCGATCGGCACGCGGTGGTTTCAGCCGATGACGTTCGTCCCGAGCTCATCGCTCCCAACACACCCGCCGTCGCGAAGCGTGCAACGACGCTCAGATCCATGCGCCACGCCGTATCGCCGATCGCCATGACGAAAGCCGCTGGCGCTTTGATGGCGAGGCCTCCGCGACGCGCCAAAACAGCGACGCGCCGCCCTGTCCGCGTCAATCGGGTTTCGGGCGACTCGGTTCGGATGCAGGCCGCGCTGATGCGCTCCAAGCGCCTGAGCGACGCCGAGCGCGCACTGGCGAAGCTGAAAGCGTTGCGGCCGACTGCGACGATTCACGCGCTGCATCGCGCAGCCTGACATCGCCGCGATCGACTGCTTGTTCCGCTGATCAGAACTTGAACGCGAAGCCTGCACGCACCGTGTGGAAGTCGGGATCATAGGTGTTGCTGAGGCCTGCGTGATTGATGCTCTCCGGGCCGAAGTCGATATAGACGTACTCCATGCGCATCGACCAGTTCGGTGAGATCGCAAGTTCGGTGCCCGCGCCGACCTGGTAGCCGAAGAGTGTCTCGGATGCCGTGAGGCCGTTGGCGCGGAAGTCGAAATCCGCTGCCGCGAGACCAGCCGTGCCGTAGACCATGAAGGCTGGGGTTACGAGATAACCAGCGCGCGCACGAAGCGAGCCCATGACGTTGAGATCGGTGGACACAAGGCCGAGACCCGCGCCCACACTATCGTCGAGATACCCAGTGCCGATGTCGGCCTCGAGACCGAGAACCGCGCGGCCGGCCTGCCAATTGTAGCCAGCGAACAGCGTGCCGACGCCACCGTTGTTATCGAGATCGAAAGCGCCCGAACCGCCTCGGACGTCCGTTGCCCCAAACCCGTATCCGAGCGTGCCACCGAAGTAGAGGCCGGTCCAACGCTCGATTTCGAGCGGTCGATAGTTCGACCGCGGCGAGCCGTCTAAGGGGCGGACAGGCCCGCCGCCAAGGTCGGCGGCGAGGGCGGGAAGTGTAAAGGCGACGATTGCTGCGGCGAGAACGCTCTCGCGCTTGTTCATGCTCGAGATCATCATTGATTTTACTCCTTAACGCGCCGCTCACAGGCTTGACGCGGTCCCAGGGGCGAGGAATGCAGCCCGGACGATCGGTGAACGCGGCAGCTCGATCGATACGACCGCCACGGTTAACTTGGTGTTAACTCTGAAATTCGACGAGAAGCGGGTGTAAATGCGGCAAGGGTGCCCCAGTTCACGCACTGTTTCCGAACGCAAAATCAACGGGTTCTCCAAGAAGTTCTTCACCAGCGGGTGAACCTGCCCGTCACACGCAACCGTTCGGCATTGCAAAGTGAACGCCGTGAAGTCGGCTCCCGTTCCCGCCGGCTGGAGCCCGCTGGCTGGAGAATGAGCGCGGCGATTCAGGCGGTCTTACGCAGCCGCTCCGGCTTCCAATGCAAGGGCGCTTCCGCGACCAGGCCGACGCTCTCCGGACCGCTCGATGGCCCGAGCGTGGTCGGGTCGAGGCTCCATTTGGACGCCAATCGCATCACGTGATCCTCGGTCGGGTAGAGGATGATTTCGCCGCCGGCGTCGCCCTTGCGCTCCTTGACGCCGCGCAGCTCGAACAGCTTCAGTCCGAGCGCTTTTTCCTCGCGCGTCGGCTTGCCTTGGCTGAGCACGATCCCCGCATCACTGATCGCGAACGCCCGCACGCGCTTGCCGTTGGCGTAGATCGCCCAGCCGTAGAAATCGATCAAAGGATACGTGAAGTAATACTGTGCATCGCCAAAGCGGGTGGCGAGCGCCGTCATCATCGGCGTCCATTTGTCGACGAAAGCGGGCGACATCGGATGCGGCAGTGCCAAGCCGACGACGAACATCCACCCGTCGACGGGCGGGGAGACGAAAACGCGCTTCTCGCCGAATTTGTCGTCGTAGACGGTGCCGATGCCGGAATTCCAGTTGGCCTTGGCCGGCACCGCGAGATCGAGCGTCTCGACAACGGCGTCGGTGTCGCTGGTTCGTATCGCGAGCCAAGCCATCTTGTAGCCGAACGCGACGGGCCGGTCGGCGGCGACATCGTAAATCAGGCGCAGCTCGGACATGCGCGGCGCCAACGCGAGAAAGGCTGCGGCAATTGTCAACAGCACCAGAATGGCAATGACGGCGATCATGCGGTCCAACCTCGGCCAAGCCGGCGGCGACGATGCCGACAGGGTGGCGCCAGCACGAACCGATAAACGATTGCCCAGCACACCCGAGCCGCTGTCATAAAGCGCGGGCAGGCATAGCGGCAAGCGGCGGCGCGCGAAGTCTGGGGAAAACGAGGCCAGCTCCCGGCTATGACGGCAGCGGGGTTAGAGCTTCGGCATATCGCGAAGCTGGCCTCGAGAGAACGCGCGGGCCGGAAGAGGGCTCCCCGGCCGCCCGCTCATCGGCAGGGCGGGATGTTGTGCGGTGCATCCTCGATCTCTGCCAATTCGAATCTTCAAAAAGCGGCATAAGCCGCCGACATGACAATGCAAAGACAGGTCGATGACACGGCAGCGCATCCGCAGACGCCGGGAACCCCAACCGCAACACCCAAGCGCCGTGCCCTCGACCGAACGCGGGGCGGCGTGCGAAACTCACGCTCAAATTTCCAGTGTCAGACCGAGGGAGTTTCAAGTGATGACCGATCGAGGTTCCGTCCCCGCCGTGCGTGCTACGCGAGGCGGGGCGTCAGGTACGGCCCATGAGATCGATTTCGAGATCAAAGGCCAGGAGATGCAGTTCGTCGAGATCGAACTCGATCCGGGCGAAAGCGCCATCGCCGAAGCCGGATCGATGATGTTCAAACATCCGGCGATCAGCATGGACACGGTGTTCGGTGACGGCAGCAAGGAGGCGGGCGGCTTCTTCGGCAAGCTCGCCAGCGCCGGCAAGCGGTTGTTGACCGGGGAAAGCCTGTTCATGACCGTGTTCACGCACGACGGACAAGGCAAGGCGCGGGTGGCGTTCGCCGCGCCCTATCCGGGATCGATCCTCGCGTTCGACCTGAGCCGGATGGGCGGAACGTTGATTGCGCAGAAGGACGCCTTCCTGTGCGCGGCCAAAGGCGTCTCGGTCGGCATCTTTTTTCAGAAGAAGATCATGACCGGTTTGTTCGGCGGCGAGGGGTTCATCATGCAGCGGCTCGACGGCGACGGCATGGCCTTCATCCATGTCGGCGGCGCGGTCGTTCAGCGCGAATTGGCTCCGGGCGAAGTCCTGCACATCGACACGGGCTGCGTCGCGGCCATGACTGCCGGGATCGAATTCGACATCGTGCGCGCGGGTTCCGTGAAATCGATGATCTTCGGGGGCGAGGGCGTGTTCTTCGCCGAGTTGAAAGGCCCTGGCACGGTTTGGATCCAAAGCCTGCCGTTCTCCCGCCTTGCCGGGCGCATCATCGCCAACGCCGGACCGATGGGCGGCAAGGGCGAGGGCTCTATCCTCGGCCCACTCGGCGGTGTGTTCGACGGCGACAATTCCGTCTGATCCGCGCGACTGGACCGTTCGTGTTCGAGATTGTTTCAGGCTGCAGCGCTGCGTCCGACCAAAGACGGCAAATCCGATGACGACGGTGCAGAACGCTCAACGCAACCATCAACGCAAAAGAGCCGGGGATTGGCCCCGGCTCTTTGTCGTCGGTCCCTGGATCTGGGGGACTAGGTCCAAGGACCTTGTGCCCTCGGAGAATTAGGGCAGCGTGATCTTCGCGGTGAACACGAAGCGGTCATCGCAGTAGTTGTTGGCGCAGGTTCCGCCGGCGCCCGTGTTGAGGGCGTTGGATGCATCCGAACCCCAGTAGCGGAAGTCGAAGGTCAGCTTGTCGACGGCCAGGGCAAGGCCTGCGTTCCAGTACATGTAATCGTCAAAGGCGTTGGCAACGAGGTAGGAAGCATCGTCGCCGCTCTGGTAACCCACGAGACCGCTGATGGTCGGCGTCACCGGTCCGAAGGCGGGGAGCGTGTAGGCCAACGAGCCTTCGATCGTCCAAACGCTGCCGGTCTCGGCGAAGTAGTCGGGCGAGTAGTAGATCACCGCGCCAGCCGTCATGCTTTTGAAGATCTCGCCGCTGACGCCAGCCTTGAGCTCGACGTAGTTGAGATCAAAAACGCCGAAGGCGTCGCTGCCGCCGGGATAAGTATAGTAGATGACGCCGAAGTCGAATGTTGCGGGACCCCAGACCGGCTTGATGCCGGCGTAGACGTCGACTTCAATCTGCGCGTCGCTTGCGATGTTCTGGAACTCGAGGCCCGAACCCCAGACGCCAGCGTAGAAAATGCCGTAGCCGACATCGAGGCCAGCCTGGAACGTCGGATCATTGTCGGTCTGCGAGATGCCGCGGAACACATAGTCCGAGGTGCCTGCCATGTTGAACGACCAAGTCAGCTTGCGACCTTCGGCAACCGGCTCGTCCTTCATGCTGCCGGCGGAAGCCGGAACAGCGAGAGCGGCCATCATCATGCCTGCGGCGGCAACAGCCTGCGCCGTGGAGCGCATCATCTTCGTCATCGTGAAATCCCCCTGCCTATTCGACCCGAGCCCGAACACGTGACCGGAGACCATACCCCGGCGAAACTGCAAACGTTCTGGCTTGCTGGAACCTACTGAACTTCGACTAGGCCCCGGGGACAAGGTAATTTCCCGTTTTGAAGCAACCCCACTAGCAACGTGTTACTTCAGCGTCACGCCCAGCAAACTTTGGTCAATAATTACGCAAAATCAGCCTGGATACGGGGCATGAGCATCGACCAGACTGCAGTATAAACTGGCAGTCCTGCATAAATATTAGCCACAATCGCTGTGCGCCCCGAAGTCACCTGTGATCGCTCTACGACACGACCGTGTCCTCCGCGACTCAGCGCGGCCTTGCGTCGGGGCCCATGGAACGCCTATCGCTCGTCTAGAGGCGCCCCATTCCAACCTGATTCGAACATACCCCTCCATGGCCAAATCGTCTTCGCCGACATCTCGTGTTGCGCTTGTCACCGGGGCTTCCCGGCGTATCGGCCGTACAATCGCTCTGGCGCTCGCCGATGACGGCTGGGCCGTGGCCGTTCACTACCGGTCGAGCGCGCAGGAAGCTGCCGAAGTCGTTGCAGAAATCGAGGCCGGCGGCGGCCGGGCCGCGGCGTTCGATTGCGATCTTTCGGACGCGCAAGCGGTCGCTGCTCTGGTGCCGCGCGTCAGCCACAAACTCGGATCGCTGTCCTGTCTCGTCAACAATGCGTCCGAGTTCATGCTTGATAGCTTGGCGACGATGACGACGGAGACCTGGGACGTGCATCTCGACGTCAATCTGCGAACACCCGTGTTCCTCGCCAAGGCCATGGCGGAGCAGCTCGGCGAGGCGCAATCCGGAAACGTCATCAACATCATAGATCAGCGGGTGTGGAAGCTAACGCCGGAGTTCTTCTCCTACACGATTTCGAAGTCGGGACTTTGGACGGCGACGCGCACGCTGGCTCAGGCGCTGGCTCCGCGCGTGCGGGTCAATGCCATCGGGCCGGGGCCGGTGCTGCAAAGCGTGCACCAGGCCGACGCGGAGTTTGCCGACGAGTGCCGCTCGACATTGCTGCAGCGGGGCGCCGGACCGGCCGAGATCGCCGCCGCCGTCCGTTTCATCCTGGCCGCGCCGGCAATGACCGGGCAGATGATCGCCCTCGACGGCGGGCAACATCTTACTTTCTAGTTTGGCGCTTCAGGTGCCGACATCTTGGCGGAGCCAAGCACTGCTTGGACGCACCCGCGCCCGCCAGCGGCCAAACCACGAGACGCGCGGGTTCGGTGCAATCCCATCCGAAGCGCCAAACCGCGCCGGATGCGGGTGGGCAACCGAAGGGCCAGAGCAAGAATGCCACAATTCCTCCGCGTGATCCCCCCACTCGCGCCCCAAAGATCAGACTTCATGAGGCGGGTCGGGGGGCCGATGTAAACCGGCTGTTAACGTTAAGCATCTATAGACAATTCCCGGTCGTGCGCGCTGCGAGGCGCGAACACTGCGTTCGTCGAGAGTTGGATGTCTCCATGTTTCATCGTGCCGCGTCGATTTCGATTTTCGTACTCCTCACAGCCGCTCCGGCGGTTGCCGCCGACCTGCCGGCGATCAAGGCCGGCAAGGACAATCCGGTGCCCGCGTGCGCCACTCCCGGCCGTTTGATGGCCTACGTGAAATCGCGCAACGACAAGCTCGACATGCAGTTCGATGGCATCGCCACCGAATACATGCGCCACGGCGAGGCCCTCGGCGTTCGCTGGGACTATGCGTTCTTCCAGATGCTGGTCGAGACTGGGAACCTGACATTCAAGGGCGATGTCCGCCCCCGCCAGAACAACTTCGCAGGCCTCGGCGCGACGGGCGGCGGCGAGCCGGGCGAAAGCTTCAAGGATGTCTCGACGGGCGCGCGCGCGCACCTTGAACACGTCCTGATGTACGCTGGCGAGAAGCTCGACAACCCCACCGCCGAACGAACCCGCAAGGTTCAGGAGTGGGGCGTGCTCACGTCCTGGCAGAAGAGTATCAAAGGTCCGATGACGTTCACGCATCTGACCCGCAAGTGGTCACCGAAGGACCGGGGCTATTCGAACGACATCGGCTCCGTTGCCGAGCGGTTCATGGCCAACGATTGCCGCAGCGCGGATCCGAGGCCGGAACTCGCCGCCGATGCACGCGGCGCCAAGGTCGAGACGATTGCGGCGAGCGGAAAAGCCGCGAATGAGTTTGCCAAGGTTTCCGGCGCCGAACTCGCCAAGCGCGCGGTCGAGGATGCCCGCGCGAACGGCGACGGCACACGGTCGGGACTTGGCGCGAGCGGCCTCGCTGCTGCAGCCAAGCCGCTGCCGGCCGTCACTATTCTCAACGCACCGAAATCCGAAGCCGAGACGCCGACGAGCATCGAGCCGGTCGCGGCTCCTGCAGCCGCCGCGGCAGCCAAGTCGGCGCCTGCCGTCAGCAAAGACAAGTCGATGCCGGCGTTGAACGTCGTCGCAGCACCGCAGGCCGCAGCGGCTGCCATTGCCCCACACGCCGAAGCGACGGCATCGAAATGCCGCGTCTGGCAAGCCAGCTACGGCGGCGGCAAGGCCGTCATCATCAAAGCGGGCACCGGTCCCGAAACTAACTACACCGTGCTCGACGTCAACGAAGGCGCCGAGAAACGCGAAGCCGAAGCCTACATCGCGGCTTACGCAAAAGGCGGGCAGACCGTCGGCGAATTCTCGAGCCCCAATCAAGCGCTCGACAAGGCGTTCGAGCTCTGCCCCGAAGGTTGATCCTGCGCCGCCTGTGACACGTGCTCTCCTGGAGGGAGTGCCATGACAGACAAATCGATCACCGGTCGGCCCGCGCTTTCGGAGCGCCGGCCGGTCGTTCGCATGTGGGCTGCGCTACTCGGCGCGGCGTCGACCTTCGCAATGTTCAACTCGCCAGTCGCGGCCACCGAGATCCGCACACACGCCGCGAACCGCGTCCCCGTCTGTGTCACGCCCGACAAGCTGATGGCGTTTCTGTCGTCGAAGAACGAGCGGCTCGATCCGCGCTTCAAGACGATCGCGCGTTTCTACAAGCTGCATGGAGAACGTTGGCGAGTCCGCTGGGACTACGCCTTCTTCCAGATGGCCATCGAAACCAACTTCCTCGCCTTCCATCGCCCCGACGGACGGCCCGGCGACGTGCGGCCAACTCAGAACAATTTTGCCGGCCTCGGCACCACGGGCGGCGGCGTGCCCGGTGACAGCTTCCCCGACGTGTCGACGGGTGTGCTGGCGCAGATCCAGCATCTCGTCGCTTATTCCGGCGAATTGCTGCCGTCTCCGGTCGGTCCGCGCACACGATTGAAGCAGGACGACATCGTCTCGGCCTCGCTACGCGTCGGCCGCCCGATCCGCTTTGCCGATCTTGCGCGCCGCTGGGCTGTCGATCCCAAATACGGCAGGTCCATCGAATGGATGGCGGACCGCTACCGCGAGCAGCACTGCGCCGGCCGTGACGACGCGAGCGCACCGCTCACGGGCGCCGGCGTGCCGGTGGCGGCAGTCTCTGCCTCAGGTCCGGAACGCTCGTCGCTCGGCGGCGAACCGTCGCTCGTCCGCAAGCCCGCGCTGGTGCGCGCCGAGGCGAAGACCGACCTGGTTGCGGCCAAGACGCCCGCCGTGCGCACGGTGTGGAGCCGCAGCAAGGCAGGCGATATGCCGGTGTTGCCGCAGGCAGGACCTTCGCCCGCTCCGCGCCGGGTGGCAGCCGTAGCCGCCGGCACTGCGGTGCGCGCGGGGACGACCCTGACCCAGCCCGTCGCCTCAGCCGATCCACCCCCAACCAGCATCGTCCCCGTGCCGGCCGCCGCGTTCACCACGATCGCTCCGAACATTCTGCCGCAGCCGGCAACGGCTCAGAACGCCGAACCGATGCTCGGGGCGCGCGAATCCGCCGATAGCGCTGGTGATACCGGCGTCATCGCAATCGCCGCAGCCGCATCGCCTTTCGCCGCTGGCAACGTCGTCGCGCAATCGCAGACCGCACACGGCTCATGTCGCATCGTCATGGCCAGCTACGGCGGCACGCGAACTGTGCTGATCCGGGCTACGACCGGTATCGCCGTGGATCTCGTCGTGCTCGCGGTGATCCCGGGATTTGAAGACAGCATGACGGCGAATTTCATTCGCACACGCTTGCCCGGCGGCGTTGTCGATGGCGGCTTTGCCGACCGCGACGCCGCGCTTGTCCGCGCCAAGGCGATGTGCCCCAGCTCGTCCTGATCGAATCTCACGATTCTCATCGAACAGTTGAACCGACGTGACCGCACGGGCGCGGGATTGCGGCGTATATCGCTTGCGCACGATCGATCGCCTCCGCGCCGTTGGCGCTGAGCGTTCGTCGACAAGAGCCGATGTCGGCCGCAACCCATTCTTCGAGGCGCCATTGCCATGTGTCCGACCGACGACCGTACGGACCATATTCACGACCAAGGTCGCATTCACGTCCGGTCGGCGCGGTTCGATTGCGCCTGGTATCAGCACACAATCGCCAGCAAGGGACGCTTCGAGACGCGATTTGGCCAGCACGCCGTCATGGTCTCACCAACAGCGCCAGCCGGGTCCCTGAGCCGAAACGGCCGCCTCGTCCCGGCTCAACGAAGCGCAGGCCCGGTGTATTCGATCTGGCAACCGAACGATCGCATCGAGGGTCATCTCGAAGCCGATTTGGAGCACGAGATCGTCCTGCTGTGCCCGCAGTTCGTCGAGAACTTCCTGGACCGGGAATTCGCAGAGCGGCACGTTCACCTCGCGGCCGCCGTCTGTCACGAGATGCCACCGCTCATGCAGTTCGCCTGGCGGCGGCTGAAGGCTGCCGCGAACGAGCCCGGCGGCGCCGGCTCGGCGCGCTTCTGCTTGTGTCTCGAGTTGCTGCTGGCGAAGCTGGTGGAGCCTCAGCTCGGCGTCACCAACGCGGCGGCGGCCGGTGCCAATCACGAATCGTTGACCAGGGCTATCGAATTTATCGATACCCACATCGGCGATCGTATCGACGTTCGGTCGATCGCGGCGGCGGCCCAGCTATCGCCGAACTACTTCAGCCGCGTGTTCGAGAATGCTTATCGCACGTCCGTGCATCGCTTCGTGCTTGATCGGAGGCTGCAGCGGGCGCGGACGCTGCTCGTCGACTCCACCCTACCCATTTCCCAGATTGCGTTGGAACTCGGCTTCTGCTCGCAGAGCCATCTCACCACGACGTTCCGCCACCGCTTCGGCGAGACGCCTGCGCAATGCCGCGTCCGCGCGTCGACCGTCATCGCCGCGTCAGCCGCCGACGACGAGTGATCCCCTCGAGCGGAAGCTTCTACCCGAGCGCTCATGTCCCGTCATGACGGGAGACGAGGCTTCGCCGCGACATACGGCCTTCCGGCGTTCCTTAATCATAGGGAGGTTGCGGTCCGGGACCGCCGTGTCATGTCGGAGACATGCTTCCAAACTGGGCACGGCCTTGAAGTGGTGGAAATGCAGCTTCGAGGTTCGGCTCGACGTCATGAGCCGCCGCTGCGGGCGCCGATAGCGGCAAAACCACCACATCATGCATGAAACTCGGTTTGCATCCGGATCCTGAAAGATGAAGCCGCCGACTTCTGCGCGAATGGCCCCGTGGTTCAGCGAAATCCCCGCGGACTGCTGCAACGGGATTTGCCAGCACGAGACTTCGTTCTCGCGTACGGCCAGAGGAAAATTTCATGAAGAAGGATCGTATCGACATGCTGGGTAGAATTGTTTCGACGCACGGAGCACTGGTCGCTCTGTTTGCGCTGCCGGTCATAATGGCCGGACCGCTGGCGGCCGCCGACCTTGGTGGCGACTGTTGCGCGGATCTTGAGGAGCGCGTTGCGGAACTGGAAGCGACCGTGGCGCGCAAGGGCAACCGCAAAGTTTCACTGTCGATCTCGGGGCAGGTGAACACCGGCGTGCTCTACTTCGACGATGGCCGCGAGAGTAACGCCTACATCACTGACAACGACAACACCTCGACCCGCTTCCGCTTCCTCGGCAGTGCGAAGATCAATTCCGAACTGAAGGCGGGCTTCCTGATCGAGGTCGAGGCCGAGGTGGCCTCGTCCAACCTCGTCACGCAGTTGAGCGACGATCCAAACAGCGCGTTGTCGATCCGTCATTCGGCCTGGTGGCTCGAGAGCAGCCGGCTCGGGCGGATTACCGTCGGCCAGACGTCGCCGGCGACCGACGACATCATTCTCTCGGATGCGGCCGGTGCCGGGCCGGCGGCATTTTCCGATCAGCTGATCGCGAATTCGATCTTCTACCGCCGCAACGACGGCGTACTGACGGACCTCTCGACCAATGTCGTTTCTGGCGGGTCGTTCGATACCGCGCGGCGCAATCTCGTGCGTTACGACAGCCCGCTCTTCCATGGCGCTAAGCTGGTCGCGTCATGGGGCGAAGACGATTTCTGGGACGTGGCGCTCTGGTACAGCGGCACTCTCAGCAACTTCAAGATCGTCGGAGGTATCGGCTACCTTCAAGATACCGACGGGTTCGCGGCCGGACTCGAACAGTCTGAACTCAAGGGTTCGCTCTCGATCCTGCACGAGCCATCCGGATTGTTCGGGTCGTTCGCCTACGTGCACCGCGACTTCGCCGCGCCCGCCCTCGACGATCTCGACTACTACTATGTCAACGCGGGATACGTCGCGAAAAAGCTAATGCCATTCGGCAAGACCGTCTTCTACGGCGAGTATGCCGAAGGCGAAGGTGTCTCGACGGCAAACCCGACCGCGATCGCAGGCACGCTCGACGTCGGCGCCGTAACGGATGCCGAGTTGACGGTGTGGGGCTTCGGCATGGTTCAGCACATCGCCGCGGCGGAGATGGAGATCTACGCGCTCTACAAGAACCTCGACCTTGACGCGACCACCGGCGGCGGTGCCGTCAATACGCAAGACATCGACATCGTCTTCACGGGTGCCCGCATCAAGTTCTGATGCGGATAGAGATCATCGCTGCGTGACCTCGAGAACAGGTGCGGGCGATGCGCGGGAACGGGCGAATGGGTCCCCCGAAGTTCATCACGAGCCCGGTTCCGCAACTGGGACGGCAACGTCCCCCTCCGCACGCTTCATCCGCGTGTGTGGGCACGGCAAGGAGGGAGGCGCACGACCGCTGCCTCCCTCCGGCGCCCGCCGGATCATATTGGAATTAACGGACCACTGGAAAATGAGGAGGGCCGCTCCCTGGGGAGCGGCCCTCGATCATGTGGCCGGCGTCAGGTCGCACACCCTGCCGGCAATATCGGAGTTAGACGCTACTTGGAGGCTGTGTCGGTTTTCGGCGCCAGAAGCGCAGATACCAATTGGGGTCGGACGATTTTGAAAGACCTTTCGAGGCACGGGCTGGGGTTGGACTTGGGACCAGACTTGGAAGACATCGCTTCAGCATGGGCCACTCCATCGAGTGCGTGCCGCATTCCGCCGGCCTTGCGGCCGGACGATCCACTCCAGCATGGCGTCGCACGTCCGTTCAGGTCCGGGGCTGGACCAGAGGCGGACATCGGGCATTCCGGATTGAAGTCGTTGGAAACGGCGGTCTTGGACGGGACTGCGATCGAACTTGCGCTAATGTCCGTGACACGCTCCCTCGGGCGGCTCCCTCCATTGCCGCCACGCGTGTCCCGGGCACGTTTGCCAGTGACGTGTAGTACTTCGCCGTAATCCTGGCTCAGAGACGTCAAGGGCTTGGGCCCCTTTCTCCGACGCATGCACCGTCCGGCCTGGTGATGAGGTCATGCTCATTCCTGGTCCGGCGAGATTGCTCGCTCGCATGGTGGAGACTACGCGATTCGCACATCACTTTTGTGCCACGCCCGTGCCAAATGTTGCGTTGCATCAACATGGGTCCAGATGCGCAACCCGCCTCCCAAAACGCCGACGGGGCCGTCACCGGCCCCGTCTGAATTTTATCACCGTTGGGAACCGCTCGCCGCTCAATGCGCGACGACGGCCTCGGTCGCCCGCGCAGCGCGCTGCACCGCCTTCTGGACCTTCTCGAAGGCGCGCACCTCGATCTGGCGGATCCGTTCGCGGCTGACGCCGAACTCGGACGACAGGTCCTCCAGCGTCGCGGGATCTTCGGACAGGCGGCGCGCTTCAAAAATGCGCCGCTCGCGATCGTTCAGGTCCGACAATGCCGACTTCAAGTAGTTGCGCCGATGACCGAATTCCTCCGACTCGACGAGCCGCTCCTCCTGATCCGGCGTATCGTCGACCAGCCAATCCTGCCACTCGCCCGACTCCTGATCGGCACGAACCGGCGCGTTGAGCGACGCGTCGCCGCCGAGGCGCCGGTTCATCGACACCACGTCATCCTCACCGACTCCGAGCTTCGTGGCGATGGCTTTGACCTGATCGGGACGCAGATCGCCGTCTTCCAACGCCTGCATCTGGCTCTTTGTGCGCCGCAGATTGAAGAACAGCTTCTTCTGCGCCGCCGTCGTCCCCATCTTCACGAGACTCCAAGACCGCAGGATGTACTCTTGGATCGACGCGCGGATCCACCACATCGCGTATGTCGCCAAGCGGAAGCCGCGATCGGGATCGAACTTCTTCACGGCTTGCATGAGCCCGACGTTGCCCTCGGAGATCACCTCTCCGATTGGCAGCCCGTAGCCGCGATAGCCCATGGCGATCCGCGCCACGAGACGCAGATGCGACGTCACGAGCTTCTCGGCGGCGTCAGCGTCGGCATGTTCTTGCCAACGCTTCGCGAGCATGAATTCTTCGCCCGGCTCAAGCATCGGGAAACGGCGGATTTCCTCAAGATAGCGGGACAGTCCCGCCGAGCCGCCAGCAATCGAAGGTAGTGCTTTCGTGGCCATTGCGATCCATCGGCAGATCGCTTCGCCCCCAATGGGCTCGCGTCATGCCGCCTCAAATCACTCACCCCTTACTACGGGGCAGTCCAGCGCCGGGTTTACCGGCAGCAAGCGAATTCCTTCCGATCCAGTCGCTACATTAGGATTTCGCCTTCACCCTCTCAACGCACGATGGCGTTAGAACGACGCAAAGCGCCGACGTATTTCACCACGCGCGGCAGCGGTCTTGAGATTTTGCATGATCGACCGCCGCGCGACTGTTCCTCACGATACCCGTTAATTCCGTCTTCCGGAACTACCGATATGGGAGCGCTCAGATCGAATTTTTATTATACTAAAGTCGCATGTCGCACAAAGACGCCAGTGTACCCTCGCGCCCTGTTCCGGCCCGGACGCCGCAGCTTACTCGCGCGGGCGGCTCTGATTGCGCACCGCCGCCTCGACGTCGACGCGGTCTGCCCAACTGCCGCCATCGATCGAGCGGTCGACACGGTCGGTGCGGTTCCAATTCGGGATGATCGACACAAGCGCCAGCACCAGAAACACCGCGAGCCCTGCGAACACGTCGAGAGCGTCATCGAACGGACGATTGTTGCTGTCGGTCGCCATCAGCATCAGCATCACGAAAATGGCGGACATCAGTTTGAAGCGCAGGGGCATCGTCGTCTCCGGATAGTTCGGAGACTGATACTGGCACGTCCCGCGTTAATGCCGGCTCATCGTGGGCCCGAGCGAACTGGTTAACTTTGACCGTTGTAAATTCCCCGTATCAACGCTTCCGCGACTTTGTATCGATTTTTGCAAGCATTTTTCGGCTCGTAGCGCCCCCGAGCGCGCGTTCCAGCCGAGCGATGTCATCGGGAAGTGGCGACGTGAAGACGAGCTGCTTTCGCGTCACCGGATGCTCGAAGCCGAGTACCGCCGCGTGCAGCGCCTGCCGGCCAAGTTCGGCGAGCGCGATCTGTCCGCGTTCGTCGAGGCGGCGCGCGCTCGATTTAAAGCCCTGCCCGTAGACCGGGTCACCGAGGACGGGGTGCCCGATGTGGGCGAGATGCACGCGGATCTGATGCGTGCGCCCGGTTTCAAGGTCGAGCTTCAGGCGGCATGCGAGGGTTGCCCCGGTGACGGCGTCGCGGAACTGTTCCTCGACGACGTAGCGGGTCGCCGCGTGGCGACCGAGGGCGAGTTTTACCACGGCCATCCGCGTGCGCTGCGCCGGGTGACGGCCGAGCGGAGCGTCGATGCGACCCTGCAGCTGCCCGGGCGCACCCCAGACCAACGCGCGGTATGACCGCTGCAGCCGGCCATCGCTGCCGTGCGCGGCGAACTGCGCAGCAAGGCCCTGGTGCGCAGCATCGGACTTCGCGACCACAAGCAGTCCCGACGTGTCCTTGTCGAGCCGATGCACGATGCCGGGCCGCTTGACCCCACCGATGCCCGACAGGCTCGCGCCGCAGTGGGCGATCAGTGCGTTGACAAGCGTACCCGTAGCGTGTCCCGCAGCCGGATGGACGACGAGCCCCGCCGGTTTGTCGATAACGATCAGATGGCCGTCCTCGAAAACGACCGAGAGTGGAATAGCCTCGCCTTGCGGCTCCGCAGGCGCGGCTTCCGGCACGTCGACGTGAATGGTCTCGCCCGGTTTGACCGCCCGGCCCGGGTCACCTAAGGTCGCGTCGCCGCATGTGACCTGCCCCGCCTGGATCAACGCCTTGAGCCGCGACCGGCTGATCTCGGGAATGCGCGCGGCAAGTACCCGGTCGAGACGCTGGCCGGCTTCGGCCTCCGCAATCGCCACTTCGCGTAAGCCTGTCTTCCCTGGCTCGACTTCGGGTGGATCTCTCGTCATCGCGCGTGCCGTCCCGCGCTGTCCGCCAACGTCGGCCCGCATTGCGCCTGATCTGCGCACGGCGCGCCAGCCCGACCATCAGGAAACAACACCGCGATGACCGACGAACGCGCCGTGCCGACCAGCGACGCCAAGCCGACCGGCGGCGGGGATATCTTCAACGACCCCGTGTTCCTGCGGAACATGAAAATCGCGGTCGTGGTCATGGCCGTCATACTCATCCTCGGCTTCATCGCCATCATCGCCCGCATCTTCTATCTCTCGTCGCGCACGCCGGCACAACCGCCGAAGGCTACCGTGACGATGCAGCCATCGTCCGAACCGCGCGCACTCGATCTGGTCAAACTCGCCGAGCGCGGCCGCCTCGATCTGCCGGCGGGCGCAACGGTCCGTTCCATGGCTTTTTCGGGTGCGCGGCTTGCGGTGCAGTACGACGCACCCTCGGGCGGCGGGATAGCCATCCTCGACCTCGAAACCGGGCGCGCTATCTCACGCATCGCCATCGGAGCCGAGACGCCTCGGTAAACACGGCCAGCTACGGCGTGGCGTGCCCTCAACGATCCCTCAAGATCGCGCTTGATCGCCACCCTGACCTCACCTATACGGTTTGCTCTTCGGCCCGCCCCGTTCGTCTAGAGGCCTAGGACGCTCGCCTCTCACGTGAGCAACAGGGGTTCGAATCCCCTACGGGGCGCCACTCAGACGTCAACCCATTGTTTTCATTGGCAAGTTTGTTGATTTTCCCAAACTTTTCTACAAGGTTTGGGAGTCGAGCACTCGTCCCGTTGCCCAGCCGGGCCATGGCTGCCCGTGCAAGCTTCTTCTGTTCCGCTGCCTTCGTGTAGCGTGACACCTCGGCCAGCGTAGCGTGTCCCGTGATCGCCGCAATCTCGTTCGCGGTACAACCGGCCTCGGCGAGCCGCCGTGCTGCCGCTTTCCTCAGACCATGCGTCACACATCGATCTGGCAGACCGGCCCGCGCAATCTTGTCGGCCATGAAATTGCCGAAGCCGTTGCTGGTGAACGGCGATCCGAACGACGTCTGCAAGATCCTCCCGCCATGCGGTTCGCAGGTATCAAGAACCTCTGCGAGTGCCGGATGGATTGGGATCCATAGCTTCACGCCAGTGCTCCGCCGCGTCTTCAGTGGCGTGACGCTGATGGTGCCGTCGTTTACGTCGCCCCACGACATGGAGACGACGTCAGAGCGGCGTTGGCCGGTATGGAGAAGGAGTGCAAATGCCAATCGCTCGGTCGTGCCGATCGGCCACTCGCGCTCGTACTGGTCGAGCTCCTCTTCGGTCCAGGTGTGGAACTCACCAGCCGCAAACATTTTTAGCCGAGTGCATGGATCGTCCCGGCGCCAACCTGCGTCGATCGCGAAGTGGGTCAAGATCCGGAGCTTCTTGAGCATGTCATTGGCCGCGCCCGGGGTAGCCGAGCGCTTCGCCATCATCCGCTTGACGTGCTCTCGCGTCATCTCGCTGACGAGTCGATGGCCGATGCCTTCGTCCCGGATCAATCTTTCGATCACTGGACGATAGGCGCGCTGCGTGGTCGGTCCCAGGCGCAGAAATTCGGGTGACGAAAAGTAATCCTGCGCGAGACGGTCGAAGGTGCCGGGCGCCCCGCGCAGCTTTGGCGCGGTCTCCGTCGTTTCACCGATGACGGCGCGCTCGTATGCCGCCATGAACTCCGGCGAGCCGGGACTGCCAGGTAGCGCAATTCGTGCACCGCGATTCCACCGGAAGTAGTACCGAACGCGGCCGTGGCGGTCGACGAACCGATCAATATGTTTGAGCTTGATCCGGGTCACTCGTAGTCCGTCCAGCTGTTGCCGCCATCGACTCCGAACGGCGTCTCTTCGCCACCTTCGCGCGGGAGCGCCCTGAAGGCAACGTCGAGTTCCTCGACGTCCCAGATGCGGCGTCCGCCCGCAATTCGTGGCCGTGGCATCACGCCGAGATCGACGAGCCTGTGGAAGAAGGACGGCGAGAAAGATAGGTAGATCGCGGCCTCGGTCTCGCTCAGCCCGCGACGGATGGGTAGGTTCCGAGAGTATGCTGCTTTGCTCGGTCGCATCGCGCTCGGGGGTGATGATCCTCTCAAGATCGGTCCGGCTCACAAAGATCGGAGCGCCCAACAGTCGCTCCGGAAGGCTGGATGGTGGAAGCAGGCAGCCGATTGCGGCAAGCGCGCCGGTCTCGGCAAGGACGATGGGATTTATGGCGGGCAGAAGAGCGCCTTCCCAGATTGCCGGGCGGAGTTCGTACGCGTGGGGATCACCATATACCCGGGCGTACGTTGCGATTTCCCGGCGTTCTGCGGCCAGCAAAAACTGCGTGGTGGCGAGGAAGAGGTCATAAGCGAGGCAACGGAGATCGTAGCTTCGGTCCCGCCGTCAATAATAATGCTGAAGAAGGCCTTTTTCCACGAGCTCCGGCTCCGATGTGGCGACGTTGACGTTAAGCGATTGTCATTTGCTTGGAGGGTGGCGGCGCCGAAGCCCTGGCGCTTGCCAGGTCGAAGGCTGAAAAACGCAGCGGCGATCATCGGCAAGCCGTGATGCGCAGACGGCAGCTGCGGTAGCCGCTGATGCCAACGCATCGTCAGTAGACGTGACCCTTATCCGAAAATTCTCGCAGGAAACCGCGCAAAATAACTGCACCGTGCAGAATTTTCTAAATCGACGGTGTGCGCAAGGCTCAGCAGGTCTCGATCAAGAGGTTCTGCCAAGGGCACCAAATGACCCTACCGCCGCCACCACTGACCGTCCGCGAAGTCGCCGACTACCTCGGCGTTAGCGAGGACGTCGTCCGCTATTTGCTCCGCAACAGGAGCATCTCTGGATTCAAGGCCGGCGGACAGTGGCGCATCTCCCGGGAAAGCCTCGCCGAATACGTCGTCCGCTCCATGACGAGGTGACGGACCGACGGGAGAACACGCCCGGGTAGAGAAGACGGTTCCTCTCTGCCCTGTTTTCCCGAAATCAACGAAATCGGCAACCGCTCAGTGAGGGCCACAACATGTCGAATCCGTTCGCCCGCCCGGGACTGCTGAGTGGTCGTCAGGTGGTCGACCTGACCGCTGTCCGATTCGATATCTCGCAGAAGGACAAGCTCGAGATCGCGAGTGCGTGGAACTCCGCGTCTGAATGGCTCGGCATACCGCTCGATAAGCTTCTCGCTCACCATGCAAATCTGCGGCCGAGACTGGCGCGACTGACTCCCGGCAAGCTTGGTGTCACGAAGAAGAGGATTTCCAATGTTCGATATCAAATAAAGCGCAGCACACGTCTTGTCGCGCCGAACCAGAAATCCAGATCATTCAAGGCACCATATACGCGAGAAATTGAGAACCTTGGTGTGCGAATCGACTGCAAGTACACCTCGGCCTCGCTGAACTGCCTCTTTCGCTATGTATCAGCACAAGGGCCTCGACTTCGCGACGTGGACGATCGCGTAGTGGCAGATCTTCTGGCAGCGATGCTTGATGACGGGCTCCAGAAGAGGCCTCGGATCATCCACCAGAACGCCTGTAGGGCGTGGAACAAGCTCCGGAAGCGATTTCCGAAACTTGGTCTCCAACAGATCACGGTTCCTCGATACAGCAAGAGAAGCGCTCTCAAACCCAACGAGGTTCCGGCCCATCTGAGGAAGGAAATCTCGGACTTCCTGGCGCGAGGAGTGACGACCGATCCGTTCGATCTCAATACACCAATTTCGGCTTGGTCACCCTCCACTCTCAAGACCTACGACACGCAGCTCCGTCGCTACCTGGGTTGGCTGACCAGCTCAGGCGTCGATCTCAATGCCCTCCCGACACTCTGTGACGCTGCGCGACTGGATCTTGTCGTCGAGACGTTCGACAAGCAGGGGCTACGCAAGAATTCGCGCGGTCGTGCCAGCGCCGCCGGAATCGCGTTCCTACTCCATCAGATCTGCCAAGATGCTTCTCGGCGCGTGCCCGACGAAGCCGAAAAGGCCCGGCTTGCCGCACAGTCGGCTGAGCTCAAGAAGCTATCTCGACGGCTGCGGAAGTTGCGACAGCGATCGCCCAAGAACCGCGAACGGCTCGCCCGACTTCGGCACGACGCCAATCTTGCACAATTGTTCCTTCTGCCCTTCGCACTCGAGCGCGAGCTCTCAAAGGTAAGCACCCCGAGGCGGGTCCACGCGCTGCTGATGCAATGGACCGTCGCCCTCTGCATTTTGACGTTTTGCCCGCTGCGCATTTCGGCGCTCTGCTCGATTAGGCTCGATCGGCACTTGAACTGGGCACGACCCGGAATGAAGGGCTCGCTACGCCTCGAGTTCAGTGAGGGTGAGCTCAAGAACGGTGAGCCGGCCTCCTTGCCGCTTCCCGCGGAATGCGCCCGCATGATCCGGAACTATGTACATAAGTTTCGGCATTTGCTGGCAGACGATAGCGACCCTCACTTGTTCTCAGGCGCCACGGTAGCTCACCCGAAGCTAGCGAGTGTCCTTTCCGGCCAATTGAGCCGGCTGATCGATGACCGCACCGGGCTTCCCGTCAATCCTCACCTCTACCGCCACATCGTTCATCTCATCGTACTGCGACGATTCCCCGGCGCATACGCGATGGTTGCACGCGTGCTGACGCACAGGTCTATCGCAACGACAATCAAAAACTATTCCTATTTCGACGCCGAACTGGCCACAGCCGCGTACCAGAAGCTGGTCGTTCAGGTTCAGGACGGGACCGTCGAGATCGGTAGCGCCGCGTCGAGCGCTGTCGCCTATCAACCAGAGAAGGAATACTAAAATGAAAAAGCCCCGTCGATATGATGCATGGCGACATGAACGCTGGCCCCAGAAGTTGCAGCAGGCGTGGCTCGATGCGAACTTCGTTGGCGATGCTCTTACGCCTTCTGGCCCCGCTGCAATTCTTGCGCCCCGAACCCGTGAGAACGCCGAGCTGGCGCTTGGTCGCTACATCGAGTTCCGTCGGGACTGTGGTCTATCCACTGACCTCAGCAACCTGGGATACATGATCCAGTTGCCTGATCTAAGGGCGTATGCGCACCACCTTCTAAAGACGCTCAAGCCGCAGACCGTTCTGCTTGGACTGACGTCGCTTTGCCGTGCGCTACGGCTCATCGACGAGCATCTCGATCAAAGCGACTTTCGAAAAGTGATTCGGAGATTCGCGCGCATCGCGAAACGCAGCCGTGACATCGACAGCCGTCTGCTATCGCCAATTCAGCTGGTCGAGAAGGCGCTGGAGATCATGGACGAAGCCGAACAAGATCCCGTGCAGGGCATCCGAACGGCGGAGACTTTTCGGAACGGACTACTCATCTTGGGCGCCACGCTCTGCCCGCTCAGGAGAGAGAACTGGCGGATGATGAAAATTGGCGAGCACGTGATCATCGAGGAGGCCATGCCAAAGTTCCGGTTCGAGTCCGATACGATGAAGGGCCGGCGCCCCTTCGAGTGCCCGCTTCCCAACGAATATTCATACGTCCAACGACTTCAGAGGTACATCAGCCATTTCCGGCCGCGCCTTCTGAAGGCTAATCAACCCGATCCAGGCTTCCTGTTCATCTCCCGAAATGGTGGGCAGATGGGTCGCGCGACCATCTCGATGGCTGTGGAACTGACGCTGATGAGACGCACAACAAAGCGATTCAGCTTTCACATGTTCCGCTATAGCGCAGCTACGTTCATCAGTGAGTTTGCTCCTGAGCGGATGCATATCTCTCGGGACATCCTGCACCATCGAACCCTCCGGACGACGGCCCAATATTACATCAAGGGGCAGCAGACGCGCGCCATCGAGATGTATCAAAAACTGGTTGCCGCTGCGGTGAAGAGGGCAAAGCGCCGGGGCACGAAGAGGTCGAAACCAAATGGCAAGCCCCGACCGCGCAAGGGCGGCGCTTGACTCCATCCTGCCCATGCATAGCTGAATAGCCGGCCATCTGGAGAGCCAGGTGGTCGGCTGAATCATTCTTCCGGTGACGGCGATAGCGGGACGCAAAATTCGCGATTCGGAAAGCTCGTGCGCAGATTCTGCGAGTTGCGAAATTCGAAGCTCTGATGCACGCCTGCATCTATATGGGTGACATTCTATTGCATCCATCAGCTGTTAGGATCGCTTGATATTCTCGTTGATGGCCAAGATTCATTTCGCCACCCTCATACTCCAGAAACTGGAATATGGAGTGTCGGATGAAATCCAAACTGGTGGTCCTTGGAAAACGCGTTCGCGAGGCGCGACTGCGCGCAAAGCTTTCGCAGGTCGACGTGGCGAAGCGGATCGGAAAATCGAAACAACTTGCCTCAGCGTGGGAGGCCGGGCGTGCGGAAATGACGGCGACGACGCTCGGCGACTTCGCGCGGATCGTCTCTGCGGATGCGAACTGGCTCCTGCTCGGCATGCAGAACTGCAGCGATGGCGTCGCTCCGTCGACGCTGCCTCAAGGAAACGCGATACCGCTGCTCAATGAGGCCGAAGCCATCAAGTACGCGCGAGGCAAGCTGGAACTGTGCGCGGCGCCAAGCCAAATCTACAGCTGCTTCCCGACCGGTCCGCGTGCGTTCGCGCTCTCTGTGACGGACATGGCCATGGCACCTACTTTCACGTCGGGTGACGTCGTGGTCATCGATCCAGATACAGCGATCACCCCCGGCACCATCGTGGCCGCCGTCGTGAAAGAAGTCGACATGGAGTTCGAGTCGCCAATGCTCGTTGTTCGGCATATTCACTTCCGGTCGCCCCTCCTCGGCACGCCGCCATTCGAGCTCGTCCCGGCGTCATCAGCCTGGCCCAGCCTGATGATCCGCAAGCGCGGACACGCTCACCTCCTCGGTGCTGTTGCGATGGATTTTCGGCGGACTGCTAATCGATGGCGGGGTGGCCACTCGTGTTAGCGCACCTACGCCGCTGCCAGGATCAGCATGCCGAGGGCAATGTGATACGTTCGAGACATTCGCATGGTCGGCTGGTCTCCGTCGGCTCTTGTTCGCGTTGCCGACCGTGCCGGCTGACAGAACGACGATGCGGTGCAATCACTGACGGAGTGCCAGCGAGGGATCTTCGAGGCCGTCTTGGCCATCGCTCGCATTTGACGTCGCAACCGCGCGATGCAGAATGACGGTGGGGGGACGGAGACGGGGAGCAGCCGTGTCGACGGAGACCGATACATCGCCGCGTACGGTCTGGGAGGAGCCGAACGCCGTCCAGATCAAAGTGACGCTCGACGACATCGAGCCGCCCATCTGGCGCCGCCTCGTCGTGCCGCTAACGACTACCCTCGCGGAGCTGCATCACATCCTGCAAGCCGCCATGGGCTGGACCGACTCGCACTTGCATCAGTTCGAGATCGGCGGGCTGCGCTACGGCAACCTCGACATGCTGAACCAGGACCGCTTCGAGGGCGACGCACAGGCGTTCGACGCAAGCGATGTGCGGCTGCGCGACTTCCAGTTCCGGTACGACGACGGCCCGTCATTCGTCTACGTGTACGACTTCGGCGACGACTGGCGGCACACCGTGCAGATCGAGAAGCTCCTCGCCGTGAAGCCGGCACCCAAGACGGCGACCTGCTTCGAGGGGGCGCGCTCGTGTCCGCCCGAGGACGTCGGCGGACCACACGGGTATTTCGAGTTCGTGCGCGTGCTGCTCTCTCCGGAGCCCGACGAGCTCGAGGAGCAGAAGCGCCTCAAGCGTTGGAGCGGCGGCAAGTTCGATCCGGAGCGGTTCGATCTGGCGAAGACGGACAAGGCGGTGCGGGGAGCGCTGCGGAAGCGACGGCGAGAGTAACATCGGTCATTCTCGCCTGAAACCACAACACCCGCATAGTTCTCATTGGCGGTGAACGCGACAAGCGAAGATGAAGGGGTTGAGCAGCTATTTCGATGTATTCGAGTTCGAGCACCCATGCACCCACGACGTCTGAGGCCGCTGCTTCGGCCTAATGGGGTCTCAAAATATATATTGACCAGCGGCGCGCGCCCCAAGAATCAACGACCCAGCTTAGAACGTACACAATCGCGGCATATCATTAGAGAAGCCTAACTCTTCCATTTCAGGGGGCGTACAGCATGTCACTTCTGAAGCTGATCTCCAGACAGTTCTTGCTGCTTGGATTAGCGTCGCAGTTGTTCGCTCCCGCTTACGCCCAAGCCCCTCCGATACCTAGCTCGTCTTGGAGCGATGTGCAGTCCCACCTTTCGGGCGGTCGTTACTCAGATGCCGAGCAGATCGTCAGACGCATGGTAAGCCAACTTGAGAATGTGTCGGGCTCCAGTCAAACCCATCAGCTCGTTAACGCGTACTTGGAACTCACTTTTCTACTTGAAGTTCAGAATCGCCAAAAAGAAGCCGACGAAGTCTTCATCAAGCTACTCGACATTGCCCGCCCGGCTTTGATGAATGATCCGCACGAGGCGGCCAATTGGATAGACGATATCGCGCGAACCCTGCAAACAGCATCGCGCAGCCGTGAAGCCCTGTCGGTCTTCCGCCGCGCGCGGTCCCTATTTCAGAATATTTCTCACAACGACTTCGGTGTGGCGCTGACGTCGGTAGCAATTGGAAACTTGCTGATCGAAACGTCACGTTATTCAGAAGCACAGCCATACTTTGAGGAGGCCATTGAGGTCTCAAACGCGCAGACTCGGCAGAGTCAAGGGGGGGGATGCCAATATCATTGGAATGGCATTGTTTGGTTTGGGCACCATCGCAACGGTAGATGGCGACCTAAAGCAGGCGCACGAATACCTCGAAGAAGCATTCGCACTGGTGAATTATGAGTGGGGTGGAGATGGGAACCACGTAAATCTCGGCCCGATTTATGGATTGCTGGGCGTGGTGCAGTTCCGACAGGGGAGCCCCAAGGAGGCTCGACGCCTCTTCGTAAAGTCTCTGGAGCTTGCGGAGAGGCGATTTGGTCCGTCCGGCGCGCAACTGATCAACAACCTCCTCCACCTCCATTTGATCGACGCGACCTCAGGCGAGGTTACCCAGGCAGCACAGTGGCGAAAGCGCGCCGAAGGCATTTGTAGCAACTCCAGCATTGAGTTCAACTCAAGCTGTCTTGGTCTTGGCTTCCTAGATATCTCAGACTTAACCGACAAGCAGCGGTACACGGATGCCGCAGCGAAAACTGGGGAATTGAGGTCGATCGCAGAAACCAAACTCGGAAAAAAGCATTTTCTGATAGCGGTGCTGTTGAGCAAGGAGGCGGAGGCACTTCAAGAAAGTGGCAACCTCGAAAGTGCAGCCGAGGCGTACCTCGCAGCAATTTCTATTCTCGAACGAGAAGAGAGTGCCCTCTCTAGGTCGTCAGCGGCACTCCAGCACCAGCTGGCGGGCACCTACTATCGACTCGGCCGATACGCTGACGCCGAAACTCAGTATCGCCGTTCGATGACAATAGTCGATCTCGGAGAGGCTCCCCGTTCCCCAAATGACATTTACATGATGCTGAACTTCGGTTCGTTTCTGATGCACGAAGGCAATATCGAAGAGGCTCAGAAATTCCTGGAGAAGGCCTACAACGCCCACGTCGCAGCAACCCAGAGCGGCGGCGAAAGAGACCCGCAGTTCGGCCTGGCTCTCGCGGAGCTATATGGGGTCACCGGGCGCACAGAGGAAGCCGCAAAGTTGTTCGCCGAAGTTCGCGCGAACATGAAGAACGACCTCGTGGAAATACCCATCTATGTGGGAACCAATCGACAGCCTTTAGTCGGAATGATATCTGGTTTCGGAAGTGATCGGGCACCTGCATCTGCGCTTAGCTCGGCGAGAGTAACAGTGGTAGCCGCCCCGCAAAAGCCCCGAAAAGGATGGAACGTTTGGGCTGACTTTTTTTGACCTTCAATCACGCCAGTAACTCAAATAAGAGTAGAGACTACTACGGTACTGACGCGAGATAGCTTTGTGCGAGAGAGTCGAAGCCGATTGCTCAATGCTAGGGATTTTCTCGGCCAGAGCCTAGTAGTTATTCACGGCTACAATGTCCCCTTCGACGATGCTGTCAAGCGCGCCGGCCAGATTGCACTTGATCTAAAATTCGATGGCTCGGTATTCCTGTTCTCGTGGCCAACGAAGGGAGGGACGGCCTACTTCGGGGATCGCGATCTAGCCCAAGCGTCCGGCCCTGCGCTAAGAGACCTTTTGGACGGTATGATCCGATCGATTGCAAAGCGAATAAATGTAATCGCCCATAGTATGGGAAATGTTGTTTTGCACACCGCGCTGGAGGGGCTCAGCGCCGAGCGCATCGCGTCCTTAAACATTGGCGAGGTTATTCTGGCGGCCCCCGACCTCGATGCGGCTTTGCTTGAAAACATGGTTGATCGACTTCAACATCGAGGCGCAAAGGCGACAGTCTACGCCGCATCGAATGACATGGCGCTTGTAGCAGCGCAACTTGGCAAGGGCCGCACTCCCGTTGGCCTAATAAGCGAAGATCAACCCCCAAAGCTATTTCCAGGGGTCGATCTGATCGACGTTACTGCCTTGGGAGGATGGCCGTCGATGAACCATAGTCTCTACGCAGATCAGAAAGAGATAATTGCGGATATCCGCCGGCTGATCCTTCAAGGGCTACGGCCGGCCGATCTTCGGACAAAAGAGCTGAAGAGAATAGACACTGAGGCTGGTTCTTACTGGCGTTATGAGTTGCCTGCATTGCGGAAATAGACTGATAATCGCCCCCTCCCTGCCGAGGGCGACTCAGAAGGGCCCATGCGCACTCCTGAATGCCAATTTGAAGCTTCCAACCCTGGCACGAATCGCGAAGTCCAGCAGAGATTGGTCTGCCCCCGTTCAGCCATGACGGCTGGCCTAACACTCACCTTCCACCGACCTCTCGCGCATCCTTTTCACACCCGCATCGGTCGGCACTTTCTCGGCGCCATGCTACTTCCGGAGGTCGGCCCGATCCGTCGTCTCGTCGGCGAGGGCCCTGCATCTACCGCTAGACCATCCGATTTCCAGCTACCCCACCGCTACCCCGGCGGCTGCCGTCACAGCCTGTTCGCCGTCAGGACCTGTCGGACAGATTGAGCTGATTGCGTAGGGGAGTGTTTCCGGCTCATCGTAACCCCACGGAGGGACACGATGAGACAGCGAGACAAGCAGGCTCTGCAG
>JALHOF010000013.1 GCA_022843145.1 Hyphomicrobium sp.
ACCATCGAGCGCCGCCGCCAACAGCACTTCAACGCAGCAGCATGAGCTTCAACCAGATGGGCCAAACACTCTCTTAGCTCAGCCGCTCAAATGTCCCAAAAAGCCTGACGACGGACAGAGCCAGGAAGCCGCCATTCCGCTACACAGCTTCGCTGTGTGCTCGGATAGCGACGTGGGCAAGAAGCGCGACAAGGACGATGAGGCGATCCAGACCTTCGTTCACGAGCTGCGCTATCCGGCAACGACCGACGCAAAGAAGCTCGCCGCCTAAGTCGCGAAGCGCCACGACGCCGACAGCATGACGGTCGTGTTCAGCACCTATCACTCGATCGACACCATCGGCGCTGCCCAGAAGAAGCACAAACTTGCCGACTTCGACCTCGTCATCTGCGATGAAGCGCACCGCACCACGGGCGCGACATTCGAGGACGAGGACGAGAGCACCTTCATCCGCGTGCATGACGAGAAATTCGTCAGGGGCACAAAACGCCTGTACATGACGGCAACGCCGCGCATCTACAGCGTAGCGGCGCAGGCGATGGCCGATCAGGACAATGTCGCGCTGTGTTCGATGGATGATGAATCGCTCTACGGCAAAGAACTGTTCGTCCTGACATTCTCGGAAGCCGTGCAGCGCGGCCTGCTGGTCGACTACAAGGTGATCGTGCTCGCCGTCGAGGAAAAGCACATCAACCGCCGCCTGCAAGAGCTGCTCGACGACGGCAACAATCAATTGAAGGTCGACGACGCCGCGCGCATTGTCGGGTGCTGGAAGGCGCTGTCCAAGCAGAACCTGACCGAGCTTGCCGGCGACCATGACCCCATGCGCCGTGCCGTCGCGTTCTGTCAGGTCATCGAGGCCCAGAGCAACGGTAAGACCCACAAGGTCAGCTCCAAAAAGATCGCCTCGATGTTCCAGGCCGTCGTCGAGGCCTATCAGAAATCGGATGACGATCCGGCGGCAGCAGCCATCAAGTTCAAGTGTGAAGCCGAGCACGTCGACGGCGGCATGAACGCGACCGCGAAGGAAGACAAGCTCGCTTGACTCAAGGCCAAAGCTGCCGACGACACATGCCGCATCTTGAGCAACGTCCGCTGCCTGTCGGAAGGCGTCGACGTTCCAGCGCTCGACGCGGTGCTGTTCCTCACCCCGCGCAACTCCCAAGTCGACGTCGTGCAGTCCGTTGGCCGCGTGATGCGCATCGCGCCGGGCAAGACGCGCGGCTACGTGGTGCTTCCCGTGGTCATACCCGCCGGGATGGAGCCGCACGAGGCGCTCGGCAACAACCAGGTCTATCGCGTGGTCTGGCAGGTGTTGCAGGCGTTGCGCTCGCACGACGACCGCTTCGACGCGATGATCAACAAGCTCGACCTGATCGGCCAGGATACGAGCAAGATGGAAGTCATCGCCATCACCGACAAGATCCAGCGCAAGAAGTCGAGCCCCAGTCGCGACGAAGACGCCGCCGATCGGGCACGAGGTACGACCAATCTCGGCAGCCCGCCACCCAAGCGCAAGAAAGACGCGGATGGCGGCACGATTCCGATGCAATTCGACATCGGCGAGATCGAGCGCGCGATCTACGCCAAGGTCGTCAAGAAGTGCGGCAACCGCCTGCACTGGGAGGAATGGGCGGCCGACATCGCCAAGATCGCGCAAACCCACATCGACCGCATCACCGCCATTCTGGAAAACCCCTAGAGCACGGCGGCGAAGGCCGCGTTCGACCAATTCGCCGCCGAAATCCGCGACGACCTCAACCCCAGCATTTCCGATGGCGAGATCGTCGAGATGCTGGCCCAGCACATGATCACAAAGCCCGTGTTCGAGGCGCTGTTCGCCGATTTCGGCTTCGCCGCGCACAACCCGATGTCGAAGGCGATGCAGGGCGTGCTCGACATCCTGCAACAGCACCACATCGACAAGGAAGCCGACACGCTCCAGCGCTTCTACGACAGCGTGAAGATGCGCGCATCGGGCATCGACAATGCGCAAGGGAAGCAGAAGATCGTCGTCGAGCTGTACGACAAGTTCTTCCGCAACGCCTTCCCGAGGATGACCGAGCGGCTCGGCATCGTCTACACGCCGGTCGAAGTCGTCGACTTCATCATCAAGAGCGTCAACGACGTGCTCAAGTCCAAGTTCGGCGAGACGCTGGGCAGCGACGGCGTCCACATCATCGACCCGTTCACCGGCACCGGCACTTTCATCACGCGGTTGCTGCAATCGGGCCTGATGACGCCCGACGAGATCAAGCGGAAGTACGCGGGCCAGCTCCACGCCAACGAGATCGTGCTCCTCGCCTATTACATCGCGGCGATCAACATCGAGTCGACCTATCACGGCATTGTCGGCGGCGACTATGTGCCGTTCGACGGCATCTGCCTCACCGATACCTTCCAGATGTACGAGAAGGACGACCTTGTCGACCACATGCTCGTCGACAACTCGCGCCGCCGCAAACGGCAGAAGAAGCTCGACATCCGCGTCATCATCGGCAACCCGCCTTATTCAAAGGGCCAGGAGAGCGCCAACGACCTCGCCGCGAACATCGACTACCCGTCCCTGGATGAGCGGATCGGTGCTACCTACGCAGCCCGTTCGACCGCGACCAACAAGAATGCCCTCTATGACAGCTACATCCGGGCGATCCGCTGGGCGAGCGACCGCATCGGTCAGAGCGGCGTCGTCGGCTTCGTCACCAACGGCGGGTTTGTCGACGGCAACTCGGCAGACGGTCTGCGCAAGTGCCTGACCGAGGAGTTCAGCAGCCTCTACGTCTTCCATCTGAGGGGTAACGCGCGTTCTTCGGGCGAGCTGAGGCGCAAGGAGGCCGGAAATGCATTTGGCGCCGGCAGCCGCGCACCCATCGCCATTTCGATTCTGGTCAAGAACCCCAAGGCCGCGAAGCGTGGGCAAATCCACTTCCACGACATCGGCGACTATCTGAGCCGGGAGCAAAAGCTCGAAGCCATCGCCGCGTTCGCCAGTATCGATGGGATCGCGGCGGGGCCGGGCTGGCGCATGATCGAGCCTGATGCGCACGGCGATTGGCTGAAGCAACGGGATACGTCGTTTGCTACTCATATCGCCATTGGCGACAAGGATGGCGTCGAGGCAAGCAAGCTGTTCGAAAACTTTTCCAGTGGGGTGAAGTCGCAGCGCGATGCGTGGTGCTTTAACGCCTCACAAGCCAGTGCGGCAGAGAACGTCGGGCGCATGATCGATTTCTACAACGGCGAGCGCAATCGGCTGTCCAAGGCGCATCCAGGCGCCACCAAGAAGCAGCGTGACGAACTGGTAGACGGGTTCATCGACACAGATCCAACCAAGATCAGTTGGACACATAACCTGAAACAGGCGCTGGCTAGCGACCACGATATTCATGTGGATGAGGCCGATCTGGTGCCGGCAATTTATCGCCCCTTCCAGAAGCAATGGCTCTACTACAACCGGTCACTTAACGAGCGCGTCTACCAAATGCCGCGCATCTTCCCCAATGCGACGGCGAAGAACCGCATCATTATGGTCAAGCAGCGATGGAGCGGCGAAGGCCAACTCGCATTGATACTCGACCATCTGTGCGAACTTCAAACGGATGGCGGCACCCAATGCTTCCCGCTCTACCTATATGACGACCAGCCCGACGATGAACCGGACACGCCGCTGTTCGCTGCGGCCGAGAAGAAGAAAGGGCCCCTGCGCCGCGACGCCATCACTGACGGAGGTCTCGCCCATTTCCGCGAGGCTTATCCTGGCGAGACGATCAGCAAGGAAGACCTATTCTACTACGTTTACGGACTTCTACACTCACCCGACTACCGCGACCTCTTTTCCGACAACCTCGGCAAGGAGCTGCCGCGCATACCGCGCGTGAGGACCGCCGCCGACTTCTGGGCCTTCTCCAAGGCCGGCCGCGCGCTCGGCGAGCTTCACATCAACTACGAGAAGGTGCCGATCTACGAGGGCGTGAAGGTCACCCACTCAGGCAAGTCGCGCGACTACCGCGTCGAGAAGATGCGTTACGGCAAGGACAAGGACCGCACAACGCTGCACTACAACGACGCGATCACCGTCACCGGCATCCCGATCGACGCCTACGAGTACGTCGTCAACGGCAAGCCGGCCCTCGATTGGGTCGTCGAGCGCCAGTGCGTCAAGACCGACAAGGACAGCGGCATCGTCAACGACGCCAACGACTGGGCCGTCGAGACGATGAGGAACCCCAAGTACCCCTTGGAGCTGTTCCTTCGCGTCATCACCGTGAGCCTGGAGACGATGAAAATCGTGAAGGGCCTGCACAAGCTCGACATTCACGAGAAGGGCTGAGGCATGGGCGAACTCAGCGTCGTGTATGTGCTGGCAGAAGTTGGGGCGAACGAGAACTGCGTGGCGCGGGTGGGATGATGGCGGTTCTAGTGGAAGCAATTTCCGTTGTGGTCCAAGTGGCGGCCATCGAGCGCAGTTGGCCCGGCGGGTGGCTCGCATTTCGAGAGAGTGTCCCTAACAAAACTCTCTGCGCTGACGGTGAACTAGTCCGTGTCGGGTTCATGTCGCCCGACGATTCGCGAGACTATATCGAAGGCCTCGCAGCACACGGGCTGGTTCACCTCGATGAAGGTTCGGCAGTGGATCTGGTCGTGGTTGACCAATTGCGCGGCCCCACGACGGCGTGCACATGGATCGAGTACGGGCACGTCAACACCGGGTCTGCGAAAGAGTATCGCGTTGCAGCTTGTCGCCTTGTCGGTAGCAGTCTCGCGCAAGTTCTTCTTCCCGACGGGTGGCGCTATGAATCGTCGTTGAGTTCGACGTATGGCTTTACACCCGTTGAAGCGCGCGAAAAGTCTCTTGAGTTCTTGCGACACGCGAACGGCTTAGACGTCTACTTCAATCGATTGACAGGTGAAGAAGTGTTCATCGGGCGCACTTCGAAATCGTGACTGCGGCATAGTGTTCTCAATCTGTTAGCTTGCTCAGGGCCTCCGCCCGAGCGTCACGACCTCGGCGCCTCTGCCTTCCCTTCGCCACGAAGTATCGCGAGGTTTCCGTGTGCATCCTGATGGGGCGGGCAATGGGGCAGGAGCCGGCGGAACCGTATTCCGATAGCGATGACACCGAGGACGTGTCCGAGAACAGGACGGCGTTGCAGACCGATGCCCAGCGCGATGCCGGCGAGCGTCTCCAGGCGGCGCGCGTGGCCGCGCGGGACCGCTATCAATTGATCGCGCTGGCGATAAAGATGGAAGCCGGCGTCACGCGGCACTACACGCACAAGAGCATCAGCGGATTGGCGTGGTCCGACAAGGGCCGCATTCTCGCGCCCGAGGGCATCACGCGCCGGCAACTCTACGTGCTCGCGCACGAGTGCGGCCATATCCTGCTGCACAACACACCGGCCACATGGTCGAAGCCGGGGCATGTGAAGGAACTGGAGGCGGAAATCTACGCGCACCGAACGTTCCAGCGCTATGGGCTGGAAGTTCCGGCGAGATCATCGGAATGGGCGCGGCAATACGTGGGGCAATGGATCATGCGAGACAAGGCGGAGGGCATCCCGATCGCACGCGAAGCCGCAGAGTTTGCGCAAGGGCATCGATCGCCGTCCGATCCGCTGCCGGCGGTTGACGGGATGCCGAACCACGACTTCTCGAAGAGGATCGAGCGCTTCATCGCCAAGGGAACGCGGATTGCCGAGCAACAGGAGGCGGTCTTGCAGCCAGTCGATGGGCGCCCTCGAACTTATCCGCCGGAGAACCCGGACAACTTGCCCGTCGCCTGCGGAACGTGCCGCTATCGCAGCTTTCAGAACTACGACGACTGCAAGGTCCACCTAGCGCCGATGAGATCTGCATGGGCGAACGGCTGCCAATACGGTAGGAGTTGGCGACCAAAGCAACGATGGCTGTTCGGTCGACTTGCGGATGCGCTGCTCGATCGGCTTGCTGGCCGCCACCGAGAAATCGACGTCTCGAATAGCCGCACGCTGCCACCGCAACAGACCCGAAAAGTCATCAGGATTGACGATCGGCCATAGAGCGCAACTGCAATCAACCTGCTTGCCCGCGCCGCAACGGCACGACCTCGGCACCGGCACTGCATTCCCCCATCGCCGCCGCAATAGTTGCGCCAATGGCGCCAGTGGCGCGGCGCAAGGGATCGTTGTCGAGGTGGGCATAGCGCTGGGTGGTCGAGGCCTGCGTGTGTCCGAGCAGCTTGCCGATAATCGGCAAGCCCATGCCGCTGCCGGCGCCGATCGAGGCGAACGTGTGCCGCAGGTCGTGGATCCGCACGGCATCGATTTGCGCACGCTTGAGAATGAGCTTCCACGGCTTGTGCAGATCAGCGCGCGGCTTCTCGGGATCGAAGCCCGCGATGACGTAGGCGCTGCATTTCGGCAGCGCCGCGATGACGGCTAGCGCATAGGGGTTGAGCAGGATCGACTTGCGGCCGGTCTTGCTGTCCGGGATGTGCAGCATGGACCGCTCGAAATCGACGTGCTCCCAGCGCAAGTGGAGGATCTCGCGCAACCGCGCGCCGGTCAGCATCAGCAACCGAAGCGCCGCCGCCGCGTGAGGGGCGAGAATGGTTCGCTGGAGGTCCTTGGCGGGCTGGTGCTTGGCTGTGGGTTTGGTGTCGTCCACCTCCCAGGGAATGCCGACTGTCTCGGCTTCGCGGATGGCCGATCCGAGACGGTCCATCTCGTCGGCGGATAGATATCGTTCGCGGCGATGCTCGCGGTACTTCTCGATCCGACGCGCCGGGTTCACATCCTCCGGCACGAGGCCGTGCCGCTGGGCAAAGGAATACATGGCTCCGATGACGGCCAGCATCCGGTTCGCCTGATAGGGTGTGTCGCGGAATTTGAGGTGCAACTTGGCAACTTGCGCGCGATGGACCTCCGCTGCCTTGAGCTTGCCGAGGGTAGGGACGGCCATGTCTTCGAGCAGCGCGCGATACTGTTGCAGGGTGCGCGGCTTGCGCTTCGTCGCAACGTGCTCGGAAAGGAACGCTTGGGCGAGGGATTCGAACGTGAGCGCCTTGCGTGACTGCTGACGTTCGCGCGCCGGGTCGGCTCCGAGACGAACCGCCGCCAAAACATCCGCAGCGGCTTTCCTCGCCATTACGGCGGCGAGCGCTTCGGTGCTGCCCAGCGTGACGCGGCGCTTGGACGCTTCCCGTCCGCCTCCCGCTGGCCGGTACTCCACGATCCACGTCTTGATCCCGGAAGGATAGACCCGCAGGCCGAACCCCTTCAGGGCATCGTCATAGACCGTGTAGCGGTTCGCCTTGGGCTGCGCCGCCTCGACGCTGCGCTGGGCCAATCGGGTCGTTTCCATCGTGCTCAACCTCACTGCCGAATTTCGCTGGGTCGCCACCGGGTCGCCACCGGAATGGAAACCCGGTGAGGTGGACGGAATAGCGTTACGGCGTGAACGTCAAGAGAAACAATGAGTTGTGCAACTCCAGGCAAAACACGGAAACGGCCGGAAAGCGCCAAAACGCGACTCTTAATCAGCGGGTCCGGGGTTCGAGTCCCCGCTCGCCCACCAAACAACAAAAAAAGCGTTAGCGTGCTGGCTGGCACGCCCGACGGCGGCGCGCCCTTGGGTCCTCTTTGAATGCAACCCATCACGGTTATTTCCCTTACGATCTGGCTGGCGTCAGCTTGAGCCGCTGCGCTGATGCTTTGACGGGATCAGGCGCGCAATGAGCGGCGTCGGGTCCGTTGCGGGAGCGGTCCAATCCGCAATGCTGGGGTGCGCGAGACTGGCGACACGCAAGCCTTGGCCGTTTTCATGGACGCTGCTGATCCAACCGCGCGCGTTCTGCTCGGCAAACTCGTCGATTTTTCGTAACGCTCCCGTTCTGCGGCAAACCTCCATCCCGGTGCTGATACCGAGGCAGACGACGAGGCGGACATTCAGCTGGGCAATAACTTCACGATGGAAGCTCCAGCATGCGTCGGCGAGTGCATTGAAACCACCTACGAGTGTGGCTTTGCGTTTGGAGCGCACAAAGATCAGATTGCTACTTGGCGTTCGCCTGAGATCGATGCCGATCCCTGAAAAAACATGCCGCAGCCGGCGCTGTAGCGTCGACGTTCCCGGAGCTTTCGTGTTCCAGCTTTCGTCGCAATATGCGGACCAATGCTCGGGCGTGCCCCCAACTGCTAAGCGTATCTGGCGCTCGATCGTGTCTCCGGATTGCTTGTCCGGGTCGCCACCTGGATTTAGGCCCAGAATGTAGAGCTCGCGCGGCCCCGAAAAGGCTGCGCGGCCCGAATAGAACACGCTGCCGGAGAGCGCATGAAGGCTCGATGGGACATTCCGGCCGAATTGCTCGATCATGTGGCGGGGCTCGATTATGGTTCTCATCCGAAGCATAGTTCGACCGCGTTTCGATGATCCTAACTCGCCGAATGGGCGAGTATTGACACGTGTTGACCCGAGGCCGTCGATCGACCCGACGGAAGACCCGCAGCGACTTGGAAACTCAGCCCATGATTGACGCCGAATTCTGGAAGGGGCGCCGAGTATTCCTCACCGGGCACACCGGCTTCAAAGGCGCGTGGCTGTCCTTGTTGCTGACGCGGCTCGGCGCCGAAGTCACCGGCTATGCGCTCGCGCCGCCGACGAACCCCAGCCTTTTCGCCATCCTCGATCTTGGCCCGGACATCGATGACATCCGCGGCGATGTTCGCGACCTCGCGCACCTGTCCGCCTCGATGAACCGCGCCGATCCGGAGGTCGTGCTCCACCTCGCGGCGCAGCCGATCGTGCGGACGTCCTATGAGGAGCCCGTCGAGACCTTCTCGAGCAATGTGATGGGGACGGTGCACGCGCTGGAGGCGTGCCGGACGTTGCGTGCGTTGCAAGCCATCGTCATCGTCACGTCCGACAAGGTCTACCAGAACGACGGCCGCGCCGCTGGTTACCAGGAAAGCGACCGGCTCGGTTCGGCCGACCCCTACAGCACGAGCAAGGCCTGCGCCGAACTTGTCACCGCCAGCTATCGCGCGACAGCCTTCGCGCAGGACCGCGGCGGGCCCGCGCTGGCCACGGCGCGCGCAGGCAACGTCATCGGCGGCGGAGATTGGTCGCGCGACCGACTGCTCCCCGATCTCGCGCAGTCGCTGATCGCCGGACGGTCGCCCGTGATCCGCAATCCGATGGCGACCAGACCCTGGCAGCACGTTCTCGATTGCCTCGCCGGGTATCTGGTTCTGACGCAGCGGCTCGCCGCCGGCCCGGGTTTTTCGGGTGCTTGGAATATTGGTCCGGATGGCGACGGCATGGCGACCGTGGGCGAGATTTCGGATCAGCTCGTCAGCCTGAATGGCGGTGCGCCTCGATGGATGCGCGACACCCGCCAGCACCCGCACGAAGAGGCGTTGCTGTGGCTCGACACGTCGGAAGCGCGCCGTCGCCTCGGCTGGCGGCCGGTCGTGCCGCTCGCCGAGGCCTTGCGCTGGACGTTCGACTGGTATCGCATTCATGCCGGGGGCGGGGACGCGCGCGCGGTCTCGGAACGCCAGATCGACGAGCTTCTCGTGCGCAACCGGACACAACCCGCCGCTGCATCGTGACGGGTCGCGTCGTGACTGCCCCCGGGCGTTGCCGCGCTATCCCTCAAAGCCGATAGATAACGAGCTTGTTCACCGCGTACGTGACCGCCGCGATCACCGGCACGATCAGCAACTGTCCGGCCTGCGGCGACAGCCCCGACGACACGAGACGTTCGAGCGCCACGATATTCGCGATGCAGACGATCGTGTAATAGACGGCGTGCGCGCCGAAGCTGGCCCACGAGCGGCGTCCTCCGAACATGCCTTGGCCATAGCTGACATAGTTGAACAGCACGCCCGCGATGGTCGACAGCACGACAGCCGCCGCATTGCCGTCGAGCGTCAGCGACAGCGCCACGAAGACACCGTACCCGAACGCCGTGTTGAGCGCGCCAATCGCCAGAAATCTCAGAACGTCTCCCCGCATCACCTTGCCTCGTCCGCGCGCCGCCCCGTTGCCGGCTTGCTCCCTACGCGCCCCCGTTGCATAAGTCGATCCGCCGCAGACGTCGTGTCGTGATCGTCATTGGCCGATCACCCGATCGCATTTGAAGTGCCATCGACGGTTCGCGGGCAAAGGGGGACGGGCGTGCGCAACAAGCCGCATGAGAGTGATGCGCTCGGCCGCGCTCCGATCGTCGCGCTCCTTTGCTATACTATCTTTTTCGCCGTGTTGTTCGCGCCAGGTTGGACGCGTGGCCTGCTCGCGCCAACCGACGCGCTCGCCTATCACTACCCGGCATTTCAGGCTCCGCTCACGCTATGGAGCGAATTTCTCTTCTCCGGATATCCGATCTCCGCCGATCCACAATTCCAGCTTTGGTATCCTCCCCGCATCGTGACATCGAACTTCAACGTCTTCGTCGTCTCGGCCTACGTCATCGCCGCGTTCTCGACCTATCTTCTGGTACGTGAGATTACCGGAGACGACTGGTCGGCCGGTCTTTCTGGCATCGTTTATGCCTGCGGCGGCTTCATGATGGGTCATGCCTGTCACACGGCGATCATCCACGGCGCGGCTTGGCTTCCAGCGCTCATGCTCGTCGTTCTCAAATTGGGTCGCGAGCCCAGCCGCACATGGTGGGCTCTTGCGGCGCTCTGCGTCGCACTCATCGTTTTGTCGGGTCATCCCCAGATCGCAGCCTACGCGCTGGCGGCAGCAGGCGGATATGCGGTCTATGTCGTCCACGTTGCCCACGGCCTCGCGACGCGCGCGGGCCTCACGCGGCTCGCCGTCCTCGCCGGAGCGGTGTTGGCGGGACTGGCGATCAGTGCGATCCAGGTTCTGCCGCTGCTGGCCTATGTCGGCGAGACCGCGCGGTCGACGTGGACCCACGACGACTTCATCCAGCACAGTCTGCCGGCGCACGAACTCCAAATCTTCTTCCCGTATCTCTATGGCCGCTGGGCGCCGTATGAGATCCCTTACTTTGGCGCTTCCAACGCACACGAAAGCCTCTCGTATTTCGGCATCGCCAGCCTGTCATTAATCGTACTCGCGCTGATGGACCGTGATCGCGCGCGTACTCAAGCCCTGTTCTGGGCGGGCGCAGCCATTGCCGCGTTCGTGTTCATGCTCGGCTCGGCGACCCCTTTGTCTAAGCTCTTCTATCAGCTTCCCGTCCTCGGCAGCTTCCGCGTTCCTGCGCGCGCGAGCATGGTGCTGACGCTGTGTGCGGCAGTGCTGGCTGGGATCGGCGTCTCTGCCTTGCGGAACGGCCGCTTGTCCGGCCGCGCGCCGCTCGCCGCCGCTTCGGTGTTGGCGGCTCTCATGATGCTGGCATTGGCCTTCCTCATCTCGCGCTACCCCGGGATGACCGAAGTCGCGGGCTGGCGCGGCATCAAACTGCCGCCGTGGTGGTGGAACCCGGTTGTCGGCGGGCCGCTGCTGATTGCCGGCCTCGCGATAGCGGCGCTCGTGCATCGGCGGCGATCGCCGCGCCAGCTCGCGGCCTTGCTTGCAGGTCTTGTCTCAGCCGATCTTGTCCACTTCAGTCTCGGCGCGGAGTGGCGGCCGACGGCGGTCGCGCTCTCCGATCCTGCATGGGTCTCCGAGATTCGTTCCGAACTCGCGGCGGCATCCGGCCGTTACGTAGCGCTCGGCGAGCGCGCGAGTGCCGCTCCGGAAGAACTGCGCGTCCCCGTCAATGCCAACCTCAACGCCGCCTATGGGCTTCCGGGAATCGGCGGCTACACGCCGCTCGCCCCTTTTCGGTACGTGCAGTTGGCCGGGCTGCTCAACGGCACCCCCTCCGCATTTTCGACCGCACCCCACATCCGGCAACTGCTCGGCATCACGCATGTTTTCGTGAAGGATGGCCACCAGAAGCCAATCCATCTCGGCGCATGTGGCAGTGCTTCCAAGGCAACGCGACGCGCGGTCATTCCTCTCGCGCTGCCGATCCCTGCGAACCAGATCACGGTGCGATCGGCGTTGGCATGCGCGACCACAATGAAACAAGGTGCCGCTGCCGCCCGCATCAAGGTCCGCACGTCCGACGGCCGCGGTGCGGCTCTCCAACTCCGCAGTGGCATCGACACCGCCGATCTGACGATCCTGTCCGCTGGGGCGACCATGCAGCACGGTTCGCCGAAGATCGCCGCCGCATTCGCGCCGACGCAGCTACAACACTTCGCAACAACGCATCCCCTCTGGCCGGAACCGGCGGCGATGGTGACCGAAATCGAGATCGAACAACCCGCTGAGGCGAATGGCCGGATCCTGGTGCTCGACATCATGCTCGAGGACACGGCAACCCGCGCCGTGCGCCAAGTGCCCCTGTTGAATGCCCGGATGGACGGGACGAGCCAACCGAGGCTTCGGCGCTTGACCGATGGGTGGAGCGTGACAGACACACCCGAGCCTGCGGCGCCTGCATGGTTCGTAGAGCGCGTTGTTGCCGCCTCCGACGAGACCACGCAGAGCGCGTTGCGCGATGGCATCACGCCGGATGGCGCCGCGTTCGACGTGCAAAAAATGGCCTTCGTCGAAAAGGACCTGACCGTCACACTTCCGGCCGCCGATGCCGGTTCCATTCGCCAAGTGAAGGTTCGTCGCCGCGATGCGGGGCGCTGGTCGTTCGCGACCGTCTCCGATGCCCCGGCCTTTCTCGTCGTCAGCTTGCCAGCCGCACCGGGCTGGCACGTGCTCATCGATGGACGCGCTGAAGCACCTCTTCGAACCAATCTCGCTCTGCAAGGCGTCATCGTACCCAGCGGATCGCACACCGTCGAATTCGTCTACGATCCGCCGTCCTTCAGACATGGTGCGCTTTTGACCGCACTCGCGCTTTGTCTCATCGGATTTGTCCTCGCCAGCGCCGTGTTTCCCCGCCGTTCCATCAGCGCCGCACGTGCGCATCAGGGCCACTCCGCATGAAAACCATCTCGATCGTCTCGCCGTGCTTCAACGAGGAGCTCAACGTCGAGGAATGCTACGACACCATCCGCCGCTTGTTCGAAACCGAACTCAAGGGCTACCGGCGCGAGCACGTGTTCTGCGACAACGCCTCGACCGACCGCACGCCCGAGATCCTGCGCGAGATCGCCGCGCGCGATCCGAACGTCAAGGTGATCCTCAATGCTCGCAACTTCGGGCCGCTGCGTTCCACCTTCAATGGCGTTCTGGCCACGACGGGCGATGCCGTCATGCTGTTCGTGCCCGTTGATCTGCAGGACCCGCCCGAACTTATTCCGCGCTTCGTCGAATTGTGGGAGCAGGGCAACGAAGTCGTCTATGGCATCCGCGCCGAGCGCGACGAGGCCATCCTCATGCGGTCCGTGCGCAAGGCCTACTACCGCGTCCTGTCGCGCTTCTCCGACGTCGTGACACCGCCCGACGTCGGCGACTTCCAACTCGTCGACCGCAAGATCGTCGAGGCGATGCGCCAGATCGACGACGCGTATCCGTTCATGCGCATCATGACCTTCGAGTGCGGTTACAAGGCCGTCGGCGTCCCGTACCGCTGGCGCGCGCGCCGCCGCGGCGTCACCAAGAACTCGCTCGCCCGCCTGTTCGACCAGGGCATGAACGGCCTCGTCACGTTCAGCACGGCGCCGATCCGTCTCGTTCTGCTTGCTGGCACCGTTGTCGCGATCCTCAGCATCCTTTATGCGATCGCGACACTCGTCTACTCGCTCGTCTACTTCCGGCAGCTCGCCCCGCCCGGCATTCCAACGATCATCGTCGCGATGTTCTTCTTCGGCGGCGTGCAGATGCTGGTGATGGGCCTGCTCGGCGAGTACATCCTCGCGATATATGCCCAGGTGCGCCGTAAGCCGCTCGTGTTCGAACGCGAACGGCTCAATTTTGATGTGCCGCCGTCAAACGCCGCCGCGGTCGAGGCCCACACCGAGGCCGAGACGGCGTTGTCCGGCACCGCCGGCGCTCAGTCCGCCGCGTCAGCCAGTTCGAGCGCCTCGGAGAGCCGCTGACGCAGCGTCGGCCGCCCCGGCAGATCGGGGGTTGCGAATCTGATCCGGTGCACGGCCTTGGCCAACGTGATGCGCAGAAAGTATCGCGCGAACGTCCGCGCAAAATCGCGGCTCGCGGCGGGTGCGCCATAACCCGCGAGGAATGCGCCGTGACGGCGTTGCGGCTGGAACGTCGCCCACATCGCGAGATCGAACAGGGGATCGCCGAGCATCGCGTCTTCCCAGTCGATGAGCGCGCTGACGCGTCCTCCGTCGATGAAGATGTTGTGACCGCCGGGATCGGCATGCAGCAGCCGCCCGGCGTCTCCGCGCCAGCCGCAGTCCGCACCGCTCGACAGCCCGCGCGCGCGCTCGGCCTCGGCGACGGTCAGCAAATCCAGCGTGCGACACGTCGCGAGATGCCGGTCGAGACTGGTATCCAGATATCCGTCCCAACGCGCACTGCCGCCGCGCAGACGGGACCCCGAAAATTCAGCAAGCGGCCCATAGCCGCCATCGCCCTCGATCGTATGCACGCGTCTCAACGCCAGCCCCATCGCGGCCAGCACGCCCGGATCGTCCTGATCATCGAGATCCGCGAATGCGGTGCCCGCCGCGCAGTCCATGACGACGGCATCGAACGCGGCTGAGCGCTCACCTCCGACTGCGATGAGCAACAGGCGTGGGCAGGTCAACCCCGCCGTCTCCAGCAACGGAAAGACCGACGCCTCGATCAGCATGCGATCGTCGACCGGGTGGAGCTGAGGCAGTGACGAGCGCACGACGATCTCGCGCCCGTCGCTCAACGTCGCGCCGTGGACGATGTGGAACGTCCCTTGCCGTGCGAGCGGGTACACCTTGGCTGGTTGGCCGACATGACGCGCGAGCAAGTCCGCGACCGCGCTGGTCCGGCGCACGGCTTCGAGCGGATTATCCGCCGCGAGCGCACGCAGCACCTCGTCATCTAACGGCGTATCGCTCTTGGCGTAGAACATTTCGCGGCGGCTAGGCCATATCCCGATAATCGAAGAAGTCGAGCATCGTATCGGTGTAGCTCTTGATCTCGGCCTTCTGGCGGGCGTCGAGCTCGTTCATGGTGGCGATGTTCGCCGCCGTCGTGGCCGAGCGGATTGTCCCCCACGGATAGACTTCGCCCATCTTCTGTCCGTTCCACGACGGATAGAGCAGCGTATCCGACCAGCCGATGCCGAGCTTCTTGGCCACACCGGCCATCGCGGTCTTCGGGTCCGCCACGAGATCCTCGAAGCGCAGGATGTGGAAGCGATCTGGATAGCGCTTGGACAAGGTCAGCGCGAAGTGCTGCATCAGCGCCCAGGTCCACCCGTAGCGCTGGATCGACAGCGGATAGGGTCGCTTCGACGTATCGGCATAGGCCGACCAGGGATTGCGCACGACGTGCAGCACATGGCCGTTGGGGAAGTCCTCCAGGATCTGCTCGCCATCGAACCCGATCACAGGGCTATAGCCGACGTATGCGGCTTCCTTGCCGGAGCGCGCATAGTTGGTCCAGCTGTCGAATGTCGCCTCGTAGAAATTCGCGACGATATTGCCGCGCGTGCGCGGTACGCCGGCCATGAGTTCCGTGAAGCGGCGCTTGCGGTCGGCTTCCGTCATGACGAGGTCGGTATCGCGGAACTTGCTCGCCTTCTTCGAGCGCAGGAACGTCTTCAGTTCCTCGTCGAAGAACAGCTCGAAATCCTGCTCCGCGCTCCCGGTCAGCGGAAACTCTGGATAGCGATATTTGAGCGGATAGAGCGAGGACAGAAAATCCTGCTGCCGCGCATTGCCGAGCTGCGATTCGAACGGATAGACGAACAGCTCCGGATGCCCGTCGAGGAATCGATGGGTCGTGTTGCCGCCATTCTCGTACATCGCCGAAATCATGATGAGGCGAAAGGTATTGGCCTTGCTCATTTCTATTGTCTCCCCATGCGCCTCGTCGACGATCCAATTCGATGATCCAAACGGCCGTCGTCACCGGTTTCCCCTAGCCGACTGGCGCGGCAACGTCGAGAGCGGATGATCTGTCTTCAAGTTCTAACTTCCGTTGCTTCGTCGCGCATGGCGTCCCCTCCGGGCTTCGTTCGTCGTACAGGTCCCGCGAATTTGGCGTATGACGACACGTCGGAGCGATCATCGCGCCCGCGAAACGCCGCATATGCGAAACACAGCAAGGCCAGAAGCGTGAGCTTGCGCGACACCGCATAGACACTGCGGCTGGGCGGCGCATAAGTGAGTTCGACCGTGTGCCGTCCGGCCCCGACCGGTACCGCGACGAGACGGCCCGCCGCGCGCGCGACCTTCGCGGCGACACCGTCGACCGTCGCGCGCCAATAGGGATCGAAATTGAGCGGAATGACGAGGAACCCCGCTCGCTGGGCCTCGATTTCGAGCACGGCGCCGTTGTAGCCGGTGCGGAGCGGCCGCATCGAGACCGCCGAACCATCGAGCGCGACGTCGGCTTGGTCGAGGGCTGGTGATGCGCCGGCGAGCGACACTGTCTCGAACCTGGATCTTTCGCTCGGCGGCAACCCCCGGAATTGCGTCACGGCCATTGTCGGGTTGAACTCGTTCTGCGGCCAGAACCCCGTCGTGATCGGCATCAGGCCGTAGAGCTTCGGCGGAAACTCGCCCTCCGCAAAAGCCGGCGGCCACGGTTTTGCGAGGGCGGCCGCGACTGCCGGGTGCAGCGCACCGTCCTTTGGCTGAACGCCGCGCCACGCCACTGTCATGGTCTGGTCCGCGATGCTGGCGCGCCAATAGTACCGCACGAGGTCGCCCGTGCAGATCAGCACGAATAGCCCCAGCAGAATGAGCCGGCGTGACTTCGACCGCTCGACACCGATCCGGTAGACGAGCAAACCGCCGAGCAGAACGAGCAGCGACGCGAGCCCGATACTTTGTAGGCGATGGTTCGGCGTCATCGTGGCGTCGGCCGCCCAGAGCGGTGCTTGAAACTGCTCGGATGCAAGGAAGAGAAAGGCCAATCCTGCACCGCCGAGCGCAACCGCCGCCATCGCGGCGCGGCTCGCCGGGCCGGTCTCGGCGGCAGTCCACGATGCCGCCAACCGATCGAGCGCGATGCAGGCCATCAGCGCGACGACGAGCCGGAAAAAGTAGTGATAGAAGTAGAACATGTGCTGAATACGGTTCAATCCAGGCGTGATCTGCCACGCGAGCAGGAACAGCCCGGATATCGTGACGATCGAGCATAAAAAGCCGAACACGATGAACAGGTGCATGTCGCGGCGCCGCCACGGCGTCACCAGGAACACCATGAGCAACGGCAGCAGCATCGCGCCGATGTAGACCGCGTTGTGCGCTTCGTTGACGACTTTGTAGCCCGTGATCGCACGCTCGATGACGGGGTTGAACAACTCCGTCGTGAAGAAGCGGACGTCGGTGTGGTGAGCGCGTTGCCAGACTTGGTCAAGGCTATAAAGCCCCGCCGCCGTCGACGCGCGCACATGCTGCCCGTCTTGTTCAAGATACACGAGCCCGACCGTCGCCACGGCCGCGACTGACGCCAGCGACGCCACAGCGAGCGCAACGCCCGCGCCGCCGCCGGACCAATGCAACAATGCGGTCCATCGCACGGCCGCTCGCCACCTCGGCAGGTTGAGGAATACGTGCGCGCCGGTCCAGACGGCCACGAACCACACCGCGAAGACGGTCCAATAGTTGGCCGACGCCACGAGAAGAAAGAGCGATCCCGCCAACGCCAATAGCGTCCCTCGCGAAGACCCCCGGCTGAAGGCATCGAGCGCCCAGAGCATGAGAAAGATATGGAACCATTCCTGGTAGAACATCCAGGCGTTGTTCCAGATGCCGAGCCCGCCAAACGCATAGACAGCACCGAACAGCGTTGGCGCGAGCCACGTCTGGCAATAACCGCGCGCCAGCAGGACCAGCGCCGCATACGCCAGACTTGGCATCAGCATCCAGTTGAAAACGAGAAACTGCGCGTACTCCGGGACGACGATCCCCACCATCGATGCGAGCCAGATCAGGCTCGACCACGCGATGAACTCGGGGCTGCCCGCGGTCGGTGCCAGCGGAGACAGGAAAAAATTGTAATACTGGGCGTAGCCGCCATCCGGCCCGGGCAGCCACCACGCGATGTCGCCTTCGATGCGGAGGGCGTGCAGGGAGGAATTGAACGCCGCCGCCGCGCTCAGACTGTCGTGATTGGGAATGCCTCGAAATCCGAAAAAGACCGGATAATCGAACATCGCCAGCCTGATCGCGCACAGCACGGCGCCGATCGACAACGCGACCGCGATCTCGCGCCACAGACCTCCCGGGGGAGCGACGGCGCGCGACGATCGGATCTCGACCAACTCGTTCACCGCGCGCCGCCGCCCATCTGTTTCTGGTCCCGATCGTCGATGATCTGCCGCGCTACACGCTCGACCGTGTCGACCGCCGCGCGGGCCGGCACATAGCCGAGCCCGCCAGCCACATCATAGTGCGACGCGTACGCTATACGTTGCCCCGCGTGCGGATAGTCCGGATCGACGCGGCATTTCAGCCCGACCTCCGCCAGACGTTGGATGATCTCGAACTTGCCAGCCGGGCGTTGCGAATAAATGTCGGCCGCCATGTTGACCGAGACGGCCCGCGATGCACAGCCGATCAGCGCCGCGAGATCGTCGGCATCGACGTAGTCCCGGATCATGTCCTGCGCGCCGGTGACGAACGTCTTGTCTCCGGCGAGCGCGTCGAACAACTCCGACAGGAAATACTTGCCGCCGAGATCAATGTGCCGGCTGACGAAGCCGAAGATCCTGACGTCGAGGATGCGGCGGCCGGTTTCGCTGCGATGGATCGCTTCGGCCAGGAATTTGGCGAGGCCATAGGCCTCGTCCTCGCGCGGGGTGTTGACCGAGAAGCAGGTTCGCGCATCGATGCGTGCCCCGTCCTCGATCAACCGCCCATAGACCGCGCCGCTGGACAGGAACACATAGAGCGGATCGCCGCCGCTTCGTGCCAGCGCGCGGCGGATCAGATCCTCCCAGTCGAGCGTCAGCGCGACGATGTTCGGCGCGATCGCGCGCACGCGAGAAGGATCGCCCGCGCCAAGCGCGTTGACGACCACATCGACGCCCGCAAAATCAAACCCATCCAGCGGGAGCACGCGGACGCGCCCGGGCGCTGCTGTCGGAAGGAGCGAGCTGACCGCATCGGGCCGCCGCGCATAAAGGTCGAGCGAAGTTTCGCCGTCCGCCGCGTAGTGATGCGCGAGTGCCGTCCCGATGTGACCGGTTGCCCCGAGGATTGCGACCCGCATCGCCATCGCCTCAACCCCGGCCATCGAGCAGGCGGCGCGCTGCGGCTATTATAGACTTCGCGTCGATGCCGAGCGCCGCACGCAGAAATTCAGTGCTGCCGCAGCGCTCCGGATAGGCCAGGTTCACAGCGACATGCAGGTGGCGATTGCCGCGCCCGTTCGTCGCCAGCAGGCGCAACATGCCGAGTTCCAGGGGACCTCCGACATAACCCTCGAATACGCTGACCACCGGTTGCGATCCGACCAGATCCGCGACCGGCACCATCGGAAACGGATGCAAAAGCGGCACGCTGATAACCCGCGCGCTCACCCCCGCCTCAGACAACTCCATGGCCGCGGCGAGGCATTCGTTGACGGAGGGACCGCTGGCGACAAAAGCTATGTCGCTCCCCGCCCGGACTTCATAGGCCGCTTCGCCCGGTGTCACCCGTTCCGGCACCACATAGGCCGTGCCATTCTCGCGCGGCACGCGCAGGTAGACCGCGCGCTCCTCCGCAATCAGCATCTCATGCATCAAGCCGAGTTCCGCTTCGTTTCCGGGGCTGGCGATGATCATATTCGGTAGCGTCGCCAGGATCGCGGCATCCTCGAGCGAGTGATGCGACGCCCCGAGCGAGCCGTACGACAGTCCCGCGCCCACGCCGACCAGCCGCACCCGGCGCCGGGGATAGCAGATATCGTTGCGGATCTGCTCGTAGCAGCGTGCCGTGACGAAGGGGGCAATCGTATAGACGTAGGGCAGGAAGCCGCAGGCCGCCAGTCCACCCGCCATGGTCATCATGTTCGCTTCGGCGACGCCTGCGTTGATAAACCGGGGTCCGATGCTCGCCTGCAGCGGCTCCACCACCGAGAAGCCGAGATCGCCGGTCATGAACAGGACGTCGGGATCGGATGCCGCGTGAGCGCCGATCAAGGCCATCAGCTTGTTGCGCATGCCCGCCGCTCTCTCATGACAGGAGATCCTCGGGCTTTGCCGGGTGGTAATGCGAGGCGACCGTGTTTTCGATGCGCGCGATACCTTTGCCCTTGACCGTATCGGCGATGACGACATGCGGACGCTCGTCGCCGCGGTCCGCGATGGCGCGATCCAGCGCATCGAGATCGTGCCCATCGACGCGTGTGACGCGCCAGCGAAACGCCTGCCATTTGTCCGCGAACGGTTCGAGATCGAGCACGTCGCGTGTCGCGCCGATACTCTGGATCTTGTTGCAGTCGATGATGGCGGTAAGCGGCGACAGCTTGTGATGTCCGGCAAACAGGGCCGCCTCCCACGTCGTGCCTTCATCGCACTCGCCGTCCGACAGGATGCAGAAGACGCGACCCGGCCAGCCGCGCAGCCGATAGCCGAGTGCGTATCCGGCTGCCAGCCCGAGGCCGTGGCCGAGAGAGCCGGTGCTGGCGTCGATAGCGGGCACCTTGTCGTTGACGGTGACATGGCCCCACAGGTCGCTGTCGTCCTGTAGATAGCGCTCGAGCAGCGACGGATCGAGCAGCCCGTGTGCCTCGAAGGTGGCGTAGCAGGCCATCGCCGCATGCCCCTTGGAGAAAACCAGTCGGTCGCGCGTGCGGGCCGACGCCGTGGACGGCGAGATGTCGCTCGCCGAAAGCACGGCATCGAGGATTTCGACGACACTCAGCGACGAGCCCAGATGCGCTGACCGGAACGCGTGCGATAAGCCGATGATGCGCCGGCGCACGGCATGGCAGCGGGCGCTCCGGCCGCTCGCATCGTCACGCGCGATCATGCCCACAGCTTCCACCGCGCCCTGCCGGACGACCATTCTCCCTCGAGGAACGTCTTGTCGCGCAAGGTGTCCATGGCGTGCCAGAACCCGGGGTGCCGATAGGCGAAAAGCTTGTTGTCTCGCGACAGCGCTTCGAGCGGCCCATGTTCCCAGATCGTACTGTCGCCGGCGATCAGGTCGATGACATCCGTGGACAGGATGAAGAACCCGCCGTTGATGAACCCGCCTTCGCCTTCGGGTTTCTCCTTGAACGCCACGACGCGATCGCCTGTGACGCTCAGCGCACCGAACCGCTTGGCGGGATGGACGGCGGTGACGGTCGCGAGCCCCCCGTGCGCCTCGTGAAACCGTATTGTCGCCGGCACGTCGATGTCGGCAAGTCCATCGCCATACGTCAGCGCGAAGGTCTTTTCGCCTGCAAGATGATGCCGCACGCGAGCGATGCGGCCGCCGGTCTGCGTTTGGTCGCCCGTGTCGACCAGCGTCACCCGCCAGGGCTCCGCACTCCGCCGATGCACCGTCATGCTCTCGCGCTGGAGATCGAACGTGACGTCCGACATATGCAAGGCGTAGTTCGCGAAGTATTCTTTGATCAGATAGCCCTTATAGCCGAGGCACACGATGAAGTCGTTGATGCCCCAGTGCGAATAGATCTTCATGATATGCCACAAGACCGGCATGCCGCCGATTTCCACCATCGGCTTCGGACGCACGACGGTCTCTTCTGAAAGGCGGGTGCCCAGTCCGCCTGCGAGTATCACGACCTTCAAAAACCCCTCCAGCGTCGGCAGCCCTGGCGATATGCAATATTCAACCACATACCACGCCGACGGCACCGGCCGAAAGGTCGTCAGCACACGTTAACCGGGTTAACTTCAGCCATCGATCGATACGAAGCGTAGCCTCAGCGCGTTGGCGATCACGCTCACCGACGACAGCGACATGGCTGCTGCCGCGACGATGGGCGACAGCAGGATCCCCAGCACCGGATAGAGCACGCCCGCCGCGATCGGCACGCCTGCCGCATTGTAGGCGAACGCGAACACGAGGTTCTGGCGGATGTTGCGCATCGTCGCCACCGAGAGCCGTCGCGCGCGTGCGAGCCCGGCGAGGTCGCCGCCGACCAGCGTCACCCCCGCGCTCTCGATCGCGATGCCGCTGCCCGTGCCCATTGCGATCCCGACGTCGGCGGCGGCCAGCGCGGGTGCGTCGTTGATCCCGTCCCCGGCCATCGCCACGACGCGACCTTCGGATTTGAGCCGCTGGATATAGCGCGCCTTGTCGTCGGGCAGCATGCCGCCCTCGAATTCGGTGATCCCGAGTTGCCGGGCGACATGCGCGGCGCTGCCCGGTACGTCCCCCGTCAGCATCACGACGCGCACGCCCAGCGCGCGCAACGACGTGATGGCTGCGGACGCCGCGTCCTTGATGCGGTCGGCGACGGCGATCATGGCGGCTGGCACGCCGTCGATGACGACATACACCGGCGTAGTGCCGGCGGCGTGGTCGGCTGCAAGCGCGTCGAGCCCCGCCGTTTCGATCCCGGCGTCACCGAGAAACCGGCGGTTGCCAACCAGCATGCGGCGTCCGCCGACGAGGGCCGAGACGCCCTTGCCAGCGGTTGCGACCACGTCCGAAGGCTCGTCGAGCGTGAGGCCTCGTTGCTCCGCCTCCGCGAGCACGGCGAGCGCCAAGGGATGCTTGCTCGACCGCTCGACGCTCGCGGCGAGCCGCAGCACGTCGGACACGTCGAACCCCGGGAGCGTGTGGATCGACGCCACCGCAGGCCGGCCCTCGGTCAGCGTTCCGGTCTTGTCGACGATGAGGGTGTCGACCGTCTCGAAGCGTTCCAGCGCATCGGCCGAGCGGAACAGCACGCCCGACGCCGCGCCGCGTCCGAGCCCGACCATGATCGACATCGGCGTCGCGAGGCCGAGCGCGCACGGGCAGGCAATGACCAAGACGGACACGGCCGCCACGAGCGCGTAGGCAAATCGCGGCTCCGGGCCGAACTGCCACCACGCCAGGAACGCCAGCACGGCCGCCGCGACGACCAGCGGCACGAACCATCCGGCCACGCTGTCGGCCAGCCTTTGCACCGGCGCGCGGCTCCTTTGCGCCTCCGAAACGGACTGCACGATGCGGGCCAGCAAGGTGTCGCGCCCGACCTTTTCGGCCCGCATCACGAACCCGCCGCTGCCGTTGATCGTGCCCCCGATCACCGCATCGCCTGTCGATTTCGCGGCCGGCATCGGCTCGCCCGTGACCATCGATTGGTCGATCTGGGTCACGCCCTCGACAATGATGCCGTCGATCGGCACCGTGTCGCCGGGACGCACCCGCAGACGGTCCCCGACATCGATGGCGTCGAGCGCAACCTCCTCGTCGCCGCCGCTCACTCGAACACGCAGCGCGCGCTCGGGCGCAAGCTTCAGCAGCGAACGGATCGCGTCGCCGGTCTGCTCGCGCGCTTTCAGTTCCAGCACCTGACCCAGCAGCACGAGCACGGTGATGACCGCTGCCGCCTCGAAGTACACCGGCGGCCCGCCCGGGAGATCGCGCAAGGCCGGCGGAAACAGACCGGGCAGCAATGTGGCCACGAGGCTGTAACCCCATGCCGTCATCGTCCCGAGTGCGATCAGCGTGAACATGTTGAAGTTGCGCGTGCGCAGCGATGCCCAGCCGCGTTCGAGGAACGGCCATCCCGCCCACAGCACAACCGGCGTCGCGAGCACGAGCTGGATCGCCTTCGACCAACTCGGCGCAATCAGATCGTGGCCGCCCATCACGTGCCCGCCCATCTCGAGCATGAACACCGGCAGCGTGAATGCGAGCCCGATGCCCAGCCGCCGCTTGAAATCGACGAACTCCGGATTGGGAGCGGCGTCGAGCGACACCATCTCCGGCTCCAGCGCCATGCCGCACTTCGGACACGTGCCGGGGCCGATCTGGCGAACCTCCGGACACATCGGACAGATGTAGGCGGCGTCAGGGTCGGCTGCTGCTGTTGCGGGCCGGCTCTCGGGTGGCGACAGATAACGCTGCGGATCGGCCAGGAATTTGGTCCGGCAGCTCGCGCAGCAGAAATAGTATGTTTTGCCGTCGTGCTCGGCTGAATGCTTCGCGGTCGCGATCACCACGCTCATGTTGCACACCGGGTCGGTCGCCGACGCCGTATGCGGCACCCCGCTGGCGGGCGCATCATGCGACGCACCTCCGCAACAAGACGAACCACCTGCCGTTTCGCTTATCTTTGGCGTCGAGGCTGCGCGCGCGGGGGCCGCGGTGCGGGGAGCAGGCGTTTGCTTCTTGAACAGGTCCGACATGGCGATCACTCTTTCCAGCGGAGGACGGCGCTCGATGAGCATCGAGCAAGCCGCCAGCGCCGGTTGACACCTATACCCCCATGGGGTATCCGTCAATGATGCGCGAAACCACTCGGACATCCTGCCGCAAACGGCTCAATCGCATCGAAGGACAGGTGCGCGGACTAGTGCGCATGGTCGACGAGGATCGCTACTGCATCGACATCGTGACTCAGATCGCGGCCGTTCGCGCCGCTTTGAAACGTGTCGAGCTGGAGGTCATGCGTGACCATGTCGGCCATTGTGTACGCCACGCCATGACCTCGGGCAGTGCGCAAGATCAAGAACAGAAAATCGACGAACTGATCGACGTGCTTGCGCGCCGGGACGGTTGAACCGGACGCCTTCAAGCGGCGGGATTGCCGTCCGTCTCCGCGCCGGGCACCCGATTGCGGCGTTCGCGTTCTTCGAGCGCCCGCATCAGCACGGTACGCACCGCATCCAAGTCGCGCAGATGCACGTCGGTCTGAGGACGCGCGATGGCGAGACCCGCGGCATTCAATCCCGACACCACGCGGCTGCGCAGATCGGATTCCGCTGCCCCGACCTGGCTCACATCCGACACCGCCCCGCGCACCGTGAACTGCAACGCGCTCGCGCCGATGTCCTCGAAGGCCACCGACGGCGCGGGCGTGGTGGCGAGGAGGGGACAGGCCGCGGCGGCGGCTTCGAGCGCGGCCGTGACGCGCTGCGGCTCGGCCGAATGCGCGACGCCGACCCGGACCACCGCCGTGCCTCCGGAGTGGTAGGGGGTCAAGTTCGAGACCGCGTTCAGGATCAGGTCGGCGTTCGGGATGAAGACGCTCGCCTTGTCGGCCGTCTCGATCACCGTGGCCCGCACCGAGATGCGACTGACACGCCCCTTGATGCCTTTGACCTCGACCCAATCGCCCACCTTCACCGGACGTTCCGCCAGCAGAATGAGCCCGGACACGAAATTATTGATGATCGACTGGAGGCCGAAGCCGATGCCGACGGAGAGCGCTCCAGCGACGATGGCGACATTCGTGATGTCGAGGCCGGCGACCGAGAGCGCCGTCAGCGCGGCGAGTGTGAAGCCGGCATAGCCGACGGCTGTATCGATCGAATGCGCAGCACTCGGCTCCATGCGCTTCGGGTCGAGAACTGTCGCCGACAGCCAACGCCGCAGGATTCGGAACGCGACGATCAGCGCCGCGAAAAGTATGATCGCCGTGATGAGCCGGGCCGGCGCCAGCTTCCAGGTTCCGATTTCGATCGTCTGGAACAGGGGGCCGACCCAATCGCGCCATCCGCTCATGTCGGGCGCTGGCTGCGCCGAGCCGGGCGCGACGCCGAGCGCCAGGGTCATCGCCATGCCGAGCCCCGCAGCGCGAACGTACCGCCGGAACCGCGATCCCGCCGGCTCGTGATGGACCACCTGCTTGGGGTTGGACCGCCGCATCGGCAAGGCCGTCAATCGCCGGCGGCCTGGCCAAACGTCCGCGCGGGCCGGGTGTAGACGGCGGTCGGGCCCTCGACGACTTCAGCGCCGCGCGACCGCTTCTGGCCGATGCCCGTTTCGATGACCACGTCGACCGGACCGCCGGTCATGATCAAATGCTCGACGTCGTCGCGGCGGATCAGGACGAGCCGGCGGCGGCCGTCGAGCGTCGATTGCTCGACGACGTCGATCCGCCGCTCTGGCTTCGGTCCGAACAGACCGCCCGTCGCGGAGCCGCCGTTGAGATAGCCGCGCAGAAACAGCGCGCCGCCGACGAGGGCGCCGGCCAACACGAGCGCCAACAGCAGGTAGCTCAAAACATCCCACATTTTTTCTCACACGGCCGCGGCCGCGCTCCCTTCGAGATCGTGTCCCATGCCACCCCCCAGGGTTGGCGTGGCCCGGGGGCTGGCTTGGCCCCGGAGTATGACTTCGGCAGTCGCAGCCGGCGGCGCGGTTTGGCGCCCCTGACGGCAAGTTCAGCCGATTTTAACATTAATCATCGAACTGTTGAGGCACGGCCCGGTTTGGAGCAGGCACTGCGGACATGTTTTGCACGATCTGCAACCCGAACCGAGCCAACGTCAAGGGCACCCCGTCGGGGCGCCTGCGCAAGTGTTAGTATCCGAGTCTCGCGTCGATGCAGGCTGCCCACGCCGACCTTCCCCAGAATCAGATAGCTTCCGCCGCCATGAGCGGGTCCGAGGCACACGTCGAGGCAGCAGTTGCCGATTATCGAGAGCCTGTGTTCCCAATGGGGCCCGGGCCAATTGTCGCGGCTGCGTCAGCTATCGCCGCCGGCGCGGTCGTAGCCGCTGGGCTCGCGCACAACTCCGCGTCGCCACTGTTGCTCACGATCCTCACCCTGCTCGCCGGGCTCGGGCTGTTTTTCGTTCTTGGGCTGGTCGCGGGACACATCCGGCTCACCCCGCGCGTGGCCGAGACCGACATCCTGCGCTCGGCCGCCGACGCGTTCGACCGCGGCATTCTCGTTGCCGCCGAGGATGGCGCGCCGCTCTATATCAACGCACGGCTGCGCGCGATCGCCGGCATCGACGGCCGCTTGACGGCGGGCGTGCTCGAACGTCTCGTCGGCAACAACGCCGCCGGGCAATCGTCACTGTTCCGCCTGAACCGGTCGGCGATGCTGTCCCAGACCGCGAGCGACGACTTTGAGATCGCGACGCCATCGGGACCTCGCGTTTTCCGCATCAGCGTCTGTCCATTCGCCATTCCGGGGCACGAGCGCGACATGGCGCACGGCCGGCTTTCGGTCTGGAGCCTCGACGACGTCACCGCCGAGCGCCGCAGCGCCGATGCAACGCGTGCCGCCTACGAAGCGAAGCTCGCGCATTTCGATCAGGCGCCCGTCGGCCTCTTGATCGCCGCCGCCGATGGCTCGGTTCCGTTCATCAACTCCACGCTCTGCGAATGGCTGGGATCGGCGGCCACGCAGCCCGGAACCAAGCTCTCCGATCTCCTGCCCGCGGATGGCGTCGAACTCATCAAGGGGCTCGTGTCGAAGGCCGCCGAACGGCCCGTTGCGATCGACCTCGACCTGACCCGCGAGGATGGCCGCGTTCTGCCGGCGCGTCTCGTATGCCGGTCCGTCCCGCAAGGTGAAACGCGGCATCTCGCCATCGCCGTGACGTCGAATGACACGGGCGTCGCCGGACCGGACCACCTCGACGCACGCGCCGTCGAGGAGCGGTTTACCCGCTTCTTCCAGTCAGCGCCCTTCGGCATCGCCACCGTATCCGCCGACGGCACCATCGGCAGCCCGAACGGCGCGTTCTCGCGCATGATCCTCGACGGCACGGGTGGGCTCGGCCAGCCTGCTCAGACCGTGCTCGGACGCGACGCCGACGGCGAGACGCGCACCGCGATCGAGGCGGGCCTGCGCCATGTCCTCTCCGGTCGCGGCAACGTCACGCCGATCGAAATTCCCGTCGGCAGCGACAAGGCGCAGGTGCGCCGCGTCTACATGCATCCTCTTTCCGCGGGCAGCGGTGGGCGCGAGTCGGCGATCCTCTATGTGATCGACGCCACCGAGCACAAGGCACTCGAGGCCAAGTTCGCGCAAAGCTCCAAGATGGAAGCCGTAGGCAAACTCGCGGGCGGCATCGCCCACGACTTCAACAACATGCTGACGGCGATCATCGGCTTCTCCGACATCCTGCTCGCCATGCACAGGCCGACCGATCTCGCCTACATGGATCTCCGCAACATCAAGTCGTCGGCCGAGCGCGCCGCCGGCCTCGTCGGCAAGCTGCTCGCCTTCTCGCGCCAGCAGACGCTGCTCAAGGAGACGCTGCAGGTCGGCGAGGTCCTGACCGATCTCGCGGCGCTGCTCAAAAGATCCATCGGCGAAAAGATCGACCTCAAGATCCCGCCCGCGCGCGACCTGTGGCCGGTCAAGACCGACAAGATCCAGTTCGAGCAGGCGGTGATCAATCTCGCCGTCAACGCCCGCGATGCCATGCCATCGGGCGGGACGCTGACCATTCGCACGCGCAACGTGAACGAGCGCGAGGTGCAGAAGCTCGGACTTCTCGGCATGACCATCGGGGAGTATGTGCTGATCGAGATCGAGGACAGCGGCACCGGCATGAGCCCCGAGGTGATGAGCAAGGTCTTCGAGCCGTTCTTCACCACCAAGGGCGTCGGCAAGGGCACGGGCCTCGGTCTCGCCACCGTCTACGGCATCATCAAGCAGTCCGGCGGTTACATTTTCCCCGAGAGCGTTCTCGGCAAGGGCACGACGTTCCGCGTCTATCTTCCGCGCCATCATATCGACGCCGAGGAAATCGCTCAGACGCACAAGGCGATCGCCGCCCAGAAGCAGGCCAAGCCCGCCGACCTCACCGGCACCGGCCGCGTTCTGCTCGTCGAGGACGAGGACGTGGTCCGCAGCTTCGCCGTGCGCGCATTGAAAAGCCGCGGCTACGAGGTGCTGGAAGCGTCGAGCGGCGTCGAGGCGCTTGAAGTGATGGCCGCCTGCAACGGCGACGTCGACATCGTGGTGTCCGACGTCGTCATGCCCGAGATGGACGGCCCGACGCTGCTCAAGGAACTCCGCGCCAAGAATCCCGACATCAAGATCATTTTCGTGTCGGGCTACCCCAACGAGGCGTTCAAGCAGCAGCTCGACGAGAACGAGGCGTTCGCCTTCCTGCCGAAGCCGTTCTCGCTCCCCCAGCTCGCCGCCAAGGTCAAGGAAGAGCTCGGCCGCTGAACCGGGCTGGTTCCATCCGTTCACCCGCCGATTCGTCCCGGAACGCAGCGGGCGCTACGCTGTGGTTCGCATATATCCCCTTCGAACATGGACGAATCATGGAGGTGTGCTATGAGTAGCACGCTGGTGAATCGTGCATGGGGTGAGGGATGTCTGCCGAGAGACACTGGAATGCAGTTCACTTGGGGGCCGGTATCGTGCTGACTTGGGTGTCGTGGCAAGACTGGCTGCCATTAGGGAAATCAGCGTTTCTCTTTTTTGGCCTAGCTTTGGTCGTGTACGGGGCATTCGGGTTTGCCCGCGATAGCGGGGTGCTTACGACCTTGCGGATTGTAGCCACCAAACCGTGGCTGCCGACGCTCCGGTCTGGCGAGTTGATGCCTTTGTTAGACCTGCGAGAGTTGGCCACTCGTCGCGGCTGGGATCTCAATACCGAAGATGCTGTCGATCTAGTGCACGCCCTCAACGAAGCAGGAGTCCGCGGGCTCGTCGAGTTTAACGGGCGGTCGTGGCATGATCACATGTTTGAAAGTGTTGTTAGGGGAATGCCGCGCAAACCAATCGGTAAGGACGAGTGGTCGAATTTGATGATTGATGGCAGTACCTTCTATATTCCGCCGGCCGACAACTTCGATACGCTCATCGTCCGGAGACAGCCATATGGCGAAAAGGCTTTCGCCGATGTCCACTTGAAACGGGATCAAGCAGAGAGGTGGCTGCGCACCCATGCCAAAGATTACAAAGGACGCCACGCTAATTCCAAAAGGTGATGAAGCATCGTCGCGTTTTAATCGGCTGCTTGACCTGATGGCTCACGGCGAGCCCCCGGCAACGGGAAAGCGCGCAAAAGCAGCAGCATCATCAGCTCGGGAGACTTCCGCAGGTTGTGACGAAACTCGAACTCGTGGAGGTACTTCTGCAGGTGCTTCTTCGAAACCCACACGTAAGTCCCGCTGATGCCGCGCTTCAAGTTGCCCCAGAACGCCTCGATGGTGTTGGTATGAACGGGACCGCGCACCCACTCGTTGGCGGCGTGGTTTACGGTGCCGTGCCGGTATCCTTCCTCGCGGAGATTGCGGAAGGACTTGGCTTCGTCGGTGGCGATCCTCGATCCGGGACGCACGATGCTCTTGATCTCCGGGATAACGGTTGTCTCGCGGCGGTCCTCGATAACGCGTGTGACGACCTCACCCCCACGCTCGACCATGCCGAGCACGACGGTCTTATCGTTTTGACCGATCTTGTCCTTGCCGCCGATGAACGTCTTGTCGGCCTCGACCACAGGCGATCCGGGGGCATCGCCTCCCATCGGGTGGTCGCCATCGACGAATGCCATGTACTTCCTGATCTCGTGGCCCATCCGCCAAGCGGTCTTGTAGGTGACGCCGGTCACGCGCTGGATCTCCTTGGCGGAGACGCCGTTGCGGGATGCGCAGAACAGGAACATGACCTTGAACCAGACCGTGAGCGGCGTCCTGGTCTTGTCGAACGGCGTGCCGGCGGTCGGGTAAGCCTGATGCCCGCACCACTCGCACTCGTAGCAGCGCCGCGCCTTGACGCGGTGGTACTTGGCGACCTTGCCGCACTTCGAGCAGGTGTGCGTTGCGCCGTAGCGCGCCCGGAAGATGTGCTCCAGACACGTATCGTCATCTGGGAACGCAGCTTCGATCTGGGCGAGTGTGAGTGCCTTTGCCATGACAGCAATATAGCGAATCGGCACTACATGTTCAAGGGGGATATATGCCCTGTGGTTCGGTAGTGGGCTAGTTTGAAATCTCTGTAACTTGACTTCTGTGATTCGGCGTGGGCAACCTGCCATGCATGACCGATCAAGCACCACCCAAGAAGCCTAAGCGGCCCCGCGACGCGAACCAGCTCGCGAAGCAGATTGTTGACGCTGCGACCGGCGATGCTGCAGAGCAGACCGAATCGACTAAGAGTCGCGCTGCGGTTGAATTGGGCCGACGCGGCGGGATAAAGGGAGGCGCGGCCAGAGCTGCGAAGCTGACTTCCGAGCGTAGGTCACAAATTGCTCGACAAGCTGCCTCGGCACGATGGGCTGCGAAGGACGATGACAACTGAGGTCGCTGTTCTCAACAAATTGGCTGTAGCTTTGGCAGCTGATAGCGCATCGACCATTGACACCGGCAGAAATCGAAAAATTTACAATTCAGCCAATAAGATTTTCGACCTGTCCGAGGCGCAGCCTTTGGGCCTGATGATTTACGGCAATGCTGAATTTATGGGGCTGCCTTTCGAACTCGTCATAAAAGAGTTTCGGCGCCTTATGGGCGGCACTTGCTTTAGCACCGTTGCTGAATGCACGGACCGCTTTCTAAGCTATCTTTCAAGTGAGGTGCAGGTTAGTCAGAATGACGAAGAACAGCTAATTTATGCTGTCGCTAGACCCATACTTCGCGAGGTCGAGACGGCCGTTGAGACCGAAATCCTCCACAAGTGGGCCAAAGAGTATGCAGCCCACGACAAGTCATCCAGCGCACCGGCGCCTGATCTAATTGATTATATTAACGCACACCTGTTAATTCGGCTTGGCGATTGGCGCAAAAAGGCACCGTCTCCACATTTCGGGAGAACGACGCCCAAGGAGATTGCGGCGCGATACTCGCAGGCGATCTCTACGGCTTTGAATTGGTTCTATAAGGCTCCGAAAAACGCACAAACAGACAGTTTGTTTGCTGAGCTAATCGCTGAGGTGGTTTACAGAGAACCACTTTCCCCTGGCAAGGCTGGCGTTGTCATTGCTGGCTTTGGAACTGCTGAATTGTGCCCATCGCTGCGCTGGATTGAGCTTGATGGAATTTTCTCAGGGAGCCTCAAGTGGCGGCAGGGGGACACTATCGAAGTCGGACGCGGCTCGACCGGGGCAAAGGTCATCGCCTTTGCCCAGCATGATATTGCAGAACTGTTCCTCGCAGGAATCGGCCCCTCAGATGAGCGGTACATTACCGACTACGTTGGGCAGCAGCTTGTCAACTTGGCTGGCGTAGCTAAACAGGCGGTGCTTGCTGGGGCGGCGCAAGGTTCGGCACAGGCAGATCGTATAGATGCTGAAGTCAAAAAGCTCGCAAACGACTTCAAGGCCGCGCTTCAGCTGAGAAAGAATAGTTCAAGGTCGCGGATACTTGATATGGTTCGCTTTATGCCGGTCCAGGAGTTGGTTGTGTTGGCTGAGTCGTTGATCGAGATCACCTCGCTTAAGCGCCGGGTTACTGACGATCTAGAGACAGTTGGTGGTGCGGTCGACGTCGCAGCTATCACCCGAAGTGAGGGGCTGGTCTGGATCAAGCGGAAGCACTATTTTGACCCAGAACTGAACTCCCGCTTCTTTACGAGGCAGAGGAACAGCATCGCAAAAGTCGATGGAGGAAGACATGTCAATCGTGGTCAAGCAAAGGCAAAGCGCACAAAGTCAAAGGCACCACCATCTGAATGACTTCAGCGCTGGCGTCGATGACCGTGAGTTCTGGGTGCTGGATGAGAACATTGCTCCGGAAGTTGCCGCTATTCGTGACGCAAACACCTCTTTCCAGCGACACAAGGACGACATTCTCGCAGCCTTTAAAGCCCTAGCTGACCGAAATGCTTGACCGCTCAAGCATAGCTGATTATATTCTGGGGCATGAACAAGCTTGCCCCAGAGAAGCGCGCCCAAATCCTCCAGTTGCTCTGTGAGGGCATGAGCATCCGCGCCATTACGCGCGCGACCGGTGTGTCTAAGACCACCGTTTCCAAGCTGCTGAATGACGTCGGCGCTGCGTGTGCCGACTACCACGACAAGCACGTCGTCGGGCTCCGGTGCCGTCGCGTTCAGGTCGATGAAATCTGGGCATTCGTCTACGCCAAGCAGAAGAACGTGGAAGAGGCCAAGGCAGCGCCGTTCGGCTCCGGTGACTGTTGGACGTGGACCGCTATCGACGCTGATTCGAAGCTGGCCGTAAGCTGGCTTGTTGGCCCCCGCGATGCGACCAGGGCGAAGCTGTTCATGCGGGACGTTTCGAGCCGGATCGACCGTCGGGTGCAGGTCACGAGTGACGGCCTTGGTGTCTATATCGATGCCGTTGATGCCGCATTCGGCGGATTGGTGGACTACGGCATGCTGGTGAAGACCTACGGCGCGTCCACCGAGAGCGCCAAGGGGCGCTACAGCCCCGCCGACTGCACCGGAGCCAAGCGCGTCAGGATCAGCGGTAGCCCGGACATCGACCACGTCAGTACGAGCTACGTCGAGCGTCAGAACCTGACGATGCGGATGCACATGCGGAGGTTCACGCGACTGACCAATGGGTTCAGCAAGAAGGTCACGGCCCACGCCAACGCCGTGGCGCTGCACTTCATGTACTACAACTTCTGCCGCATCCACTCGAAGCTGCGGATGACGCCTGCGATGGCGGCGGGCGTGACGGATCGGCTTTGGGAAGTCTCCGATCTGGCCGCGCTGCTCGACGAGCTGGACCGGGGGATAGCCACGCAGAAGCGCGGCAGCTACAAGAAGCGAATCGCGAGCGAGATTTCAAACTAGCCCACTACCTGTGGTTCGGTAGTGGGCTAGTTTGAAATCTCTGTAACTTGACTTCTGTGATTCGGCGTGGGCAACCTGCCATGCATGACCGATCAAGCACCACCCAAGAAGCCTAAGCGGCCCCGCGACGCGAACCAGCTCGCGAAGCAGATTGTTGACGCTGCGACCGGCGATGCTGCAGAGCAGACCGAATCGACTAAGAGTCGCGCTGCGGTTGAATTGGGCCGACGCGGCGGGATAAAGGGAGGCGCGGCCAGAGCTGCGAAGCTGACTTCCGAGCGTAGGTCACAAATTGCTCGACAAGCTGCCTCGGCACGATGGGCTGCGAAGGACGATGACAACTGAGGTCGCTGTTCTCAACAAATTGGCTGTAGCTTTGGCAGCTGATAGCGCATCGACCATTGACACCGGCAGAAATCGAAAAATTTACAATTCAGCCAATAAGATTTTCGACCTGTCCGAGGCGCAGCCTTTGGGCCTGATGATTTACGGCAATGCTGAATTTATGGGGCTGCCTTTCGAACTCGTCATAAAAGAGTTTCGGCGCCTTATGGGCGGCACTTGCTTTAGCACCGTTGCTGAATGCACGGACCGCTTTCTAAGCTATCTTTCAAGTGAGGTGCAGGTTAGTCAGAATGACGAAGAACAGCTAATTTATGCTGTCGCTAGACCCATACTTCGCGAGGTCGAGACGGCCGTTGAGACCGAAATCCTCCACAAGTGGGCCAAAGAGTATGCAGCCCACGACAAGTCATCCAGCGCACCGGCGCCTGATCTAATTGATTATATTAACGCACACCTGTTAATTCGGCTTGGCGATTGGCGCAAAAAGGCACCGTCTCCACATTTCGGGAGAACGACGCCCAAGGAGATTGCGGCGCGATACTCGCAGGCGATCTCTACGGCTTTGAATTGGTTCTATAAGGCTCCGAAAAACGCACAAACAGACAGTTTGTTTGCTGAGCTAATCGCTGAGGTGGTTTACAGAGAACCACTTTCCCCTGGCAAGGCTGGCGTTGTCATTGCTGGCTTTGGAACTGCTGAATTGTGCCCATCGCTGCGCTGGATTGAGCTTGATGGAATTTTCTCAGGGAGCCTCAAGTGGCGGCAGGGGGACACTATCGAAGTCGGACGCGGCTCGACCGGGGCAAAGGTCATCGCCTTTGCCCAGCATGATATTGCAGAACTGTTCCTCGCAGGAATCGGCCCCTCAGATGAGCGGTACATTACCGACTACGTTGGGCAGCAGCTTGTCAACTTGGCTGGCGTAGCTAAACAGGCGGTGCTTGCTGGGGCGGCGCAAGGTTCGGCACAGGCAGATCGTATAGATGCTGAAGTCAAAAAGCTCGCAAACGACTTCAAGGCCGCGCTTCAGCTGAGAAAGAATAGTTCAAGGTCGCGGATACTTGATATGGTTCGCTTTATGCCGGTCCAGGAGTTGGTTGTGTTGGCTGAGTCGTTGATCGAGATCACCTCGCTTAAGCGCCGGGTTACTGACGATCTAGAGACAGTTGGTGGTGCGGTCGACGTCGCAGCTATCACCCGAAGTGAGGGGCTGGTCTGGATCAAGCGGAAGCACTATTTTGACCCAGAACTGAACTCCCGCTTCTTTACGAGGCAGAGGAACAGCATCGCAAAAGTCGATGGAGGAAGACATGTCAATCGTGGTCAAGCAAAGGCAAAGCGCACAAAGTCAAAGGCACCACCATCTGAATGACTTCAGCGCTGGCGTCGATGACCGTGAGTTCTGGGTGCTGGATGAGAACATTGCTCCGGAAGTTGCCGCTATTCGTGACGCAAACACCTCTTTCCAGCGACACAAGGACGACATTCTCGCAGCCTTTAAAGCCCTAGCTGACCGAAATGCTTGACCGCTCAAGCATAGCTGATTATATTCTGGGGCATGAACAAGCTTGCCCCAGAGAAGCGCGCCCAAATCCTCCAGTTGCTCTGTGAGGGCATGAGCATCCGCGCCATTACGCGCGCGACCGGTGTGTCTAAGACCACCGTTTCCAAGCTGCTGAATGACGTCGGCGCTGCGTGTGCCGACTACCACGACAAGCACGTCGTCGGGCTCCGGTGCCGTCGCGTTCAGGTCGATGAAATCTGGGCATTCGTCTACGCCAAGCAGAAGAACGTGGAAGAGGCCAAGGCAGCGCCGTTCGGCTCCGGTGACTGTTGGACGTGGACCGCTATCGACGCTGATTCGAAGCTGGCCGTAAGCTGGCTTGTTGGCCCCCGCGATGCGACCAGGGCGAAGCTGTTCATGCGGGACGTTTCGAGCCGGATCGACCGTCGGGTGCAGGTCACGAGTGACGGCCTTGGTGTCTATATCGATGCCGTTGATGCCGCATTCGGCGGATTGGTGGACTACGGCATGCTGGTGAAGACCTACGGCGCGTCCACCGAGAGCGCCAAGGGGCGCTACAGCCCCGCCGACTGCACCGGAGCCAAGCGCGTCAGGATCAGCGGTAGCCCGGACATCGACCACGTCAGTACGAGCTACGTCGAGCGTCAGAACCTGACGATGCGGATGCACATGCGGAGGTTCACGCGACTGACCAATGGGTTCAGCAAGAAGGTCACGGCCCACGCCAACGCCGTGGCGCTGCACTTCATGTACTACAACTTCTGCCGCATCCACTCGAAGCTGCGGATGACGCCTGCGATGGCGGCGGGCGTGACGGATCGGCTTTGGGAAGTCTCCGATCTGGCCGCGCTGCTCGACGAGCTGGACCGGGGGATAGCCACGCAGAAGCGCGGCAGCTACAAGAAGCGAATCGCGAGCGAGATTTCAAACTAGCCCACTACCTGTGGTTCCGCGAGAACATGCAGCGAACGGATGTCAATAATATCTAATAATAACAGAACGTTATGACATTGTGGACAAATGAGAACAAATGCGGTACAAATACCCTTAATTGCTGATCTGCAACTCATACCGTAGGGTGCCGCCATGTCGAAAGCCGATTTCGTCGTCGTCGAAGGGGGAAAGATGGACAAGAAGCAGGCGCTCGAAGCCGCGCTGGCGCAGATCGACAAGAATTTCGGCAAAGGCTCGATCATGCGCTTGGGGGCGCTCGACAAGACGATCGACGTCGAAGCCATCTCGACCGGCTCGCTGGGGCTAGACATCGCTCTTGGCATCGGCGGTCTCCCGAAGGGCCGGATCATCGAGATCTACGGACCTGAAAGTTCGGGCAAGACGACGCTGGCCCTGCATGTCGTGGCCGAGGCCCAGAAAAAGGGCGGAATCTGTGGCTTCATCGATGCCGAACACGCGCTCGACCCGGTTTATGCCAGGAAGCTCGGCGTGCGCACCGAGGATCTGCTGATTTCGCAGCCTGATACCGGCGAGCAAGCACTCGAGATCGCCGACACGCTCGTGCGTTCCGGCGCGGTCGACGTGCTGGTCATCGACAGTGTCGCGGCATTGACGCCGAAGGCCGAGCTCGAAGGCGAGATGGGCGACAGCCTGCCTGGTCTGCAGGCCCGTCTGATGAGCCAGGCCCTGCGCAAGCTGACCGGCTCGATCTCCAAGTCGAAAACGATGGTCATCTTCATCAACCAGATCCGCATGAAGATCGGCGTGATGTTCGGCAATCCCGAGACCACCACGGGCGGCAACGCGCTCAAGTTCTACGCTTCAGTGCGCCTCGACATCCGCCGCATTGGCCAGATCAAGGCTCAGGAAGAAGCCGTCGGCAACCAGACCCGCGTCAAGGTGGTCAAGAACAAGGTGGCGCCGCCGTTCAAGCAGGTCGAATTCGACATCATGTATGGCGAAGGGATCTCGAAGACCGGTGAACTCGTGGATCTCGGCTCCAAGGCCAACATCATCGAGAAATCGGGCGCCTGGTTCTCCTACAACGGCGAGCGTCTCGGCCAGGGCCGCGAGAACACCAAGCTCTACCTCAAGAACAATCCGAAGGTCGCGGCCGAGATCGAGAAAGCCGTCCGCGCCAACGCCGGCCTGATCGTCGAGAAGATGCTCGCCGACCCGAGCGGCGAGGAGGCGCACGACGAGGACGGCGTGCTGCCGGAGGAAGACGAGGCGCCGAAGCGCGGCAAGTCGCGGCGCTGACGCGAGGTGTTGGTCATTCGTGTCCGGGGGCGCTGCTGGCGCCCCTGGATTGCGTCCGGGACATACGCGGGGGCTGACAGCGCGGGTTGCGACCGCTAGAACGGCGACCGAGCGATTGAAATCCGTCGAAAAGAGCCCCGAGATGACCGGCGTCAACGAGATCCGCAGCACCTTCGTCGACTACTTCAAGTCGCACGGCCACGAAGCCGTGGCGTCGAGCCCGCTGGTGCCGCGCAACGACCCGACGTTGATGTTCACCAACGCCGGCATGGTTCAGTTCAAGAACGTCTTCACCGGCCAGGAAACACGACCCTACAATCGGGCCGTCACCTCGCAGAAGTGCGTTCGCGCCGGCGGCAAGCACAACGATCTCGACAATGTCGGCTACACGGCGCGGCACCACACGTTCTTCGAGATGCTCGGCAATTTCTCGTTCGGCGACTACTTCAAGGATGTCGCCATTGAGCTGGCTTGGAACCTGATCACCAAGACCTACGGCCTCGACAAGAAGCGGCTGTTGGTCACCGTCTATCACGACGACGATCAGGCCTTCAAAATCTGGAAGAAGATCACCGGCTTCGCCGACGAGCGGATCATCCGGATCGCCACGTCGGACAACTTCTGGGCGATGGGCGAAACGGGGCCGTGCGGACCGTGCTCGGAAATCTTCTTTGATCACGGGCCAAAGATCCCGGGCGGCCCTCCGGGCTCGGCGGATGCCGATGGCGACCGCTTCATCGAGATCTGGAATCTCGTGTTCATGCAATACGAGCAGCGCGGCCCGGGGGTTAGAACTGAACTCCCGAAGCCGTCGATCGACACCGGCATGGGGCTCGAGCGCATCTCGGCGGTGCTGCAGGGCACGCACGACAACTATGAGACCGATCTCTTCCGCGCGCTCATTGCCGCTTCGGTCGATGCCACCGGCGCGCCCGCGGAAGGCGACGCCAAGTTCAGCCATCGGGTCATCGCCGACCATCTTCGTGCTTCGAGCTTCTTGATAGCCGACGGCGTGCTTCCGTCCAACGAGGGTCGCGGCTACGTGTTGCGCCGGATCATGCGGCGGGCCATGCGCCATGCGCATCTGCTCGGCGCGCAGGAGCCGCTCATGTACCGGCTGGTGCCGGCGCTCGTGCGTCAGATGGGCGATACCTATCAGGAACTCGCGCGCGGTCAGGCGATGATCGCCGAGACGCTCAAGCTCGAGGAGACGCGGTTCAAGCGCACGCTCGAGAAGGGTTTGGGGCTGCTCGGGGATGCGTCCTCAAAGCTCGGGAAGGGCGCGGTTTTCCCCGGAGATGTCGCGTTCAAGCTCTACGACACCTTCGGCTTCCCGCTCGATCTGACCGAGGACGCGTTGCGGCCGCGCGGCATCACCGTCGACACCAAGACGTTCGCCGCCGCGATGGACAAACAGAAGGATGATGCGCGCCGTGCCTGGAAGGGCTCGGGCGAGGCGGCAACCGAGACGATCTGGTTCGAGACCCGCGAAGAGACGGGCGCCAGTGAGTTTCTTGGTTACGACACCGAGAGCGCCGAGGGTGTCGTCACGGCGATGGTCGCGTCAGGCCAGCGGGTCAAGGCGCTGAAGTCCGGCGACGAAGGTGCGATCGTGGTCAACCAAACGCCGTTCTATGGCGAATCCGGAGGTCAGGTAGGGGACCAAGGGCTGATCAAGGGCCCCAAGGGCGCGCTCTTTCGCGTCACCGACACTCAGAAGAAGCTTGGCGACGTCTTCGTGCACATCGGCAAGGTCGAGGCCGGGTCGTTCAAGGCGGGCGACGCGGTCGAGTTGATTGTCGACCACGGCCGGCGCTCGGCGACGCGCGCCAATCATTCGGCGACGCATCTCCTGCACGAAGCGTTGCGCCAGGTGCTCGGCACGCACGTCGCGCAGAAGGGCTCTCTGGTCTCGCCGGATCGGCTTCGCTTCGATTTCATCCATCAGAAGCCGATGAGCGCCGAAGAACTGCGCGCGGTCGAGGCCATGGCGAACGCCTATGTGTTGCAGAACTCCGCGGTCGAGACGCGGCTGATGGCGATCGAGGACGCCAAGGCGTCGGGCGCGATGGCGCTGTTCGGCGAAAAATACGGAGATGAAGTGCGCGTCGTCGCGATGGGTGTCGGCACCGAGGGCGAGAAGTCCAACCGCGCCTGGTCCGTCGAATTGTGCGGCGGCACGCACGTCCGCCGCACCGGCGATATCGGGCTGGTGAAGGTGGTCGGCGAGAGCGCCAGTTCGGCGGGCGTCCGCCGCATCGAGGCGCTGACCGGCCAGGGCGCGATGTCCTACCTTTCTGGACAGGACGAGCGCGTGCGCGAGGCCGCAGCCGTCCTCAAGACGCGGCCCGACGATCTCGTCGACCGGCTCAAGGCGCTGGTCGAGGAGCGGCGGGCTTTGGAGCGGCAACTGGCCGACGCCAAGCGGCAGATCGCGGTGGGCGGCGGCGGCGCAGCGAGTACTGGCGGGGCCGCAGGCGGCGACGCGGTTCGTACGATCGGTTCCGTGAAGTTCTTGGCGCGAACGGTCCAGGGGCTCAATCCCAAGGATCTTCGCGGCCTCATCGACGACGGCAAGAAGCAGATCGGATCAGGCGTCGTCGCCGTTGTCGGCGTCACCGAGGACGGCAAGGCGGGACTCGCGGTCGGCGTCACCGACGACCTGATCAAATCCTGGAATGCCGTCGATCTCGTCAAGGCCGGCGCCGAAGCCCTTGGCGGCAAAGGCGGCGGCGGGCGACCCGACATGGCGCAGGCCGGAGGCCCCGACGGAGCGAAAGCCCCCGACGCGCTGAAAGCCATCGAAGCCTGTCTTTCAGCCTAGGTGAGGCGCATGACTGATCGCGACGGACGTGCGTGGACGTATCGGCGGCTCGGGGCCGGCACCAGTTGCGTGGTGGCGGGCCTCGCGTTGGTCTTGACGCTTTTTGCGGCATCAGTTCCGGCGGCAGCCCAACCCGCTCCCGACATCCGGTCGATGTGCGGGCGTACCGGAGACGTGTCGCAGCTGCTGCTCGATCTTCAAAAGCCCAACGCCGAGCGCTTGTGGCGCGACTCCAAGCTGTTCGTGATGCGCGATCCCGACGACGGATCGCTGTGGGCCTTCTCGATCAAGAACTCGACGGTCCATCCGGCCGTGCGGTGCCGCCGTCCCGGCGCGGACGCCGGACTACTCTGCCCGGGCAGTGACGCCGCCTGCGCGTCTTTCGCCACCCAGGCCGACGAGAAATTCGAAGAGTTCGGGCGAACTCCTCTTCCTGCGCCGCGCTGACGGGCACCGGCCCGCGCAGGGTCAATGGGTGAGAGGCGCACGCGGGCGGAGCAGCAGCGCCAGCCGCATCAACAGCCGTGCCGCTGCACGCCGCACGCGCCGCGCGGCGGCCTGTTCGATACGGTCGCTGACCCACCGCCAGCACAGCACCGCTGACAGCGACGTGCCGAACTCGAACCAGCTCAGATGCGGAAACCACAACACCACATCGACGAAGCTCGGGTCGAACACATACCCCTCGACCGTCTCGCGTAACGCTCTCAGCATCGCTCCCACCTGTCTCGTTGCGGCCGCTCGGCGCGGCGTGTCGTTCGCTCAATGAGAGGGGACGCTGCTGCGGTGCGTGGCGTGCGCCAGCGCAAATGGGAGGGAGCGGCATGAAAACAATGCATTGCAGCGCGCCGCTCATCTTTCATGCGAATGACGCGTTCATGTGTCCATGGGATCGCGCGTTCGCGCATCGAATGCATCGAGGATGATAAAAACAGGCGGCACTACATAAGCTTACGACATTAAATTCGCATTCGCATGGAACGCATCGTAAAGCATGAAATGGAATGCAAATTGCTCGCATGGTATGAATGTGAAAGGATCGCACCGATCGCATGGAGGCCTATGCAATGCGGTGCGAGCTGGATGTCGATGCATACGTCGAGGGTGCCGCCATGGCGGGTAGAGACGAGACCGACGACGACGACTTTGTCCGCCATGCGTCGGCGGTCTTCGCGTCGGAACTGTTCAAGCCCATGTTCAAGCTGGCGACGACGTCTCCCGATGCCGTGCAGGCGCTGATTGCGGAATTCCGCGACAAGCTCGACGCGCTCGACACCGTGATCGCCGCCTGCCCGGGGCAGCCGTCGGGGCAGAGCCTCCGCGCCTCGCGATTGAACGGCTCGGCCCACGGCCGCGAAAGTCCCGCCCATCACACGCCCCCGCGATCGGGATCCGACGTCGGCGACGAGATGCGAGACGATTTCGGCCGCAACCAGCGCAGCCGCCTGCGCGAGCTTGCGATGCTCGAGGCGATGGCGCGCGAGGCGCGTCCTTACGCCCTGCAGCAGATCACGGCGGCGATCGACGCGCGCGGGTTCTCCGATACCAGCGGCGCGATCGTGTCGCAGCTTCACCGCCTGAAGAAACTCGGGATCATCGATCAGCCGGCCAATGGCATGTACGTCATCACCGACCAGGGGCTGGGCCATCTGCGCCGGCTGCGCACGAGTTTCGGCGGACTGATCCCCGGCGTTTGACCGTCCGGTTTCGCCCGGTGAGCCAGTTGCTCGCCGTACCCAGCTGCTCGACGTTCTCCGTCCAAAAGCCCAAAAACCCCTCACTCGGTCCGCGTCAGCCCGCCGTTGCGGCAGCCGCCGTAGATTTTTTGCACCCCCCGGGGGACGGTGAGGCGGAGTGAGGGGCCCACCCGCTTGCGCGGGATCTGGTTGGGCTCGCGCGAACGCACCACAGCGTTCGCGCGACGGAAGGCTCGTGCGGGGGAAGGGTCCGCGCACTCGTCATGGTCATCGCTTCGGCGATCCAAGAATCGAGTGGCGGGCTAGGCGCATCGCGCTGCCAGTCGGACGAAATGGTCCGTAGCCGGTGCTCAAGGTGCTCGACGAAAGTATGACACTTCTAAGACGGACTCGGCGGCGCTTCCACTACCGGAAAGTACAACGTCTCGTGATCAGCAAGGATTTCAGGCAAACAAATGCTGGCAATAGGCGCCAACCTGTCGTTTCGTCGGGCCGGAAGTTGAAATCTCAGCTTAGGCCGCGCCGTCAGGCCGCCCGAGACAAACCAAGGACCTCCATGCGCACCCGTCTTCTCCCCTTCTGCCTGATCGCACTCGCCCATTCGACCGTGGCTGGCCATGCCGCCTCGTTCTGCGGCAGCGAAACCGCCGCCCCCGATGCGCTGTTGCAAACGGTCAAAGGCATGGCGGGCGCAAAGGAAATTCACCGCGACCGCGAGTTCGTCGCCTATCAGGAGCCAAGCTCCCAGGCCGTCTACACGTTCACCGTCGAGGGACACGCCGCGCACCCTGCCGCGGTCTGCCGCAAACCGGTTCAAAAGGGCGATCAGCTGGAAATCGAGATGGCGATCGTCTGCAAGGGACCGGACGCGAAGTGTGCGACGCTCGAGCAGGACTTCAAGCTCCTGAATGCCAAGATGCAGGCCGACATCAACAATCAGATCCAGGCGCGCAAATAGCGAGCATCGGCCCGGTGCGACAACGCTACTTGGGCCGATGTTGATCAATATCAACAATTGAATGTGTCGTGGCGGATATCACCCACCCATCGGATTGGATGGATGGAGGCCGCAGTGGCAGGAACTCTCGATCGCAGGTCGTTCACGAAGGCGCTTGGCGCAGCGGGCGCCGTAGCAGGCTTCGGTTTCGGCCACGCTCCGTTTGCGCTCGCCCAGGCGCGGGCGAAGGTCGTGATCATCGGTGGCGGCATCGGCGGCGCAACCGTCGCCAACTATCTGCGCAAGGCGACGCCGAAGGTCGAAATCACGATCATCGAGCCGCTCGCCCGGATCACGACGTGCGCCGGCTCGAACTTGTTCATGGGCGGCGTCCGGACCATCGAGGACCTCACGCACGATTTCACGGCGCTCCGCAATCGCGGCATCCAGGTGCTGCGGGATACGGCCCAGGCGATCGACACCGCCAAGAAGACGGTAAAACTCGAGTCGGGCGTGTCCATTTCCTACGACAAGCTGGTGGTCTCGCCCGGCATCGATTTCAAATCCATCGAGGGCTATGACGACGCGGCGTCCGAGCAGATGCCGCACGCTTGGCGCGGCGGCAAGCAGATGCTGCTCTTGAAGCGGCAGATCGAGGACATGGAGGACGGCGGCGCGATCGTGCTCGGCGTTCCCTCCGGGCATTACCGCTGCCCGCCGGCGCCCTACGAGCGCGCGTGCATGATTGCTCTCCACTTGAAACGCCTCAAGCCGAAATCGAAGGTCATCCTGCTCGACGCCAAGACGCAATTCGCCAAGGAGGCGTTGTTCAAGCAAGCCTTCGCCACCTACTACCCGAATCTGATCGAGCTCAATCAATCGGCCAAAACCGACGATCTCGCCATCGTCCGCGCCGATGCCAAGTCGCGCACGGTGACGACCAAGAGCGGCCAGACCTTCAAGGGCGCCGTCGTCAGCATCATCCCACCGCAAAAGGCGGGCGCGATCGCGGTGACGTCTGGCCTCGCCGACGGCGACTGGTGCCCGGTCGACGCGAACACGTTCGAAGCGAAAAAGGCGAAGGACGTCTTCATACTCGGCGATTCCGCGATGGCCGATCCGATGCCCAAGTCGGGCTTCGCCGCCAACAGCCAGGCCAAGCTCGTCGCTGAATCGATTGCTGTCGATCTGGTGAAGGCAACGAGGTATCCGCCGCGTCTACGCAACACGTGCTGGTCGCTGCTCGCCCGGGCCGACACGGTCAAGATGGGCGCGGCATACGGCGTGAAGGATGGCAAGATCGTCCAGATCAACAGCTTCGCGTCAGAAGCCAAGGAGCCGGTCATGACGCGCGCGAAAAACACGTCGGAATACCTGACGTGGTACGCCAACATGATGCGCGACAGCTTCGGCAAGACGGCCTGAGCGCACGGCGCACTCGATATCGGAACGGCAAAGGGCCGCGTCATCGACGCGGCCCTTTGCCTTATCCGTCACGCGACCAGGTCGCTCAAGCAGCCATCGCCTGCTTCAGGTTCTCGTCGATCTTGTCGAGGAAGCCCTGGGTCGAGAGCCACTTCTGATCTGGGCCGACGAGAAGCGCCAGATCCTTGGTCATGTATCCAGCTTCGACGGTGTCGACGCACACCTTTTCGAGCGTGTCGGCGAAGCGCTTGAGCTCGGCGTTGTCATCGAGCTTGGCCCGATGCGCGAGGCCGCGCGTCCAGGCGAAGATCGAGGCGATGGAGTTCGTCGACGTCTCCTTGCCCTTCTGGTGCTCGCGGTAATGGCGCGTGACCGTTCCGTGTGCCGCCTCGGCCTCGACCGTCTTGCCGTCAGGCGTCATCAGCACCGATGTCATGAGGCCGAGCGAGCCGAAGCCCTGCGCCACCGTGTCGGACTGCACGTCGCCGTCGTAGTTCTTGCACGCCCACACATAGCCGCCCGACCACTTGAGCGCCGACGCCACCATGTCGTCGATCAACCGGTGCTCGTAGACGAGCTTGCGCTTGTCGAACTCGGCCTTGAATTCGCTGTCGAACACGTCTTGGAAGATGTCCTTGAAGCGGCCGTCGTAGGCCTTGAGGATCGTGTTCTTGGTGGAGAGGTAGACGGGATAATTCTTGAGAAGGCCGTAGTTCAGCGAGGCACGCGCGAACTCGCGAATAGAGTCGTCGAGATTGTACATCGCCATCGCGACGCCGGAGCCGGGCGCCTTGTAGACCTCCTTCTCGATCACCTGGCCGTCGTCGCCGACGAACTTGATCGTCAGTTTGCCGGAGGTCGGGAACTTGAAGTCGGTCGCCCGGTACTGGTCACCGAAGGCATGGCGGCCGATGACGATCGGCTGCGTCCAGCCGGGCACGAGGCGCGGTACGTTCTTGCAGATGATCGGCTCGCGGAAGATGACGCCGCCCAGGATATTGCGGATCGTGCCGTTGGGGCTCTTCCACATCTCCTTGAGTTTGAATTCCTCGACGCGCGCCTCGTCGGGGGTGATCGTCGCGCACTTGACCGCGACGCCGTGCTTCTTGGTTGCGTTGGCGCTGTCGATCGTCACCTTGTCGCCCGTCTTGTCGCGGTTTTCGACACCGAGATCGTAGTATTCGAGGTTGAGATCGAGGTAGGGGTGGATCAGCTTGTCCTTGATGAGCTGCCAGATGATGCGCGTCATCTCGTCACCGTCCATCTCGACGACGGTGCCCGATACCTTGATCTTCTTCATTGCGGTTGACCTCGGCCTTTGTCTCTGGAACGTGAGTCCGTGAATAGTGGCCGGACCTTACCGGTCACTGTGCGCCGCAACAAGTCGTCGGAAGGGAGGGGGTTCCGCCCGGCCGCGGCTTGCGTTCGACGTTGAACCTGCCCGCCATCGGGCTATCGGACCCTCTCCATGTCACTCACGATAGAGATCGCCGATCGCGGCGCGGCACGGACGCCCATCGTCGGAGGGGTGCCGTTGGCCGACATCGTCCGCGCCTGCCACGACAAGATGATCGACGAAGGACTGGCCGCGCTCGCCATCCCCGGCCTCGACCGGGCAACGCTGGAACCGGTCCTGACATACTGCGCGGAACTGAGCTGCGAGGCTCACGGCGCCACCTGCCCGGGCTGCAAGCGGGAGACCGAAGCGCGGGGTATCGCGACACTCGACGATTTCATCCGCAGCCACAAAGAGATCGTTGTCGGCGACGGCAGCGTGCGGCTGTTGGGGCAAGGCACCTCGATCCACGAAACGCCGGCGCTGGCTGCACTCGAAAAAACCTGGTCGGGGGAGAACTACTGGTTCTGGTCCCGGCGCGTCCTGCGCAAGTTGCGCCATGGCATCCGCCGGGCGCACATCCGCGGCGAGGCGATGGCCGGGGCCGGGGAGAGCCCGGCGGTGATCCTGATGGAGCCGCAGCTGCCCGACAACATCGGCATGGTGGCGCGCGCCTGCGCCAATTTCGGGCTCGACGGCCTGCGTCTCGTGGCCCCACGCGACGGCTGGCCCAACGAGAAGGCGCGCATTGCTGCGTCCGGCGCCAACTACATCATCGACGACGCCACCGCCCATCCTTCGCTCGAGGACGCCATGGGCGACCTCACCTACCTCGTCGCCACGACGGCGCGGCAACGGGATCTGCGCAAGCCCGTGCTGACCCCCGCCGAGGCCGTTTCCGAACTCAGACAGCGCATCGGGCGCGGCGAGCGTTGCGGCATCCTGTTCGGACGTGAACGGAATGGGCTCGAAACCGGTGAGGTGGCGCTCGCGGATGCCGTCGTGATGATCCCGGTCAACTCGCGATTCGCGTCTCTCAATCTGGCGCAGTCGGTCCTGATTCTCGGCTACGAGTGGATGAAATCGCACGACCGCGCGTCGCTGGGGCGTGTGACGACCTACGAAAAGCCACTCACCTCCGGGCTTTATCTCAACGACGACGTTCCGGCGACGCGGGAGGCCATGCTCGGGCTCTTCACCCACATCGAGGGCGAACTCGACCGGCTCGGTTTTTTCAATCCCATCGAGAAGCGCCACACAGTCGTCCACAATCTGCGCACGATGCTGTTGAGAATGGGCGCGACGGACCAGGAAGTGCGCACGCTTCGTGGCATTGTTGCCACGCTGGCGAAGGGCAAGGGTCACGCGAGAAAGTCGTCCACATAGCCCGCCATGATCTGGCCAAGTTTTGAGCCGAGCGATGCCCGCGAGTGAGGCGCTGGCCTGACAACTCGATCAAATCACCCGGTCGGGCGGCTCGTGCGGACAACGGGCTCTGTAAGTGTTCGTTGGTGAGCGGGGCGCGTGCGTTCCGAGGCGTCGATGTCGTCGAACGCATGTAATTTCAACGGAGAAGCGGAACATGGTGAAGGCGGGGACGAGGGTGGCTGTGGCGGCGGCGCTGGCGGTGGGGCTGTGCGCCGGACCGGTGGCTGCTCAAGAACTGAGCGATAAATCCGTGAAGACCTTCATGGAATACGCTTGGCAGATGGTTCCGGGTCAGTTCACCAAGCCGGACGGCAAGACCGTCCAGATCGACAAGAAAAAGAAGGACGAGATCGTCGTGCCGATTGACCTCGGCCGTGAGGTCATTCGCGTCGGCCGCGTTTCGGCACATGCCCAAATCTGCGAGCTGAAGGAAGATCAGTTCCTCAACTACAACTCGTTGATGAAGCGTGAGATCGACAAGAAGAAGTGGACCGATCAGCAGCTCATCTACATCAATATGCTTCACCTGACGACCGTGATGCTTCTGACCGGCAACATCAAGCTCGTGGAAAAGGACGGCGACAAGGAAGTCCTGATCGAGGACAACAAGAAGGCGCCGCCGACCTGCACGGCCGAACAGAAGTCGAAGGTCAAGGAGCTGATCACGGCCTATGTCGCCGCCGGCCCCAAGCTGAACATCCAGGCCCCGCCGTCGACCGGCGCCACCGGCAGCACCACGCCCGCCGCCCCGCCGGCCGCGGCAGCCGCTCCCGCTCCTGCAGAAAAGAAGAAGTGACGCAGACGCTGGCCGCCATTCCGGTTGACCGTTCCAGACAATCGGTCTACTAGACCCCCACGACGCGGGCCTTTACGGCCCGCGTTTCTATTGCGCACCCGTGGTGCCGGCGCCCTTTGACGAGGGATTTGCCGTCGCCTGTCGGCCGCGTCCGGGCCCTCGAAAGGCTCCCGGCTCGAGGCAGAGGAGGGGGCGCTCCAAGCCGCCGCAGCTTCGTTGCGAGGCCGCGGCAGACCCTACAACTTTGGAGTGCCGTACCCATGACCAAGCGCATCCGCGCCAAGCACAAGATCGATCGCCGCCTCGGAGAAAATATCTGGGGCCGTCCGAAGAGCCCGCTCAACAAGCGCGAGAGCCGTCCCGGCCAGCACGGTGAGCGCCGCGTCGGCAAGACGTCAGACTTCGGCCAGCAGCTCAAGGCGAAGCAGAAGCTCAAAGGCTACTACGCTTCGATCTCCGAGCGCCAGTTCCACAAGATCTATGTCGAAGCCTCGCGCATGAAGGGCTCGACCTCGGAAGGCCTGATCGGTCTCCTCGAGCGCCGCCTGGACGCCATCGTCTACCGCGCCAAGTTCGTGCCGACCGTGTTCGCCGCCCGCCAGTTCGTCAGCCACGGTCACGTCTCGGTCAACGGCCGTCGCGTCACCATCCCGAGCTACCGCATCCGCGTCGGCGACGAGATCACGCTGAACGAGAAGGCGAAGGGGATGGCGCTCGTGCTCGAAGCCGTGAAGAGCTCCGAGCGTGACGTGCCCGACTACGTCGAGGCCGACCACAGCAAGATGACCGTCAAGCTGAACCGCGTCCCCGCACTGTCGGACGTGCCCTACCCGGTGCAGATGGAACCGAACCTGGTGGTCGAGTTCTACTCGCGCTAAGAAGCCGGTTCTACTCGCGCGGATTGTCGACCTGCTCGACACCATTCAGAAAAAGGCCGTCCCCTCGGGGCGGCCTTTTTCGCGTCCGGCCTCGCGCTCACACCCGCGCTCACGTTGGCCGGTGCCGCCGCGCCGGGTTCGTCGGCAGCGTCACCACGGCCGCTTGCCCCGCGCCTTGGGCCACGTCGGCCCCGACGGAGGCCGGCGCACCACCCGCCGGCGCCTGCGGACCTCGAACGGGCTCAGGCGCACGCCGCGCCAACACGCGCGGATGCGTATTCGCCCAGCCATAGGCGAGCATGGTCATCAGGGCGCTCGCGGCGAAGAAATACACGCCCGGCATGACCGTCGCTTCCGTGTACCCTGACGAGTTCACGTAGAAAATCATCAGCGCCAGCACCATGACGTCCGTCATCGAGTAGCGGCCGAGCCATTCCATCGTCGAGATCGACTTCTTGCGGAATGACGGATCGAGGTCCGGCGAGGTCACCAGCGTCAACAGATAGAACAGCTTGAGGAAGGGAAAGAAGATCGAGAACGCGAACAGCACGACCGTCAGAAAATACTCCTGGTTCTGGTAGAGCGCGTAGATGATCGTCGCGATCGAGTGCTCGTTGGTCCAAACATAGACCGTTGTGAAGCGGATCACCGGCAGGATGACGCCGAGCGCGAAGAATACAGTCGCGAGGATGATCAGGAACGACAGCACGAAGTTGCGCAAGGTCGACTGCGGGCGAAGCTCGTCACCTGCTGCCTCGGCCCGCGGCGGCGATAGCGCGGCTTCCTCCGTCCGAAGCCAAGCGTAGGCGAGGATCATCAACACGACGGCGGCGGTGAAGAAGTAAACGCCGGTCAAGCTGGCAGCGTCGTAGACGCCCTGGCTCTTGATGAAGAAGATCGTCAGCGCCAGCACCAGAACGTCGTGCATCGACCATTTGCCGAGCCATTCGAGTGCCCTGAGCCGCCGCGCCTGGCGCGAAATCTCCGACGCCGGCAACGTCGAGACCAGCAGCAGGTAAAGCAGCTTCAAGACCGGGAAGCAGATCGAAAAAATCAGGACCGTGAAGCCGAGAAACGTCTGGCCGTCTCGGATCAGCACGCTCACCGTCGAGATCAGCGAATGCTCCGTCGTCCAGAACACCATCTTGGTGAGCCGGATGATGGGCAATGAAATTCCGAGCGCGAGGCACACCGCCGCGCCGATGATGGCCAAGCTCAGCAGAAAGCGGCGTCCGCCCAACCGCATGTCGCTCCGCGTCCCCGAACCATGGCCCGCGCCTTGGCGGCACGAGCACGAAAAAGCCGCCCGGTGGACATGGAAGCCAACCCCGGACGGCGAAATTAGGACAGAGGCAACGGCGGCCGGCAAGACTTTCTTGCCGTTCGCCGGACCACCCGTGACGCCTCAGGCGTGCGTGCCGTGATTGGTGTGCGGGACACCCTTCTCGTGGATGAGTTTGTGCAACTCGCCCGACTGGAACATCTCCATCACGATGTCGCAGCCGCCGATGAACTCGCCCTTGACGTAGAGCTGCGGGATCGTCGGCCAGTTCGTGTAGGCCTTGATGCCGTCGCGGATGGACGCGTCCTCGAGCACGTTGACGTCCTTGTAGTTGATGCCGAGGTGCTGCAGCACGGCGTCGATACGCTGCGAGAAGCCGCACTGGGCCATGTTCTTGCGGCCCTTCATGAACAGAACGACGTCGTTGCCGTCGATCGTGTTCTTGATCCAGGCGTTGATGTCTTGCTGAGTGGTAGCCATCAGGTCGTTCTCCTCAGGCGGGTCAAGGCCGCCGTTCAACTTTCACGCACATATGGGGCCGTGTTCCACGCACAAATGGGTAGCGCGGCCACACAATCAATCGCTGGGCACGGCCGTCGTCAAGGCCAAGGCGTGCAGAACACCGCCCATGCGACCACCTAGCGCTTCATAAACCATCTGGTGCTGCGCCACGCGGCTCTTGCCCTTGAACGCTGCTGTGACGACGTGGGCCTGCCAATGGTCCTTGTCGCCCGCGGTATCGACCAATTGGATCGTTGCGTCGGGGAACTTGGCCTTGATCAGGCGTTCGATCTCGCTTCCTTCCATCGGCATTGGCCGTCTCCTTCGTGGTCTCTAGGTCGGACTGGGACTGAGAGGCGCGGTCCGTCGATCAGCCCTGTACGCCAAGCAATTCGACATCGAATATCAGCGTCGCGTTCGGCGGGATCACGCCGCCGGCTCCGCGTGCGCCATAGCCGAGCGCCGGCGGGATGATCAGCGTCCGCTTGCCGCCGACCTTCATCGTGGCGACGCCCTCGTCCCAGCCTTTGATGACCTGGCCGACGCCGATGGTGAACTGGAACGACTGACCGCGATCGACGGACGAGTCGAATTTCTTGCCCTTGACGCCATTCTCGTAGAGCCAGCCGGTGTAGTGCATGTCGCAGATCTGCCCGGTCTTGGGTGACGTGCCGGTGCCTTCCTTGGTGTCCTCGATGCGAAGTCCGGAAGCGGTGACGGTCTCTGTCATGGATTTGCCTGTCGTTTGAGCTTGTGGGGAAGTCGCCGCCATCGCGAGGGCGACCGCGAGCAGAATTGCAGCCGATCGTGCCGGGGTGGCGATGCGCTTTGTGCTGGTCATGTAGGGTCCTCTGCGGCCGATGTCACGCCGGGCCTTCGCCCATATAGCCCGGCAGCCAGCTTTCGTGCGCCGTCCGGAGTTCGTCGAGCGGCAGAAACGCCTCACCCTTGAGTACGAGGCGATCGCCTCCGGCGCGGCCGACGATGCGGGCCGGGAGGGCCAGAAGCCGCGCCCGCTCGATCACTTCCTCGGCGTCTTTAGGGGTCACGGCCAACACGTAGCGGCCCTGGTCCTCGCCGAACCAGATCGCGTGCGGCGGCAGCTTGCCTTCATAGGGGAACAGTTCGACGCCGAGCCCGCTGCCGTGCTCGCCTCCGGCCAGCGCCATCTCGGAAATCGCGACGAGAAGTCCGCCGTCCGACACGTCGTGAACGGCCGAAACCTTGCCTTCGCGGATCAAGCCACGCACCAGACGCCCTGCCTTCAATTCGTCGGCGAGATCAACCGGGGGCGGTGCGCCTTCGAGCTTCTCGGCGACGATCTGCTGATAGAGCGACTGGCCGAGCCAACCCTGTTCGCGTCCGACCAGCACGAGAAGATCGCCGGGCCGGGTGAGCGCGATCGTCGCCATGTACGCGGTATCGGGGATGAGGCCGACGCCGCCGATGGCGGGAGTAGGGGGTATGCCGACGCCATTGGTTTCGTTGTAGAGCGAGACGTTACCCGACACGACCGGATAGTCGAGCACGCGGCAGGCTTCCGACATGCCTTTGACCGAGCCGACGAACTGGCCCATCACCTCGGGCCGCTCGGGGTTGGCGAAATTCATGTTGTCGGTGATGGCGAGCGGGTCCGCGCCGACCGCGATCAGGTTGCGCCATGTTTCGACGACGGCCTGTTTGGTGCCCATCACCGGGTCTGCGGTGACATAGCGGGGTGTCACGTCGCAGGTAACGGCGAGCCCCTTCTTGGTGCCGTGGATGCGAACGACAGCCGCGTCGCCGCCGGGGCGGATAACGGTGTCGCCCATCACCATGTGGTCGTATTGCTCCCAGATCCAGCGGCGCGAGCAGAGCTGCGGGTGGGCGAGCATGGACTTGAGCGTGCCGAGCAGCGTGTTTGGCGCAGGCACCCATTCCGGAAGGATCGCCTTCGGCGGCACCGTCGGCACCCACGGCCGCTCGTACATCGGCGCGGAGTTGGCGAGCACCGGCACTGGCAGATCGGCTTCGATGACGCCCTTGTGCTTGACGATCATCCGTCCGGTGTCGGTCGTGATGCCGATCACCGCGAAATCGAGCCCCCACTTGCGGAAGATCGCCTCTGCCTCAGGCTCGCGCCCGGGCTTGAGGATCATCAGCATCCGCTCCTGGCTCTCGGAGAGCATCATCTCATAGGCGGTCATGCCGCTTTCGCGCTGCGGCACGTGATCGAGGTCGAGGTCGATGCCGACGCCGCCCTTGTCCGCCATCTCGGCCGTCGACGACGTGAGCCCCGCCGCGCCCATGTCCTGGATCGAACTGATCGCGTCGGTCGCCATCAGTTCGAGGCACGCCTCGATCAGCAGTTTCTCGGTGAAAGGGTCGCCGACCTGGACGGTTGGGCGCTTCTCGTCGCTCTTGTCGTCGAATTCCGCCGACGCCATCGTCGCGCCGTGAATGCCGTCGCGGCCGGTCTTCGACCCGACGTAGACGACTGGCAAGCCGACGCCGCGCGCCGCCGACGTGAAGATCTTGTCGGTCTTGGCGAGGCCGACGCACATTGCGTTGACAAGGATGTTGTTGTTGTAGCCGGCGTCGAAGTTGGTCTCGCCGCCGACGGTCGGGACGCCGACGCAATTGCCGTAACCGCCGATGCCCGAGACGACGCCCGAAACGAGGTGCCGCGTTTTGGGGTGTGACGGATCGCCGAAGCGCAGCGCGTTGAGATTGGCGACCGGACGCGCGCCCATCGTGAAGACGTCGCGCATGATGCCGCCGACGCCTGTCGCCGCGCCCTGATACGGCTCGATGTAGGATGGATGGTTGTGGCTTTCCATCTTGAACACGGCGCAGTCGCCGTCGCCGAGATCGACGACACCCGCGTTCTCGCCGGGGCCGTGGATCACCTGCGCGCCCGTGGTCGGCAGCGTCTTCAACCAGACGCGCGACGATTTGTAGGAGCAGTGTTCCGACCACATGACCGAGAAGATGCCGAGTTCGGTGAGTGACGGTTCGCGGCCGAGGATCTTCAGCAGTCGCGGATACTCGTCACCCTTGAAGCCGTGGCTGGCGACGGTCTCGGGGGTGATGGTGGGCGCTCCTGCCGTGGTCGGGGCAGACGCCGGTGCGGGCTTCGCGGCATTCATGAGCGGTCGTCTCAGCTCCGTATCGGGGGCTCGGCCATTCGCTTCTGAAAACAAGTCGCCTTGGCGGGTGACACAGAACGGGCGACCGGAGGAACTCTATAGCTGGGGGCGGCGGGTTTGTCGTGCGCTCGCGCGATGGCTCGCATGCGGCGAATGTCCAACTTCATGTTGGTGTCATGAACGGCTTCATGCCGCTGTTCATGTCGTGGATGTTCATGTCCTAGAGATGTTCATGTTACTGCTGCGGGTAGGTGGTCGGTAGGCGCTCGGAGCCCCAAAGTCCCAAATTGCGGAACTTTTGACCTACCCGTTTGGGCTGTGACCGTTCAGCGCTGTCGAGACTGCATTGCTGCGCTGCATCAGGCGCCCTTTTGCTAGTCAATACATAGGGTTATCTACGGCCTTGTCGCCAGTGACCGGGAATACCCGGCGCTGCGGCCGCGTCCGGCACTCGCCGGGCTGCACACCGTGATGATCTAGGAGCCACTGCCATGAACACCACTTTCTCGTCGCTCGTGCTTGCGTCCGCCATCGCCCTGTCCGCGATTGCCGGCGGTGCCGCTGCTGACACCGGTACAGCAGGCGCTGGGGCTTCGATGGCCAATCTCAAGCCGCGCCAGGGAATCTCGCTCGACGTCGGCAGCAAGCGCGCCGTCGGCTATTTCCTGGCCGATTCGCGCATCTGTAATCTGACGCTGCTCGTCGCCGACCGTATGGACGAGGGCTCGACGGAGGTCCCGGCCGCAACCAGGCTGCAGTTCGAAGTCGCCGCTGGCTCAGATGTCCGTGTCGACACCAGCGAGGGCAAGGCCCTGGCCTTCGGTTGCGCCACGGACGCCAAGTCGATGCGCGTCAACACCCTCGACCAGCTCGCGGCGTACAGCCCCATTCGCTGATCCGCCATCCACGCAGCCCCGAAAACAACGCAGAGGGACCGGTTCGACGCCGGTCCCTTTCTCGTTTCAGATCGCTGGCGACTGTCACGCGGCGGCGAGGCTTTCTACGGCGCTCTCGAACACCTTGCGCCCATCGATACCGCCCAGCGCATCCTCGAACAGCCGCTCGGGGTGGGGCATCATGCCGAGCACGCGGCGGTTGGCGCTGACGATGCCCGCGATGTTGTTCTGCGCGCCGTTCGGACAGGTGTCAGGCGACACGACGCCCTTTGCATCCGAATAGCGGAACGCGACGCGGCCCTCGCCCTCTATCCGCGCCAGCGTCTCGGCATCGGCGAAGTAGTTGCCTTCTGCGTGCGCGATCGAGATTCGCACCAGCTGACCCTTCGCATAGCGGCGCGTGAAGAACGTGTCGGTCGCTTCGACCTTCAGCCATACGTCGCGACAGATGAATCGCAGCGAAGCGTTACGCATCAAAACACCGGGCAACAGTCCAGATTCGCAAAGGATTTGGAAGCCGTTGCAGATGCCGAGCACGGGTGTGCCCGCGTTTGCCTTGGCGATCACGTCCTTCATGATCGGCGAATGCGCGGCCATCGCCCCGCAACGCAGATAGTCGCCGTACGAAAACCCGCCCGGGAGTACGATCAGGTCCGAAGCTGGGACGGTCGCGTCGCCGTGCCAGACCATGCTGACCGGGCTGCCTGTTACGCGCTCCAGCGCGACCTTGACGTCGCGGTCGCAGTTGGAGCCGGGGAAGACGATGACGGATGCGCGGATCATGGCGTGACCTTCCTGCAGACGCCCTCTTCGAGGGCTTCGATGTCCTTGCCGCGAAACGTCGAGGCGCGCAAGGCCAGGGTCGCGGGCTTCAACACGGCCAGAAGTAGCAGTTCGCCCTCGGCCAACTTATCAAGTGAATTCGGCTTTGGCGCCCAGAGGTGGATCTCACCAGCCGGCTGAACCGAAAGCGGGCAACCCTCGTTGCAAGCGGTTCGCTGGGTTTTCGCGAATGCGGCATCATGCTGATCGCTGACGGATATGATTGTCCAAACACCTGGGGTTCCAGCCGCGGGCGGCGCCGTTAGCTGCAGAGTGATGGCGCCATTGCTCGCTTTGGCCGCGTCGGCGGCCACGACAACGGCCTTGGTATCACACTCGATCGCCAGACCTGTGCCGGGAGCGAACGACCAGCCGCCCCCCGGATCGGCGGCACACGGTGTGGTCATCCCGATCACGGTAGCCAGGATGGCGGCGGCGAACCCCGTCGCAGTGCCGAGAATTGCGATCATTTGAGCGTCAACATCACGGCTACGGCGGCGGCCGCGAGCGGAAGCAGAATGAAAATCGCGACTTTGATCGCCATGAAACGGATCGCCTGCTTGGCGTCGCGCGCTGGATCAATGGGGCGGTCGCTGTCCGGCTTGGCGATCTCTTCGGCCTCGGCCATCTCGAACGCCTAGCGCACCAGCTCGTAGCTGTAGTTCTCGATGACCATGTTGGCGAGCAGCTCGCGGCACATGCGCTCCACGGCGGCCTTGGCCTTGGTCTCGTCGGTCTCGTTGAGCGCGACCTCGATGTATTTGCCCTGCCGCACGTCGTCGACGCCGGGAATGCCCAGCGCGTCAATGGCGTGGTGAATGGCCTTGCCCTGCGGATCGAGGACGCCGTTCTTGAGGGTGATCTTGATGCGGGCTTTCATGAGGTCAGGTTCCAGGTTCGAAGTGACAGGTTACAGGGAAGTAAGCGGCCGAGCGCCGCCCTGTCACCTGTAACCTGTAACCTTTCACCTCAATTCGGCTTGCCAGTCGGGTTCGAGGCGACGAGTACGGGACCCGAGCCCTTCGGCCGCGGCGTTTCGTTCAGCACGCCAAGGCGCTTGGCGACTTCCTGGTAGGCCTCGAGCACGCCGCCCAGGTCGCGGCGGAAGCGGTCCTTGTCGAGCTTGTCGCCCGACTGGATGTCCCACAGCCGGCAGCAGTCGGGGCTGATTTCGTCGGCGAGCACGATCCGCATCTGCTGATCGTTGTCCCAGAGGCGTCCGAATTCGACCTTGAAGTCGACCAGCCGGATGCCGATGCCGAGGAACAACCCGACGAGGAAGTCGTTGATGCGCAGGCCGAGCTGCATCACCTCGTCGATCTCCTGCGGCGTCGCCCATCCGAATGCGGTGATATGCTCTTCCGAAACCATCGGATCGTTGAGCTTGTCGTTCTTGTAGTAGAACTCGACGATGGAGCGCGGCAGTTGCGTGCCCTCCTCGAGGCCGAGACGCGTCGACAGCGAACCGGCAGCGACATTGCGCACGACCACCTCGAGCGGGATGATCTCGACCTCGCGGATCAACTGCTCGCGCATGTTGATGCGCTTGATGAAGTGCGTGGGTACGCCGATTTCGCCGAGCCGCTGGAACACGTATTCCGAGATGCGGTTGTTGAGCACGCCCTTGCCTTCGATCAGCGCGTGCTTCTTGGCGTTGAACGCGGTGGCGTCATCCTTGAAATGCTGGATGAGCGTGCCCGGCTCGGGCCCCTCATAAAGCACCTTGGCCTTGCCCTCGTAGATGCGCCGCCGCTTATTCATCCCTGGACCCCTGACGATCTGGCTCATATGACTTTCGAATCTCACTCACACACGCGCGACCGCAAGGACGCTGGCTGTTGATGTTGTGGAAGTTTTCTGGGCTTCCCGCGGCGCTCGCCATGTCTCTTGCGGGTCTCCGACACGACGCCGTTTTATAGTCCGGACACTAGCGGAACCGGGGGGGAGAGACAATGTTAACGAAGGGCATCGTTCGGCTCGTGGGTAACGGTCCGGGACGGCCCCAGGCAAGCCGTTGATTTGGTTCGGCCCCCAGGCTATGCCTCACGCGCAACCGATTGCCGCAGGTGATATGCAACTAGAGCGTGTGCGCCTGCAACACGAGATTTCAATTGGAGACCGAGATGACCCAGTTCGACGATCGCCAGAAGTCGTTCGAGAAAAAGTTCGCCATGGACGCCGAATTGAAATTCAAGGCCGAGTCACGCCGAAACAAGGCACTGGCCGAATGGGCCGGCTCGAAGCTCGGTCTCACCGGCGGCGAACTCGAGGATTACATCAAAGCTGTCCGCAAGGCCGACCTCGTTGAGAAGGGCGACGACGACGTGTTCCGGAAAGTGAAAGGCGATCTCGACGCCAAGGGTGCCGGTGTACCCGATGCCGAACTGCGCCGGGTGATGGGTGAGCTGCTCGCCAAGGCCGTCCACGATATCGAATCGACTTGAACCTGAGCGGCGGATTAATTGAAGGCACTGGAACTCACGAGGGGTGGGCGAATGCCCGCCCCTCGTGACGTTTTAGCCAAGGCCCTTGAGGAAGCTGCCGAACCGCAACAGGCCCTCCGGCCAGGGACCGTGGCCGGATGCGACGTTGATGTGGCCGGACATCCCGCCGTCGACGAACGATGCGCCCCAGGCCGTTGCGAGTTCTCGCGCCCGTTCGATACTGCAGAACGGGTCGTCTTGCGAAGCGACGAGCGTCGCGGGGAATGGTAGTGGCAGCAGCGGCAGCGGTGCAAATCCGCCGTGGTCGCGGTCGAACGTGTAGCCTTCGGTGACGGGCCACGCCGCCGCGTTATCGACATCGGCGGGCGCGACCAGGTATGCGCCGGCGACGAGTCCTCGCGGCAGCTTCTGGGCCGCGTGGACCACGGCGATGCACCCGAGGCTATGGGCCACGAGCACGGGCGGACGGGTTGCCTTGACCACGGCGGCGACGATGTTCGCGACCCACTTTTCTCGATTTGGATTGTACCAATTCACCTGTTCGATACGACGCGCGGTCGTCAGGCTGCGCTCCCAGCGCGACTGCCAATGGTCGCGGCCTGAACTCGACCAGCCAGGCACGATCAGAATGTCGACGTCCGAAGTGCGCATCGGCTGGCCTCACGCGCGTCCGAAGACGCGGGTGAAGATCGTGTCGACGTGCTTCAGGTGATAGCCCAAGTCGAACATCGCCTCGAGGTCCTTGGCCGGGACACGCGCCGTGACGTCCTTGTCGGCTTTCAACTCGGCGAGGAAGTCGGCGCCATGCTCCCAGGTCTTCATCGCGTTGCGCTGCACCATGGCGTACGACTCCTCACGGGATGCGCCGGCCTGCGTCAGCGCCAAAAGCACGCGCTGAGAATTGTGGAGCCCGCCGAGCCGATCGAGGTTCTTCTTCATGTTCTCGGGATAGACGACGAGTTTCTCAATGACGCCGGCCAGGCGATTGAGCGCGAAATCGAGGGTGATGGTCGCGTCCGGGCCGATCATGCGCTCGACCGAGGAGTGCGAAATATCGCGCTCGTGCCAAAGTGCGACGTTCTCCATCGCCGGCATGGCATAGGCGCGGACCATGCGCGCAAGACCCGTCAAGTTCTCGGTCAGCACCGGATTGCGCTTGTGCGGCATCGCCGACGAGCCCTTCTGGCCGGGCGAGAAGAACTCCTCCGCCTCCAGAACCTCGGTGCGCTGGAGATGGCGGATCTCGATCGCAAGCCGCTCGACCGACGACGCGATGACGCCGAGGGTTGCAAAGAACATGGCGTGGCGGTCGCGCGGGATCACCTGCGTCGAGACCGGCTCCGGGACGAGGCCGAGCTTCCCGGCAACGAACTCTTCAATGCGCGGATCAATGTTGGCAAAGGTGCCGACGGCGCCGGAAATGGCGCAGGTCGCAATCTCGGAGCGGGCCGAGACGAGACGGGCACGATTGCGAGCGAACTCGGCGTGAGCGAACGCCAGCTTGATCCCGAACGTTGTCGGCTCGGCGTGGATCCCGTGGCTACGGCCAATGGTCGGTGTCGTCTTGTACTCGAAGGCGCGCTTCTCGAGCGCGTCGAGGACGCGGACGATGCCGGCTTCGAGCAGGTTCGCGGCGCGCACGAGTTGCACACTGAGGCAAGTATCGAGCACGTCCGATGATGTCATGCCCTGATGCACGAAGCGGGCTTCGGGACCGACGTTTTCGGCAAGGTGGGTCAGGAACGCGATGACGTCGTGCTTGGTGACGGCCTCGATTTCGTCGATACGGGCGACATCGAATGTCGCGGCGGACCCTTTATCCCAGATCACCTTGGCCGCGTCTTTCGGGATCATGCCGATCTCGGCCATCGCATTCGCGGCGTGCGCTTCGATCTCGAACCAGATCCGGAACCGTGTCGCGGGCTCCCAGATCGCGACCATTTCGGGACGGGAATAGCGGGGGATCATCGATGCCTCGTGGTGACGGCGCGCGCGGCAACGGCACGGGCGCGCGGTTGAGTTCTAGCGGCCGAGGCCTAGCAGACGCGATCCCAACCTTCAATGCAGCGTGCGGAGCGGCATGGTGGCCGCGGCGTCATGTGCGCTCGAGGTCCCGCCGCAGGATGATCGAGGGCTTTGACGTGACGCATCGCCAGCCGACGATGGTGAACTGGCCGCCCGCGGATTGGCAACGCCGGGTCTGCCAAGCCACGATGGCGATCCAGATGAGCATGACGCCAGCGAGGATCCACAAGGCCAGGTTGCGCGACGTCATCGAAACCCCTCGGGAAATCGCGTGCGATAGGCGGGCGGTCCGGTCCATCCCGGAGGCGCATCATCGGCTTCATAAACGGCACGCGCTATGGCGCGCGATAGGCAATTGGCCGCTTCGGCGCCGATTCGTGCAAGGGAGACATGCGTAGCCGGAGCATGAGCGTCGCCGGTCGAGAGCGCAAACACCGTGTCGCCGTCGAGAGGTGTATGAACGGGGTAGACCGCGCGCGACATGCCGGTCTGTGCCATCACGGCGAGCCGGTGGCATTGCGCTTTGTCCAGCCGCGCGTTCGTGGCGACCACGGCGATGGTGGTGTTGGTGGGACCGGCCCGTGCACCTCCTTTGAGTTGGATCACGGTGGCGGAACTCGACCAATCACGGGCGACACCGTGCCCGCCGTACTCCCGCGCACGTTCGAACGGTGCGGCCCAGAAGTGCTTTCCATCGCCCACGGTCACAGCGCCGACGGCGTTGACCGCAACCAACGCGCCGACCATCACGCCGTCGTCGAGTGTCGTGGAGCAACTGCCCAAGCCACCACGCAACGTCGCCGTCGTCGCCCCGAAGCCGGCGCCCGCGCTCCCGAGGACGAACCGGTCAGCCGCGGCGTCGCATGCGGCCAATGCCAGGCGCGCGTAGGGTGGGTCCATCCCCCAGGCCTTATAGCCGCCGTTGCCCAGATCGAACAGGACCGCCTGCGGAACGATCGGTACGCGCGCCGCACCGACCGCAAAACCGATGCCTCGCTGGGCGAGCCATCGTTGCACGCCACCCGCCGCGTCCAATCCGAAGGCGGAGCCACCCGACAGCACCAGGCCATGTACTTCGCCCACGACTCCAGCGAGGCCGAGTGCGTCGGTCTCGCGCGTGCCTGGCCCGCCACCACGGACGTCGACCGCGGCCGTCACAGGACCTTGCGGCAAAACAACGCTGACCCCGGTCATCGCAGCGGCGTCATGGGCGTTGCCAACGCGCAGGCCGGCGATGTCGGTAATCAGATTGCGCGGTCCCGGCACGGGCGTTCCTTTGGGTGGACTGTTTGACGCACCATCTCTGACGCATCCCCGTGAATACGGGCAAGGGCCCTTGAGATGTCGAATTGCGAAATCTTGTTTGATTGGACGAATCAGGACGTTGCTCGCTCAATCTCTTGGCAAGTTGGGGTTTTGCTGCAACGCACGTTCATCTTGGGTGCACCGCAAGAATAGGTGCTCGACGCGACAGCAGAATGCCACAATCTGCACGTCTCTAACGATGCGCGCGCTCCTGAGTGCTGCGGCGGGCGCCTATAAACTGTGGATTTAGTGACACGATATTTAGGGAATCCCGCAGATAACCTTGCGTCGAACAGTGGAACTGGCGTTCAATCATTGGCCGGCCAGTACATGTCGGATAGGGTCTAGGGATCAGGGATTAGCGGCGCCGACATCTCTTTCGGCAATCGGCGAAACAACTCGCCGCGATAGAAGGACGACGAGGAATTCATGAACAATCACGAGGGCCAGCAGTCGATGCCGCAGATGCAGGCGGAAATTGCTGAATTGAATGGTTTGATCGCCGAGATCGACGACCCGCGCGCCGGCGCCGCGATGGTGCGTGAGCGCATCGAGCAATATCGCGCCGCTGGTCAGGCTGTCCCTGAGGATCTGGCGAAGATCGAAAAGCAGCTGCGGACCGAGTGCATGCTGGCGTCACAGGGCCGCTGATCAGCGTCCCGTCGTATGCCTGAAGCGACACCGATCGCTTCGGGCAACAACTGTTGTGTCATGGCCGGATTGACCGGCCATGCAAATGTTCGCGATATTCAGTAGGCATCGTACGCGGCAGCGTCTGTAACCGGTCGGGTCGAAGCCGATCAGTTGCGAAGCCATTTTCGCCTGAGTGGATGCCTCACGGGCAAAGGCGGCGAAACTGGACTTTGAACGCCGCGTTGCACTGTGGTCGCTATCGGCGCCATAGGCGTGATGGGAGCAGGCATCACGGTCTCGACCTTCGATGCAGCGTGTCGATCGCTCGGAAGTACGATCGCTTGCGTCGTCAATTGACCGTCGTCGAACGAAGCGATCTCGAACGACGGGATCCGCGCATCGCCGTCAGGGTCGAAGGCAATAGCTCCCAGTACGCTCTGAAGTGGTTCGTCCACGAATTGCCGCGCGACGGCTTCGACTTCCTGATTTCCACCACGCGTGACCGCGCCGGCCCAGATTTCGAGTGCAGCGTGGGCAGCGAGCGCACTTGCAAATGGTTGATGTCCGGCGGCCGTGAGGCGCTCGCTCAACGGCTTCGCCGACACGGCGTCCGTAGCCGTAAATGGCCTCAGTACGCGCGTGACGAATCTCGCTCCGGCCGACAACGCGCGCAGTTCCGTGTCTGCGTTGGCGAGCGCGTCGGAGCCAATCAGGTCGGGTGGTGTGTCCGACGCCCGGAATTGGCTCCAGAGCGCAGCGGCCTCTGACGGGAACCCGGCAAAATAGACGACTTCGGCGCGTAAGCCCCGCAGTGCACCGACTGTTGCCGCGTAATCCTTGCTGCTCGCCACGATCCCAAATTCCGGAATCGGCGTCGGATCGGTCGCACCGCGCGCGCGTTTCAAACCATCAACCAGAAGCCGCGCGTATCGCGTGCGGTCGTGGACGATGGCCAATCGTTTGCCGGCGTAGGCCGCGGCGAGATAGGCGGCGGTCGAGGCGCTCTGCCGGTCGTCGCGGCCGGCAAGGCGGAAGATCGTCGGGCCGGCCCGCCTGCGGGTCAGATCGGGATGCCGCGGCGCGGTCGCGATGAAGAGAATTCCGGACTCAGCATAGATTCTTGCAGCGGCTTGAGCCGGTCCTCCGCACGGATGGCCAATGACGAGAACCGGTTTGAGCTGGACGAGCTTGGCGGCAGCATTTTCAGCACGGCGCTCGTCACAACCGTCATCCTCGGATCGCGTGACAACCCGTTCGCCCCCGAGGCCTCCGCGCGCGTTGATCGCGTCGATCGCCCATTCGACACTTTGTAAGAGCGCCTTGCCCTCAGCTGCATGACGCCCAGAGAACGGTGCTGTAACCGCTACTGGGATATCGGCGCGAGACGGCATGGCTGCGAGGATCAGAACCGATGCGAGCCCAATCCGCCCGAACCGGCGAAGCGTGACGTCACTCGAAAGTGCGCGAGGCCGGCGTTTCCGCCAGCCTCGATGGTTGTTGTTCTTGTCGCCGCAAGGCGCGATCACAGCCGGTCTCGAATTTCTGTCGCGGTCAGATCGGTGCAGCGAACTCTCGTCAATTCTGCACGTAGGTGATCTTGCCGTCGGCACCCTTTTTCCACGTGTACATCACGTAGTCGGGTCGCGTGATATCGCCCTTTTTGTCGAAGCCGATGTCTCCGATGACCGTCTTGAACGGCTTGCCGGAACGCATCACCTCGGCCGTCTTTTTCGCATCATTGGCCTTCGCCTGGTTTGCAGCGGCGGCGATGATCTCGAGCGCCGCGTAGCTGTAGAGCGTATAGGCTTCCGGCTTGAACTTGCGTGCCTCGAACTTCTTCAACACCACTTGCGCTTCCGGACGGCGCTGGGGATCGGGTGCAAACGTCATCAACGTTCCCTCGGCGCCGGGGCCGGCGACGGAGGCGAATTCGTCGGTGGCGATGCCGTCCGCGCCGATGAGAACAGCTTTGACGTTCTGGTCGCGCATCTGCCGGACGATGAGTCCACCCTCGGTGTGCAGCCCGCCCCAGTAGAGATACTCGGCGCCTGACGCCTTGATCTTTCCGACCAGCGCGGAGAAGTCCTTCTCGCCGGTGTTGATGCCCTCGTACAGAACCTCAGTGACGCCCTTGGCGTTCATGGCCTTTTTCGTCTCGTCGGCCAGTCCCTTGCCGTAGGTCGTCTTGTCATGCACGACGGCGATCTTCTTGCCTTTCAGTGACGAGGCGATGAACTCGCCGGCCACGCCACCCTGCTGGTCGTCGCGCCCGCATGTGCGAAACGTGTTCCAGAGTCCGCGCTCGGTGTACTTCGGGTTCGTGGAGGCCGGGGTGACCTGGAGGATGCCGTTTTCGGCCAGGATGTCGGACGCCGGAATGGAAACGCCCGAATTGAAGTGACCGACGACGAACTTGACGCCCTCGGCGGCGAACTTGTTGGCAACGGACACGCCCTGCTTGGGATCGGACACGTCGTCACCAAACACGAGTTCGATTTTCTGGCCGTTGATGCCGCCAGCGGCATTGATATCGGCGGCGGCCTGCTCGGCGCCGTTCTTGATCTGCGCGCCGAAGGCGGCGTTAGGGCCGGTCAACGGTCCACCGACACCGACCTTGATCTGCGCTTCAGCGGTGACGGAGAACGCGAGAACGGCGGCCAGTGTGAGGCTCGGCAACGACACGGATTTCATGAACTACTCCCTGCGGAATGACCTGTCGGCGGCGTTCGGGCCGAAACGGACGAACGGGCGATAGTCGGCACGCGCGAGCGTCCGGACCGTGATTGTGTCCTCCGCTCTCGGCACCAGCGCTATCTTTCCCTGAATTATGGCAGAAAGTCACGCGCGCTCGGACCCATCATCCCCGATCAAGCGCGCCGCCGCCGTGACGAACACTGCGCGGACGCCAGCCGATCGCGCCGGACGGTTCGAATATCCACGGATACTGCGTCGTCATCTGCCGCGCGCGCGCCCTGCGGTGGCCGAGAACCGCAAGGGTGAAGAGGATCGCCGCGTCCGCCACAAAATTGGGCAACGACAAGAGCGGCTGCTGGAAGAGGGCGTATTGGAGGAACCGCACGACGGCGGTGAGCAGAAGTACATAGAGCGCGATTTGCCAGAACGGGCGCCACGTCGTGGCGATGGCGCGCCCGGTGGCCACCGCCGCAGCGCCTCCAATCGCCAGCGTGACGAGCACGAATACCCAGAACCCGTTGGCGCCGTTGGACGGATAGACTATTTCGAACATCGCGCTCTCCTTCCGTCAGTGGCGGCCGCCTTCGAGGTAGGCCGCACGGATCTCCGGGCGCCGCAACAACTCGTCGCCACGCCCGCTCATCGTCACCAGGCCGTTGACCAGCACATACCCACGATGTGCGAGCTTCAATGCATGAAAGGCGTTCTGCTCGACGAGGAAGACGCTCATGCCGTCACGCTCGTTCAACGCGCGAATGGCGTCGAAAATCTGCCGCACGATCAGCGGCGCGAGGCCGAGCGACGGCTCGTCTAGCAGCAGCAGCTTCGGCCGCGTCATGAGCGCACGCGCGATGGCCAGCATCTGTTGCTCGCCGCCGGAAAGCGTACCGCCACGCTGCTCCATGCGTTCGCCGAGACGCGGGAAAAGCTGCGTCACCCGGGCGAGATCCTCATCGAAATGTTGGAGGTCGAGCAACTGCGCGCCCATCTGCAGGTTCTCGCGCACGGTCATGCGCGGAAAGATGCGGCGGCCTTCTGGTGATTGAGCGATGCGCAACCGCGCGATCTCGTGCGTTGCCAGCCGGGTGATGTCGCGACCGTCGAACAGGATGCGCCCGGCAGATGCGCGAGGTGAGCCGCAGATGGTCATCATGAGCGTCGATTTTCCGGCGCCGTTGGCGCCGATCAGCGTCACAATTTCGCCCGGCATCACGGTGATGTCGACGCCCTTGAGTGCGATGATGCTGCCGTAATGCGCGGTCACGCCTTCGACGGTGAGGAGCGGGGCGGTGTCGGTCTCGCGCGCACTCATGCCTCGAGTTCCCGTGCAGCCACGTCGATTTCGTCATCTTCCACGCCAAGGTAGGCGGCAACGACTTTTGGATCCTCGCGGACCCAATCGGGCGAGCCCTCCGAGATCTTCACGCCGTATTCGAGGACGATGACGTGATCGGAGATCTCCATGACGACGCTCATGTCGTGCTCGATCAAAAGAACCGAGACGCCGTCGCGATCGCGGATCGATCTCAGCAATATCGAGAGCGCGGCGCTTTCACGCGGATTGAGCCCTGCGGCCGGTTCGTCGAGACACAAAAGCAGTGGATCGGTCAGCATGGCGCGTGCGATCTCGAGGCGGCGTTGATCGCCATAGGGAAGATCGCCGGCCGGGTCGTCGGCACGGTCGATGAGCCCGATGCGTTCGAGCCAGCCGCGCGCCCGTTCGACTGCGTGATCTTCGGCGCGTCGCCAACCCGGCGACCCAAACAATCCGAGGATCGTGTAGCCGGATGCGCGCATCAAGGCGTTGTGCTGCGCGACGAGGAGGTTCTCGAGGCACGTCATGCCGGTGAACAAGCGGATGTTTTGGAAGGTGCGCGCGACGCGGGCGTTGGCTGTGATCTCATGTCCCGGCATACGCTCGAGCAGATAGATGTCGTGAGCGCCGTCGCGGATGTGGCGGTTGCTGGACCCGGTCAGGCGGTCGAGCGCCGGGGCAGAGAGATCGGGGCCGGTCGACAACGCGATGCGGCCTTCGGTCGGCCGGTAAAATCCGGTGATGCAGTTGAAGACCGTCGTCTTGCCTGCGCCGTTGGGCCCGATCAGCGCGGTGATGCCACCCTTCGCAACCCGAAAACTGACATCGTTCACGGCGACGAGGCCGCCGAAGCGCATGGTCAAGTGGTCGACGGCGAGCAGCGGCGGCTTGGGCGCTTCGGGCGCGGTCATCAACCGTGGCCCTCCTTGACCAGTGCGCCGGAAATCGACTTCGTCCGCCCGAGCGCGATCGTCGGCTCACGGTCTGAGATCAAGCCGCGCGGCTTCCAGATCATAATCAGGACCATGGCGAGCCCGAACAGCAGCATCCGGTACTGCGTCGGATCGAAGTCCGTCCCGAACACCGCCTTCAACCAGTCGAGTTCGCGCAGAAGCTCGGTCCCGCCGATCATAGCGACCGCGGCCAATGCCACGCCGAGTTGGCTGCCCATGCCGCCGAGGACGACGATCGCGAGGATCACCGCACTCTCCATGAAGACGAACATCTCAGGACTGATGAAGGCCTGACGCGCGGCGATGAACGCACCGGCGAAGCCGCCGAACATCGCGCCGATGGCGAAGGCCGTGAGCTTAGTGACGACGGTATCGATACCGAGCGCGCGCGCCGCGATCTCGTCCTCCCGCAGGGCTTCCCAGGCCCGCCCGATCGGGAGGCGGCGGAGCCGGATCGTCACCCAGTTGGTCAGAAGGGCGAGTGCCAGGATGAGGTAGAAGAGGAAGAACAAGCGATGGAGCGGAGTGAACTCCAGGCCGAAAGTGGCCGCGAAGCCGGTTTCGGATGCATTGAATGGCAGGCCAAAGAACGTCGGACGCGGGATCGAGGAGATGCCGGCGTAGCCGTTCGTCAGATCGACCCAGTTGATGAGCACGAGGCGGATGATCTCGCCGAAGGCAAGGGTGACGATGGCGAGATAATCGCCGCGCAATCGGAGTACAGGGAAGCCGAGAATGATGCCCCAGAGTGCCGCGAAAATGCCGGCGAGCGGCAGACACAACCAGAACGACAAGCCGTAGTGTGTGGAGAGAAGGGCTGTCGAGTAGGCGCCGACGGCATAGAAGGCGACGTAACCGAGGTCGAGTAGTCCAGCGAGCCCGACCACGATGTTGAGGCCCCACCCGAGCATTACGTAGATCAGAATCTGAATCCCGAAATTGTCGATCCACTTGATCGCGCCGGCTGGTCCCGTGATCCACACCGCCAGGAACGGGTAAGAGAGGAGGATGGCGAGGCCGGCGCGGGACAGAATTTTTCCGGCCAACGGCGACAGGACGCGCGGCGCAGCCGGCGGCCCCAATGAACGCCGCGACTGCCCGAAGAGCCAAATCAGCCGAAGCGCGAAAGCGAGGCCGGCGGCGGTAAACGCGAGCGCCCAGCGCGGCTCGATCACCAGGCGGTTCGAGAGATCCTGTTCGGTCCTATAGGCAAGAATCGGAAACGCCAACCCGAACGTCACGAGGCCGGTAAGAAGCGCCTCTTTCAAGGCGGGAACCACTGCAAACGGTTCCTTCTGCGGCGCAGTGCGGCCGTCGCTGCCCGGTCCGCTCATGCGCTCAGACCTTTTCGACGTCGGGCTTGCCGAGCAGCCCCGACGGCATGAAGACTAGCACGACGGCCAGGATCGAGAAGGCGGCAACGTCCTTGTAGTCGATCGAGAAGTAGGCCGACCACAGCGTCTCGATGAGCCCGATCAAGAGCCCGCCGAGAACAGCGCCAGGCAGTGATCCGATCCCGCCGAGGACAGCGGCCGTGAACGCCTTGACACCGGGAATGAAGCCGTCGGCGAAGTTCACGACGCCGTATTGCACGACGTACATCGTGCCGGCGACGGCGGCCAGCGCGGCGCCGAGCACAAAAGTCAGCGAGACTGTGCGATCGACGTCGATACCGAGTAGAGCTGCCATTTTGCGGTCTTGCTCACACGCGCGCTGAGCCCGTCCGAGTGAGGTCCGCTGCACTAGGTACCAGAAGCCGGCCAGAAGCACGGCCGTCGTCACCATGATGAAAAGCTGTTTGAGAGACACGGTGATCGTGCCGGCACCGACCTGAAACACGTAGACGTCCGTCATCAGTGGCGGGACCGACTTGTTGCGGGGCCCTTGAACGACTTGCACGAAGTTCATGAGGAAAATCGACATGCCAATCGCGGAGATCAGCGGCGCCAGCCGGAACGAGCCGCGCAATGGTCTGTAGGCGACGCGCTCGATTGCCCAGTTCCAAAGCGCCGTTAGCGCCATCGCGGCGACCAGTACCAGTAACAGCGCCAGTGCAATCGACGTGATGCCGAGGATCTGGGTCAGGATCAGCAGCACGATCATGGCGATGAACGTCGAGAGCATGAAGACGTCGCCGTGAGCGAAATTCACCATGCCGATGATGCCGAAGACCATCGTGTAGCCGATCGCGATCAGGCCGTAGATCGAGCCGAGCGTCAGTCCGTTGATGAGCTGCTGAAGAAAATAGTCCATGCGCCCCCGCGATCCATGACGAATATCCCATTGTTATGGGAGTTCGCGTGGGGATTGAAGCTGCAATTTCCGCGTTGCCTTGGGGGAACGGCGCGGCTGCGCTTCGGACGGCCTTGAACCGGTGCCTTAAAGCAGATTGTGGGAACCGTCGCAGAACGGTTCGTCGCCGGTATTCTTGCACCCGCAGATGTTGAACGTGCCACTGCTCGGCGCGACGAACCGCATTGGCTCGATCCCGGTATCCTTGTGCGCCCCATCGCAGAAGGGTTGCCGCTTCGAGCGGCCGCAACGGCAATAGAAGTAGGCTTGCCCTTCCTTCAGGTCGACCTGATACGGTCCCTTTTGCGCCACCACGGGATCGTCAGCCATTGCCAATCTCCTCGCCGTCCACGAGGCCCGTCGCCGCCACAAACCAGCGGAGCAGGCCTCCCCGGCGCAACGCCTAGCGATTTCATCGGAACACGGCAAGTCTTGCGAACACAGGAAGGTGGGGCGCCTGCGACCCGGACCCGCGCACGATGCAATTCGCAGCACTCATTTGCGCCGGCAACTGACGACGGTCAGGACAGCGAAATGGCGACCTGTTCACTGACCGTCGCGCCGGCGTCGTCGGTCCAGCTCAACGCCAAGGTGCCCGCGCCCGGAACCAGCAAGTAAAACGAAATGAACGGATTGGCTGAAATCCCGGAATTGAGCTCGGCGCGGAACACGTCCTTGCCCTCGAACGTGGCCGCGAACGTATGGATGATCTGACGCGGGACGACGCGCCCTGTCGCATCCTTCCGATTGCCGGTTTCCATGACATGGCTGATCAGCGTCCGGACTTCGATGATGTCGCCGGCCTTGATCGATTTCGGGATATTGATACGTGGCTTACCTGTCATGCCGCTCGTCTCCTTCAACCACCGCATCCGCCGATCGTGACGGTAACCTTGGTGCGCGCGACCCAAAACTCCCCATTCGAGATTTCCGCGAGCGCGACGATGTCCTGCGTCTTTGCGAGGCGCATCCGGCTGGCCACCACGGCCTTACCGCTCTGCGGTGTGAAGTAAAACAGCGCGACACTCGCCTGTGGATTGGCGGTCGACATCAGGTGGATCGATCTGACGTAGTTCTCAGCGGTCATCGGGCTGTCGGCCGTGACCGCAAATGGGACGGTGTTTCCGTTCTCGGCGATCTCGGGAATTTCGAACGTCAGCTTGCCTTCGGTCGGCTTGGCGCCTTTGGTCAGCCGAGCGTAAAGCTCGTCGAACGTTTCGGGCGTTGCAGGGGAGGGTGCGGGCACAGCCGAAGGCGGCGCCGTCGGAACGGCATCCTGGGCCAACGCAGGCCCAGCGCGGAGCATGGCAGGTAAGAAAAGTGCTGCCGCCGATGCGGAAACCACGAACTGGCGCCGACCGATGGCCTGTATCCGTTGTCCTACTGTTCCTATGTCGCGCAACATGTCTTGCTCCGAGCTTCGTGGCGAATGGGCCGCCACAAAAGGATGCACCGCCCAAAGGAACGCTCAGTCCGGTCCACGAGGGCAACGGCTCTGCTGGTCGCGGAGCACCACTCATGTAGTATCAGGACATGCCATTCGCCATCCAACTCTCGGCCATCGCCGCTGAAATTTTCGTGGCGGCGCGAAACTCGTCGAGTGGTGGTGTGTGATGGGAACAATAGGAACTTTCGGAATGTCGAACGCCTCAAGTTCGAGCAGTTCAGGCAGTCCGCGTCGGTCGGATCTGGCGACGCTGTTCCTCGTCCTGGTCGCTTTCATTGTCTTGGGGACGAGCGCCCCCGGTCGTGCTCTTGGGGCGGGCCCCACTGGTGGGGAGGGGATCGGTACAGGGCTTCGGCTGATCATGGTCGATGATATCGGCTGCCAATACTGCCGGAAATGGGATGTCGAGGTCGGCGGAATCTACGAACGCAGTCCTGTCGGAGCGGTTGCACCGCTGGAGCGCCGTGCCAAACGACACCCCGACCTCGCCCCCTACGAGCCGCTAGCCTATACCCCGACCTTCATCCTCGTGCGCGACGGAAGGGAAGTCGGGCGCATTGTCGGGTATCCAGGAGCAGACTTCTTCTGGGCCGAACTCGAGAGATTGATCGCCAAGGCTGGTCCCATTGTGCCGCACACGATCCCGGATGGCGTTGTTTCCCCGCGAGATACATCCATTCGACGGCAGGACCACGGAACGACACCACCGGGAGCACTCCCAATCGTCGCGAAACATTGAAGGCGCCACGCGCTGTAACCTGTCCGATACCGTCGTTTGCGACTGGCCGCGCCGGAAATTCGGCGATAATGTCGCAGCCGAAAGTCCTGTGCTCACGAAATTTCCAAAGGGCACCCTGCGGCCAGTGCAGCTGCGTGCCAGAACGGGTTTTCGTGAGATCGCAACCATGACGTTGACGTAAAGGTCAACATGAAGTATTGGAGGCAGCAGCGAGCCATCTGCCGATGGCTGTGCCGAGTGTCACCAGAATGCATGCGCCGCAGCTTCAACGCCCCCACTGGGATGTGGCCGGGGAGACTTGAGGACAGCGCGCGATACTCCTTCGATGGATGCGGATTTGGAGGCGGACGAGATGGCCAACATAGTGTTCCTTTTGCTCATACTCGGCGCCGCCATGGTTTTGGCGATGCGCGAGGCGCCGATCTGGCTTTGGGCCGCGGTGACCGCGGCTGGGACGTTCCTTTGGCAATCGGGATTGCTGCAAATCGGCGATGTCCCGATGCAGTGGTCGGTATTGTCCCTGCTTGCGTGGCTGCCAGCCATCTCGCTCGCCGTCTTGTCGGTGCCTGGCATTCGCCGCAGTCTGGTCGTTGAGCCAGCGTTCAAGTTGGTCAAAGGCATCCTGCCGCGGGTGTCCGATACGGAGCAGCAGGCGCTTGATGCCGGGACCGTCGGGTTCGACGCAGAACTGTTCTCGGGTAAACCCGATTGGAACAAGCTGAAATCCGTCCCGCCGATCGTCCTTAGTCCGGAGGAACAGGCGTTCCTCGATGGGCCGACCGACGAACTGTGCCGGATGATCGACGATTGGCACATCCGGTTCAATGAGAAGGAGGTTCCAGAAGCGATCTGGAGCTTCGTGAAGAAGCACGGCTTCCTCGGCATGTTGATCTCGAAGGAGCATGGTGGCCTCGGCTTCTCGGCCCAAGCTCAATCGCTCATCCTCGGAAAGATCGCCTCCCGTTCCCCGGACGTCTCCACCATCGTCATGGTGCCCAATTCGCTCGGCCCAGGTGAATTGATCGAGAAGTACGGCACCGAAGAACAGAAGCATCATTATCTGCCGCGGCTCGCCAAAGGCGACGAAGTGCCATGCTTCTCGCTGACGGGGCCGACGTCGGGCTCGGATGCCGCGACGATGCGCGACATCGGCTATGTGACGCGCGGCCAATGGAAGGGCCAGGACACGCTCGGAATCCGGCTGTCGTGGGACAAGCGCTACATCACCCTCGGTCCGAAGGCGACGCTCGTCGGCCTTGCTTTCCGCTTGTTCGATCCCGAGAACCTGCTCGGCAAGGGAGAGGACATCGGCATCACTGTCGCACTCATTCCGGCCAACCACCCGGGTGTGAATATCGGTCGCCGCCACCTACCGTCTGGCAGCGCCTTCCCCAATGGTCCGAATTGGGGCCGCGACGTCTTCATCCCGATGGAATGGATTATCGGCGGCGAGAAAATGGTCGGCCAGGGTTGGCGGATGCTGATGGAGTGCCTCGCGGCGGGGCGCGCGATCTCGCTGCCCTCGTCGGGCACCGCCGGCGCCAAAGCGATGCTGCGGGTGACGTCGGCGTACGGCCGCATCCGCAAGCAGTTCGGTCTCTCGGTGTCGCGCATGGAAGGCATCGAGGAGCCGCTCGGGCGAATGGTCGAGACGGCGTATTCCAATGAAGCGGCGCGGGCCGCGACGGCGGCGATGGTGGCGCGCGGCGAGAAGCCGTCGGTCATCTCCGCCATCATGAAATACCAGACCACCGAGCGCATGCGCAGGTCGGTCAACGACGCCATGGACATCCACGGCGGGCGAGCGATCTGCGACGGGCCGACGAACTACCTGCAGTCTGCCTATCAAATGGTGCCAGTGGGGATTACCGTCGAGGGCGCCAACATCCTCACGCGGACGCTGATCACATTCGCGCAGGGCGCTCTGCGCTCGCATCCGTACCTGTACAAGGAAGTGCAGGCCGCTCAGAACCCGGACAGCCGGCGCGGGCTGGCGGACTTCGAGAAGGCGTTCGGCGGTCACATCGCGTTTTCGCTTTCGAACGCCTCGGGTGCGCTATTTCACAATTTGACCGGCGGTCTGTTCGGAAACACTCCGGAAAACGCTTACGGCACAGCCGAATGGTATCGCCAGCTCTGGCGCCAGAGCCGCAACTTTGCACTTGTCGCCGATCTGACGGTCGCGACACTCGGCGGCGGACTGAAGACAAAGCAGCGGTTGACGGGCCGCATGGCCGATGCCTTGTCGGAGCTCTACTTCCTGTCGTGCGTGTTGAAGCGCTACGAGGACGACGGCAAGCCGGCGGGCGACCGCCTGATCGTCGAGCTCTGCGCACGCAATGGTCTCTACCGGTTCCAGGAAGCGCTGGCTGGCACCATCGAGAATTTCCCGTCGACGCCGGCTCGGCTTCTGCTCAAGGCACTCGTCTTCCCGCTCGGTCGCCACTACAAGCCGGCGAGCGACAGGCTGGCAACGCAGGTCGTGCGGATGGCATGCGAGCCGGGCGAAATTCGTGACCGGCTGACACGTCACATCTTCATCTCGAAGGACGTCAACGATCCGACGGGGCTGCTCGAGGTGACGCTGCTCAAGGTGATCTCTGCTGAGGACGCGGAAAAGAAGCTCGAGCGCGCCATTCGCGCCGGCACCATTCGCCGGTACCACGGCGTCGATTGGTTCGCCGACGCGGTCAAGAAGGGTGTCCTGACCGAGAGCGAGGGCCAATTGCTGCGCGAAGTCGAAACCCTGGTCGCACGCGTGATCGCGGTCGATCACTTCGATCCCGCCGAGGTCAAGCCGAACTTCGTCAGTGTCGGACACAATTCGCGAGCGATCGGCAGTGTAGCGGCCGAATAGCCGATACCCCGGCAAACCTGAAATCTATGTCCCAAACGGCTCCTCCCCCGGAGCGAAGCGAGGCAACCCATGAGCGATACCAACATCGCCGCCAGCACGGCGTCCCCAGCGCAGAACGATTTGAATCTCAAGGATTGGCGGCTTTCCGTCGATCGCGAAGGCATCGCATGGGCGGTGTTCGACCGCGAGGGCGAAAGTGCGAACTCACTCGGCCGCCGACCGCTCGAAGAGCTGATGGCGATTGTGGCGCATGTCGAGGACGCAGCCCGTGCAAAGACGATCCGCGGCCTCGTCCTGACCAGCGGCAAGGAGAAGGGCTTCATCGTCGGGGCCGACATCCGCGAGTTCGAATTGCTCGCGACCGAGCAGCAGGTGATCGACGGCATCCGCCCGATCAACGCCATGCTCGACCGCATCGAGCGGCTTCCCGTCCCGGTCGTGGCGGCGTGGCACGGCGTCTGCGTCGGCGGCGGCCTCGAGCTCATTCTGGCCTGTCACTATCGGATCGCGACGCGCGATGACGCGACGCGCGTAGGTTTCCCTGAGGTCAAACTCGGTATTTTCCCCGGCTTCAACGGCACCGCGCGCTCAATCCGGCAGGCGGGACCGGTCGCCGCAATGCAGGCAATGCTCACCGGCAGCATGATCCGCGCGTCGGCGGCCCGCGCGATGGGCCTCATCGACGAACTCGTGGCGAGCCCGGGCGCACTGCACTGGGCGGCGCGCAAGGCTGTCCTGCAGAGCCGGAAGTCGAAAACCGCGCCTGCGTCGAAAGCATTGCTTGGACGTTGGCCGGCACGGTCGTTCCTCGCCGGCAAGATGCGCGACGAGACGAAGAAGAAGGCGCGCGAGGACCACTATCCAGCACCCTTCCGCCTGATTGACCTGTTCGAGGCTTACGGCGGCGACCTCGACGCGATGAAGGCGAACGAGACGCGCGCCTTCGCGCCGCTGATGGTCTCGGACACATCGAAAAATTTGCGCCGCGTGTTCCGGCTGTCCGAATTGCTGAAGGCGCAGGCGCCCAAGAATCTCGGCTGGCAGCCGACGCGTGTTCATGTCATCGGTGCGGGCACCATGGGTGCGGACATCGCGGGCGTGTGTGTGGCCGCCGGTATGGAAGTGACGCTTCAGGACATTTCAAAGGAACAGCTCGAGAAGGGTATCAAGGCGCAGTCGAAGCTGTTCTCTCGCAAGTTCCGCACTAAGGCGACCCGTGACGCGGCGAAAGCGCGGCTCATTGCCGACAGCGAAGGAAACGGTATCGCGCGCGCGGACGTCGTGATCGAGGCGATCGTCGAGCGGCTGGATATCAAGCAGAAGCTGTTCGCCGATTTGGAAGGGAAGATGAAGCCGGGGGCAGTGATGGCGACGAATACATCGTCATTGAAACTCGAGGACATTTCTCGTCCGCTCAAGGATCCGGGCCGGTTGATCGGCCTCCACTTCTTCTCGCCGGTCCCGCAAATGCCGCTCGTCGAAGTCGTGCGCGGCGCGACCACGCGCGAAGATGAAGTGAAGAAAGGCGCGGCCTTCGTCACCGCCATCGATAAGTTCCCGCTCATCACCAAGGACGTGCCGGGCTTCCTCGTCAACAAGGTGCTCACACCGTACATGTTCGCCGCGATGGCGCGGCTGGAGAAGGGCGAGGACAAGGAGAAGATCGACGAGGCGGCACGTGCGTTCGGAATGCCGATGGGTCCGATCGAACTCGCCGATAACGTTGGCCTCGATGTCTGCGCGCACGTCGCCAAGATCCTCGGCGCAGGCGCTGAAGGCTCGCGACTGGAGCGGCTCGTGGCCTCGGGCCGTCTCGGGAAAAAGACCGGCGAAGGCTTCTACGTTTGGAAGGACGGCAAGCCGGAGAAATCCAATGCCGAGTTCTCGAAGTCCGAGATCGACGCGCTTGGCCGGGATCTGATGCAGCCGATGATCGACGAGGCGCAAAAGTCACTCGACGAGGGTGTCGTCGAGAATGCGGATCTCGTCGACGCTGGGCTGATCTTCGGTACGGGCTTTGCCCCGTTCCGCGGCGGTCCGCTGCACTATGCGAAGATGCATGGGCGCAGCACGTCCCCGAGTCCCGCGCAGCGTGCCGCCGCCGAGTAAACGTTGCAGTTCGCGCCCGACGCGGCGCGGGATTGCCGCTGCAAGAACCTCTCCCCGACGCCCGTCCCGGCCGCGCGGAACATAAAAGTGGAGCCCAGCATGACCCAGTCCCTTCGCCGCGTGGCCGTCATAGGCGGCGTGCGCATTCCATTCTGCCGCTCGAACACGCTGTATGCCGATCTGTCCAATCAGGACATGATGACGGCGGCGCTCAACGGGCTCGTCAGTCGCTACAACCTCAAGGGCGTCCATATCGACGAGGTCGTCGGCGGCGCTGTGGTGACGCATTCCAAGGACTTCAACATCGCGCGTGAGGCTGTGCTCGGCACGAAGCTCGCCACCTCCACGCCAGGCATCACGATGATGCAGGCGTGCGGAACGTCCCTGCAAGCGGCCATGGGCTCGGCGGCCAAGATCGCGACAGGTCAGATCGAGAGCGCGATTGCACTCGGCTCGGATACGACGTCGGATCCGCCAATCGTCTTCACGAAGAAGCTGGCGACACGACTGCGCGACGTCGGTTTGCAGAAGTCGACGCTGGACAAGCTCAAGGTGTTCAAGGATTTCTCACCGCGAGAACTCGCGCCACTGCCGCCATCGGTCAACGAGCCGCGCACCGGCCTTTCGATGGGCCAGCATTGCGAGTTGATGGCTCAGGAGTGGGGCATCACGCGCGAAGACCAGGACAAGCTCGCGGCCGAGAGCCACAAGAAGGCGGCAGACGCCTATCGCTCAGGCTACATGGACGATCTCATCGTGCCTTGCGCGGGTGTCTACCGCGACAACAACCTGCGCGAAGACGTGAGCCTCGACAAACTAGCGACGCTCAAGACCGCGTTCGACAAGGGCCCCAACGGCACTTTGACGGCGGCCAATTCCACGCCGCTGACGGATGGCGCGTCCTGCGTGCTGCTCGCGAGCGAAGAGTGGGCAGCGCAACGAGGCCTACCGGTGCTTGCCTATCTGACGTACTCGCAGCACGCGGCCAACGACTTCGTGGCAGGCGAAGGACTGTTGATGGCCCCGACCATCGCGGTGTCGAAGATGCTCGACCGGGCAGGGCTGACACTTCAGGATTTCGACTTCTACGAGATCCACGAAGCTTTCGCCGCGCAGGTCCTGGCGACCCTCAAGGCTTGGGAGGATCCCGCTTATTGCAAGAAGTATCTCGGCAAGGACCAGCCGCTCGGCTCGATCGACCGCACGAAACTCAACGTCAAAGGGTCCTCGATCGCCTTCGGCCATCCGTTCGCGGCGACGGGCGCGCGGATCGTCGCGAACCTCGCGAAGCTGCTGTCGATCCACGGTGGGCGCGGGCTGATTTCAGTGTGCACGGCGGGCGGAATGGGTGTCGCGGCAATCCTTGAAAGCGCCAAAGCCGCGGAGATGCGAAAGGCCGCTTGAGCATTTGCCACATGAAACGCAGACGGTCGTCAGTCCGTCCGCGATGGCGCACGCAGGTGGTCTAGGCACTTTGCGCGGATGTCTTTCAAGTCGCGCAAAGTGCGATCGAGGTCGGAGCGCTTCAATTGCAGATCCGCGATCGCCGCCTCGATCTTGTCGAGCAGCAGTCGTGTTTGCGCTTCCTGAACGGGGTCGGCGTCGTAGAGCGCGAGATACTCTGCGATGTCCTCCAGCGTAAAGCCGAGATTCTTGCCGCGCAGGATGAGCGTCAGCCGCGCCTTGTCGCGGCGAGAGTAGGTACGGTTCGCACCTAGACGCTGCGGCGCCAACAGGCCGCGCGACTCGTAGAAACGGATCGTTCGCGTCGTGATTCCAAAGGCGTCGGCCAGTTCGCCGATGGTGAGCTGGTGGTCGCCATCGTCTTCATCTGCCGGCACTGAATGTACGGCCTCTGGTGCTGTGGCCGGGCTTCGTGGTGTGGTGGTCATGACGCGCGCTGTCGGTTTGCCTCCTCGGCCTTCAGCTCTTTCTTGGAGAGCTTGCCGATCATCGTTTTCGGAAGTGCGTCCCGGAACTCGATCTCGGCTGGAAGTTCGATCTTCGAGATCTTGGCTTCGAGGTGTCGCATGATGTCTTCTGCGGTCGCGGTCTGGCCGGCCTTAAGCTTGATAAACGCCTTCGGTGCTTCGCCGCGATACTTGTCCTTGATGCCGATCACGGTGACTTCTTCGACGGCGGGGTACTCGTAGATCGCCTCCTCGACGCGGCGAGGATAGACGTTGTAGCCGGAGCAGATGATCAGGTCCTTGATGCGATCGACGATGTAGAAGAAGCCTTCCTGATCCATGATCGCGACGTCGCCGGTTCGCAGGAAGTGCCCGATGAACTGATCGGCGGTTTCCGCTGGGCGCTTGTAATAGCCCATCATCACTTGCGGCCCGGAGATGCACACCTCGCCGCGTTCGCCCTGCGGCACCTCGCGCGTGGGGTCCGATAAATCGCGGAGCGAGACGATCGTGCCGGGAAGCGGCATACCGATCGCCCCATCCTTGATGGGACCATTGAGAGGATTGCACGTGGCGACGGGTGACGTTTCCGACAAACCGTAGCCCTCGACGAGCTTACAGCCGGTTTCGCGCTCGAAATTCTGCTTCACCTCAAGCGGCAAGGCCGCGCCCCCAGACAGACAGAACTTCAACGACGACAGATCGTGCGCCTTGAGTTTCGGGTGATTGAGGAGGGCGTTGAACAATGTCGGCACGCCAGGCATCACCGTCGGCTTGCCCTTGTCGATGAGCTTCAGGGCGTCGTCGAGCACGAACCGCGGCATGATCAGCATCTCGGACGCTTTCGCGATCCCGAAGTTCATGACCACCGTCATGGCGAAGACGTGGAAGAATGGGAGGACGCCGAGAACGCGCTCTTGGCCATCGACCAGCTCGGGAGCCCAGGAGACCACCTGCAACACGTTGCAATAGACATTTGCGTGCGACAGCATCGCGCCCTTCGGCGTACCCGTCGTCCCACCCGTATATTGGAGCACGGCAACGTCGGTATGTGGATCGATTTCGACGGGCTTTGGGGAACCGGCGCCGGTGACGAGATCGGCGTCGAGCACGATCTTTCTCGCGGCAGGTGAGGCGGCAGGCCGCGCCAGTTCCTTGGCCTTGAAGAGCTTGAACAGTACCGATTTAGTGCTAGGCAGAAGCGATGCGAAAGACGCCACGACAGCGCGCGGCAGAGCTCCCGACTGCAGCAGCTGGTCGACCTTGTCGAACAGGATCTTAAGGTCGAGCGTCACCATGATCTCGGTGTCGCTGTCCTTGAGCTGATAGGTCAATTCCTCCAGCGTGTAGAGCGGATTGAAATTGACGACGGTGCCGCCGGCTTTGAGGATCGCGTAGTAATACACGACGAACGTTGGGCAGTTCGGCAGAAAAAGCCCGACCTTGGTGCCCTTTGTCACGCCGAGCTTTTGAAGTCCGGCCGCCGTCCGATCGACCAACGCGCCGATCTCTTTGTAGGTGAGCGTACGGCCGAGGAAGTTCGTGCAGGGCCGGCCGCCGAAATTGGCGACAGCCCGGTCGAGCAGGGTGTACAGGGGCTGTGGCGTGATCTGGGAATAGTAATCCACATCGGCCGGATAATGCGCGAGCCACGTCATCTGTGGTCCGTGTGCCTGACCCTGCCTAGCGTCGGCAACGCGTGTGACGTCCGTCATGGGGCCCTCCCGAAGAACCTCGACCGGCCTTTGGCCGTGCGTATACTTGTTGACGGGACGGCAGCTCGATGGTGCATCGAACACTGTGCCCCTCGATCGCCGCGCCGTGTCAATATTGAACACATTACCTGGGGCTTACGCCAGCGCCGATGTGCGTCAACTTGGCATTCTCCAGCTTGTGCTGAGTGCGAAATCCGGTCACGAAGTGCGACAAATGCGGTGTCGGGAGACCGCGCGAGCGGGAAAGAGGGCGGCCACGGCCATCCATCCAGGGCAGAGCATTAACTCGGCATGGAGTTTGCTGTTATATGTTCTCTGAACGAGCCTGAATGCCCGCGCCGTGGGCCGGAAGCTGGACTTGAAAGTCGTTTAAGGATATGCGACGGCTCAGCTTGTTATAAATTCCGGTCTGCACTAGTGAGAACCAAGAAGCTTGGCCCCCTTGTCCGAGATGGCGGGGGTGGGAGATGGATATGGACGAAGTCGCGACCAAGATCATCGACATTCTGAAGAAGCACATGAAGGAGCCGCGGGATGATATCGCGCTCACGACTGCGCTGACCGACCTTAAAATCGAATCTCTCGACCTCGCGATGATCGTGTTCGACATCGAGGATACATTCGGGATCGAGATTCCATACAATGCCAACGAAGAAGTTGAAGACTTCAAGACCGTTGGCTCTGTCGTCGACAGGGTGAAGGCGCTGATCGCAGCGGGACCGGCAGCCGCGGGCGCCAAGGCCTGAGCGCCGCGGAACTTCGTTTGTGTATTTGCTCCATAGGGGAGCCCAGTAGCGCGGGGTCCGCCAAGCGGCGGACCCCGCTTCTTTGAGGTTATGTAGCATGACGAGAGTTGTCCCGCCCCGTCGCGTGGTTGTCACCGGCATGGGTGCCGTGACGTCGATTGGCTTGGACGTCGATACGTTCTGGTCCTCGCTCAAAGCCGGAAAGTGTGGCGTGGGCCGGATCGAGAACTTCCCTCTCGAAGACCTCTACATTCACATTGCGGGCGAGATCAAAGGCTTCGATCCCGCCAAGCACGTCTCAAGCCGCAAGATCCAGTACGGCGAGCGCTACTCGTGGTTCGCGGGCCGCGCCGCCGAGGAAGCCTGGACGCAGGCCGGCCTTCCGATTCCTTATGCCAATCCCTACCGCTCGGCCTGCATCATCGGCACTGGCGCCGGAGGCTATTCGACCGTCGAGACGGCTTACCGCGACCTCTTCATTCACAACAAGCGCGCGACCAATCCGCTGACGCTGCTGCGCATCATCGGCTCGTCGGCAGCCGCTCACGTCGGGATTGAATACGGCATCAAGGGCCCGACCTTCGCGACCTGCTCGGCCTGCTCGACTGCGACCCACGCTATCGGCCTCGTACTCGACTACATTCGCAACGGTGTTGTCGACGTCGGCGTCGCCGGCGCTTCCGAAGCGGTGCTGACCTACGGCTCGATGCGCACCTGGCAGGCGATGCGCGTGCTTTCTCCGGAAGGCTGCTTCCCGTTCTCGAAGAAGCGCAACGGCACCGTGCTTGCCGAAGGCTCCGGCATCCTCGTGCTCGAGGAATACGAGCACGCCAAGCGCCGCGGCGCCAACATCCTCGCTGAAATCCGCGGCTTCGGCATGTCGTCGGACAGCAAGGACATGGTCAATCCCGACGTCGACGGGCCGCGCTCCGCGATGCAGTTCGCGCTCGACGACGCGGGCCTCGATCCGTCCGAAATCGACTACCTCAACGCGCACGGCACCGCGACCAAGCTCAACGACGAGAACGAGACCAACGCGATCAAGCTCGTCTTCGGCGATTACGCCAAGAAGCTCGCGATTTCGTCGACCAAATCGATGCACGGACATCTCTTGGGCGCGGGCGGCGGCGTGGAAGCGATCGCCTGCATCAAGGCCATGCAGGACGGCTTCGTCCCGGCCACCCTCGGCCTCGAGGAGCCGGATCCCAAGTGTGATCTCGACTACGTTCCGAATGTCGGACGCGAGAAGAAGATCCGCTATGCAATGTCGAACTCGTTCGCCTTCGGCGGCCTCAATGCCGTGTTGGTGTTCGGTCCGCCCCCGGCCTGAGCAGTCGAGGCGGGGTCTCGTGCGATCATGCCGACGAATATCCTGCGCAACCTAGCGAAGTCCCAATCCCGGTCCCAGACCGTCAGGACTGGCGCGCGTGCGGCACGGCCACGTCTCGTCACGATCAAGGCTGGGCGGGTCACGATCCGCGCCGAACTTGCCGACACCCCATCCGCCGATCGCATCGCGGCGGCGTTGCCGATCCATTCGACCGCCGAAACATGGGGGGACGCGCTTCATTTCGAGGTGCCCGTCGAGAGCGGCCGGGAGCGCGGTGCACGCGTGAACGTTTCGCCCGGCGACATCTGCTTCTGGAGCAGCGACGGCCGCGTCATCATCGGCTTCGGGCCGACACCCATCTCGCGGCCCGGTGAAATTCGTTTGCCACAGCCGTGCAACCTCTGGGCGCTCGCGCTCGACGACGTCAAGGCGTTGAAGCGTGTGCGACCGGGTGAGAAAGTCTCGATCACCGCCATGACCGATTGAGCCGCACGCCTATGGCAAGGGACCAGACGCCCGAATGCGAGAGATCTTGATCCGGGCCGGAAGCGTCGCTATCCGAGCACGCTTGCTCGATACGCCGACAGCCGACCTCGTATGGTTGGCACTGCCGATCTACGGCAAAGCTCAGACCTGGGGTTTCGAGGTCTATTTCACGACATCGATCCGAGCCGGCCGCGAAGCCGGTGCGCGCGAGATCGTCCGCAGCGGTGAACTCGCGTTCTGGACCGAGGGCGATGCAATCGCGATCGGCTTTGGACCCACGCCCCTGTCAAAGGACGGCGAGATCCGCCTTGCGGCACCCTGCAACGTCTGGGCGTTGGCTCTCGACGATGTTCGTCTGTTGCGGACCATCCATGCCGGCGACCAAATCGCGGTCATGCAAGCCGATAGTTGAGCCTGGAGAATGCTTTCAGCGTTGCGCGGAAGTAGTTCCGACGCGCTGCTGTCGGGCCAACGCGGCCTTCAACACATCGGGAATGCCGTTCGGCGTCGGCGATACGATCACGCCGGCTGCTTCCAGCGCCGCTTTCTTCCCGGCGTAGCTTCCCTTTTTGCCCATCACGATCGCGCCCGCATGGCCCATCTTCTTGCCGGGTGGCGATGCAGCGCCTGCGATGAACGCCGCGACCGGCTTGGTCATGCCGGCAGCATACTCAGCCGCGCTCTCTTCCATTGTTCCTCCGATCTCGCCGACGAGCGCGACCGCCTTGGTGTTGGGATCGCGGTCGAGCGCCTCAAGCGCATCGCGCGTGGTGGTCCCGATGATCGGGTCGCCGCCAATTCCGACGAACGATGAAATGCCGAGACCGGCTTGCACCAGGTTCAGACAAACGAGGGTGCCGAGGCTTCCGGACCGTGAGACGACACCGATGTCGCCGGGGCGGAAAACTCGCGGATTGAAAGCCGGCATGAACCCGACGAACGTTTGTCCTGCCGTCACGAGTCCAGCGGTGTTCGGACCGACGATACGCACGCCGCGTTCGCGCGCCGCGGCGAGAACATACATCGTATCGTGAACCGGGACGTGCTCGGTCAGACAGACGATCTTACCGATGCCGGCATCGATCGCGTCGAGCACGGCGTCCTTGACACCGAAGGGCGGGATGAAGAGCACGGCCGCGTCGATCTTGCGCGCGCCGGTCGCGTCCTTCGCGGACGCCCAGACCGGCAGATCGAGATGGCGCTCGCCGGCGCGTTTGGGGTTCGTTCCCCCGACGATCTGTGTCCCGTAGTCGCGCATCTTCTCGGCCCAGAAGGTGCCTTGCTTGCCCGTGATTCCCATGACGAGCACGCCGGTGCTGCGATCGATGATCATGTGCGCGCGCTCCCCTTGTTGGCTGCGGCGACCGCGGCCTTCACGGCATCGTCCATAAGATCGTACGGCTCGATCCCGAGCCGCTCGCGCACCATCGCGATCGCCTCGTCCTCGCCGGTGCCGTGAATGGTGAAGAAGATCGGCAAATCCGGCTTCAGCTCGCTCCACGCCGAGATGACGCCTTCGGCCATGACATCGGTGCGGGCAAACGCGCCGCAGAAGTTCACGAGCAAAGCTTTGACTTCGGGATTGGAGAGCACCAGCTCCAGCGCCGGCTTTGCCTTTGTATAGCTCTCGCCTCCGATCTCGAGAAAGTTCGACGGCGCGCCTCCGAAATGGCGCACGGCATCCATGGTCGTCATGGTCAGGCCGGCGCCATTGGCGAGCACACCCACTTGCCCTTCGAGTTCGATGAACTTGAGGCCGAGTTCCTTGCCTCGTGCCTCGAGTGCGGTGACCTTATCGGGGGTGCCGTATGCGGCGAGGTCCTGCCGTCGCGGGATCGCGCTGTCGTCGAGCGTCAGTTTGCAATCGAGCGCAACCAGCCGTCCGTCCTTGGTGAGAACGAGCGGATTGATTTCGAGCAACTCGGCGTCCGAGGCGGCATAGGCCTGATACAACTGTCCGAGGAGCGCGACGAGTTGATCTCGAGGGCAGGGCAGTTCGTCAGGTAGCCTCGCGGCGACCTCGGTACTCTTGAAGCCATGTCGAATATCGATCGGGATCGATGTCAGCGCGTCGGGGCGCGTCGCCGCCAACTCCTCGATGTCCATGCCACCCTCGGCCGAGAACAGCAGCAGTGGCCCCTTGCTGACGGGATCGTTCAGCACGGCCGCGTACATTTCGGTTGCGATGGGCACCTGTGCTTCGACGAGCACGCGCCCGACGACATGACCAGCAATGGACATTCCCAGAATCGAGGCGGCGTGCGCTCGCGCCTCGTCGGCATTGGCGGCGAGCTTGATCCCGCCGGCCTTGCCACGTTTGCCCGTCGGCACCTGGGCCTTGACGACGCACGGGCCGATGCGTTGCGCGATTTCTGCAGCAGCCTCCGGTGTCGTCGCCAAGCCGCTGTCGGGCGTCGCAATTCCGGCGGCGCGGAGCACGGGCTTCGCTGCGTGTTCCTCGAAATCCATTCTTGCTCCTATTTGCCGAACTTGGCCCAGTAGCTTCCGAACAGTTCCTCTTCACCCGGCCGGTCCTCGGGGATGGTCGAGACGAGATGGGTGATATTGACGAAGTTCCGCCAATTGAGGTTGTCGGAGAACGCGTTGCCCTGCCATGTGCCGCAGCCCATGGTCAGAGTGAACGGCAATCCGTTGTCATAACCGCCGCCGTTTCCGAACGTGTGGGCCTGATTGACGAGCACGCGCACCACGTCGATGTCCTCGGCAAGCTCTCGTGCGTGCGCCATGTCCTTCGTGTGAATTCCGCAGGAATGGCCGCGACCCTGATAGTCGAGGATGTCGCGAACGATCTTCTTGGCGTCGGCGAAATCCTTGGCGCGGTAGACGGTCAATACTAGCGAAAGCTTCTCGCCCGACAATGGATGCGTTGGGCCGATGCCGCTCTCCGTCGCCATCACAAACTTGCAGCCTTTCGAAGCAAGACCGAGCTCGAATGTCTCGACCAGAGCCTCGGGGCCTTGCCCGATGACGGCGCGGTTAAGCTGCCCCTTGACCCACAGCCGGTCGATGATGCGCTGGCGCTCGTCCACCGTGGCCATGTATCCGCCGGCCGCTTCGAGCGCGCGGATCGCGGCATCATAGACATCCCCGACGATGACGAGCGAGTTCTCCGACGAACACGACGTGGCGTTGTCGAACGTCTTCGACATCATCACTTTGTTGGCCGCATCCTCAAGATCGGCAGAACTGTCGATGATAACAGGGGCGTTGCCCAGCCCAACGCCCAGCGCGGGTTTGCCCGACATGTAGGCTTGGCGGACGTTCTTTTGGCTTCCGGTGCAGACGACGAGGTCGCACGCCTCCATCAGTCGGGCCGTGGATTCGCGCGTGATCGGCGCTGGCAGAATCTGAACGAGATCAGCCGGCAAGCCGATGCGCGTAAGTTCGTCTCGCATGCCATTCACGGCCGGCTCCGATGCAGCCCACGCCGACGGCGGCGGCGCGATGATGATCGCGTTGCCGCCCTTGAGCGCCATCATTGCCTTGTTAACGGGCGTAGCGGACGGATTGGTGGACGGCGTCACCGCTGCCACGATCCCGACCGGCTTGGCCCATTTGACGAGACCCTTCTCGGGGATCTCCTCGATCACGCCGGTCGATTTTACACGCAGAAGATCGCGCAGCGTACCGAAAGTCTTACGCTGGTTCTTCATGATCTTGCTCGGCACGTTGCCGATCCCGGTCACCTCGACCGCGATCTCGGCGAGCCGTTTGGCGTCGGCCGGGCGATAGATCGACCAGGCGAGCGCGGTGACGGCTTCGTCGATCCGCGTCTGTCCGCCCGTCCGAATCTGCTCGGCGTAGGCGCTCATCGCAGCGCGCGCACGGGCCACGACTGCGTCGGTCGATACCGCGGCGGCCGCCCCGGTGTCGGTATCGCTGGACTGCATGGCACTTTGGCCCATGGCGTTGCACTCGGTTGGCGGTTGCTGGCATGGCGATTAATGGGATACCATGTCTCAATTACAGTGAGCTTTAGCGCGCGTCAGTCTGATGTCAACCGCGTTGCGCACTTCGCGCGGCTCTCTTTTCACGGAGAGAGGCGATGACGGGAAGCAGCAGGGTGATCATCGTGATGGCCATGATCGTTCCAGCGATCGGGCGCGTGAAAAATACAGTCCAGTCGTTTCCGAAGCTGATCATGGCGTTCATGAAGCTTTCCTCGGCGATCGGACCAAGAATCACGCCGAGCACCAACGGGGCGATTGGAAAGCGGAAGCGCTCGAACAAGTAGCCGATGAATCCAAACCCGATCATCAGCCACAAATCCGCGAGGTTGCCGCGGATCGACATCGCGCCGACGAAGCACAAGATCATCACGAAAGCCGAGACCACGGCCTCGGGGAAATCGAGGATCCGCACCAAGGGCTTGATGGCGAAGTAGCCGAGCAGGCACATGAGAAAGACGCCGAGCAGGAGCGAGGCGAAGATCGTGTAGACCATGTCCGCGGACGTGATCAGCACCTGCGGTCCGGGCTGGACGCCGTGCAGCATGAACGCACCGAGGATGACCGCCGTCGCGCCGCTGCCGGGAAGCCCCAGCGCCAGCAGTGGAATCAGTGCGCCGCCGACGGAAGCCGTGGCCGCACTCTGCGGCGCGACGATGCCCTCGGCAATGCCGCTGCCCATCTGTTCCTTGCGCCGGCCGAATTGCGATTCGACGCCGTAACTGACGAACGACGCGATCGTGGCGCCGGCGCCGGGGACGATGCCGATGATATTGCCGAGCAACGACGAGCGGATCAGCATCCCCTTGACGCTGTTGATCTCGGCGAGCGATGGAAGCTCGGTGTTCGCGCCGGCCTTGGTCTCGACCTGCTTGCTGGCAAACCCGCGCTCCAAGCGCGACAGCACTTCACCAACACCGTAGGCGCCGACCATCACCACGAGGAACTCGATGCCATCTGCCAGAAGCGGCAATCCGAGCGTGAACCGGTAGCTGCCGTAGATCGCGTCGGTGCCGACCGACGCAATCAGCAATCCCAGTGACAAGCTGATGAAAGCGTTGGCCAATCCGCCGCGACCGAGCGCGATCACGCTGGCCAAGCCGAACATGACGATGGCGAAGTATTCGGGCGTCGAGAATTTGAGGGCGATCGCCGCGACCGGTTTGGTGAGCAGCACCATGATGAACCATGACAGCACACCACCCACGAGAGCCGCGACGAGCGTCCAGCCCAGCGCCTTCGATGGTTGCCCCGCGCGGGCCATTGCGTACCCATCCCAAAGCAAGGGCACATGGATCGGCTCACCAGGTATGCGAAAAAGAATCGACGTGAATGCACCGCCATAGGTGCCCGAAACGTACATGGCGGTCAGCAGCACGATCGACGCCGTTACGTCCATTTTATAGGTGAACGGCAGTACGAGGATGACGCCCATCACCAGTGTCAAGCCGGGGAGGACTCCAACCAGGAGACCGACGATTATGCCGAGGACGAGGGCCAGCAAGTTGAGCGGTTCGAAGCAGTTGACGAAGCCAGACCCGAGGTTGGCGGCGAGTTCCAGCACTTGAGCGATCCTTCAAATTCGAGAGAGGCGCTGTCGCTGGCCGGCGGAGCATCCTCCACTCGCCGGCCTATTCGGACATGGCTTTATGTCGCCCTCAGCGCGGCGGCGTCAGGCGAACCCGCCAAACAGATTGAGTACGAACTGGGTCACGCTGTCGAACGGGGCTGTGCCCCGAGGAAGGGAGACGTAGACAACCTTCAGGAACACAAATGCGAACAGCAGCGTGCCCAGAAGCGAGGCTGACCAGATCATGACGTGGTTGCGGTAGCCGCCCGCGTACATGAACGCGACGAGGTAGAGGAACGTCGACAATACGAACCCGAACGTCGAGACGAGAACGGCGAAAGCCACTGTGAGGGCGACGCCGATCAGCAACAAGTGTGACTGTCGCGGCGCGTCGTCCTCATCGTCTTCGCCACCTTCCAGCGCTTCGCCGATGCCTGCGATCTCCTTGCCGGGCGCAGCAGAGAACAGCTGGCGCCCGATTTCGATGAGCGCCGACAGCCCCATGAGCCCAATGGCCACCCGCGGCCAGAAGCTCGGCGCAATCTGGCCCGGCCGTGCGTCGAAGCTGATCTGAGTGGTCAAAAACCACAAGACGGCCGCGACGACGAGCCAGACGAGATAGGGAATGCAGGCGACAAGTCGGGAGGCGGACATTATTTGCTTCCCGCCAAGACCTTCATGTCTTCGAGCTGCGCGGCGAGATATGCTCCGGCTTTGCTCGCGTCGATGTAACTGTCAGCGGAGGCATACTGTTCTTCAAGAAACTTCTTGAAGTCAGGCGAGCCCGCGACCTGTGCCAAGGCGCTCGACAGCGCCGCAATGCGATCGGGCGGTGTCCCTGCGCGAACAACGATCGAGCGGAACTGCGGCAGGGCGACCTTGTAGCCCAACTCATGTGAGCTCGGGATGTCCTTGAACGCAGGATGCCGTTCCTTGCCGAAGATCATCAAGGGGCGGATCTGGTTGCTTTTGATGAACTGCGCGACGTCGCCGGCCTGCTCGTACAACGCATCGGCATGGCCGCCCAGGATCGAGACGTATCGCTCACTAGGCTTGGCGAATGGGACCTGGTTGATCTTCACTCCATTGCCTTCGAGGGCCTTCAAGGAATAATCGTCGACACTGCCGAAGCCGAGCGTCGCCACTTTCAACGTGCCCGGGTTGGCCTTGGCGGCCTTCTCGAAATCGGCCCATGTCTTGTGGGGGCTGTTCTCGGCCACGAAGATGAACGACGGCCCCTGAATCATGACGGCGACCGGAACAATGTCGGCAAGTGTCCAGCGTGGGTTGGCGCCGGCAAGAAGGGCATGGCTATCGGCGATGTAAACCGCCATCGAGTGCCCGTCAGCGGGTGCGGCGAGCAGTTTGGCCATGCCGGTGCCACCGGTCGCTCCGGCGACGTTGACAACGGGCATTGCCTGCCCGAACGCCGGCTCGGCGAGCTTGCCAACAAGGCGCGCAAGCTGATCCGCACCACCGCCGGGACCCCACGGCACGATAAATTCGACCGGACGTGCCGGAAACTTCTCCTGCGCGACGCCTGTCGCCGCTGTTGCTACAATGGTACCGAGTGCGATTGCTGCACCCGCGAACAGTTTGTTCGCCATGCCTTGAGCCATATCGTTTCCCTTCCCTGATCACTGCGACTGAAATTCGATGATTTCGTCGCTCGCAATTGAGCATACCTATCGACACTCTGCACCGTCGCTGGCAGGCTTCATTCTCTTGGCGCACGCGGACTATTGATCACTTTTCCGGGACGCAGTGTCCCAAGATCGATGAGATAGGTTAGGTTGTCAATCGAAGATGTCGAATTCGACCCGCCAGAGGCCTGCGAAGCCTCTCGTGTGGTTGTGACGCAAAGAGGATGCACTATTCCATCATGGCAGTCCGCAACACGACGACTTCAGCCGCCAGAAAGTCCTCTCCGGCTTCGAAAGCCGTGCAACGAAAAACTCTGGAGTTGGCCGCTGAAGGCGACCGGCGCTCGGCGTTGGACAAAGCCCTGATCGTGCTCGAGGCGGTCGTAGCCCGGCCGCGGCCGGTCGGGCTTCCCGATTTGAGCGCCGAATTGAGACTCCCTCGGCAGACCATCCATCGGATCCTGCAGCAACTGGCTGAGAATGGGCTGTTGGTTCGCGATCCGTCGCGCGATCGCTATGCGATCGGGCCGCGCCTGTCTCACCTCGCCCTGTCCGCACTTTCGTCGGCCAATCAAGGCGCGCCCGTCCGTGCGATCTTGACCGACCTCGTCGGGGATATAGGCGAGACTTGCAATGTCGGGGTGCTGGACGGACTTGATTTCGTCTATCTCGATCGGGTCGAGTGCTCCTGGTCGCTGCGCGTGCACTTGATGCCAGGCAGCCGGGTTCCGGCCTACTGCACAAGCGGCGGTAAAGTTCTGCTGGCGCATCTCGACCCTGCACTGCGGGCGGGTTTGCTGAGGAGCAGGACACTCGAGGCGTATACGGGTGCGACCATGGTCTCGCCAGACGTTCTCGAAGCTGAACTCGATCAAGTGCGCGCGCGCGGGTTCGCAATGAACGACGAGGAGTTCACAGTTGGCATCGTGGGCGCGGCCGTGCCGATCCTCGATGGCCAGGGACGGGCCTATGGCGCGCTGGCCGTCCATGGTCCGTCCCCGCGGCTCTCTATTTCCCGCGCCCGAAGCTACCTACCTCAACTGAAAGCAGCGGCCGAAAAGCTGGCCAGCGTCTGGAACATCGGAGCCGCGCCCGAAAAGAAGGACGGGCGCTGAACGCGACTGTGGCGCAATAGACGGTCGGTCTTGACAGCGGGCAGCAGGACATTCAGAAAGTGGGATGTGGCGTCCCAACAAGCTCAAGTCGGCCCGCTCCTTCATTTCCGCCGATTCTATTTGCTGGTGGCGGAGCAAGTCAGCGACCAGTGAGCGCAACGTAGGACTGCTCAGGAGACACGCACGAGACTCGTCGTGTGACGGACGGACGGTCGGCGGAAAGCAAAGGACGTATCACGATGAAGATGACCACCGAGGAAGCCTTTGTGAAGGTGCTGCAGATGCACGGCATCGAGCACGGGTTCGGCATTATCGGTTCGGCATTCATGCCGATCTCCGATCTCTTCCCCAAGGCCGGGATCACGTTCTGGGACGTGGCGCACGAAACCAATGGCGGCCTTATTTGTGATGGCTACACGCGGGCAACGGGCAAGATCGCGATGGCGATTGCGCAAAATGGTCCGGGCGTCACCGGCTTCGTCACGGCGATCAAGACCGCCTATTGGAACCACACGCCCATGCTGCTGGTCACACCGCAGGCCGCGAACCGCACGATTGGTCAGGGAGGCTTCCAGGAAGTCGAGCAGATGGCGATGTTCCGCGACATGGTCTGCTATCAGGAAGAGGTGCGTGACGCATCGCGCGTGCCCGAAGTTCTGAACCGCGTGATCTCGAAGGCGATCCGCCTTTCGGCGCCAGCTCAGATAAACTTGCCGCGCGATTATTGGACCCAGGTGATCGATGTCGATCTGCCGGCCATTGTCCGCTTCGAGCGGCCGGCGGGAGGTGCCAAAGCCATCGCGGAAGCCGCGCGCCTGCTCTCCGAAGCAAAATTTCCAGTCATTCTGTCCGGCGCTGGTGTCGTGATCGGCGGCGCGATCCAAGATTGCGTCGCACTCGCAGAACGGTTGGATGCGCCCGTCTGCAGTGGATATCAGCACAATGACAGCTTCCCCGGCAGCCATCGGCTTGCGGCAGGTCCGCTCGGCTACAATGGTTCCAAGGCCGCGATGGAGTTGATTTCCAAGGCCGATGTCGTACTGGCGCTAGGCACCCGCCTCAATCCATTCTCGACGCTGCCCGGCTACGGGATCGACTATTGGCCGAAGACGGCGAAGATCATCCAAGTCGACATCAATCCGGATCGCATCGGCTTGGCCAAGCCAGTGGCCGTCGGCATCTGCGGTGATGCGAAACTCGTGGCGCAACAGATCCTCGCACAGCTTTCGGCCAGCGCTGGCAATGCCGGGCGTGAAGAACGCAAGGCCATCATCCATCAGGCCAAGTCGGCATGGCGTCAGGCGTTGTCGAGCATGGACCATGAGGACGACGATCCGGGCACGACGTGGAACGATCGCGCGCGGAAGCGCGATCCGAACAGGATGTCGCCGCGTCAGGCTTGGCGCGCGATCCAGGCCGCGCTGCCACCGGATGCTATCGTCTCATCCGACATCGGCAACAACTGCGCCATCGGCAATGCCTACCCATCGTTCGAACAAGGCCGCAAGTATCTCGCGCCCGGACTGTTCGGGCCATGCGGATATGGCTTTCCGGCGATCATCGGCGCCAAGATCGGTTGCCCGGACGTCCCTGTCGTCGGCTTTGCAGGCGACGGCGCATTCGGCATCTCGATGAACGAAATGAGCTCGATCGGCCGCGAGGAATGGCCGGGGATTACGATGGTGATCTTCCGCAACTATCAATGGGGCGCTGAAAAGCGGAACACCACGCTCTGGTACAACGACAACTTCGTCGGCACCGAGCTCGATCCGCACTTGAGCTACGCGCGCGTCGCGGAGGGCTGCGGGCTGAAGGGCGTCGCCGTGACGACGCAGGAGCAACTGACCAAGGCCCTGACCGAAGCGTGCGAAGCGCAGAAGCAGCGCGTCACCACGTTCATCGAGGTCATTCTCAATCAGGAACTCGGCGAGCCGTTCCGCCGCGACGCGATGAAGAAGCCGGTCGTCATCGCGGGCATCAGCCGCGAGGACATGCGGCCGCAGGACGTATCGTAATATCGGGATCGAGGTCGAAAGTTTGAACAGTCGAGGCGAGGGCTGCAACGCCCTCGCTTCGTTGTTCTCGGAATTAAACGGCAGCGGTCTGCCGTAGTTCCCAGTTGCGCATGGCTGCCGCGAGTGCTGCGGAGGCGAGACGCGCCGCCGCCGGGTCCGATCGGCTGGTCAGCAGGATCGGAACCTTCGCGCCGAGTACGACGCCGCCCATACATGCGCCCATGAACTGGGTCATCATTTTCATCAAGGCGTTGCCGACGACGATTTCCGGCATGATGAGTATGTCGGCAGCGCCGGCAACCGGCGAGACCACGCCCTTCACCTTGACCGCTTCGGGAGACACACAGAGGTCGAAGGCCAGCGGTCCATCTACGTCGGCATCCAGGATTGCGTCCTTTGCCCAGCGCGTCAGTTCCACGGCCTCCGTCGTCGAGGGGATGCGGGGCGAGGGGACCTCGGTCGCCGAGAGCAGCGCAACCTTAGGCCGCTCGTTGCCGAGTGCATGCGCCAGGGCGATGGCATTGGCGATGATGACCTTTTTCAGCTCGACGTCAGGCGCGGGATTAAGCGCGCCATCGGTCAGGATCAATGAGCCCGCGCGCCCCGGCACGGTCAAATGCGAGATGTGCGTCAAGGGTTTGCCAATCCTGAGACCGGCCTCCTTGTTGAGCACGGCCTTCATGAAGACGTCGGTGTGAAGGTGCCCCTTCATGAGTGCTTCGGCGCGGCCCCGGCCTGTCGCCATCGCGCCGGCTTGCGCGGCGGCTTCTTCGCCGCTGGCCTCGATGATCTCGAAGATTGCGATGTCCCAACCAATCCGATCTGCAGAACGCCGCATTTCGGAGAGATCGCCGACGAGAACCGGTTCCATGATCCCCGCCTCGGTCGCATCTCGCGCACTTTCCAAGACAACGTCATTGACGGCATTGATGACCATCGTGCGGACGGGCTTGCCCCCGCGTGCCGCCGCGAGTAGCGGTTGCGGGCATTCGTAGATCTGGCCTCCGAGCATTTCTGACGGTCCTCCCAAAGCGAAACGTGCGCGGCACATTGCTACGCGCTGGGAGTGCGGCATGCAATTCGACGTTTGCCGCGAGAGTTTAGGGGCGGGCCGGCTAGTTCAATGCCCGAGCAAGCGGACGCTCAGTGTGCGGCACGACGACTGATGCCGATGACACCAGAGGAATTTCATTGAGCAAGACTTCGATCTCCCGGATGATGTGCGCCGTCATCGGAAGATACCGCGGGTCCTTCTTCTTGATGCAGGCGGTCTCGGTCTGCTTGCAGAGTTTGTAGAGCCGTGTCGCGCCGATCGTCCCTGCGCTGCCCGCCAGCGCATGACACGTCGTCATGAGAAGGCTCACGTCACCAGTCGACGCCGCGGTTCGCAGTTGCGCAGCGCGGCTTCGCATCTCAACTCTGAGGATTTCCATGAGGGCCGGCATTTCCTCGTATCCGGTTTCTTCTGCAAGCTGTGCCAGCACCGTACGATCGAGCACCGGCCCATACTTCATCGAGCCGCCAGCGGGAGTTTTGACGGTCACGGGCGCTTTCTCGTGAGTCGGCTCTTGAACCACGGAGGCCGATTGACGCGCGGACCCATTTGCGCCCGCATCACGTTGAGCGGCGGAAGGACCATGAACCGGCGCGAGGGCAGGTGTCGCCTGTTGGACATCCATCACGGTCACTCGCCTTGAGAGTTCATCGAGCAACGCTTGCTTGCGGAACGGTTTGGAGACGATGGACGTGATCCCGGCCTTCATGATGCGTTCTTGCTCGCTGGCGATGGCATGAGCAGTCAGAGCGATGATCGGGATCGCACTCCTCTTCTGGCGGCGCTCGCGTTCACGGATGCGCGCCGTCGCGGTCAAGCCGTCCATGACCGGCATCGATACGTCCAGCCGATCTGGCACGACAGCCGCAAAAATATCAATCAGGCGAAACGGTTGCGGGGGTGGCTGATCGCGATCACTGACCTTGGAGAGCTGCTGCGGGCCGAACCTCATGTTTCGATCGGGTATCTCCAAGGCGCGGCCTTGCTTTCCGCGCCGCTGACCGTAATCGCGGCCCAGACAATGGAAGATGCACGCTTCGACCTCCGTGCGCTCAAGATCTTCGACAACCTCGAGAAGACTTCCGTGTTCAGCCTGGCCAACGGATCGATGTCGGTCGATTGGTCGCTTTCGGCACTACAGAAGATCCAAGCCGTCACACCCGAGCGCCTCATGTTCCTTTTGGCGGCCACGGCCTTTACGCTCCTCGGCTGGCGCATCACCAACGGAATGCAATCCCTCAACGTTTCACTCGAGAGCGAGCGTGACAAGTCACAAAAGGCCGTCGAAGCGAAATCACACTTCCTGGCGAAGATGAGCCACGAAATTCGGACCCCGTTGAACGCAATCATTGGAATGGCCGATCTCATCAATAAGGATCGACTGTCTGCCAAACAGCAGCGCTATCTCAGGGAACTCAATTGGTCCGCTGAAGGGCTGACGAAGCTGATCGATGATCTGCTCGATTTTTCCAAGATCGAGGCGGGTCAGATTACGCTCGAGGCGCTGCCGGTCGAGTTGCAACCATTTTTCTCTCATGTCAGCAACAGCGTGGCGCCCAAGTTCCGCGCGAAGGGCGTCGTGTTCTACCTGAAGATGCACGAAGACCTTCCGCGCCACGCCTTGCTGGATACGCACCGCGTTCGTCAGATCGTCCTCAACTTGCTGACCAACGCCGCAAAGTTCACGGCCCAAGGTCACGTGGGGCTGCTCGTCCGGCCGGTGGAAGAAGCGGACGGAACATCGTGGATTGAAATTTCCGTCAAAGACACCGGAATCGGGATTCCGGATGATCTTCGCGATCGCATCTTCGAGAAGTTCGCCCAGGCGGACGATTCCACGACACGGATCTATGGCGGCACGGGCCTCGGCCTGACCATCGTCAAAGAACTCGTCGATGTCATGGGTGGTCGCATTTGGGTGTCTGGCGAGTTCGGAGCAGGATCGACGTTTACCGTCACTCTGCCGCTCGACGCGCTGACAGCCGATCAGATCGCCGACGTCAGGTTCATGGAGCGGAGCCGGAAATCAGAATTGGCCGAGCAATCGGCACTTGCAAGCGCAGGAGCAGAGGCGCGGCCGGCGCCGCGGCCAATGCGGATCCTGATAGCCGAGGATGATCGCATCAACAGAATGTACATGAAGGAACTCATCCGGAGTATGGGTCACGAGAGTACGTTCGCCCACAACGGTCTCGAAGCCGTCGATCTCGCCTCGTCCCGGTCGTTCGATATCATCCTGATGGACTGCCAGATGCCGCTGTGCGACGGGTACGAAGCGACCCGTCGCCTTCGCGCCCTGGGAGCGGGCACCCATGGTGGTGACGCCATCATTCTCGCACTTACCGCGAACGCCCTGGCCGACGAACGCCAGAAATGTCTCGCGGCCGGCATGAACGACTATCTCACCAAGCCGATACGCGAGCCGGCACTCGCATGCGCGTTTTCGACGTGGCGGCAGTCCACCGGGATCGCAGGCTCCACCCGGGCGGCAAGCACCATGCCGTCGGTGCCTGCTGGAGCGCTCGAGGATTGTTCGGCCCCTCGGCCGCCGGTGGACATCGTCGACGGCGCGATCGTCACGCAGGCCGCCAAGGACAACTCGATCGAGGCATCAGCAACCGCTGCGTCACCGGCATGTCTGACCGGCAATGCGGCGCTGGTGATCGACAATTGCCGTATCGAGGACCTGCGGCAATCGATGGGGGCCAGCTTCCCAACCATGCTGAATTGCTTCATCGAGGACTTGAACACCTATTCGTCGGCTGTGCTCAAAGCGTTCGCCAATCAGAACTATACCGAGGCCCGTCGTATCGCGCACTCGTTGAAATCGACATCACTGCTCGTCGGCGCTGTCGGATTGAGTGACGAAGCGAGGGCGCTCGAGGCTTTGCTGATGCATCAACCGGACGATGGCATGAGCGCCGAGATCGAAGCGAAACTTTCGACGATGGGGGCGACCATTTCGGTCGTCGCCGCGGAACTGCAAACGTACCAGGAGCGGCAGGCGGCATAGCGCCGTCTCGGTAGTCCGCCTGACGCCGCGGCAAGGATGCCGTGGCGGAGGGGGTGTCCGCCAAGCCTAGCGAACAGCACCATCCAGCCAAGTCCAGGAAGGACAAATAAACAAGCGCCTTATCAGTCAGTTATAGTGCCATAGGCACCATTCGCGCTCCAGCACCGTCGATTGCTGACCGATCAAATCCATGCTTTTGTGGTGGATGAAGTGGTGGATGTAATGGTGGATGCGGGCGCTGGGCGGGGATGATGGCGAACGGTTTGAACAGGCTCACGGCGAGGGGTGTTGCGAACCTCCAGGCGAAGGGACGGCATGCCGATGGCGGCGGCCTTTACCTCCAGATCGACGGCAATGGCAGCAAGCAATGGACGTTCCGGTTTCAGATCGCTGGTCGGCGCTCCGAGATGGGGCTTGGCGGTCTCGATGCGGTGTCGCTGGCCGACGCACGCAAGACTGCGGCGAGGTTCCGGGCGGAAGTAGCCAACGGTCGCAATCCGCTTGAGCTTCGGCGCGAGGCGCAGGCAGCCGAGCGGGCGGCGGCGGAAGCGGCCGCCGGTGTCACGGGGCGCACATTTCGCGAGGTAGCTGACGCGACGATAGCCGCGCTGGAAAGCAGTTGGCGGAACGAGAAACACCGGGCGCAGTGGCGCGCTACGCTTGCCACCTATGCGGACCGTCTGATGGAAATGGACGTTGCCGACATCAAGACCGAACACGTTCTGACGTGCCTACAACCTATTTGGACTATCAAATCGGAAACAGCTTCGCGGCTGCGGGGGCGAATTGAATCGGTGTTGAACGCAGCCCGGGCGCGTGGCCTCATCCCGGAAGAGCGCGCCAATCCGGCCCGTTGGCGCGGCCACCTCGACCACCTGCTTCCTCGGCGCACGAAGTTGTCGCGCGGCCATCACGCGGCGTTGCCGTGGCAAGAGGCGCCCGCATTCATGCAGCGCCTTGGCGAGCGCGACGCTTTGGCGGCACGAGCGCTGGAGTTCGCCATTCTGACCGCCGCGCGGTCGGGTGAGGTCCGGGGGATGCGCTGGGATGAAATCGACTTCGACGCCAAGGTCTGGATCGTGCCGGCCCAGCGCATGAAGGCAGCGCGCGAGCACCGCGTTCCTCTATCCAGCCCTGCACTTGAATTGCTGAAAGCGCTGGGCGAGCCGACGCTCGGCGAACTCGCATTCCCGAACTCGAAGGGGCAGCCCATGTCCGATATGGTGTTCAAGGCGCTGTTCGAGCGCATGACCATGCCCGGCATCACGACGCACGGCTTCCGCTCGACATTCCGCGACTGGGCAGGCGATGCCACGAGCTTCGCGCGTGAGGACATTGAAGCGGCCCTCGCACATCGGCTCAAGGACAAGGCCGAAGCCGCTTATCGGCGTGGCGACGCGCTCGAAAAGCGGCGGGCGCTGATGGAAGCCTGGGCGAGTTTCCTTGAGAAGCGCGCGGATAATGTGGTCGCGTTCGGCCGATGACAGGCTCGTCTCCGCATTAACGCGACGATCGCAAGGAGGCGCACACTGCGCGGCAGCTGATTGCCATAGTATACAAATCGGCTGATTTGTATACTATGCACCCATGAAGCCGATTCCTCTGAACCTGCTGACCCTTTACGCCGATCTCGCCCAGCGCGTTGGCATCGATACGGTGCCAGCGGCATCGGTCTCGCGACGCACGGTCGGCGGGCAGCGGCGCATCTATGCAACTCATCCAGGCGCAGTGCGGCGCCAAGTGTATCTCGGCACCGAAGGCGACGAGGCGGCCGAGGCAAAGTCCGCCGCACATCGACGAGCGGCGGACGGTGCGCGGGCGGCGCGTAAGACCGTCACGACACTGAAGCGCGCTGGGCTATCCGGTCCTGATCCGACAACGGGCCGCGTGCTGGCCGCAATCGCGGATGCCGGGTTGTTCGAGGCCGGCATGGTCCTCATCGGCACGGTTGCGTTCCAACTCTATCCGAATGTTATCGGGTTCCAGTTGTCGAGTGCCGCCCTGATGACTCAGGACATTGACTTGTCAGTCCTGCGTTTTGCGGCACCGCGTGCGGTTGACGGAGAGCCGCTTGAAGCAGTGCTGAAGCGGGCCGATCCGAGCTTCGCGGCGCTCATGAGCCGCACCGACACGCTGCCGAAGAAATTCCGCTCGGTTGCAACGCAACTCGAAGTCGACGTCGTGACGACGCCGGGGCGAAGCTTGGAGCCGGTCTTGCTCAAGTCGCTGCAATGCTCGGCGGAGCCGCTCGCCTACATGGATTACCTCATCGGCGAGGCGATCGCTGTTGTCGCGCTGCATGGCGCTGGCGTTCGAGTCCGAGTGCCGGCGCCGGAACGCTTCGCGGTCCACAAATTGATCCTTTCCCAGTTGCGCCCCGACCGATCGCCGAAGCGACTTAAAGATCTGCAACAGGCGCGCGAGTTGATCGAGGCCATGCGCGCGACCGACCCGGACTTGATCGACGGCGAGATCGCCGCCGCACGCGGGCGTGGCACGAAGTGGCGAAAGTTGATCGACGCCGCGCTGGGCAAGCCGGTCTAAGTCGATCGGGATTGCTGCAGCTCTCCAGCGGCCTGGGCGAGCTTCGCCGGAAGGCGAGCGGGTAATGTGGTGGCGATCTCAGCCCGTGGATAGGTCCTGTCATACCGTCGAGCCTAATGAGTGACCTGCAGTATCCAGGGATATGACGCGAGCAGGGTCAACCTTCCGGTTTCGGCGGCGAGGCGGTTCCATGCCGTGACGGCGGCCTCGACGATGGCATCGTAATCGGCGAGCAAGCGGTGCGATAGGAAGCGCTGCTTGAGGTAGAGCCAGATGCGCTCGACCGGATTGAGCTCGGGCGAGTAGGGCGGCAGCGGCACGAGCGTGATGTTGTCCGGCACGAGCAAGCCATTGGAGCCGTGCCATCCCGCCTGGTCGAGCACCATCGCGACGTGCTCGTCGTCGCCGATCGTCGCGGCAAAGCGATCGAGGAATAGCTGCATCGCTTCCGTATTCACGTATGGCAGCACGAGCGCGAAGGCGTTGTCGGTGCCGGGCTCGACGGCCGCGAAGATGTAGGCGAACGTGAAGCGCCGGTCGCAGAGCCCGGGCGGTCGCTCGCCGCGCTTCCACCACACGTGGGCCGTGCACCCCTTCTGGCCGATGCGCGCTTCGTCCTGGAAGAACAGGCGCACGCGCCTGCCCGTCCGTCTGCTGATTTTACGCAGGATGGCCGGGGCTCTTTTTGAAGGCCGCTTGTGCGGCCGGGTCCTTCATCGGGTGGCTGGGCCGCGTTTTCTGGCGCGACAGCCCGAGCCGCCTGAGCACGCGGCTCATCTAGGACGGGTGGAACGACTTGCCGAACCGCTGTTGGCAGATCGCCGCTAGATCCTCCCGCGTGTAGGTCGAGATGCCGGTCGTCTCTGGATCGGAGCCCGCGAGCACGATCTCCAGCAACTCGGCTTGTTCCTCCGCCGTAAGGCGCGGCGGGCGGCCGGCGCCCGAGCGATCGCAAAGCCCGTCGAGCCCGTGCACGTTGTAGCGCAGCACCCAGTCGCGGAGCGTCTGCCGGTCCATTCCAGCAGAGCGGGCGGCATCCTCGCGGCTCATGCCGTCGAGCGCATTGGCAATCGCCAGAATGCGCCGCGCGAGCATTACTCGCGCCCTTCGCCTCACGCCGCAACACCGTCGGCGTCCGGTCTTTCCTGATCTCGAGTGCGGCCATCGATCCCTCGTCGCGAATCTGCTCACGACTATGGAATCACGGCCGACCGCCTTGCGGAATCGCATCAGAGCAACAGGAGTCGGTTATTCCGCTCGACGGTATCAGTCTCGAATGGGACTAAGCGCCACATTCCTGGGATCGAAACTGAATCTTGTGATGGATTGGTCTTTGATGCGCGCAACGGCTTCATCGATGACATGCAGCGGGACCAGAAACCATTCGCGCGGCTTCACAGTGCGGCCGAAGCGATCCGGTATCTCGACATCGAGCCGCGCTGCCGAGAAGAAGCGGTGCAGAAGTGCCTCCAACTTTGCACGGTTGATATTGATGAGCCGATATGTGGCGACGATCTCGACATCGGCAAAAAGGAATGTCGGATCGGCCTTGGCGTTGGAGACGCGGGCCGAAACCTCCCCACCCGTGACGCCGATCTTGTGAATGAGATCGCGATGCTGCTCAAAAATCGTGTGCTTAGAGAAACTTCGCAGCACGTAAATAATGCCGGTCTCGGAGCCCTTGACCGGCAGATCATTCGTCATCGCCAACCTCGGTGAACAGCGGTCCCGCCAACGGATCGGTAATTCTTCGTCCCGCTTCGTCACGATGCAGAGCTCGCTGCAATGAGCGCAGCAAGATATCACTCTCCGTGCCGTTGTCGTAGATCACGCGCAAGCGGCTGTCGCGACGATCGTACTCGGTCTCGAACTCCTTGCCTACGTCGGCGATGTAGGCCATCTGACCATTTATGATAAAGAACTCGCCCTGCTTGATGCCGGCCATCCTGGCGTAGCGGCGCGTCCTGCGCAGACCGCTTTTCAGATCCTCGCGAATGGCATGAAACAACGGCTCGAAGAGCTCGAAGTCTTCACACTTCGTTCGCTCGCCGATTTCCTCGGCAGCGCGCACCTCAGCTCGCGGCTTGACGTGCTTGAGTTTGGTCACATCCTCGGCGGCATCGTCGTCGCCGTCCATTTCCAATTCGTCGAGCAGAGCTTCATCATCGAGCTCCTCCTCGTCTTCCACATCACGATCCGTCGCTGGGCCAAGCAGGCCATGCTTATCGAGTGGCTCCAGCAGAGGGCGGAAGCGCGCCAATGCCCTGAGTCGATCTAACCGGACCGCATATAACCGCTCGAAGATGTCACGGCCTTCTCCGTGCTCGGGAGGGCGGGAGTGCTCATCGACGAACTTCACGATCTCCTCAAAGCCTGCAATTACACGCGCTTCCTCGTGCGTGCGTCCGCCGGCGACGGGTTTGTCGTCGTCGAGTTCCAGCTCACGGGCCAGTTCGTCGAGATCGTCCTCGTCACTCATCATAAGCACCTGCCGCCTTGTGCTTTCCGAAAGCCAACCGCCCCTCAGCCAGCCGCTTCTCCCAGGCATCGGTGGACGTGATGTCGGGCAGCCTACCACGCTCCTTCTTGAACTTCACCGCACGCACCGCCAAGTCGCGCGCCTCTTCTGCCGGAATCGTCGTGCGCTTGGCCGCGATGGCCTCTTGGACCTGCTTCAAGATCTTGGGGTCCAACGTCTTTGAGAGAATGGCAAACGCGGGACCGAACGGATTGATGCGGTCGATCATATCGATATCGAGATCGCGCACGTTGACGAAGCGCCTAACGCCGTCGACGAACGCGGTGTTTGTGGTCGGCTCGTCGCTGCCGCCGCCTTCTCCTGGACCAGCCGTCGTCGTGCCGCCTTCTGCCGCTTTGCGTGCTTGTTGAACGAGGGTGAGCGCCGCCACGGCGCGCTGCCGGATTGCTTCACGGTCTGTCTCTGTCAAGTCGGGATACTTATCTTTGACGATATCGCCCATCTTGAGCTGGGTTAGCTCTTCAGGAACGGTGTCCTCGTCGAACAGCCCGCGTTCCAGCGTCCGTGTGTCCTGCACGAAGGCCGTTATGACCTCGTTGATATCCTCTTGGCAGATGCGAGCCGCTTCCGCGCTTTCAGGTTCGACAAGACCTTTGATCTCGATGTGAAACTGCCCCGTCGCCTCGTCAAAGCCAACGTTACTGCCGCCCGGCTTATAATCCTCGCCGTAATCATAACCGTCTAGCCGATTGTCGTCAGTGTTGCGCGGCGTGAAGTTGAAGCGTGGTGCCAACACCTGCTCCATGAGCAAGCTTGCGGCGATGGCCTTCAGTGTGTCGTTTACGGCATCGACGACAGCATCCTCGGCGGCATCCGGTTCAGCGATGAGGTTCGTGAAGCGCGCCGTGGGTTTGCCGGGAGCATCACGGGTGGCGCGGCCGATGATCTGGATAATCTCGGTCAGGCTGTTGCGATAGCCGATGGTGAGGGCGTGCTCACACCAGATCCAGTCGAAGCCTTCCTTCGCCATACCCAAAGCGATGATGATGTCGACGTGGTCGCGATTGTTCTTCTGCGCCGGGTCCTTCAGAGCCGCGATAGTCTTGGCCTGGCGTGCGGGATCAACAAGATCGGCGATGCGCAGGAAGCGGCCATCCGGGCGCTGGACAAGATGAAAGCCCGTCACAGGGTCTTCCCCTTTCCAGGTGCCGAGCGAATGCATGATTTCTTCGGTCTCGCGAAGCTTGTCGCCTAAGCTCTCGCGCGAGTTCACGTTCGGGATATGAACGATGGTCTTCTTGTCGGGATCAAGCACCTCGTGGACGGCATCAGTGTAGCGGCCGGAGTAGAAGTAATAGCCGAGGTCCAACTGCTTCAGGTGCTCATAGCCATTGAGCTGCTCATAATACGTATAGGTGACCGTCTGGAACTTGATCTCGTCTTCGGCGGCGAGCACAGGCACGGCATCACCGCGAAAGTATGATCCGGTCATCGCAACGATGTGAACGTTGTCGCGAGCCATCAGCTGGCCAAGCTGCGTGCCAAGCACATTGTCGCCGCTGGCTGAGACGTGATGGAACTCGTCAATCGCTATAAGACGGCCATCGAAAGCCTCGATGCCAAGCTCTTCGACGGCTAAGCGAAACGTCGCGTGGGTGCAGACAAGCGTCTTGTCGGTCGATACCAGGAATTCCCCGACAGCCTTGACCTTCGATTTTGCAACGCGCACGTCGTCGGCGCCTGGGGCGTTGCACAGGTTCCACTGCGGCTCGACTTTCCAATCATAGAAGTAGCCGAACTTACTCAGCGGCTCGTCAGCGAAACTACCACCGATCGAACGTTCCGGCACCACGATGATCGCCTGCTTGATGCCCTGGTTGTTGAGCTTGTCGAGCGCGATGAACATGAGCGCGCGGGACTTGCCCGATGCCGGCGGCGACTTGATCAGAAGGTACTGCTCTCCGCGCTTGGCGTAGGCGCGCTCCTGCATGGTGCGCATGCCGAATTCGTTTGCCGTCGTCGAGGCGCCCGTCTGGCCGTACTTAACAGTTACGGAGGGCGGTGTGATCTTGGCGGTCATTGATGATTCCAAAGTTCGGCTCTGTCGGGCGTCGTCAAACCGTTTTGATTCGTTCCTCAATCATATCCCAAGTAATCCGAGAGCGGATCGCGCCACATTGGCGGGGAAAAGAGCCGCGCAGTTTCATAGCTTCGGCGGCAGCTTTTTTCACGACCTCGGTCGGAACACCGCTGGCCTCGCCGAGCCACAGCACCATCGCAGGGTTGCCGACCCGGTTATAAACGCTGCGGGCATCGACCTCCCAATTGGCTCGTCCATAGAAGCCGGGACCGTCATATTCCTTGAGCCACCCGAGCCAGTGCTCGCGCTGGTTCTCATACCAGGCCCGTTGCAGCGAAGTTGTCGTCTCCGCGAGACGCGCCTCGAAGGCTTCCGTGACCGGTGCGGCGACTGGAAGCCGCAAGATGCGCTGACGTAGCTGTTTGGGAGTCATGCGGGTCCGGTCCATCGCTTCAAAGTGAGAATCTTGCCGAGCTTGATCGCGTAAATGGCATCACCCTTCCGCGTCGTCTTGCGCACGCCTTTGAACTCCACTTCCATCTCCGGAACCTCCGGTCCATAACCATTGCGGAAGATGATGGTGTCATACTCGCGTCCCTCTAGCCGCGTGGCCCAGTAGTTCTTCTGCTCGCGGTACTCCTCCGTCTTCCGGCCGAGAGCAATTTCGTCGAAGTATTGACGCTCAAGTGTGAGGTGCAAGATGCGCTTCTCGCCCATGGATCACGCAGCCCCCTTCTTCGGCTTCTTGAGCTTCGTGTTCGTGTCGGCTTTGGCGGTCATCTTGGTGTACATGTCGAACAGCTTTTCTAGCCGCTCGGTGTCGTTCTTGAAGCGGCGGCCGATGTAGATGCGCTCCAGCGTCTCGTCGTTCTTATCGTGGGCGGCGCGCAGGTTGTCCGGCATCTTCTCGGGGTCGTAGAGGTCGGCGATGGTGGCAGGGAAGTGCGCCTCGCGCGCGAGCAGAATGTCCTCGGCGCAGCGCGTCAACTCCGCCTTCTGGTTCTCGGTCAGCGGCGGCACGGGGAAGGTGTTCCAGCCAAGTGTGTTGGAGTAAGAGAAATCAGTTCTCATACGGACACAGACTGTGCCGATCCACACCCAATGGAGCCGAGAGGCGACGATTGCGAGGAGCCAGATTGGGCTGCTGTACACTGCCATGGCTTTGTTCGAGATGACGGAGCTTGAGTCGACGAACCCGACGGGCAAGTAAGGTCGGTTCTCCGATGTAATGCTCGGAACTATCAGTGTCGTTCCGTCACGATGAGGCGAATAAACAAACCGATGCGGCGTTTCCGCATTGTCATTTGCCTGCTTGCCCTTGCTGGCCCGTCGCAGAGTTCGCACGCTATCGATGCGCTCTGCGATTGGGGGGATGCTGTTAGCCAACACTACATCGACATCTTCGATCCAAAGGCAGTACCTAGCATGCGACTGGGTAAATTCTCGCGAGCCCACGTATCTTCGTATCAGCCTCGCGGCGTTTGGGTGGGCGGAAATTATAGATTTCGCCTCGTCCTCTGACAGAATTAGATTTCCACCGTCCGTTGGTTTGTTGCCGTAGTCCATTACAGGCAAGCGGTTCAGCGGTTTCGACGATTTTTCTACAATAATATTTTCCATTCCAATCAGATATGGACCAATATTACTTACTTCTTGAGTGGCGGGCCCCTCGAAAATCAGCTTCTTTTTTCTGTGGCAGTTCGAAATTCCTGCAATAATGCAGGTCACGCCTGCATTGGCCTTGGCGAGGTTCCCCCATTTGAACGGGCGGTGAGCGAAAACAATTGCTAGGCCGCGACCTAGGATCAAGGGCCAGAGCATGGCGACTTGTATACCTTGGCAAATTGTTTTGGTTGCGACGAACGCATAGGTCGAGGGGCACTTTTCAGAATAGCGAGCGCCTAGCAAATACCAGCAAGCTACGTAGTCCAGATCACGGTAAGCCTTGGTTTCTGATCCAAAGACATGATCCATTTCAGCTTGCTGCAATGGAGAACGCCACTGGCTCCCCAAATACGGCGGGTTTCCGCATATGTAAGTCTCTCCCTCAGTCTCGGGCGCATCCAGCGCCAGCCGCCCTGTTGGCCCACCAAGGTCTTCCTCCACTGCGCCCGTAGGCTTTGGCGGCGGACATACTTCCAGCCAATCCAGCCGCAGTGCATTGCCCGTCTTGATCCGCCCCGTGTCGTGGAGCGGCAGCACCATGTCTCGGGCTTCCTTCTGCCCGATGTAGTTCACGTCCGATTGGAACTCAGCGATAAGCAGCGCCAGCCGCGCGATTTCAGCCGCGAAGCTCTTGATCTCGATGCCGTAGAAATTGGTGAGCGGGATGACGCTGCGCTCGCCATGGAAGCGAACGAGGTCAAGTAGTTCCTCGTCAGCACCATTGCCGCTTTGCAGCCGGATGATGATGCGCCGCTCGATCTCACGCATCTGCCGGTAGGCGATGACGAGGAAGTTGCCAGAGCCGCAAGCCGGATCGAACACGCGGATGCGCTGAAGCCGCTTGCGCAGGTTCTGAAGCTTGCGCTTGTTGTCGCCCGCTTCCTCTAGCTTCTCGCGCAGGTCGTCGAGGAACAGCGGATTCAGTACTTTGAGAATGTTCGGCACGCTTGTGTAGTGCATGCCGAGTTCGCCGCGCTCATCCTCGTCGGCAACGGCCTGAATCATCGAGCCGAAGATGTCGGGATTGATTTCCCGCCAAGTCAGCGATCCTGCGTTCACGAGGTACGAGCGCGCGATGCGCGAGAATTTCGGCACCTCGTTGCGCTTCGTGAACAATCCGCCGTTGACGTAGGGAAAGCTGTCGGCGAAGGGGCGGATCTTGGCCTTGGCCCGGTCTTCGATTTTGGTGTCCATCGCCCGGAACAGCTCAGCGATGACCTCGTGCGTGTTGCTGGAGTCGCTGGCGGTAAACTGCTCGATGGCCTTCGTGAAGAGGTGGTCGCCTAAGAAGATGCCGGTGCTTTCTGCGAAGAAGCAGAAGATGAGGCGCGCCATGAACTGGTTGAGGTCGGCGCGCCGGGCTTCCGCATCCCAGTCAGGGTTCGCCTTCAGAAGCTCGACATAGAGCTTGTTCAGCTTGTTGGTCGCCCGAATGTCTATTGGGTTGTCTTTGATCTGGCGGACGGCGGAGATGCCGGCCAGTGGCAGCAGCAGGCCAAAGGCCTTGGGCAGATCGGTAAACTTGCAGATCTTGGCTTCGCCAGTCGCCAGCTCTTCGACCTCAAGCATGTCGCCATCGGTCGCCAGCACAAACTTGGCTTTGGCCTTGAGGGTTGCAGGGCTCGACCTCAGCTTCTTCAGCGTCTCGCTGACTGCACCTGCTCTGCACACGGCGATGTGAATGTTGCTGCGCTGAAGCACGCCTCCCTCCACATCGGAGGCGTTGGAGGTCCCCGACCGCAGCCGCTTGAGCGTCGTCTCCTTGTTGCCGAACGCCTCCAGCAGCCGGAACGGGAACTCGGCCGCGTGGAACGGCTGCTCCGCCAGCAGCGAGATGGCTTCCTCGATGTCGGTCGCCTTCATCGTACATCTCGGTTGCAAGTTGCCGGGGTCGCGGACCCTAACGTCTTTACGGCGGGTTCGTCATCGACTTTGATTTCCGATACGATTCGGTCGTGTGCATAAATGCCTCCGGCGCTGGGCGGCGATGACCTTGGCGATGAGATTTTCCAGCTCGTCTTGGCCGGGAGTTGCGCCCAGCGCCTTGATGATCTCGCCTTGCCGGTGCGGGTCGATGCGGCCGTAGCTGGTGAACGTCGTAAGCATCTGCTCGTGGCCGAGGTTCTGGCTCCACGCTTTCAGATCGGCCGGGGTCTGGCAGACCTCAAACCCATAGCGTGCCAGCATGTGGCGGAAGCTGTGCGGATGGAATGACGGCAAGCCCGCTCGCTCGAATGCCGCCCGGAAGGCGCGCCGGACGGGATCGGCGTTGCGCCAATTGCGCCGCTGGATGCCGGACGCCTCGAAGTGATGCTCCGCGCCTTGCTGGATTTCGGTAGCCGGGAACAGGGGATCGTCGGCACCCCACAAATGGAGGGTTGTCAATTCTCCGATCCATTCGCGCACAATTCGCAACGGCTCATCGCCAACCGGGAAGAAAAAGGTTGTGATGGTCTTGCCGAACTTGGTCTCGACGTCTCGGGCGTCCTGGTAAACGACGCCGTCCTTTAGATCGACGTGGCGCAGCTTCAAGGACACTGCCGCGCGGTCGCGGCATCCCGTTAGAAGTAGGAAGGCCATCAATGCCTGATCGCGGCGCTCGTAGACGGTCGCGCGCGGCATGCATTCGAGCGTGTGCGTGACTTGCGCCAGCGTCGGCACGGGTCGCGGACGGGATGCGAGCGCGATCCGGCTATCCCGATCGCTGGGGTTGAAGTAGTCGGCGTCGGTGAAGCTGAATCGGGAGCGGTAGCCAGACCGACCCGCAAGCCAGCGGAAGAATGCGCGCAACGCCGCCAAGGTCGAACGGATTGTCGACTTGCTGAGTGTCGTCTTGCCGCGTTGGCTCACTTGGTTGGAAAGTTGCCGCTTGAAGGCGACGGCTTGCTGTTGATGAAATTTCTTGAAGTCGCGATGCTTTGTGAAATCCTCGAACCGGGCGATGGCGGCAGCTACGCAATCGATCGTCTGTTCGCTGTTGCGCTGGGTTTCCTTGAGGTAGGCGAGATATTCGCGCACGATGCGCGCGTTGGTTTCGTTACGCTTTGTCATGGGCTGTTTCCCGATGAGTTGTTGAGTGACAATCCAGGGAGTGCAGACGGCCATCTGTTATTCGTTCGTGGCCATGCGGATATGCAACGGTGCAGCTACCGCGCACGGCATCGAGATTGCGCAGGCCTGCGCGGCGGTGCATGAGGCAGGAACAGACGGGACAGAGCGCGCGAAGGTTGCCCGACAGGCTCGCGATGGGGATGTAGTCGAGCATCCCCTCCGCTGCCTCGCGGGCGGCTTTGCAGCGAACGCAATACAACTCGCCTGGGCCGCAGTGGACTTTGCCGCTCGCGCGTCGTCGTTCCAGGAACGCCCGAAGATCGGTGCCGGCGATGAGATGGGGACGGGCGCCCGTCATCGCAGGTAGGCCCGCCTTTATCCAGTTCCGCACCGTCTGCCGGTGGATGCCGTAGAGCCGGGCAACCTCCTCAACCGAATAGCAGCGGTTGATCTTGGCCCGGCGCGGATTGAGCCGCTTGCCTGCCATGGCTTATGCCGCCCCCTCATGGATGAGACGGCGGATGTCCTCCACGCGCCATGCGGTGATGCGCGGGCCGAGTTTGACGGGGCGGGGATAGCGGCCCGATTTGACGCCGGCCCACCATGTCGAGCGCGACACGGGGATTGGGCCGCGAGGGGCGAGGATTGCGGAGAGCCGGACGAAGCCGGTCTGCGGAAGTGTGGGAGGTTCTGACATGGTGCGTCTCCATTCGTTCGAGGACGACGGAGACTTAAATGGGTCGACGCAGCTCGTGGCCGATCGGCGATTGCCTAATCCGATTTCGGTTTCCGCTTTGCCGATTTCGGTTTGCGCTGGACCATGTCGGGTGCAACGAAGTTTTCGAGTTCTGCCGCCTCCTTCAAGTACTTGAGTACAGTTTCGCCCGTCATTTTCAGTCCGAGCTTCGTAGCGGAATCTGCGATCTCCCGTGCAGCCGAGTTCCTCTTGCCGTTCGGGTCGTAGCCATGGCCATCGACCGCTGCCGCTATCGCGATAGTGAGGAGGCTGTTGCGTCCCGTAGTCGTGACCGGCTTCTCGTGGACGGGCGCAATTCTCTGATCGATGACTTGTTGCTTTAGCGCAGCAATCAGAGTCTGAGCGTCGCCGAGCTGCTTTTGCAGTGATGCCGTCTGATGCTCGTGTTCGGTCCTTAGCCGATCGATGTCGACCTCTGCTGCTAACCAGCCCTCGAACGTTCGCTGTTCATCGCGTTCCCGCTCAAGTTCGACGCTTTCAAGAGCCTCGCGATGTGCTTCCAGCACACTGAGGGTCGCCTCCAATTCGGATTGGATTTCGGCGCACAAGTCGTGCCAGTACTTGATCGGCTCTCCCCGATCAAACGTGCAACTTATGAACCCATCAGGGACAACAACCTTGTACTGATGCGCCCAAGTCAAGAATTGCAGTGGCGAGAAGCGCTCCGGAAGTTCATCCCAAATGATGGCTCGATCGACGAGGTCGAGCAGGTCTGCGTATCGTTGAGCGAATAGGGAATTGCCCAAGTACGGTTCGACCGTACTCCAATCAACGTACCTCGGATCTTTCCCAAGTGACAGTGCAACGGCTTCGTCAACGGTGAGGAACGCGCAGCGCCCATAGTGTTCGTAGTCGGCATCTGTGCCGAATTTGTTAAATGGCCGCTCTAGATCTTGCTCAGTTAGGGCTTCGAGGACCTCCCGAGCCAGTTCCTCGGGGGGCATCGCGTGCAATCCGTCCAGATACGCACGGTGCAAGTTCAACAGCGTGTGGATCGCCTGCTCATGCGTATCCGCCGGTCGTAGATCGGGGCGCTGTACCTTTGACCACCAATGCTGGTTGAGAAAGTCGATAACTTCCTGTGGGTGGGTCAAACGCATACTCCGCGCGGCAGAAAGATGCTCTGAGGACGTCCTGCGCGGATTAACTATGTTTAATGTCGTGCTTTAGGCTTAGGCACGGCGGATTCTAGGCAGCCTGAGTACTGCGTGTTCGAGAAACCATGCACCAGTGGTGGATGATATGGTGGATGATATGGTGGATGCGAACGCAGTTATGCAATAAAAACAAGCAAAAACAATAGCCTATGGCGGAGGGGGTGGGATTCGAACCCACGGTGGGCTTGCACCCACGCCGGTTTTCAAGACCGGTGCCTTAAACCACTCGGCCACCCATCCTTGCGGAACGCGGCGGACCCTAGCGGCTCACGGTCCGCTTCTCAAGTGCGGCAGAGACGTCGCGTCCACGGACCGAGTTAACGTCCTGCTAATCCTGTTTTGCCATCGTTTCGACGCGCTCGAGCCACGCCGGTCTTGTACCCGGCAGGCGAGAGCCCACGATGTGCTGGGAGAGTTTGCGTGGTTATGTGCATTTTGGCCGCTCCGATACGTGCGGCCGGGGTTGTGTTCGGACTAGCCGCAATCCTCGGCACCACAGCGTGTTCTCGCGGCGAGCAGGCCGTCGAGACGCGGTTGGGATCCAACCGGTCGTCGTCAACGATCGATCCGCAAACAGGCACCAGCGCCAGCCCCCGGGTCGCTCACGAAGGCGATGTCATTCCCAAGGGCGGCGGCAGCTTCAAACTCGGTTCCCCCTACAAGATCGCCGGCCGCTGGTATGTCCCGCGTGAGGATCATGCCTACGACGCGACCGGGGTCGCATCCTGGTACGGCACCGATTTTCATGGCCGCAAGACGGCCAACGGCGAAATCTACGACATGAACGCGCTAACGGCCGCCCACACCACGTTGCCGCTACCGTCCTATGCCTACGTCACCAATTTGGAGAACGGCCGGACGGTACTCGTTCGGATCAACGATCGGGGGCCATATGCGCATGACCGCATCATCGATCTGTCGCGCCAGACCGCCCGCGCGCTCGGCAGTGAAAGCCGGGGGCTGACGACGGTGCGTGTGCGGTACGCCGGCCGCGCGCCGCTCAATGGGGATGACAGCCGCGAACGGCAGTATCTCGCTGCGCAACCGTGGTGGCGGGGTGACGCGAATGCGATCGCCGCGCCGATGCGCCCGCAACCTGCCGCGCCGCGGCAGGCCGAATCGGGCGGCTGGTCGCCATTTGCGCACCGAAGCTCCGGGCGAAGCTCTCTCGGCGGCCTCTGATCGCGGCTGCAGGGCAGCAACCTGTTGGCGCCGCTCTGGATCGCGCCGTTGAACGTTGACATCTGCGGAGGTGCGCCGGAATAGTCGTGCCCAGCGCAATTGATCAGTGTTCGAGATTCTCATGAACCGACGTCACGATCGCAACCACACCGTATCGCACAAGTTCGCGACGACGCTTGCGATAATCGCTGCGTTCTGGCTCGGGACCGTGTCCGCTTGGGCGCAAGGCTCGGAGTTCACCAGCAAGGCCAAGCACGCGGTTTTGATGGACGCGGCTTCCGGTGCAATTCTTTATCAGCAACGTGCGGATGAACTGGCGCCGCCGGCAAGCATGAGCAAGCTGATGGTGCTGACGGTCCTGTTCAAGGCCATCAAGAACGGGCAGTTGAAGACTGACGACGAGTTCCTGATGAGTGAATACGCGTGGCGGAAGGGTGGCGCCCCGTCCGGAACGTCGGCGATGATGGTGCCGGTGAACACCAAGGCCAAACTGTCCGAACTGATCCAGGGCATCATCATCCAATCCGGCAACGACGCCAGCATCGCCATCGCCGAAGGCATGGCGGGCACCGAAGATGCGTTCGCGGCAATCATGGAGCAGGAGGCGCGAAAGCTCGGTCTCGCAAAGTCGACCTTTCGCAATGCCACCGGGCTCTTTCATCCAGAGCACCTGATGACGGCGCGCGAACTTGCAATTCTGGCCCGGCATCTCATCATGGAGTACCCGGAAGAATACAAGATCTTCGGTCAAAAGGAGTTCAACTACCGCAAACACCGCTTCATCAATCGTAATCCGTTGCTGTTTCAGGGCTTCGATGCCGATGGTCTCAAGACGGGCTACATCAAGGAGTCGGGCTACGGCATGGTCGGTTCCGCCGTGCAGGATGGCCGACGTCTGATCGTCGTCGTCGGTGGACTTGGCACCGCCGAAGAGCGCCGAGACGAGGCCAAGAGGCTGCTGGAGTGGGGCTTCAAAAGCTTCACCGAATTCAAGCTCTTCGATGCGGGCGAGACGGTGGGGCAGGCGCGGGTATGGGGCGGCACGCAGATGTACGTATCGCTGACCGGGCAGGGCGACTTGGCCGTCATTCTTCCACGATTTCCAGCCAACCAGAAATTGCGGGCCGAGATTGTCTACAAGGGTCCGTTGAAGCCCCCGCTCAAGAAGGGGGATCCGGTGGCTAAACTCCGCGTGACGAGTTCGTCGAACGCGGTCAACGAAGTGCCATTGTACGCCTCCGAAGACGTGCCAGAAGGGGGTATTTGGCGGCGCGGGATCGATAGTCTGATGCATCTGGCGCTGCGCTGGGTCCCGCTCTAGTCTCCGCCGATGACAGCGGGAAAATTCATTACATTCGAGGGCGGCGAGGGCTCCGGCAAGTCGACCCAGGCCATGATGTTGGCCGATCGGCTCAGAGCGCTCGGAAAAAATGTCGTGGTCACGCGCGAGCCGGGCGGAACTCCGCTCGGCGAAAGCATCCGCGAGTTGATCCTCGCGAACCGGCCGGCACTTGTTGCCGAGTTTTTGCTCTTCGCAGCCGCGCGCGCCGAACACGTCGCGACCAAGATTTTACCAGCTCTGGACGCGGGAAACTGGGTCGTCTGCGATCGCTACATCGACTCGACCCGCGTCTATCAAGGCAAACTCGCGGGGATCGATCCGCATTTGATCGACATCGTCGAAAAGCACACCTCGAAGAACGCCTGGCCGTCGCTCACCCTCATTCTTGATGTGCCGCCGGCAACGGGACGAGTGCGCGCGTCCGAACGCGGCGATCTCAACCGGTATGACGCTGAAAAAATATCTTATCACGAGCAGATCCGAGAGGGCTTTCTCGAGATTGCCGCGCGCGAACCCCGGAGATGCATCGTCATCGACGGCTCAAAATCTACCTCCGAGGTGGCTGGGTCCGTCCGCGGCGCTTTGTCTGCTCGGTTCGGTGTCGAGGCATAGTCATGGCTCGCGCTCCGCAATCGATCGAGATCGAAGACCTGCCCGAAGCCGATCGTCTGGAGGGGTTTCCGCATCCTCGGCATGCGACGGCGCTGTTCGGCCACGACGAGGTCGAAGCCATGTTGCGCGACGCCGTGGCCGGGGGCCGGATGCATCATGGCTGGCTCATTACCGGGCCGTCGGGAATTGGCAAGGCGACGTTGGCCTACAGGCTCGCGCGGTATCTTTTGGCGAGCCCAGCAGAGCGCGAGGCCGCCGCTGGTCTGGGCGTCGCCGACGGCGCCACCGCGACGCGACAGGTCCGCGCGCTTTCCCATCCTGGGCTCCTCGTCCTGCGCCGTCCCTACAACCTCAAAGACAAGCGATTTCCGACCTCAATTCCGATTGACGAGGTGCGGCGGCTGCGCGGGTTCCTGTCGCATTCGACGAGCGATGGCGCATGGCGTGTCGTCATCGTGGATACAGCGGACGAACTCAACATCAACGCCGCAAACGCGCTCCTGAAGTCGCTGGAAGAACCGCCGCCGCGAACTGTGTTCCTGTTGATCTCGTCAGAACCGGGCCGGCTGCTGGCGACGATCCGCTCGCGCTGCCGGACGCTGGAACTTTCGCCTCTCGACCGGGAGGCGTTGCGCCGCGCCGTGCGACAGGCACTTGCAACCAGCGAGACGGGAGAGCCGGACCCGTCCGACTGGCCAACACTTGAGCGGCTGGCACAGGGCAGCGCGCGCCGCGTACTCGCACTCCAGGCCGCCGGCGGCCTGGCGCTCTATGAACGCGTGCTCAAGATCGTGTCTTCGTTACCAATGGTCGACTGGGGCGCGGTGCACACCGTCGGCGACGAGCTAGGCGGGGCTGCCGCTGAACAACGCTTCGACCTGTTCTTCGAGCTGCTGCTGGATCTCGTTGCGAGACTGGTCCGAGTGGCGGCGACGGATGCGGGTCATGAGGATGAGAAGGCCTTGGCGACCCGCATCGTCGGACCGGCGCGGCTTGCCACCTTTGCCGAGCTGTGGGAAAGAGTGGCGCGCGCGAAGGCGGACACCCTTGCGCTCAATCTCGACCGGAAGGCGCTCATCCTCGAAACGGTGCGTGAGCTCGAGGCCGCGGCGCGATCCTGAACGATCGATGCGCTCGAGCCACACCTTCCCGTCCCGGCAAAGGCCAATCTTCGGCGAAGGAATGGGCGCGTGGCGCAGAAGTTCTACATCACGACGGCGATCTCATACCCCAACGGCGTGCCGCACGTCGGACATGCCTACGAGGCCATTGCGACTGACGCCATTGCGCGCTTCGAGCGCTGCGACGGCAAGGACGTTCTGTTCCTGACCGGAACCGACGAGCACGGCCTCAAGATGAAGCAGACCGCCACCAAGGAGGGTGTGTCGCCGCGCGAGTTGGCCGATCGCAACTCCGCGCGCTTCCGCGAGATGGCGGCCGCCTTGAACCTCTCGAACACCGATTTCATCCGGACCACCGAGCCGCGCCATCATGCTGCATGCCAAGAGCTGTGGCGGCGGATGGACGAGGCCGGTGACATCTTCCTGAAGAAGTACGGCGGCTGGTATTCGGTGCGCGACGAGACGTTCTACAAGGAAAGCGAGACCGAGGTTCGCGACGGAGCCCGCTTTGCAACTCCAACGGGCACGCCGGTCGAATGGACCGAGGAGGAGACTTTTTTCTTCCGTTTGTCGAAATACCAGCAGATTCTGCTCGACCATTACGAGGCGAACCCCGACGCGATCCTGCCGCCCGAGCGCCGGAACGAGGTCCTGAGTTTCATCAGGAGCGGGCTCGAAGACCTCTCCATCTCGCGCACGACGCTCGACTGGGGCATTCCGGTTCCGGGCCATCCTGGCCACGTCATGTACGTCTGGATCGACGCGTTGAACAATTACGTGACCGCGACCGGACTGCTCGGCGGCGGCGACCAGCGGCAGGACTATTGGCCGGCCGACATCCATGTCATCGGCAAGGACATCGTCCGCTTCCACGCCATCTACTGGCCGGCATTCTTGTTGAGCGCTGGTGTGCCGGTGGCCAAGCGCGTGTTCGGTCATGGGTTCGTGCTGAACAAGGGCGAGAAAATGTCGAAGTCGGTCGGCAACGTGCTCGATCCGTTCGCGCTCGTCGAGCATTACGGCGTCGATCAACTGCGCTTCTTCTTCCTGCGCGAGGTCGCTTTCGGCCAGGACGGCAACTATTCACCGGAAGCCATTGCGACGCGCATCAATGCCGATCTCGCCAACGGCCTCGGCAACCTCGCCCAGCGCTCCCTGTCGATGATCGCCAAGGGCTTCGATGGTCGCGTGCCGCAGCCGGGATCGTTTACGGATGCCGATAGGGCGCTGCTCGCGAAGACCGACGCACTCTTTGGAATCTGTCGCGCGGCCATGGACAAGCAGGCGATCAAATCCTGGCTCGATCTGGCGTGGGATGTCATCGGCGATGCCGACCGCTACTTCGCGTCCGAGAAACCGTTCGACAAGTCTCTTTCCGTCGATCGAAAAGGCACCATTCTGTACGTCGCCGCGGAAGTGGTGCGGCAACTCGCCATTCTTGTGCAGCCGGTGATGCCAGGATCGGCGGCCAAGCTTCTAGACCTCCTGGCCCAGCCCGAAGGCGACGCGCGTCTGTTCGCGGCGCTCGGCGTGGCCGGCCGCCTTGCACCAGGTCTGCTCCTGCCCGAGCCGCAGGGTGTCTTTCCGCGCTATGTGGATCCGACCGTCGAAGCGCAAAAAGGCCCGTCATCGGCGGAGGCACAGCGGCTGGCCAAGCTTGAGAAGCAACAGAAGCAGGCAGCGAACAAAGCCAAGAACAGGCCCGACGGCAAGACATCGGGAGGCTCCGACACCTGATGCTTGTCGATCATCATTGTCATCTCGACTTCCCGCAGTTCGCCGCCGATCTCGACGGCATCGTTGCACGCGCCCACGAGGCCGGTGTCGGCTCGATGGTGACGATCTCGACGCGTATCCGCCGGCTCGACGATATTCTCGCTATCGCCGAGCGCTACCCGGACGTGTGGTGCTCGGTCGGAACGCATCCTCATCAGGCTGACGAGGAGCGCGGAATAACGACCGAAGAAATCGTGGCCCTGAGCCGGCACCCGAAGGTCGTCGCGATCGGGGAGGCAGGTCTCGACTATTTCTACAAGCACGCATCGCCCGAAGCCCAGGCGGAGGGGTTCCGCAGGCATATCGCGGCCGCGCGCATCACCGGCCTGCCGCTTGAGATCCACACCCGCGACGCCGACGCCGACACGTTGTCGATTTTGGAGGACGAGCATCAGCAGGGTGCGTTCCCCGCGATCCTGCATTGCTTCACCGGCGGCAGGCGGCTTGCGCTGCGCGCAGCTGAACTCGGTCTCTATGTCTCCTTCTCAGGTGTGGCGAGCTTCAAGAAGTCGGACGAATTGCGTTCGATTGCTTGCGACGTTCCACTCGGCCAATTGCTGGTGGAGACGGACGCCCCGTTCCTGGCACCGGAACCGCATCGCGGCCGGACCAATGAGCCGGCCTTCGTCGTGCACACCGCCGCGGCGATCGCGCGTGCGCGAGGGATTTCGCCTGACGACCTTGCCGCCGCCACGACAGAGAACTTTTTCCGCCTCTTCAAGAAAGCAAGGCGACCGCAGTCAAATGCAGCCGCCGCGGCCACTGTGCCCGGAGCGAATGCCGGATGAGCCATCGTTTGACGATCCTAGGCTGCGGCTCGAGCGGTGGCGTGCCGCGCATCGGAACGATGTGGGGGCAGTGCGATCCGGCCAACCCGAAGAACCGGCGGCGTCGCTGCTCGGTTCTCGTCGAGCGGATCGACGGCGGGCGGCGCACGTCGGTACTGGTCGACACATCTCCGGATCTTCGAGAGCAGTTGATCGACGTCCGCTGCGCTGCACTCGACGGCGTCCTTTACACCCATGATCACGCCGATCACACGCACGGCATCGACGACCTGCGCATGGTCGCCTACGCAATGAAGCGGCGGATCGACGTGCATGCCGACCCGGCCACGCGCAAAAGTCTGGTCGAACGATTCGCCTATTGCTTCGAGACCGCGCCCGGCTCGAGCTACCCGCCCATCCTCAGTGCCCATGAAATCAACGGCGGTGACCCGATCCGCATCGACGGCGGCGGTGGGCCCGTTTTGGCGACACCGATCTTGCAGGCGCACGGGGACATCCCCTCACTCGGATTCCGAGTTGGGGCCCTCGGCTATTCGCCCGACATCAGCGACTTGCCGACCGCATCGATCGACCTTTTGCAGGGACTGGACATCTGGATCGTCGACGCGCTGCGCTACACCGCGCATCCCAGCCACTTCAACGTCAAGCAGGCGTTGGCGTGGATCGACCGGCTCAAGCCCCGGCGCGCGATCCTCACCCACATGACGACCGACCTCGACTACGACAAGCTGCGCCGCGAATTGCCGCCCAACGTCGAACCCGCCTATGACGGCATGGTCATCGAATTCGATTGAAGCGCAGGATGTCCTTAGGTGCCGTCGGCCGGCGCTGGCTTTCGCGCCTGAACCCAGTCGCGAAAATTGAAAACGTGGCCGTTGAACGCACATTGCGGGCTCGCCAATTCGACGAAAAGCGGAGCCAGTTCCGATGGCGCCGGTAGCGTCTCGGGCTTCTCGCCTGGAAAAGCCTTGGCACGCATCTGCGTCCTAACCGGACCCGGGTTGACGAGATTGACCCGAACTTTCGTGGTTTCAACTTCGGCTGCATACGTGCGGGCCAGGACCTCGAGGCCCGCCTTGGAGACTGCGTAGGGTCCCCAGTAGGCGTTCGTCCCGGATGCAGCGCCGGACGTGACAAAAATCGCCCGGCCTGCGTCGGACCGTTGCAGCATGGGGTCGAGCGTCCGAATGAGCCGCCAATTCGCGGTGACATTGGTCTCGATGACGGCATTCCAGGCCGTTTCGGTAACGTGGGCGAGGGGCGACAACGAACCGAGCGTTCCGGCATTTCCAACCAGTACGTCGAGCTTGCCCCAGCGCGCGAAAATGGTCGGGCCGAGCTGGTCGACCTTCTCGCCCTTACGTAGGTCGAGCTGGAGCAAGGTCGCGGCACCGCCGAATGCGCGGATCTCGTCGTCGAGTTCCTCGAGTGCGCCGCTCACCCGACCAGTGATGATCACGTGCGCTCCCTCGCGCGCGAAGGCGAGGGCGACCGCGCGGCCAATCCCGCGCGAGGCGCCGGTGACGAGTGCGATCCGTCCGTTCAGCCGCTTTTCGCCTGCCATGACGCTGCTTCTCATCCTCGATTGTTCAAGAGACTACAGCCGCGGCTGCGACGATCCACGTCCACGTTCCGTGAATGAAACGGGTCAAGAGTGCAGAGAGACCGAGACCGTAAGACGTTGCGCACAGTAGCCGCGGCACGCCGCAGCGAGCAACCTGTCCACCGTCACATGGTTTCCAGAGCCGGAGAACTACCGGACTTCGGCGAGGAGCGACAGCTGCCGCGGCGTCTGGCTGCCGTTCTGGTCGACGAGTTCGGTCGGGTACTCGCCGGTAAAGCAGTGGTCTGTGAACTGCGGGGCTCGATTGTCGCGAGCGTCGAAGCCGACGGCCCGGTAGATACCGTCGACCGAAATGAAGGCCAGACTGGTCGCGCCCATGAACTGGCGCATCCCCTCGAGATCCATGTTTGCGGCGAGGAGATCAGCCTTCCGCGGCGTATCGATGCCGTAATAGTCGGGATGGGTGATCGGCGGCGACGAGATCCGCATGTGGACCTCACGCGCGCCCGAGTCGAACATCATCTGCACAATCTTCTTCGACGTCGTGCCGCGTACGACGCTGTCGTCGATCAGCACGATGGATTTGCCGCGGATCACGCCCGCGTTGGCCGAATGCTTCATCTTGACGCCGAACGCGCGGATCTTCTGCGTCGGCTCGATGAACGTTCGGCCGACGTAGTGATTCCGTATGATCCCGAGTTCGAACGGGATTTTGGATTCCTGCGAATAGCCGATGGCGGCCGGAACGCCAGAATCGGGGATCGGAACAATGACGTCGGCGTTGGCCGGAGCCTCGCGCGCCAACTCGACGCCCATCTGCTTGCGGATGTCGTAGACGCTGCGGCCGCCGATGATGCTGTCGGGCCGAGAGAAGTAGATGTACTCGAAGATGCACGGTCGCGCTGGGCGGGCCGGGAAGGGACGGTGGCTCTGTAGGCCTTCGGCTTCGGTGATCGTGACCACCTCGCCGTTTTGCACTTCGCGCAGGAACTCCGCGCCGACGATATCGAGCGCACAGGTTTCGGACGCCAGCACGTAACCGCCGTTCGGCAGCCGGCCGATGACCAGGGGCCGGATGCCGATCGGGTCACGCGCGCCGATCAGCATGTCGTTGGTCAGGCAGGCCAGCGCGTACGCACCCTCGATCTGCCGCAACGCCTCGATGAACCGTTCGACGATGCGGCGCTTCTGCGACCGCGACAGCAGGTGGAGAATGACTTCGGTGTCCGAAGTCGACTGGCAGATGGCGCCGGACTTGATCAGATCCTGACGCAAGGTCAGAGCATTGGTCAGGTTGCCGTTGTGTGCGACGGCGAAACCGCCTGGGTCGATGTCGGCGAACAGAGGCTGCACGTTGCGAAGGATCGCGTCGCCCGTCGTCGAATAGCGATTATGACCGACGGCCATCTTGCCTTTGAGCCGCTTGATGACACTCGGGCGATTGAAGTTGTCGCCGACAAGGCCCATCCGGCGTTCGGAATGGAACTGCTTGCCGTCGTAGGAGACGATTCCGGAGGCTTCCTGGCCTCGGTGCTGCAGCGCGTGCAGGCCGAGCGCGGTAAGCGCTGAGGCTTCAGGGTGTCCAAAAACAGCAAAGACCCCGCATTCCTCGCGGAGTCTGTCATCGCCGTATCGCAGGTGCTCGGGACCGTCGAGTTCGTGTCGCGCCGCATTGCGTTGCGTCATGGGTGCCTCCCGATCGAGCAGTCCGCCGCCGTCGAAGTGCCTGCCGTCGCAAACCCGGATCGCGCTGGTCTACCGCGCGATCTCTCCGGAGATTGTGCCGTGAGTCGCGTCGGACCTGTTATCCGACCCGGACGCCGTACCCAGGTGCTGTGATCACGCCTGGATTCCACGAGCCCGCATTCCACGTGACAGATATATGAAGGGAAGGCGATTTAGCCAGGGCTATATCTGCCACTTTGGATTGAGGGTTTATCGAACCTTGCTGTTCTGTGGGCGTTGGCGCCGACTGCGACGGTATGTAACGCACCAGAATGTTCCGGAATCCGTTGCCGGTGCTCTTGATGTAGGGGAGCGACTTCGCTTCCCGGACCCACTCCAGTTGCTGCCGCGGATCGGGGAAGAAGGCCTCGTAGAACATGTACGGGATGACAATGAGCACGAAGCCCCGGACAACTCCGAACACGAAGCCGAGAACGCGATCGATCATGCCAACGCGGCTATCGAGAATTGCGTCGGAGATGCGTGCCGTGATCAGGTGAACCACGATCAGCACAATCAGGAACACGATCGCGCCGATGACGATCTGAGCGATCGGAAGCTGCGCGCCCATCTGATCGGCCATTTCCTTGGCGAATTGCCGATGGAAAAGGACGAAGTACAACACGGCCGCACCCGCGACCGCCCATGACACGATCGACAACAGCTCCCGCGTGAAGCCGCGATACATCGCCAAGAGACCGGATATGAACGAGATCGCCAGCAAGGCCGCGTCGAGGTAGGTCAAGGGACCGATCATGGTCTCGGCTCTCCGTCACAGTAGATGGGGCTGTAGGGAACGTGACGAACCCGCCGACACACGCCAACCAAGCCTGTGCCGGCGCAGGCGGCAGCCGTCGCTATCGACTGTTCGCGGTTCAGTTGCATGCCGATAGACGCTCCGCAAGTTCCTTCAGGTGCTCGATACGGTCCAGTTCGAGCTTCGTCGCGTTTTTCTCAATCTCGCCGCTCGACGGTATCACGGCTTTGGCAAACCCGAGCTTCTGCGCTTCCTTGAGCCTTGCCGTCATGTGGCTTGCCGGCCGCACTGCGCCCGAGAGCGATATTTCACCGAAGTAGACATTGTCCGCGGGAAGAGCAGCCCCCGAAAACGACGAAAGAAGGGCGGCTGCGGCGGCAAGGTCGGCTGCTGGCTCGACAATTTTCAAGCCGCCGGCGACGTTCAAATACACGTCGTGGCTCGAAAACGACACCCCGCAACGGGCGTCGAGAACAGCCAGCAGCATCGACAGCCGGTTGGAGTCCCAGCCGACCGCCGCGCGCCGCGGCGTGCCGAGGCCCGATGGCGCGACGAGGGCCTGCACCTCGACAAGGATCGGCCGCGTGCCCTCCATACCCGCGAAAACCGCAAGGCCGGGACTTTTCGAGTTGCGCTCGCCAAGAAACAACTCGGAAGGGTTCTGCACCTCGCGCAGTCCCGAGCCGATCATCTCGAACACGCCGATCTCGTCGGATGCGCCGAACCGGTTCTTGACCGCCCGCAGGATGCGATAGGGGTGCCCGCGGTCGCCCTCGAAATAAAGCACGGTATCGACCATGTGCTCGATGACCTTCGGGCCGGCGATGTTGCCGTCCTTGGTGACGTGGCCGACCAGCAGCACGGCGCTGCCTTGCGTCTTGGCATGACGGATCAGCGCCTGCGTCGCGGCCCGGACCTGGCTCACCGTGCCGGGCGCTGCTTCGAGCGCGTCCGCCCATAGCGTCTGGATACTGTCGACGACCACCAGATCCGCTTTGGGCCCATCGGCGAGTGTGGCCAGGATGTTGGCGACATTGGTTTCGGCTGCGAGCGCGACCGGTGCATCGGCGACGCCCAGCCGCTCGGCGCGCAAGCGCACCTGCGCCGTGGCTTCCTCGCCCGAGAAATAGACCGCGCGTCTGCCGGCGCGGGCCAGTGCGGCGGTCAATTGCAGCAGCAGCGTCGATTTGCCGATCCCCGGCTCGCCGCCGATCAGCAGGGCCGATCCCGGTACGATGCCGCCGCCGGTAACCCGGTCCAATTCGCCGTTGCCCGTCGAGAACCTTGGCGCTTCCGCCGTGCTGCCAGTCAGGCTTTCGAGCGTCACGACCCGGCCGCGCGTCGCTTTGGTGATGCCCGATCCGGGCGGTGGACCGGCGTCGGTCTCTTCGACGATCGTGTTCCATTCGCCGCAGCCGGCGCACTTGCCGGCCCAGCGCGTCGAGACGGCGCCGCAGCTCTGGCAGACGTAGGCGGCTTTGGAGGCCTTGGCCATGTGTTCTCAGCTCCCGCCTTGATAAACGCGATGGAACCGGCGACCGAGCCGCGTCAGGATTTCGTATCCGATCGTCCCCGCCGCTGCGCCAGCTTCCTCGAGCGTGATCGCCGGCCCCACGAGTTCGGCCCACCCTCCCGGCTGCACCGATCCCGGCGGCAAGGCCGTAACATCCACGGTGATCAGATCCATCGAGACGCGGCCGACGATCGGCGCGACTTGCCCGCCTATCGCGACCTTCCCACCCGAAGCGGCGTTGCCCGCACTGGCTGAGCGCGGAATGCCATCCGCATAGCCGGCCGCAATCGTCGCGATCCGGCTCGGCTGCGCGGCCCGCCAGATCCCCGAATAGCCGACGCGGCCGCCCTCAGGCACGTCGCGGATCTGGAGGATGCGGGCGTGAACACTGACGACAGGTTCGACCGGCGCGCGCCGCATTCGCGACGGCTGGCCGCCGTAAAGCGCATAGCCGGGGCGGGCGAGTTCGAAGTGGAACGGCGAACCGAGCATCATGCCATCTGACGCCGACAAGCTCGCGCGGACCGCTGGCAGGAGCGCACGCAGGTGTTCGAATTCTGCGTGCTGAGCCTCATTCATGGGATCGTCGGCATTGTCCGCCGAAGCGAGATGGCTCATCACCAACCGCACATCGAGCCCTCCGAGGCGCTCGGGCGCCAGCGCCAAGGCCTCGACGTCACCGGCCGTCAACCCAAGTCGATTGAGCCCCGAACAGACGTGCAGAGCCGCAGCCGGCCGCAGCCCCGTTGCACGCGCGAACTCAGAGTAGGCGCGAATTTCGAGCTGGCTCGACAGCACCGGGATAGCACCGATCGCGGCGAGGGCAGGGGCAGCGCCCGGAAGGAGCCCGTCGAGCACATAGAGTGTCGCGTCCGGCGCGAGCCGCCGCGCCTCCTCGGCCTCGGCCAGCGTCGCGACGAAGAACGATCCGCAGCCCGCCCGCACCAACGCTGGAATGCAGTGCGAGGCACCGAGCCCGTACGCATCGGCCTTCACCACCGCGGCGCATTCGGCCGGGGCGACGAGGGTCGAAAGTGCGCGCCAGTTCTTGGCCAGCAGATCGAGATCGATGGTGACGACGCCCGTCGTGCCTGGCGGTAGACCAGTGTCATCTAGCGGGGCGCTCATCGCGGCAAGTCCGACCGAAACGTCACCGCTGCTGCAACTGCTGGTACTCTCGGGCGAGATTGCCGAAGCGCGTGAACTGGCTCTCGAACGACAATTCCACCGTTCCGACGGGGCCATGACGCTGCTTGCCGATGATCACTTCGGCCTTGCCCGACACGCTCATCATCTTCTGCTGCCACTCTGCGAACTCCGACGTCCCTTCGCTCGGCTTGGTGCGTTCGACGTAGTATTCCTCGCGGAACACGAACATGACAACGTCGGCGTCCTGCTCGATCGAGCCCGATTCACGCAGATCCGAAAGCTGCGGACGCTTGTCTTCGCGGCTTTCGACCTGACGCGACAACTGCGACAATGCGATGATCGGCACCGCGAGTTCCTTGGCCAGCGCCTTGAGACCGGTCGTGATCTCGGTGATTTCCTGCACGCGGTTGGCGTCCGATCGCTTGCCCGATCCCGAGAGCAGCTGAAGATAGTCGACGATGAGCAATCCCAAGCCGTGCTGACGCTTCAGTTTCCGGGCGCGGGCAGCGAGCTGCGCGATGGTGATGCCGCCGGTCTGGTCGATGTAAAGTGGAATGCGGCTCATTTCCTGGCTGACTTCGACGAGCTTGCCGAACTCGCCTTGATCGATCATGCCGCGCCGGATTTTCTCCGACGGTATTTCTGCCTGTTCCGACAGAATACGTGTGGCGAGCTGCTCCGCCGACATTTCGAGCGAGAAGAACGCGACGACCGCGCCATCGACCGCCTTTGTCGTGCCGTCAGGTTGGAGCTCGGCCTTGTAGTTCTTGGCGACGTTGTAGGCGATGTTGGTGACCAGTGCCGTCTTGCCCATCGACGGCCGTCCGGCGAGCACGATCAAGTCAGACGCCTGCAGCCCGCCCATCTTGTGATCGAGATCGTTGAGCCCCGTCGAAAGCCCCGACAGATGTCCGGCACGCTGGAAGGCGGCGTTGGCCATGTCGATGGCGGTCGTGAGCGCATTCCCGAACGACTGGAAACCCTGTCCGTACTTGCCGCCCTCGGCGAGCTGGTAAAGCCGGCCTTCCGCTTCCTCGATCTGCTGCTTCGGCGGCAAATCGATCGGACTGTCGAAGGCCGCATTGACCATGTCCTCGCCGATGAGGATCAGATGGCGGCGGACGGCGAGGTCGTAGATCGTGCGGCCGTAGTCGTGGGCGTTAATGATCGTCGTCGCATTGGCCGCGAGGCGTCCGAGATACTGCGGCACCGTCAACTGCGGATCGATCGGCTCGGCGTTCTCGAAGAACGTCTTCAGCGTGATCGGCGTCGCCTGCTTTCCCGACTGGATCAGCTTGCGGCCGACCTCGAAAATCTCGGCGTGAAGTGGGTCGTAGAAGTGCCCGCTTTCGAGGAAGCCCGAGACGCGGTCGAGCGCCTCGTTGTTGACGAGGATCGCGCCAAGCAGCGCCTGCTCCGCCTCGATGTTGTGCGGGGCGTGACGGAATGTGATCGGCTCTTCGGCGCTTGCGGCGGCTTTGAGCTTGTCGACGGGAAGGAGTGCTGTCTGTGCCATGAGCGCGAAGCTAGGCGAGTGCGTGATTCGACCCAACCAGAGCCTTCGGCGAAATTACCCGCCTATCCCCGCTACTCACCGGCCGCCGGCTTGCTAGTTGGCGAATCACGGCTCACCGCGCATGGCGCCGCTGCAACCCGAAACGCGAAACGCCCGCGGTTGCCCGCGAGCGCTTCAAATAGCGGATTGGGCGAGCTTCAACCCTCGTCGGCTTCGTCCTGGGCAGGGCGATCGCCATCTTCGAAGGCGTCGTCGGGGTTGAAGGTTTCGAGTTCGATTTTCTCGTCCTTCACCATCGTCACGTCCTCGCCGCGAGACTGGCGGTCGGCCTCATCCTGAGAGCGGGCGACGTTCAGCGCAACCTTGACGACGACTTCCGGGTGCAATGCAACCCGAATGTCGTGCACGCCAAGGGTCTTGATCGGCTTGTCCATGATTACCTGGCGGCGATCGACGGTGAACCCGCCGGCCGTCACGACGTCGGCGATGTCGCGCGTCGAGACCGAACCGTAGAGCTGGCCGGTGTCGCCTGCCGAGCGGATCGACACGAACGTCTTGCCGTCGAGCTTGGACGCGACCGCTTCGGCTTCCTTTTTTTGCTCGAGATTATTGGCCTCGAGTTGAGCGCGTTGGCCATCGAACGACTTCTTATTATCTTCTGTTGCGCGCAGCGCCTTTTTCTGGGGCAGCAGATAGTTGCGTGCAAAGCCGTCCTTGACGGTGACGACGTCGCCCATTTGACCGAGTTTGCCGATGCGCTGAAGCAGAATGACCTGCATGTGATGCTCCTGTTTGTCTGAGATCTTTGGGTTCGTGAAACGTGTATTTCGCGTTCAAGTGGCGGGCGGAGACGTCGGGGGACCCTGATCGTCTCCGGGCATTCGTGGCGGCTGTTGCCGCATGGATCTGATGGCGTCAGCGAGGCCGAGAACGGCGATCAGCAGTGACGCGAGCGAGTTGAAGACGACCAATCCGCCGTAAATTCCCCATAGCGCGAACGAGCGCCACGGATGGCCGCGCGTGACGAAATGGATGACCGCGAGGCCGGCGAGGACATAGGCGAGGAACAGCGCACCGAACAATCCGGCGGCGGCCAGTCCCGGAAGGCCCGAAAGAAACGTCGCCGCAGTCGCGATTGCGAACATCAGCGGCACGCCGCGCGGGAATGTAAGTGCGGCCAGATCAGGCCACGTCCGTTGCAACAACCCGGCTGCCCGGGCAATCCGACCGCCCAGCCAGATGTTGAGCAACATGGTTCCCATGACGGAAATGGACATCGCAGCAGGCAGCAGCACGAGCGCGATCTCGCTGAGATCGTCGATCTCCATTTCACCGAGCGCCTTGCCGCCCGAGAGTTCGGGGAACTGCTTGGTGGCGAAGGTCTCGACGAAACCGCGGATCGCGGTCTTGATCGCCGCCATATCCGTACCGATCAGCATCAACACGCCGAACGTCATGAGCGATGCGATGATTGCAGCCCAGATCACGATGCGGCCGGGCGGATACCACTCGACGGAGCCGTCGGGAGCCGTGCGGTTCAAGCCAGCGAGATAGCCGAGAATGATGATCGGGAGAGCTTGCGTCGCGAGGAACGCCAAGGCCACATTCGGCGAGACCATCGCGCCCAGCGCCGCGGCGGCGGCGAATCCGCCGATGGCGGCGGCGCCATAGCCCCATCCGGCTGCTGCGGTGGCCAGTGGCAAACCGGTCAACAGCGCAAATGCCGCGCGGGCCGGGACCTCGCCCGTCGCCGACCAGGCGAACAGCAGCGCGGCACACAGGCCGGCGACGATGCCGATGAGGAGAACGTTGGTCATTTTTCTCAGCTGTCCCGCGAGGATCGCGGTTAGAGACGTTGCTTTCGCGGAGCGTCCCAACCCGTGGTGTCGAGTATTGGTGCCCGGTGCCGGCCACAAAGAGCCGGCACCGGACGCCTCGTCACTTCAGAACGTACGGCAGCAGCCCGAGGAAACGGGCGCGCTTGATGGCGCGGGCCAATTCACGCTGCTTCTTCGCTGAAACGGCGGTGATACGGCTCGGCACGATCTTGCCGCGCTCCGAGACGTAGCGGCCGAGAAGCCGGACGTCCTTGTAATCGATCTTCGGCGCCTGATCACCCGAGAACGGGCAGGTCTTGCGGCGACGATGGAAAGGGCGGCGCGCTGGGCCGCCGGCTGCGATCTCTGCCATGTGTTAGCCTTCCGAGCCGGACGTGGAACCAGGGTTGCTGTCGCGCGGCGGACGCGGTGCGCGCGGCGCATCGCCGCCACCACCACCGAAGCCGCCTTCACGCGGAGGACGCGGACCACGCGGCGCATCGCCGCCCGGTCCACCACCAAAACCGCCTTCACGCGGAGGACGCGGACGGAA
>JALHOF010000014.1 GCA_022843145.1 Hyphomicrobium sp.
GGCGGTGTGCATCAGGATTTGCCGCAGGCGCTGATCGACGACATCGACAAGTGGTGTGACAGTTTTCCCAAGGTGCTCGACGACATCGAGGGCCTGCTGACCCACAACCGCATCTTCAAACAGCGCAACGTCGACATTGGCATCGTGAAGCTCGACGAGGGCTTCGATTACGGCTTCTCGGGCGTCATGGTGCGTGGCTCGGGCGCGGCGTGGGATCTGCGCAAATCGCAGCCCTACGAGTGCTACGCCGAACTCGATTTCGACATTCCGATCGGCAAAAACGGCGATTGCTACGATCGCTATCTCATACGCATGGCCGAGATGCGTGAGAGCGTGAAGATCATGAAGCAGTGCATCGCCAAACTCAACGCGCCCGAAGGCAAGGGGCCGCACGTCGCCGAAGCCAGCAAGGTCGTGCCTCCGAAGCGCGCCGAGATGAAGCGCTCGATGGAAGCGCTGATCCATCATTTCAAACTCTACACCGAGGGCGTGCACGTTCCTGCGGGCGAAGTCTATGCGGCGGTCGAAGCGCCGAAGGGCGAGTTCGGCGTGTATCTCGTGTCGGACGGCTCGAACAAACCCTATCGCTGCAAAATTCGCGCGCCGGGCTTCCCGCACCTCGCGGCGATGGATTTCATGAACCGCGGCCACATGCTGGCCGACGTCTCCGCCATCATCGGCTCGCTGGACATCGTGTTCGGCGAGATCGACAGGTGAGCGACATCGACCACGGCGTAAGCCTGCCGCCGTGCCCGAAGTGCTCGTCCGCGTACACCTACCAGGATGGCGGTCTCTTCGTCTGTCCGGAGTGCGCGCACGAATGGAGCGGCGATACGGCGGCCGTGGCGGAAGATGATGCGCCGCGCGTCGTCAAGGACGCGACGGGCAACGTGCTCGCCGACGGCGACACGGTGACGGTCATCAAGGACCTAAAGATCAGGGGCTCGTCGTCGGTCGTGAAGGTCGGCACGAAGGTGCGCAACATCCGCCTCATCGACGGCTCGGGTGGCCACGATATCGACTGCAAGATCGACGGCGTCGGCCCGATGCAACTCAAGTCCGAGTTCGTGAAGAAGGCCTGACCGCGCCGAGTTGGGCTTGCGCGCTGAACGTTGCTCGGGCACGAGTAGGCGAGGTGCCGCCGCAGCAAACGAGCCCCGCTTGACCGACGACGAGATCTTATCAGCCCAGGAAGATGCGCCGCGCAAACACCGCCATCTCGTCTGGCTCGGGGTGTTCGCCGGGGTTGTGCTGACCGCGATCGGCGTGAGGTTCATGCTCGATCCGCGCGCGGCCCAGCATACGTTCGGGCTCGCAAAGGGGCTTCTCGAACGCGACCTGCATCTGGTTGTCGGTCTGCGCGATATTTGGCTCGGCGCGCTCGCCATAGTGTTCGCCGTGGTCAAGGAATGGCGGGCGCTTGCATTCTGGCTGGGCCTCGGCGCGGCCGTGTGTCTCGCCGACGCCGGGATCGCGGCGGCAAGCACCGGCAAATGGTGGGCGATCGCGTTCCACATGGGCTCGGCCATCTTCTGCGGATGGCTGGCGGTCGCGTGCTGGCGGGCCTGGAAGCGGAGCGAAACGGACGCAAATGATCGTCCCGGCGAGCCCGAGGTGCCGTCGGCTTAACCTCGCCGATAAGCTGCCACTGGCGCGATTGCCCCACGGCTGGCACAAATGCCCGGCAGGATCGGCAGCCCCGGGATGGACCGCGGATCGCTGTTGCAACTCGGAAGCCGCCAGCCCGAGAATGCGAAGTGCGGCGCCGCTGGAGACGAAACATGATCGACAACCTCTTCCTATTGGCCATCGCCGCGTTCGGCTGGGGGCTGTCGCTCGCGACCTATCGCTTGTTCGCACGCCGCTATGGATGGCCGATGGGGTCGCTGCAAGCCGATCTTCCGGTCATTCCGATCCTGCTCGGCCTCGCGGCGCTCGTCGCCGCGATCGCCTATTCCGCGGCGCGGGGTGCTGACTACGGCGGCTGGGTCATCGTCGTCTGCGGTCTGCTGCTTGCCGTGTTCTGGACGGGCTTTCTTCGTGTCGGATCGCAGATTTCGCTGTTCCTCGCTCCGTGGGCGGGGTTCCTGCTGCTGCTCGGCTGGCTGGCGGAGCCGCTCGGCTACCAGGCGCGTCCCTGGGCCAATGAAAGCCTGGGTGAGACGATCCAGCGCAAGCGCGATCAGGCCGAGGATCTTCTGCGCGACCGTCTCTTGAAGGACGGCGAACGTCCGGCCGAACCGGCGCCCAAAGGCCGTTGACGGCATTCGACGGACCGCATTGACCGAGCGCAAGCGCGAATCACTCCGGCGCCATGCCGTGGCGATTGGGCTGTGCTGCTTTAGGCGGGCTCGACTGAGCCTTGCCTTGAGGCTCTGATCCACGTAGTGGAAACCGGATAAGTGGGTTGCGCCGGGGCTCCTTCACAAAGAGCTGCCGTGGTGCCCCATTCGCCGCTGGGAGCCCTCAATGGCCGTTCGCCGTCTCGATCCGGAGCAACCCCCGAGTTTCGCCTTCACGCCTGAGAACGTAGCCTGGGCCAAGGCCACCATTGCCAAGTATCCCGAAGGCAAGCAGGCCTCGGCGGTGATCCCGCTCTTGTGGCGGGCGCAGGAGCAGAACGGCGGCTGGACGACCGAGCCCGCGATGCGCGCGGTCGCCGACATGCTCGGTATGGCGCAAATCCGCGTCTACGAGATCGCGACATTCTACACGATGTTCCAATTGTCGCCGGTCGGCACGGTGGCGCATATCCAGGTCTGCGGCACCACGCCGTGCATGTTACGCGGCGCGCGCGACCTGATCGCCGTTTGCAAGCGCCGCATCGCCGACCAGAGCCACGAAGTTTCGGCGGACGGCAAATTCTCCTGGGAGGAAGTCGAATGCCTCGGGTCGTGCGCCAATGCGCCGATGGTGCAGATCTGGAAAGATACCTACGAGGATTTGACGCCGGAAGGATTCGAACAGTTGATCGAGGCGTTCGACAAGGGACAGCCGCCGAAGCCCGGATCTCAGTCTGGCCGCACTGCGTCGTGTCCGTCTGCGGGCCCGACCACGTTGACCGACCCCACGCTCTATGACGGTTCAGCAATTGGCGGCTGGCAGAAGCGCTTCAATGACGCGCACGCTGCAACCCCTGCGGTTGCCTCTCCGGCACCCGCCGCCGCGGCACCGGCCCCAGCCGCCGCGCCGGCACAATCGGCAGCACCGGCGCGTGTCGCGGCAGCCCCCGTGTTACCGGGCGTCGCGGCCGCGCTTGCCAACGCCGGGCTCGTTCCCGAATTGGAGGCGCGCGGCGGCGGCAAGGCGATGAGCGTGCAGGAGTTGGAAAGCCTCAAGTCGCAGGCCAAAGCCGGATTGCTGCCCGGCGCCATGATGGCTGCACTGTCCGCATCGGGCACCGGTTCAAAGGCGGATGTCGCGCCGGAGAAGCCCGCGCTGTTGTCGTCGCCGCGCGGCGGCAAGGGCGATGACCTCGGGCTGATCTGGGGTGTCGCCGAAAAGCTCGAAGCGAAAATGAATGCGCTCGGCGTCTGGCATTTCGATCAGATCGCGGGCTGGACACCAGCCAATGTCGCCTGGTTCGAAGAGGCGATGGAAGGTTTCAAAGGCCGCATCGCGCGCGACAAGTGGATCGAGCAATGCCAGAAGCTGGCGGCGGGTTGGCGGCCCGAGGGCAGCGTCGGCGAGCGGCCGAAGGGGTGACGAGACATGCTCGCTGACAAGGACCGCATCTTCCGCAATCTCTATGGCTTCCACGACGCGAGCCTTAAAGGCGCGTTGAAGCGCGGCGCGTGGGACGGCACCAAGCTGTTCATCGACAAGGGCCACGACTGGATCATCAACGAGGTCAAGGCGTCGGGCTTGCGCGGGCGCGGCGGCGCCGGCTTCCCGACCGGCCTCAAGTGGTCGTTCATGCCCAAGGCGGACCCGCGGCCCTCGTACCTCGTGATCAATGGGGACGAATCCGAGCCCGGCTCGTGCAAGGACCGCGAAATTCTGCGCCACGATGCGCATCTGCTGCTCGAAGGTGCATTGATCGCCTCGTTCGCGATGAGGGCACACACCTGCTACATCTACCTGCGCGGGGAATACATCCGCGAGCGGGAGGCGCTGCAGCGCGCTGTCGACGAGGCCTATGAGGCGCGCCTGATCGGCAAGAACAACGTCCACGGCTGGGATTTCGACGTCTACGTCCACCACGGCGCGGGCGCGTATATCTGCGGCGAGGAGACGGCGCTGCTCGAAAGCCTCGAAGGCAAGAAGGGCCAGCCGCGCCTGAAGCCGCCATTCCCCGCCAACGTCGGCCTCTATGGTGCGCCAACGACGATCAACAACGTCGAGAGCATTGCGGTCGTGCCGGACATCCTGCGGCGTGGCCCAACTTGGTTCTCCGGCCTCGGCAAACCCAACAATACCGGCACAAAGCTGTTCCAGATCTCGGGACACGTCGAGCGGCCGTGCGTGGTCGAGGAGGAGATGGGCATCCCGTTGCGGGATCTCATCGAAAAGCATTGCGGCGGCGTGCGCGGCGGCTGGAAGAACCTGCTCGCCGTCATCCCGGGCGGATCGTCCGTTCCCCTTGTTCCCGCTGAATTGTGCGACGACCTGGGCATGGATTTCGACAGTTTGCAGAAGGTCAAGTCCGGGCTCGGCACGGCGGCTGTCATCGTCATGGACAAGTCGGCCGATCCCATCAAGGCGATCGCCCGGATCTCGTACTTCTACAAACACGAGAGCTGCGGGCAGTGCACGCCCTGCCGTGAAGGGACGGGCTGGATGTGGCGCGTGCTCGAGCGCATGGCGGAAGGTCACGCAGAGAAACACGAGATCGACCTCTTGTTCGAAGTGTCGAAGCAAGTCGAAGGTCACACCATCTGCGCGCTAGGTGATGCCGCGGCGTGGCCGGTGCAGGGGCTGATCCGCCACTTCCGCCCACTCATCGAGGCGCGCATCGACCAGTATCAACGCGCCCATCGCGACGCTGCGGAATAGAGGTCAGAGCACGCGCCCATGCCCAAACAACTGATCATTGACGGCAAGCCGATAGAGGTCGAGGACGGCACGACGCTGTTGCAGGCTTGCGAGCAGGCCGGCGCAGAAATCCCGCGCTTCTGCTATCACGAGCGTCTGTCGATCGCAGGCAATTGCCGCATGTGTCTGGTCGAGGTCGAGGGCTCGCCGAAGCCGATCGCCTCGTGCGCCATGGGCGTCAGCGATCTGCCGCCGAACCGCGACGGCTCGCCGAAGAAGATCTTCACCAAAAGCGCCGTCGTGAAGAAGGCGCGCGAAGGGGTGATGGAGTTCCTGCTCATCAACCATCCGCTTGATTGCCCGATCTGTGACCAGGGCGGCGAATGCGATCTCCAGGATCAGGCGATGGCCTTCGGAATCGGCGGCTCGCGCTATCAGGAGAACAAGCGCGCCGTCGAGGAAAAGAACATCGGGCCGCTGATCAAGACGATGATGACGCGGTGCATCCACTGCACGCGCTGTGTCCGCTACATGACGGAGATCGCGGGCGTGGAGGAGTTGGGGTTGATCGGCCGCGGCGAGGATGCCGAGATCACGACCTATCTCGAGAAGGGCATTCTCTCGGAGATGAGCGCGAACGTTGTCGATCTCTGTCCCGTCGGCGCGCTGACGCACCGGCCATGGGCGCACAACGCGCGGCCGTGGGAAATGAAAAAGACGGAAACGATCGACGTCATGGACGCAATCGGGTCGGCGATCCGCGTCGACGCGCGCGGGCCCGAAGTGCTGCGCGTCCTGCCGCGTAACAATGACGCGGTCAACGAGGAGTGGATTTCCGACAAGACGAGGCACGTCGCCGACGGGTTGAAAACGCAGCGTCTCGATCAGCCTTATGTCCGCAAGGACGGACGATTGCAGCCAGCATCCTGGGACGAGGCGTTGGCGGCTGCGGCCGCGGCGCTGAAGGCCGCGAGCCCCGCGCGGATCGGCGCGATCGCCGGCGATCTAGCGGGTGCGGAAGAGATGTACGCGCTGAAGGAACTGATGGGCCGGCTCGGTTCGCCGAACATCGATTGCCGGCAGGCCGGCGAGGCGATCGATCCGTCGCTCGGCCGCGCGGGCTATCTGTTCAATGCGACCATCGAGGGCATCGATCAGGCCGATGCCATTATGATTATCGGGTCCAATCCCCGTATCGAGGCGCCGGTTCTCAATGCGCGAATCCGGAAGCGATGGCGGCAGGGCGGACTGCTGGTCGGAGTGATCGGTGAGAAGGCCGACCTCGGCTACAAGTACGAGCACCTCGGCTCAGGACCGGACGCGCTCAAGCAATTCATCACCCATCCGCCGGCTCAGAAAGAGCGGCCGATGTTCATCATCGGCATGGGTGCGCTCTCGCGTCCCGATGGCGGCGCGGTTCTGGCAGCCGCAGCGAAGTCCGCGCTGGCGTTGGGCGTGGTCAAGGACGGCTGGAACGGGTTCTCGGTTCTGCACACTGCCGCCGCGCGCGTCGCCGGGCTCGATCTCGGGTTTGTGCCGGGGGCGGGCGGAAAGTCCGTCGCAGCGATGGCATCGGCGGGCGGTCTCGACGTCGTCTATAACCTCGGCGCCGACGAGATCGACATCGCCCCGGGCGCCTTTGTCATCTACCAGGGCAGCCACGGAGACCGGGGCGCGCATCGGGCGGACGTCATCCTGCCCGGCTCGGCCTACACCGAGAAGAGCGCGACCTACGTCAATACCGAAGGCCGCGCGCAGCAGACCGTTCGCGCTGTCTTCGCGCCGGGGCAGGCCAAAGAGGATTGGGCGATCATCCGCGCACTGTCAGCCAGCGCAGGTCACACCCTGCCTTTCGACCAGCTTTCGGCTCTGCGCGCCGCGATGTACAAGACCGCGCCAGCGCTCGCTCGCCTCAATCGCATCGAGCCGGCGCCGGTCGCGGCGATCTCCGCACTGGCCGGACAGGGCGGCTCGTTGGCAAGCGGCCCGCTGACGTCAATGGTCAAGGACTTCTATCTGACGAATCCGATCGCGCGTTCGTCCGCCATCATGGCGGAGCTGAGCGCGTTGAAATCGATCGCAGGCGGCGCGGCCGGTCTGCGGGCGGCGGAGTGAGGGGAATGGCGCGGCAATGACCACTCTGCAATGGTTGATCGGGCTCGACCCGCTCCCCGAATGGCTGTCCTGGCTATGGTGGCTGCTCGTCGTGGGCGTGCTCAGCGCGGCGGTCGTGTTCGGCCTGCTGATCATCATCGCGTTCCTGCTATTGATGGACCGGAAAGTCTGGGCAGCGGTGCAGATGCGGCGCGGCCCCAACGTCGTCGGTCCATTCGGCCTGCTGCAGTCGTTCGCCGATCTCTTGAAGTTCGCGCTGAAAGAGCCGCTGATCCCTGCCGGCGCCGACAAGGGAGTTTTCCTGCTAGCGCCCCTCGCCACCGCGACGTTCGCGCTGGCTGCGTGGGCAGTGATCCCGGTCGATCAGAACAGCTGGGGAAAATGGGTGATCTCCGACCTCAACGTCGGCATCCTCTATCTGTTGGCGATCTCGTCGCTCGGCGTCTATGGCATCATCATGGGCGGCTGGGCATCGAACTCGAAGTATCCGTTCATGGGTTCGCTGCGTTCAGCGGCGCAAATGGTCAGTTACGAAGTGTCGATCGGCCTCGTCATCATCACCGTGCTGCTGCTCGTCGGCTCGCTCAACCTGACCGACATCGTCAATGCGCAGAAGACCGGCATCGGTACCGGCGCTGGGTTGCCCGCGTCGGCGCTCGACTGGCATTGGCTCGTGCTGTTCCCGATGTTCGTGGTCTTCTTCATCTCGGCGCTGGCTGAAACCAATCGGCCGCCGTTCGACCTGCCAGAGGCCGAGTCCGAACTCGTCGCCGGCTTCATGGTCGAGTACGCCTCGACGCCGTATCTCCTGTTCATGCTCGGCGAGTACGTCGCGATCACGACCATGTGCGCGATGACCACGATCCTGTTTCTCGGCGGCTGGCTGCCGCCCCTCGATATCGCGCCGTTCAACTGGGTGCCGGGCATCTTCTGGTTCATCGGCAAGGCGACGTTCGTTTTCTTCATGTTTGCCATGGTCAAGGCCATGGTCCCGCGCTACCGCTATGATCAGCTCATGCGGCTCGGCTGGAAGGTGTTCCTGCCACTGTCGCTGGTCATGGTCGTCGTGGTCGCGGCTGTGCTGCAATTCGGAGGGGCGAGCCCGTGAACCCGATGCTGCAGTCGATGATGTTGATCGCGAGCACGTTCGTGCTGGGTGAATTCGTGCTGATGCTCAGCCGCACGCGCGGTATTCCGCTGCCCCAGGCGCTCAGCATGTCGGCGCCCCGGTTCATCGTCGCGGCGCTGCTCGGCGCGGCGGTCGGCTATGTCCTTTTCGTCTTCGGCTTCAAGGTGACGCCATGAGTGTCGCGCGCGGGATCAAGTCCCTGTTCCTGACCGAGTTCGTCTCGGCATTCTTTCTCACCATGCGCTATTTCTTCGCGAAAAAGGCCACGCTCAACTATCCCTTCGAGAAGGGACCGCTGTCGCCACGCTTCCGCGGCGAGCACGCCCTTCGCCGTTACCCGAATGGCGAGGAGCGGTGCATCGCGTGCAAGCTGTGCGAGGCGATCTGTCCGGCTCAGGCCATCACCATCGAGGCGGGGCCGCGCCGCAACGACGGCACGCGGCGCACCACGCGCTACGACATCGATATGACGAAGTGCATTTATTGCGGGCTGTGCCAGGAGGCGTGCCCGGTAGACGCCATCGTCGAGGGGCCGAATTTCGAGTTCGCGACCGAAACGCGCGAGGAATTATTCTACGACAAGGACCGGCTGCTCGCGAACGGCGACCGCTGGGAGCGCGAGATCGCGAAGAACCTCGAACTCGACGCGAAGTACAGGTGACGCCATGGCACTGACAGCCGTCTTCTTCTACATCTTCGCCGTGCTGGCCGTCGTGTCGGGCGCGATGGTGATCATTGCGAAGAACCCGGTTCACGCCGTGCTGTTCCTCATTCTCGCGTTCTTCAACGCTGCGGGATTGTTCGTGCTCCTGGGCGCGGAGTTCCTGGCGATGCTTCTGGTCATTGTCTATGTCGGCGCCGTCGCCGTACTGTTCCTGTTCGTCGTGATGATGCTGGACGTCGACTTCGCCGAGCTGAAGGCCGGTTTCATCAAGAACGCGCCGGTGGGCCTCCTGGTCGGCGGTACGGTTCTCGCCGAGCTTGTCGCGCTGTTCATGGCGCGCGGCTTCGGCGCTGGAATCGCGAAGGCTCCTGCCGCAGTCATGCCGACCGCTGCCTCGGGCATCTCCAACACCGAGGCGCTGGGGCGCATCCTTTATACGAAGTACGCGTTCTTCTTTCAGGGCGCGGGCCTGATCCTGCTCGTCGCGATGGTCGGCGCGATCGTCCTCACGTTGCGCCAGCGCGAGGGTGTCAAGCGGCAGTCGGTGCCGGTGCAGAACGCGCGCGATCCGGCGACGGCGATCGAGATTGTCAAGGTGCCGACGGGTAGCGCGGTCGTGCCGTCGGCGGAGGCCCAGCGGTGACGAGGAACAACCGATGAGCGGTCGCGGCAACGGAGCGGATGATCCCAAAATCGCTTCGCTCGAGGACGCGCGTCGCCGTGCGGCCGCAAAGGCGAAAGCGGAGCGTCACGGAGCCTCGGGGCGCGGCAAGCGCTCGCTCCGCGATCTGCTTGTGGGCGGTACGATCATCGCGATGGCGGTCGGCTTCGTGGTGTCGCTCGTCGTACCGCTGGTGAAGGGATGACGGCGATGTCGCGTGACGAAGCCACCCCGACCGAGATCCCGGAGCAGATGTTCCGGAAGACGGAGGAGTTCCGTCACGTCGCGGCGGCCAAAGCCGACAACAAGCGGCTGGCTCGAGCCGAGCTGCGGGCGCGCTGGCCGCTGGGCCGTATTGTCAAGCTCGCGCTGATCTATGGCGGACCGCTTGCCGTGCTGTTGGGCTGGTACTGGGCCGGCAAGGTTTTGAACATGGGCGGGGGCGGTTGAGATGACCATCGGACTCGGACACTATCTGACGGTCGGCGCGTGCCTGTTTACTCTCGGCATCCTCGGCATCTTTCTCAACCGCAAGAACGTCATTGTCATCCTGATGTCCGTCGAGCTGATGCTCCTTGCTGTGAATATCAATTTTGTCGCGTTCTCGCACTTCCTCAACGACCTTGTCGGACAGGTGTTCGCATTGTTCGTGCTGACGGTTGCGGCGGCGGAAGCGGCGATCGGGCTCGCCATTGTCGTCGTCTACTATCGCAACCGCGGATCGATCGCGGTCGACGACATCAACATGATGAAGGGCTGAGCGCGGATCATGATCTACCTCGCCATCGTCTTCCTGCCGCTCGCCGGCGCGCTCATTGCCGGGTTTTTCGGCCGCTTGATCGGTCCGCGCCCGGCCGAGATCGTGACGACCGGATTTCTGATTGTCGCGGCCGTGCTGTCCTGGGTCGTGTTCGTGCGCGTCGGCTTTGGCCATGAAACCGCGCGTGTGCCGGTCATGCGCTGGATCACGTCGGGCGATCTCGACGTGTCGTGGGTGCTACGGATCGACACGCTGACGGCGGTCATGCTCGTCGTCGTGACGACGGTGTCGTCGCTGGTTCATCTCTATTCGATCGGCTACATGCACGAGGACGAGCACCGCCAGCGGTTCTTCTCGTATCTCTCGCTGTTCACGTTCGCCATGCTGATGCTGGTGACGAGCGACAACCTCCTGCAGATGTTCTTCGGATGGGAAGGCGTCGGTCTCGCATCCTATCTGCTGATCGGCTTCTGGTATAAGAAGCCGGAGGCCAATGCGGCCGCCATCAAGGCGTTCGTCGTCAACCGAGTCGGCGATTTCGGATTTGCGCTCGGCATCTTCGGGCTGTTCTTCGTATTCAAGACGATCAATCTCGATCCGCTCTTCACGGCGGCACCTTCGGCCGTCGGCAAGACGTTCAACTTCGTCGGCTACGAGGTCGACATCTTGACCACGCTCGCGCTCCTCCTGTTCATGGGCGCGATGGGTAAGAGCGCGCAGTTCCTGCTGCACACCTGGTTGCCGGACGCCATGGAGGGCCCAACGCCCGTGTCGGCGCTGATCCACGCCGCGACCATGGTGACGGCGGGCGTGTTCATGGTGGCGCGCTTGTCGCCGATCTTCGAGCTGGCGCCGACAGCGCTTCAGTTCGTGACGTTTATTGGCGCGCTCACCGCGTTCTTTGCCGCCACCGTCGGCCTCGTGCAGAACGACATCAAGCGCGTCATCGCCTATTCGACATGCTCGCAGCTCGGCTACATGTTCGTCGCGTGCGGCATCGGCGCGTACACCGCCGGCATCTTCCATCTCTTCACGCACGCCTTCTTCAAGGCGCTCTTGTTCCTCGGCGCCGGCTCGGTGATCCACGCGATGCATCACGAGCAGGACATGCGCAACATGGGCGGCCTCGCACCGAAGATCCGCATTACCTATGCGATGATGCTGATCGGCACGCTGGCGCTGACGGGCGTCGGTATTCCCCATGTCGCGGGGTTCGCGGGCTTCCACTCCAAGGACGCCATCATCGAGGCGGCCTATGCCGCGCATACGCCCAACAACTATGCGTTCTGGACGCTGGTCGCCGCCGCGCTGATGACGTCGTTCTATTCATGGCGGCTGATCTTCATGACCTTCCACGGCAAGTCGCGCGCCGAGCCGGAAGTGATCAAGCACGCGCACGAGAGCCCGCCGGTGATGCTGATTCCACTCGGGGTTCTGGCTGTCGGCGCGGTGCTCGCGGGCATCGTGTTCTCGCGCTACTTCATCGGCCACGACTATCAGGCGTTCTGGGGCAAGTCGATTTTCGAGGGCCCGAACAATCACATCCTGCACGACATGCACAATGTGCCTGGATGGGTGGGCTGGGCGCCGTTCGCTGCCATGGCTACGGGCTTTGTGATTGCCTACGTCTACTACATCGCAGCACCTTGGCTGCCGGCCGCGACGGCGCGCGCTTTCCGCCCGCTCTACCTTTTCCTGCTCAACAAGTGGTACTTCGACGAGCTCTATAATTGGCTGTTCGTGAAGCCCGCGTTCTGGCTCGGCCGCTTCCTCTGGAAAAAGGGTGACGGCGCGGTGATCGACGCGACCATCGACGGCACGGCGGCCGGGGTCGGCTGGATGACCGGGAAGGCGATGCGACTGCAGACCGGATATGTCTATCACTACGCGTTCGCCATGATGCTCGGCGTGGCTGCGCTCGTCACATACTTCATGTTCCAGGGTGGGGGCGTGCAATGAACCTTGCGACCTCTCCGATCCTGTCGATCGTCACGTTCCTGCCGCTGGTCGGCGTGTTGTTCATCGCGTTCCTGCCGAAGGAAGCCGCGGGCAACGCGCGGTACGTGGCGCTGTGGACGACCATCGTCACATTCGTCATCTCGCTTCTGATCTGGATGAACTTCGATCCCTCGACCGCGTCGTTCCAGTTCGTCGAGGAGCGGGCCTGGCTCGGCCCCATCAAGTACAAGATGGGCGTTGACGGCATCTCGATGCTGTTCGTGATCCTGACGACGTTCTTGATGCCGCTGACGATCCTGGCCAGCTGGGAAAGCATCGAGGATCGCGTCAAGGAATACATGATCGCGTTCCTGGTGCTCGAAACGATGATGATCGGCGTGTTCTGCGCGCTCGACCTCGTGCTGTTCTACCTGTTCTTCGAGGCCGGCCTCATCCCGATGTTTCTCATCATCGGCATCTGGGGCGGCAAGCGCCGCGTCTACGCGAGCTTCAAGTTCTTCCTCTACACTCTTCTCGGCTCGGTGCTGATGCTGCTCGCCATGATGGCGATGTACTGGCACGCCGGAACGACCGACATCACGACGCTGCTCACGACCAAGTTCCCGCGCGACATGCAGTTCTGGCTATGGCTGGCGTTCTTCGCCTCGTTCGCCGTCAAGATGCCGATGTGGCCGGTGCATACGTGGCTGCCGGACGCGCACGTCGAGGCACCCACCGCGGGCTCGGTCATTTTGGCCGCGATCCTGTTGAAGATGGGCGGCTACGGTTTTCTTCGCTTCTCCGTCCCGATGTTCCCGCTGGCGACGTTCGATTTGGCCCCGCTCGTGTTTGCGTTGTCGGTGATCGCGATCATCTACACGTCGCTCGTCGCGCTGGCGCAGGAGGACGTGAAGAAGCTGATCGCGTATTCGTCGGTCGCGCACATGGGCTACGTGACGATGGGCATCTTCACCGTCACGACACAGGGCGTCGATGGCGCGATCTTTCAAATGCTGTCGCATGGCATCGTGTCGGCCGCGTTGTTCCTATGCGTCGGTATCGTCTACGACCGCATGCACACCCGTGAGATCGCGGCATATGGTGGACTCGTCAACCGCATGCCGATCTATGCGTTCGTGTTCATGGTATTCACGATGGCCAACGTCGGCTTGCCCGGCACGTCCGGCTTCGTCGGAGAATTCCTGACGCTCCTCGGCGCGTTCAAGGTCAACACGCTCGTCGCGGCGATCGCGACGTTAGGTGTCATCCTCTCGGCGGCCTACGCACTTTGGCTCTACCGAAACATGATTTTCGGGGAGTTGGAGAAGCCGAGCCTGAAGGGCATCAAGGATATGACGCCGCGGGAAATCGCGATCATGGCGCCATTGGTCGTCCTCACCCTTTTCTTCGGGTTCTATCCCGCGCCCGTGCTCGACGTCACGGCTATGTCGGTGAAGAAGCTCGTCTCGAACTACGAGGCTGCGGTCCGACCGGCCGCCGCCGAATTGGCCCGGTAGCGGATTCTGATCATGACCTCCTTCCTCACCGGCCTCGGCCCGATCTACCCCGAGATCATCATCGCGATTGGCGCGATGGCGCTGCTCATGTACGGCGTGTTTCGGCCCGAGACAGACGCCAATGCCGAGGCGACAGGCTGGCTCGGCGTGCTGGTGCTCGCGACCGCCGCGATGACTGTCGCGCTCGATCCACCGGCGCCCGCCTCGCTGTTCGAGGGCGCGTTCGTTTCCGACCGCTTCACCGACTTCGCCAAGCTTTTGGTGATCGCCGGCTCCGCGTTCGCGCTGATGCTGTCGTTCGACTATTTCAGGCGCGTCAAGTCGCTGAAATTCGAATATCCGGTGCTGGTGCTGCTGGCGACGGTCGGCATGCTCATCATGGTGTCGGCGAACGATCTCATCACGCTCTATCTTGGCCTCGAGCTGCAGAGCCTCGCGCTTTACGTGCTGGCGGCCTTCCGCCGCGACAACGTCAAGTCGAGCGAGGCGGGGCTCAAATATTTCGTGCTCGGCGCGCTGTCGTCGGGAATGTTGCTGTACGGCGCGTCTCTGATCTACGGCTACACCGGCTCGACGAACTTCACGGCAATCGCGGCTGTCGCACAGGGCAAGGCCGCCGCCGAAAGCCTGGGTCTGATCATCGGACTCGTGTTTCTCCTGGTCGGCATCGCATTCAAGATTTCAGCGGTCCCGTTTCACATGTGGACGCCGGACGTCTACGAAGGCGCACCGACGCCGGTCACGGCCTTGTTCGCCGCGGCCCCGAAAATCGCCGCACTCGCGTTGCTCGTCCGGACGATGCATGGCGCGTTCCCTGGCCTCGGACCGCAATGGCAGCAAGTCATCACGCTGCTGGCGATCGCCTCCATGCTGCTCGGGGCGGTCGCGGCCATCGGACAGACCAACATCAAACGCCTGATGGCCTACTCGTCGATTGGCCACGTCGGCTATGCGCTCGTCGGCCTCGCCCCAAACAGCCCCGAGGGAATGCAGTCGGTCCTGATCTATCTGGCGATTTACCTCGTCATGACACTCGGCGTATTCGCCGTCATCGTGTCGCTCCATCGCAAGGAGGGTCAGGTGGTCGAGATCGCTGATCTGGCTGGCCTGTCGAAGACAAACCTGCCGCTGGCCTTCGCGCTCTTTATCCTGCTCTTCTCACTGGCCGGCATCCCACCGCTCGCAGGCTTCTTCGCGAAGTTCTATGTCTTTGCCGCCGCCATCAAGGCTGGTCTTTATCCGCTCGCGATCATCGGTGTCTTGTCGAGCGTCATTGGCGCCTACTATTACCTGCGTGTCGTCAAAGTAATGTTCTTCGACGAAGCGAAAGACAAGTTGCTGCCGGTGCCGCGCGTGCCGGGAATGATCGTCGTTGCGGCCAGCGTCTTCGTGATCTTCTTCGCGGTGTTCGCAGGTCCAGTGGTCGATGCCGCGGCAGCGGCGGCGAAGGTGTTCAAATTCTGATGGCCGCATGAGCACCAGCAGCGCTTCGGCAGGCGTCGCGTTTCGAATCGTCGAGATCGGCGAGACGGCATCGACCAATGACGTCGCGCTGCGTCTTGCTGCGAGCGGAGTGACGGGGCCGCTGTGGGTGTCTGCCGAGCGGCAGACGGCGGGGCGTGGACGCAGCGGGCGCAGCTGGGTCTCGCTCTCGGGAAATCTCCATGCGTCGCTGCTCTTCACGCCGCAATGCGACGTTGCAACGGCGGCGGAACTGTCGCTCGTCGCCGGTGTCGCCATTCACGATGCCGTGCGTGAGGTGGCCGGTGGCGACTTGCCCGGTCTCCGCGTCAAATGGCCCAACGATATTCTAATTGCCGACGCCAAGATGGGTGGCGTACTGATCGAGAGTAGTTGGGTGCAAGGCGGCTCATTGCTCGCGGTGGTTGTCGGCATTGGGCTCAATCTCGTGGCATCACCTGCGGACGGCGGTCGCTCGCTGGCGCATCTCGGCGCCCACGGCATCTCAGCCGATCGCAACACCGTGCTGGCGCAGGTCGCGGAAGCAATGGCATGTTGGCTCGGGCGTTGGGACGACGGTCGCGGATTCTCGCTGATCCGGGCTGCGTGGCTCGATCGTGGCGGTCCGGTCGGCGAGCGGGTTTCAGTCAATACCGGCCGCGAACGCGTCGACGGAAGCTACCTCGGTCTCGACCAGACGGGCGCGCTGCGCGTGGCCGACGACGGTGGACGCGAGCGCCGGTTCACGTTCGGTGATGTGACGCTGCTGGCAACCCGGCCAGAGCGTAGCAAGATTTAGCGCGGAAAGATTCTGCGCGGGACGATTTGATGCGCCATCGTGCGCGGGAAGGTGACGGAAGTGATGGCGACCAAGGGGTCGAAAGCCAAGTCGGCCAAGTCGGGCCGGGACGAACTGGTCTTTGTCGCGCTGGGTGGGCTCGGCGAAATCGGCATGAACGTCTACCTCTACGGCTTCGGCCCGGAGGACGCGCGCCAATGGTTGATGGTTGACCTCGGGTTGACTTTTCCCGGCCCGTCGGAGCCCGGCGTCGACGTCGTCCTCCCGGACCTGAGCTTCATCGTCGAACAGAGACAGTCGTTGCTTGGGATTGTTTTGACCCATGCGCACGAGGACCATATCGGCGCGGTGATCGACTTGTGGCCGGAATTGCGCGTGCCGGTCTACGCGACGCCCTTCACCGCCGGCATGCTCAAATCGAAGAACGGCGATTTCGGCGTCAAAGGCGAACTGCCGATCACCGAGATCCCGCTTGGCGGAAGGTTCTCGCTGGGCCCATTCGATCTCGAATTCGTCACGATGGCGCATTCGATCCCGGAACCTTCTGCGCTTGCGATCCGAACGCCCCTCGGCCTCGTCCTGCACACCGGTGACTGGAAGCTCGATCAGACGCCGGGGGTCGGTGATCCTCCGGATGAATCGAAACTGAAGGCGCTGGGTGACGATGGCGTGCTCGCGATCGTGTGCGATTCGACGAACGCCTTCCGCGACGGCCGCTCGCCGTCCGAACTCGATATCGCGAAATCGATCACCAGCATCGTCAAGTCGGCGAAGCGGCGGGTCGCGGTCACCACATTCGCCTCGAACGTCGCGCGCGTCAAAGCGGTGGCGGATGCGGCGCGCGCGTCGGGGCGTGAACTCATCGTGGCCGGCCGTGCGCTGCACCGGATTATCGATGTCGCGAAGGAAACCGGTTATCTGCCGCAGAATTTCCGCTTCCATGACCAGCAGCGGTTCTCCGATTTCGACGCCGCCGACGTGCTGCTGCTTTGTACCGGAAGTCAGGGCGAGCCCCGGGCCGCGATGGCGCGCATCGCCGAGGAAGAGCATCCCGACATCTCTCTCGCCAAGGGCGATCTCGTGATTTTCTCGTCACGGACGATTCCCGGTAACGAAAAATCGGTCGGAGCCGTGCAGAACAATCTCGCGCGAAATGGCTGCGACGTGCTGACCGACAACGAAGCGCTGGTTCATGTCACCGGACATCCGCGGCGCGACGAGTTGCGACAGATGTACAGCTGGGTCCGTCCGCTCATCTCCGTGCCGATGCACGGCGAAGCGCGGCACCTGAAAGAACATGCGCGGCTCGCTCGCGAGGCCGGCGTCAGGGACGTGTTCCCGATGCTCGACGGCGAAATACTGCGCATCGCGCCAGACCCGCGCGTGATCGACGATGCCCCCGTCGGCCGCCGCTTCCGCGACGGGCGATTGATCGTGCCCGATCTCGACGGACCGGTGCGAGAGCGCCGCAAGCTGTCGGTGGTCGGCGTCGTCATCGTGTCCCTGGTCGTCTCGAAGCGCGGCGAACTGCTTGACGATCCGGCGATCGAGATCGATGGCGTACCTGCCGAAACCGCCAAGCGGACGCCGATGCTCGACGTCATCCGCAGCGCGATCGACGGCACGCTGCGCTCGATCCCTCCAGCCCGCCGCAAGGATGCCGCCGTCGTGGAGGATGCCGTGCGCCGCGCGGTGCGCGCTGCGGTCAACGATGCCTGGGGCAAGAAGCCCATTTGCAAGGTCATGGTGCACATGCTCGGAGAGCAAGGCTGATCGCCGTCATCCGGGCCGAATGTTTGAGAAGGGAGACAATGCATGATCGGACGCCTCAATCACGTTGCCATCGCGGTCAAGGATCTCGCCGCTGCGTCGGCCGTATACCGCAATGCGCTGGGGGCCAAGGTCGCCGATCCTCTACCGCAACCGGAACATGGCGTCACGGTGGTCTTCATCGAGCTGCCGAATACCAAAATCGAATTGCTGGAGCCTCTTGGCGCGGGCTCGCCGATCGCCAAGTTCCTCGAGAAAAGCCCCGATGGCGGCATTCATCATGTCTGCTACGAGGTCGATGATATCATCGCCGCGCGCGACAAGCTGAAGGCCGAGGGCGCTCGCGTGCTGGGCGACGGTACGCCACGCATCGGTGCGCACGGCAAACCCGTACTGTTCCTGCATCCGAAGGATTTCTGCGGAACGCTCGTCGAACTCGAGCAGGCGTGAACTGGAGTTTCCGAATGAGCATTTCTCTCGGCCTCGCACTTTATTTCATCATCTGGTGGATGGTGCTGTTCGCCGTGCTGCCATTCGGGCTTACGACGCAGGAGGAGGCGGGCGACATCGTGCCGGGGACGCCGGGCAGTGCGCCTGCGCGGTCGCGCATGTTGCGGATTTTCCTCATCAATACGGTGGTTGCGGCAATTGTGTTCGCGGTGGTTTGGGCTGCGATCACGTTCAAGTGGATTTCCATAATCGCCCCAACGCTGCCGCTCCGCACTTGACCGCCGTATTGGGACCGCCAACGCCGGCCCCATCCACGCTAAAGCGCCGCGCCGCCGTTGCGTACCCCGCCGTTCCTGGCTATGCCGGGCGTGCGTCTGCCCAGCCCGCAATCCGGTAGCGCCGCGAATTGGCCGATGCCGCGACGGACCGGCATCGACCATGAACGATATCGAGAAAGATCCTGACCATGAGCAAGCGCGCGCTGTCGGTTACCCGCGAACAGAACTTCCCCGATTGGTATCAGGCGATCGTCCGCGACGGCGACATGGCCGAGACTAGTCCCGTGCGCGGCTGCATGATCATCAAGCCGTGGGGTTGGGGCGTCTGGGAGCGCATCCAGGCCGAACTCGACCAGCGCATCAAGGACACCGGACACGACAACTGCTACTTCCCGCTGTTCATTCCGATGAGCTTCATCGCCAAGGAGGCCGAGCACGTCGAAGGCTTCGCCAAGGAGATGGCGGTCGTCACCCATCACCGCCTGAAGAACGAGGGCGGCAAGCTGGTGGTGGACCCCGACGCGAAGCTCGAAGAGCCGCTGATCGTGCGCCCCACTTCCGAGACTATTATTGGCGACGCGTTCCAGCGCTGGATCACGAGCTATCGCGATCTGCCGTTGCTGATCAACCAGTGGGCGAACGTCGTGCGCTGGGAGATGCGGACGCGCCTGTTCCTGCGCACGACGGAGTTCCTTTGGCAGGAGGGTCACACCGCGCACGCCGATCGTGAGGACGCAATGGCGGAAACGCTGCGGATGCTCGAGGTGTACCGCGAGTTTTCCGAGAGCGTGCTGGCCATGCCCGTCATCGCCGGCGAGAAGCCCGCCAACGAGCGCTTCCCGGGCGCCGACAGCACCTACTCGATCGAAGCGATGATGCAGGACGGCAAGGCGTTACAGGCCGGAACATCGCACTACCTCGGCACGCACTTCGCGGAAGCTCAGAACATCCAATTCCAGAGTGCGCAGGGCACGCGCGAGTTCTGTCATACGACGAGCTGGGGTGTCTCGACGCGTCTGATCGGCGGCGTGATCATGACCCACGGCGACGACGACGGTCTGCGTCTGCCGCCCAGGATTGCACCGCGCGAGATCGTGATCGTGCCGATGCTGCGCGACAAGCCGGACGACGCGGCGCTGCTCGACTATTGCGTCGCGATCGAAAAGGATCTGAAGGCGCTCGGCATAAGGACGCTGCTCGACAAGAAGCCGCTGAAGTCGGCGGAAAAGCGCTGGAACTGGGTCCGTCGCGGCGCACCCGTCATCGTCGAGATCGGCGGTCGCGATGCGTCCGGCGGCAACGTCACATTCATGCGCCGCGACAAGCTGAGGGACGGCGACAAGATCATCTCGCACTCCCGACCGCGCGATCAGTTCGTCGCCGAGGCCCAGGCCCTGTTGAACGACATCCAGGCGACGCTATACGCCGAGGCCAAGGCACGGCTCGACGGCAACGTCATCACTGACATCAAGTCGTTCGATGAATTGACGGCGTACTTCGGCGCGGCGGAGACCGAAGACACGGGCGGCTTCAAGGGTTGGGTGCGCGTGCCGTGGGCGCGGCCCGATGGTGCAGTGCTCGAAGCCATTGCCGACCGGCTCAAGGCTTCGAAGCTGACGATCCGTAACGCACCCCTGGCACAAGACAAGATTGAAGGCGTGTGCCTCTTTACTGGCGATCCGGCCAAGGAATACGTGCTTGTTGCTCGGGCTTACTGAGGAGAGTGCGGTGGCAGACCGGCACGATGCCGCGACCGCGCGGATCGACAACCTGGAGATGCGGATCGCCTATCAGGACGAGGCGATCGACGCGCTCAACAAGACGGTGATCGAGCAGTGGGCCACGCTCGATCGGGCGCTGGGGCGAATCAAGCAGTTGGAGGCGCGGCTCCAGGAGGAGCAGGTGAGCAACATCCGCCCCCCCGGCGATGAAACCCCTCCGCCGCACTATTGAGTTTCCGGTCGCCGTAAACTCAGGAGTTTGGGACGGACTGTTCACGAGCCTTGACCCGGCCACACGCTGCTGCCAAGGGGTGCAGGTAAAATCAGTACCCTCTCGCCGCGCGCGGGGAGAGGTTAGGGTGAGGAGCGGTTGTTTGCTCCGGCGATTGTTGGCGCCCCTCACCTCATGCTGGAAGCATGGCTCCACCAGGACCTTCTCCCATTCGGGAGCAGGAAATGGGGAGAGGGGGACACACCTGCCCATGACCGAAACGACGATCCGAGCAGACGGCAGCCAAAGCGGCGCCCGCGCGTTCTCACCGTTCGAGTGGATGCTCGCCGGGCGATACCTCCGTGCGCGCCGCAAGGAAGGCTTCATCTCGGTTATTGCCGGCTTTTCATTTCTCGGCATCATGCTCGGGGTCGCGACGCTGATCATCGTGATGGCCGTCATGAACGGGTTCCGCAAAGACCTGTTCTCCAAGATTCTCGGTCTCAATGGGCACGTCATCGTCCACAAGATCGGCGAGCCGTTCGAAGACTATGCCGAGATGGTCAAGCGCATTTCTGCGGTGCCGGGTGTCAAGCACGCGTTGCCGCTGATCGAAGGCCAGGTGATGGTGTCGTCGAACGTGCATGCGGCGGGCGGTCTCGTGCGCGGGCTCGCCGAAGCGGATATCAAGTCGCTGCCGCTGGTTGCCAGAAATCTTCGCCCAGGATCCACGCTCGACAATTTCGACACGGCCGGCGGGATCGCGATTGGCGGGCGGATGGCGGCGTCGCTCAGGGTCGATATCGGCGATACGATCACGCTCGTTTCTCCGCGCGGTGCATCGACGCCGTTCGGCACGTCGCCCCGAACCAAGGCCTACCCCATCACGGCGGTGTTCGAGCTCGGCATGTCGGAGTACGACCGGACCATGGTGTTCATGCCGCTCGAGGAGGCGCAGAAGTATTTCGGCAAGCGCGGCGAGGTCGACGTGCTCGAACTCGTGGTCGACGATCCAGAGAAAGTCGCAAGCTATGCGGACGCGATCCGCGCGGCTGGCGGTCCGACAGTGCAGCTCTCCGACTGGCGCCAGCGCAACGAAACCTTCTTCACCGTTCTCGAAGTCGAGCGGAACGTGATGTTCATCATCCTGTCGCTCATCATCCTCGTGGCGGCCCTCAACATCATTTCCGGGATGATGATGCTGGTGAAGGACAAAGGGCGCGACATCGCTGTCTTGCGCACGATGGGAGCTTCGAAGGGCTCCGTCATGCGCATCTTTCTCATAACCGGCGCCTCGATCGGCGTCGTCGGCACCATCGCCGGACTCGTTCTCGGTGTTGTCTTCTGCTGGAACATCGAGGCCGTCCGCCAGTTCGTGCAATGGCTGACATCGACGCGCCTGTTCGATCCGTCGGTGTACTACCTGACGAAACTTCCGGCTGAAATCGACGTGCGCGAAACCGTCTTCATCGTGCTCATGGCGTTGACGCTCTCGGTGCTCGCGACGCTCTACCCGTCGTGGCGTGCGTCGAAGCTCGATCCCGTCGAAGCCCTCAGATACGAGTGATCCCGTGCAAGACAGCGCCGCGAAAACTCCTGTCCTGAAACTCGAGGGATTGAAACGCTCTTTCCGTCAGGGTGGCCGCGAGATCGTCGTGCTGCGAGGCGCGGAAGCGGTCTTGCACCCGGGGCAGGCCGTCGCGCTCGTCGGCCCGTCCGGCGCCGGCAAGTCGACGCTCCTGCATATTGCCGGACTACTGGAAACGCCGGACGAGGGTCACGTTTGGCTCAATGGCCGCGACTGCGCGCGGATGGACGACGATGCGCGGACGGCCGTCCGGCGTGCCGAAATGGGCTTCGTCTATCAGTTCCATCAATTGCTTCCCGAGTTCTCCGCCGAGGAAAACGTCGTCATCCCGCAAATGATCCTCGGCCGGTCCAAGCGCGAGGCGGAGGCGCGCGCGCGCGAATTGTTGTCATCACTGGGATTGGCTGATCGTCTCGATCATCGACCCGCCGAGCTTTCGGGCGGCGAGCAGCAGCGGACGGCGATCTGCCGCGCGCTCGCCAACCGGCCTTCGCTGATCCTCGCCGACGAGCCGACCGGCAACCTCGATCCCAAGACCAGCGAGCATGTGTTCCACGAGCTGATCGAGCTGTTCCGCAACCAGGGTGTGGCTGCCCTGATCGCGACCCACAACATGGAACTCGCTTCGCGGATGGACCGCGTGTTGCGCCTCGATGGCGGATTGCTGGTCGAAATCACGCCCGGCGCCGTGCGATGAGGCTGCTCTGGAGGGGCGGGATCGCGTCGCTCGTGCTGACCGCGCTCGGCGTGCTCATGCCGGCATCGCCCGCGGTCGCAGCAGAGCCCGCTCCACCTTCGGATCAGCAAGATCAGTCCGATGAAGTCGAGCGCGCGCCGCCTTCACAGCCGGGCATCAAGGAGCAACGAGCCGTCCTGCGCGTGCTGAACGTCGATGGCGTCGAACGAACCTACCGTCTCTACGTCCCGATTTTCGTCAAGCCGGGCCGTCCGTCGCCGCTTGTCATCGTTCTCCACGGCGCCCGGGGCCATAGCGAACAGATCGAGCGGATTTTCGGCTTCAACGTCATCGCGGACCGCGAAGAACTTGTCGTCGCCTACCCGCAGGGCCTGGGGAGCGTGTGGAACGATGGCCGCGAAGTAGAACTGCGGCGATCGACGAAGCCAGTTGCGGCGGACGATGCCGGGTTTCTGCGCAAGCTCGTCGACGATCTCGTCGCCGCCCGTATTGCCGACCGGACCCGCATCTATCTCGCTGGCGAATCGAGCGGCGGGTTCATGGCGGCACGTATGATCTGTGAGGCCTCCGACACGTTCACGGCGTTCGCCATTCTCATCGCCTCGATCCCGAGAAGCTACCGCGCGACATGCAACCCATCGCGACCGTTGCCCGTGATGACGCTGAACGGGACCGAGGATCGCTTGGTGCCGTGGGAGGGGTTCGTGCCGAAGGGGCAGCCGCGCGATGGTCCCATCGGTCTGATGTCGGCCTCGGAACAGGCGGCGTTCTGGGCCGAGCGCAACGGCTGCACGGCGAAGGACACGACGCGGCTGAACGACACCGAGGCGAGCGACAACTCGACCATCGTCAGGTCCGACTGGTCCAACTGCAAGGTGGGCGGGGCGACGGCGTTCTACGAAGTTGCGGGAGGCGGACACCAAACGCCGTCGCCGCGCAGCCGGGTTCTCGATCAGGTGATTGAATCGCTGCTGGGTCCGCGCAATCGGGACGTCGAGACATCCGAGCTCGTGTGGGATTTCTTCAGGCGCTTCAAGCACTGAGTGGGCACCGCTGACTGCTATTTCCAATCGGCATGGAACAGCAGCCGATCGAGAAGCCGGTTCTGAAAATCTGGATAAGATTGTTCAAGTGCTCGATCTCGGACGTGATTTCAGCCGCGGCCGCTTCCGACAAGGCGTCCTGCCTCTTCGCTTCCAGAATGCGAGTATGCAGCCGGCGCATTCCGTAGTGGATGCTTTTGGGTTTGGTAGCCGGCTCCAAGTCCGCGTCATTGACCAGCAGCATCGCCACTTCGGAGCCCGCGAACAGCCGCGTGCGGATGCGGATCGACGTCAGGTTCTGGTTCCATTGGATGACGTCGCCGTAGTAGTTCGCCCACATGCTGTCGACGTTGCCGCTTTTTTCCTGGATCGCCCATAGCAGACGCTGGAGCGCGAAGAAGCGGCGGTTGACCAGTTGAGTGACCTCGTGTGCGAGATCCTTGCCTTCGCGAAGCTGGTGCTGAAGCAGCTCGAACCGCTTCTGCCGCTTCCACTGCATGCTCTGGAAAACGTAAGCAAGAAGCGAACCGCCAGCCGTCGAAAGGACGATGGCGACGATGATCTTCTGCAGATCAGCATCGAAATAGCCGAGTATGCTATCGACGATCATCTTGATAGGCCCCAGGCAACACATGCCAAATTCAAGGTGATGGAGGTCTCGTCGGGGCTGAAGACGAAATGAATGCTGAAAAGTGAACAATCCGACCGACGAGTGGCTTGCGGCACCATCCAGGATCGGCCGGATCGAACTGTGTATGGACAGCACGGCAAGCAGCACGAGACCGACGCGATAGTGTAACTTTCTCAACGATGACGATTCAATCGCAAACTTCTGCAGGCTCGGCCGCCGCTCTCAGGGATCCGCCGTTCATCCACCTCAAGGTGCATTCGGCCTATTCGCTGCTTGAAGGCGCGTTGCCGATCCCGACCATCGCCAAGTTGACCGAGAAGCACGGATTTCCCGCAGTCGCGCTGACCGACTCGTCGAACCTGTTCGGCGCGCTCGAATTCTCGGATAAACTCGCCGGCGCCGGCATTCAGCCGATCGCCGGTTGTTGCATCCAGATCGATTTCGGCGATGCGCCGCATTCCGGAGGCAAGCTGGCTTGCGGGCTGCAGCGGGCCGGTGCCAATGAGCCTCGGTCGCAACCGTCGGGTCCGATCGCACTCCTGGCGATGAACGAGCGCGGCTACGAGCATCTCATGAAGTTGTCGCGTGCGATGTTCTTCGAGGTCGGCGAGGCGGAGCCCCCGCACGTGAAAGCCGCGAAACTGGAAGACCTTGGCGAGGGCCTGATTGCGCTCACGGGCGGGCCCGACGGCCCCATCGACCGCGCGCTGCGGGACGGCCAGCGGGACCTCGCGGTTGCCCGCCTAGGTCAACTCGAGCGCATTTTCGGCAACAGGCTCTATGTCGAGGTGCAGCGTCACGGCCTTCCGATCGAAGCCGATGTCGAACCACAGCTTGTCGGGCTTGCCTATGAACGCGATCTGCCCGTCGTGGCCACCAACGAGTGCTACTTCGCGAACCCCGACGACTACGATGCCCACGACGCCCTCTTGTGCATCGCCGAGGGCCGGTACGTGGTCGAGGACGATCGTCGCCGCGTCAGCCGCGAGCACTATTTCAAGAGCGCTGCCGAGATGGTCGCGCTGTTCAAGGATCTCCCGGAAGCGCTTGCCAACACCGTCGAGATCGCCAAGCGTTGCGCCTATCGACCGCGCGGCAAGAAGCCGATCCTTCCGAGCTTCGTCTCGGTCACGGATGGCGCGACAGCAGACGAGCGGGTGGCGGCGGAGGCGGTCGAATTGAAGCGGCAGGCCGAGGAGGGGTTGGCTCGCCGCCTAGAAACGGTGCCGCTGGCCGACGGCTTCACGCGCGAGGACTACGACAAGCGCCTCGCCTTCGAGGTCGACATCATCACCAGGATGAAGTTTCCCGGCTACTTCCTGATCGTCGCGGACTTCATCAAGTGGTCCAAGGCCAACGGTATCCCGGTGGGTCCGGGCCGCGGCTCTGGCGCGGGTTCGGTGGTGGCGTGGGCATTGACGATCACCGATCTCGATCCGCTGCGCTTCGGCTTGCTGTTCGAACGGTTCCTCAATCCCGAGCGCGTATCGATGCCCGACTTCGACATCGACTTCTGCCAGGACAAGCGCGATCGCGTCATCCACTACGTCCAGCAGAAGTACGGCGCCGATCGTGTGGCGCAGATCATCACCCACGGCAAACTGCAGGCGCGCGCGGTGCTGCGAGATGTCGGGCGCGTGCTGCAGATGCCCTATGGCCAGGTTGATCGGCTGTGCAAGCTCGTGCCGAACAACCCGGCCAATCCGGTGACGCTGCCGCAGGCGATCGAGGGCGAGCCGAAGTTGCAGGAGGAGCGTGACCGCGATCCGATGGTCGCGCGGCTCCTTGAGATCGCGCAAAAGCTCGAAGGTCTTTATCGTCACGCCTCTACCCATGCAGCGGGCATGGTGATCGGCGACCGTCCGCTCGAACAACTGGTTCCCCTTTATCGCGACCCCAAGTCGTCCTTCCCGATCACGCAGTTCAACTGGAAGATGGTCGAGGCGGCGGGCCTCGTGAAATTCGACTTCCTCGGCCTGAAGACGTTGACCGTGCTGCAGAAGGCGATCGAGATGATCGAGCGCGGGCGCGGCATCAAGATCGATCTCGCGACGCTCGGCATCGAGGACAAGGCTTCTTACGAGCTTCTTGCAAAAGCAGACACCGCTGGCGTGTTCCAGCTCGAGTCGACAGGAATGCGCGAGAGCTTGAAGCGGCTGAAGCCCGACCGTTTCGAGGACATCATCGCCATGGTGGCGCTCTACCGCCCTGGTCCGATGGACAACATCCCGACCTACATCAATCGCAAGCACGGCGAAGAGCCGGTCGATTACCTGCACCCCATGCTCGAAGGCATTCTCAAGGAGACATACGGCGTCATCATCTACCAGGAACAGGTGATGCAGATTGCCCAGGTGATGGCAGGGTATTCGCTCGGCGAGGCCGATCTTCTTCGCCGCGCGATGGGCAAGAAGGACAAGAACGAAATGGCGAAGCAGCAGGCGCTGTTCGTCGAGGGCGCGTTGAAGAACGGGGTCAAGAAGACCGACGCGGTTGATATTTTCGTGCTCGTCGACAAGTTCGCCGGCTACGGCTTCAACAAGTCGCACGCCGCAGCGTACGCGCTCGTCAGCTATCACACGGCCTACCTCAAGGCGAACTTCCGCGAAGAGTTCTTCGCAGCATCCATGACGCTCGACATGGCCAACACCGACAAGCTCGCGATGTTCGCCGCGGAAGCGCGACGGAGCGGCATCGAGATCAAGCCGCCGTGCATCAACGCGTCAGACGTGGACTTTCTGCCCGAACACCCGAAGACGGCCAAACACGGCGCAATCCGCTATTCGCTTGCCGCTTGCAAGAACATCGGTGCGGCTGCCGTCGAAACCATCGTCGCCGAACGGCGCGGCAAAGGCGCCTATCGCTCCCTCGGAGATTTCGCGACGCGGCTCAATCCCAAGGCGTTGAACAAGCGCGGCATCGAAACGCTCGCGGCGGCCGGCGCGTTCGATACGTTGGAGCCGAGCCGCGCGGCTGTCCATGCCAACGCCGACGGCATGATGGCGATGGCGAACCGCACCGCCGACAATGCGGCGGCAGGCACCAGCGATCTTTTCGGCGGCGGCGCATCGACGCCGGCCAAGATGGTCCTGAAGCCCGCGCAGAACTGGACGCCGATGGAGCGGCTGTCTGAGGAGTTCAAGGCCATCGGGTTCTATCTCTCCGGACATCCACTCGACCAGTATGGCACGGTGCTGGGCAAGATGGGCGTCAAGCGCTTCACCGAGTTCGAGGCCCTGGCCGCGCGTGGCGCGTCGGCCGGACGACTTGCGGGGATCGTTATTTCCGCGCGCGAGCGGCGGTCGCAGAAGGGCAACAAGTTTGCCTTTGCGATGTTCTCGGATGCGACCGCGCAGTTCGAGGCCGTGATCTTTTCCGACACTCTGGCCAAGTCGCGCGATCTTCTTGAACCCGGCACGCCGGTCCTGATCTCGGTCGAGGCCGAGCGCGACGGCGAGACGCTGAAACTTCGCGTGCAGGCGCTGGAGGCGCTCGACGCGGCGGCGCAAGCCATCCCGCGCGGCTTGCGCATCGTGCTCGACCGCCGCGTCATCCAGAACAAGGCCGCCAATCTCGCTGGCATCAGAGCTTTGTTGAAGCCGGCGCTGGGTACGGGGCGCGGTGCAAGCATCGAGATTCTGCTTCCGCTCGAGGATCGCGGCCGCGCCATGATGCTGTCGCTTCCCGGCCGCTATGATCTCTCCCCCTCGGATGCGGGGACATTGTCCACACTCCCTGGCGTTGCGGAGGTGATGGAGGTTTGAACGCGCGGCGCAACCGGATCTCCAGTTATGCTCACGCGTTGCCTTTACCCGCGACGGGGTCCGTGGCGCCGCAGCCCGTCGATGACGTGTCGAACATCGGCGCAGGGGCGGCTACATTGTCGCTGATGCCCAACCCGGCCGAACCACGACCGCCAGATGCGCCAGCCGCGCCCGAGCCCGCGCTAACGCTTGCGTCCGGCGTGGGCGTCACGGCTGGCGACGATGCGGCAAACTCGGCGGCCATATCCGCGGCGGGCTCGATCGACACCGGGACGCAAGCGGACGACGCGGCAAACGCACAGGACGCGCCGAATTCCGGCTCCGCCGCCGATCCGCTGACGGGACTGACGGCAGCGGTGCGAATCCTGCCGCCGCATCGCGAACGCGACCGAACCTTGCTGATCGCGCTCGCCCTCGTGCTGCTGGCTCACGTCGGCTTCGTCGCGGGGACGCTCTACCGGCCGGCTGCACCAGCAGGCGAGACCGCGCGAGAGCAGGAGCGCCGCGGACAGGTCGATGTCTCCGAGACGATTACCGTCGAACTCGTCGAGGAGCCCGACGCGGCGTCGAAGTCGAAGCAATCGCAGATCGGCGAGGACGCCCCGCCCGCAGAACAATCGCCGCCGCAACCGACACCGCCTGCTCCGCCCGCCGAAGGCGAAAAAGCGGAGCAGCAACCACCGGAGGAGCCGAAGCCGGTCGAACGGGAGAAGCCCGTCGAAGAGGCGAAGAAGGCCGCCCAGCCGAAGCGTGCGCCACCACCGCCGGATGCAGCGCCCGAATTATCGCTCGAGGATTTCGACACGACGATGGACGAGTACGCCGCCGCCGTCGAGCGCGCTCAAGCCGAACGCCGACGCCGAACGGACCCGCGCACCGCCGAAGCGCAACGGATCAAGGGCGCGGCCGCGCAAGGGACTCAGAGCGCTTATTCGAAAAGCGTGACCACCGCCCTCGCGCGTAATAAACCAAAGGGCTATCTCACGCGCGGCGGTGTCTACGTGCAGTTTGAATTGACGATGACAGGCGCGTTGCGCTACGTGCGCGTCGTCCAATCCAGCGGCGATCCTCTGCTCGATCAGACCGGCGTCGATGCGGTGAAGAAGACGCCGTTTCCCGCGCCGCCGGCGGACGTCGATCCGCGCGATCTCCGCTATACGATCCATTACGTTTTCAATTGATCGCCGCGCGCGAGCCTCTACTTCCAGAAGCGGTCGTAGAGGCCGAGCGCGATCTCAATCGCGATCAAGATGATGATGTACCACTCGAGCCGGTGTGACGTGCGCGTCGCCATCAGCTCGGTCAGAGTATCGGCGGTTTCCTGGATGACTTCGAGCTTCCGTCCAATCGCGCGGCCCCGCGCTGGCAGGTCGTACTCGTCGACGAGTTTGGTCCAGAGCCGTTCGAGCTCGGGATGATCCCACAACACGTCCGGCTTGTCGTCGAGGTCGATGCGCCCGGCCAGCCGCTGCTGAATGGCGAGCGCTTCGCCGATTTGTTCGAGCAGCGCGGACTTCGGGCCGGCGGGCAGCTTGCGTTGCGACAGGCTTTGCGCAACCGGTCCGATGCGGTCGAAAGCCCGGGAGATCCGGCGCTCGTCGTAGGCCATCGCAACGCTCGTCGCCAACGCTTCGGACACCAGCAGCAGCCGGTTCTGATCGAGAGCGCGCAGCTGAATCGAGCCCGACCCCGACAGCAGGTCTTCGGCGTCGGGGCGGACGACGATCAGCGCGGTCTCGGTTTCGCGCTCGCTGAGCGGGGAGGCGACGCGCGGCAGGAGGCTGTCGATCAGCGCTTCCTCCTCGGGCGGCGACATGGCTGCGAAGACAGCCACGCCGGAGCGGAACAGCACGGCTGTTCCGCCGCTGGCGGTGCGGAATGCCAGCGGGTTCGTCGAGAACGCGTCCTCGCGTTCGAGGGTCTTGAGGTCGATGCGGTCACCGAGCTGCAAGGCGCGGATCGTCGTCGCCGGTCCTGTGGATTGATTGTTCATCGAGGTATGCGCCTGCAACTCTTTGCGTGGTCTCGTGTTCTCACTTGCCTACCACGAGTTTGCGACGCGCCGCAGGCGTCAGCGTGCGTATGATCACAAGCTTGCCATTACCGCCGACTTCGGCCATAACCCGCCCATCCCACACGTGGACCATCGCGCCTGCCGGATTAAAAGCCCCGGCAAACGCTCCGGTGGATGACATTTTCCCTTGCGGAACAATGCCGTCTTCTCCGGTCCACGGAGGTTCAACCGGAAAAAGGATACTTCGCAGATGACGCTTCCCGCGTTCAATATGCGTCAGCTTTTGGAAGCTGGCGTTCACTTTGGTCACCAGTCGCACCGCTGGAACCCCAAAATGCAGCCGTTCATCTACGGCTCGCGCAACAACATTCACATCCTCGATCTGACCCAGACCGTGCCGCTGTTGCATCAAGCTCTGGTCAAGGTCTCCGACACCGTCGCCAATGGCGGCCGCGTCCTGTTCGTCGCCACCAAGCGGCAGGCGTCCGAGGGCATCGCGGATGCCGCCAAGCGGTCGGCGCAATACTACATGAACAAGCGCTGGCTCGGCGGAACGTTGACCAACTGGAAGACCGTTTCGCAGTCGATCCGCCGCTTGCGTCAGCTCGACGAGATTCTGGCCGATCCGCAGGGCCGTTCCAAGAAGGAAGTGTTGAACATCCAGCGGGAGCGCGACAAGCTCAACCTGGAACTCGGTGGCATCAAGGACATGGGCGGCACGCCCGATCTGCTGTTCGTGATCGACACCAATAAGGAGCAGATCGCGATCCAGGAAGCCCGCAAGCTTGGCATTCCGATCGTCGCGATCGTCGACACCAACTGCGATCCGGACGGCATCGATTTCCCGGTCCCGGGCAATGACGACGCCGGTCGCGCCCTTACGCTCTATTGCGACCTCATCGCACGCGCCGCCCTCGATGGTCTCGAGCGCAGCCAGGCAGCTTCGGGCGTGGATATCGGCGCATTGGACCAGCCGCCGGGCGAGGCCGTACCGGCCGCCAAGGTCACCTTCAAGGGCATCGACGCACCGCGTGGCGAAGCCGACGACTTGAAGCGCATCACCAGTATCAACCCGAAAACGGAACAGCGCCTCAACGACGCCGGCGTGTTCCACTTCTGGCAGATCGCCGACCTCGACGCCGACCAGACTGCAGCACTCGACCGTCTGCTGCGTCTCAAGGGTCAGATCGCCAAGGAAGACTGGGCGGGACAGGCCAAGAAGATCGTCGAATCCACCGCCGCCTGACGCGACGCGCGCCGCGGCGGCTGCCTCGTGCAGTCGCCGCGTGCCATGCGACCGTCACACGACTCTTCAGCAGCGGGCGTGGAACGAGCGCCTGCCAACAGATGGATCTTGCCATGACGATCACCGCATCGATGGTTAAGGAGCTGCGCGACCGCACCGGCGCCGGCATGATGGATTGCAAGACCGCACTCGGCGAGACCGGAGGCGATATCGAGGCAGCGATCGACTGGCTGCGCAAGAAGGGGCTGTCGAAGGCCGCCAAGAAGGCCGACCGCGTGGCCGCTGAAGGCTTGATCGGCGTCGCCGTGTCCGGAACGTCCGGCGCCGTCGTCGAGGTCAACTCCGAAACCGACTTCGTCGCGCGCAATGCCCAGTTCCAGGAGATGGTCACCGCGATCGCTGGCGTCGCCGCCGGCGTAAATGGCGACTTTGCCAAGCTTTTGGCCGCGCCGTTTCCTGGCAAGTCGAACAGCGTCGAGAACCACGTCAAGGAGATGGTCGCGACCATCGGCGAGAACATGTCCGTGCGCCGCGCCTCGGCCCTGGCTGTCAAGGCCGGTGCGATCGCGAGCTATGTCCACAACCAGGTCGCGCCGAACCTCGGCAAGATCGGCGTGCTCGTCGCGCTCGAGAGCGACGGAAAGAACACCGACGAGCTGGCGGCTCTCGGACGCATGATCGCCATGCACGTCGCGGCGACGAGCCCCGTGGCACTCGATCTCGCGGGCGTACCTGCGGAGATGGTCGAGCGCGAGAAGGCCATTCTTGCCGACAAGAACCAGGGCAAAAAGCCTGAAGTGCTCGAAAAGATTTTTCAATCGAGCCTGAAAACCTTTGCCAAGGACAATTGCTTGCTCGAACAGGCCTTCATCCACGACGGATCGAAGACCGTCACGCAGGTCGTGAAGGAAGCGGAAGGCAAGGTCGGCGCGCCGATCAAGGTCACCGGCTTCGTGCGCTACACGCTCGGTGAGGGGATCGAGAAAAAGGAAGAGGATTTCGCCGCCGAAGTGGCCAAGACGGTCGCTGAAAGCAAGAAGTCCTGAGACTTTAGGCCGATCACGGCTTTTCCTCGAAGTGCGATGTGCGGTATCAAGCGGCCCAGGGGTGACCCCGGGCCGTTTTCGTGAGACGGCCTTGCCGCAACCATCGACGATGCCAATGGCACGGCAGCGCGGCGCGGGGACCGGCCAGGAAGCAGGAGCGGGCAATGACGGATCAGGGCGGCACGGACAAAAAATCCGGCGATCTCAAGTACAAGCGGCTCATGCTCAAGCTGTCCGGCGAGGCCTTGATGGGTTCGGACGGTTACGGCATCAACATGAGTGTGGTCGATCGGCTTGCGAAAGACGTCTCCGACGCGGTCGCCGCTGGCGCTCAGATCGGTGTCGTCGTCGGCGGCGGTAACATCTTCCGAGGCCTGCAGGGCGCGGCGAAGGGCATGGACCGGGCGACCGCCGACTACATGGGTATGCTCGCCACGGTGATGAACGCGCTCGCCTTCCAGAATGCCCTCGAACATCAGAGGACCTCGGCGCGCGTGTTGTCGGCGATTCCGATGCCCACGGTCTGCGAATCGTTCGTGCGGCCCAAGGCTCTGCATCACATGCGGAAAGGCCGCGTCGTGATCTTCGCGGCCGGGACCGGAAATCCGTTTTTCACCACGGACACGGCCGCGACATTGCGCGCCGTCGAAATGGAGTGCGACGCGGTGGCCAAGGCGACGAAGGTCGATGGCGTCTACTCGGCCGATCCGAAGAGGGATCCTTCGGCCGTCCGCTACGAGCGTCTCACGCATTCCGAGGTTCTTGCCCGCAATCTGCAGGTAATGGACGGTGCCGCGATCGCCCTTGCCCGCGACAACCGACTTCCGGTAATTGTTTTCTCGATCGAGGAGCCCGGCAATCTTCTCGGCGTACTGCGCGGATCCGCCCGCGCGACGATCATCGAGGGGTAAGCGGTCACTTGCGGCAGTCGCGCCGCGGGCAAAAGGGATGGCTCGCCTTGCGCTCGATCCGCTCAGGCTGTCATTTGCTGCGGGACCGGCTTGTGATGCGGGGTGGATCAGTTCGTTGCCAGCCGGCCGCATCGTCGTTGTCGAAGGGCGGTTTGGCGACGCCCAACGGGATAGGCCGCTTCGGATGCCGCTAAGGCGCCGGCGCGGCGCCAAGGAGAGACCATGTCGTTGAACACGTTCAATGCTGCAGAAATCGAGACCAGGATGCGTGCGTCGCTCGACGCACTCAAGCGTGAGCTGTCAGGGCTTCGCACTGGGCGTGCTAGTGCGCATTTGCTCGATCCCGTGCAGGTGATGGTCTACGGGTCGCGGATGCCGCTCAATCAGATCGCTTCCGTATCCGTGCCGGAGCCGCGCATGATTTCGGTCCAGGTCTGGGATCGCAGCAACGTTGCCGCCGTCGACAAGGCGATCCGCGAAGCAAATCTCGGATTGAACCCGATCATGGACGGCCAAGTGCTGCGCCTCCCGATTCCGTCGTTGACCGCCGATCGCCGCAACGAACTGGTCAAGCTCGCCCACAAGTACGCCGAGCACTCGCGAATCGCCGTCCGCAACGTCCGCCGCGAGGGGATGGATCTTCTCAAGAAGCTCGAGAAGGACGGCAAAATGAGCGAGGACGACCACAAGAAGAATTCGGTCAAGGTTCAGGAGCTTACCGATAAGCTGATCAAGGAGATCGATCAGACGCTTGCCACCAAGGAGATCGAGATCCAGAAGGTGTAGTCCGTCTCTTCTGCCGTTGGTCGCCGTCGTCAACAGAAAGTGCCTCAGCCCTTGACCGACACTTCGCATCAGCAGCCGTGGCCAGCCGGAGCACGCAATGGCGCTGAAGCGGGCCCGCGTCACGTCGCCATCATTATGGACGGCAATGGCCGCTGGGCGGCAAGTCGGGGCATGCCGCGTGCGCTTGGACATCGGCAGGGCGTGGAAGCGGTTCGTCGCACGGTTCGCGCGGCGATCGAACTCGGCATCCCCTACCTGACGATCTACAGCTTCTCGTCGGAGAACTGGTCGCGCCCGCCAGATGAAATCGAAGACCTAATGGGTCTGATGAAGCGGTTCATTCGCCGCGACCTCGCGGAGATGCATCAGGCCGGTGTGCGCATCACGGTGATCGGCGAGCGCGAGCATGTCGATCCCGAACTCCTGGCGTTGATCGACGAGGCGAAGGAGTTGACCGCCATTAACACCACGCTGACGCTCGTCATTGCATTCAACTACGGCTCTCGCGGTGAGATCGCGAAGGCCGCCCGCAAGCTGGCGGTGGCGGTGGCGGAGGGACGTCTGGCTCCTGCCGATATCACGGTCGACGCGGTCGGGCAGGCGCTGGACACGGACGGCATTCCGGACCCCGACCTTCTGGTCCGCACGAGCGGTGAACTCCGTCTGTCCAACTTCCTGCTGTGGCAGTCCGCCTACACGGAGTTCGTCTTTCTCGACGTCAATTGGCCCGATTTCGGTCGCGCCGAACTCGAACAGGCCATAGCATCGTTTCGGGCCCGTGACCGTCGCTTCGGTGGGCCGACCCGGCGATCGACGGCATGAGAGGGCGCCTATGACCGAGGACGCCCCCGCGGGGCTCGCGCCGAGCACACGGCCCGCGAATTGGCGTGATCTGAAGCCGCGGCTGTTTGCCGGCGTGGCGCTCGCTGTCATCGCATTCGCACTTCTTGCACTCGGCCAGCGTCCGTTCGCGCTCCTCGTCCTGGCTGTCGCTCTGGCCATGAGCTGGGAGTGGGGACGCATGGTTCGCAATGCTTCGCTCGATCTGCCTTTCGCCGTCCAGGCGACCGCCGTCACCATCGCCATTCTATTGTCCGTTATGGGTATGCCCGCGCTCGGCATCGCCGTAATCGCGATCGGGACGATCGTCGTCTTCGCGCTGGGTTTCGGAACCGAATCGGGCCTCTCGGCGCAGGGTGTCCTCTATGTTGGTCTGCCGGCGGTCATGCTGCTGTGGTTGCGCGGCGACGGCGTCTTGGGCTTCTGGGCGGTGTTGCTGGTTGTAGCCTGTGTCGCGGCGACCGATACGGCGGCATTCTTCACCGGACGGCAGATCGGCGGCCCTAAGTTGTGGCCGGCCGTTTCACCCAATAAGACCTGGTCGGGGCTGATCGGGGGCGTGAGCGCGAGCGCGCTCACCGCCGTCGCGGTTGCACAAGGTATTTCCGGAGCGTCGGCCGGGCGCATGGCGCTGATCGGTCTCGTCCTGGGATTGGTGGCGCAGGCCGGCGATCTGGCCGAGAGTGCGTTGAAGCGGCTGTTCAGCGTCAAGGATACGAGCAGCCTCATCCCCGGTCACGGCGGCGTCATGGACCGCATGGATGGCATCGTCGCCGCGGCCATCGCGGCGGGTCTGATCGCGCTCGGCACGAATGCCAACGCGCCGGCTCGCGCGCTGCTGTTGGGTGGCTGAGATGCGAGGAAATTGCACAGCATGACGCCGCACCCGGCCACGACGAACGGCGTTGGAACGACATCGGGTTCCGGGCCCAAGCGGCTGAGCATTCTCGGCGCTACCGGCTCAATCGGCACGAGCACGCTCGATCTCGTGGCGCGCAATCCGGCCGAATTCGACATCGTGGCGTTGACCGCGCAGACCAATGCCTCGGCACTTGCCGCACTTGCGCGGAAGCACGGGGCTCGCGTTGCCGTCATCGGTGAAATCGATCGCTACGGCGAGTTGAAAGAGGCTCTCTCGGGCTCCGGTATTCGGGCCGAGGCCGGCGCCGATGCGCTCGTCGCCGCCGCCGCCGAACCTGCCGATTGCGTGATGGCGTCGATCATCGGTGCCGCCGGTCTTGCGCCCACGTTCGAGGCCGCGCGGCAAGGCCGCCGGCTCGCGCTTGCCAACAAGGAATGTCTCGTCTCGGCGGGCGCTGTCTTCATGGCCGAGGTCGCGCGGCACGGCACCGAGTTGTTCCCGGTCGACAGTGAGCATTCGGCCGCCTTCCAGGCCCTCGCCGGCTCTCCGCCCGACACCATCGAGCGGATCGTGCTGACGGCATCTGGCGGACCGTTCCGCACCTGGACGCACGCCCAACTCGCCGCGGCCACGCCCGAGCAGGCGTTGAAGCACCCGAACTGGACGATGGGCGCGAAGATCACCATCGATTCCGCGACGCTGATGAACAAGGGCCTCGAGCTGATCGAGGCGTATCACCTGTTTCCGGTCGAGATCGATCAGCTGGGCGTCGTGGTCCACCCGCAGTCGATCATCCACTGTCTCGTGACTTATCGCGACGGATCCGTGCTGGCGCAAATGTCGTGTCCCGACATGCGCACGCCCATTTCGCTCTCGCTCGCCTGGCCGAGCCGCATGTCGGCCCCGGTCGAACGGCTCGACCTCGTCAAGATCGGTTCGCTCACCTTCGAGGAAGCCGACACCGCCCGCTTTCCGGCGCTCGGCCTCGCACGCGATGCGCTCGCACGCGGCCAATCGGCGCCCGCCATTCTCAATGCGGCCAATGAAGTCGCAGTGGCTGCGTTCCTGGAGCGCAGAATCGGTTTTCTTGATATTGCAACGCTGGTGGGCCAAGTACTGGAAGCGGCGGATCGAGCCGGCCAGGTGGCGGCGATGTCGTCACTGGCCGATGTTCTGGCCGCCGATGGCGAAGCGAGGAAGCTGGCGGAGAGCCTGCTCCCGGGCATCGCCGGTGGAAGACGTTGAGCCGTTAAATTATACAACTTCCGCGATTGGTGCGGCCCGGTCGCGCGTCCTGGTGCAGTTTGCCGGTCCAAGCCGTCAGGCTTGCCGCATTGGCGTCAAACACGCGAAGTCAGTTCCTATGCTGGCCAGATCCAGCCGGTGAGACCCGATTTGGGCGCTCGCGGGCGAGGCCGAGACGAGAGAGACCCGATACCATGGCCGTACTGACCACTTCGATTTTCGGCACCATCTGGGGCTATCTGTCGTTCCCGCTGGCATTCCTGTTCGTGCTCACGGTCGTGGTTTTCGTCCATGAGATGGGCCATTTCCTCGTGGCGCGCTGGTGCGGCGTCACGGTGCAGACGTTCTCGATCGGCTTCGGCAAGGAAGTTTGGGGCTTTTACGACCGGCACGGCACGCGCTGGCGCCTCGCCTGGATCCCGCTCGGCGGCTACGTCAAGTTCATGGACGACGAGAACGCGGCCAGTGCGCCGTCCCGCGATGCGCTCGACCGCATGACGCCGGAGCAGCGCGCCGGCGCCTTCCACGCCAAGCCGGTTTGGCAGCGCGCGGCCGTCGTCGCGGCTGGTCCGATCGCCAATTTTCTGCTGGCCATCGCTATTTTTGCGATTATTTACAGCATCGTCGGCGTGCGCCTGACCGAAGCGCGCGTCGACGAGGTCATTCCCGACACCCCCGCCGCCAAGGTCGGATTCAAGCCCGGCGACGTGATCGCGGCCATCGACGGCACGCCGATCAGCGGGTTCAACGAACTGCAGCGGATCGTCGGGACGAGCCCAGGGCGGAGCTTGGTTTTCACGGTCAAGCGCGACGGCGGACTGATCGACCTGACCGCCGTTCCAGAGGTTCGCGAGGATCCGGGTGACGTCACCGGCATCAACCGCCGCGTCGTGATCGGCATCAAGGGCGTGCGCCGGCCGCAGGAGGTGGGTACGCGCAGTGTCGGCCCGATCGAGGCGGTCGGCCTCGGGATCAGCGAAACGAAGTTCATCGTGACCAGCACGCTCGGCTATCTCGCCGACGTCGTGGCCGGACGACAGAAGGCCGACCAGCTCGGCGGTCCGATCCGCATTGCCGAAGTCAGTGGGCAGGTCGCGAAGGTCGGCATCGAGGCGTTGATCCACTTGATCGCGGTCTTGTCGGTCAGCGTCGGCCTGATCAACCTCTTCCCGATTCCGCTTCTCGACGGTGGTCACCTTATGTTCTACGCCGTTGAGGCGATCCGCCGTCGTCCGCTCAGCGAGCGCAGCCAGGAAATCGGATTCCGGATCGGCCTCGCTGTTGTGCTCAGCTTGATGGTTTTTGCCACGCTGAACGACATTCCGATTCTCAAAAAGTGGCTGTCCTGGCTTGGCTGAACGCATGTCCATTTAAGGTAATTTCGGGGCAGCGTCGCGCGCGCCCCGCAGTTGGGCGTTCGGCGGTCGTAAGGCTGGCCAAAGGCCGTCGAATCAGGGACGGTGACGTATTCTTGCCACTTCCGCCTCGGCGGTCGAAACGTTAAAAACGAGTGTCTGAATCGGTTCGCGAAACCGGGGACTCCAGGCCAGTTGGCCGGATGGTTTCGCAAAGCCGAAAGATCGAAGATCGCGCAGCATCTCAGCCGACAGGCTGCGCGAGCCAGGGGGGTCGGCAAAGAGGGCAGCTCCGCGAATGCCGAAATTTCGGATCATGGCGGTGAGAAGGCTAGGCCTGCTCGTTGCACTCATGCTGCTCGCGCCGGCTGCGCTCATCGTCGAGAGCGTCGCGGTGCCCAGCATGGCGCAGGCTCAAAGCGGTCCTGTCCGCGAAATTCGCGTGACGGGCAACCGTCGCGTCGAGCCGGAGACAGTTCGCTCGTATCTCCAATTCTCGGTCGGCGACAGCTATGACGCCGACAAGGTCGATCGCTCGCTCCGCGCGTTGTTCGCGACGGGCCTGTTCGCAGACGTCCGCATCGATCGCGAAGGCAATGCCGCCGTGATCACCGTCGTCGAGAACCCGGTTATCAATCAGGTCGCCTTCGAGGGTAACAGCGAAGTCGACACCGCCACGTTGACCACTGAGGTTCAGCTCAAGCCGCGCTCCGTCTTCACGCGCGCCCGCGCTCAGGCCGACGTGCAGCGCATTCTCGACGTTTATCGTCGTCAGGGCCGGTTTGCCGCGTCCGTCGAGCCGAAAATCATCGAGCTCGAGCAGAACCGCGTGAACTTGGTGTTCGAGATCGCCGAAGGCGGCGCGACGAAGGTCAAGGGCATCAACTTCATCGGCAACCGCGCCTTCAACGACAGCCAGTTGCGCGACATCGTGTCGACCACGCAGTCGGGCTGGTTCGACTTCCTGAAGGGCACCAACGTTTACGATCCGGACCGCATGGGTCTCGATCGCGAACTGCTGCGCCAGTACTATCTCAAGAACGGCTATGCCGACGCGCGTGTCGTCGCCGCCAACGCAGAACTCGACCGCGACGGCTCCGGCTTCTTCGTGACCTTCAGCATCGAGGAGGGTGAGCTTTACACCTTCGGCGACGTTCGCATCGAAAGCTCGCTTGCCGCCATCCAGCCCGAGGCGCTGCGCGGCCAACTGCTGACCTATGCCGGTCAGACCTACAACGGTTCGGACATCGACAAGTCGGTCGAGAAGCTGACGCTGGTCGTCGCCGAGCAGGGCTTCGCGTTTGCCCGCGTCCGTCCGCGCGCCACACCCGATCCGACGTCGCGCACCATTTCCCTCGTCTACACGATCGACGAAGGACCGCGGATCTACATCGAGCGCATCAACATCATCGGCAACGTCCGTACCAAGGATTTCGTGATCCGTCGCGAATTCCGCCTCGCGGAAGGCGATGCCTATAATCCTCTGCTGGTCGATCGCGCTAAAAAGCGTCTGCAGGCTCTCGGTCTGTTCAAGGGCGTCGAAGTCAAGCGCCGCCCGGGTTCCGCAGCCGACCGCGTTGCAATTGATGTCGAGCTTGTCGAACAGTCGACGGGTGAGCTGTCGTTCGGCGCCGGTTACTCGACCTCGGAAGGTGTGATCGGCGATATCTCGATCACCGAGCGCAACTTGCTGGGCAACGGCCAGTTCCTGCGCCTCAAGCTCGCCGGTTCGCTCGAGCGCTACCAGATCGACCTGTCGTTCACCGAGCCGCGCTTCCTCGATCGCAACCTGTCGGCAGGCTTCGACCTGTTCCACAAGGAAACCGATCAGATCAGCCAGTCCGGCTTCCGCAGCCGCAAGACGGGTGGGTCGGTCCGTCTTGGCTTCCCGCTGGCCGAAAACCTGTGGATGCAGACCAGCTACACGCTGTCGCGGGACGAGATCTTCGATGTGCAGGAGAACGCTTCGATCGCGGTCAAGGACGCTTGCGGTGATCCCGCTCCGGCACCTGGCATAGAGAACTGCCAGAACTCGAGCTATTGGACGTCAGCCCTCGGTGCGTCGATCAGCTACGACAAGCGCAACCATCCGCGCAACCCGACCAGTGGTTACTACCTGCAGCTCGCCAGCGACTTCGCCGGCCTCGGCGGTGACGTGAACTACGTCCGCGTCCAAGGTGAAGGCCGCGCCTACTATCCGATCACCGACAAGATCACCTTTGTGGGCCGTGCCATCGCCGGTCATATCGAAGGCTGGGGTGGCGAGGACGTCAAGTTGCTCGACCTGTTCTTCAAGGGCGGCGAGACGGTACGCGGCTTCGAGCGTGCTGGTATCGGTCCGCGTGATATAGGTAGTCCCAATAGGGACGCGCTTGGTGGCCAGACGTTCTGGGCGGCGACCGCCGAAGTTCGGTTCCCGTTCCCCTTCATTCCGGATGATCTCGGCATGAGCGGCGCGGTGTTCGCGGATGCTGGCTCGGTATTCGGCAACAAGCGCGCGGAGGCAATTATTGCGCCGGGCAATCTCGCCGACGACTCGTCTATCCGCTCGGCGGTCGGCGCATCGATTCTGTGGAACTCGCCGGTCGGCCCGCTGCGCCTCGACTACGCGATCCCGCTCACCAAGGAGAGCTACGACGAGGAGCAGCGCTTCCGCTTCGGCGCCTCGACGAAGTTCTGATCCGCGCGGCGCACGGCCCCATCGACGGCCAACGCGCGCCGGGATAAACAAGACGATGTTTGGAGCGCGCCCGGTGTTCGGGCGCGTTTCCTTTATGGCGCCGGTTTGTCCGGCTGCGCTCAAATATGGTGAACCGGTCAGATGGAACATCCGGGTTTTTTCGATCGCGCCGGTCCGTTTCCGCTCGCCGAGGTTGCCCGCGCGGTCGGCGCGGAGTTGGCCCCCGGGGCCGATCCCGCGCTCGTCATTCGTGACGTTCGCCCCCTGTCGGAGGCGGGCACCGGTCATGTGTCCTTTCTCGATAACCGCAAGTACGCCCCGCAACTCGCGACCACCAAGGCCAGCGCTTGCCTGGTCCAGCCCGCCGTGTCGAACCTCGTGCCGGAAGGCACGGCTGGGCTCCTGACCCGTGCGCCGTACCGTGGATTTGCGCTGGCGCTGCATCTCTTTTATCCGAAGGCTTCCTGGCCGCGCGTCGCCGGTGACGCCCGGTCCGGCCCGGTCGATCCGACGGCCGAGATCGAGGACGGCGCGATCATCGAGCCGGGCGCCATCGTCGGTCCGGAGGCGCGCATCGGCCGCGGCAGCCGTATTTCTGCTGGCGCCGTCGTGGGTTACCGGGTCGCGATTGGCCGGGATACCTACATCGGTCCGCAGGCGACGATCGTGCACGCGCTGGTCGGCGACCGGGTCATCATCCATTCCGGCGTCCGCATCGGGCAGGACGGGTTCGGCTTTGCCATGGGGCGCGAGGGACACCTCAAAGTGCCACAGATCGGCCGCGTGATCGTCCAGGACGACGTCGAAATCGGTGCCAATTCCTGCGTCGATCGCGGCGCGCTTAAGGATACGATCATCGGTGAAGGCACGAAAATTGATAATCTGGTCCAGATCGGGCACAACGTCATCATTGGACGCCATTGCGTGATTGTTGCGCAGTGCGGCCTTTCAGGTTCGTCCGAACTCGGCGACTTCGTCGTGATGGGCGGGCAGGCGGGTCTGGTCGGCCACATCAAAGTCGGCGCGGGTGCCCAGATCGCGGGTGGTTCGCACGCCAAGGACGACGTGCCCGCAGGGGCCCGGATGGGCGGAACTCCAGCGCGCCCGTTTCGCGAGTGGGCGCGCGAGATCGCCGCGATCAGGCGTCTCGCCAGCCGCCAGCCTCCGGGCAGCGGCAGCGAGGAATAATTCGACCGGCCGCCGGTGGGGCGTGATCGGGTGCAAGGGTGCATGGGATGAAGGATATGGACGACGCAACCGTGAAGCCAGCTCTTGGCACCGCCGACATCATCCGGATGATGAAGCTTCTGCCACATCGCTATCCGTTTCTCATGGTCGACCGCATGTACGACATGGACGGCGACGAGAGCTGCATCGGCGTGAAAAACGTGACCATCAACGAGCCGTTCTTCGGTGGCCACTTCCCGCAATTCCCGGTCATGCCGGGCGTGCTCATCATCGAGGGTCTGGCGCAAACGGCAGGTGCGCTCTGCGTATCGAGCCTGGGCGAGGACTACCGCGCGGAGCTCGTCTATTTCATGGGCATCGATCGCGCCAAATTCCGGAAGCCGGTTCTCCCCGGTGACCAGCTCCACTACCATGTGAAGAAGATTCGGAACCGTGGCCGCGTCTGGCGCTTTTCTGGCGAGGCCAAGGTCAACGGCCAGGTCGTCGCCGAGGCGGAAATCAGTGCGATGCTTGCCGACACGGCGGAAGCACGCGCATTTGCGAGCAAGAATGGCTGATCATCACATTCACCCCTCCGCCATCGTGGAAGCGGGTGCGCGTCTCGGGGCAGGGGTCAAGATTGGACCCTATTCGATCGTCGGCGCGGATGTCACCCTGGGTGACGGCGTGGAGCTCATCAGCCATGCGGTCGTCGCCGGACGCACCACTATCGGCGCCCGCACCCGCATCTTTCCCTTCGCCTCCATCGGCCATCAGCCGCAGGATCTGAAGTTCAAGGGCGAGCCCTCGACGCTGTCGGTCGGCGCGGACTGCATCATCCGCGAAGGCGTCACCATGAACCCCGGCACCGAGGGCGGCGGCATGGTCACCACCATCGGCGATCGCTGCGCGTTTCTCGCCAACAGCCACGTCGGTCACGATTGCCGCGTCGGCAACAACGTCATTTTCTCCAATGGCGGATTGCTCGCCGGGCATTGCACGGTCGGCGATTTCGTCATCATCGGCGGTGGCGCCGGCATCATCCAGTTCGCGCGCATCGGCCCGCACGCGTTCGTCGGCGGCATGTCGGGTCTCGAGAACGATCTCATTCCCTACGGCATGGCGCTCGGCAACCGCGCCTATCTCTCGGGCCTCAACATTGTCGGCTTGCAGCGCCGCGGCTTTTCGCGCCAGGACATCCACGATCTGCGCCGCGCCTATCGGATGCTGTTTGCGCAGGAAGGCACCTTGGCCGAGCGGGCCGAGGACGTCGCGCAGAGCTTCAAGGATCATCCGATCGTGCTCGAAATCCTCGAGTTCATCCGCGCCGGCGGAAAACGCTCGCTATGCACGCCGCGCAACGCGGCCGAAGTCTAGGCCTCATGCCGAGTTCCGCACGCCGCATCGGAATTCTGGCCGGCGGCGGCAGTATCCCTCGGGAAATCGCCGATAGCGTCGCCGCGCGCGGTGAGGCGGTCTTTGTCGTCGCGCTGGCGGGCGAGGCCGATGCCACTTTCGCGCCGCATCCCACAGCCGAAGTCAACTTGGGCAAAATCGGCCGGATGTTGTCGCTGTTCCGATCCCGCGGCACGACCGACATCGTCATCGTCGGCCGGGTGACGCGGCCCGATCTCGCAAAGGTCCGCCCCGATCTCGGGTTGATCACGGCGCTACCGTCGATCTGGCGCATCCTGCGTGCCGGCGGTGACGATGCGGTCCTGCGCGAAGTGATCCGCTTCTTCGAGAGCAAGGGTTTGCGCGTCGTCGGCCCTTCGGACGTCGCGCCGGAGCTGATCGTCGGGCTTGGCGGATTGGGCACACTCCGGCCCGATCCGTCCGACGCAGCCGACATCGCACTCGGTCTCGATATTGTGGCGCAGCTCGGGGCCCTCGACATTGGCCAAGGGGTCGTCGTGTCGGGCGGACAGATCGCCGCCATCGAGGGCGTGGAGGGGACCGACCGGATGTTGCAGCGGGTCGCCGCGCTGCGCCGTGCCGATACGAACAATCGAGATGGCTCGCTTGGCTCCACAAAGGGACACCGAGGCGTGCTGATCAAGCGGCCGAAACCCGGGCAGGAGCTGCGGATCGACTTGCCAGCCATCGGTCCCGATACGGTGACAGCGGCGGCGGCGGCCGGGCTCAAGGGCATAGCGGTGCTCGAAGGACGGACGATCGCTGCGCAGCGCGCGGAACTCGTCCGTCGCGCCGATGAACTGCGGCTGTTCGTCGAGGGTCTGCCGGAGCCCGTTCAATCAGCGACCTTGCGCGGTGCGCCGATGCCGCCCGGCGTTGCAGTGTCGCTGGTTTGCGGCAAGAAACTCTCGCAGGAAGCCGAGGCCAGCGCCATCAAGGGCGTCCGCGTCGTGGCCGCGCTCGCACCATTCGGCGTTGGTCGAGCGGCCGTCGTCGTGCGCCGTCATGTTCTGGCGGTGGAGGCCGCCGAAGGCAGTCTCGCACTTCTCGATCGCGTCGTGGCCTTGCGCCAGTGGGGCGAGAGTAAACGCAAGCGCCGCGGCGTGGCGGTGATGCGCACTGGCGCGGGAACTGGCGTGGGTGCAATCGAAGCCGCCGCGCGTGCGGGCCTCGAAGGTGTGGTGTTCGTCGCGCCTGCGGGGCATTCTATGGAGCCGGCCGCAACCCTGTCGGACGCGTGCGGCGCCGCATCGCGCCTCGGCTTGTTTCTGGCGACGGCTGCCCTCGAAGTCCGGGAGCCACATCATGCCTGACCGCAACGTCCGCGACAGAACGGGCCGGCACGCCCCCGCGACGACCCTGATCGTCAGCCATCGTCCGGAGGAATACCGGCTTTTCGTGGTCGCGGGCGAGCACTCGGGCGATGCGCTCGGGGCCAAGCTGATGGCTACGCTCAATTCCCGGCACAAGGGCCGCATCCGCTATCTCGGCGTCGGCGGCGAGGGCATGGAGAAGCAAGGGCTGATCTCGCAGTTTCCTATCGCCGACGTCGCCGTGATGGGATTGTCGGCGATCCTCCCGCGCCTGCCGCGCATCGTCAGCCGCGTCTACCGCACCGTCGATGCCGCCATCGCTGCCGAGCCGAACGCCGTCATCATCATCGACAGCCCCGAATTCACCCATCCTATAGCCAAGCGCATCCGCCGCCGCCGCCCCGACATCCCCATCATCGACTACGTGTCGCCGACCGTGTGGGCGTGGCGGCCGGGCCGCGCGCGCAAGATGCGGCGCTATATCGACCATGTTCTGGCGCTGCTGCCGTTCGAGCCAGAGACGCACGATCGGCTCGGCGGCCCGCCGTGCACGTATGTGGGCCATCCGCTCATCGAGCGGCGCGACTGGCTCGCAAGCCTCGATCCGACGCCGCTGTCGGCACTCCTTGGTCTCGATCCGTCGAAGCCGGTGGTCGTCGTGCTGCCCGGCAGCCGCCGCTCGGAGGTCGCGCGGCTGATGGAGCCGTTCGGCGAAGCGATCCGGCTTCTGGGCCGCGACGGCAAGCGTTTGCCCGAGGTGATTATTCCGACCGTCGCATCCGTGCGCGATCTGGTGGAGGCGGGCGCAAGCCGCTGGCCTTTCAAACCGCATTTCGTCGAAAACGAGGAAGACAAGTTTAGGGCCTTCAAGCTCGCCCGCGCCGCGCTTGCCGCGTCCGGTACGGTTACGCTTGAACTCGCGATGGCCGGCACGCCCGCAGTCGTCGCCTACAAGGTCGATGGCCTCGCGCGGCATCTGCGCTTCATGGTCAACGTGCCGTCGATCGTGCTGGCGAATCTCGCGGCTGGCGAAACGATCTATCCGGAGTTCATCCAGGAAGACTGCACCGCCGAGAAGCTCGTCGTGGCCCTCGAGCCGCTGATGACTGATAGCGCCGAACGCCGGCAGCAACTCGATGCGCTCTCACGGCTGCCCGCGCGCATGGCGCTCGATCAGGGTACACCGAGTGAAGCCGCCGCCGACATCGTCATGCGCTACGCCGCCGGCGGGCGCGGGTAGATCACCCGGCCGCAAAGCGCGCGCACGCCCGCCGGTTGCTTCCGCGTGCCGATGGTGAGACCAAATGCAAAAGCCCCGCGGCGATTGCGTCGCCGCAGGGCTGGTACAAGTCGCAGCGAACTTAGGAGCGATCTCGATCAGATCAACTGCGGCGGTCGACCGGAACGAAATCGCGCTCCGATGGTCCGATGTAGAGCTGCCGCGGACGGCCGATGCGCTGCTCGGGATCCTCGATCATTTCACGCCATTGCGCGATCCAGCCGACGGTCCTGGCGACGGCAAACAGCACGGTGAACATTTCGACTGGGAAGCCCAACGCGCGCAGCGTGATGCCCGAATAGAAGTCGATATTGGGATAGAGCTTCTTCTCGACGAAGTATTCGTCCTGTAACGCGATCCGCTCGAGCTCGATTGCCACCTTCAGCAGCGGATCGTCCTTGAGGCCGAGCGTGTTCAGCACCTCGTGGCAAGTCTTCTGCATCACCTTGGCGCGTGGATCGTAGTTCTTGTAGACGCGATGGCCGAAGCCCATCAGCCGGAAGCCCGACGTCTTGTCCTTGGCGCGTTTGACGTATTCCGGCACCTTGTCGACCGTGCCGATCTCCTTGAGCATGGTTAGGGCCGCTTCGTTGGCGCCGCCGTGTGCGGGCCCCCACAAGCAGGCGATGCCGGCGGCGATGCAGGCGAATGGGTTGGCGCCCGACGAGCCGGCCAGGCGAACGGTCGAGGTCGAGGCGTTCTGCTCGTGATCGGCATGCAGGATGAAGATGCGGTCGAGCGCTTTCGACAGCACGGGGTTGACGACATACGGCTCGCACGGCACCGCGAAGCACATCTGCAGGAAGTTCGATGCGTAGTCGACGTCGTTCCGCGGATAGATGAAAGGCTGGCCGATCGAATACTTGTAGGCCATCGACGCGATCGTCGGCATCTTGGCGATCATGCGGTTGGCGGCGATGGTCCGCTGCACCGGATCGTTGATGTCAGTCGAGTCGTGATAAAAAGCCGACAGCGCTCCAACTACGCCGACCATGACCGCCATCGGATGCGCGTCACGGCGGAAACCGGTGAAGAATCGCGTCATCTGCTCGTGCACCATCGTGTGGCGCGTGATGTGGCTGTCGAAGCGGCGGAACTCGTCTTTTGTCGGAAGCTCGCCGTTGAGCAGCAGGTAGCAGACCTCGAGGAAATTCGAATTCTCGGCGAGTTGGTCGATCGGATAGCCGCGATAGAGAAGCTGGCCCTTGTCGCCGTCGATGAACGTGATCTTCGAAGAGCAGTTCGCCGTCGAGGTAAAGCCCGGATCGTAGGTAAAGCAGCCCGTCGCGGCGTAGAGCTTGCTGACGTCGATCACGTCCGGCCCGGTCGTGCCCGAGCGAACGGGCATCTGAACGCTCTTGCCGTCGAGCGTCATCGTGGCGGGTCCGGTCTGGTTTGCGGAGCCCTTCTGATTCGGGTCGTGCTGATTCATGGTCGCGTCCTCTGGCGGGGAGGTGAACGTCGTACTGTCGCGAGCGTGTGTTCTCGGACGAGGCAGTTTGCTGCGCTGCACACAAATTGCTGCAAAGCCGTCGTACTCCACATTTCAGACTGCGGCAATATGGCCTTGGCAGGGGGGCACTCCAGACGCGAAGCAGGCATGCGTCAAGCGGCCTGATCGCGCAGTCGGGCCATTGCCTCGACGCGCCCGATGTCAGCCATGACGTCGAATACAGGCGGTGAAACCGCACGCCCAGTGAGTGCGGCCCGCAGAGGTTGCGCCACCTTTCCGAGCTTCAAGTTCCCCGCTTCCGCGTAACCGCGCACGGCTGCCTCGAGTTCCGCCGCGGTCCACGTTCCGACAGCTTCCAGCCGCGGCACCAGCCCGGCGATGGTGGCGCGCGCACCGGCGTCCAGCAACGCCTTGGCCTTGTCGTCGAGCTGCAACGGCCGAGACGCGAACAGATATTGGGCGCCGTCGATGAGCTCGAGCAGCGTCTTCGCGCGCTCCTTGAGACCCGGCATCGCGGCTATGAGCTTGTCGCGGCCGCCTGCCGCGAGCTTGTCCGCCATCGCCGCCCCGTGCTCGATCTCAGGCAGGATGTCCTCGATGCGGCGGACGAGTTCGGTATCGGATGTCGTGCGGATGTAGTGACCGTTGAGATCGGTCAGCTTGGCGTAGTCGAAGCGGGACGGGCTCTTGCCTATTCCATCGAGGCCGAACCAGGCGACGAGTTGTTCCGTCGATATGACTTCGTCGTTGCCGTGGGCCCAGCCGAGCCGTACCAGGTAATTGCGCAGCGCCGCCGGCAGATAGCCCATCGCGCGGTATGCCTCCACGCCGAGCGCGCCGTGCCGCTTCGATAGCTTCGCGCCGTCCGGTCCGTGGATCAATGGGACGTGCGCGAACTCAGGTACCGCCCAGTCCATCGCCTGGTAGATCTGCGTCTGCCGCGCGGCATTTGTCAGATGATCCACGCCACGGATGATGTGCGTGACGCCCATGTCGTGGTCGTCGACGACGACGGCGAGATTATAGGTCGGGTTTCCGTCCGAGCGGACGATGATGAGGTCGTCGAGGTCCTTGTTGGGAAACGTCACCGTGCCCTGCACGTGATCGGTGACGACGGTCTCGCCCGTGCGCGGCGACTTCAGGCGGATCGCCGGCTTGACGCCTGCCGGCGCCTCGCCTTGTGCGCGATCGCGCCAAGGGCTCTCGAAGATCTGCGCGCGGCCCTCCGATTTCGCGGCCTCGCGCGCCGCTTCGATTTCGCTCGGCGGGCTATAGCAACGGTAGGCGCGGCCCCGCGCCAGCATTTCGTCGGCGACCGCGCGATGGCGTTCAGCGCGCGCATACTGCGAAACCGGCTCGCCATCCCAGTCGAGACCCAGCCACTTGAGGCCGTCGAGGATCGCCGCCACCGCGGCCTCGCTGTTGCGTTCGCGATCGGTGTCTTCGATCCGTAGCAAGAACGTGCCGCCGGAGTGCTTTGCGAAGAGCCAATTGAAAAGAGCCGTGCGCGCGCCGCCGATATGCAGATAGCCGGTCGGCGAGGGTGCGAACCGGACGACGGGTTTACGGCCGCTTTGGCCCGCGGACGCGGGCGCCGGAATTTCGGTCATGTCTCTATCGATCATTTGGTGAGGGGAAGGGTTCGCATGTAGCATGCCGGCTCGGCGCTGTCTTCGAAATGCGCGTCGGCGGCGGCTGCGGCCGATAGAATTCGAGTGCGAGGACCATGGTCACGACGGCCTGCGGGGGAACGTAAGACGTGGTCGACGCGTCGGCGGGATCAGCTCAAGACGGGGGATGGCTGCTGCGCCGGTCGTCCGCGGCGGCGCGCTTGCGTCCGGGCTGCTTCAGCGTCGCGGCGTGGCTCGAGCACGAGCGTCCGCAGTGGTTCAATTGGCTGCCGGTTGCACTCGGGTGCGGGATCGCTGTCTATTTCGCCCTGCCGGCTGAGCCCCCACTCTGGACCGCGTTGGCGCCGGTGCCGGTCGCTCTGCTGCTGTGGATCTTGGCGCGGCGCGGCAGCCTGGCGGCTATGCTGCTCGGGCTTGTTTTGGCGGCGTGCCTCGGCCTTGCGCTGGCCAAGCTGCGTAGCGACAGCGCCGCTGCGCCGGTCCTCGAGAAACGGATGGGGCCTGTTGAGGTTCGCGGATTCGTCGAACTGGTCGAACCGCGCGAGACCCGTGGCGAGCGGCTGACGATCCGCGTCACGGCGATCGACGGGGTTGCCGCGGACCGAACGCCGCGCCGCGTCCGCATCCGTGCCATGAACAAGCCGGCGGACGGGGTCGTCCTGAAGCCGGGAATGGCGATCCGCGTCAAGGCGCATCTGGCGCCGCCGTCCGCGCCGGTGCTGCCCGGCGGATACGACTTTGCGCGCGGCGCGTATTTCCAAGGTCTCGGTGCGATCGGCTACGCCATGTCGCGCGCCGAGATCGACGCCTCTGCGGGCCCACCGCCCGGCGGAATCCATTGGCAGGCTGCGATCGCCCGGCTGCGGCAGGATATTTCCGCGCGCGTGACACATGCCTTGCCGGGACAGACGGGCGCCATTGCAACGGCGCTCATCTCCGGCGAGCGCGGCGCGATCTCGGCTGCGACGAATGACGCCTACCGCGACTCGGGCCTTTATCACGTGTTGTCGATTTCGGGCCTACACATGGCGATCATGGGTGGTGCCGTGTTCTTTGCGGTTCGCATCCTGTTGGCGTTCTTTCCGGCGATTGCGCTCAACTATCCCGTGAAAAAGTGGGCGGCCGCAACGGCTATCCTGGCTTCGCTCGGATACCTCGCAATCTCCGGGGCGGCGTTCGCGACCGTCCGCTCGGCCGTGACCATCACCATCATGTTCATCGCCGTTCTTCTCGACCGTCCCGCGATCGCGATGCGAAACGTTGCATTGTCCGCTTTGCTCATTCTCCTGGTTTGGCCCGAGAGCTTGAACGACGTCGGGTTCCAGATGTCATTTGCCGCGGTGGTTGCACTCGTCGCCTGCTACGAGGCCTTGCGCAGAACCCTGCTCGGGCGCGCGCGCTGGCCCGAGTCCGCGTTGGCGAAGCTCGGTCTGTTCGCTGGTGGCATCGTCGTCTCGACCCTCATTGCAAGCGTCGCCGTCGCCCCGTTCGGCGCCTACTACTTTCACAAGGGCCAGCAACTCGCGATCATCGCCAACGTCGTGGCAACGCCGGTCATCAATCTCGTGATCATGCCGGCCGCACTTGCGGCACTGGTCTTGATGCCATTCGGTCTCGAAGCACTGGCGCTCGCGCCGATGGGGTTCGGCATCGATCTGACCACACGCGTTGCGGAATGGGTGGCGCAGCTTCCAGGTGCCGCCACGCGCATCCCAGCGATTTCCCCGCTCTCGTTCGCGACGATGATCACCGGCGGGCTATGGCTGTTGCTGTGGCGCGAACGCCCGCGCTGGATCGGGTTCGTGGTCATTGCGGCGGGGCTCGCGATGGCGCCCCTGACGCCGCATCCCGATATCCTGGTCGGCCGCGACGGGCACCTCGTCGCCGCGCGCAACCAGGACGGACGCCTGATGGCGATGGCCGCGCCTCAATCTGCGTTCGAACTGTCACGATGGCTCGAGCACGACGGCGATGCCCGACCGGTCAAGGACGCTGCGGTTGCAAACGGGTTTTCGTGTGATGCGTCCGGATGTCTGACGCGGGTACGCGGCTACACTCTCGCCATGCCACGTCATCCGTCGGCCATCGCCGACGACTGCGCTCGCGCCGACATCGTCCTATTGACGGTGCCGAAGCCCAAGGGGTGTACGCGGCCCCTTGTCGTGATCGACTTTTTCGCACTTCGGGCGCAAGGCACGCACGCAATCTTTTTCCAGGGTTCGAAGCCCGGGGCTCTGGCTACAGCGGCGCCGATGGACGCAGTCACTGGACCCATGTCCGACCCGACCGCCTCTGACAGCACGTCGGATCAATCCGCGACAGGCCGCAAGCCAAGCAACGGGACTGTGCCAAATCCACGATCGGCTCCCATTCGCATCGCAACCGTCGCGTCGGACCGCGGCGACCGTCCGTGGTCGCGTCTCCCGTGGTGGGCTCAGCCGGGCGGCGGTTCGAACCAGACCGGCCGCGGCGCTGATCGGGCGGGCGAGACGGAACGCGATCTTGCATCTCGCACGGACGCGGGCCGGATAAGCGCGGGCGATCCGTACAACTCCAGCGGCTCTAACGCACCGGCGCGTGTTGTCTCGCGGCTCTGGGCCTTCGCAGCATCACCTGAGTTTCTCGCCTCGCAGCAGATCCCGCGTGCAGAAGCTGACGTCGAAGAAGCCCTCAAGGATCCGAGTTTCTATGATGAACGCTGGTGAGCGGCTGGATGGGCCAAGCTGCGGCGTTCGCGTAGTCCGCTTCGTGACCGTGACCCTCAGTACCTGCGGATCAAACCGACGAGCCGGCCCTGGATATCGACTTGGTCGGGGCCAAAGATGCGCGTCTTGTGCTCCGGGTTGGCGGCCTCGAGCGCGATCGTCGTGCCCTTCTTGCGCAGGCGCTTGAGCGTCGCTTCTTCCTTCTCCACCAGCGCCACGACGATGTCGCCGTTTTCGGCATTGTCACATCGTCTGATAATGACGGTATCGCCGTCGTGGATGCCGGCATCGATCATCGAGTCGCCACGCACCTCGAGCGCGAAGTGCTCACCATTGGTCAAGAGATCCGGTGGGCAGGCGATGTCGTGCGAGTGGTTTTGTATGGCGCTGATCGGCGTGCCGGCCGCAATGCGCCCCATGACTGGAACCGAAACCGTCCGGCTGTCGACGACGGTCGATGACGGCATTGCGAGTTCGCGTTGTCGTTGCGCACCCCCGCCTTCGATGACGCTCGGTTGGAAGCCGCTCTTCTTCTGGCTGCTTTCGGAGTTCTCAGGCAGCTTGATGACTTCTATCGCGCGCGCGCGGTGCGGTAGCCGGCGGATGAAGCCGCGCTCAACCAATGCGGTAATCAATCTGTGAATGCCGGACTTTGATTTGAGATCGAGCGCCACCTTCATTTCGTCGAAGGACGGCGGCACACCCTGATCCTGCATGCGTTCGTGAATGAACAGCAGCAGCTCTTTTTGTTTTTGCGTCAGCATGGTGCCTCTCGAGGTCTTCGATCGGGATATTCGAAATGCGCTGGGCGGCGCTGTTGCGGATGGCTCAGGGCAGATCGGCCGTATGTACAAACCGTGAACGTACCCTACGCGTTCCCGCAGCGTTCCGCAAGTGCCAATTGGTGCTGTCCTAATTAGGACAGTTGACGGTGTTGACAGGCAGCAGGTTTTGGCAGGTCCGAAAGATGCGTATTCGGAAGGTCTGTTGAGGTCAGTTGGCGTGCGTTTTGACAAACGTCTCGATGTCGCTCGAGAGACGATCACGCCACTGGACGGCGATCTCGTGCGGCATGGCGAGGTTCACGGTCAACCCTTCGGCTTCGAGCCGACAAACATAGGTGCCTGGCCATGTCGGATGAGAGCTTTCAGCAACGCGATGAATCGAAACCTCTGCTGCTTCCGTTCCCCGCTCAAGGAGAGCAGGAATCTCGAAGCTCAAAACAAGACCCTGCCGAGCGCATTGTGCTGCTTGGAGGAGGCGAGACAGATCGTCTAGCTGTTCCGCGTCCAGGACCAACCCTCGTTGCTGTCCATTTTGAAGTTCGACTACCGCAACGAACTCACCATTCTGCGACTTTGCCCCTGATACGACCTTCGCGATCTTGAATCCCTCCACCGGCGACCTCCGAATGGTTGCTGGATTGTTGATGCGTCACGGAACTCGCCACGTCGAACGACAACTCACGGAGACAATCAATGGTCGGAATATTCAAGCTGGCGATGCAGGCTGCGAAAGCTCGTGCGTCGAGCGCGATGAGTGGCATCCAATCTGTCGGCGGCCGTCAGTTCGTGCAGCATCGCGTGTCGAAAAAGGGCCTAGCGTTCACGCAGACTCGCACGACGAAGGGATCGATGAAGGCTCCGAGTAGGAAGAAAACGGCGCGCACGATCAAGCCGATGACGAGGGCCGAGCGCGTCGAGCGCAGCAACACGGCAGCAACGAAGAAGCGGGCTGCGCAGGTCGCGGCGCAGAAGCTCGATCGGCGCAAGGCCAGGGTCGTCAAGGCGAAGAGTGCGGCGATCGGCGCGGCGAAGATCACTGGCGGCGCTTTTGCATTTGCTGCGGCGGGATCGTTGGCCAAGGGATTCAAGAAGGAGATGGGGATCAAAGGGGTGGCTGAGCAGGCGAGAGACAACCGCGTGCGAGAGAGGCGGCAGGAGATCCTTCGCCGCTCCGGTCCAAAATGGGGCCACGAAAAGGGCTGGGGAATGATAGGTCCGATCATCAGGTACTAAGGCAGAAGGGCGTCAATTCAGCCTAGATACTGATCGTAGTCGGCGTGCAAGAATCTCCAAGACGCTGACACTTCGCGCACACGCCGCGAGGCGTCTTGATGCAGTGTTCACCGCGTTCCGTCCGCCAGACTTCGAACTTGTGTTTGAGGGCTTTGGCTCCGAAGGTCCCGATATCTTCGAACCCGAACTCTCTCGTGAACCCTGCAAACACGCTGGCCGACACCACGCCAAGGGTGAATGTTCCGACTCTGATCGAGCCATTCGTCAGCTTAACGACCACCCATCGACCTACCTGTCTGGAACGGGAAGCGACTGGTGCAGCAGCGTGGCCAGCGGCTCCTGCAGATTGGCCAACAACGGTAGGCGCGGGCTTCGAGGCAGCCGAGTGCGCAACAACCGCTGTAGTCGTTCGAACTGGTGCAGTGACGGCATACGCCCCGGCCTTTGTGGCAGCAGCCTTCCAGAGTGGCATTCCCTTGACCGGGATGAACGCCAACGCTCCGATCACGGCGGAGCCGATTCCAGCGGTAATCAACCCGGTCTTGGCTCCGGAATGAGCGGGTGGCGTCTGTGCCTTCGCCGGTGCCTTGGCTACAGCAGCAGGAGGCGGCGACGATGCGGCGGTCTCGACGGACGCGGCATCCGAGGGATTGTCGGTTGGCTTCTTTCGCCTCAGGTAGCGATAGGCGGCAACACCTGCAGCGGCGACTCCCGCGACTCCGGCAACAACTGGCAGCATCTCGTCCCCCGACCCGTATCCATGGTGAGAGCATAGCGTCCGGGGGCAGCGTGTCTAGGGTCGCGACCGGTCGCGCCGTTCGTTCCGGAACGCTCGGCGGCGGTCGGCTTCGCGGGCAATGTCTGGGTACTTCTCGACGAGCTTCATGCGTCCGATGGCGTCGTTCGAGCGAGTGACGGTCCTGCCGTCGAGAAAACGATCGACGAGGTCGCGCGAAAACTCGGTCACCGGCGGATAAGTGAGCGGGTGGCGTCCGTCGTTGGGCTGCGATTTCGACATTTGGGGTTCATCCCGAGACCGGCAGCCATTGGTTCGATGGCTGCCGGAGCGCTGCAATCACTCCGAGTCGCCGAGCGGCTTGTCCTCGCGAACGTCAGCGAAGATCCTTTTCACGTATCGAGCCACCTGCCGCGAAGCTTCGGCACAAGGCTCTTTGCCCTGGATATCCAAGCCGTCGATCCGCTCAGCGCTGAGGTATTCAGTGTTCATGGTTTGCAGAAGTTCGCCCGTAGGAAGCGTGTTGCGAACGTTGGTCTTGGCGGGAAGCTGGCGGTCATGAATGATCTGCTTTGCCGTGCCGCCGAGTAGGACTTCGTAGATGGCATCGGTACAGTAGCCGATTGCTGATTTTGCGCCGTGATTTGCCAGTGAGTCAGTGTACTTCTTGCGGATCTCCTTCGACAGGTCGCGAACCTCGTTGTGGTGACGCGCGGCGTCTGCTTTCGCAAGGATTTCATCGACCAGCGTCAGGTCGCCAGTTCGAACGCGCTGGTAGGTCCGCTTGATCTCGACGGCAAGTTCTGGGCTCAAGTATTCGCCATATGCGAGAGCCACCAAGACGTGAGCGAAGGTTCCGCCGCCCCTGCCAGACTTGGTGTAAATGACTGAGTTCGTGTCGTTTTTCCCCTTAACATAGGATTTTCCTAGGTTTTGGGCGACGGCCAGGATGTACTCGTCCGTCGTCGGGTTCTGACGCCAATTGGGGGGCGTCTTCGTGCTCGGTGAACCTGCGATGCGCCAGATGTCGGTGAGGTTCAGGTAGCCGCGCAAGTCTTCGCCGACCTTCTGGTCGAAGATGATGAGATCATTTGCAATCATCGTGTCCGCGTCCCTTCTGCCCATTGTGGGTGATAAGGGCCGCGTCGGTGCATGCGACCGGTGCCTTGACTAGCGACGCGAACACTGTTCCAAACTGGGCTGCCGCCGCGCATCCAACGCGACCGGGTTCTGGTAGTCTTACGGCCGCGTACTCTGATCCAGTGCGCGGCCATCTACATTCATCATGCTTCGCATCGAAAGTCTAATCGGCTCGTCGGGAATTCGGCATTGCCTCCGCAACTTTGTTCAACCAAGCTGCCTCTTTTTCGGCGGACGCTTCTTCGCAATGGAGCGCCGGAGACGAGGTTCGATCACGCCCGTCAGCGCAGCATCGAGCAACTCCGCGATCGACCAGACATGATCCGTGACGCCGACCGCCATCGCGGGCGTGATGCGCAATGCTTCATGCACTCGGCAGAAATTGTAGTGCCCGACGTAGAGATGCACCGCCGCGATGTGGTTCTCGAGCTTCTTCGAGAAGGCATTCGTCAACCGCGTGAACCGGCGTGACGCCATCCTGACCGAGAGGTTGTGGCGCTCGGCATGGCTCGTCGAAATCGCCTCCAGCGGCGGATTGCGGACCACGGGTTTGCGGTCGATCCCGACTACGATGCCCGGTGAGTAACGACGCGACGCCTCGCTGCTCGTCTCAGGGTTGGCTTCGTCGGCGTACCTCTTGATGATCTGGCCGTACTTGATCCGGTTTCCAAACACGCGCTTCAAGGCGGGCTCGTAGTAGCGGAACGCATCGCTGGTCAGGACCGGAAGATTGACGACCGGCACGCTGGCGAGCCTCATCTTCAGATCGGCCAGGAATATCTCGGTGTTGGCGTAGTTCCGTTTGCCGGTGCGATAAGCGAGAACGGCCTTGTTGGTCGCATCGATGGCGATGAACGTGTAAGCGTCGCCCTTGAGATTACCGTCCTCGGGTTTGGTGCGCTTCTGCTTCTTCCCGACAAAGGCCCAGAGTTCGTCCATCTCGACGATGGCGACTCGAATGTCCTGCATGAGATAATCATGCAGACGCGCGCAGCCTTCACCGGCGCGAACGCCGAGGCGCATAATGGTATCGTGGTGAGCGCCAGTCAGCCGCTCGACGGCACGGATCGACATGCCTTCGCAAAGGGCGGCTATGACGGCGATCTGCTTTTCAGGCGGGAGGTTGTTCGCCATGCCGCCCTCGGAACGAAGGCGGCCGTATCCCGGCGCGCAAGACGAGATGGATCATTCGCGGACTCCTCGGTCTGCGGGTGGTTCTAGGGTCCAAGGCTAGGGTGCAACCAGCCTTGGACCTGCCCCGACAAGGTAATCTGTTCCGCATCAGTTCAGCAAGTGTTGTCAGAGTGTTCGTGTGCTGATGCTCAAATTAGGACAGAAGCCCTGAAATTAGGACAGCACCTGCCAATTAATCTGGGTTTGTCTGCTTAGAAATCGAGCTTGAGAATTGGGACGCGCTCGCCAGCGGCGATGGCTGGAGCGCCGGGGGCGCGAACGATCAGGCAGTCGGCTTCGGCGAGGGGGGAAAGCAGCGAACTGTCCTGCGAGATCGCGGGGCGGACGCGCGGATCGGCGTGGTCGGATTGATCGAGCGTCGCGCGCATGTAGTGCTGACGCGGTCCGTTCTGTTCGAGGCCGACGGCGAGCCGGGCGCTGGCCGCGCTCAACTCGCCATCCGGACGGCCGGCAAGACGCGCGAGCAGCGGCAGCAGAAAGACGCGCGCGCAAATCAGCGACGACACTGGATTGCCCGGCAGGCCAAGTACGCGCAGTGCGCCGTTCTGGCCGAACATCATCGGTTTGCCTGGCCGCATGGCGATTTTCCAGAAGCCAAGGGTGACGCCGGCTGCACGGAGCGCTGGTGCGACGAGATCGTGATCGCCGACAGAGGCGCCGCCGATCGTCACCAGGACGTCGGCGCTTTCCGCCTGGGCGATCTTTGTGGCGAGATCATCGGCCGTGTCGCGCGCGATGCCGAGCAGTCGCGGTTCGCCGCCCGCGCCGCGCACCATGGCCGCAAGTCCGACCGGGTTCGACGATACGATCTGATCGGGGCCGGGCATGGTGCCGGGAGCCACGAGTTCATCGCCGGTTGCGAGGATGGCGACGACGGGCCTGCGGCACACAATCAACTCGGCATGCCCCCCGGCCGCGGCCAATGTCAGGGCCCGCGCATCGAGCCGCCGTCCGGCCTCGAGCAGGAGGCGGCCCTCGGCGAAATCGCCGCCGCGCGGACGGATGTGCCCGGCGTCGGGCTCGCCGTCGATGACAGAGATGCGATCGCCGTCGCGGGTGACGTTCTCCTGGATGACGATGGCGTCGGCGCCGGCGGGAATCGGCGCGCCGGTGAAGATACGCACCGCTTCGCCGGGTCCGAGCGTGCCGCGGAAACCGCGCCCAGCCGCGGCCTCGCCGACAACGCGGAGTGCAGCGGGCAGCGTCGTGACATCCGCCGCGCGCACCGCATAGCCGTCCATCGCGGAGCCGTCGAACGGCGGCTGCGTCAGCCGCGCAAGCACCGGCTCGGCGAGGACACGGCCGGCCGCCTCGTGAATGCCGGCGCGCTCGCCCGGAAGCGGCGCAGCGTCGGCGAGAATGGCGCGCAGGGCCTGTTCGACGGACAGCGGCGCCATGTCAACGAACCTTTGCGGTCGAAGCCGGCGATGGCTTCGCGGTGGCGTCGCCAGCGCGATAGATGCCGGAGCGTCCGCCGCTTTTCTCGATCAGGCGGATGCCGTCGAAGCGCATCGCTTTGTCGGCCGCTTTCAGCATGTCGTAGATGGTCAGGCAGGCGACGGAGACGGCGGTCAGCGCTTCCATTTCGACGCCGGTCTGGCCGCCGACCTTCACTTCGGCGGTCACGCAGATGCCGGGCGGATCCTGGCTCGGCATGAAATCGACGGTTACCTTGGTAATGGCCAGCGGGTGGCACAGTGGAATGAGCTCGGACGTCTTTTTTGCCGCCATGATGCCGGCGATGCGCGCGGTGGCCAGCACGTCGCCCTTCTTGGCTTCGCCCGTTTCGACGAGCGCGAGTGTGGCGGGGGACATGGCGACGAAGCCTTCGGCAATCGCCGTGCGGCTGGTGACGGCCTTGTCGGACACGTCGACCATATGCGCTTCGCCGCGCGCGTTGAGGTGGGACAGCTTGGGCGGCGGCGGCATGGGCGGGCTCGCGGTTCGGGGTGCTCAGCAGTGTTTAGTGTAGCCCGTGCGAGGGGTCCAGGGGACAGCGCGGTTGAGCTGAACGGCCGGCCGCGACAGAGCCAAGTGCATGCCGTGCGCGATTCATGAACGGCTTCGTCAAGGCGTTGATTTGATTGAGATGAGATGGTCATGTCCTAAGACATGAACATGTGCCTAGCACGGCGATGGGCGCGGCGGCGATGGCGGACGACCAGAAACCCGCATCGGCCGAGCGTGCGCCAGCCATCGTATGCCCCATCGGCGCGTGCCGTGTGAGCGCACAAGTATGCCGCAACCGCGGCCGGGGGCAACGGCGGTCGCGGGTCATGGTTGAGCAGCGATGACGCGTGGGGTCAGACGCAGCCGGTGGGCTTGGGCAGTCCGCCGTACTTGGTGATCGGCTTCATCGGGCCGCCCTGCCAGAGCTCGAACAGCTGCTCGTTCGTCTGGCCGATGGCCGAGGCGAACTTGCGCACCGGCGGCACGGTCTGCTTGTCGCTGTAGTAATCGCGTGCGGCAAGGATCTGCGTCCACTTCTCGTCGGTCATCTCGAAGCCGTCGACGCGCGCCATCTCCTGGCCGATCTCGGGCGACCACTGATCCATGTCAACGAGATACCCGTCGCCGTCGCGGGCGGGGAGTTCGAGTTCGGTATCCATGGCGGGCTCCTTCGTGAACGTATGGCGTGACGGCAAAGTGCTGCGGCCGGCGCGGGCGGGCCGCGCACCGCTGTTCCGCACACGCTGTCATAGCCGAGCGGAGGGATCAACTTTTACGGCGTCGCAGGGGGATGGGAAGCATGGGAATGTGAAGCCCCGTCACGAGCAATGCGCGCGCGCCGCTCACGCGCAACTGTGGGTCGCTTCGTCCATGGCGCACGACGACGCTCCGCGCCATGCGCCATGGACGGCAGGTGAACTCACTCTTTGTCGCCAACCAGAATGATGATGATGTCGTTCACGTTGGTCATGCTGACGAACTGGATGGAATCATCCAGACTGTCGAAGAAAATTTCCGCATCGTGTTTGTCGAGGTAGTGCCGCGGGTCGAGTTTGGCCCGGGCAATGGTATGGCCGTCGGCGATCGCGCCGGACTTGCCATCGCCATCGACGCCATCGGAGTCGCATCCTGCAACCACGATGTTTTTGCGTCCTTGGATTTCGATTGCGGAGCTGAGCACGAATTCACGCGTTGGCCCAAAGCCATTGCGATCTTCCCAGTTGAAGGTCACGATCATTTCGCCGCCGACGATCAGGCAAGCCGGAGCTTTCAGCGGATTCTGTGAATCCTGAATTTCCTTGGCGATCCCCATATAGGCCTTGGCGATGATTTTAGCCTCGCCAGTGTTCTGGCTGGTCAGGATCGTCGTGTTGAAGCCGTTCCTGACGGCGATCGCCTTGGCAGCCTCAAGCGCACCGAGATTGTTCCCGATCAGGTAATTATAAACACCTGCTGGAACGTCTCTCGGCGGTTCCAGGGAGGCATCCTGCAAACCACGCTCCATGTGATCGCGAACCGATTGCGGGGCCTCTTCCCAGATCCCGTATTGCTTCATCAGGCGGACGGCATCGGCGAATGTGCTGCTGTCCTTGTAGCTGGGTCCGGAGGCGATGGCGCTGAGATCGTCGCCGACGACATCGGAGAGGATTAGTGATATCAGCGTTCCGCCTTTGCGAGTCACCCGCTGTCCGAATTTGCCGCCTTTGATATCCGAGCAGTGCTTGCGAATGGTGTTGATGTCGTGGATGTTGGCGCCGCACTTCATCAGCAACTGGTTCAGCTTGAACTTGTCTTCTATGCTCACGGTTGTTGGAGCGCAGGAAAAGAGGGCCGATCCTCCGCCCGACACCATCAGGAAGACCAGGACTTTTTCGTCCTTGCCGATGGCATCGATCATATCCAGAATTTCTCTGGAGTATTCGGCGTTTTCGGCGCGAGGCTCGGGATGATAGGCTCGCTTGACTGGAATCGACGTGACATCGGCGATGCAAATTTCCTCGCCGAGCTTTGTGATGACCAGACCATCGTCAGGCTTCAAGATGCCTTCAAAGGCCTGACACATCGGGGTAGAGGCTTTACCCACTCCGAAAAGCAAAACGCGATTGTAATCCTTCAATGAAAAGGTATCGCCGCGAATTGTAAGTTTGTCTCCCTCCACTTTCACGCTGTCCTTGATGGACTGGCGTGGGTCTGCGGTGTTCACGCCCGCCATGATCATTTCGTGGGCGAGTTTTCTGTATGTGGCTTCGTTGCTCATATTGTTTCCTGTCCCCTGGGTCAGCGTTCGGCAGCTTTCCGCTGCTCAGCTCCGATGAGCATATCGACAGGGTGGCAGCGCGTCGATGCGGTAATCTGGTCGGCGTCAGGCAGAGGCCAGGTTGATGCCCTTGAACTCGTTGCGCTCGACCTTGTCGATGCAGCGCACCACGAGCTTGTTCAAGGCGTCCGCGTCAAAAGTGGCGATGTTCGACTTCTTCGAATGGTGCATCAGGGCCGACAGTGCCGCGCCCAGTTCGGAAGCGGCGCAGGCGGCGGCGAGACCGTCCTTCATGGCATCGATGAAGTAGGGATAGAACAAGTGGCCGGTGACCCGCGCGTCGCCGCGCCCGACGCCGTACTTGCCGGCATAGTCGGGATCGACTTTCGGATCGCCGAACTCGGTCGCGATGCGGGTCGAGTCGGCGACGTCGAGCGGAAGATGAATGAGGTACTGCTTGTTCTCGTACTGGTAGCAGGTGAGCGAGCCGCCGTTCGAGAAGCCGAGCGCGAACGTCATGCTCGGGTCCATGTGCGGATTGTGGTTCTTGGTGAAGCGCTGCGTGATGTTCAGCAGCACCTCGTTGGACATTTCGTCCGGGTAGATCTGGGTGCCGAACTTCTCGATCAGCTCGTCGTCGTTGAGGCAGACGATGACGTCGTTGTTGCCGACGCGCGGCTTGATCGAGTCAAAGCCGATGCCGGTGGGGACGATGATCTGCGGGCCGAGATAGCTGTTGAGGTAGCCCGGCGTGATGATGGGCACGTCGTCGGCGCGGCGGAAGCGCGTCTTGATCTCGTCGTCCAGCGTGTCAATGGGCGGATGCGGCGAGACCAGCAGGTAGGTGCGGCCGTGGGCGTTGCCGTTGAAGCACTCGCGCGGGCCCCAGATCGGCGTATGCACCTGCACGACATTGACGTCGTTGTAGACGAACGTGTTGATTTCTTGCTGGGCGATGGATGACTCGTCGTCGGGCAGGATCACCTTGAACTGGACATCGACCTGCATCGCCGAATACAGCGACACGAGACCGAGGAAGACGTTGGTCGTGTTGCCGCCCGAATTGGGCGCCGAGACGTCCTTGCGGGCAATGAAGTATTCGTGGTGTTCCTTGACGTCGAGCTTGAGATGAAAGCCGTCCTTGTCCTTGGCCACCGATTCAAGGGGAATTTTATTGTAGCGGAACTTCGGGATGTCGACGAATTCCTCGACGTAGTAGTCGTTCACGGGCACGCCGATGGCGCGCATTTTCGGCATAAAGGAACTCACGATCAGATCCTCCCCAAGGTTCCGACCACTCCCCCTCGAGTGGTGCGCGTGAAATGTTAGCTGAGCGCTGGTCTCGACGCCAGGAGGAGCGCAGCCTGCGGAGCGCTTTCAGCACGCTGAAAAAAGGCGCGGTGAGGCCGGGCACGAGATGATGCGGGATGATCTACATCAGCCGCAGATCTGCCTGCGCTCTGATGAGGTTCGGGTAGAAGGCGGCGTTCCGAGCACGCCACGCTCATACTTTTGCCAGCAACTCGCGCGTCGCCTTTGTCACGTCGGCTTGGCGCATGAGGCTCTCGCCGACGAGGAAGGTCTGGATGCCGACCTTGGCGAGACGCGCGATATCGGCGGGCGTGAAGATGCCGCTCTCGCCGATGACGATCTTGCCCTTGCCGACGCGCGGGGCGAGGCGCTCGCTCGTCGCGAGCGAGACCTCGAAGGTCTTGAGGTTGCGGTTATTGATACCGATGAGTTCGGCGTCGAGCGCGAGTGCGCGCATCATCTCGGCGTCGTCGTGGACCTCGACGAGGGTGTCCATGCCCCAGTCTCGCGCCGCCGAGATGAGGGCCGAGGCGGTGGCGTCGTCGACCTCGGCGAGGATGACGAGAATGCAGTCGGCGCCCCAAGCCCGCGCCTCGACGACCTGGTAGGTGTCGATCATGAAGTCCTTGCGCAGCGCGGGCAGCGACGTGGCGTTGCGGGCGGCGGTGAGGAATTCGGGCGCGCCCTGGAACGAGGGGCCGTCGGTGAGAATGGATAGGCAGGTCGCGCCGCCGTGCTCGTAGGCGCGGGCGAGGGCGGGCGGATCGAAGTCGGAGCGGATGAGTCCCTTCGACGGCGACGCCTTCTTGATTTCAGCGATGAGCGCGGTGTGCCCCCCGGCGATTTTCGCGCGGAGCGCGCCGGCGAACGGGCGCACCGGGCCGGCCGAGCGCGCGTACTCGGCCATCACCTGCAGCGGGTTCGCGGCTTTCGCGGCGGCGATCTCGTCGCGCTTGTAGGCGGTGATGCGGGCGAGGATGTCGGGCACGTCGGCTTGCGTCGCGGGCGTTGTCATGACGCGGGTCCGTTGCTGATGGCGGTGAGGCGCGCGAGAGCCTTGGCGGCGGCGCCGGTATCGATGGCGTGGGCGGCGCGCTCGACGCCTTCGCGCAGGTTTCCGGACTTGCCGCCGACCACGAGCGCGGCCGCGGCGTTCAGCAGCACTATATCGCGGAACGGGCCGGGTTTGCCCGCGAGGACGTCGCGGATGGCGGCTGCGTTGACCTGGGCGTCGCCACCTTTGAGTTGGGCAAGGGTGGCGCGGGGGAGGCCGGCCATCTCGGGCGTGACGTCGAACACGGCGATCGAACCGTCTTTCAACTCGGCGACCCTTGTCGGTCCCGTGGTCGTCAGCTCGTCGAGACCGTCGGCTCCGTGCACGACCCAGACGTGCTCGGAGCCGAGACGCTTGAGAACGTGCGCGATCGGCTCGACCCAGGCTTGCGCGAACACGCCGAGCACCTGGCGCGTGACGCCGGCCGGATTGGAGACGGGACCGAGCAGGTTGAAGATGGTGCGGATGCCGAGCTCGGCGCGGACGGGCGCCCAGGCCTTCATGGCGGGATGGTGCATCGGGGCCCACATGAAGCCGACGCCGGCCTCGCGGATGGCGCGGGCGACGACGCCCGGCCCGATGTCGAGCTTGACGCCGAGCGCGGACAGCACGTCGGACGCGCCGGCCAGAGAGGACACGGAGCGGTTGCCGTGCTTGGCGACGTGGAGGCCGGCGCCGGCCGCGACCAGCGATGCGCAGGTCGAGACGTTATAGGTGCCGTGGCTGTCGCCGCCGGTGCCGACGATATCGACGGCACCCGCGGGGGCGTCGACCGGCGTCATCCGCGCTCGCAAAAGCCGGGCCGCGCCGGTCAATTCCTCGACGGTCTCGCCGCGCACGCGCAGGGCCATCAGGAACGCACCCATCTGCACGGGGCTCGCAGCACCCTCGGTCATGATGGCGATGGCGCGTTCGGCCTCGTCCTCGTCGAGCGCGGCTGCCGAGGCGACCTTCTGGATCAGCCGCTTCAATTCGGCGGAGTGCTCGGCTGTGGTCCCGGATGCGGTCATGGCTGTGCTCACGCCGCGTCGTGCTTGAGGCGGGCGTCGGGGGCATTCCGGCGCGTCGGGCTCATACCGGCGAGTGTCAGGAAATTGGCGAGCAGCTCGTGACCCTGTTCGGATGCGATGCTCTCGGGGTGGAACTGGACGCCGTGGATCGGGTGGGTCTTGTGGCAGAGCCCCATGATCAAGCCGTCGGAAGTTTCGGCCGTAACCTCGAGATCGGCCGGGAGCGATCCGCGCTCGACGATCAGCGAATGGTAGCGGGTGACCTGGTAGCGCTCGGGCAGGCCCTTGAACACGCTCTTGTCGAAATGGCGGATGGTCGACAGCTTGCCGTGCATCGGCTGCGGCGCGCGGATGACGTTGCCGCCGTAGGATTGGCCCATGGCCTGGTGGCCGAGGCAGACCCCGAGCATCGGCACCTTCGGCCCGGCGGCCGCGATGAGATCGAGGCAGATGCCGGCTTCGTTGGGCGTGCAGGGCCCGGGCGACAGCACGATCGCCTTGGGCTTCTTCTTCATCACCTCGGCGACCGTGATCTTGTCGTTGCGGTGGACCTCGCACGCGGCGCCCAGCTCGCCCAGGTAGTGGACGAGGTTATAGGTGAAGCTGTCGTAGTTATCGATCAGGATGAGCATGGCGCGATGTCGGTTCGAGGGGGGGGGCGGGTGTTGCGCGGGCGGACCGTCCGCAACGATGCCCCTGTCGTAGTCGATGCCCGGCGGCAGGGCAAGAAGCCGCTCGGTGCCGGCGGCGTAAACGGATCACGGCACGGGTGGTGGCACCGTGTGCGGGGTGACGTAGCGGTCGAGGTGGCCGGTGGTGGGGCGGACGTCGATCCAGCGCTTGCGGTCGAACGTCAGCACCGCGAGGGCGGCGGTCGGAAACTTGCTCGCGAGCGCGGTGATGTCCGGGCGGCGGCCGGAGCCGACGAGGGTCATGGCGGCTGAGTGCATGCCGGGGTTGTGGCCGACGACCATGACCCGGCGCGGCCCGTCGGGCACGGCGCGGACGCGGTCGATGATCTCGCTCGCGGCTGCGAGGTAGAGCGTTTCCTCGTAGACGACGCGTGGGCATTGCGCCTGCCAGTGCGGCAGCATCAGCGCCAGCGTCTCCCGCGTCCGCACCGCACTCGAGCACAGCACCAGATCGGGCGTAAGGCCGGAGGCGGCGACGTAGGCGGCGATCTGCGGCGCGGCCTTGATCCCGCGCGGCGCGAGCGGCCGTGCGATATCCTCCAGGGATGGATCGTCCCACCCCGACTTCGCGTGGCGCAGCAGCATCAGCGTCAGCGTCATCGCGTCCTTTCATGGCCAAGTTCGCTAAGGCGGGACTGCACGTTTTTGCCGCTCCGGTGCAAGCGCCGACTGGTTTCTCCCGCTCCGGCGCAAGCGCCGACTGGCTTCTCTCTGCTCGCTCCGGCGCAAGCGCCGACGCGGGTGCGCATCCGAAGCGCCCGGCGCGGGTGCAATGTCGGCACCCGGAGCGCCTCGGCGCGGTTGCTGGTGGGCAACTGAAGCGCCTCGGCGCGGTTGCTGGTGGGCAACTGAAGCGCCAACAAAAGACTAATGCCCAGCGAAGATGCGCCCGATGCTGTTCGGCACGGTGAAGAGTTCGACCCCGAGCGATTTCGCGTGCTCGGCGACGGACTGGTCGTTGATCGAGCCCGAGTTGGCGAAGATCGCCTTGACGTGGCGGCGGGCCAGCACATCGACGCCGTCGGCGAACGGAAAGAATCCGTCGGACACGGCGGCGGCGCCGCGCAGCGAACTGGCGCGGCCGGACCGCTTGGCTTGCAGGACGGCGAGTTCGGCGGCGGCGGCGCGCTCCTGCTGGCCGCAAGCGTTGGCGATCAGGATCTGGTCCTTGACGATGGTGATCGCATTTGACGAGCTGACCGCGCACACACCCCAGGCGAGGCACATGTCGGCCTTGAGGGCGGCATCCCAATGATCGGGGAATTTGGGCACGAACTGGTTCGGCGTCGTCGAGACAGTGGCGCCGCGGATCGAATGGACTGTCGGGGCTTTTTCCAGCAAGGCGAGGCCGAGGCTCGCGAGCGCGGGGTTCATCAACAGATTGCAGGTGCCCTTCTTGCGCTGGAAGTAGGTTTCGGCCTTGGGCGTGACGAGCGGCGCGGCGATGCCGGCGAATGGGCGATCGGCAACCATCCATTGGCGCAAGTGGAACGCGGTCATGTCGTCGAGCGCGACGTTCGTCACGAGAAACGATCCGAACGAGGCGCGGAAGCCCGAGTCGATGGCGAGCTGCAGCGCGTTCTCGCCACGGCCGGAGGCGGCGCCGCAGGGGTTGCCGTGCTCCATCAAGAGCGCGATCTCGGGAACCTTGCCGAGATTGAGCTCGAACGCGGCGGCGATGCGGGTGAGCGCGTCGAGGCCCTGGTCGAGGTCCTTCAGGTTGACCCAGCCCAGCGTCGGGAAGCGCTCGCTCACCGGCTTGCCGTCACTGGTTGTGAAGCGGCCGAGGGCAAGGGGATCTGGACAGTCTGGATTGATTTCGACGGCGCCCGCCTGCTGCGGGTTCTCGCCGTACTTGAGCGGATGTCCGGACAGACTGGCCGGCGCGAGGCCGGCCGATCCGGGTGAAATCGCCTTCGATGCCTTTGCCACGTGCGCTCTCCTCGGCCGATTATGTCGACTTACAGGTCTGTTCGTCGGGTTCGGAGCTGTTCGGTGTCGCTCCGTGAAACGTCAGTGTAGCGCCGCTCAGGCTTCAAACGAAGCTCGACCCGTTGTCGCGCTTCGACGCAGCACCGCTCCCTGGCCCGCCGCCCGCCTTTGAGCTGGTCTTGCCGCGGCCGCGCGCCGCGAATTCGACGGCCTCCTCGGCGGCGCGCACGATCGCCTTGGCTTTGTTGATGCACTCCTGCTGCTCGTTTTCGGGGATGCTGTCGTGAACGACGCCGGCACCCGACTGCACGTGGATCATGCCGTCCTTGACCAGCGCGGTGCGCAGCACGATGCAGGTGTCCATCTCGCCGTCGGCGGAGAAGTATCCGACCGCGCCACCGTAGGGGCCGCGCTTGGAGCGTTCGAGTTGATCGATGATCTGCATCGCGCGGACCTTTGGCGCTCCGGATACGGTTCCAGCCGGGAAGCCGCCCATCAGGGCGTCGATGGCGTCGCAGCCGCGCTTGAGGCGGCCGATCACGTTCGAGACGATGTGCATCACGTGACTGTAGCGTTCGATGATGAAGCGCTGGGTGACGGAGACGGTGCCGATCTCGGCGACGCGGCCGACGTCGTTGCGGCCAAGGTCGAGCAGCATCAGGTGTTCGGCCCGCTCCTTGGGGTCGTTGAGCAGCGCCGTGGCGAGCATCTGGTCCTCGGCATCGCTTTCTCCGCGCCGCGTGGTGCCGGCTATCGGACGGATCGTGACCTCGCCGCCGCGCAGCCGCACCAGGATCTCCGGGCTCGAGCCGACGAGCGAGAAGCCGCCCAGGTCGAGGTGGAACAGGAAGGGCGACGGGTTCAGCCGGCGGAGCGCGCGATAAAGCGCGAGAGAAGGCAGCGTGAACGGAGCCGAGAACCGCTGCGAAAGCACGACCTGAAAGATGTCGCCGGCCTTGATGTAGTCCTTTGCGCGGCGGACCATATCGAGATAGTCGGCGGCTGGCGTGTTCGACACCGGGTCCGGCAGCGTCAGTTTCTGCGGCGCGGCAGCAGCGCCGTGCGGCAGCGGCGCGTCGAGGGCCGTCACTGCTTCGCCGAGGCGTTTCAGTGCCGCCTTGTACGCTTTGTCGGCAGGGATCTTTGGGTCGGGACGCACGGGCGTGACGACGGTCATCTCGTCTTTCACGCTGTCGAAGATGACGACCAGAGTCGGCCGCATGAGAACGCTGTCGGGAACGCCGAGATCGTCTGGCGGAACGTTGGGCAGATGCTCGACGAGGCGGATCGTGTCGTACCCGAGGTAACCGAACACGCCGGCGGCCATCGGCGGCAGGCCGGGTGGCAGCTCGAGTCTGGATGAAGTCAGTAGAGCGCGCAGGCTGTCGAGCGCCGACATCGCCTCGCGCTTGAACGTGTCGGGCTTTTGGGCGGGCGCGGCGTTGATCTCGGCCGTGTTGCCGTGCGCGCGCCATAACAAGTCGGGTTTGAGCGCAATCACCGAGTAGCGGCCGCGCATCGCGCCGCCTTCGACCGATTCAAGCAGGATGCTCGGCCCGCATGCGCCGCCGGCCGCAGCGCCGGTGAGCTTGAGGTAGGCGGAGACGGGCGTTTCGAGATCGGCGACGAGGCGGGTCCAGACGACCTGCGCGTCGCCGCGTGCATAAGTCCGCGCGAAGGCTGCGGCGTCGGGGGCGGCGTCCATGCCGGTCGTCGCGGCCGCCGCTGACTTGCGGCGTGCGCCTCGCTCCATCGTGGCCACGTCGGCTCCTATTGCGCGGCGTCGGCGCCGGAAATTCGGCGGAGCTCGGCCTGATTGATGGTGACGCCGAGCCGCTCCTGGAGGGCTGCGACATAGCTCGACACGGCGTCGCCACGGAACTCGTCCTTGAGCTCGGTCGCGAGCGCGTCGCGCTGCTCCTTGGTGGCGGGCGGCGCGGGACGGACTTCGACGACGCGGAACAGGATGCGCGACTTGCCGTCGGCGGTGTCGGTGGTGCCGGCGGCGCCCTGGACCAGAATGAACGCCTGCGCGACGGCGGCCTGCGTCAGCCCCTGCGGGATGATCTTGCGGGTGATCGGCGCGGTCGACTCGACCTTGCCGCCGGTCTCCAGCGCAATCGCGGCGAGTGTCGCGCCGCCCTTGACGCGCTCGATCAGCTTGGAGCCGAGATCAGCCAGCGCCTTCTTGCGCTCACGATCCATGTAAAGGCCCTTGACGTCGGCGGTGACGGCCTCGAACGGCTTCTGGGTGGCAGCCGTATTGGAGACGAGATCGACCCAGGCATAGCCGCCGTCGCCGAGTTCGACCGGATCGCGCTCAATGCCGATCTGGGCTTCGAAGCCAGCGGCGACGATCTTGCCGCCGTCGACACCCTCGATGGCGACCTTGCCGTCGGGCGACTTGTTGTCGCGATCGACGGCGGCGATCTCGATCAACGGGATCTTGAGCGCAGCCGAGATTTCCTTCAGCGATTTGCCGGCGGCGCGGTTGTCGTCGACGCCATCGTGCAGCTTCGACGCTTCGGCGCGCGCCTTTTCGGTCAAGAGTTTGTCGCGCACGCGGTCCTTGACCTCGTCGAGCGTCGCCTCCTTGCCGGCCTGGATCTCGGTGACGCGAACGAGGACGCTGGCGAAGCGGCCGTCGACGACATCGGACACCTTGTCCTTTTCGAGCGCGAACGCGGCGTCGGCGATCTTGGGGTCGATCAGGTCCTTCTTGGTGACGAGGCCGAGCTTGATGTCGCTGTCCTTGGCGCCGGCGTCTTTCGCGGCGTCGGCGAAGCTCTGCCCTCCGGTGATCTTGGCCTTGGCGGCATCGGCCGAGGCGCGATCCTTGAAGTTGATCTGCTCGACGCGGCGGCGCTCGATGCGCGAATAGCTGTCGCGCTCCTTTTCGAAGGCGGTCTTGATCTCGTCGTCGGTGACGGCGACCTGTTTCTTGATCGCCTCGATCGACATCATCAGAATGGCGAGCTTGCGATACTCGGGGGTCATGAACTGCGCCTTGGCGCCTTCATAGGTTTCCTTGAGCTTGGCGTCGTCGGGATCAGCGACGGTGACAGCCTTGCCGGCGTCGATAGTGATGTGCTCGATGACGCGGGCCTCGTCATTGTAGGCATGCAGCGCGTCGAGCAGCGGTTGCGGCAGGGCGATGGCGCTCGACATCGCGCCGACGATCTGTTCGCGCACCTCGTCCTTCCGCTTCAATGCGAGGAAGCCGCGCTCGGTGAGGCCGACCTGGCGCAGATAGTTCTCGAACGCCGGGCGCGAGAATTTACCGTCGAAGCCCTGGAACCCGGGTTCCTTGGCGATTTCGGCGATCAGCGCATCGTCGGACAGACCGAGCCCCATGCTGGCGGCGTGCTCCTCGATGGCGGCGGAGCCGACGAGGCGGGTCAACGCGCGCGTGTCGAGGCCGAACTGCCGCCCCTGCTCGGGCGTGATGCGACGGCCGGCCTGCTGCGAGATCACGTTGAGCTCGTTCTGGAAGGCTTGCTGGAAGTCCGTGGCGGTAATCGAGGTCGAGCCGACCTTGGCCAGCGAACCGCGATTGAAGCCGGTGAACACGTCGGCGATGCCCCACACCGCGAAACTCGCGATCAGGAAGAAGAACAGGATCTTGGCGACCCAACCCTTTGCACCGCGGCGTAACGCTTCCATCATGGTCGGTTGTGTTCCAGTCTTTTGGCGGTCCATTCGACACGCGGGAGCGTGGCAAGGCAGGACTTGGGTCTGAGGCCCGACTCCAAGACGCGGCGTCGAGACGGGACCAAATCCTGGGTCATGCCACCGATCCGCGCGAGCGAACCGCGTTGAGCGATGTCGTGCAGCCCGTGCGGGCGCTCGATTCAACGCTATCAAGCCCAGCCGGCGCGTGAAAGCAAGCCGGCAAGCTCGCTCAACCCCCCAAATGGACGCGATCCCTGCCATCCGGAGCGGCATGTGCCCCGCGCAGTTTGCCGCCCCCGATTGCCAGCCGCCGGACGATGCGGCAAAAGCGGATGCGGCCCCGAAGCCCGCTTTCATCCCTGCACCTTTCATCAAACGAGGACCTGTTCATGACCGAGGCCAAAAAGCCCGCCGCCACAGTCAATGCCGGCGCCGGTATCAGGCCCCTGGTTGCGGGCAATTGGAAGATGAACGGCCTACAGGCGGCGCTTGGCGAGGCGATCGCGGTGCGCGACGCGATCCTGGCATCCCCGCCAAAGGCGGACGTGATGCTATGCCCGCCGGCGACCCTGACGATGGTGCTGGCGGAAATCGCCAAAGGGGGGCTGTTGCAACTCGGCGGGCAGGATTGCCATTCCAACGCGTCGGGCGCGCACACCGGCGACGTGTCGGCGGAGATGCTGAGGGATGCGGGTGCGACGGCGGTGATCGTCGGCCATTCGGAGCGGCGGACGGATCATGGCGAGTGCGACCGGGATATTCGCGCCAAGGCCTCGGCGGCGCACCGGGCCGGACTGGTGGCCATCGTCTGTGTCGGCGAAACGGCGGGAGAGCGGGCGGCTGGCCTGACGCTGCAGGTCGTGGCGCGGCAACTCGCGGGCGCGGTGCCGGATGAAGCGACGGCGGCGTCGACGGTCGTGGCCTATGAGCCGGTGTGGGCGATCGGCACGGGATTGACGCCGACGCTCGCCGATGTCGCCGAGGTGCACGGTGCGATCCGCAAGGCGCTGGCCGCGCGGTTCGGCGGCGAGGGCGAGCGGATGCGCATTCTCTATGGCGGCTCGGTCAAGCCGCAGAATGCCCGCGAACTGATGGCGGTGCCGAACGTGGATGGCGCACTGGTCGGCGGCGCATCGCTCAAGGCATCGGATTTTCTCGGCATCATCGCGGCCTATGGCGGCTGACGGGCGACGCGGCCGTCACATTGCCACCATGCGCGGACGCGAGCATAGTCGCGAGCGAGCGGATCAATTCGGACAAGGACGCGGCGGCACGATGCGGGCGAAAGCTATTGGAGCGGCAAGGCGGCGGCGATGTGGGCTGCCGCTGATCGTGGGGCTTTGTGCGGCGGGCGCCGGTCTCGTCGGGCAGGCCGCGGCGGCCCCGCTCGCGAAGGAGGCCTGCGACGCGCTGAAGTCGGAGCAGGTCGCGTTGATCTCGACAGGTCTCAGGGCGGACATGGCGCGCGGCGCGGCCTGGGCCAAGAGCAATCTCGGCGCCGAGCGCCTGAAGAAGATCGCGCGGCTGATCGAGGTCGACGAACAAGTGCTGTTCCGCTGCCCCGCGCCGCCGCCCGAGTTGGAAGCGACCGCCAAGCCCGCGCCGGCCGCCGCGCCGAAGCCCAAGCCGAAGGCGGCCTCATCGAAACAGGCGGCGCCGGACGCCGGGGGGGCGCTCGAGCCGCAGGCCGCAACCGTGCCCGAGAAGTCCAAGAAGGCGTCCAAAGCCGCAGTTGCCGCCGAAAAGAAGCGGTCAGCCGCCGCCGCCAAGGCCAAGATCAAAGCCGAAGACGCCTTTGTTCCAGCGCCCGACGCTCCCATATCCACGTTGCAGCCGCCGGCAAAAGGCGGGCAGCCGAAAGCCCAGTAGGACGCGCATTCTGCCCGTCTTATGAGGTTCCGGCGGCGTCGAAAGGGCTGGCCGAGCCCCGGCGGGGGCAGGTTACCGCGACATTCGGTCTGGCGGGGTCGCAGCGCACGATTTGCGGCGGCGCGCTGGCTGGTGTAGAAGCCCGCATCCGATTTCATCCGCCCCGCGCCCATGACCTGGGCCGGCAGCCTTTCCTGGACCGAGACATTCGCCATGTGGACCACCGTTCTGCTCGTCGTGCACCTGATGATCGCCGCGGCGCTGGTCGCCGTCGTGCTGCTGCAACGCTCGGAGGGCGGCGCGCTCGGCATTGGCGGCGGCGGCGGCGGCGGGTTCCTCACCGGTCGCGGTACGGCGAATCTTTTGACGCGCTCGACGGCGGCGCTGGCGGCGGCGTTCTTCACCACGAGCATCCTATTGTCGATCTTGGCGCAGCGTGACCGCGCCCCGTCGTCGGTGTTCGACCGTCCCGGCGCCGCAGCTCCCGTGAGCAAGGACGGCGCGCCGGCAACGCCGGCTCCGGCCGGTCGCGGCGGCGTTCTCGACAAGCTGCAGCCGCCGGGTGCGCCCGCGATCCCGCAATCCAAGTAATCCGGAAGAGCTTTGAGTGCGCCTTCGGGTGCCGACAACGCACCCGGCGCGGCCATGAGTGCGCCTTCGGGTGCCGAGTCTTGCCGAAGGCGAGCCCGCCTCCGGCAGTACCACCCGGCGCGGGTTACATGAACGCGCCACGGCACGCCCCCGTGTATGACGTCAAATTCGCTCTTCGAATCGGCCCGGATCCATGACAGAAGCAAAGCCCATGCAACGGTACATCTTCATTACCGGCGGCGTGGTCTCCTCCCTCGGAAAAGGCCTCACCTCCGCGGCCCTCGGCGCGCTTCTCCAGGCGCGCGGATACTCCGTCCGTCTCCGCAAGCTCGACCCCTATCTCAATGTCGATCCCGGAACGATGAGCCCCTACCAGCACGGCGAGGTGTTCGTCACCGACGACGGCGCGGAAACCGATCTCGATCTCGGGCACTACGAACGCTTCACCGGCGTTCCGGCCAAGAAATCCGACAACATCACGACCGGCCGCATCTATCAGGACATCCTGACCAAGGAGCGGCGCGGCGACTATCTCGGCGGCACCGTGCAGGTGATCCCGCACGTGACCGATGCCATCAAGCAGTTCGTGCTGGCCGGCAACGAGGGCGTCGATTTCGTGCTGGTCGAGATCGGCGGCACGGTCGGCGACATCGAGGGCCTGCCGTTCTTCGAGGCCATTCGGCAATTGGGGAACGAACTCCCGCGCAAGGCGTCGATCTTCATCCATCTGACGCTCGTGCCCTACATTCCGTCGGCGGGTGAATTGAAAACCAAGCCGACGCAGCACTCGGTCAAGGAGCTGCGCTCGATCGGCATTCAGCCCGACATCCTGATGTGCCGCGCCGATCGCGAGGTGCCGGCCAGCGAGCGAAAGAAGATCGCGCTGTTCTGCAACGTGCGCGAGGAGGCGGTGATCCAGGCGCTCGACGTCGCCTCGATCTACGACGTGCCGCTCGCCTATCACCGCGAGGGTCTCGATCGGGAAGTGCTGGCCGCGTTCGACATCAACGGCGCGCCGCAGCCCGATCTCACGCGCTGGGAGGCGATCTCGCGCAATATCGCCAACCCCGAGGGCGAGGTGACGATCGCCATCGTCGGCAAGTACACGGGCCTCAAGGACGCCTACAAATCGCTCAACGAGGCGCTGGTGCATGGCGGCATCGCCAACCGCGTCAAGGTCAAGCTGGCCTGGATCGAGAGCGAGGTGTTCGAGCGCGAGGACCCGGCACCCTACCTCGAAGGGGTGCACGGCATCCTGGTTCCCGGCGGCTTCGGAGAGCGCGGGTCGGAAGGCAAGATCCTGGCGGCCAAGTTCGCGCGCGAACGCAACGTGCCGTACTTCGGCATCTGCTTTGGCATGCAAATGGCGTGCATCGAGGCGGCGCGCAATCTGGTCGGCATCAGGGACGCGAGCTCGACCGAGTTCGGCGCGTCGTCGGAGCCGGTCGTCGGCCTGATGACCGAGTGGATGCGCGGCAACGAGCTGGAAGAGCGGCGCGCGGGGGGCGATCTCGGCGGCACCATGCGGTTGGGCGCGTTCGATGCGAAGCTCGCGCCGGGCTCGAAGATTGCGGACATGTACGGCGACACCCGCATCGCCGAGCGGCACCGCCATCGCTACGAGGTCAACACCGCGTACCGGTCACGGCTCGAGGCGGCGGGCCTCACGTTCGCGGGCCTGTCGCCGGATGGACTGCTGCCGGAGACGGTCGAATACCAGAACCACCCGTGGTTCATCGGTGTGCAATATCACCCCGAGCTGAAGTCGCGGCCGTTCGAGCCGCATCCCCTGTTCAAGGGGTTCGTCGCGGCGGCGGTGGAGCAGAGTAGGTTGGTTTAGTGGGTGCGGGGCGGCTCGCGGGCCGCCGCGGCGGGGCGCGCGGTCCCCCCTCTCCCCGCGGCTGCACTTGCGCGGGGAGAGGGATCATGCCGAAGGCGTGTCTCCGACACGACGTGAGGGGCGGCCACTTGCTCGGACTTGGCTTGGCGCGACGGTCGCGATGAGGCCGTTAGCGACGACACGCACCTACTCTGATGATGCGCCGCACAATTACCACTTCAATGAGAAGGACCACTCCGCAAAATCTCCTTGGATTTGGCGCGCGCTGTCGTTCACCGTTAGGCATCTTTGAGGAATTTCTGTATCTCTTCCTCTGTCGTGCCCGGATGAATAAAGATCTCGCGTGGCGGCTCTAGCTTCTCCCGCGTTCTCGGGACGCTTAAGCATTTAACGGCCTTCGAAACTTTAATCTCATCGGCGAAGCTGACTTTTTTTAGCTCTTTGCAGAAGGTACGGTCGTCTCTCTTGGTTTCGTCCAAGTGATAGACCAGCTTGTTTAGAAGCCCTTCGTGGCGCTTAATATCTGCGGCCAAGCATTGAATGCCGATAAGGGTGTAGCCCCTCGCCTGCTTCGCTCCATATTCCTTCTTGATTGTCGCGGCAAGAGTCTCGCACTCAGGGCAAAATGTGTAGGTCGGGGAATAGTGTGCCAGCACGTTGCGGGCAGCTGCCAGCTCCTTCAGGTTTGACACCATGCCGGGCCAAAAGTTGCTTTCATCACGACCATGCAATTCATCACACATCAGGGCATCAATGATATTGAGCTTGGCAGCAAAGCCGTTGATGCCATTAAAAACTATTGTCGCCTTCTCGGTCGGCGTGTTCAAGGCCCACGATAAAACGGCCACCATCGCGCGTTCCAGGACGCACCAAGAATGGATGCAGTCTCCAACTGCAGCCTGAAGAGCTGCATGCTCAGACATAGGCCCTTCCTCGACCTCATAGATACCCGCCAAGTTTTTTCCCTCCGCAAGAGTGAACTGTGCCCTAAGGAACCAACAACTTGGTGGCGAAAGCTGGATGGTAGAACAGGTGTTTGTGCAGGTATTTGAGCCGCGCACTCGATTCCGTGCCGCGCGGCGCATGCCGCGACTGTTCAGGGCCGCTCGGGGTCAATCGCGACGAAGACAAGACAATCGAAACTAGAGTAAGCGGCCGCCCCTCACCCTGACCCTGACCCTCTCATCGTGCTGAAAGCACGCCTTCGGCATGACGTAAGAACGGGGAGAGGGGACAAGCGGCCACCTGCGTCTGCGGGGTTCCCACCACGGGTTACGATATGTTCAAGGGATTGCCTTACGCTCGCGGGCTCACGCAAGGAATGGGTGAGCGGCTGTGTTGTCGGTGTTCGGGTACGGCGTCTTCTTCGTGCTTTTCTTCGGGATGCTGCACGCCAAAGCGCGGCGTTGGCGGATGCTCGCGGCGGTCTATGGCGGCGACGGCGGCCCAGTGCGCGAAAAGCGGACGATGCAGAGTGCGGTGCTGCTCGGCATCGGCGGCTACAACTCGCTGAAGGGGATTTTGACGATCGGCGTCCATGACAGGGGCGTGTCGCTCCGCGTGCTCCCGCCGTTCTCGCTGTTTCATGATGCGCTGTTCATCCCCTACGGCGACATTCGCGGCTGGCGGACGTCTTGGTATCTCGACGTGCAGTCGATCGAGCTCGAATTCACCGGCGTGCCGGCGATCAAGATGGTCGTTCCAGCCGATCAGGCGGAGTTCATCGGCAGCTTTGCCGGACGGAAGATGACGCTGAGCGCCGCGGAGCCGCCGCAGGGCAAGGCGGGCCAGGGGTGGCGCGCGTTTGCCCTGGTGCACGCGGGGCTTTCGCTGGTCATGATCGCGTGGCTGTCGGTCATGTGGCTGACGCATTAGGACAGCGCGGACGGGGCTCGCCAACTCCGGTCGTGCGTCCACCGGTCTGTCGCTTCGCGAGCGGGGCCGGCCCCGCGCCCCGCCGAGGGGCGGAGCCCCTCGGACTCCCCACCATTTGGGTTCGCCCAAAACGGAGGGGGCTTCGGGGGAGACCTCCCCCGAATGGGTGCGGGCGATAGCCCGCTCGCGGCAGCGACCGCCGACCCGGCCTTCCTCAACTCCGATAGTGCTTCCACATGCGTTCGACGGTGCGGTGGATTTCCTCGGGGGGCTGGTCGAATGGCTCGAGGTTGATGCGGATGATGTTCTGGTGCGTCATCGACCACGGCAGCCGCATCAATTGACGCCACCACGCTTGCCGCCGCCAATCCGAGATCAGCGCCTTGCCGAGCGGAGCCTTGAGGCCGATCTGAAGCTCGTGGATGGTCAGGACGCGCACGGCGATCGGGACGAGCGCGACCTTGTCCACGGCGCTCCAGCGTATGATACCGAACCCCTGGATGAAGATGCCGTACTCGTTGGCGCCGATGACGGGACGGCCAGTCTCCAGCAACGGGAAATTGTAGAACGCAAATCCGCCGAAGGCGATGCCGAGCGCGAACCAGATCGTCTGCAACGTGTAGATGCCGGCGGCGAGCATGATCGCCGACAGGACGCCGAACAGGTAGGCCGGGAACTGGGTCTCGTCGCGTCCATAAGCGACGGTGTAGCCTTTGAAGTCGTCCTCTTTCACAGCGCACCGTCCGCGTGGGTGGTTGTGCCGGCGCAGCAGATGATGTGGCGCTGCCCGCTGCCTCTTTGGATCAGGTGGACGGCCGTTCTGCAACCGTGATCATCGAGACGGTTGCCCAAATCGTGGGCGATCTGGTGGTCAAGTTCGAGGCGGATGCGTGCCAATCCGGCACGCGGGCGCAACCAATTCTTCAAGGCTCGGTAACCGGCGCTTAGGCGCGATCGCGTATCGTGTACGCATCAATCCATACGACGGGGTGGGCACCACATGATCGATCGTCCCAACAAGGGTGAGCCGAAAGGCTTCGGCAAACGCGGCTCGGTGACGATGAACCGGAGTGCCGGGCCGGTCGCGGCAGCACCGCAGGACGAAGCCCCTGCTGGCGGCATGAACATGCCCAAGTGGGTGATCGGCGGCGTGGCCGCGGCCTTCCTGATGATGATGGTGACGATGTCGGGCGGCATCGGCGGCGGCGGCTTCCTCGGCGGCCTGCTGGGCGGCTTGCTCGCCAACAAGATGATGAACTCCAGCAAGTCGCCGACAGCGACGGCGGCTGCACAGCGCGATGCCACCGGGTCGCAATTCCGGCCGACGTCCGCGAGCCCCGACAACGTAGCGCGCGGCGGTTTCGGCACGACGGCGTCGTCGCCCTCGCATTCCTCGGGCGGCTTCACCTCCGGCGGCTGATCTCCATGAAAAGACTTGCGATCGCGGAGCGCTCGAACTGGCGCGACCGCGCGAATGAACTCGGCTTCTCCTTCCATTCGCCGAATGGCGAGCCGTATTGGGACGAGACGGCGTATTATGCCTTCACGCTCGACGAGATCGAGCGCGGCATCGAGGAACCGACGACCGAGCTCGATCAGATGGCGCGGCAGCTCGTCGATCGCGTCGTGCGCAGCGAGGAATTGCTGAAACGGCTGGCCATTCCCGAGAGCGCTTGGGACGCGGTTCGGACGAGCTGGCATCGCAATTCGCCGTCTCTTTATGGACGGTTCGACTTTTCCTTCGATGGCACCGGGCCGGCGAAGCTTCTCGAATACAATGCCGACACGCCGACATCGCTCTATGAAGCAGCCGCGTTCCAGTGGTTCTGGCTCGAGGATCAGATCGCTGCGGGGAAACTGCCCGCTGATGCCGATCAGTACAACTCCATCCACGAGAAGCTCGTCGCGCGGTTCGCGGAATTGAGCGGGCAGGGCACGCTGCATCTCGCGTGCGTCGATCAGTCGATCGAGGACCGCGGCACCATCGCCTATATCGACGAGTGCGCGCGGCAAGGCGGTTTCGCGACCAAGTTCGTCGCCATGTCCGATATCGGGCTCGGCCCCGACGGGCAATTCTACGATCTCGAGAACGAGCCGATCCACCGGATGTTCAAGCTTTATCCGTGGGAGTGGATGTTCGGCGAGCCGTTCGCGGATGCGCTGTTGAAATCGCACACCGGCATGCTGGAGCCGCCGTGGAAAGCGGTGCTGTCGAACAAGGGCATCCTGCCGCTGTTGTGGGATATGGCGCCGGGACACCCGAACCTGCTCCCGAGCTTTTTCGAGGGCGATGCGCGGGCCGCCGATCTCGGCGGCGCGTATGCGATGAAGCCGCTGTTCTCGCGCGAGGGCGCAAACATCGAGTTGGTTCGCGACGGCCGCGTGATCGATCGCGATGCGGGTCCCTATGGAGGCGAAGGCCGCATCATGCAGGCGCTGGCGCCGTTACCGTGCCAGGACGGCAATCACGCCGTCGTCGGCTCGTGGGTGATCGCGGGGCATGCGGCCGGGCTCGGCATCCGCGAAGACAAGAGCGCGATCACCAAGAACACGTCACGCTTCGTGCCGCACGCCATCGTCGGCTGATCGAGGTCGAACTCGACGCTCAATTGCATTCAAAAAGCCGCATGTTTGACCATGAGTGGCTTTCAAGAATTTCAATAGGTTGATTGTGCGCAATTCAATAACTGGTCCGGCCCGTCCCAGAAATCAAAACATTCGCATATGCGCGAGTGTGGATTGATCCAGATCAGGGGTTGTGCTAAAAAAGTTATATTGCCGCTGGGTGGTTTCCGCTTGATCCGGTGTCGTTCGGGGGAGGGACGCCGAGCGCAAAAAGCCAGCTGAGCGCAATTGTTCGGACTTACCTCGGCCGCGCTGGAAGCGAGACGTAGAACTCCTGATCGTCTTCGCTTTTGGCGCGGCCATGGACCGCGGTTGACGCGTCTGAATTGTCGTAATGGATAGGTACAGATCGGCTCGAAGCGGCGATTGCCGGAATTGCAATCATCGTGGTCTGGATGCCGATTCAAGCGGCTGCTGAACGCCGGCTGTGGACGCCGGATGTGGAATTCGAATTCTCACGGGGCCGGGGCTCGACCGACCCGCTGCCGAGACCTTGCACTGTGAGATGGTGGGGCAAAATTTGCCCGCGGACGCCTCCGGCGAGCCCTCTGCCGGAGGCGTTTCCATTTGCGCCAGCGCCCAGTTTCGCGCCAGTGCCCAATGCGACGTTCTGCGAAGAGTGCGTCCTTGTTCGCACCGCGTTTCCTTTTGCGCCCGCGCACGGCGATGTTCTAGGCTTCGGCAACGTGATCTGCCGCGAACGTCGCGAAGCGAGAACCCATGACCCATCCACCCCTCACCGGCAAAAGAAGCAGGACCAAAGCGAAGTCCGCCGGCTCGCGGGCCGCCCCCGGCGCCGACGATCCCGTCGTGATCGTCGGCATGGCGCGGACGCCGATGGGCGGCTTTCAGGGTGTGTTCGCGGATCTCGCGGCCGCTGATCTCGGCGCGGTGGCGATCCGGCATGCGGTCGAGCGCGCTGGTGTCGCTGCGGCCGAGGTGTCGGAGGTGTTGATGGGGTGCGTGCTGCCGGCGGGGCAGGGGCAGGCGCCAGCGCGGCAGGCGGCGATCAAGGGCGGGTTGCCGCAAAGCGTTCCGGCCACGACCGTCAACAAGATGTGCGGATCGGGCATGAAGACGGTGATGATGGCGGCGGAGGCGCTCGCCGCACGGCCCGGCGACGTGATTGTGGCTGGCGGCATGGAGAGCATGTCGAATGCGCCGTACATCCTGCCGAAGATGCGGCGGGGCGCACGCATCGGCCACGCCGAGGCCAAGGACCACATGTTCCTCGACGGGCTGGAGGACGGGTTCGGTACAGGCCGGCTGATGGGTGTGTTCGCCGAGGACACGGCCGAAAAATACCAGATGACGCGGGCGGATCAGGACGCATTCGCCTCGTCCAGCCTGGCGCGGGCGCAGGCGGCGATCGCCAGCGGCGCGTTCGATGGCGAGGTGGCGCCGGTCAAGGTCGCGACACGCAAGGGCGAAAGCGAGATCCTCGTCGACGAGCAGCCGGTCAGCGCGGACGCCGCCAAGATCCCGCTGTTGAAGCCGGCGTTCCGCAAGGACGGCTCGGTGACGGCGGCCAATTCCAGCTCGATCTCCGACGGCGCGGCGGCGATCGTGCTGATGCGGTCGTCGGAAGCCGCGCGGCGCGGGCTGCAACCGTTGGCGCGCATCGTGGGGATGGCCAGTCATGCCCAGGAGCCGGCGTGGTTCACCACGGCGCCGATCGGGGCCATCGAGAAGGTCTGCGCGGCGGCGGGCTGGCGGGCGGCGGACGACGGCATTCTCTACGAGATCAACGAGGCGTTCGCCGTGGTGACGATGGCGGCGATGCGCGACCTCGGCCTGGACCATGCGCGGGTCAACGTGCATGGCGGCGCGTGTGCGCTGGGTCATCCGGTCGGAGCGTCGGGCGCGCGTATCATCATCACGCTGCTGTCGGCGATGCAGCGGCACGGCTTCGCGCGCGGCATCGCGGCGTTGTGCATCGGCGGCGGCGAGGCGACGGCGGTGGCGATCGAGCGCGTCTAGTGTGATGATCGAGCCGTCCGGATGCAGGAAGCGAACTTCGCGATCAGGACACTAGATGTTCCATGCACTGTCCAAGGTCGTGTTTTTCGTCATCCAGCCGTCTTCGCTCATGGCGATCGTGGTCGTCGTGGGGCTCGTGCTCGCGATGTGGACGCGGCACACACGGCGCGGCCTTCGCATCGCGGCAGGCGCATTCGCGCTGCTGATCGGCGCAGGGCTGCTGCCTCTGGGCAACGTTCTGCTGCTGCCGCTCGAGTCGAGATTCGCGCTGGTGCCTGCGCCAGGTCCCGATGACCGGATCGCCGCGATCATCCTGCTGGGCGGCTTCGAGGACGGCTGGGTCAGCAGCGGCCGCAGCGGCCTCGCGGTCAATGAATCGGCGGAGCGGCTGACCGAAGGCGTGCGGCTCGCCAAGCGCTTACCTCTGGCGCGCGTGGTGTTCACAGGCGGCAGCGGATCGCTGCTGACGACCGAGCCGAACGCCACCGGCCCGGTCGGCCAGTTTCTCGAAGACATGGGGATCGCGCCGGGCCGGATCGTGCTCGAGGGCCGCTCGCGCAACACCTTCGAGAACGCGGTCTTCACACGCGATCTGCTGCAGCTCAGTCCAGGCGCGCGGGTGGCGATCGTGACGTCGGCGTATCACATGCCGCGCGCGATGGGCGTGTTCCGGAAGGCCGGCTTCGACGTGGTGGCGTATCCGGTCGATTACCGGACGCGCGGCGTGGAGGACCTGACACGGACGTTCGAACGATTTCCAGCCGGGCTCGAACGGCTCGACCTCGCCGCCAAGGAATGGATCGGCCTCGTCGCGTACTGGGTGACCGGGCGCACCAACGAACTCTATCCCGCGCCTTAGCCAATCGCTACTTCTTGGCGTCTGGCTTGGTCTTGGCGGGAATGGTCGGGCTCGGAGAGGCGGCGCCGGGGTCGGCAAGTGCCGCGGCAATGTCGAACGACGGGCAATTCTTTTCGACGAGACGCTTGTTGTAGGTCTCGATCATGACGCGATCGGCGGCGCGCTGGGCGTCTTCGTCGTTGCCGTACCGGGTGCCGCCCCAGATCGGGGTCGCGAGGGTTTGCAGGCCGCGGGACACGGCCGACGTGGGAGCAATCGGCTTCTGACGGAGCGCCACGAGGCGCACCTTTATGGTGCCGGTGAGTTGCTTGCAGTCGAGCTTCATCTCGGATGGCGACAATGTGTAAGGCTCGGCAGCCCGAGCCAGCGTTGCGCCGTGGACCGCTGCCGAGGCGATGAGCCCGAATGCGAGAAGCGGAAAGTATGCAGTCGGAGTGTCGTGTCGGTTGGACATGTCGGGCTCGATCATCGTGGCTCGGTTTCGACGGGCATCATCCCGGCAAACCCGGCTTTTCAGCGGCAACGTCCGCAGCCGCATGTTGCATCCTGGCGGGCGCACTGCCAAGATTTCACGCCCATCCCTCGCGCCATTCGAGCCCCATGCCCGTCATACCCACTGCCGCCGATCGAGGCTCCACCGCATTTCGCGCGAATGCCGAGGCAATGGCCGCGCTGGTCGCCGACCTCGCAGAGAAGCGCAGAGCTGCAGCCGAGGGTGGACCGGAGAAGTTGAGGGAGCGTCACCGCGGGCGCGGCAAGCTCCTGGCGCGGGAGCGCGTGGCGCGGCTGATCGATCCGGGATCGCCGTTCCTGGAGTTGTCGCAGCTGGCGGGGCTCGGACTGTATACGGGCGACATTCACGCCGGCGGTATCATCACCGGCATCGGCCGCATCGCGGGGCGGCCGGCGATGATCGTCGCCAACGACGCGACCATCAAGGGCGGCACGTATTATCCGGTGACGGTCAAGAAGCATCTGCGCGCGCAGGAGATCGCCGCCGAGAACCGGCTGCCGTGCTTCTACCTCGTCGATTCGGGCGGCGCGAACCTGCCGCACCAGACCGACGTGTTTCCCGATCGCGATCACTTCGGCCGTATCTTCTACAACCAGACCCGGATGAGCGCCGATGGCATCGCACAGATTGCGGTGGTGATGGGGTCGTGCACGGCGGGCGGCGCATACGTGCCGGCGCTCGCCGACGAGGCGATCATCGTCGCGGGGCAGGGCACGATCTTTCTCGGCGGGCCGCCGCTGGTCAAGGCGGCGACAGGCGAGACGGTGACGGCGGAAGAGCTGGGCGGCGCGGACGTACACGCACGCCGCTCGGGTCTCGTCGATCATGTCGCGGCGGACGACGGGCACGCGCTCGACATCGCGCGCGGCATCGCGGCGACGCTTGGGCCGGTGCCTCGTCTCGCCGTGGCGATGCGCGACAGCCGGCCGCCGCTCTATGACGTGGCCGAGATCGGCGGAATCGTTCCTGCTTCGCTCAGCGTGCAGTACGACGTGCGCGAGGTGATCGCGCGGATCGCCGACGGCTCGGAATTCGACGAATTCAAGCGCGAGTTCGGCACGACGCTGGTGACGGGGTTCGCGCACATCGAGGGTATCCCGGCGGGTATCGTCGCGAACAATGGCATTCTCTATTCCGACAGCGCGCAGAAAGCCGCCCACTTCATCGAGATCTGCTGTCAGCGCCGCATCCCGCTCGTGTTCCTGCAGAACATCGCGGGCTTCATGGTCGGCCGCGAGGCGGAAGCGGGCGGCATCGCCAAGGACGGCGCGAAGATGGTAGCCGCCGTGGCCGCGGCGGCGGTGCCCAAGATCACGGTGTTGATCGGAGGATCGTTCGGAGCCGGCAATTACGCGATGTGCGGCCGCGCCTATCAGCCGCGATTCTTGTTTGCGTGGCCGAACGCGCGGATTTCGGTCATGGGCGGCGCGCAGGCGGCGAGTGTCCTGGCGACGGTGAAGCGGGACGCGCTCGCTGCGGAAGGCAAGGGTTGGTCCGATGCCGAGGCAAGCGCTTTCATGACGCCGATCCGCGAGCAGTACGAGCGCGAGGGCCATCCCTACTATGCGACGGCGCGGTTGTGGGACGACGGCATCATCGCGCCGGGGGAAACGCGGCGCGTGCTGGGCCTGGCGCTGGCGGCATCCTTGATGCAGCCGGTGCCGGAGACCCGCTTCGGCATGTTCAGGATGTGATAGACAGATCGTGAGTTCGGCCGGCCAAGGCGGTATGCGCCGGATTGGGAACGGAACAGAAGACCTGGACGTCTCCAGGATAGGTTGGGGGTGACGCGTGACGGGACGGGGAACGAGACGACTGGCGATGGCGGTCGCGAGCGCGGCGATGCTCGGCGGGATCGGTGCGGCCATGGCACAAGAGGAGCCCAAGGCGTTCGCGTGCACGTTCGACGCCGGCACCGTCGCCACCTACGACAAGGGCGCATTCCGCAAGGAAGCGGCGGCAAAGCTGGCGTTCGATCTCGTCGACATCAATCTCGACGGGCAGTCGGCGAAGCTGGTGGCCAGCGCGGGCGCGGAAGCAGGCACGGTGCGGGTCGTGCGCGCGATCAACGCCAACCATTTCCTCGAGGTCGCGAACGAAGGATTTTTGAATCTCACGACGGTCTACGATCGCGATTCAGCGACGGGAACGCATCCGGCCGTCCATTCGCGGCACTTCGGCCTGATCGGGCAGCCGGTCTATACGCAGTATACGGGGTCCTGCGTCGCCAAGTAACGCAGGCGGCGAAGGGTGGAACGCAGAAGCAAAAAGGGGAGCACCGGCGGCTCCCCTTGTCTGTTTTCTCACGTCCATGCGTGATCACTTGCTGGCCGGCCTGGTCCGATAGCGCGTCAGCGCGATCGGCGTGCTGAGCGCGAGCGCGACGACGAACCAGAACAGCGGGTGGCGCAGAATGAAATGCGTAAGCCCGAAAGCGGCGATGCCGATCAGCAGCACGGGGAGTACGACGAGGCGCGCGGCCATGGTGGCGCGAAGGGCCGACAAGCCGAGCCAAATGAGAACTGAAACGGCTATGACTCCGCCTTGCAGGGCGACGTCGAGCAGCGTGTTGTGCGCCTCGAAATTGGGTGCCGGGTCCCATTGCGGTTCACGCAGGTTCGGGGGACGGACGAGATGCGGTCCGGGACCGAGGCCGAGGAAGCCGCTCGAAAACGCCTTGTCGAGCGCGAGGCCGATCAGTTCCGTGCGATAGCCGACGTCGCGCTCGATGCCTTCGTCGAAGGCCAACGCAGAACCGCCGGCGGCCAGTGCATCACGCGACCAGAGACGGTCGACGGCATAGGCCCCGGCGACGAGTGCGGGCACGGCCGTGAACAGGATCACGAGACCGGCGACCGTGCTGCCGCGCACCTGCAGCAACTTGGCTGTGGAGAGCCAGACGCGGCTGCCAATCAGCAGAGCGAGGCTGAGTGCAATGGTGAGCATGAACGCATCGCTGCGTGTCATGATGCCGGCCGTGAGCGGCAGGATGAAACCGACGACGGCTGAGAGCCACGCTGTTCGTGTCTCGGCCGTCTCGGCGAGATGCAGGGCCAGGAGCGCGACGACGAGGCACAGGAGCCCGAGCTGGTTGGCGTTTGTCGACCAGCCAGCGAGACGGTCGTAGTACCAGACGTCGATGCCGGGGAGTGCCGCGATACCGGCCGCCTGCGCCAGCATGAGCGAGAGGCACGCCGAGCCGAGTCCGACGATGAACCACGATGTGCGGCGTAACCGGCGTGCGGCGTCGTGTTGCGCGACCGCGAGCAGGCTCAGCGCGGCCAGCATGGCATAGGCGATGCAGTCGTGCAGGAAATGCGCCTTGCTGTTGCGCTCCTCGAGCACGAACGCCACCATCGTGCCTGCACAGAGCGCGAATGCGAATACCACCCAGAAGAACGCGAGCTGCCGCAGTCCTGGTGGTAGAGCGCGCGTCATGTTGGGGACGCCGGCCGCGGCGGTCGCGGCCAGCCAGAGGAACAGACAGATCTCTCCCGGTCCGAGCGGCGTGCCCGGCAGGCGCAATTGCGTGAAAGCTGCGAACAGCACGCCCGTGGCGAGCAGCGCATCGCGGATCATGCCGAAGCCTTTGAGTCCAGCGAGGGAAAGAGGTTCAACGGCAGGCGGCCCGTCACTCCGCGGCTTCGGCGGCGATATCGGGCTGCCGCTGCGCCGAGAGACCGGGTAGCGCGTAGTTGCCGAAGAAGGTGCGGCGAGCGTCCACGTCGTCGAGCATATGCTGCGACATCGCCCAAATGATCTCGTCGATCCCGTCGCCGACGGACTTGCGTGGCGTGAAATGCAGACGCGTGCGAACCTTCGAGAAGTCGACACGGTAGTTGCGCGGGTCACTGCTGTTGTCGCGATAGGTCACGCGGCGGCCCGGCAATCGCGCGGCAATCATGTCGACGATGCTCTGCTTGGTGTGGTTGTTGGCATCGCCGCCCGCGTTGAAGACTTCGAAGGCGACGTCGGCGGCCGGATACTCGAGCACGCGCGCAATGAGCCGTGCGAAATCCGCGACGTGGCAATAGGGCCGCCACGTGTGCGCGTCGAACACGACAAGCTCGTTGTCGAGGAACATCTCGCGCGTGAACTCGTTGACGGTGAGGTCGAACCGCATGCGCGACGCGAGGCCGAAGGCCGTCGCAAACCGCAGGATGACCGGCGTGTAGTCGACCTTGTCGCGGAGCGACAGCAACAAAGTTTCGGCGGCCACTTTCGACTTGGCATAGAGCGACAGCGGATTGAGTGCGAAGGTTTCGTCCGCGATTTCGTCGGGGCCGATCATGCCGTAGTTCGAGCAGGTCGAGACGAAGATCACCTTGGCGAGACCCTTGCCGTCGAGGGCGTCGATGCAAGTCCTCAACGCCTGGTCGTTGATGCGGGCGGCGGCGGCGGGGAAGGCGCGGGTGACGGGGTCGCCGACGAGGCCGGCGAGCAGCACGACATCGGTGATGCCGAGGAGTGCGCGGTTCATCGTCTCGGCGTCGCCCATGTCTCCGGCCATGAATTCGTAGTTGGGATGCGGAAGAAAGCCGAGCATCGTCGCGCCGTGGTCGTAGACGAGACTATCGAGATTGCGCACGCGTGCGCCCCGCGCCAAGAGATGCGCTGTCACCGGACAGCCGACATAGCCCGCGCCGCCGACAATCAGCACATGGCGTGCTTCGTCGCCTCCGCGGCGAGCGGCGAAACTGCGGCGTTCGCTTTCAATCGCCGAGAGCGCAGACGCTGGCAAGGAGGCGAGTTCGGTCGCATCGATCAGCATGGTGTCCTCCGTGTGTGGGTTTGGTCAGGCTATGGGGGTGGGGTTGTGCGGTGGCCGGGTCCGCGCGAAGCCCCCGGCGGCGTGACGGAAAATTGGGGCGCGCGCGGGCAGCACTGCGACCACCATGGTCCAGAGCGCCGATGTCGCCGCTGCCGATCGTCGCGCGAGGTGCAAGTCGACCCGCGCATAGAAAACGAGGCTGAAAGCGATGGCAGCCACAATGGCGGATGGCAGGAACAGGCCCAGTTGGACAGTCGAGGGGAGGGGCGTGAGGGTGAACGCGATCTTGACGGCTTCGAGCACAAACGGATGCGACAGATAGAGCGTGTAGGATGCCTCGCCGACCAGCACGAGAAAGACCCAGGCACGCAGTTTCACCTCGGGCAGCATCCAAAAGAAGAGGCCGAAGACGCCAAGCGCCGGAATGCCGGACTGGAAAAGGCGGAGTGCAATGCCGCCGCGCATCGCCGCAAAGCCGATGCTGGCGCACACGAGCAGCAGCGGCGCGAGCCGAACCAGGGTGAGCCGGCCTTCCTTCTGGATGAAATAGAACAGCACGCCGAGCAGGAACTCGAACAGAACCGTGTCGCCCCAGAACATCTGGAGTGCGACGGGCAGCACGCTGGAGAGGCTCGCCACCGCGTAGAGAACGGCGAAGAGCAGCGTGAGCGCCGCCAGTCCCGTCCGGCGCGGCAAAAAGAGCGCGAGGGCGAAGGCGAGATAGAAGAACATCTCATACATGAGTGTCCAGCCGAGCGAGAGGATCGGGTGGAAGCCGCCCTGCGGCGCGATATGCGGAATGAACAGAAGCGATAGAAACGCATGTTCGACGGAAAACGCCGCTGTCTCCAGGCGCGCGGGAACCAACAGCGTGGCCGCGATCATCAGCCCGGTAAAGAACCAGTAGAGCGGGACGATGCGCTGGAGCCGCCGGCCGAGAAAGTCGCGTGATGCGGCGCGCCGGCCGAAGCGCTCGCCAAACGTCCACATCATGATGAAGCCGCTCAGCACGAAGAACAGATCAACGCCGAAGGTCCAGACCGGCAATGCGGCAATGCGGGCGACAATGCCCGACGCGTCGAACGCCCGCGCCTCGTACAACGCATGGCCTGTCACGACGAGCAGCGCGGCCAGCGCGCGCAGGATCTGCACCGACGGAATGCGGCCGGGTCGCGCGGCGAACTGCGGCCAATACATCTTTTGGGTCAAGGCGACGAGGGTTGGATGCATGGCCTTCTCCTCGCATCTGGGCGTGAAGGGCAAGCGCGCGTCTGGATTGCTTCAATGCGGATTGGGCCGCAGCAGCGCGGTGATCCCCGGCCAGAGACGCAGCGTGCGCCAGAGCGATGCCGCCATCAGTCCATTCCACAGTGCGATCGCGACGGTCGTCGCGATGGCCGCGCCGAAAAGGCCGAAATACGTGGCGAGCATCGCGCAGGCCGCGAGGCCCGCGAGCGTGCTGGCGACGAGGATGCGCGCGGCGCCGCGTTCATTCCCGGTCATCGCCATGACCGTGAGCTGCGAGCCTGCCGCTACGGCGAGGATCTGTGCCAGAAGCAGCAGCCGCAGCGCGTCCGCGCCGGATTCGAATTCCGCGCCGAACCAGGCCAAGAGCGGCGCGGCGATGACGGCGAGCACCGCCGCGATACCGAGACCTGCGCCGAACGACAACACCGCGCCGCGCAGCACCGCGGCGCGCAGATCCTCTCGACGGCCTTCAGCGTCGAGGCGCGCGATCATCGGCGCGAACAGCGTGTCGATGGCGGTGCGCGGCAAAAGCACCAGGAGAGAAAGGTTGAACACCAGCGCGAAGACGCCCGCGTCCTGGGTGTTGCCGAGAAGGCCCAGGACGAGGACGCCGGTTTTGTCAAACAGCGCCTCAACCGCGGACACGACGAGCAGCGGCAGGGCGGCGGCCCGCCATACAGCGGCGTCGGATCGCGGCTGCGCGTCGGTCAACTCTCGCGGGCGGAGGCGGCGGAGGCTGAACGAGGCGGTGGCGAGAGCGAGCACAGAACCGGCTAATGCGATGATGAGAACGGTGTCTGCGCGGGCCATGCCATACCCGGCCAAAGCGATGGACGCGATGGATACGAACACGATGCCTTCGCGGACGATGCGGATCGGGATCAGGGCCGACATGACGCCGCCGAACGCGCGCAGCATGGCGCAGCGGACGATCGTCAGTGACCACAGCAGGATCAGAGGCAGCCCGATGAGGAACGCGGCGCGCAACTCAGGCGCGAGCCAATTGCCGGCCACCACGATCAGGCCCGCGCCGGCGAGCGTCAGCAACACGCTCGTCCCTGCGACGCGGATCTGGGCATAGCGGATGACGCCCGCGAGAAGCGGCCAGTCGCGCGCCGAGAGGTAAGTCGGGATGAAGCGCAGCAGCGCGATGTTCTGGCCGAGCATGGCGACGTAGGTCGCGACCGACAGCCAGGCGATGACATAGGCGTAGACGCCATAGGAGGTCGCGCCGAGGGTGCGCGCAATGGTGATCTGGGTGAGGAAGGCGAGACCGTGACCGGTCAGATAGACGAGGAACGCGGCCAGCCCATTGCGCGCGAGCCGGCCCGTGACACCGTCCCCGGTGGCGCGGATCGCGCCGGTGATCGAGCCGCGCATCTGGTTGCGAATCTGGCCGCGGATCTGGGTCGTGAGCGAAGTCATGACAGGTAGAGGGCCTTGCGGACGATGTGCACCGCGCGTGCGCCGATGCGCTCGGCGAGGGCGCGGCCGGGGATGTGCCGGCTTGCGGAGCGGATCTTGGCGAGCGTGCCTGCAATATTGCGGCGCGGCTGGAGCTGGCGCCCGTGCCGCATCAAGATCTCGACGGCGTCGCCGAAGTGGTACTGCGCGTGCCGGCGCAACGGTACTTGCGTGACGACGGCCGCCATGATGCCCGCACGTCCGCGCGCGAGCGTGCCCGCGCCGCTCAATGCGCGCGCCGCGTTCTGTACGACGAGCTTCCGCGTCGTGCCCCATTTGACGACCAGCACGACCTTGTCGGCCAGAGTGGCGAGCAGCTGCGCCTCCGGCCGCCCGAGCGCGGACGGGCCGTCGATGATGATGACGTCGTAGCGGGCGCGCAGTTCCGTCAGCGCCTTGCGCAACTCGTCGCCTGACAACAGCCGCAGTGGATCGACGGGCTCGGCGCTCATCGGAAGAACGTCGAAAGCCAGACCATCCGGCCGCAGGATGACGTCTTCGGGCGGCGCGCGCCCGAGTACGAGATCGACGACGCCGAGCGAAGCGTCGAGCCCCAATTCGCGTAGCACGCCCGGTGTGCGCACATCGAGATCGACGACGAGCACGCGGTTGCCGACGCTGGCGATGGACTGCGCCATGCTGACGGCGAGCATGGTCTTTGCTTCGCCCGGCTCGCTGCAACTCAACAGCACGACTTCGGGATCGCGCGTCCGGGCAGCAAGTCCGATCGCGGCCGTCACCGAACGGATGGCTTCGGAATAGGGTGCGAAAGGATTGTTGGTGACGTAACCGACCGGGCCCGATAGGCCGAGGGCTGGAAATTTCGGAACGAGGCCGATGCACGGCGCGGAGAGCGCGGCGGAGACTTCGCTCGAACTGCGCAGGCCCTGATCGAGCTGTTCCTGCGAAACCGCGAGGAACGACGCACCGACAAACAGCAGCACGATGCCGGGGACGATGAACAGGATCGGGTGCAGCGAGCTGCGCTTGGCGGGGACGGACGCGAATGAGACGATGCGAATTTCCGGCGTGACCTGCTCATAGCGGCGGCGGGTGTCGGCCTGACGGCGGACGAGTTCGGCCATGAGCTGCGCATCGGCGCGCACCTTGTGCTTGATATTGCGCAAATCGTCGCCTGCGTTCGGCGGGAAGTGGCTCACGCTTTCGGCGAGACGCCGCTGCAGTTGTCCCTGGTGCGTGTCGAGTTCCTTCGACAGCTCAGCGAGCCGCAGGTCGAGGCGGTCGATCTCGGCCTGCAGCACACCTTCCTTCGATTTGCGCAGATGATCGCTGTAGAGCACGACGACGCGGTTGGCGATCCGTGCCGCCTCCTCCGGATCGGCCGACGTGAAGCGGATCGCGAGGACGCTCGACACCAAAAGTTGCGTGACGCCGACATTCTTCTCGAATTCCTCGAGCGCGAGATCCTGATGCGCGGCGGCGGGTGCGGAGATCGTCGGCGATGCAGCCGGCGGGGCAAGCAGCGGAGCCGGGTGCAGGGCGTGATCCTGGGAAGAGCCGCCCGAGTTCGATGCTTCGTGGACCGCGCGCAGGAAGTCGCGCGCCTTGAGCTTGACCATGTGCGTGTCGACGGTCATCTGGCCGGCGCGCGGCTCGCTGAGTGCCGGGCGGTCGCCTTGCACGGTCGCGGGCGGCAGGATTTCGATTTGCGCCATCGCCGTGTACCGCGGCGGGAACAACAGGGCGGCGACGGCGAGAAGCGCTGTCCCCGCGCCGACGATCGTCGCGATCATGCGGCTGCGGCGGCGCAGGATGTCGAGCAGCGGGCGGACGCCATGTTCATGGGCCGTAGCGTCCGGAGCGCGGAATTCCGTCGCGCTGTCCGCCGCCGGGCGGATGTCGCGCGGGAACGGCGTCGTGCTGCCGCGCTCCAGCCGTTCGAGCTTGTACTGCACGGCCGTCTGATCGCCCATTATCGACATTTGTCCGTCACTCCTTCGGGCCGGCGCTGGCGGGACACATCCAGGCGTCGACGTAGCGGTCGACGGTCAGGTCGAGATTAAAGTCGCTGCGAACACGATCGAGTGCGCGGGCCGCGTAGACCTTGGCCAGCGCTGGATCGTCGAGAAGTGCGAGGATGGCGTCAGCGAGCGCGTGCGGCTGCCGGGGTGGCACGACGAGGCCGCTCGAGCCGTGCGCGACGACGTCGGTGCAGCCAGGCATGTCGGTCGTCACGATCGGCACGGCCGCCAGCGCCGCCTCGAGCAGAACGCGGGGTATGCCCTCGGACAGCTCGGTGGGGAACGCGAAGACATTGGCGATGCGGAGTAGCGCAGGGATGTCGCGGCGCTGGCCGAGAGCCGTGACGTAAGGCGCGTGACGATCGATCTCGTGTTGCGCGATGGCGAGGCGGCCTTCGGTCTCACGCGCGCCGGCGAGAAGGAAGCGTACGTCCGGACGGGTGGCGTGGACGATGCGGGCGGCGTCGAGCAACGCCGCGATGCCTTTCGCGCGCGACAGTCGCGACACGGTGATGACAATGGGCGCATCGCCGAGGCCGAGGCTGCGGCGGAGGTCCGCCGGCGATGGCCCCGACATCGCGGTGGCTGAGAAGCGGTCGGGCTCGACGCCGGAGCCTGGTATGAGCCGGCTTCCTGCGCGGCCGATCAGGCGAGCGCGGGCGAACACGTCCTGGTCGTTGCGGTTCTGGAACACTGTGAGGGCGGTCCAGGGCAGCGTAGCGGCATGCGCGAGCTTGAACGCGGGCCTGAGGGCATACGCGAGCGCAGACCGCGACGAGAACACCCAGCCGAGGCCGTTGATGGTGCGAACGACGCGCGCGGAGGGCATGTGGCGCGCGGCGAGGGGCACCAGGATGGCTGGCTTGGTGTCGAACGTCTGGATCACGTCGGGCCGTACCGCGGCGATGATGGCGGCGAGACTTTGATAGGCGCGCCAGTCGGCGACCGGGTCGATGAAGCGGCTGTAGTCATAGGGGTGATAAGGAATGCCGCTCGCCGCGAACGCCGCCTCGCCGCCGGTGCCTGCGGCGGCGACATCGAAACCACGAACGGCGAGTGCCTGGAGAAACGGGATGCGCAACTCGTGGCCCTCGCCGCCGACGACGAGCACGCGCACGGGCCGGCCATCGATGCGGGGCGGCGGCGCGATGTCGAGGCGTGTGGCGGCAACCGGCATGGTCGGTTCTTCGCTACTGTTAAGACGGGGGATGTGACGACCGGGGAGGCGAGATGCGCGGTGCATCCGGGGCGAGCAGCGCGATATCGACGACGTCGCCGGGCAGCAATTCGAAAGACTCGCTCTCGATCGAGCGCGTGATACCGCCCGCTCCGCGCCGATGCACGATGAAGCTCGGCGCTGTCTCCTGTTGGCCGGTTGCGATGGTGCTGTTGCCGGCGGCGAAGTGAATTTTCTCGACGACGCTGCGCAGCTTGGCCTGGATTTCGCCGAGGCGCACGGTTGCGGTTTCGAGTTCGAGGTAGAGCGCGATCATGCGGTCGGCGGTGAGCTTGTACTTCTGCAACGTGCGCTCGGACATCAGCCGCTTGACCTCGCCGAGCTTGGCGTTGGCTTGCAGGATGCGGGTCGACGAGAACAGCACGGCGCGGCGCGCATCGGCGAAGCGCTGCGGATTGACGACGCCCTTCTCCTTGAGCGTGGTGAGATTGCGCAGCTCGGCGAGATCAGCCTCATAGGCTTTCTCTTCTGCTGCGACCTGGGTGGAGGTCACTTTGATCTCGTCGTCGAGCTGCGCGATGATGGCGTCGACGGCGGCGTGTTCGCGGCGATCGTTGGCTCGGCGACTGTCGAGCTGCTGGGCGGCGAGATCGACGATGGAGGAAACGTTGTCGCGCGAGACCGGCGCGCTCGGGGGGATCGCGGCAATCACGGCGTCACGGTTCTCGCCGCGTGCACCCAATTCGATGCTGATACGCCAGACGCGCGCGCGTTCCTTGGCGAATTCGAGCCACAACGCTTCCTGCTCGCCCTTGAAGTCGAGGGAGCGCAGCGCCAGCTCGCCGCGATCGCCGCGCAGAATGGCGTAACCGCCGGCCAGCGCCACGGCCTCGCGGATCGCCATCGGGCCGCGATAGGGGTACTCGCCGGATTTGACGACATCGCCCTTGACGTAGATCGGACGATAGCTCGCGATGCCGACGTGAATGTCATCGAACTCGGGCGGGATGGCGCCGCCCCCGTCGAGGTTGCGCAGCGATACGCCGCGTCCGCCGATCGACGATTTTACCAGGACGCGCAACTCGTGCAGCGTCAGGCCCGATGCGGTGATGGTGCCGAGGCCGGGGAACGAGATGGTGCCATCGAGTTCGATCGCGACCCGGCGCGTCAGATCGGGCACTCCACGGACGGCGATGTCGATCGTATCGCCGGGTCCGGTGCGATAGACCGCGCGCGGTTCGGGCGTGTCGGCGGCGCGGGCCGGCATGGGGACGGCGATTGAGCCGGCGATTGACAGGATGGCGGCGAGGGCGATGGACATGAGGCGAGGGCTGACTGAAGACATGTGTCCTCCATTGCGTCGGACGTGATGACCCAGATGGCGTGGTGCGTTCAGTCGGGTCTGCCCGCTGCGAGGCTGGGTGTCGTGTCGGCGACGAAGCTCGAAACCGGCCACCCGGCCTGGCCCCAGTTGCTGGCGAAGATCACTTGCGATCCGTCGGGCGAGGGCGAGGCGTGGCTCTCGGCGATGTAGTCGTGATCGACCGCGTGGGTGTGCGCGATGCGCCGGAACATGCCGCCGCCGTCGATGGAGAGCGCGACGATCTCGCCGTAGAATGGCGACGGATAGCCCATGGCGAGCGTGTGGCCGTGGGAGCCCTGATAGGTGACATAGACCCAACCGGGTTGCCGGATGTTGCGCGCGGAGACGTGGCTCGCGTTGCCATAGGCGGCGAGCACGGTGACTGCGCCATCTTCGAGGCGGCGCTTGATGACGTGGTACTTGTCGGGGGCCGATTTGCTGATGCCGACATAGACGTCGCGGCCATCGGCATCGAGCGTCATGTCGCCATGTCCGGGCCGGTGATGTTCCGGCCAGTGCTGGACGAGCTGGCCGTCGCGCGTGAACACGTAGGCCGGTTCCTGTCCATCGGAGGTGAGCTGGGTGACGTAGACGAACCGCCCGGACGGCGAGATCGTGGCGTAGTGGTTGTCGCCGGTCAGCGGCCGCAGGGGGATGTCGGCCTCCTTGCGGCCGATGTCGAGATCGAGCGCGAAGGCGACCGGCTCAGATCGCGGATCGAGCGCGCGCAACACGATCCAGCGACCATCGAGCGACGGGTTGCCCTTGTAGGGCCCGAACGCGAGATTACTGTAGGGGCCGGCGTCGAACACGGATTGCCAGGCGTTGCTGCGCGGTGTCCACGATGCGACGCCGCCACTGTGCACGCAGATCATCTGCTCGGCGCGCACCGGATGCCATTTGCAGTCCTGGTCGGCGCTGACGCGGCGCACAAACAACGGTTGAAAAGTGCGGCCGTCGAGAAAGCAGATATCGGCGCAACCCTTGTCGATCAGCAAAAGGCTCTGATCGGCGTTCCATGCTTGCGTGCTCGAATAGCGATGGCGGCAGGCGTCGCGGGCGCAGACGATGCGCGGGGCGAGCGCTCGGCCGGGCTCGGTGACGCGGCGAACCGCCGTGTCGAAGATTGGGTCCATGTAGCGCGTGCCGAGGGCGGGCAGCGGCATGGACGGTGTCGCGATCAGCCGCGCGGACGTGATTTGCTCGTGCGCATCGTGCGCGATCCCGGCCGGAATGAGCACGAGCGCGACGATGGCTGCGGCGACGCCACAGTAGCGCACGGTCAATCGCGGCCTTGCCGGAAAGAGCATGTCACGCCTCGACCAACGGGCGCGCAATCGCGGCGGCGGCATCGGCCACCAGCGCGCTGATGGCGTCGACGTCGCTGTCGTCGAGCAGCGGGTGCAACGGCAAGGTGACCTCGCGCGCGGCAATGTCGGTCGTCATGGCGAGCGAGGCGGGATCGGGACAGCGGCTGGCGTACTGGGTGAAGAGGTGGGCGGGGGGATAGTGGACGCTGGTTTGCACGCCGCGATCGAGCAAATGCTTGCGGAAGGCCGGACGCGAGGCGGCATCGTCGAGGACAGCCGGGAAGATGTGATGGCCGCTATCGTCGATACGGTCTGCGAACGGGATCGAGATGCCGGGTATGTCCGCGAGCCGGTCGCGATAGCGCATCGTGGCGTCACGACGGCGCGCGTTCGACCGGGCAAGCTTGCCGAGTTGGATCAGGCCGAGCGCGGCGGTCAGCTCCGTGCCGCGATAATTGTAGCCGAGATCGACGACGTCATAGTCGACGGCTCGGCCCGAGGCACGATCCCAACTTGTCTTGGTCATACCGTGCGAGCGGCATCGCCGGGCCACTTCGGCGATGCGGGCGTCGTCGGTGACGATCATGCCACCCTCGCCGGTCACGAGGTTCTTGTTTGCGAAGAAGCTGAAGCATCCCACGTTGCCGATGGTGCCGAGCTTGCGGCCGTGCAACCGCACATCGCTGCCGACGTCGTAGCTGGCGCCGATAGCGTGGCAAGCGTCCTCGACGACGGCCAGTCCGTGCCGCCCGGCGAGCGCCATCAGGCGGTCCATGTCAGCGGCATAGCCCGCGAGATGCACGCACACGATCGCGGCCGTGCGCGGCGTGATCTTCCGTTCGAGATTGTCGATCGACAGGTTGAGATCGTGCGGGCCGTTGATGTCGACGAAGACCGGGGTTGCGCCTTGATAGAGGACGGCATTGACCGAGGCGACGAACGTGTAGCTCGGCACCAGCACTTCGTCGCCAGGACCGACGTCGCACGCCTTAAGCGCGAGATGCAGTGCGGCCGTGCAGTTCGAGACGGCGACGGCGTGTCGGACGCCGAAGCGTTCGGCGAAGAGAGCCTCGAACTCTTCGGTGCGCGGGCCGAGCGAGAGCCACTTGCTGCGCACGACGTCGGCGACCGCCTGCGCCTCTTCCTCGCCCATGTCGATGTCCGACAGCAGGTACTTCATGGTGTCCTCCGGAGTGCGCGGCGTGACCTGGATCAGGCGGGGAGCGGGCGAAGCTGGGCGACGGTGGTCTGCACGGCGACGGAGCGGCCCATGAGCTGCAGCAGCAGTTCCACGCGCCCTTTCGCGTCGATGCTGCGGATGTGACCGATCAATTCCGCGAACGGTCCGTCGCGGAAACACGCCGGATCGTCGATATGGAACGCGTCGTCGTCTGCGGCATGGGCTCCGATTGCCTCGGCGGCGATCAGCGCTTCGACGAGCCCGGTCGCCAGGGGCAGCGGGCGGTCATTGGCCGACACGAGGCCGGAAACGCCGGCGGTGCCGTTGATGCTGCGCCAGCGGTCGCGTGTGAGATCGAGTGACACGAACAGGTATCTCGGGAACAGCGGCGTCTCGATCGTCCGGCTCCGGCGCGCGTGGCGCACGGTCTTGCGCAACGTCGGCATGAATACGGCGTAGTCCTGCGCTCGCAAGCGCTGCGCTGCGCGGGCCTCGGATCGAGGATTGGTGTAGGCGGCGTACCAGAGCGGTCCTGCAGCGCACATCGGCAGCGTCTCCCTGGCGTCAGTGGATGATGGCTGGAGCGGGCCGAGACGAGGCCGCCCCGCTGCCTGCGACGAGCGATGCTATCGGGCCCGGATGCGCGAACTCGCCATAGACGCGCGTCAGCTTGTCGATGAGCCCGCGATTGCCGATCGTGTGCCACTGCACTTGCCGCGCCCAGCGATAGACCCGATGCGGCTGCGGCAGATCGGCGAGATCGCGGTAGCGCGACCATTGCTCGTATTCGGAGAGCAGATCGTAGGGATGCAGGTAGACCTGCGGGATGAACCCGCGCCGCCAAGCCTCGCGCAACAACGACAGGATCGCATCCGTCGGCAGCAGGCGCATGTAGGTTCCACCCATGACGCGGATCGCGACGCCGGGTGCGATGTGATGGCGGTAGAGCGCCAGTTCGTGCAGGTGCGAGCCCTGAAACCGCATGAGCGACGGGCGGCCCGGCGCGCCGTCGTGGCAGTCGCTGACGACGCTCGAGTCGTAGAGGAAGACGCGCGACAGCTCGTCGTAGGCCCAGTCGGCGCAGCGCGCGTCGATGGAAAAGTCCGGCGCGCGGAATCCTTTGATCGTTTGCCCGGATATGTCGCCCAGGATCGTGACCGCACGCTCGATATCGCGGCGGAACGTAAGCCTGTCCTGATGCCAGATCTGATCGTGCTCATAGGAATGGCAGGCGATCTCGTGACCGTCGCCGGCGATGCGGCGGACGATGTCGGGATCGTCGCGTGCAACCTGTCCGGTGGTGAAAAAGGTGAGCCGCGCACCATCGAGGCTCTCGTGCGCGAAGCGGTCGATCATGGCGTAGGCCTTGCGCAGCGCCGCCGGCGTCTTGCGCGGCGCGCCGATGCCGAGCGTGCGCTGGTAGTCGTGGGCGTAGTCCTCGAAATCGATCGAGAAGCAGCAGTATTTGCGGCCGTCGTGCGCTGTCCGGACGGGCGGCAGCGGGCCGTGAGGGGCAATCTCGTGGCTGTTGATGTCGCGCAGGGTCGGCATGGATCAACCGTCCAGATGTTCGATCGTCACGGAATGCCCCTGACGATGAAAGGGCCGAGGACGCGCGTCGCGGCGACCGGCAGGCGTTGCCAGAGCTTGATCGCAAGTGCGAATTTGGCGTTGTCTGGTCGCATCGCCTGGGTGTCGCCGCGGCGGAGGTAGTACTGCCACGCGACGGGCTGCGGCTGGGCGCCCCATTTGCTCTTGAACGTGTAGGTCGCGCCGCCCGGCGTGCTGCGCCCGAAGTCGATGGTCGTCTGTCCGCGCTCGATCGCGCGCTCGATCGCCCGCCAGTACATCAACGAGTTGGCGGCGGTCTTGCGGTGTTCGCGCAGTGAGGCGGCGCTGGGGATCTCGGTCAGCCCAGGTCCGTGCACGACGAGGCACGACGCGACCGGCTCGCCGTCTAGGGAGGCTATGCCGAGCTCCGCACTAGGTCCGGCGGCATCCAAGATCTTGTGGAACAGGGCGGACGGAAACACCGGCGTGCCGAGGTCGCGCATGTTGCGGGCGAACACGTCGTAGAAGGCATCGAGGCGTTCCGCGCCGCCCCAATCGACCTCGAGCCCGCCCTTCTGCGCCTTGCGAACCTGAGTGCGCACTTCGGATCGGAGCCGCGCCCATGTCGCCTCGTGCGTCGAAAGCGGCAACCGCATCTGCATCTTCGACGTCGAACCCGCAACGAGGCGGGGATGGGTCACGGGCAAGCTCTGGCGCAATTCGACGAAGCTCACGTCGAGTTCGTCGGCAAGGCCCATCGTGGCATTTGTGAGGACCAGGGCTGCATCGGCGTCGTCGGCTATCACGCCGGCCCAGCTCACATAGGGAAGACTGACCAGAAAGCTGCCGAACAACACGCTGCGCATATGGATCAGCGGCAAGACGCCCGTCACGCGGCCCTCTTTCCGCGCTTCGATCAGGTAGGCGTCCTGCCGCAGACCCTCCGCGAGCGCGCCGACGACGCGTGGCCCGCAGTACATCGCCGCCGGCCCTTGCCGCGAGAGATAGTCCGCCCAATCCGCGGTGACGCTCGCCGCGGACTTTGCCGTGACGAGCTTGACACGGGCCGAAGTGCGGGACTTCGTTGCAGCCTGCATGGCGCGGCATCCTCGCTGACGGCGGCGGCTACTGGGCCGCGACGAGGACGGGTTCCCACGTCGGGTCGGAGCGCAGGAACTGCTCTTTCATCGATTGGAAGCGCTCGGACGCGATCTCGTAGTCGGCGGGACGGCCGATATCGAGCCATTCGTTGTCGGTCAGATGCACCTTGACGGGATCGCCGACTGCGATCAGGTCTTGAACGACGGTCGGCAGATCGACGTAGGTATCCGGAGCGTAGTTTCTCAGCGCGCGCCGATTGAAGGCATAGACACCCATAGAGACGTCGTAGGGGATCGTCGGCTTTTCACGGTAGCCGGTTACCTGCATGCGGCCGTCGAATTCGATGACGCCGAGATCGACCTTGGTGTTGCAGCGGTGGCAGGCGACGGTGAGTGAGGCGCGCGACCTCCGGTGCACATGGAACAGCTCGCCATAGTTGAGCGTGGTCAGGACATCGCCGTTCATGACCAGGAAGTCGTCCGGCAGGTCCTTGATCAGAAGCAGCGGACCTGTGGTGCCAAGTGGCTTCTCCTCGCGCGAGTAGTCGATCGTGATGCCCCAGCGGGAGCCATCCTGAAAATAGGCCATCAGCAATTCGGCGAGATGGCCGACCGCGAGCGTCACATGCGTGAAGCCGGCAAATTTGAGCTGCCGAATGACGATTTCGAGGATCGGCATATCGCCGACTGGCACCAACGGTTTAGGAAAGGTGATCGTGTAGGGGGCGAGCCGGCGGCCCTTGCCTCCAGCAAGAATGATGGCTCTCATGTCGATCTCCTCAGTTGTGGCACGCACGGGGGCGGGCGTGGGTAGGGGTGGCCGCGCACGATCGAAGTCGTGCGGGCAGGGATCTGGCTTGGTCTCGAGTCAAGGCACGTGGTCGCGAATAGGATGCTCGCAGCCGGTCCGACAAACCGGCGTCGTCGTCTATCGGCGCTGAGTCAGCGCTGGCTCGGCGCGCGAGCCGGGACGTGCGGGCTGGCGGGGGACGCGCCGGCTTGAGGCGTCATTCCCGAGCTGCCGGGTCTGTGAATGCTCAACACCGCGCCGAGCGAGCGGAGGATCCAATGGATGTCGCTCGTGAGCGACGCCGACGGATAATACGCCAAATCAATTGCTGCCTTCTGCTGAAACAAAACCCGCTCATAGAAGAGTGCAGGGTCCTGTCCGGCGGGGTACATTGCAGCTTCGTTTCGGAAAACGCTCTGGCTTGGGCCAAAAATTCCTGGAGCAAATTCCAGCAGTTTTGAATTGTGTTCGGCAAAGCAATGCCGAAACGCCAGGATTTCCGGTCTCGGGCCAACGATGGACATATCGCCCATAAGAACGTTTATCAATTGCGGAAGCTCATTGAGTTTAGTCTTTTCCAGGAAGCGGCCGACCCGGCTGTATCTGTCGTCGTCGAGCAGCGTTACGATTGAGCCGCCACTTGTAGAAGATTGAGAGAACTTGCGGAATTTGAGCGTTTCGAAGGTCTTCCCGCGCAATCCGATCCGCGGTTGCCGGAAGAGCGCTGGGCCACCGTCTTCGATCCGGATTGCTATTGCAATGAGCGCAAAGACGGGCGCGAAGGCCGTGACCGTTGCCGCCGAAATCACGATATCGAAGATGCGCTTTTGTCTTGTCATCGGGCACCGCGTGTTTCTGGGGTGGGGCGGTGCGGGAAGCGAGCGGGAGAACAGTCGGCTCGATTCGGCCATATGCGCCATGCTGCCGCCGTCCAGGTGAAATGGGATTTCACCGCGACGAGCAAGCGTTTACGTGAGAAACAAATTAGCGATAACACTCAAGGTAAATGATTTTGGATCTATTCGGAACGCCCGACCGCCCCGGTTCTATGGTCCGCCCGAAGTCGGAATCAGCCACGACTTTGGTCCAATCTCGTGTTGGACCATGCTCCACCCCAGGATTGAGTGGGAGCAATCCGAATGCTGATATACCGCAACGCGAGCGACAGAGATCCCGTGCGGAAGATCAGCGCGCGGGGGATGATCGAATTGTTTTTATTGTGATTTTTGTCGGCTGGGCAAACGTGATCGGGAACTGTCGGATTTGAGTATAGTCAGGATGCATCGCGTGCGCAGAAGCGCACGCGATGCGGACGACGTTCAGGACTTGTACTTGATCGAGCAGCCGTAAGCGCGCGTGACGGCCGGGTCGACGGGCTTACCAGCGGCCACGAGGTCGATGGCGTTGCGCACAAGGTTCTTGGCCGACTTGATGTCGGCGGTGTCGGCGGTGGGCTTGTCGTCGATCGCGCCGTTGTAGGCGAGCTTGCCGTCGGGCGTGATGACATACATGTGCGGCGTCGTGCGCGCGTCGTAGAGCCGGCCGATCTTGCCATCGGCGTCGAGGATGACGGCGCTGGGGCCGGCGTTGCGCGCCGTCGTCAGCTTGTCGGCGCCAGCGCCGTCGACATGGCCCTGCTCGCCGGGTGCGGAAGAGATCACGGTCAGCCAGACGACGCCTTTGGCGGTCAGGTCCTTTTGCAGCGCCTGCATGTTTCCGCTGCCGTAGTGCTTCACGACGTAGGGGCATCCGTCGTTGGTCCATTCGAGTACGACCGTCTTACCCTTGAAGTCGCTGAGATTGTGGGTCTTGCCTTTGCTGTCGACGCCAACAAACGTGGGCGCCGGCTCGCCGACTTTCGGCGCCGCCACAGCACTCGTCGAGGCAAACGTGATTGTAGCGGCTACGATGGCGGCAGCGTTCGTGAAGCGTGCGACTGAAAAGTAGCTCATGCGAGTTTCTCCTAGGGCTTGGGTGACGCGGATGCGCCGGACAGTGATGCGAAATGACGGACGACAATGGCTTCGGTGAGCAGTTGAGGCAGCACGATCGCTTCGGCCGTGGGGTCGGCCGGATAGAGCAGATAAAGCGGGACACCGGCGCGGCCGTAGGCCTGCAGAACAGCAGTGATGCGAGCGTCGCGGCTGGTCCAGTCGCCCTTGAGATAGGCGATGTTGTGTTCGGCGATGGCGCGGCGGACGCCGTCGGTCGCGAGCGCGATCTGCTCGTTGACCTTGCACGAGATGCACCATGCCGCCGTGAGGTTGACGAACACGGGACGGCCGGCAGACCTGAGCTCTGCGACGCGGGCTGCGGTGAATGGCTCGGCGGCATCCGGCGATGGACGTGCTACGCGCGTTTCCGGACTGCTGGCGGGCGCAGCGCGCAACAGCGGCATCGAGATTGCCAGCGCGGCGGCACACGCGATCGCAGCGCTGGACGCCCGCCAGGGGAACGCGGGCGTCGGACGCCCGAAGATCCAAGCCGCGAAGGCGACGGTGACCAGCACGACAGCGGCCGCGAGCACGCCATCGCTTCCCGTCTGCAACGATAAGACCCAGACCAGCCAAGCCACGGTCGCATAGAGCGGGAAGGCCAGGGCCTGCTTCAGGGTCTCCATCCACGGGCCCGGGCGCGGCAGCAGTCTGCGCGCGCCATCGGAGATCGACAGCGCCACGAGCGGCAGCGCGAAGCCAAATCCGAGCGCGAGAAAGACGGCCATCATCTCGATCGCCGGACGCGTCAGCGCAAAACCCATCGCCACGCCCATGAACGGCGCGGTGCACGGTGTCGCGGCGATTGTGGCGAGGACGCCCACGAAGAATGAGCCGGCCGGCCCCGAGCGCGATGCGAGCCCTTGTCCCGCGCCGACGATGTTTGAGCCGACGTCGAAGACGCCGGACATCGAGAGGCCCATGGCGAGGAACAGCGCGGCCATCGCGAGAACGAACCCCGGCGACTGGAATTGGAAGCCCCAGCCGAGCGCCTCTCCAGTCCCGCGCAGGATCGCGAGTACCGCGGCGAGGACGGCAAAGCTCGTGAGCACGCCCGCGAGAAACGCCATCGCGCCGCTAACCTGATCGCGGCGCCCGCCATCTCGTTCGCCGGCGAGCGACATGACTTTAATCGACAGGATCGGCAGAACGCATGGCATGAGATTGAGAATGAGGCCGCCGAGAATTGCGAACAGCACGGCTTGCCACAGGCCAGATGGCGTATCGGCGGCTTGCGCGGAGGTGCCGGATCCTGCAACGGCACCCGTCATTCTGGTGGTGGCCTGCAGCACGACGCCGTTGCGCACGCTCTCTCCGCCCGAAAGCTGCTCTGTCAACACGAGAACGCCGTCGAGAGATTTCATGCCCGCCGAAGCGAGTTCGCCCGCCGTCAGCGACAGTGAGGGCCCCCGCTCATTCCAGCTCAACCGCTGCGGAGCGGCGTGTTCGACATAGCCCCACGCATTTGGGAAAAAGCGCACGCCGGAAATGCGTGCACGATCGAGGTCCGGTGCCTGGATGTCGAGACGCAAGCCCTCTGACGTCCGGGAAACACGCGCAGGCCAATCCATCGCGACGGGCTGCGCGCGCGCGGTGGCCGCAAAGAGATCCGCCGACGCACTCGGCGCGGGCGTCGAAGCGCCGGAATTGATCGGCAAGGTCAGCCGGACGATCTTGTCCTCAGGGACGCATATCTTGTCGCATGCAAGCCATTCCGCCTTGGCCTCGAGCGTCACCGAAGTCCCGTCATATGTCGCAGGCGGGGTGATCGTGACCGGCAGCAGCACCTCGCTCGAGTAGCCGAAATTCGTGAGGTGGCCGACCGGGATCGCGTCGGGAATGGGCCAGGCGATGGGCGAGGCCGAGAAGCCGGGCGGGAGCGTCCAGGTGAGACGGGTCGGCTCGCCTGAGTCGCCGGGGTTCTTCCAGTACGTATGCCAATTGGGGATGATGCGCTGATGCAGACCGACCTTGAACGGCTCTCCGGTCCGGATCGAAGTGGTCGGAGCGATGAGTTCGGCGGCGACCTTGGGCCCCGCGGGTTCGGTGCGCCGCTCGTCGAGTTCTGCCGCGCGCGCGGGAATTCCGCCCGCCATCAAGAGCGTGATCGCGAACATCGCCCGCAGTACTCGTCGTGTCTTTGTAGTCGTCAAAACGGGTGTCCGATCGGCTGTGACAGGGGCGCGCGAGCGTTGGTTCGGCAAAATGCTCGAGCCGTAGCGTGTGATTGTTACGTGTGAGCGACGACGCTGGTCGCATCAAGGCGGATCACAGGCTTGTGAAGCGGCCCGGTGGCGTATTGCGCCCAATGTTTAATCACTCATCGGCCCAGGAAGAGGTCGGCATCGGGATCCCGGCGGCCGCGCACCCAAGCCTTGACCACGTCGGCCGCGATCATGCTGAAGGTGATGCCGTTCCCGCCGCAGCCGAGGATCGCGAAGACGCCACGATGTGTGGGCAGTTCCCGGAACACCGGAAGGCCGGTGGGGCTGTCGGCGAAGGCCCCGGCCCAAGCGTAGTCGATCTCGAGGTCGGGCATGCTGAGCAGCCGGCGGACTTTGCGGATGAGCTTCTCCGATTTCGCCGGCACCGCAGCCGCGCGCCGCTTCGGGTCGAGGAGGCCCGAGTCCTCGCCGCCGGCGAGGATGCGGTTGTCACGCGTCGCGCGCAGGTAGAGGTAGGGATCGGCGGCTTCCCAGATCAGGCAGCGCGTCGGCCAGATCCGATCAGCCGCAATCGGCGTCGTGGCTATGGCCCATGACGAGACGATGTCGAAGGCGTCGCGCGGCAACCCGCCGATCACCTCATATCCGGTGGCGACGACGACCTTGCGGCAGGACAGCGTTTTCCCGTCCTCGGTTTCAAGGGTGACGCCGCCGCTGCCGCTTTCGATGCCGGAGATCGCGCAGGGCGAGATGACGGTGGCACCGAGCCTTTGAGCGGCGCGCAGACACTCGGCCGAGGTGCGCGCCGGGTCGATCTCCGCCGAACCGCTGGAGAGGATCGCGCCTGTGACGTCGAACCCGAAGCGCTGACGCACGAGGGATTTGTTCAAAAATTCCGAAGGCAGACCAATGGCACGGCGTGCTTCAGCTTCCATCGCCAGACCACGCGCCCCGATTTCGTTGCCGGCGAGATACAACGCGTCGCGATCAGCCCATGCCGCATCGATCGCGTGCGTTTCAATGAGTTCCGCAAGGTCGCGCACAGCGCGCGCCGAACGGTGATAGGCGCGCGTTGCGTCGTGTTTGCCGATTTGGCTGGACAGCTCCCTCAGCGGCGTGTCGATCTCGAATTGGATCATCGCTGTGCTGGCGACGGTCGAGCCTTCACCCGGCGCGCGCCGGTCGACGACGGCGACCTCGTGTCCGGCCGCGGCCAAAACGAGCGCGGTGATCGCGCCACTGATGCCACCGCCGATGATGACGATTTCAAACGCCTCGCCATCGCGCAGTGTCCGGGTCCGCACGGTTCGCTTTGGTGAATCGTGCCACAGCGCACGCCCGTCATGCAGATCCTTGCGGCGGGACAAGCGGCCGGACGACGATGACATCATGTGCTCCAGGTGATCGGCGGAGCGGTGCCCGCGAATTGTCGGTCGAGCGCGGTTCGAGGCAATTCAGAGAGCCACTTTATGGTTCGAACCCATGTCCGGCGAGGTGCCGGTCAGAAGTGCGACGGCAAACTTCACCGAGCTGACGACCGTTCCATGTCCATCCCAATATTCCGCCGATGCCGGCCTTACGACGATGGCGATGACGTTGGGATCCTTTGGGCCGTTGGGCCAGAAGGCCTGCGCGCCGGGATTCCAAAGCTGCTCGATCAGTGCTCGGTCGTTGCTGACGGCGGCTGTTCCCGCCGTGGACACGAACTGCGACGCGCCATCGCCGTAGCACAGCAGCACGTTCGGGCTGGCGGCGATTTCGTCGTCCTTCGCCGAGCTGGCTTCGGTGAGAAAGTAGATCCGCCCCTCGTCCTTCTTGACGACCGATGACATCGGCCGGCTGCGAAGACCACTCGGCGCTTGCGTGACGAACATGCAGAAATCAAGCTTCTCCATCATCTTCCAAACCTGATCGAGCGAGCTGGCCATTTTGGTCTCCTGGGAAGTTCGGTGAGTGATCGAGCAACGCCATGCCGCCGTAGGTCGCGCTTTGGACACGCAGCGGATGACCAACGGCTGTCGCGATGAGGTGCGCCGTGGGTTGAACGCAGTAGATAGCGCATCGTTCCAAAGCGACGCGGGCGACGTGTTCCGCCGCCGGACGGTGCGGTCGCGCTAAGCTCGGTGCATCGGCGTCGTATCGATCTGGAAGTTCGCGACCATCGTGTCGCCCTCCCACCGGCGATTGAAATCGCCGCCGAGCTGCCTCGCGGCCATCGGCATCAACCGGCTGCCGAACCCTGGTGCCGCTGGTGGCGCGTCGGCTGCGATGGGCGCACGTTCGCGCCATGCGACGTCGGCGATGTCGCCCGTGACCGTCCACGATACCGCGGGGAGTTCGGCGTTCTTGATGGCGCCGTGCTTGGCCGAATTTGTCGCGAGCTCGTGCACCAGCAGGCACACCGGCGTAATCTGCCGCTCCGACAGAAGAAGCGGTGGTCCTTGAAGCGAGATCGATCGATCCGTCTGATCGTAGGGGCGAAGCAACTGCCGCAACAGCGTGTCGATGTAGACGCTCGTCTGGCCCACCGCCATTGCGTCATGAGCGACCGAGTAGGCATCGAGCCGGCCGAGGATCAAGCCCGACAACTCGGCCGCTGTCGTCGCCTCGCGCGACGACAGGCTGACCAGCGAGCGCACGACAGACAGAAGATTCTTGGCGCGGTGATTGTATTCGCGCGCAAGAAGTTCGCTGTTGGTTGCTAGCGACAGCGAGTCGAGTGCGTGCGCGCGCAATGCGACGGCATCTTCCACGAGGCTCGCCAACTCCTCCAGAATCGATTGTTCCTCGGCCGTCCAATTTCGCGGCGAGCCGTGGATCGCGCACAGCGAGCCCATCACCAGTCCATTGGGCGAGCGGATCGGAACACCGAGGTAGGCCATTACGTTGAGATCGCGGATGGCGAGGTTCTCGCGAACGAGTTCGTGCTCGAGCGCGTTGTTCACGACAAACGCATTCTCGCTGGTGACGACGTGTTGGCAGAACGAGTGCGACAAGGGTGTGCCGGCGCAGCCATCGAGATCGGTCGGCAGCCCGCAACTGCTCTTGAAGAATTGCCGGGCGTCGTCGACGAGCGACACGAGGCTGACATCGACGGAGAGCAGCTTGCAAACGAGGCGTGTCGCGCGGTCGAAGTCCGGCTCGGGCGGCGTATCGAGCAGGCCCGTCGATTGCAGGGCACGCATCCGGCGACTGTCGTCGAGTTTGATCATCGAAGAATGGCACTCCCACTAAGGCGGCGAAGCGTTAGGTCGCAGGTGCAGCTTGGTCAATGTGATTTGACGTATTTGGACAACATGAGGCGCTGACATCTCCGCTCGCCATGAGGTGGGGAGCGAATTCGGCGTTTGGACAGCGGCGGGCAGCGGAAACACGCCACTTTCCGGAACTTCCCCGCCGGTGACGCGTTGGATGGAACGAGGCATGCGCCCGAGTGCTTTCGGTCGTGTTGAGCGATTTGGCACCATTTTTGAGACATTCGGCAGAGGTCGAGATGAACAGCGTGGCGTTGATGGCGGCAAGTTCGATCGGGCCGAAGGCGGTATCGGGGTACAGCTTCGCCCGGCGCCTCGCCTGGCCGTTGTTGGCCACTGCGGCCGTCGGATACCTTGCTGGCATCGTGCTCAATCACATCAGCGCCATGGCCGCGGCGGCAGTTGCGCCGGAGACACAATCTCTGTCGGCGGATATTTCGGTGACTTCGCAGGCCGTCGTCCGCGGAGGACGTGCATCCGAACTCGAAGTACGGGTTCGCCACGTCAATGGACGTCCAGTGGTCGTCACGCTCGGCCGAGGCTTCGGAGCCGGGTCCAACCTGTCACGGATCAGTCCGTTGCCGTCAACGAGCCGGAGTGGCCAGGACGGGATCGAATTGGAGTTCGCAACGCGCGAAGAGAGCGATCTTCACGTGGTGATCGCGGCGAAGCCGGACGCAGCGGGTCTGATCGAGTACGATCTCGGTGTGCGGGTCGGTAGCGACCTGTCGGCTACGACGCCGATGTCGCAATACGTCCTTCCCTGGTGATCGCAGCCAATTGCCGGACGCCTGCCTTTCGCAAGCAGTCGAAGGCCAACGTGATTGGCCGGCTGCGCGGCATGACGACTTGAAAACTTTAGTTGCGCTGGCGGCGTTGCTCCTGAGCCGTCGCTGTCCTTGCGGCGGCGTTGCAGCGTGCCGGCGCCATGGTGGAGGGATGAGTGGCGCAGCCACCTAAGACCGACGGCCGGGGAGCGGGACCTGTGGCCAATTTGATGTCCGGCTTTGCTCAGGCATTTTGGCGCGGCCCAGATCGGCGAAAGGCATGGCTGCTCACGGCAGGAGCGTTCGGCTTCGAAATAGCCAACATCGGGATGCAATTGGCGGTCAACTACTGGAACCGCTCGTTCTTTGACGCGCTCGACAAGCGCGCTTCAGATGCAATCTGGTCGGCGACGATCCTCTTTCCCGTGCTGGCTGTGCTGGCGGGCGTGGCCGTCGTCGGCGCGGTGATGTGCAAGGCGTTGCTGCAGATCCAATGGCGTGCGCGCGTCACCGACGAGTTGAGCGATCGCTGGCTCGCCAACCACGCCTTCTATCGGCTCAATGTTTTGCAGGGCGCGGAAATGTCGCCCGAACACCGCATTGCCGAAGACGTCCGACTGACGATTGAGCCGATCGTCGATCTCATCATTGGTTTCACCAACGCCGTTCTCACGTTCGTGGCATTCGTCGGGGTGCTCTGGGTCGTCGGCGGCTCTGCAATGATCGGCGGCGTCCACATTCCGGGTTTCATGGTGTTCGCCGCGCTCGCCTATGCCAGCGTCGCCGGTGGCGCGATGCTCCTGGCAGGCGCGCCCTATGCGCAGACGGTGCGCGACCGCAACGAAGCGGAGGCGCGGTTTCGCTTCGAGCTGACCCGGATCCGCGAGAACGCCGAGAGTATCGCGATGTCGAGCGGCCGCTCGGGCGAGCGCGCGCGGCTGTCGGGGTATTTCGGCGACGTTGTCTCGCGCTGGTCGCGGATGACATGGGTGTGGGGCCGGATGACGTGGGTCGCGCATACCAACAATATCGTTTCGCCTATCGTGCCGCTTCTGCTCATGGCGCCGAAGTATCTGGCCGGCGACGCGAGCCTCGGCACGGTGATGCAGGCGACCGCCGCCTTCGTCAGTGTCCAGGCGGCGGCGGGCTGGTTCACCGCGAACTTCGCCAAACTCTCGGAGTGGTATGCGTCAGCGACACGAGTGGCCGAAATCGGCGCGTTGATCGACCTCGCGGGCGACGTGCCGGAGTCGCAGCGCATCAACATCGGCACGAGCCCCGACGGCGATCTCCATCTCTCGGACGTCTCGGTCGCGCTCTACAGCGGCCGTGCGCTGGTCGCTGACGCCGAGCTCAAGATCAAAGCCGGCGAGATGGTCATGGTGGTCGGAGAGAGCGGAACCGGCAAGAGTTCGCTGATCCGTGCCATTGCCGGACTTTGGCCGTGGGGGTCGGGCCGCATCCTGCTACCCGAGGGGGCGCGCACGCACTTCCTCCCGCAGCGGCCCTACCTTCCGAATGGCACCTTGGAGCAGGCGCTCAGCTATCCCAGTCCGGCTGGTTCGTATCCGCGCGAAGAGCTGTCCGACGTTCTTCAAACTTGCATGCTCGATCATCTCGCTCCGCGTCTCGGCGACACCGCGGCTTGGGACAAGGAATTGTCGGGCGGTGAGCAGCAGCGGTTGGCGTTCGCGCGCATGTTGCTCGCGCAGCCGACGATCGCGATTCTCGACGAAGCGACCTCCGCGCTCGACGAGATCGGGCAGGCCCAGCTCATGGAGTTGTTCCGCTTCCGGCTCTCCGGCACCACGGTGATCAGCGTCGCGCATCGGCCGAGCCTCGGCTACTACCATTCGCGCCATATCGTGCTCAGGCGCGACCTCAACGGAGCGACGGTCAACGCCGTGACGACGGAGCAGGGATCGTTCGCGCGCATGCGGATGGCGTGGGCGACACTTGCCGGTGCTGGCGCACCGCTGCCGCCGGCGGCGACGCCGTTGCCGGGAAGCACGAGCGGCGAGAAATAAGGCCGGCCATGACGTCAATCCGAGGCGGGCTCGGCGCCAGTCAACGCCAGCACGTTTTCGATGGTGTCGGCTTCAGCGGCTGGCTTGTCCCAACGGATGCGGCTGATCCGCGGGAAGCGCATCGCGACGCCGGACTTGTGCCGGCTCGACGGCTGGACCGCATCAAAGGCAACTTCGAGCACCAGTGTCGGCTCGACGGCGCGCACCGGTCCGTAGGAGTCGACGGTGCTCTTGCGGACGAAGCGGTCGAGTTCGCGCAGCTCGGCGTCCGTGAAGCCGGAGTAGGCCTTGCCCACCGGCACCAGTTCGCGGCCGCCCGCGCTCGTCCCGCGCCAGACGCCGAAGGTGAAGTCGGAATAGAACGACGAGCGCTTGCCCGATCCGCGTTGGGCGTACATCAGAACGCAATCGAGCGTCAGCGCATCGCGCTTCCACTTGTACCAATGCCCCTTCACGCGGCCGGCGAGATACGGGCTGCCCTTGCGCTTCAACATCAGACCCTCGATGCCGGCTGCGCGGGCGTCGGCGCGGAGGCTGGCCAGCGCGTCGAAGCTCTCGAACGCGATCTCGGTGCTGAGATCCGCGTTGGCCGGAGCGGATTCAGCGAACCAGGTTTCGAGCCGCGCGCGGCGGGCGCTGAACGGCAGTTGGCGCAGATCCTCTCCGGCGGCTGAAAGAATGTCGTAGAGCCGGACGTGAGCCGGGTGCGTCATGCGCTGACGCTGGGTGACGGCCTTGCGATTGAGCCGCTGCTGCAAGTCGTTGAACGGGGCGACGACGCCGTCGCGGACGATCAGCAACTCGCCGTCGAGTGTCACGTCGTGGCCGGAAAAAGCCGCGACGATCTCGGGGAACGCGCCGGAGATGTCGTCGCCGGTGCGCGAGTAGAGGCGGAGCGCGCGCTGGGTGGCGGCGATCTGGACGCGGATGCCGTCCCATTTCCACTCGGCGGCGACGCGCGACGGCTCGAGCGTCTGCCAGTCGGCGGTCTCGATCGGCGTCGCGAGCATCAGCGGCCGGAAAATCGGAAGGCCAGTCGCGTCCGGCCGTGGCGCGCGTCCTTCCGCCCAGGCAAACAGCTCGGCATACGGCGGGGAGAGCGCATGCCACGCCTCGAGCACATCGCCCGCCGCGAGCCCGAACGCATCGGCGACGGCGGTCTTGGCAAGGCCGCTCGAGACGCCGACGCGGGCCGCGCCGCCGATGAACTTGAGGAACGCCCAGCGTCCGCGCACGTCGAGCCGGTCGAGAGTGCTGCCGATGACGGGCGCGACGTGCATCGCCGGCACGTCGAGCGCTGCGACGATCTCAGACAGCGAAGGGCCGCGGTCGTTGGCGCCGCTCGCGTCCATCGGTCGCGCCGCGTCGGGCCACAACAGCGCAACCGTTTCGGCGGTATCGCCGACGTAATCGCGCGACAGCCGGTATAGCGTCGGATCGATCTTGTCCGCCATCAGCACGTCCAGACTGCGCCGCAGTGGCACGCGCAACGGCAAGCCGTCGGTAAGCGCCGCGAGCGCCCAACCGCGATCGGGATCCGGCGCCGAGCGCAGATAGTCCTTCAGCAATGCAAGCTTGCCGTTGCGGCTCTGCGTCGTGCTCAGGCGATCTAGCAGTTCGGCGAAGGCGCGCATGGTCAATCCGCCTCGTCCTCGAAGCCGACGAGCGCCAGCGCGCGCGCCTTGCGCCCCATCAGCGACAACTGATGGACGAGCGCGTCGTCACGGCCATGCGTCACCCAAACGTCGCTGGCGCCGGTCTCGACGATGGTATCGATCAGTTCGGGCCAGTCGGCGTGATCGGAGACGATCAACGGCAGCTCGACGCCGCGTTGGCGGACGCGCCCGCGCACGCGCATCCATCCCGACGCGAACGCGGTGACGGGATCTGGAAAGCGCCGCGACCAGCGATCCTGCAAGGCCGACGGCGGACAGACCACGAGCGCGCCGCTCAAGTCCTTGCCGGCGGCTTCGGCCGCAGGCCGCACGTCACCGAAGCCGTATCCCAACCGCTGATATAGCTGCGTCAGACCCTGCATTGCGCCGTGCAGATAGATCGGCGCGTCGTATCCGGTCTCGCGGATGTGCGCCAGCATACGCTGGCACTTGCCGAGGCCGTAGACGCCAAGGAGATGCGCGCGTTCGGGCTGCCGGGTGATCGATGCGACAAGGCGCTGAGCTTCGTCGAACGCACGCTCGTGGCGGAACACCGGCAGCGCGAACGTTGCTTCGGTGATGAACACATCGCAAGGGACGACTTCGAACGGCGCGCAAGTGGGGTCGGCGGTGCGCTTGTAGTCGCCGGACACAACGATGCGCTGGCCGCCATACTTGAGCACGATCTGCGCCGAGCCGAGGATGTGTCCGGCGGGGACGAAGCGAACACTGACACCGTTGATATCGATATCGTGCCCGACGCGTGCCGCCTCGAAGCGGCCGGCGGATTGCGGGCCGTAGCGGACGCCCATGATCTCGATCGTCTCGGGGGTGGCCAGAACGGCGCCGTGCCCCGGCCGGGCGTGGTCGGAATGCCCGTGGGTGATGAGCGCCCTGTCGACAGGGCGCGGCGGATCGATGAAGAATTGCCCCGGTACGCAATAGAGCCCGGCGGGAGTCGGATGCAGCCAGGTCTCAGGGGCGGGCATGACGGGCGAACTCCGCTCGGTTCGGCGGCCAGGGCTTAGCCGGCGGACACGGCCCGATCCACCATCCTCGTGGGTAAGCCGGTGGTTCGATCTCCGGCATGAAGAGAGCATGACGGCCGAACGTCACGCTCTCACGTTATCCGAATTTTGCTTTCTCCACCCACGTCTCAACGCAGGATGCGCCGCTCCGGATCAAGTCAGGCTTGGATATTCAACGCGATGGCGAGCGGGGCCAGCGTGGCGCGCTCCTTCTCCGAAACCTTTTCGCCGCCGAAGCCGAGGAATCCTCCTTCGCTCGACGCATTCGCGACGCGCTCGGCGTTGGCGTAAACCCACGTCTTGAAGGCTGCCGCGTCCGCTCCGCCCTTCGCGTCGACCATCCGCGCGGTGTCTGCGATCGCGGCGACGCTGCGCTTCACGACCTCGTCTGTCGAGGCGCCGGACATCCGCTCCTTGAGTGCGTCGCGCGCGATGGTGCGGCCGTCCGACGTGCCGAGGTCGGCCACGATGTCCTTGATCAGTTGGCTCTCGCTGGCGCGTGCGCCCGCCAAACCTTGAGCGTTCGCGAAGCCCTCTTTCAGCATTCCCCAAAGCCCGCTCGGCTCGGCCGCTGTGACTGCGATGCTCGCGATCATCGCGCTCTCGAGCAGCGCCTGCCATTCCGCTGCTGTGAAGTCTTGCTTCGACGCCATGTCGCTCTCCTCGTGGTCCATGCCAGTCGCTTGCTGATTTGATCGTGGCGCGCTGGTGCGGAACGGAAACTCGCGAAAAGCAATGTAGTTCCGCGAGAAAGAGAGCGACAGCAACCACCTCGCTGCCCTTCACGATGACGATCCGTTCGGCATACGTTCACGCACGCGTCTGTTCTGTGACGTGCATTGATGCAACTCGCAACGGGGTTCGGGTGTTCAGTTGGCGCGGCTTGCCGCATCTTTCCGTTCAAGTGACATTCAAGACCTCAGCACGAAGACGATCAGGGCAAAACGCATGCGCATTCACCGTCTGACTTATGTCAGCACTGCAGCCGCCAATCTCCAATCAACCGACGTCGACGACATCGTCCAAGGCTCGCAGCGCCGAAACGGCGAGGCGGCCATTACCGGCATTCTGCTGTTCAATGGGACGAACTTCCTGCAGACGCTGGAGGGCGAAGATGCCCAATTAAAGCCGCTGCTCGGGCGGATCCAGGCCGATGTTCGCCATTCTGGACTTATCCTTCTTGGAGATGGGCCGTGCGACGGACGAGCATTCTGGGGCTGGTCTCTTGGCTATGCGGGACTGAACGCCTCGCGGACCCGTCGCGCCGGGACTGCGGGAAATGGCTTCGACCCGTCAAAGCTGCCGCAGGCTCTGCCGCCGGAACTGTTGTCGCTGTATACCAGTTTCGATTCGCTCGGCTGAGCGGGCGCGCCGGGACAGCCCTGCGCCTAGAAGACGAGCAGGAAGCGCAGCATCGATGAAGTCGCTGGTTCGCGAGCTGTACGAAGGCAACACACCGCGCGCGCGGACGTTCGTAAGCGATGTCCCGACCCCACGTTGCCGGTCTGACGACGGGCTGAGATTGTGGGGTATGGCGCGCGATCGATACGACCATATTGACGACCATAGTGATGTCGCTACGCCAGTGCGT
>JALHOF010000015.1:0-21164 GCA_022843145.1 Hyphomicrobium sp.
TGGCCCTGCTCACTCTTGCGCCGCCCCATCATCGAACCGCTCCGTCGATGCCGCCGTCTCACCGACGGAACCACGGTTCGTCTGCCCCCTCAAGCCAGTTCTGCAACAGAATCGGCCCATAGCATCGTGAGTAGCGGGCGGACGGCGGACGGTTGTGCGTGGCCGGCTGACGACGTTGGGCGGGCCAGTGTCGGCCGGGCGCCGGGTTTGGCGACAGCGTCACGTCATACCTTTGCCATCACCGCGCGGCGACGACGGCGATGGTGACGTGTGCGAGACCCTTGCCGGTCATGCCGATGTGTTGGGCTGCCGCTTCGGACAAGTCGATCACACGGGCTTTCTTGAACGGTCCGCGGTCGTTGATCCGCACCACCACCGAGCGGCCGGACGTGACATGCGTGACCCGTACCCGCGTGCCGAACGGCAGCGTCCTGTGCGCCGCCGTCATGTCGCGCTTGTTGAAGCGCTCGCCCGACGCCGTCATCTGATCCTGCCAGTAGTAGCTCGCGATGCCGTCGAGCGCGTGGCCGGGTCCGAGCAGCTTCGGCTGCGCTTGTGGGGACGAACCAGGCCGATGCAGTGAAGCTGTTTCGACCGGATTGGACCTCGCGGACCTCATCTCCGCCGCGTCAGCAGGGGCCGGAATGACCACCGTGCGCCAGCTCGACGCGCGCTCGTGGCGCGGTGGCGGCGTCTTGGCCGCGCAGTCCTGTGCGGTCGCCATGACTATGGCCTGCGCAACCGCACCCAGTACGACGGCGGCTGCGGCAAGCGCGGCGGATTTCGACAGCGATCGTGTCACGAGGTCTGGCTAGTCCTGATGCGGGGCGGCTTCACGACCCTCGCTAGACCGATTCGTGGCCGCATCAAAAAACAAGGGCGGCAGATGCAACCCGCATCCGCCGCCCGATCATTTCAGTGTCTATAGGTGTAGATCAGTATTTACCGAGCACGGCGACCTTCACCGGAACCACGCCCGATCCCTGCATGTTGATGCTGTGCGCTGCGGCCTTCGACAGGTCGATGATGCGGCCGGCGATGTAGGGGCCGCGGTCATTGATGGTCACCACGACCGATTGGCCGTTGTTCTGGTTGGTGACGCGAACCTTGGTGCCGAACGGCAGCGTCTTGTGCGCCGCGGTCATGGCGTTGGGGTTGAAACGGCCGCCCGAGGCGAGCGCCTGCGGCTGCCAATAGTACGAGGCCTTGCCGGTCAGCGTGTACGAGCCGCTGTCGGAGTAGCTCGTCGCCGACTTCTGCTTCTTCGGCTTCGACGGCGCTGTGTAAGCGTTGTCGTAGGACGCGACGGCCTTCTTTGCCTTGGCGGGCTTGTACTGCGAGACGGCCGGCTTGGCCTTTGCCGTCGCCTGGGGTGCGCCACCACAGACGTACTCGGGGCCGACGCAGGTCCACTTTGCTGCCGCGTTGGCGGGGGCGGCGGCGATGAAGCCGGCGCTGACGAGCGAAAGCGTGGCAGCGATGATGGTCCGCATAGTCATACTCCAATCCGTTGCGCGACAGTGTTGCAGTGCAAGAGAACGTCCGAGCGCCTTGGTCTTGTGGCCGACTGGACTATTCCGCTCCTTGGTCCTTGAGCGGCACATCTCAAACTGGCGCAACGCGTCATGCGCGTAACCACCGGCACACAGCAAAGTTCCAGAACGTCTTCTGTCGCTGATGAATTCTTGGGGTATCCCCCGTTCTGGTCCGCGCACGAATACCCAGGCAATTGTGGCGGTCAACCAGTCAAACTGAACACTGTTTCGCATTTCGGACGCGTTACGCTGATTCCACACGGAATTTTCATGCTGCAACGCAGCAAGTCCGCGACGGCAGGTCGCATCGGGACCCCCTTCAGCGGCTCGTTTCACGGGGCTTGCCGGCTGTCCGCGACTGGACTATGGCTTCGCGACGGGGCCATTGTCGGCCGCCCCGCCAGGCCGTTCTGTTCCGCAGATCAGCCCAAGCGCCGGCCTCCTTTGCTATGGAGGCGGCCGTGCCGGACTTTGCGATTTCATCGGAACAGGTGCTCACGTTGCTCGGCACGCCGGGCTGCCCGCGCATCTTCGACGTGCGGCGGCGGATCGAGTTCGATGCCGCAGAACGCATCTTGCCGGGCGCGCGCTGGCGCGATCCAGCGGCGCCAGCCGAATGGGCGGACACGCTGTCGGCAGGCATGGACGTGATTGTCTACTGCACTCATGGCAACCGCTGCAGCCAGGCCGCCGCCGCGATTCTGCGTGAACGGGGCATTGCGGCGCGCTATTTGTCCGGCGGGATCGCAGCCTCCATGGCAAGCGCAGTGCCGACGATCCTGAAAGGCGCGCTTCCAGGACGCGACGAACGCGTGCCGTCGCTATGGGTCACCCGCATTCAACCGAAGATCGACCGGATCGCGTGCCCTTGGCTGGTTCGTCGCTTCATCGATCCTGACGCGCGCTTTCTGTTCGTGTCTCCGGCGCAAGTCGCCGCGGTCGCCGAGGATCTTGGCGGAATTGCTTATGACATCGAAGGCGTCGATTTCGGTCACGAGGGCGAGCGCTGCACGTTCGATACGTTGATCAGCCGCTTCGGAATCGTCGATTCCGCACTCGACGCCCTGGCGACGATCGTCCGTGGGGCGGACACCGCGCGGCTCGATCTCGCGCCCGAGGCCGCCGGATTGCTCGCCATCTCGCTCGGCAATTCCGCGATGGCCGGAGGCGATGACCATCGCGCGCTGGAGTTCGGCTTTCCGGTATACGACGCCATGCTCGCATGGCGGCGGCGTGCCGTTGGGGAAAAGCACAACTGGCCGGCGAAAACGCCGGCGGTGTATGGGGGAAACTGACATGATCAAGTCTCAAGACGACACTCCGGCCGCTCAAAGCGCCGCACCCACCTTCGGCGAGGCGCTGAAGGTCTGGCTCAAGATCGGCCTGCTATCGTTCGGCGGCCCGGCCGGCCAGATCGCCATGATGCACCGGATGCTCGTCGACGAGCGCAAGTGGATCGCCGAGAAGCCGTATCTCTCCGCCTTGAACTTCTGCATGTTGCTGCCCGGTCCCGAGGCCATGCAACTCGCGACCTACGTCGGCTGGCGGCTGCATGGGCTCAAGGGCGGCCTTTCGGCTGGGCTGCTGTTCGTGCTGCCCGGCGCCGCCTTCATGCTGCTGCTGTCCACGCTCTACGCGATCTACGGCAAGCTGCCGCTCGCCGAAGCGCTGTTCGTCGGCATCAAGGCCGCCGTCCTCGCCATCGTCGTCGAGGCGCTGCTCAAGGTGTCGCGGCGGGCGCTCAAGGGCAACGCCGACTGGGTCGTCGCGGCGCTCGCCTTCGTCGCCATCTACGCGCTTGGCGTTCCGTTCCCGGTGATCGTGCTCGCTGCCGGGCTCTTTGGCTTCCTGCGCGGCCGTGCGTCGCCGTCTCCGGCATCGCCGAGCGGCGCTGCCGCCGCTGCGCCAGCCGTTCTCGACACGCTCGACCATTCGCCGCCCTCGCTGCGTCAGACCGCCATCACCATCGCCATCTGGCTGGCGATCTGGATCGTGCCGCTGCTGCTCGTCGCCGCCGTGTTCGGACGCGGCCATGTGCTGTCCGAGCTGGCGTGGTTCTTCTCCAAGCTCGCCGTCGTCACATTCGGCGGCGCCTATGCGGTGCTGGCCTACATGGCGCAGGAGGTCGTGCAGGGTTATCGCTGGCTCGCGCCGGGCGAGATGCTCGACGCGCTGGGTCTCGCGGAAACCACGCCCGGCCCGCTGATCCTGGTCAACCAGTTCGTCGGCGGCCTGGCCGCCTTTCGCCACGGCGGCGGCGATCCGGTCTGGATGGGGGTTCTCGGCGCGGTGGTGACGCTGTGGGCGACGTTCGTCCCGTGCTTCCTGTGGATCTTCGCCGGAGCGCCGTGGATCGAGCGGCTCAACCGCAATCCCAAGCTCAAGAGCGCGCTTCAGTCGGTGACCGCCGCTGTTGTCGGCGTCATCCTCAATCTGACCGTCTGGTTCGGCATCCATGTTTTGTTCGGCCGAGTGACGACCTGGACGCTGGGCCCGCTGCACCCGCAGGTTCCCGATCTCGCGAGCGTCAACCCGCTCTCGCTGGTCCTTGCCGCGCTCGCGGTCGTTTTGCTGTTCGTTCTGCATCGCGGCATCATCGTCACGCTGGCGATCTGCGGCGCGCTCGCCATGATGTGGCATCAGTTCGTCGGGGCGTAGCTTCCGCGCCACGAGGTCGCGATCTTCGTCAGCCGCCCGCTTGCCAATTGCAAAGTCGAGCCGATAGCATCGGCTCGACTTTAAGCATGCTGATTATTGTCGTTCTCCGGAGGGTGCGCCCGTGTCCTTCAACTCTCGTATCGCGTCCATGCTGCTGGCGGCGGCCGCAGTCATCGCGCCCGCCGCAGCGCGCGACATCACGGCAGGTGTCGCCATCACCGACAGCGTCGCCATGCAGGAGCTGGAGGCCCAAGGCTTCGCGCTCTCGACGCTGTTCTCGCCCACGTGGCAGCGTGGCGCGGCCTCGCCGGTCCTCGACAACACCCGTCTCGCGGATCTTCCGGCCTTTCGCACCATGCGCTCCAACGTGCGTGCGGAGCTGGCGCTCTACAATGACGGCTACATCAGGCGCTTCAAGGAGGCCGGCACCGCCGGCGTGTTCGGCGTCGGCACCCGCCCCAATCACCGCATGTTCGAACGCAACTGGCTGGGCAGCAGCGCGGCGCGGTTCGATCTCGTCGGCATCGTCAATCGCATGGATCGTGCGTATCACAAGCCCGAAACGTGCGGCGAGATCCGGTTCATCTATCGGCTCGCCTACAAGGTGATGGCCTACGACGTCGAGCCCTACATGACGGTGGTCGACGGCAGGCAGGTCGAGAGCGTCCGGCGCACCTCGACCAAGATCGCCACGGAATCGCGGCTGCCGATGACCATCAATCTCGTCCTTCGTGCCCGCAACGCGCCGGCGGCGGGTGTCGCGCCCGCGGTCACGTGCCAGGAGCTCGCCAAGCGGTGGATCGCCGCGGGGGACGGCGGCAAGACCGGCAAGGAGCTCGCGCGGCAATTGATGGCTGGGGCCGGCGCACTCGCGCTTGTCGATCCGTCGCAGATCGACCGCATCGAGACCAACATCCAAGTGACGCGTATCCCAGCGACCGTGATCTCGAACTTCGGCGGCAACGCCGAATACCTGCTGCACATCTTCAAGTGGGATCCGGTGTCGCGTGGGTTCACGCGCGCCAAGCTCGAGAACCAGATCGACCGCGACCTGTTGCTGAGGTCGCCAGAAAAGCTCGCGGCGTTCAAGGCGTGGCTGTTCCAGCCCGAGCAGCTGCATCGGTTGGTCGAGGGTACGATCGAGATTCCCGACGACTATCTTGCCACGCGCGCCATCACCTCGGCGCCTGGCGGCACCGCGCGGGCGACCAACCGGCCGTTTCTCGGCCTCATCAGCCGCGCCGAGGTCGAGCAGTTTCTGGCCAAACACGGCGAAGCGGCGCGCCAGCTCGACCCCGAGAAGCGGCTCCGCAGCGTGCTGTCGCCGCTCGGTCTCGAACAGCGGCTGACAGACGTCACGTGCTCCGGGTGTCATCAGTCGCGCGCCATCGGCGGCTTCCACTTTCTCGGCTCGGATTGGTCGTCGAGCATCGCCAAGCTGCCGCAGAATTCGATCTTCGTCGCGGGCTCTCCGCATTTCTTCGCCGACCTTCCGCGCCGGCGCGCTGTCATCGATGAGATCGCGAGTGGCAAGTCGCTGTCGGACGTCGACTTCGGCCGCGGCTTCTCCATGCGGCCCCGCCGCACCGGACGCGGCGGCAAAATCATCTACCCGGCGGCGTTCGATGGACTCCGCAACGGCTGGGGCTCGAATTGCGTCGTCGAGCCGCCGCGCGGCGTGAAAAAGGATGCAAGTTTCGACGACTGGACGTGCAACGCATCCAAAGGGCTGGTCTGCAAGGCGCTGCACGAGAGTGAGCACGAACCCGGTTTCGGTGTCTGCATTCATGGCGTGCGCCATGCTGGTGTCGATCGGTCCGATCCACGGCGGCTCCTCGATCGCATGGAGGCTGCTGGTCTCAAGATCGGCGACCCGTTCCTGTTCGGGCGGCTGACCAGCAAGGACAGCGCGACCGGCGCGGCCGCCAGCTATGCGACGCGGCTGTTCCGCGACGACTATTGCGCGACCGAGGACATCCTCAACGGACGCCGCGCCGATCCAGGTCGTTGCCTGCCGGTTCCCGGCGCAAGCAAAGGGCCTGACTTCAAGGGCGCGGCCTATCAGGGTGGCGGCTTCTTCGCCGGGATGCACAAGCGCAAAGGCTGCACGAACGTGCCGAAGGGCACGGCCGTCTGCGGCAACGAGGCAGGGCGCCACTTCACCGCGTGTGCCGTTGGCCTGACGGCGAACGGGACATCGAGTTTCGTGCCGTGCCTCACGCGGCCGTTCGCCTCCGACAAGTCGACGCTCCGCGCCTGCAACGTCCTGATGCCGTGCCGCGACGACTATGTGTGTCTCGCCACGACCGACACACCGAAGTCGAAACTCGGCGCCTGCCTGCCGCCGTACTTTCTGTTCCAGTTCCGGCTCGATGGCCATCCCGCGCCGCCGGAAGGTCCCGCGCCCCGGTTGCCGAGCCCAATCTGACCGAGACCCGACGACCTCAGTTTCGGCCAGTCAGCGCTGCGATGAACCGGCGTACTGGCGCGCCGTCGCCGAGCAGCGTCATCGGCACGGAGAAGTGACCGCGATCCAGAAGGAACGTGTTTTCCGCAGGCACGCACCAGCGCTCGACGAGGTCGCGTCCGCCGGTGTAGGGCGTGACCACGTCGCGCCGGCCGAGCACGCTGACGATGCGTTTTGACGGCATCACCGGCTTTCGCTTCGGATCGAGGATCGCGAACGTTGGCCGCGCGTTGGCTTCCGTCCAGCCCTTCGCCGCCGCGACCTCCGGCCCGCCGCACAATTGCGTCAGCGCGCCGTCGAGCACCGCGTCGCCGACGTGCCCGCAGTGGGTGATGAGGAACAACGCCTCGGGCCTAAGCGCCTCCGGCCACTCATGTGAGCGATCGGCCGCGAGTTGCGCCGTCAGCGCGCCGAGGCTCGTGCCGCCGAAGCCGAGCGGCCCGTCCGACGTCGCCCGCGCCCAATGCGCCAGGACGGACCATTCGCGCACCGCCCCGGTCATGGCGTCCAGCAGCCCCATCGGGAACGTCGAGATCAAGCGTTCTCCGCCGAAATATCCCGATGGTGTGCGCCGGCCGTGCCAGGGCGCTTCCGGCCGGATCACCCGCACGCCGCCGCGCACCAGTTCGTCGACCTCGTCGACAAGGCCCTGCCAGTGGTCGAACTCGACGCAAACGCCATGCCCGAAGATGATCGTTGGAGGGTTGGCGACGCCGGCCGGCGTGTAGACGCGCGCCGTCACCGTGTCCCCGAGCCGCGCGCTCGGGCTTTGGAAGCGAATCCAGAAATCCGTGCCGGCGCGGCCGGGAATTGTCCTCGAAACCGCGATCTCGGGCCATGCTGCGGGCGGCGCGAAGAAGGCCGCCTCGTCAGCCGCGTTCGCCGCTTCGTAAACCTGTGCCACCTCGCCCGGCGTCGTCACCGCCAGACGAACGGCCGGCACGTCCGGTCCGAGCAAGCGCCAGAAGTGCCGCCGCGTGGCATTGAAATTGTGCCGGTGCCTGACGCGCGCCGCCTCCGTCTCCGCGCGATAAGGCTCGGGGAAGTCGTGCGGGCCGAAAAACACATGCTCCCATGCCGCGTCCAGCGCCGATGTCGTGGCGCGTGCCCGCTCGAACTTCGCAAGCGCGCGGATGGTGGCGGCACGATCGCGCGGCGGCGGCATGCCTGGACCGGCCGGTTCGAACCGTTCGACAAGCCCGTCCGCGAGATGCGCCGCCCCCCAAAGCCGCGACAACGGAAAGAAGTACCGCTTGAGCAGCGACAGCGCCGCGCCGTCGAACCATGGCTTGCCGAGTGCGAGTGCCGATACCCCGCGCCGGATCCGCTCCGTGACGTCCGCCGGTCGGCCGCCGCGCAGGCCGCGCGTCTCTCCTCCGCTCACTGGCTTCCTCCGGTAACTGGCTCTCGAGTCACTTGCCGTCCGGTCACTGGGGCCCTCGGTGTTGTCAAAGGCGTGACCATCTCTGGATTGGAGGGGGAGGGGTGGACACGGCGGACGTGGTGGCTGGCCCGCGGCTTCGTGCGGTGTTAGCCTTGCGTCCGGCCGAGGGTTTAGCGCACCCAACGGCCTGCGGCCAGCCTGAACCCGGCCAGCCTCAACCCGGCCAGATGAACCAGGCCAGATGAACCCAGTGAGCCTGCAGCCAGGATCGTCCGCAACCACCCGCCGCGCTCAGCGAAAGTCGGCCTCCGCATGACGTCCACGGTCACGCTTCCACTCTGGGTCGTCGTGCTGGCCGTGGTCCTGGCCGTCGTCGCGCTGCTCGACCGCATTCTGGTGCCGAGCGTGCGCTGGGCCATGCGCCGCCGCGCCAACCGCACCATCGATGAACTGAACACCCGGTTGAAGCTCAAGATCCAGCCGTTCAAACTGACCAAGCGCAAGGTGCTGATCGACCGCCTGCTTTTCGATCCGGAGGTCCTGACAGCCGTCGAGACGCACGCGCTGTCCGCGTCGATGCCGCGCGAGGTCGCCCTGCAGCGGGCCGAACGCTATGCCCGCGAGATCGTGCCTTCGTTCAGCGCGTATGCCTATTTCGCGGTCGGCACGCGCCTTGCCCGCCGCGTCTCGCAGGCGCTCTATCGCGTCCGCCTCGGATATGCCGACGACGACGCGCTCCGCGCCGTCGATCCCGACGCGTCGGTCGTGTTCGTCATCAATCACCGCTCCAACATGGACTACGTTCTGGTGACCTATGTCGCGTCGTCGGCGTCGGCCCTGAGCTATGCGGTCGGCGAGTGGGCGCAGGTCTGGGGCCTCCGCTCGCTGATCCGCTCGATGGGCGCCTATTTCGTCCGCCGCGACAGTCGTGATCCGCTCTACCGCAAGATCCTCTCACGCTACGTCGCGATGGCGACAAGCGCCGGCGTCACCCAGGCCGTGTTCCCCGAGGGCGGCCTCTCGCGCGATGGCTTGCTCAGGCCGCCGAAACTCGGCCTCCTCGGCTACATGGTCGCGGGCTTCGATCCCAATGGCGGCCGCGACATCGTCTTCATTCCGGTCGGCGTCAACTACGACCGAGTCCTCGAGGATCGCATGCTGACCGGCGCGCTCGCGGCCGAAGCCCAGGACGGCGCCGACCGCCGCAAGACGCCGACATTCCGCTTCAACCCGCTCATTCTTGCGGGTTTCATTCTGAAGAACATTGGTCTCACGCTGCGCGGCCGCTGGTTCCGTTACGGATATGCCTGCGTCAGTTTCGGCCGCCCGGTATCGCTGCGCGATCATCTGTGGCGGCGTGGCCTCGATCTCCGCACCCTGACCGACAGTACCCGTCACGCCGAGGTGGAGCGCCTCGGCCAGCGGCTGATGTCGGAAGTCGGGCACGTCGTTCCGGCGCTGCCGGTGTCGATCGTCGCGACGGTCATGCTGTCGGCGGGCGATGCGCCGCTGACGCTTTTCGAACTCAAGGGCCGGGCGTTCGAAATCATCAAGGCGCTCGAAACGCGCGGCGCGTACATCCACATTCCGCGCAGCGATCGCGATTACGCCATCGATGTCGGTTTGCGCATGCTGCTCACACGGCGTTTCATTCTCGAAGCCGATGGCGTCTATCGCGTCAATCCCGACGAGCGTGTGCTGCTCGCCTATTACGCCAACGCCATCGCGCATCATCTCGGCGATGCGACGGGCGCAACCTCGCCGTCGGCCGCCGCCTTAGCCCCTGCCTAAATCAACTCTTCTTCCACACGCCGTTGCAGTTCTGGCTGGTGAACTCCGGCGTCCCGTACTCGCGCCCATAATCGTCGGACGTCCGAACCCGCAGCGGGTCGGTCCCATCCAGCGCGCGCGATGGGAACGTCGCGACATAGCCGAGCGTGCCGAGTTCCTGCCGTGCCGCCGCGATCAGGTCGGGCTTGTTGAGATACTCGGCGGCGAACACCGGCTTCCCTTCCGCCTTCAACCGGTCGACGCGCGTACGGCTCCATTTCACGTCGTCGGCTCCGTTCCGCTTGCCGGTGCCAGCAAGGCCATACAATAGGTCTTCCTTCGCCAGCCCGTTCAACACATGGCGATACGCGGCGTCGTCCAGGAGATCCTCGGCATTCTGCGCGACGACGAGAAATCCAGGCCGACGGCGTCGGGCTTCGCTCGCCAGCTCGGTGACGAATTGCGTCATGCGCTGACGCGCCTCCGGGTGGCGATCCTTGATGTCGTCGTAGACGTCGATGCGGTCGAGATAGACGCCGTCGAAGCCGGCAGTCGCGATGCGCGCAAGATACGATTGGTCGCCGCGGATCATGATGTCCTTCCACGCGTCGTCCCAGAATCGCACCAGATGATTGCGCGGCCAGCGGCAGTTCTCGGCGATCATCCACGCCGGCTGTTCCGCCTTCCACTCCGGCTTCCAATAGTAGCGGTATTCCTCCGCCTCACCGATCGACAAGTACGACAGCACCACGCGGCGCGCGCCGTTGGGCTTCTTCTTGAGCAGCGCCACGTCGTCCGCCGACAACGGGCGCATGGCCTTGCCCGCGCCCTGGCTCTGCGAGAAGTCGATCACCAAGAGGTCGGCCTCCGACGCGGCCAGCTTGTCGATATCAAGATCCTGAAGCTGATAATGCCACGTCGCGACGGCGCCGAGCCGCGCGGCGGCCTGCTGGCGTTCCAGCCAGCCATTCCACGGCGCCGCCACCGCAGTCGCGGTGAGCAGTCCGGCCAGCGCCAACCATTTGATCGTGCTCATCACCCTCGTCGTCTCCCGCTTTCTCGCATGTTATATCCGCGCCGCTTGTCAGTGAGGTTGCACGGCCAAGAAATTCTGGCTCCGTGCCCCGTATTCCTCTAATGGACCGGCATCGAAACGCACTGCGACGAGTGAGAACGCATGTCCAAGGACAAACCCGCCGTCAAGCCTGCCGTTCCCATGAAGGCGGCTATTATTCCCGTGACGCCATTCGAGCAGAACTGCTCGCTGTTGTGGAACTCCGACACGATGGCGGGCGCCGTCGTCGATCCTGGCGGGGACGTCGACAACATCCTGGCCGCCATCGCGGAGGTTGGGATTACCGTCGAGAAGATCGTCCTCACACATGGCCACATTGATCACGCAGGTGGCGCGGCAGAGTTGAAGGAACGCCTCGGCGGCAACGTCCCGATCGAAGGGCCGCACCGTGCCGACGCCTTCCTGTTGCGCGGGCTCGCTGCGCAGGGACGGCAGTACGGCATCGCCGGCAGCCGCAACGTCGAGCCCGACCGCTGGCTCGATGAAGGCGACGCCTTGGATATCGGCGGTCAGGCGTTCGAGATCAAGCATTGCCCGGGGCATTCACCTGGGTCGCTCGTCTACATCAATCATGCGCAGAAGTTCATTCTCATGGGTGACGTGCTGTTCCGCGGTTCGATCGGCCGCACCGATTTTCCCTACGGCGACCACGATGCGCTCATCAATGCCATCAAGACAAAGCTGCTGACGCTCGATGACGGTTACGGCTTCCTGTGCGGGCACGGCCCCGGCAGCACCATCGGCCTCGAACGCAAAACCAACCCGTACATCGGGGGCTAGCGCCGGGTGCTGGTCGGCACCCGAAGGCGCAATCAAGAGAGCGCCGGGTGCCGGCCCGGTTGCGAGTGGGCAACCGAAGGGTCAGCAAGAAAGCCACCCGAAGGCGCAATCAAGAGAGCGCCGGGTGCCGGCCCGGTTGCGAGTGGGCAACCGAAGGGCCAGCAAAAAATCCACCCGAAGGCGCAACCGCGCCGGATGCCTCGTGGGCATCTGAAGGCGCAACTAAAGACTCAACGCGGATAGCGCAGCTCGAGACAGCCGAAGATGCCGCACTCATTGGTGATGCCGTTGCCGCCGATGCCGCCTTCCCAGAAGTCGACCGTCTCCACGCGCAACGTCTCCGAGCAACTGCGGCGGCACCCGACCCACGTTCCGCCGGGCAGGCGCACTTCGCGTCCGTTCCGCGCAAATCGCACTGGGCCGGTCATGGTTCCGTTTCCGAAACGGCTTTCGGCGACGACATAGCCCGTACGATCGCCGTTACTGCCGGCGGAGCGGCGAAACCCGGCGTCCGCATCGCTGCTGGTGTAAGCGGCCGTCATCGCAATGGTCCCGGCGACGGTCGCCGCGAGAACCGCGACTTTGTATAATTTGCGCATGTCGGTCTCCGGATAGCGTGTGATTGGAACGCGCGCCGCGCCCGCGTCAGCCACGTGACAGGTTGATGTTGACGCCTTGCAGGGCCGAGCCGTTGGTGGTGATCGTGACCGAGTGGCTGGTGCCGCCGTACGTCACCTGCATCGAGCCGGAGACGCCGCCGCTGATCGCCAGCTGCAACTTGCCGTCCGCCGCGCTGCCCGCGACGTCGCCGGTAGCATTATACGTCCGCTCTTCCCAGTTGCCCGACGCCTTGCTGCCTGAGAACTCGAGGCTGGCGCGCATCTCGATCTTGCTCGACGAGGCACTTGCGCAGCGGATCGCCAGCGACAAACCAGATCCCCCCGACTTCGACGTGTAGTAAGCGCGGCACTTGATGTTCTCTGTCTTGCCGCCTTCGAGACGGATTTTGCCGTTGCCGCTCCACGCGCCGACGAGAGCAGGGACCGGACCTTCGGCGCGAGCCGGGGCCGGTGCTGCCACGAGCACGCCGATCGTCATCGCCGGCAGCAGGGTGGCGATGGTGCTGGACAACTTGAAGCGCGTCACGGCGTTAGTCCTCCGAGGTCAGGGGTCGATCCCGTGCGGCCATGTTCTAGCATGCGTCACGGCATATTAGAAAAGGGGCAAATTCAACGGCATGAACGTCGTTTTGCCCTAATTCAATGGGGTGCGGCGCAGGCATTGATCTGGCGCCGCGATCAGTCGGCCGATGCCGTCGCCTGCGCGTTCGCCGCGGGTTTGCCGTCTCCAGGCCGGCACCGCGCGCCGAAATCGACGGGCCCGACGCTGACCACCCGGCGGCACGACAGCACGCGCGCGGAGGGATCGGGCTGGGTGTCCGCAGTGTTTGCTCTGCCCGCGAGCCGCAGGTCCTGCCCGTGCGATATCGCCAGCGCGTAGCGCCCGTCGATCGGCGCCCGCTGCGGCAGCAGCATCGCGACAGCCGCACCGGCGATGGCGAATGCGACCAGCGTCACGTCGAGCCGGAGCTTGAAGCCGGCCGTTGTCGAGGCGGCGCGTGGCGTTTCTGTGCTGGACATGCGGGTTTCCCTGCTATGGCGATGGCCGCCTGCCGGCGGATCGGCGCGTGTGTGGCGCGATGAAACGCACGGGAACAGATGAAAACCAAAGACTTGCAGGCGAATATGACAGTGCAGGGCGGACGCGAAGGTTGGCCAGGCATGAAAACCGGAGATCGCCACTCTACTGATTCGCGGGCGATCTGTGGCGGGGCAAGCGGCCACACTGCCTAGATTTCGTTCGTCCCCAGCATTTTGTAACGACCGTCATCGACAAGCCCCCAGCCTCAAGGGGGGGGCCGAGCCTCCCGGTCGCACGTGGTCTCATTCGCGCCGCCAGCGGCCGCGTCGCGTTCGAATCGTCTATGACTCCCGATGTGCATTTGCGCCGCGGACGGGAGAGCATCGGATGCGAACGATCCATAACTGGGCCAGCGCCCACGCGCCCGGCCCCGGCACCGCCCCAAGATCCGGTGATGCGACGATGGCATGGCGCACCGCGACCATCTGCGCCGCGCTCGTGACGGTTCTCTCCGTGTCCGCCGCCGAGGCTGGACGCCGCCACCGCGCGCCGCCACCGCAACCCGACGATGTATTCGTCGCCGAGGGACGCGGCTGCTACTGGTCGCGGGGGGCGATGACATGCAGCCGCTTCTGCTATCTCGAGGTCGACGGCCGCCGCTATTGCCAGCCGCGCTCCGCCCACGCCTTCCCGCAGGCGCTGCCCTACTACTGGGCGCAGCAATACGGCGGACGGCCCGAGCGCTACCGGCCGCGCGTCGAGGTCTCCCCCGACTATCGCGGTCGCCCGTGGGTCGTTGCCCCTCGCCGCGACGTCGACTGAGATTGTTCCGTCCTGCGTCAGCCGCTCTTCAGGTACGAGAAGCCCTTGGACTGTAGATCGGCGACGGTCGCGACGCCCGACGGCACGAGCTTCACATATTCGGCCTCACGGATCTTGTCGTACGCGATCTTGAGCCGCTTGAAGGTGATCGCGCACAGGTAGTGCTCGACGCCATATTTGGCGAGGCCGGCGATGCGGTCGGGAAACTCCGGGTCGAGCTTGGCCTCGGCCCACGGCGTTCCGGCGAGATCTTTGAGGAAATATTGAACGCCGGGGCCGTGATTGACCGTGACGATCTTCACCTGGAAAGGATCGAAGCCGTACACCTCGAGGTGGTTGTTCATATTGCGCAGCATGGCGTCGAACCGCTTCGGATCGCCGAAGTCACAGTGATAGACGCACGAAATCGGCGCCTCTTTCTTCAGGTCCTTGAATCCGAGTTCCTTTGTGGCCGCCGAAGCACCGCTTGCGGCGGTGAACGCACCGCCCGCTGCGAGAGCCCCGACGACGAGACGGCGATTGATGTCGGCCATGTGCGTTTCCCTATCGCGTGTCGCCCGTTTCGTGACGGGCGCGCTTGTTCCGCCGCAGGCAAAGTGCGGCTTGGCCGCGTTGTGCGGCGGACCCCGATTTGGACAGGTTGTGGGCTGCGGGTCAACGGGGCGCGTCTACTTTCAGAGTAGCTTCAGCGCAATTTGCGCTTCAGGTGGCAGACCTTGGTCCGCGACCCGTCGCCGTGCGACACCCAGCGGCAACCGGGTTTCGGCGGGGTAGTCCGATAGATGTAATAGCGCCCGCGCCGCTGCTTGTTGAATGTCTGATGCGAGACGTCGTGGCCGCCGATGCGCACGTTTTTGCCGAGCCGCACCTCGGCCGAAGCTGGCTGGTCGAAAAGGCCGATTGTGCCGAACGCAATCAACGCCGCGGTGGCGAGGCGTGCCTTGATTGTCATGCTTCCCCGGTTCGTTCTGATGCGTCGAGCGGCTGCCCTCAGGCCCCCGGCCGCCCCGTCTTCTTCGACCGTCCGCGGCGGGATTTCTTCTCGCCATCGGTCTCGATCTCGATAGTGCGCGCCGGTAACGTCGGCTTCGAAGGTTTCGCGCCCTCCTTCACCGGCAGCATGGCGTGCGGCCCCATCTCGTCGAGCGTCGGTTTGTGCGGGCCGCGGATGCCTTCTCCGAACGCGCCCGCCTTGGTGCGGGGATCGACATCGACCGTGCGCGCCGGAACGGGCCGGTCGGTGCCGGGGCCCATCTCGTCGAGCGTCGGTTTGCGCACCCGCGTAGTCGCGCCTGGCGGCCGGCTCGACGGAGGAGAGTCGCCAGGCGCCAAGCGAGAAGTCGACTGCGCAAAACTCGGCTGCACCGGCTGGTAGTCGGGCTCGATGCGTGATCCGGATTTCGCCTTTGGCGGCTCGTTGCCGGCCTTGCCGTGCTTCTTCGCACCCTCGTGGCGGAGCCGCGGAACCGGCTTGAACGCGCCCGCCCGCTCCTCGACCTCCGACTGCCGCGCAAGCGGATCGTCGGCGATGGCGAGTTCCGTCTCGCGCAATCGTTTCACCTCGTCTCGCAGCCGGGCGGCGGTCTCGAACTCGAGGTCGGCGGCCGCCTCCTTCATCCGCTTTTCCATGTCCGCGATGACGGCCGTGAGATTGTGCCCGACCAGCGTCGCATCGTTTGCCGCGAGCCCCGCGTCGACCGTCACGTGGTCCTGCTCGTAGACCGACGCCATGACGTCGTGGATGTTGCGTTTGATGCTCTCCGGCGTAATGCCGTGGGCGAGGTTCCACGCCGTCTGTTTCTCGCGGCGGCGATTGGTTTCCGCCAGCGCCCGCTCCATGCTGCCGGTCATCTGGTCGGCGTAGAGGATGACGCGCCCCTCGACGTTGCGCGCCGCCCGCCCGATGGTCTGGATCAGCGACGTCTCCGAGCGCAGGAAGCCTTCCTTGTCGGCATCGAGAATTGCAACCAGCGCGCACTCCGGAATGTCGAGCCCCTCGCGCAGCAGGTTGATGCCGATCAGCACGTCGAACGCGCCGAGCCGCAGGTCGCGGATGATCTCGATACGCTCCAGCGTCTCGATGTCGGAGTGCATGTAGCGCACGCGGATCCCCGCCTCGTGCATGTACTCGGTCAGGTCCTCGGCCATGCGCTTGGTCAACACCGTCACCAGCGCGCGATGGCCCTTCTTGGCCACCTGCCGTATTTCGTCGATCAGATCGTCGACCTGCGTCTTGGCTGGGCGGATTTCGCATTCCGGATCGATCAGTCCGGTCGGCCGGATCACCTGCTCGGAGAATGCGCCGCCGGTTTGATCCAGCTCCCAGCCGCCGGGCGTCGCCGAGACATAGACCGACTGCGGACGCATGGCGTCCCATTCCTCGAACCGCATCGGCCGATTGTCCATGCACGACGGCAGCCGGAAGCCGTACTCGGCAAGCGTCGCCTTGCGCCGGAAGTCGCCGCGGAACATGCCGCCGATCTGCGGGATCGTGACGTGGCTCTCGTCGGCGAACACCAGCGCATTGTCCGGCAGATACTCAAACAGCGTAGGCGGCGGCTCGCCCGGCGCTCGGCCCGTGAGATAGCGCGAATAGTTCTCGATGCCGGCGCAGCTTCCCGTCGCCTCCATCATCTCCATGTCGAAGGTGGTGCGCTGCTCCAGCCGCTGCGCTTCGAGCAATTTGCCGGCATTATACAACTCCTCGAGCCGCGCTTTCAGCTCGGACTTGATCGATTTGATCGCCTGCTGCAGCGTCGGTTTCGGCGTCACATAGTGCGAGTTCGCATAGATCTTCACTAGCGCCAGCTCGTCCGTCTTCTCGCCGGTCAGCGGATCGAATTCGATGATCGCCTCGATCTCGTCGCCGAACATCGAGAATCGCCACGCGCGATCGTCCAAATGCGCCGGATACAGCTCGACCGTGTCGCCGCGCACGCGGAAATTACCGCGCTGGAAGCCGATGTCGTTGCGGCGGTAATGCAGCGCGACGAAGTCGGCAAGAAGCTGCTGGCGCGAGATGCGCTCGCCCTTCTTCACCGAGAACGTCATCGCCGTGTACGTCTCCACCGAGCCGATGCCGTAGATGCACGACACCGAGGCGACGATGATGACGTCGTCGCGCTCGAGCAGCGCCCGCGTCGCCGAGTGGCGCATGCGGTCGATCTGTTCGTTGATCGTCGCTTCCTTCTCGATGAACGTGTCGGTGCGCGGCACATAGGCTTCGGGCTGGTAGTAGTCGTAATACGAAACGAAGTACTCGACCGCGTTGTCGGGGAAGAAGCTCTTGAACTCGCCGTAGAGCTGCGCCGCCAGCGTCTTGTTGGGCGCCAGGATCAGTGCCGGGCGCTGCGTCGCGGCAATGATGTTGGCGACCGTGAACGTCTTGCCCGAGCCGGTGACGCCGAGCAGTACCTGATTGCGCTCTTGCGCATTGATGCCTGCAACCAGTTCCGCAATAGCCTGCGGCTGGTCGCCCTTCGGCTGATACTCGGACACGAGCGTGAAGGGATGGCCTCCCTCGCTTTTCTCCGGGCGCTCTGGACGGTGCGGCACGTACTTAGGCACCGTGCCCGCGACAATCGGGTGAGCTGCCATCAGCGGCTGTCGCGCCAACAGTTCGTTGGCCTTCTCGGAACGTTCCTCGGGCTTGGTGAGCAGGGCGGTCAGCGCGTCCGAGATACTGCCGCCGCCCATCGGCGGCAACGGCGCACCCACGCCGCGCAGCGCGGGCAGCGTCGACATCCCCGCGCCACGCGAGCTCGAAACCTGTCCCGCGCCGAGCGGTCCGGACGCCGTGAACGACATTTGCGGCGCTTCGCCGAACCCCGGCGTCTGCGCCGCAGTCTCGACCGGCGGCGGCGCGGGCTTGCCGGAGCTGGCTCGCGATGGCCGAGGTTTAGCCGATTTGCTGGTTGGCTTTGAGGTGCGTGCCATGGAAGCGAAGATATGGCCTGCTATCGCGACGGTTGCAAGCTGCGCGGTGCAACGGAGCGACGACGGAAGCCGCATGCGTCGTAGCGATCGCTCGAGATCGCCAGCGCCCCATCCAGGCCGGTAGATGGCAGAAGGTCGCCCAGTTCAGGTCGATCGCGCTACATGGCGGACGGATGCCACCATCAACCTTTGTAGCCTATGAGATAGATGTCTCCGCAAAGTGCGGGAAAAACCCTCAACGCTCGGTCGGCAACTGCGGTGATCGTGCGAACGATGGCGCGCGGGTTCGCATAACCCGTCCAATTCCGGCCAATGATCTCGACATTCCTCAGACCCAGATCCCGAGCAATGTAGCGCAAGTCGTCTACGCTCGGCTCGCGAACGTGGCCACGGAAATTCTCCTGCTCATACCAATCGTCCATCGAACTCCAGGAGCCGATACCCAGCGGTGTGGTCACACGTTTTCGCGCGTTGATGGCGTTGGGCACTCCGATCACCAGCCTGCCATTCGGCTTCAGCTTCGAGACGGCCTCGCCGAAAAGTTTTTTCGGAGAGGAATGCCAGTGCTCCATGCTGTCGAAGCTGGTTATGATATCGAATTCGCCGTCGACGCCTAAGCCGTCACGGATGGCATCCCGGGAGAAGACTTCGACGCCTAGCTTGCGATGTGGGCTGAAGAGTTCGTTACCATTCTGCAAATTGACCGGATCGCCGAAATCATCGATCAGAACGGACCTTTCGAAGCCGATGCCCTTGGCGCCGGTCGAGAACAGCCCTATGCCGCCACCAATGTCGGCAATCGATTTCCCGGCAGGATCGTCGTCGGCGATGGCAAGTGACAGATTGAAGGCTTGGCGTTTGACATCCGCCAATTGGCCTTGCACGAATTTCTCAGGGTAAAGTCGAGCGACCTCTTCGAGCCGCTTCTCGATTTCTTCTATCCGCAAATTCACACCCTGCTTGGTTCGGCGCTGAACGATCGGCGGATCACGTCGAGCTTTCAGCCCACGGCCGGCGCGACCTTAGAATATCAATTCGTCAGCATCAACCGCTCCGGCGCAAAAAATCGCGGCTGCGTTCGCGCGCAATCGTTGTGAGCGTCGTAGTTCGCCGCACATGCTAAGGGTGCAGCGTGGCCGGTCAATCGCCGCCGCTCGAGTTGTCGCGAAGATTTATCCGCAGGCGGTCCGTGCGAGGCGCGAGGACTCGGCCTGCCGCTCGATGAACCTCACCATGTCGTCGAGCACGGGGGCCCGCCAGCGGAATGGCCTGGCGAGGGCGAGCACGATCCCCATGTGCGCGATGCCATCGAGTTCGCGCGTTTCAATCGGGACGCCCGCCGCCCGATACGCGGTCGCGAGGTCGCGCAGATTGAACATGCGGACCACGCTGTCGTCGCGGCCATGCATGACGAGGGCAGGCGGCGACTGCGGGGTGACGAACGCGACCGGGCGCGTCAGACTGGCGCTGACGCCGATGAAAATGTCGCGCGTCGACGACCACGTTGTCGGATCGAACGCGTACGGCCCCGCGAGCCCGATCCATGCCGCCGGCGCTGGCCGGCCTGGCGCCGCGCTGGCGCGGTAACTCGGATCGAGCGCCAAGAGCGCGGCAATGTGCGCGCCTGCCGAATGTCCGGCGACGATGACCGGCGTGCAGGCGGTCGCGAGATTGTCCGCTGCCCACCGGTAGGCGAGCGCCGCGTCCTCGACAAACGCCGGGAATTTCACGTCCGGGAACAGCCTGTAGTCTGGAATGACCGTCGTGATGCCGCGCGCGGCGAGCGCCGATCCGACGAACTGGTAGATGCTGCGATCGCCCTTCTTCCAGCTGCCGCCGTAGAAGAAGACTACGATCGGCTGTGGATTGTCAGCTCCCCGCGTGCCTCCCCTGTGTCCGGCACCGCGGTAGACGTCGAGCCGGTGCCGCGGCGACGGGCCATACGCCACGCCCTCCTGCCGCTCGATCCCGCTTTCGGAAACCAGCGTGCTGAGCAGGGCGAGCGGGCTTTCGGCGCGGGCGGGCATGGGAACGGTGACGATCCACGACAGTGCTGCGAAGAGTATCGGCGCAACGAGGACGGGACGGCGTGCGCCATTCGACATGTGAGCCATGGGTTCGATACGCTTGGCGCGGCCTGTTGGTTTCACGCCCGGTTGGCGCACGGCTGCCGCCGCACCCTCGCCGCTAACGCCGACGTGACCCGAGGCGACCGAAGGTCGAACGGCGCATTGCGCGATGTGCTGCCAAATTCGCGGCGAATGTGTTTGAGAGGGGCGTGCGATGACGAGGCGGAAAAGCGGATTTGGCGCGGTGCGCGTGCGGGCTGGTATCCGCGCATCGCTGGCGCTCGCGGTGCTGGCGGGGTGCGTCGCGGGGCCCGCCCGCGCCGGCGGCGTTCCCGCTGGCGACAAATCCATCACGCTCGTCGCGCACGACGGATCGCGTCAGTCTATCGGGCGCGTCCGGTTCACGCCCGACGGCGATGGTTCGCAGATCGTCGTGTCGCTCGATGCGCCGGAGTTCAGCGAGGAGTTCCTCTCGATGCGGCCGTTCCGCTGCCTGAGCGGCCCGCAACAGATGTGGTGCCATCTCGCTTATCCCTACGGCACCCGTTTGCGCATTACCGCCTCCGATCTCATCGATCTCGAATACCAGTTGATGTTCATCTGGAGAACGCCCGACCGTGTCGGCGCGGATGCGTGGAACGGGCTGTATTTCAAGCTCGCCGTGATGCCCGACGGCTCGATTTCCGGCGATCTGCACGAGGTCGATTACAACCCGCTGGCCGCGCCGCCGGACGCACCGTTCGCACGGCCCATCGGGCATGCCGATTTGAGCCGCGCCGAGCCTGGGCGCCGCCTGTTCGATCGGGTGGAGATCAAGTAAACGCGCCGGATGATTTCTTGCTGCATCGCCGCCACCGCGCGTTCCGCGACGGGCGGCGGTGTGGGCAACCGAAGCGCCCGGCGCGGTTGCTGGTGGGCAACCGAAGCGCCCGGCGCGGTTGCTGGTGGGCAACCGAAGCGCCCGGCGCGGTTGCTGGTGGGCAACCGAAGCGCCCGGCGCGGTTGCTGGTGGGCAACCGAAGCGCCC
>JALHOF010000015.1:21174-92971 GCA_022843145.1 Hyphomicrobium sp.
GCTGGTGGGCAACCGAAGCGCCCGGCGCGGTTGCTGGTGGGCAACCGAAGCGCCCGGCGCGGTTGCTGGTGGGCAACCGAAGCGCCCGGCGCGGTTGCTGGTGGGCAACCGAAGCGCCCGGCGCGGTTGCTGGTGGGCAACCGAAGCGCCCACTAAAGACTCACATCGACGACCCGAGCACCAGCGTCCAGAACGACTTGAACTCGGTCTTCTGATCCTGGACCAGCGCAATGCCCATGTGCTCCGCGTCGCCGAGCAGCAGGTTCTTGTTGTGGCCGGGACTTTCTTTCCAGCCCTTCATCACCTCGTCGAAGGTGATCTGCCCGGTGCCGACGTTCTCCGCGGTCAGCTTCGCCTTGTAGCCCGCGCGCTTGACGCGATCCCACGGGTTGGAGCCGTCCGAGCCGTAATGCGAGATGCGGTCCCACTTCGCGAGATCGCGCGAATGGTTCTTGGCCGCGACGCTCAATTCGGCGTTGAGCTTCAGCGGTTTCAGGCCCTTGTCGCGGCGGTACTGGTTGATGAGGTCGCGCGCCTTCTCGGGGTCGAGCGCGGTGGTGCTGTAGTCGCGGTCGGAAAGTGCGCCGGCCGGCGCCTTTTCGAACGTTCCCTTGGGAGCCTGATCATCCAGCCGCGCCACGCGCGTTTCGCCTGCGGTGTCGCGAGGCGTGCCTGGTTCCCCGCCGAGCGCGACGCTGTCGCGGAGCTTTTTGCGGGCGCTGGGCGCCGGCGCAGTGGGAGCGTCGGTGAACCCCGACGAAATGGTCTGCGAGCCAAGGCTACATGCCGCCAGCGTAAACGCCAGCGCAACGGATAGTGCGACGCGATACATACTCGAAACCCCCGCAGGTGACATCGCGGAACTCAACGCCAGCATCGCCCGAACCCGTTAACTCGACGTTAAAGCTAATAACGATCGTCCGTGATGTTCCAAAAAACACCGCGGACCGCCGTCCACCTCAGCTTCACGCCTCCCACCCCATCACGCGTGAACATGTTGTCGTCATTTTGACCGCGCCGCGGCAATGTTCCGACCGCGCCGGGTGCGTGTCGGCACCGGAAGACGCCAGCAAGAACGCGCCGGGTGCGGGTCGGCACCCGAAGGCGCCAGCAAGAACGCGCCGGGTGCGTGTCGGCACCGGAAGGCGCCAGCAAGAACGCGCCGGGTGCGTGTCGGCACCGGAAGGCGCTCCAAAAACTAGCGGCGCATCGGCAACCCGGGCCGTGCAATCGGCCCGCACAAGCCCTTCTCGCTTCCAACTTCCACGCTGATCACGCAGAATCCGTCCGAGGCTGTTGTGATTCGCCTGTCTCCCGTGCGTGGCGTGCCGTTGCGTGATGAGGCCGTTGCCACGACGAGGAGGACTGCCGCTGTGACCGCATTGGTCGAAGATCTGACCCCGCATCGCCGAGCCACCGCCGCGGTACCGACCGCCGTGCCGGCTGTCGATCCCGCGCAGCCGCTGGACATTCTCATTCTGGCGCGGCTGTCCGTTGCCGGGGGTGCTACCCGTGCCGAGATCGTGCGCGACTTGATGTCGTTCGTGTCGCATCGTTTGTCGCCGGCCGAATGGCGCGCCGCCGCAGCCGGTGGGGCGTCACGGCTGATCGCAGCCGGGCTAGCCATTGAGGCGCGCGGCCGTTTGCTGCCGACCGAGGCCGGCGCCGACGCCATGCGCCGCGCATTCGGTTCTCGCGGCGCGCTCCCGCCAACTTGGGTCGACATGCGCGAGCAGCGCCTCGTGGCGCGCGCGCTCGGCCTCGAAGGCGAAAGCGCCGCCAAGGTGAAGCTGCTCGCAACGCCGGAAGGGCTTCGCGCCCTCGTGCTGCAAAAGGCCTTCGGGCTCCCGCTCAAGGGCAATCAGACCGCCAACCGCCTTCGCGTCGAGTTGGCCGTCGTCGCGCTCGAACGTGCTTTCGGCAACAAGATCAAGGGCGGCCTCGGCGCGTCCGGAGGGTTCACCGCCAAGGCCGGCCGCTTGCTTGCCGGACAGCTCTCCGCCCGGCCGCGCGACTTCGGCACGGACGGCCGGCTCATCGCCGAATTGGCCGCCGAGCAGGCGGGCGCGCCGCAGTCCGATGCCGATGCGCTGCGGCTCGCCGTGTTGCGGCGCTGGGTGTCGACGCTGCTTCCCGCGCATGCCGCGACCTCCACGCCTGTCGCCGCCGTTCTGCAACGCGCTGAGCGCACGGGGCAGATCCGCGATAGTCAACTTCGCGACGGCCCGGGCCGAGATGCCGCTGGATCCGCGCCCGCCAACGATGCCGGTCCCGCCGGTCTCACGCCCCGCGAGCTGCAACGCCCGGGTCTCGACGATTTCGCAACGGCCGTCAAAACCGTCGCGGGGACCGTCGCCGAGGGCTGGCCAGGCAACCGCAAGGCGTTTATCTCTCGGGTATGGCAGGCGATTCGCCAGTCCTGGCCGCAATGGCAGCTTTCCGAGATCGAGTTCAAGTGCATGCTCGCCGAGGCGCATCGCGCCGGGCAGATCGTGCTCGCGAACGCCGATCTCAAGGACAAGAAATCGATCGCCGAGATCGACGCCTCCGCCATCGCCTACAAAAACACTGTCTGGCACTACGTGCGCGTCGAAGACTAGCACTCCGGTCATCTGCAATTCGGAACTGCGGGGCACGCCCGCCACACGGACTATCGAGTTAGCGCGGAGCGAAGTGCTTCGCCGGGGACAAGCGATCGATGCCGCAGAACGCCAGTACCGCTCCGAGCAATGCACGTCGCGCTGAAGGCGCGTCTCCGGCACGCCGTGCTGATGGCGCGACGATCGCGCCCGACGAGCTCGCGCAGGCATTCGAACACTCCATCACCTGGGAAGACGACATCTGGCGCGCCGATCCGGTCGACGTGCCGGCCGTGCATCAGAAGGCGCGGCGCAAGTTCGCCGATCTGTTGGCCACCGTCTCGTCTGGACGCGGCTCGGCAACGCCCGCGCGCATCCTGCTGTTCCACGGCCAGTCCGGCGCCGGTAAGACGCATCTCATCCGCGCGCTGCGCACGACCGCGCACCGTGAGGGCACGGCCTATTTCGGCTATGCCCAGATGACGCCCGACATCGCCAACTACGCCGACTACTATCTGCGCCGCCTCGTCCACTCGCTCGAAAAATCCTACGATCCGGACCGCGACGGCGAGAGTGCGCTGCAGCGACTGACCAATCTGATGGTCGAAGATGCCGAGGTCGTGTCTGCGAACGATCTCGATGCCTTGCGCGAGGCCACCCTCGACGCCCCGGCACTTGCCCGCCTCGTGCTGCGGATCGCCGACGAAATCGTCGCGGCGCCCAAGTTCGCGGGTGAGGATCTCGACATCAACATCGTCCGCGCCTTGCTGTATCTCCAGCGCCGCGACCCGCGCGTCGATCAGCGTGTCCGCCAGTACCTGCACGGCCGGCAATTGACGATGCTCGCCGCCGAGGCGGTTTCCGCGCTCGATCCGAACACCGGAGAGGATCGCGCCTTCGAGATCATCACCTCGCTCGGCAAGCTGATGTGGACCGTCGATCGCGCCGCGATGGTGTTCGTCATCGATCAGGTTGAGGATCTGCGCTTCTTCGACAACGCCGAAGAGCGCTTCCAGAAAGCCGTTCGCGACCTCATCCAGATTGCCAACCGGCTGACCAACGCCATCGTCATCATTTCCTGCCTCGAGGATTTCTACGGTCAGGTCCGTGGCGTGCTCGCGCAATCCTATATCGACCGGATCGAAAAATCGGGGCCCGTGGCATTGCTCGAAAGCCGCACGCCCGAGGAAGCTCGCCTCATCATCGCCAAGCGGCTCGAGCACGAGGCTGAAAGCCGCGCCGGAGGGTTGAGCTTCCCCGATCCGTCGGCGTTCTTCGGTCCTGAATTTTTCGAGGAGTTCGGCGGACTGTCCACGCGCCGCCTGCTCGAACACGCGCAGACCCGGTTGCGCTCGAAAACCGACGAGACGCCGGAACCCGCCGCTCCCGAACCCGAGGATACCGGCGCTGGCTTCATCTCCAAGCTCGCCGCCGCACTCGGCTTCGGCCCAGCCTCCGAGCCCGACGAAACGAGCCCGTCGTCGAACAGCGTCGATTTCCGCGATCTGTGGGACCGCTTCGCGAGCGCATCGGAAGCCGAGATCCCTTCCGACGACACCGAGCTCATGGGCGTGTTGACGGCGGCCTTGCCGCTCGCGCGCGACGAGTGGGGCGGCATAGTCGACCTCAAGATCGACCGGCTCGAACTCGGTGACGACCTGCCCGCGATCGATCTCACGGTAAAGCACCGTTCCGGCCTCGTCACCGAGACGCGCGTCTTCCTCTGCAACCGCCCGACGCAAGGCGGCGGCCTCAAGCGGCAGCTCGACAAGCTGCTCAATCAGATGGCCGGCAAGTCGTGTTTCATGCTGCGCGCGTCGGATTTCCCGCCCAACAAGAAGAACCAGACCGCGCAAGCCTTCCGTAAATTCCGCGATGGCGGCGGCCGTCAGATCCTGGTGCCGATCCCAGAATGGGAAAAGATGATGACCGTGCGCGAATTCCACGCGCATCATCGTCACGATCCCGGTTTCAAGCCGTGGTTCGAGCAGGCGAAGCTGCTCTCGGGCCTGATCTCGATCATCCAGCTTTTGCGGCTCGATCTTCTCGGCCGGCAGTTGCCGCGCGTCGTGTCGAAGACGCCCGGGGACGATCGCTCGTTCTCGCCGGCCGACGGCCGCGCCGCGAGTTCATCCGGCCCTGTCACCATCATCAACGGCAATCGGACTGCCGATGCCGTGCCCATGTTCGAGCCGGGAGCGGCGTCGCTGCTTCCCACCGTCGAGCCTGGCGCCTCACCATCGGGATCCGTTTTGGGACCGGTTCCGGCCAACGACGACGAGTTGCCGTTGTCGGTCATCCTCGACGAAAGCGGTTCCAACGGTTCGAGCATTCTCGCTGGCCGCGAAATCGGTCTCCGCTCCAAGCCCGTTTCTCTCAATATGAGCGTTCTTAAGCGTCACTCGGCGGTGCTCGGCGGCTCCGGCTCCGGTAAGACGACGCTGGCGTTGACCATCATCGAGCAGGCGTTGCTGCGCGGCATTCCGGCCGTGCTCATCGACCGCAAGGGTGATCTCTGCAGCTACGCCAATCCCGATGTCTGGCGTGCCAACGACGAAGAGTTCTCCGAGCGTCGCGGCGAACGGGAGAAGCTCGCCGACGCCATCGACGTCGCCGTCTACACGCCCGGCCGTTCCTCGGGCCGCCCAATCTCGATCACGCTCCTGCCCAACGGCATCAACGAGCTGCCCGAGCACGAGCAGCAGTTGCTCGCCAACTTGTCGGCCGCCGCTCTCGGCGACATGCTGCATCTGAAAAACTCGGCGACGCATCAGAAGCAGTCGGGCACGCTGTCGGTCGCCTTGCGCATTCTCGGCGCGCGCCACAGCCGCGAGGTGATGCTCGGCGACCTCATCCATCTGCTCGAGGACGACGATCCCGAACTAGCCGACCTGACGCAGCGCATGGACCCCTCGGGGCGTTTGCGCCGCGATCTCGTCGCCCAGCTCGACAGCCTGCGTCACCGCAACTCTGTGCTGTTCGACGGCGGCGGCGAGAGCCTGCGGATGGACAGTCTGCTCGGTCTTGGGCCGTTCGCGCGCGAGGGCCGCACGCGGCTGTCGATCATCTATACGGGCTTCCTCGGCGACAACGAGAACATCCTGTTCTGGGTTTCGCAGTTCCTGTCCGAAACTTTGCGCTTCTGCCAGCGCAATCCGAACGACGAATTGCAGGCCATCGTCATGTTCGACGAAGCCGACCTCTACATTCCCGCCAACGCCAAGCCGGCCACCGCCGAGCCGCTGCAGAGCCTGTTGAAGCGCGCCCGCTCGGCCGGTCTCGGCATCATGCTCGCCACCCAGTCGCCGGGCGACCTCGATTACAAGAGCCGCGACCAGATCACGAGCTGGTTCATCGGCCGCGTTCGCGAGGACACGGCACTGCGCAAGCTCAAGGCCGCGTTCCAGTCCGAGAGCGGGCTCGATCCCGCCATGGTGCTGCCCGGCCAGACCGTCGGCGAGTTCCATCTCGTGCAAGAGGGCCTCGTCCGCTCGATGAAGGCGCAGCGCTCGCTGATCTCCGCCGAGCAGGTGCCGTTCGACCGCATCGAGCAGCTCGCCCACGAAACCAAGGGACAGGACGAACGCCAGCTCCGGCTCTTCGACATGAAATAGTGACCGGGGAAATAGTGTGAGGCGCGCGTTCATCTCCGGCCCGCCGACGTCACGAATGTGCATGAAGTTCAGCAAATTTTGCGTCCTTCATGTCGGGTATGACACGGCTAAAAAGCGTGACAATAATGGCACGTTAACCATGCCGTCTGCGGACTCTCACAGCTCGCAGATGCGAGACGATTTTGCTTGGCGCTTTTGTCGCGTTCAGGAGTATTCACTTCAACTTATTGAAATGTATCAGTAAAAGTTTTTGTTTTGGGACGTGCACGTGGTGTCGCAATTGACAGTGTCCACACGTTATCCACATCTCGCTTTTGCGAGACATGTCCGTGACGGTTTCGCGAATCTTAGGTGTGTCAAGCATTATTCCGGTGTAAGATCATTTGGTCTAATCGGGAAAGTAGGGCGTTCCGGTTGGATTGGGGGAAAATGAGGCTGAGGGCAAAAGCCGCCAGCCCCCATGGAGTTCAGTTGTGTAGCGGGGTCGTGTCATGGTTGCTAAGTCGTTCGTTATGCTCGTGTTGGCGTCTTTGGCGGGACCCGCGATTGGCGTCGGAGTGTTCATGGTGATGAACGCGATGTAGGCGCGGTAGATCGCGCAACATTGTCAGTTACCATCGCGTATCTCATCGGCTGCCTTGCGGAAGCGCAGCCCTCAGAGATCTTAACGACATGTCGGCGGCGGTGAAATCGCCGCCCCACGTTACATCAGACGTTCAGCCAAGACGGCCGGGCCGTTCAGCGATCGTTCGTCGTCTCGCATGGTCAACTCGTTCCTGAAGCAAAGCACCCGGCGTTCGCCGTGGTTGCTTTCGTGGCTCATCTTCCGATTCCGAAGGCTCAGGCTCAGGCGAAACGCGGCCAGTACGGTCCAGTACAGTTTCGTCGGCGTCGGCATTCGCGATTGCACGCCCCCCCGCTGCGTGCTCCAAGATCGGTTGGACTGCGGAGACCAGCCAACAGAATGAAGCGACCGAAACCTACGCCCACACTCAGCGACGACTGCTTTGCGGCCGATCGGCCGCGCATGCGACACGCGGAAGCGGTCGCGATCCTTTCTGAGCGCATCGTGCCGACTGTCGCGATCACGTCGGTGCCGCTCGCAGCCGCCGCCGGACGTATTCTGGCGGGACCGGCCGTCGCGCGGCATCCGGTGCCGTTGCACACCAATTCCGCCGTCGATGGCTACGCGTTCCGGTCGGCGGACGCCGCCGGATCCGATCCGGCAAGCTGGCCGGTCGCCGGTCGCGCCGCCGCCGGAAACGCTTATGACGGCATCCCGCCCCCCGGCGCCGCCGTCCGCATTTTTACCGGCGCCGTAATGCCCAAAGGTCTCGATACGGTCGTTATGCAGGAAGACACCGCGCCTGATCCGGCCGGCCCTGCGCGTGTCTTCATCCCTGCCGGTCTCAAGCGAGGGGCCAACGTTCGCCGCGCAGGCGAGGACGTCGCCGAAGGGACGGTGCTGCTCGATGCGGGAGCGGTGCTCCGCCCACAAGATCTCGCGGCGCTGGCATCGATCGGATATGGCGCTGTTCCTGTTTTCGACCGCGTACGCGTCGCCATCGTGTCGTCTGGTGACGAGGTCATCCGGCCCGGCCAACGCGAACTCGGGCTGGGCGAAGTGTTTGACGCCAACGCCCCGATGCTCGACGCGCTCGCCACGTTGAGCGGAGCCGAGGTCACCGATCTCGGTGTCTGGCCGGACAATCGCAGGGAAGTCGAGCGGCGTCTTGCGGAGGCAGCGGCGCATTTCGACGTGATCCTGACCACCGGCGGTGCGAGCAAGGGCGCAGAGGATCACATGTCCGCCGCCCTAGACGCGCTCGGCCAGCGCCACCTGTGGCAACTCGCGATCAAACCTGGCCGGCCGATGATGTTCGGCCAGATCAGGACGACGGCGGCGGGCCGCCCGCGCGATACCCTGATGGTCGGGCTTCCGGGCAATCCCGTTGCCGTGTTCGTCTGCTATCTCATGTACGTCCACCCGATGCTTCGCCGTCTCGGCGGCGCGCCGTGGCCGGAGCCGAGGCGGTTCATGTTGCCGGCGAACTTCGAATTCACCGGCCGCAAGCAAGGCCGCCGTGAATTCTGGCGCGGCGTGCTTGAAACCTCACCGTCCGGCGTGATGTCGGCGGGCAAGTTCGCCCGCGACGGCTCGGGTTTGATATCCGGTCTTCGCGCGGCCGACGGTCTGATCGATATTCCCGAGGACGCCGCTGACGTGCACTTTGGCGATCCCGTCGCGTTCATCCCCTTCACCGAATTCGGCATCGTCGGCCGGTGAATTTCCCGCATCTCACCGCACCATGCGGTCGGCGTTGACGGCGTCGGCGAAGCCTATGATGCGGTCGAACCCCTTGGCGCCGCGGAAAATCGCGCCATCTAAGTTGGCGCCGGTGAAATCGGTGCCCTGCAACTCGGCCCCGGTGAAATCCGCGCCGGACAAGTCGGTGTCGCGGAAGTTGCTGTCGATGATCGTCGCATTGACGAACCGCGCGAAGTGCAGCACGGCGCCCTTCAAGTTGGTCCGCCGCAACTCCCCCGACGAGAAGTTCGCTCCGATGAGCGTCATGCGCGGCGCATAGGAGCCCCAGACTCCGGATTGCTGGCCGATACGGGCGTCGGTGAGGTTGGCGCCGCGGAAATCGGTTCCATCGAGCCTTGCGACGAGATGCACGTCGCTGAGGTTTGCGCCGGCGAAACGCGGCGCGTCGGCGGGATCGGGATCGACCGTCGAGAAAACGGTCAGCGAGCGCAGCATCGCCCCCTTCAGAGACGCGCCGGTGAAGTCGGCGCGGATGACGGTCGCGCGATCGAGTCGCACGCCATCGAGGTTGGCGCCCGCGAGCCGCGCCCGCGTCAGATCGGTGCCGAAAAGATCGGCGCCTGTGAGCCGCGCGCCTTTGAAATCGAGCCCCGCGAGGTCGAGGCCCTCGAACGAACGCCCGCCGAGATCGACCGGCTCGCCAGCGCGTGCTCGGAACAAGGCTTCCGCCACTTCGCGGACCGAGATGTCTGCGGCGAGCAGCGGGCCCGATGCGACGGCCGCAAACAAGGCGGTGACGGCAGTTCGATACGATCGCGCGATCCGGTGCATATCCACTCCTGTGCATGCCCATCATATACGCAGCATGGCACCCCGGGGATGCACGTCGCCGCAATTCCGTCGGCGTTCGTCCCTGTGCGGTCGCAGTTGGGTCCAGCAGGCGCCATAAAGCCGGCCTAACTGTCCACGTCTGTGCCAAAGCCGCCCGCCGTCCGGGCAAGTCCGCCGGGCACGGGCGAGACCATTCACGTTGCGTCCATGCTCGCGTTGCTTCGCACCCTGACCCGCGCCATCGAGATCCTGATCTCGGTGCCGGTGCTCGTGCTGCGCTTCCTGGCCGAAAACGTTGCGTTCAATCCGCGGCTTGGCTGGATCCGGTACGTCGCGGTTGGCGGGATCGGCTACGTCGCATTTGCGTTTTTGCTGGTGTACGTCGTCGCGCCCCTGCGCGGCATCGCCGGACAGTCCTACATGTCCGAGAAGCTGCGCTACGATGCCGAGCGCTGGCTCGCGACGGCGATCTACGATGCCAAGGGCAACTTCATCGGTACCTTCGACCCGCGCCTCGATAGCCTGCGCGACGTCAATTACACGGATAGCGCGATCGAGGTCGGCGACTACACCGCCAACCCTGACCACAAATCGATCCCCGTCCGCGAGACGCCGCCGCATTATTGGAACTGCCTCGTCTATCATGAGGACCGGTATCTCGGCGGGCCGCTCAATCCCTACGGCATCGACCTCGCGGGCGTGCTGAAGATCCCATATTCCACGGTTGTGCGCTCTCTCGCGCTAAAGCGCCCGACCCTCGGCGTCGGCGGTTCGACGCTGCCGATGCAGTTCGCACGCGTGATCTACAAGACGCCGCCGTCGTCGAGCGAGGGCGGCCTGACGAAGCTCAAGCGCAAGATGAAGGAGTGGTGGCTGGCGCCGGTCATCTATCACGAACTGACGCGCGGCGGCGACGACACGCCGTTGAAGCAGTGGGCGGCCAATCACATCTGGCTCGCGCAGCGCACCGGCGGCCAACCCCTGCATGGCGTCGAGGTGACGAGCCGGATCGTGTTTGGCAAGGAGGCCAAGGATCTGACGATCGCCGAGCAGTATGTGCTGGCGTCTGCAGTCAACAAGCCGATCATCCTGCTCGAAGGCAGCGAGAAACTCAACGAGGTGCGCCTTGACCGCTGGCGCTACATCACCGAGGTGCGTGCGCGGACGTGCGCGGAAAAGCTGATTCCCAATGAGGCGCAGAAGAAAGACGTCGTGTTCGAGCTGATCAACCTCGCAGGTGGTCCGCCCGACCCGAAGGTCAAGCCAAAGCTGCAGGACGCGCTCGAGAAGCACGCACCCGGATTGGCCAAGCGCGCCCAGGCCAATCCGATCATTCGCGCCAACGCACTGATGCCGTCGGCGCGGTTTGGCGTCCGCGAGGAAATGAAGCAGGGCTACGGCTTCGCCTGGCGCGATCACGTGCGCGGGGTGACGACGACGTTCGACGCCATCGAGAATCTCGCGTTCGGCGACAAGGTTCGCTCCGAGCTGGCGCGGATCGACGTCAAGATCACGCCGCGCCTCAATCCTGGCTTCGCCCTCGATCCTGTTAAGGTCAAGGGCGACACCAGGAGTCCAGACGTCATCGTCGTCGCTGCCGATGAGCGCGGCCAGATCGTGCGCTACTACGAAGCAGGCGAACAGGCCTCCTATTTCGGCTCGGCTTTCGCGCGAGATGCAACGTCGGGCATGTACGACGCTGGCCTTGAGGCGCGCATGGTCGCGTCAACCGGTAAAATCCTGGCGGCTATCGCCATTGCGAATGAAGGGAAGGACACCGCCGGTTCGCTCTATCTCGACACGGAGGCCCCGGCGCGGGGTCTCGAAACCTGCGACAAGAGTGGACACGAGCGGCATGGCCGCAAGGCCATCGTCGCCTTCGCCTGCTCGCTCAACAACCCGCTGCTCAATCGTGCCGCGCTCGCAGGACAGGATCGGATCGGCAAGCTGATCGGCGGGTTCGGGTTCAACATGCCGCCGACGGGGCCTTCGGGTGAGGGCACGCCGCCGTCGACCGCGGTCGTTCTCGGCCAGATCTCCGGCAGTCCTCGCCGCGTCCATCACATGTCCGGCGTCTTGCTTGGTGCCTTGATCGGGCAGGGCGGGAAGGCAGTCGCGCCACCGTCGCTCGTCAAGGCCTACGACTATACCAACCCGGCAGAGGCTGCGCGAGCACCCGCGCGCGGCGACGGTGCGATCATGCCCAACACGCTGATCCGGCGCGGCGCACACGGTCTGCTCAAAACACTGCTCGAAGCTCCGCTTTGCTACACCGCCAATGGGACACAGCACGGCACACTGAAAAGCATCGGGCAGTGGTGCGCCTCGCGCCGCCCCGACCTGCGCCTGCATTTCGCCAAGACGGGAACGCAAGTCACGCTGGACCCGAACGCGACGGTCGATACGCTGATTACGGGCGGACTGCAGTTCCAGAACGGCGCCGCTTATTCCTACGTCGTGCTGGTCGGCACAGGTTCGCCGAGTTCGCCTTGGGCGCGATCGGTGCATGCCGCGCAGGCCGCATCACCGCTGCTCGACGTCCTGCTCACCGATCTCGCGGCTCATGCCAAGGCCAATGCGAAGCCGCACCTGCTGCCGCCGAAGCCGGCGGCACCGCCGGTCGCGATGCGCGACGATTGGCCGGCGATGGTGGGGCGCGGGGCGAGTGGCGGTGCCGGCCTGACGGCGTCTGACAGGCAGCGGGTCTTCTCGGCCAACTGAACGGGATCTGAATGGATTGCGGCGTCGGATCGCCACCGTCGCGCCGCAACTCCAACACGAAAGCTCTTTACGCCACGCAATGAACCTCAGGCGCAGCGGCGCCCGAGAAGCGGCAGAGGCATTGCGCGCCGGGTCGAGTTCGAGCGGGCGGCGCAAACGAGGTTGGTGTCACCCATGGCGTTCGGACGAGATGCGGTAACGGGCTCGAGTGGTGGCACTGGCCGTGGGGCGCGCACGACGCGGGGCGAGGATCTAGCGTCGCTTTCGGCAGACCCTGGCACTAGCTGGGCTGAGCCTGAGCGAGAGCCGCGCGACTGGAAGAAGCTCGCGCTGGTCATCGGCCTCGGCATTCTGTCCTGGGTCGCGACCTATGTCGGCATGCTCGAGCTGATCGAAGCCAACATGGGCGACCTTCCGTTCCTGCACAAAATCATCATCGGCTTCTCCGTCGCCATGCTAATGTTCATGGTCGTGTGGCTGCTCGACCAGCTGTTCGCGCCCAACCCGTTTTTCACCAAGGTCATCTATGGCGTCGGATATGTCTTTCTCACATTGATCTCGGTCGGCTTTGGCTTCGGCTTCTATTGGAAGGTCCTCGAGAGCCGGTCGGAGTCGTCGCGCTCGGCGGAAAGTGCGGTGACGCAGGTCCAGTCGTCACTGCACGCCGCCTCCACCCGGCTCGACCAGCTGTCCTCGACGCTCGTCCAACTCACGCAGATCTCCACGACACAAGCCGGCGTCGAGAGCGCGAAGGGGACGTCGTGCCCGAACTCGAAGCCGGGCGATGGTCCGCGCCGCAAGCTGCGCGACGAGGATGCCGCGCGCTTCAATTTCGCGTCCGAGTTCGTCAAGGGCCGGGCAGGGCAGGTCAAGGGCGAGCTGGGCGCCCTCGATGGCGACCTCGCCAAGATCGCCGCCAACGACGCGTCCCTCATCGACGCCAGATCCGGCACCCGCAATGAGTTCATGAAGGGGCTCGGGCGCAAGCTCGATCTCACGGTGACCGGATTCAACGCGTTCCGCACCGATCCGCAGCTGCGCCAGATCCGCACCGACTTAGCCGAGCGGGCCGAGAAGACGACGTTCGCCGACAGCAAGGGCGGCTCCTTCGCGTGTCCCGATCCGCAATTGCAGACCGCTTTGCGCGGCGTCGTGCGCGCGATCGACCAGTTGCCCAACCTCGAGAAGCCGAAGATCGCCGCCGTCGAAGGTTCGGAGGCGACGATCGAAGCGTTCCGCCGCCTGACCGCGACGTTCTTTGGTGCGCTGTCGTTCAAACTGCCGCCGTCGGCCGATGAATTGCGCGATCTGCAGAAGAAGGCCGTGCAGTCGGTCGAGACGCCGGCCGCGTCGCAGCAAGCCTACCTTTCGGAGGCCGCTGGCCTCTCGAAGCGTGATTACATCCCGCTCGCCATCGCCGCGTTCGTCGACTTCTGTCTGTTGCTCGTGTCGATGGGCCGACCCGCAAACCGTCTCGGCGGCCTCGTCGGCAAGATGCGCGAGGCCGAGAAGGGTCCGGTCATCCAGATCCTGTCGCGCTTCAACGACATCCATCGCGATCCGGCGGTGCGCCAGAACTTCGAGGTGTTCCGCCACGTCGTGTTCGACTTCCACGGCGCCTACTACGTCGCAGTCCCGCTCGACGCGCCTTACCGCTTCACGAAGGTGCACGGGAGCCACGGCATCGGCGTCGCCCAGCTCGAGGAGTTGCAGCAGGAGGCACATCTGCTCGTCAACCTGTTCGCGAGCTTCGAGAAGGAGAAGATCTTCAGCCGCGTGCACACGCCGTTGCTGTCGACGAAGGCGATCCAGAAGAAGTTGCGCCGGCAGGGCAGCAAGTTCCACGGCTGCGAGGCGTTCCGCGTCTATCGCTTCCGCGACGGAGCGTGGTCCGAACTGATCCTGGGTGCGGTGATGGGTGCTGCGCGCCGCGTCGAGGCGACGAAGCGTCAGCAGCGTATCGAGGATGATCTCGCGCGGACGTTCGCCACGGTGCCAGCGTCCGGCTCACGGCAGCCATCGATGCTTCATGTCGATCCGCGTGCTGAGTTCGAGCCTGCGGCCGCCATCGCGCATCCAGCGCCGCAGGGCTATCGCCGCCCAGCCGACCGGACGCAACCGCCGGCTCCGTCATGGGAACCCCGCCCGCAGCCGATGCCATATCAGACCCACGATGACGAGGCTGCTGCATGGGCGCATGCACAACGCATCGCGATGGATGCCGCGCGGACGCAACCTGGCGTGCGCACGGCCGCCAACGGCAACACCGCGCCCGCGCCACCGTTTTCGCCCGTCATTCAGGCGCACGCTGTAGGCCATTCGATACCGCCCCACGCCGCCTCCGCTCACCCGGCAAGGCCGGATTTTCTTCGGAACACGCCTGCCGTCCCGGCGCACGAGGTCCTGCCGCCAAACGTCACAGCCTTGCCGCACGTCGCCGTGCGTCCCCAGGGTGTGCTGACGCCATCCGAGCCCATGCGCACTCAGGTCGAGCGTCCGGAGCCGTCGGCAACACTCGACCCCACGCGTATCGTCATGTCGCGAACGGAGACCATCTCCATTCCGGCGACCGCCGCGGCCTTGCCGGCGGCGTTGGCGCGGCAGGGCTTCAACACCCTCTCCGGGTCAAAGCCGATCGCTGACGCAGAAACAATTGTGGAAAAGCCGGCGATCGCGCCGCCGTCTACCGAGAGCCGCACGGCCGTGTCGCGGGACGGCGCCGAACGCGCCGCACCACTACAGCTTGAGGTGATCAGCGACGACGACATCAAGACTTTGCGAAGGTTCGCGCCGGGCGCGGCCGAGTAGCGGATTGAGGCCAACGTTGGGGCACTGCAAGAGCCCCGTCCTTGTCCGGCACGTGTGCCGAATTAGGGCGGGGCTCAACGCTTGTTTAACCCTGTTGCCGCCATAGTGGTTTGCAAGAACGAGAGCACGGTTGATGACAGGGACGCCCGCCCTGGACCGCGCCGAGAGGGACAAGAGCATGCAGCCGAAATCTCCTATGAACGCCGTCGCGGTCAAGAAAGAGGAGAAGGAGGCAAAGCTGCGGGCGTTTGTCGCCGGCTATCTCGCATCTGATGCCGTAATCGGCATCGCCGCCTCCGAGCGGACCCTGCTGCTCGTCGCGCGTTCGTGCGACAGCCCCGTTGTGGCCACGCTGCGCGGCATGCAGTCGGAACTCACGCAGCACGGCTTCACCGTTTGCCTCATTCTTGCGGCTGAACTCGACGACCGCCGGCTTGCGCCGCTGTCGGCCGCACTCGGCTGGGACGTTCGCTGCCTCAACGACATCCGCTATCTCGACGCGCACGAGCAACTCGTTCTCGGTCCGATGACCGCCTGGATTGGCGACTGCATGCGCCGCGACCCGTCCAAGCGGGATGCCTTCGAGAACTTCGCAAGCGGCTGTGCAGCCACGTCCTCGCACGCGCTCAAATCCTTCCGCCGCATGTGGCAAGCCGCCGTGCCCGTCGCCAGCGCGCCGCGGAGCATGCCAGCCGCCACCCCTGCGCCCGCCGAATGCGCCGCCGCCGCGCTGGTCGATCAAGCGGCCGAGCAGGTCGATGCGCCGTCGGCCCTGACGCGCCAATAGGTCAACGCAGACCCTATCGTTCATTGCCTTGACGAGGGTGGTGCCGCTGCACCGCCCTCGTTGCGCTTTTGGGCGCACCACGTGCTCCCGGTCCGGTCAGGTCAGGTGATCCGTGGCGGCATCGAGTCGAATTTGCCGGGATTTTCCGGAAACTCCTTTGTTGCCGCCTCGCTTCCGACAATCCCGCCTGCTGGTCTTCTCCCGCCCGGCTGTCTCCGCCGATAGTGGAGCCACCGGAATCCGGGCTCGCCATCGAGCCCCCAGCGAGGGTTGATCCATGCGCGCCGCTTCTTCCTTGATGCTCTTGTTGCTGCTTGGTGTGTCCCCTGCCGCGGCCCAGGTCGCGGCCCCGGCCCCGACACCCACCGAAATTTCCGCTTCGAAATCGCCCGGGTTCACGCACCCCGGCGTTGCCCGCGACGCAGCCCGCTACGAGGCCTTCCTGAAAGCCAACTGGAAGCCGGGCAAGGTCAAGGCAGCCGAGTTGCGGGTGGCGGCCGAGAAACAGCTCGCTTCGGATCCGCGCGCCGCATCGCGGACCTATGCCGATGCCGTCGTCGCCGACGACAAGAATGCGCAAAGCTGGCTCGGACTGGCCCGTTCGCTGCTGGCGGTGACGCCTGACCCCAATCGCTCGGCCGAACGCTACGACCTCCCGCTCAATGCCTCTGGCGCTGCCTACCGTGCGGTCGAACGAGCCACGGACACCGCGACCAAGGCGCGGGCACTGGCCGTGCTCGGCGAGGCGCTGCAACGGCGCTCTTATTGGCGGCCCGCCATCGATGCATTCCGCGCCAGTCTGGCGCTGGCCGACAATACTGACGCACGCCAGCGGTTCGACAAGCTGCGCTCTGAGCACGGCTTCCGCATGACCGACTACAAGACTGAAAGTGAGCTGGCCACGCCGCGGCTTTGCCTCCAGTTCTCAGAGCGATTGGCGGGTACGAGCGCCGATCTCTCGAAGTTTGTCAGCCTGGATGGCAAAGAGCCGCAAACAATTTCTGTCGAGGATCGTCAGCTCTGTCTGGAGGGTCTGGCGCATGGCAGCCGCTATGAAGTGAAGTTGCGCGCGGGTCTGCCCGCTGACATCGGCGAGAAGCTCGAGAAGTCGGTCGAGATTGCCGCCTATCTGCCCGACCGCAAGCCGATGGCGCGATTCACCGGCCGCGCCTACGTGCTTCCGGCCCGCGGCCAGCAAGGCATTCCGATCACCACCGTCAACACCAAGTCGGTCGACGTCGAGATTTACCGCGTCGGCGATCGGAACCTCGCGGGGTTGATCCAGACGGGCGATCTGGCCCGCCAGCTCTCGAGCTACGATCTCGATAACATCCGCGAACGAACCGGCCAGCGCGTCTATCAGGGTACGCTCGACGTCACGGCCAAGCACAATGACGAGGTGACGACCGCGCTGCCGATCGGCGAGGCCGTGCCGGAACTCAAGCCCGGTTCTTATGTCATCACCGCCAAGGCAACAGCATCCACCAAGCGCGAAGACGGCGACGACAATCTCTCGACGCAGTGGTTCATCGTCTCCGATCTCGGCCTGACGGCCTTCTCCGGCGAGGACGGCGTGGCCGCGTTCGTGCGCTCATTGAGCGACGCGAAGCCCGTCGCAGGCGTTGCCGTCCGCCTCGTCGCCCGCAACAACGAAGTGCTCGCCACGGCGACGAGCGACGCCTCTGGTCTCGTCCGCTTCGACGGCGGTCTCGCGCGTGGCGAGGGTGGAGCGCAGCCGGCGATCCTGGTCGCCGAGAAGGGCGCGGGCGACTATGCGTTTCTCGACTTGACCACCGCCGCTTTCGACCTCTCCGATCGCGGCGTCAAGGGTCGAGACAGCCCCGGCGCTCTCGAAGCCTACCTCTACGCAGAGCGCGGCGTCTATCGCCCCGGCGAGGAGATCAATATCACCGGCCTCGTGCGCGACCGCGCCGGCAAGGCGGCCGCACTGCCCACGACGCTGATTGTTTCGCGCCCGGATGGCGTCGAGTGGAAGCGCCTCGTCCTTGCTGATCAGGGGCTCGGCGGACGTCTTGCGACGCTGGATATTGGTGGCGACGCCATGACGGGCACTTGGCGCGCGCGACTGCACGCCGATCCCAAGCAGCCTGCCCTCGCTTCGATCGCCTTCCTGGTTGAGGACTTCGTGCCGGAGCGCCTCGACATGACGCTCGTTCCGGCGGCGTCCGCACTGAAGCCCGAGGAAGCCGCGGTCGTCAAGGCCGAGGGCCGCTTCCTCTACGGTCCGCCCGCAGCCGGACTGACCCTTGAAGGCGACATCGTGGTCAAGCCGTCGTCGAAGGACCTCGCGGGTTTCCCCGGCTACAAGTTCGGTCTCGCTGACGACAAGCCGAGCCCCGTGCGCAAGGCTATCGAGGGCCTGCCCGCGACAGGCGCCGACGGTAAGGCCGAGCTTCTGATCACGCTGCCACCGTTGCCGCGCACCGCGCGACCGCTCGAAGCTGACCTGATCATCAAGTTGCGCGAAGCCGGCGGCCGCACGATCGAGCGCACGCTGTCGATGCCGGTCGATCTCGGCCAGCCGCGCATCGGCGTCAAACCGATGTTCGGCGACAAGGGCGCCGAGGAGGATGCACCCGCGCAGTTCGAGATCGTCCTGCTCGACGCCGCAGCCAAGCGCGCGGAAGCGAAGAACCTCGCTTGGACCCTCTACCGGATCGACACCAGCTGGCAGTGGTATAGCCGGGACGGAAGCTGGACCTACGAACCGGTTTCGCTCAGTCGAAAGGCCGCGTCGGGATCGCTCGATGTCGGCGCCGGCGGGCCGGCGAAGCTCGAGACGCGCGTCGCATGGGGCCGTTATCGCTTGGATGTCGCGGGCAATGGTCGTGATGCGCCGATGACCAGTGTCGTGTTCAACGCCGGCTGGTACGGCGGCGAGGACAAGCCCGACAGTCCCGAGATGCTCGACGTCGCGCTCGACAAACCCACCTACAATCCAGGGGACATCGCCAAACTGCGCATTGCCTCCAAGCTCGGCGGCAAGGCGCTCGTCACGGTGCTCGGCAGCGGCGTGATCGCGACCCAGGAAGTCGATTTGCCTAAGGGCGGCGGTGAAGTGCGGATCCCGGTCGACGCGTCGTGGGGTGCGGGCGCCTATGCCACAGCGTTGGTCTATCGTCCGATGGACGAGGCGCAGAAGCGGATGCCCGGCCGCGCGATAGGCGTCGCTTGGCTGGGGCTCGACCCGGCGGCGCGCAATCTGGCGGTCGCGATCGAAGCACCCGAGAAAATCAAGTCCGGCACGACGCTGAAGCTGCCGGTCTCGGTCAAAGGGCTCGCGGCGGGCGAGGAGGCGCGGATCACCGTCGCGGCGGTCGATGCCGGTATCCTCAACCTCACGCGTTTCGAAGCGCCGGCACCGGATCGCTGGTTTGGCGCCCAGCGTAAACTCGGCGTGGAGCTTCGCGACTTCTACGGCCGCCTGATCGACGGCATGCGCGCCGAGCGCGGCAAGTTGCGCTCGGGCGGTGACGGCTCGGGCGGCGGGCTGACGATGCAAGGTGCGCCGACCGTCGAGGAGATCGTCTCGTTGTTTTCCGGCATTGTCCGGGTCGGCGTCGACGGCAAGGCGGAGGTGACGTTCGAGATGCCCGACTTCAACGGCAGCGTGCGGTTGATGGCCGTTGCGTGGAGTGCCGAGAAGTCCGGTCACGCAACCAAGGACGTGATCGTGCGCGACCGTATCGCGCTCACTGTTTCCGGGCCGCGCTTCCTTACGCTTGGTGACGAGGCGCGCCTTGATCTGTCCGTTCACAATATCGACGGCCCAGCGGCATCCTACGCGGTGGCGATCGCCGAAGGTGACACGACGCCAAAGCCGGTCGCCGACCGTGTGCTCGACCTCAAAGCCGGCGATCGCAAGGCCGAACGCGTCGCAATCAAGCCGGCCGACGTAGGCAAACTGTCGTATGCCGTGCGGATCACCGGACCCGACGGCATCGACGTCAAGCGCAAGCTCGGCTTCGAGGTGCTGCCGCCGTCCGGCGACATCAAGCGAACGACCGTTTCGGCGCTCAAGGAGAAGGGCGGGCGGATCACGCTGTCGCGCGATCTGATGACCGACCTGATCCCGAGCCGCACGCGGATTACGCTCGGCGTCGGCCCGGTGGCGTCGCTCGACGTGCCCGGCCTCTTGACGGCGCTCGACCGCTATCCCTACGGCTGCGCGGAGCAAACCGTGTCGCGCGCGCTGCCGCTGCTCTACGTCAATGCCGTCGCGGCGCAGATCGGCCTCGGCGCGGACAAGGAGATCCGCACGCGCGTGCAGGGTGCGATCGACCGCGTGTTCGAAATGCAGGACGCGTCCGGCGCGTTCGGCATCTGGGGCCCGTCGTCCGCCGACCTTTGGCTCACCGGCTACGTCATGGACTTCCTGACCCGCGCCAAGGAGACCGGATATCAGGTGCCCCAGAGGCCGTTCACGCAAGCGCTGGATCGTCTTCAGAACTTTCTCAGCTACGCACAGGATTTCGAGAGCGGAGGCGAGTCACGCGCCTACGCGCTCTATGTCCTGGCGCGCAACGGCCGGGCGCCGATGGGCGAGCTGCGCTACTACGCCGACACGAGGCTCGACCGCTTCTCGACAGCGTTGTCGAAGGCGCAACTCGGCGCGGCGCTGTCGCTCGCAGGTGACAGCGAACGCGCTGCCCGCGTGTTCAAGGCGGCGCTGGCGAAAATGGACGAAACGGCAGCCGACGTCACCGCGCGCGCCGACTATGGCTCGGGGCTGCGCGACGGCGCGGCACTCGTGACGCTCGCCGCCGAGACCGGTGTCGCCAAGATGGAGACGCCGCGGCTCGCGACGGTCGTTGCCAAGGCCTATCAGTCCCGTGCCCATACCTCGACGCAGGAGCAGGCTTGGATGCTGCTCGCCGCGAAGGCGCTGGGTGATCAGGCCAAGGACACGAAGCTCACGGTCAATGGGGTCACCCAGCCGGGAGCCATCACGCGAACGGTTTCCCAGAAGGAGCTCGACGCAGGCCTCACCATCGCCAACGAGGGTGAGGCGCCGGTCGATGCGGTCGTGACTGTCATCGGTGCGTCTCTGACGCCCGAGCCGGCTGTCGCCAAAGGCTTCAAGATCGAGCGCACCGCCTACACGCTGGACGGCAAAAAGCTCGATCTGAAGAGCCTCGCTGGCGGCGTGTCGGAGATCAAGCAGAACGATCGCCTCGTCGTCGTGCTCAAGATCGAGGCCAAGGAGAGCGGCGGCCGGTTGTTGCTGGTCGACCGCCTGCCCGCAGGCCTCGAGATTGAGAATCCGCGTCTTGTCGAGGGCGGCGACATCAAGTCGCTCGACTGGCTCAAGGCTTCTGTGAAACCCGAGCACACAGAGTTCCGCGACGACCGCTTCGTGGCTGCGTTCAACTTCTTCGGTCCGGGCGTCCGTCAGGAAGCGTCGAGCATCGAGGAGCCGGCGGGCGAAGGCGGGGGCGACGGCGAACCGGGCGCGGCCGACGCAACGCCCAAGGGCCCCGTTAGCACCGCCAGCGTCGCCTACATCGTGCGCGCCGTAACGCCAGGGTCGTTCGTCCATCCCGCCGCGACGGTCGAGGATATGTATCGGCCCGAACGCCATGCCCGCACGTCGAGTGGCCGCCTCCTGGTCAAGGAATAACGCCATGCGTCCGGCCTTGATCGGCAATGTCTTGAGAGCGGCGGTGGCGTTCGCCGCCGCTCTCGCCATCGTCGCCGCCGCGGGGTTCGGCGCGGCGCGGCTCGCCATGTCGCGGCTCGGTCCTCCGCCGATCGACGCGGCAGCGCCGCTTTCGACGACCGTCCTCGACCGCGAGGGACGGCTGCTGCGCGCGTTCACCACCATTGATGGCCGATGGCGCTTGCCCGTCGAGCCGGCGGCCGTCGATCCCCGGTACCTCGCCATGCTGATGGCATTCGAGGATCGCCGCTTCCGGAGCCACAACGGCGTCGACCCAGTGGGCATCGCGCGCGCCGTGTACCAAGCCGTGGTCCATCGCCGCCTGGTGTCGGGCGCATCCACGTTGACCATGCAGACGGCGCGGCTTCTCGAAGGCCGCCACGACCGCACGGGCCTAGGCAAGATGAGGCAGATGCTGCGCGCGTGGCAGATCGAGGCGCGGCTGACGAAAGACCAGATCCTCGCGCTCTATCTGCGGCTCGCGCCGTTCGGCGGCAACATTGAAGGCGTGCGCGCCGCGTCCCTCGCCTACTTCGGCAAGGAGCCTGCACGCCTGTCTCTGGGCGAGTCCGCTTTGCTTGTGGCACTGCCGCAGTCACCCGAGGCACGGCGGCCGGATCGTCATGCTGGCGCTGCTCGCCGCGCGCGCGACCGGGTGCTCGACGTCGCGGTGGCGGCGCGGCTCGTGACGGCGGCCGAGGCCGCGCGCGCGAAAAGTGAGATCGTGTCGACACTGCGGCGCGAATTTCCAAAGTTCACGCCCCATCTCGCGGAGGCCGAAGTTCGCCGCGCGACATCGAAAACCATCCATACCCTGACCATCGATCGTGACGTCCAGCAAGCGTTGGAGCAACTCGCGGAAGCACACGTCGCGTCACTCGGACAGAAGCTTTCGACCGCGATCCTGGCCATCGAAAATGCGACCGGCGCGGTCGTGGCCTACGTCGGCTCGGCCGGTTATCTCGACGATGGCCGTTCCGGTGCGATCGACATGGTGCAAGCGGTGCGCTCGCCGGGTTCGACACTGAAGCCGTTTATCTACGGCCTCGGATTTGAGCAGGGACATGCGCATCCCGAAACGCTGATCGAGGACAGGCCGGCGCGGTTCGGCACCTATGCGCCGAAGAATTTCGACGAGGATTTCCACGGAACGGTGACCATCCGGACGGCGCTCGCCAACTCCTACAACATTCCCGCAGTCAAGATGCTCGAGGCTGTCGGACCGCAACGATTGGTCGGCCGCTTCCAGCGCGCTGGCGTTGCGCCCGTGTTGCCGGACGGCGCGGAGCCGACGCTAGCGGTAGCGCTCGGCGGCGTCGGCTTCCGGGTTGAGGACATCGCCATGCTGTACGCGAGCCTGGCTCGCGGTGGCGAGGTGCAGCCGCTTAAGTGGCGGCTGTCCGATATGGAACGCGGCGACGCATCCGGGCAAGCTGCCGCCCGCCCGAAGCTCCGGCGCGTCCTCGAACCTGTCGCGGCCTGGTACGTCGCCGACATCCTGAAAGACGCGCCGCCGCCGCCCGCAGCCGTCGGCGGGCGCATCGCCTACAAGACCGGGACCTCGTACGGGTATCGCGACGCCTGGGCCGCCGGTTTCGACGGCCGCCATACCATCGTCGTCTGGGTCGGTCGTCCTGATGGATCGTCGACGCCGGGACTGATGGGCCGGACCGCTGCGGCGCCTATCCTGTTCGATGCCTTCCAGCGTCTCGGCCCACGACGCGTTCCTTTGCCGCCGCCGCCCGCCGGCGCCATGACGGTCAGCGGCGCTAATCTCCCGGTATCGCTCAAGCGCTTCCGTGAGCCCGGTGACGAGGTCGTGGCCGATGCCGCATATCGCGACCCACCGGTGCTGATCGCCTTCCCGCCCGATCGTGCGGAACTCGAAATCGATGCCAGCGAGCCCGACGCCGTTGTGCTCAAGGCCGAGGGTGGCGCATTGCCACTGACGTGGCTCGTCGATGGTGCGCCAATCAGCTCCGAACCGAACCGCCGCGAGGTCGAGTGGCAACCAGGAAGTCGCGGGTTCGTCAAACTCTCCGTGATCGATGCGGCGGGCCGGGCCGACCGTGTGACAGTGAGGCTCAAATAGCACAGTGCAAGCGTGCTTGGGGTAGCGGCGCCCGGGCCATACAGTTACGCTCGGTCGACGAGACAAAGCAGATGACCGGCCCCGCTCGTTCGGGACCCATACAGCGACGAGTGCACGATGCAGACACGACCACAGCCGCACAAGGCCGGACCATCTGGCCGAGTGACGCCGCGGCTTCTAGCCGTGGTGGCGCTCACGCTCGCTGTCGTCGTGGCGGGCTGCCGCAACGAGCCTGCCGATACCTTGCCAGCCCTCGGAGCGGACATTACCCAAACGTCGACGTCCGGAATTTCCTCCGGCGCGTACATGGCGGGCCAGTTCCAGATTGCGCATTCCCAGATTGTCGTCGGTGCGGCGGTGATCGCAGGCGGCCCCTACGGCTGCGCCGAGAGCTTGTTTGCCGATATGATGCCGGGTCCCGGGACAACGTTCCTCAACCTGTCGAAAGCGATCAACGGCTGCATGCTCAATGCGCTTCAGCTTTGGGGCGTCCCCAATCCGCGCCTTCTCGCCGATCGCGTGCGCAATCTGGCCCAGCAAGATCGAATTGACGGTATCGAGCATCTCGTGCGCGACCGGATCTACTTGTTTTCGGGCCGCGAGGATCGGACCGTCGTGCAACCCATCGTGACCGCCGCCGCCGAGTTCTATCGTGAGCTCGGATTGCCGATGGAGAACCTGCAGTACGTACGCGACAAGCCGGCCGGTCATGCATTCGTGACGGAGGACAAGGGCGATGCGTGCGAGCGCTCTGGCAAGCCCTATATCGTCGATTGCGACTACGATCAGGCGGGTGCGCTGCTGACCCATATATATGGGCCACTGAAGCCCCGCTCCGCTTCGCCCGGCGGCAGCTATCGCGAGTTCGACCAGCGGCCCTTCACGCGCGATCTCGGCGGCGACCACGGTCTCAGCGATTTCGGTGTCGTCTACGTGCCGCCCGCGTGCCAGGGCGGCGGCTGCCGGGTCCACATCGCCTTTCACGGTTGCGCACAGAACCGTGCGGCGGTCGGCGATGTGTTCGTCACCGATACGGGCTTTGCGCGCTGGGCCGACACCAACCGGTTCGTCGTGCTCTATCCGCAGACCGCGAGCGCGGCGTTCAATCCGCAAGGATGCTGGGACTGGTGGGGGTATACCGGCCGTGAATATCTTACGCGGGCAGGGCCGCAGATCGAAGCCGTGCATCGCATGCTGCGCCGGCTCGGCAGTCCGCGCGTGTCGTCGTGATCGAGCCAGATCAATCGGGGGTGCGACGATAGCTGGCGTTCATTATGCGTCGAGGCCTCGGGTAAACTGATTTCGGTCGTGGCCAGACCAACTGGCTTAAGTCGAACAACAAAAGCGCACGACGGGGGAAGTCGGGATGACGTCATTGCATTGGACGGACGGCCCCGTGGCGCGGTCTGCGGGATCGGGCGCGGTGCTCGACCGCATGACCGCCGCCGCCGCCGTCGGCCTGTTGATCGCCTGGGCAGGCATGGGCCTCGCCGAGTCGCGCCGGCTGGACAGCAGTTCCGCGTCATCGCCGGCTTCGGCTGCAGCGTCACGCGGGTACGCAGCCGCTGACCCGCCGGAAATGCTGATCGGAGCGTATGGCGGCAAGCATTACAACTACGGCAGCGATGTCCGCTTCCGGCGCTCGGGTACGGGCCCGTTTCGCGACTTCACGGTCAAGGACGTCGAGTGGGAAGGGCAGTCGTTCAAGCATCCGCTCTACTACGGCGCGCGCGTTGCCCGTTGGGGGCATGGTGGTGAAGGTCCGGGCCGCTTCGGCGGGATGGTCGATTTCATCCATTCCAAGGCGATCGCTCGAATGGCGCAAGAGCTTCGCATGGAAGGCCGGCTCGACGGGAAGCCGGTTCCTGAAAAAGCGCGCATCGGCGACCTCTTCAACAAGCTCGAATTTTCGCACGGCCACAACATGCTGCTGTTCACAGGGCTGATGCGCCTAGCCAGTCTTGCGCCGCGCGTTTCGCCCTACGTCGGCCTCGGCGCCGGCTTGTCGTTTCCGCACACCGAAATCCATCTCAACAAGAACGACCCGACGCGAACCTACGAGTATCAGTTCACGGGTCCCGCGGTGCAGGGCCTTGCAGGCATAGAGTTCCGTCTCGCGCGCGTCTCGGTGTTCCTCGAATACAAGTTCACGTTCGCCAACTATTCCGCACCGTTGACCGGGCGCGAAGGTACTTATTTCCCGCACGATATCTATTTGCAGGCTCGCCGCTGGCTGTCGGGGCAATCGCCGCCCGGCGGTTACGCCGACACACGGCTGTCGAGCCATCAATTGATCGGCGGCGTCGGCGTGCGGATCGGCGGACCGGCCGTCGCGAACTGATCGCGCCGTCATGCCCGATGATACGGATGGCCGGAGAGAATAGTCGTTGCGCGATAGAGCTGTTCGACGAGCACGAGACGCGCGATGCCATGCGGCAGCGTCAATGAGCCGAGGGCCAGCCGTTGGTGCGCCGCCGCCAACAGATCGGGAGCGTGGCCGTCGGGGCCGCCGATCAGGAACGTCATGTGCTGGATGCCGTCGTCCCGCGATCGTGCTAGCCGCCGCGCCAGCTCTTCGCTGGTCCACGCCTGACCGCGCTCATCCAGCGCGATCCGGTGATCGGACACCGAGACAACTTTGAGCAGCCGCGCCGCCTCATCGGCTTTGCGCTCCGCGGTGGTCGCCGCGCGGCTCTCCGGCAACTCGACGATTTTCAGCGGCCCAAGCGCGAGCGCGCGACCCGATGCGTCGCAACGCACGACATATCGGTCGACGAGATCTCGCTCGAGATCCTTGAGCTTGCCGATGACGGCAATGGTCAATCGCATATCATTGCCGGCGCCGCCGCGCGGTTCTTGGTCCGGCTCTGAGTGCCGAGGCTTTCAGTGCCCAGGCGCTTAATGCGACGTGTCGCCTGGACGCTCCGCCTGCCACATCTTCTCGAGGTTATAGAAATCACGAACCTCGGGACGGAACACGTGGATGATGATGTCGCCGGTGTCGATCAGCACCCAATCGCAGGTCTTGAGACCCTCGACGCGAACCCGGCCGACGCCGCGCTCCTTGAGTTTTTTCTGCAGCTGGTCGGCGATGGCGCCGACGTGCCGGTCCGACCGGCCGCTGGCGATGACCATGTAGTCGCCGAGTGACGACTTACCTTCGAGATCAATGCTGACGAGTTTTTCGGCCTTGGCCTCGTCGAGCCAGAACAAGATCTCTCCGAGCAGTTCAGCGGGCTTTGTCGCGTCGGACACAAGCTCGCGCGGAGGCGTGCCTGTTCCGGCACCCTCAGTCGAGGTTCGCATCGTGTTGTGATCGTCCTTTCGTCATCAAACCCATTTGGGTTGTCGCGCACGCGGAGCGGATCCTACGATACCCAGATTCCATCATGGCTACTGTGACACGTACTGCCACACCTGCAATTTATGCGCTCCGGCGGCCATCGATCAACGGATATTGTGAAGATAGCTAAGCAGCACAATGTGACATTATTGCCGATTATGTCGCGTCGTTGCATCATTTCGGCAACCTGAGTGGGCTTGACGGGACCGCAAGTCCGGCGTTCCGCAAGTCAGTCGACGACAACTCCGAGAGCCGTGTCGAAAGCAACGACCAACCCTCCCGGCCTTTCTGTCTTACCGGCCGGGCCAGACTTATCATCTCTCCGGCGCGCGTTTCGGGCAGGCGCTGGCCTGCGAACCGTCGCGCCGCCGGTGACGCGAGTGCCTTCCACCGCCAGCCGGGCCGGTCGACAACCGCCATCGGCATCATCCGCGCGATGGCACGCCACCGTTGCCAGCGATGAAAACCCGCAAGGTTGTCAGCGCCCATGACCCAGACGAACTGCACACCAGGGTGTCGCAGCCGGAGAAATGCCAGCGTCGCGGCGGTATAGGGCGTGCCGAGGTCGGCTTCAAAACCGGTGACGACCTCGCGCGGGCTTCGTGCGAAAACGCGGCAAGCTGCCATGCGCTCGGCGAGGTTCGGCAACTCACCGGTCGATTTCAATGGGTTGCCGGGTGTTACGAGCCACCAGATCCGGCTGAGCCCGAGGCGCTTCAGCGCCGTCTGGCTGACCGTGGCATGGCCGGCGTGCGGAGGATTGAAGCTGCCGCCCATGACGCCGATGCGCTCGCCGGGAAAAGCCAGGGGCGTCTTCACTCGGATCGAGCCGAAAGGCGGCCTGCGGGAATTCTGCATGAAGCGGGCGTCGCTCGGATACACTTGGGGTTGTGATTCGACCGCCGTGCAACAGCTCGTCGAGGGTTCGAACATGATATGGAAGTCAGGTCGCGACCATCTGCAAGTTCGCAATCGCTTCGGCTGGGAGAATTTTCGCGATCCCTGGGATGCGATGCCGCTGACCCTGCATGATTTCTGGGAGTGGGGCCTGGGCGATTTCACCAGCAATGCGGCGCGCGGGGCATTGGCCGAGTTTCTCGTCAGCCGCGTGCTCGGCGGGTTGGCCAACGGCGGTCCCGGCGCGGGCTTCGATTTCGTCACCAAAAGCGGCCTCAAGATCGAACTCGAAACAGCCGCCGCCTATTCAAACTGGCCCGCCGAACGCCGTGGATCGGTTCTCTACTGTATCGCTCCGACCCTGATCTACGACCACGGCACGCGCCAGATGGCCCGTGGCTGGAGCCGTCCGTCCGATATCCATGTGTTTGCGCTGCTGCTGCTCGGCGACAGGGGGCTCGTCAATCCGACCGATACCAGCCATTGGGTGTTCCACGTCGTGTCGTCGCGTGCGCTGGACCAACTCGAGCAAAGCTCGCCTGTCATCAATCACAGTGCACTCGAGTCACGCAGCCGCTCGTCGCCCGCCGGTTGGCGCGGCCCCGTGCTTTACCGCAACCTGCGCGTCGAGGTCGAAGGCTTGGGCGTCGCCATGTCTCGCTGATGCGAGCCGCCCCGAGGCCGTTCAATCCGGCGGCGTCTAGCCTGGTCACGCTACCCCGGCCTCGTCTGGCCGGTACCGCGCACGACATACTTGAAGGTGGTCAACTGCTCGACACCGACAGGTCCGCGCGCGTGCATCTTGCCGGTCGCGATTCCGATCTCGCCGCCAAATCCGAACTCGCCGCCGTCGGCGAATTGCGTCGAAGCGTTGACCAGAACGATGGCGCTGTCGACGCGCGCGAGGAACCTTTCGGCAGTGCCGCCGCATTCGGTGATGATCGCGTCGGTGTGGTTAGAGCCGTACCGTGCAATGTGCGCGATGGCCTCATCGACGCCGTCGACCGTTTTGACCGCGATGATGGCGTCGAGGAATTCCTTGCCCCAGTCGCTCGCCGCGGCCATCTTGACGCGCGGGTCGCAGTTGACCGCCGCTGCGTCGCCACGAACTTCGCATCCCGCATCGAGGAGCGCCTTGACCAGCGGTGTGAGGTTGTCCTCGGGTGCGTTGCGGTCCACCAACAGGCACTCGGTCGCACCGCACACGCCAGTCCGCCTCATCTTGGCGTTGAGCACGATCGGCAGCGCGATCGCCATGTCGGCGCCGCGATCCACGTAGGTATGGCAAATGCCCTCGAGGTGCGCGAACACCGGCACGCGCGCTTCCTTCTGTACGCGCTCGACGAGGCTTTTGCCGCCGCGCGGAACGATCACGTCGATGTTGCCGTCGAGACCGGTCAGCATGTGTCCGACAGCGGCACGGTCGGTCGTCGCGACGAGTTGGATTGCGGTCTCCGGCAGTTCGGCCTTGCGCAATCCAGCGACGAGCGCCGCGTGGATGGCAGTCGACGAATGATGGCTTTCCGAGCCGCCGCGCAGGATGGCCGCGTTGCCCGCCTTGAGGCACAAGGCGCCCGCGTCGGCGGTGACGTTGGGGCGGCTTTCGTAGATGATGCCGATGACGCCGAGCGGAACGCGCACGCGCTCGAAGCGAAGCCCGTTGGGGCGCGTCCATTCCGCGAGTACCGTGCCAACCGGATCTGCGAGTGCCGCGATCTCCTCGATGCCGTTGGCGATGGCTTCGATCCGCTTCGCATCGAGCATCAGCCGGTCGATGAACGACTCCGGCCGGCCGGCGGAGCGGGCGGCGGCGATGTCCAAAGTATTCGCTTCGCATATGGCCGGTGACGCCGCGCGCAGCGCCTTCGCCGCTTCGATCAGCGCGCGGCTCTTCTGCTCGGCCGGCGCGAGCGCGATCTCACGCGCAGCGGTCCGCGCCGCGTGACCTATTGCCAGCATGGCGTCCTGCGTCGCGTCGTTCGCGGCGGCGCTTTCTATGCGGTCAGGCTTATTCACCGTCGTCCGTCCTCACTTCGCCCTTGTCACGTAGGAATCCGCAGAGGGAATTGCGAACCCATTTCCTGCTCTACGTCTACTTCCTGCTCAGCGCCATGTCGTCGCGATGGATCAGCGTGTCGCGGCCTTGATACCCGAGGATGGCGGCAATCTCGCTCGACCGCTTGCCGATGATCAGCCGCGCTTCCTCGTGGCCGTAGGTGACGAGCCCACGGCCGAGTTCGCGTCCGTCGAGGCCGCGGATCACGACCGCATCGCCGCGATCGAAATCGCCCTCGATCCGCGCGACACCCGCTGGCAGAAGGCTCTTGCCGCTAAGCAATGCCTTCTCCGCGCCGGCGTCGATGACGACGAGACCGGCCGGCTCGAGCTGCCCGGCGATCCACCGCTTCTTGGCCGTGACAGGATCTGACTTGGCGAGGAACCACGTCACCGGCGCGCCTGCGGCGATGGCGCGGAGCGGGTGCAGCACCTTGCCAGTCGTAATCACCATGTTGGTGCCGGCGGCGAGCGCGATCTTGCCCGCTTCCACCTTGGTCTTCATGCCGCCCTTCGACAGTTCGGTTCCCGCGTCGCCGGCCATCGCCTCGATCTCGGGCGTGATCTCCGTCACCAGCGGGATGTGCTTCGCGTCCGGGTGCGTTGCGGGCGGCGCGGTATAGAGCCCGTCGATGTCGCTGAGCAGCACCAACGTATCGGCCGAGACCATGCTGGCGACGCGCGCGCTGAGGCGGTCGTTGTCGCCATAGCGGATTTCGGTCGTTGCCACCGTGTCGTTCTCATTGACGACGGGGATCGCCTTCAAGGCCAGCAGCGTCTCGATGGTGTGGCGGGCGTTGAGATATCGCCGCCGTTCTTCGGTGTCGCCGAGGGTCAGCAGAATCTGGGCCGCGATCAACCCGCGCGCCCGCGCCATTTCAAGATAGGCGTGGGCAAGACTGATTTGGCCCACGGCGGCCGCCGCCTGTGATTGTTCGAGCGCCAGCGGGCCCTTGGGCAGTTTCAGGCTGTGGCGGCCGAGTGCTATGGCGCCCGACGAAACCAGCACGATGTCCTTGCCGGCGCGCGCCAACTCGGCCACATCGTCCATCACCGAGGACAGCCATTCGGTCTTGAGCTGCCCGGTCTGCCGGTCGGCCAGGAGCGCCGATCCGATCTTGACCACGATCCGGCGGGCCGAGGCCCATTCGGGGCGCGCGGTCTGGGAAGAGGACGAAACGGCGTGCGAAATCACGGTCATGGCGTGCGGCGATCTGATTGCTTTGTGGCGGACAAGGGTATTCGGCGAAACCCATAGCAGACTTTGCCGGTGTGCGGCCAATGACGGTGTGCCGGGTTGGCGGCCGCGTCGTTAACACTCTTCTCGATGCCAATCCGCCCCGCGACAATACCGATTGGCGCTGGTCAAGGACGCAACTTTGCCTCGGCCACGGCCTTTAGCCGGCCCAATCGGTCCGTGATTCGGGCCTCGATCGCCGGCCGGGCGGCGGTCATCATCATGCTGCCCGGCGCCAGACCGGCAAGCTGAAACTCGCCGACAAAGCGGATCTCGGTGGCCGACGACCGCCGGCCAAGACGATAGGTGATGTCCATGGCGATCTGATCGTCGGCGAGATGGACGGCGCGCAGCCGTCCCTCGACGTGCGCTGCGACACGCCCCGCGAACGTTCGAATGCTCGCACCCTCGCGCATCGTCTCGCGGAACCGTGTACCGGTCGGATCGGACTTCGGGCGTCCGGATGGATAAGTCGTGGCCACCAGCTCCGGCACCCACAGCTTCCGCGCCTCGTCGTCGGCGATGAGACTCCACACGAATGTGTGCGGTGCAGCGATACGAATTTCGCGGACAATCCGCATGTCTTCCCCCGCCCATGCCGCACCGCGACGGCTCTCCGCCAAGTCGTGCCGCGTCTATCGATTGTTACACGAAGCGTGTCTTGACCGTGAACGGGATTGGGATCACGCTTTCGATCTTGGGGAAGGCATGGCGAAAACGGTCAGCAGGAGACGCACGATGAGAGTTGCAGACGTGCTGAAGGGCAAGGGCTCGGAAATCAAGTCTATCACACCCACCGCGACGATACGCGAGTTGGCCGAACGGCTTCGCGTCGCCGATGTCGGTGCCATGATCGTCACCACCGGGAATGGCGAAATCGCCGGTATCGTCACCGAACGTGACATCGTCCGCGCCTTCGCCACCCACGGCAGCGCGCTCGAATCCATGCCGGTGTCGGATGTGATGACGCGTCGGGTCGTGACGTGCAGCCCCGACGACAGCATCTCGCAGATCGCCCGCACCATGACCGAGCGCCGCTTCCGCCATTTACCCGTTCGCGACGGCGAGCGGCTCGTCGGCATCGTCAGTATCGGCGACGTGTTGAAGCGGCGCATCGACGAGGTTCAGCTCGAGGCCAACGTGCTGCGCGATTACGCCATCGCGCATCGCTGACGGCGATATTTCGCTACGGTGCCCGAATGGCCGTCACACACCGAGGCGCGACAGGATCTCGTTCTGCGCCTCGCGCACGCGCGGGTTCCATTCGGCCGTGTTCGAAACGACGAGGTTGGCCTCGGAGTTGAGGATGATCCCGTCGTCGAGGATCTTGAGGCCGTTGGCCTTCAGGGTCTCGCCCGTCGTTGTGATGTCGACGATCAGGTCTGCCGTTCCGGCCGCGGGCGTGCCTTCGGTCGCCCCCAGGCTTTCGACGATGCGATAGTCGGTCACGCCCTTGCTCGCGAAGAAGCGGCGCGTGAGATTGAGATACTTCGTCGCGACGCGATACCAGCGGCCATGTGCGCGCCGGAACTGCTGCGCGATGCCGTCGAGGTCGCTCATCGTGCGGACGTCGATCCAGCCGGTCGGCACCGCGACGACGACGTCGGCATGTCCGAACCCGAGCTTCTTGACGAACTCGACGCGGTCGTCGGCATCCGACATCTGCTCGCGCACGAGATCCTCGCCGGTCACGCCGAGATGCGCGCGGCCGGTTTTGAGGTACCACGCGATCTCGGACGCCGAGATGTAGGCGACATCGATGTTGTCGAGCCCTTCGATCTCGCCGCGATAGCCGCGTTCGTGGCCGGTTTTGCGAAGATTGAGACCCGCCGCGGCCATCATGTCCGACGTCTGCTCCATCAGCCGCCCCTTGGAGGGGACGGCCAGCACCAGCCGCTCGGTCATCCTGTCGTTCCTTCTATGGCGGCCAGCAGGCGTTCGGTGTGGATTGCCGCGCCGACGGCCGGAACATCCTCGGGCGAGCCGGCCGAACGCATCAGGCTGTCGTAGCGGCCGCCGCCGGCGACGGGGCTGCCCGGCCCGAGGGCGGGTGAAACGACCTCGAACACGAAGCCGGTGTAGTATTCGAGCGTGCGGCCGAATTCGGCGGTGAAGTCGGCGCGCACCACGTCCACGCCGGCTTCCGCCATCAGCTGCAGACGGCGATGGAAGCTGTCGAGCGCGCCGGTGATGTCGACGCCCTTGTCGCGCATCAGGTCCTTCAGCCGAGCGCCCGCCGCCCGCGCCGGCGCGGTCACGCCGAGATAGCTTTCGATCAATTGCGCGGTCTCGGGCGCCAATGGTTCGGCGCGTCCGTCCTCGACGATCCCGAGCAGGCTTTCGGTGATCTCGCTGACGGAGCGGACGCCGACGAGGTCTACGCCTTGGCTTTCGAGGTGCTTCGCCACTTTACGTTCGGAGTCCGCTCGCTTCGCCGGGTCGAGCGATGCGACGAGATCGGCAGGGAGACCCTGCAACGCCTTCGCCGGTCCGTTGGAGAGCCGCCCCAACTCGTTGCGGAACGCCTCCGGGTGCCAGAACTGGTGCGCAAGCAACATGCGCCAGCGCTCGGGCATCTGCGCTGCTTTGAGCACGGCGCGGAACAACCCGAGATCACCGATGCGCAGCTTGAAATCGGTCAGGCCGGCGGCTTTCAGCGCCTCGACCGTCGTCGCCACGATCTGCGCTTCCGACTTCTCACGATCCGTCCCACCGAACGCCTCGATGCCAGCCTGGCGGAACTCGCGCGGATGCACGCTGTCGGCACCCTGCGGCTGGAAGCGGAAGGCGGGGCCGTTATAGCAATACTTGGCTTTGACGTTGCCGGTCGGATGGCGCTCGAGATGCAGCCGGCAGGTCGGCACGGTGAGATCCGGACGCAGGCACAATTCGTCGCCGTCGTGATCGGTGAAGACGTAGGTGCGGGCGCGCAGTGCCTCGCCGATGACGTCGAGGAAGACGTCGGCGGGCTGGATCATCGACGGCGCGACGGCCTCGTGCCCGGCCTTCACGAACACGCTCATCAGCGTCTGCGCTTGACGCTCCAGCGCCTCGAAGCTCTTTGCGGTTTCGGCGACCATGTCAGGACTCCGTTCCGGTCGCCGCCGGGGCGTGCCGTGCCAGGATCTCGCGCACGCGCGCCACCATCTCGGCTTCGGCAACGGTGATCTGCGCGGGGCGCGCGGCTTTCCACTCCTTGTTGTCCTTGATCGCGGCGGCGGCTTTCGCGCCTTCGATCAGGTCCTTCAAGGTTACTTTGCCGTCGGCCCTCTCGTCGCCGCCTTGGATCACGACGCACGGACTGTTGCGCTTGTCGGCGTACTTCATCTGCGCCTTCATGCCCGATGATCCGAGATACATCTCGGCGCGGATGCCCGCTTGCCGCAGCGTCTGCGTCAGCCGCTGATAGGTGCCGATGTCGGCCTTGTCCATGACCAGCACGACGACCGGGCCCGTTGCCGCGTCCGCCCCGGTCTTGCCGAGCGCGGTGAGGGCGGCCTGGAGGCGAGAAACACCGATCGAGAAGCCCGTGGCGGGGACCTTCTCGCCAGTGAAGCGGGAGACAAGATCGTCATAGCGCCCGCCGCCGCCGACCGAGCCGAAGCGGACGGGGTTACCGTCGTCGTCGTTGACCTGGAACGTCAACTCCGCCTCGAACACGGGGCCGGTGTAGTATTCGAGACCGCGCACGACGGACATGTCGAGGCGAATCCGATCTTTGCCGTATCCCGCTGCTCGAACCAGATTCTGAATTTTGACTAGGTCGAAAATTCCTTCGCGGTAGCGTTCGGTGATCTCGAAACCACCGACTCGCGTCGTAACCACACCGCCCTCGGGCGTCTCGATTTCTGTCTGGGTCGCAAAAGCAATTACAGCGTCGATCTGCTTCGAATCGAGACCCGCGCCCTTTGTGAAATCTCCGGACTCGTCCTTGCGGCCGGTGCCAAGCAGCAGCGCGATGTCCTGCTTCTTGAACTTGTCCATCTTGTCGAGCGAGCGGAGCACGGCCAAGCGCTTGTGTGCGTCAGCGAGATCGATACCGACAGATTCAAGGATGCCATCCAGCACCTTCCGGCTATTCACCTTCACCACATAGTCGCCGCGCGCGATGCCGAGCGCTTCCAGCGTATCCGCCGCGAGCATGCACATCTCGGCGTCGGCCGCGATGTTGTCGGTGCCGACGGTGTCGGCGTCGAACTGGGTGAACTGGCGGAAGCGGCCCGGTCCCGGCTTTTCGTTGCGGAAGACAGATCCTGTCGCATAGCGGCGGAACGGCTTCGGCAGCGTGGCGTAATTCTCTGCGACGTGGCGGGCGAGCGGCGCGGTCAAGTCGTAGCGCAGGCTCATCCAGGTTTCGTCTTCATCTTGAAAAGAAAAAACACCCGCGTTGGGCCGGTCCTGGTCGGGCAGGAACTTGCCGAGCGCGTCGGTGAACTCGATCGCCGGCGTTTCCAAGGGCTCGAACCCGTAGCGCTCGTAGACGGCTCGAATCTTCTCGATCATCGCCTGGGTGACGCGGATCTCGGAGGCGCCGATGTCGCGAAAACCCTTCGGCAGCCGGGCTTCGGGTCCCGTGGTCTTGTTCGGTTTGGACATGACGTGCGAATGGGCTCGCGAGTGTTGGCGCGGCGCGTCGGGGCGCTCGGCAGCGGCGGGACTCTGTTGTGTGCGGGCGCTTATAGCGGATCGGACGGGCGGCGCAAAGCGGGGCGGCGGTCTGTTCTCCGGCTAGGCGGCTTACGCCCGTCCCGCGAGCCGTTTGGCCGCACCCGCCAGCGCAGGATGCTGCTTCAACCATGATTTCGTGCGGTCGGCAGCCACCGCCGGCCATCCGCGCACCGAAACCGGCGCGACGAGGTCATAAAGCGGGATTTCAGCCGCGCCGAAGCCGCGTTTGAACGGATAGTCGCCGGCGCCGAGGTCGAACGTGCGGATGCCCCGCGCCACCATATGACGCATGGTTTCGATGACCACGAGCCGCCCCGGCGACAGGTGGCGCCAGACCGGCCCGCCGTTCGAAATGCGCAGCGCCGTGAACGTCCCGCCGTACACGACCCCCATCAGCGCGGCGACGATCCGGCCATCGCTTTCGAGCGTGAAGATTTGGGCGAAGCCGCTGTCGCGCTCGGCCAGCAACAGGTCACGATAGAACTCGGAGTAGGTCGGCTTGTCGAGGACATAGAGTTCGTTGCCAGCCTCGCCATGCCGCTGGCTTTGCTGCGCTTCGAGCGCGGCGTATGCGCGTCCGATGGCGTCTGGCGTCTCGGAGCGCTGGAAAGCCGGCTCGCCTTCCTTCTCGAGCAGCCGGAAACACCGCTCCGCTTCCTTGCGATACTTCTTGCCGCGCCCGCGCAGGAATTCCTCGACCGTCGTGTCAACGTGCACCCACATTCCGGTCAGCCGCGCCGGTCGGATACCGGGGAGGGTGGCGAGCGGATTTGCGCGCTCGCCGATCGTCCGTTGCATCGCTTCGAAGCGGACGAGATCGGCGCGGCCGTCGAGCGCACGCAGGGTTGTGCGCCATAACGATTTTTGGCCGTCGCGCGTGTGCGGCGCGGCGGAACCGAGAATAGGGCCGCGGTAGTCGCAGACGCCGATGTCGGCGAAGCGTGCAACACGCATTCGGCCGTCACGCGATACGACCAGCGGCAGCAGCGCCGCAAGTTCGCCGCTCGTCCGGTCGATGACGTCGATCGCGAACATATGCCCGCCGCCGTCGCGCGCGAGCGAGCGTCCGATCGCATCGAGCCAAGGCGCGGACTGAAACGCGGTGGCTTGGCCAGCACCGTCCAGCGCGCGGACACGTGCGATCAAGGCATCGGCGCTTTCGATAACGGAGGCCCCATAGCCGGTGACGCCGCGCGCATCGTCCGGCGCGAGAGACTGCTGCGGCTCAGGCAATCGCGTCATGGCTTGGCGGGCTCCGCCCATCACGCGCCCGTCACTCCGCCGCTTCGCGCAGCTCGATGATGCGGCCCGGCGTGGTGTCGTCGAGGCGGAATTCGATCGGGCGCTTGGCCTTGCGCATCTGCTTCAAAAGTCCCGCGCGGCGCACGCCGGCCTGAAACGCCGCCTTGGCCCAGAAGCCCGCACCGGAAGTCGCCCGGCTCCTCGGCTGCAGGCCCGCCTTCTGCCGTAGAATGCCGTTGGCCATGTTGATCATCTGGTTGCGGCGGATGTCCTCGGTCCAATACTCGGTCGTCATCGACACATTGAGGCATTCGAGATTTTCAACCCGGTGCGGCGCGTTGAGCGGCCAGTGCAGCATGTCGCCACCCGCGATTTCGAACACCTTGGCGTGCTCGTCGTACCAGGCCTCGTACGGCACATCGACCTCCACCTCGTAGAGCGCGATGCCCTCGAGCTGCTCCGGCGTCAAGAACGGCGGCTTGTCGGGATAGACGTAGACCCGCTTCTTGCCGTGGATTTGGGCGAGGCTCTGCCCCGGCAGATCGATGTGGTAATAAACCTGCGCGTTGGGCGACGAGATCAGGATGCCGGATGTGCGGCCGTAGGTTTCATAGCCGCCGACGTTGTCGCGCACCTCGGTGAACATCTGATCGAGCAGATCGCGGTATCGGTGATCGACCTGGGCGACATTGCGCAGGTTGAGCCACATGCGGCCGTTCTGGATGGCCTCGATCACCTTGTGACCCGAGAGACCGCCGATGTCGCCTTCGCGCCAGGTGCGCCGCGCCGAGCCCTGCGCCCCCATGTGCACGAGTGCGTAATGCTCACGCGGATAGCCGTCGATCAGGTCGGATAGGGCATCGAACGAGAACAGCGGATGCTGGTGCAAGCGATGGCTGAGCCGGATCGGTGCATGTCCCCAATCACGCGTATGCTCGGACTGCCAATCGGTGAAGATCGGAGCTGCCGCGGTCGTCTGGGGCTGGGTCGGGTCAATCATGACGCTGCTACCTGGGTGCGAGGTTCACGGGTGTTCGCTACGCCCATGCACTAGACGGACCATTGCGCCCGGTCAAATTCGGCAGGTCCGCGGGCATTGCCTCACCTGAGCGTATCATTTCAGTGCACACCGCGCGACAGCCAGCCCGCCGCGTGCCCACGACTGGGACGCAGCCCGCGTATGGTTAACGCGTTCCGGCCATTCTCATCGCTTCTCCTGCGCCCGTCTGAGAGCGGCGGCGAGTGCGCTTTCACCCTCGTTGTCTTGCTTCCGGGCCGGCGGTGGCGCCGCGCGCTGGCCACCGGATTGGGACGTTACCGGCCCCGAGGCACCTCGGCCGGCGCCGACGCCAGGTCCTGGCGCAGACGACGCCCCGCTTCCGGATTTCATCGAAAGCGCGATGCGCTTGCGTTCGGCGTCGACCTCGACGACGCGGACTTTTACGACTTGTCCGGTCTTCACCACCTCGTGCGGGTCCTTGATGAAGCGGTCGGACATGGCGGAGATGTGAACGAGCCCGTCCTGGTGCACGCCGACATCGACGAATGCGCCGAAATTGGTCACGTTGGTCACCACGCCTTCGAGCATCATGCCGGGGCGGAGATCGGAAATCTTCTCGACACCGTCCTGAAACGACGCGGTCTTGAACTCCGGTCGCGGATCACGGCCGGGCTTTTCCAATTCGGCGAGGATGTCCGTCACCGTCGGCACGCCGAATGTCGCATCCGCGAACTCCGCCGGCCGCAGCGACTTCAAGAACGCGCGATCGCCGATCAGCGCCTTCACCGGCTTGCCGGTCTTCTCGGAGATTCGCTCCACGACCTCGTAGGCTTCTGGGTGGACGGCGGACGCATCGAGCGGATTTTTGCCGCCCATGATGCGTAGAAATCCCGCAGCCTGCTCGAACGCTTTCGGGCCGAGTCGCGGCACCTTCTTCAGCGCGGTGCGCGCATTGAACGCGCCGTTCTCGTTGCGATAGGCGACGATGTTCTGCGCCAGCGTCTGATTGAGACCGGACACGCGCGCAAGCAGCGGCACGGACGCCATGTTGACGTCCACACCGACTGAGTTCACGCAATCCTCGACCACGGCATCGAGCGATTTCGCAAGGCCGCCCTGGTCGACGTCGTGCTGATACTGACCGACGCCGATGGCCTTCGGCTCGATCTTGACGAGTTCTGCGAGCGGGTCCTGCAGCCGCCGCGCAATCGACACCGCGCCGCGCAGGCTGACGTCGAGTTCGGGGAACTCCTTGGCCGCCAGCTCGGAGGCCGAGTACACGGACGCGCCGGCCTCGCTGACCATCACCTTGCTGAGATTGAGATCGGGTAGCTTCTTCATCAGGTCGGCGACGAGCTTCTCGGTTTCGCGGCTCGCCGTTCCGTTGCCGATCGCGACCAGATCGACCTTGTGCTTCATCGCCAGTGCCGCCAGCGTGGCGAGTGCGCCGTTCCAGTCGCGCTTGGGCTCGTGCGGATAGACGGTCGCGGTGTCGAGCAGCTTTCCCGTCCCATCGACGACGGCAGCCTTGACGCCGGTGCGGATGCCCGGGTCGAGCCCCATCGTCGCGCGCGGGCCGGCCGGCGCTGCGAGCAGCAGATCCTTGAGGTTTTTCGCGAACACGTCGACCGCCCCGCCATCCGCGCGCTCCTTGAGTTGCGCCATGAGGTCGGTCGAAAGCGAGACGTGCAGCTTCGCCTTCCAGGCGAGGCGGACGGTATCGCTCAGCCACTTGTCCGCGGGTCGGCCCTGGTCGCGCATGCCGAACGCGACCATGATCTTACCTTCCGCTGGATGCGGCTTCGTCTCGTCGCGCTCGACGTCCAGATCGAGATCGAGAATGCCCTCGTTACGACCGCGCAGGAGCGCGAGCGCACGGTGCGACGGCAGATCCTTGATGCGCTGGGCGAAGTCGAAATAGTCGGAGAACTTGGCGCCCTCGGTGTCCTTGCCTTTGACGAGCCTGGACCGCACCACACCATCGCCCCACAGCCACGTCCTGAGCGAACCGACGAGTTCTGGCTTTTCTCCGATGCGTTCGATCAGGATGTGGCGTGCGCCGTCGAGCGCTGCCTTGGCGTCGGCGACGCCCTTCGCCGCGTCGACGAATTTTGCGGCTTCCGCATCCGGGGACAGCGACGGATTTGCGAGAATGGCCTCGATGAGCGGTTCGAGCCCAGCTTCGCGCGCGATCTGCGCCTTGGTGCGACGCTTGATCTTGAAAGGCGTGTAGATGTCTTCGAGCTCGACCTTGGTTGCGGCCCCGGCGATTGCGCGCGCCAGATCGGGCGACAGCTTGCCTTGCTCGTCGATCGCCTTGATGACCGCGCCGCGTCGATCCTCGAGTTCCGTCAGATAGCCGAGCCGTTCCTCGAGCTTGCGCAATTGCGTGTCGTCGAGCCCGCCCGTCTTCTCCTTGCGGTAGCGTGCGATGAACGGCACGGTCGCACCTTCGGCGAGCAAATCGACCGCCGCCGCGACTTGCCCCACGCCGACCGAAAGTTCCGCCGCGATCTGGCCATTGATCTTCTGGGCCCGGGCCGCATCCTGGCTCATGCCACGCTCTCCGCGTTGGTTGGAATCGGTGCCGACGCTATCACCCGAGCCGTTCCGGCAGAAGTACCTGCGCCGTTCGTCAACAAGGGCCGTGGCACTATTTGATCAGCGCACCGCTAACGCAGCAGTGACTTTCATGACCATAAGGGGCTTCGTTCTTGACCCGGCACAGCGGTGCCGGGACGGTCGTGCTTTGCTTCACGAACGTGAACGCCACGCAGCCTTTGGTCGCGGCGCACATTGCCTCGCAAGCGGCGGCTTCGGACCCGAGCGGCAGCGGCTCGACGCGGATATCGTTGCCTGAGCGGTCGATGTTCGGCTCGCGTGTGAACCGGCCATCCGCCGTCGCGCCGTAGGAAACGATGCCGAGAATCACGCCGGCGGTCAGGGCTGACATCACCAATGATATCGTTCGTGTCATTGGCATTCCTTCGCCTTGAGCGTTCCGCGCCATGTCTGCTCGACCAGCTGTGCCATCAGCCGTCTGAGGTGCCGAGTGCGTAGAGGTATCCGGCCATGGCCATAACCATGATCGGGATGACGACGATGTGAAGCACGGCCAGCGCGCGCTTGAGCCACGGCCGCTCCGAAACGTGGCGGTTGACCATCAAGATCGAGATCACGATCATCACGCTGACGAGCAGATAGTCGAACACGAAAATCCGGTCCGATAGCGTCGCCGTGTCGGTGTCGAGTTTCGGCAGCGACAGGTAGAGTGCGACCGCTGATAAAAGTGCGGTCACCTGGATCGTGACGATTGCCTCGAAGTGCGACTGCGGGATGAAGATCGATAGATAGGCCACGATGAGAATGAACGCCAGCGGCACCACGACGCGCAGAAAATAGTCGGTCGTTTGCCGCTTCATTTGCCAGACGTAGCTCGCCTTGTAGAACGGCACGACGCTTGCTGCGTGCGTATACGGGTCGATCACCGGCACGAAGTCCTCGTCGTAGGAGACGAACTGTTGCTTGCTGTCCCAGCCGTCGGTCGCGACGTTCTTATCTCGCAGCTGATCGGGCGGCGGCTGGACGATGAAGGGGGCATCGCCGCGCCGTGGCTGCACGTCGATCGAGAACCGCTGCGTATCGAACGGATAGCTCGTCAGATCGGGCTCGAAAAGGAACCGCCCCGTGACCTTGTAGATTTTCATGTTGTCCGGGTAGGCGGCGTTCGGCTCGCCGTTGTGCAGGATGCCGACCGAGATTTGCCGGCCATTCGTGCGCGGATCGAGAAAGCCGTTGGTGAACTCGATCTGGTCGATCGAGGCCTCGTTGTTGCGATCGCGCATCGACAGATAGAACTCGGCGAAAAACGTCTTCTCGTTGTCGTCGACATGATGAGCGCGGACCATGTCGATGTCGAGATAGAGCGTGTTGGTCGGACGCAGCGCGCCGTCTTTCAATCTCACGTATTGCGTCGGCGCGAGCTGCGACCGCCCGAGCCCGCGCGGTTGCATTACGACGAATGGTGTCCGCGAGGCCGAACGCGATCCGGGATCGAACGACCAGTTCTCGAACGCGCCCTTGTAAAGTCCGCGGCCGGTCGCGTAGGTGGTCTTCAATTCAGTGACGAGTTGCGCCCGATACGCCGCGATACTGGCGCCTTTTCCAGCCGTGGATGCGGCCGTTGTTGCGAGGCCGATCATATCAGCATACTGCGTCCCGATGCCGATGGCGCGCAGGTTCGCGGCATTGAGCGCATCGGCCGCGACCGCTTCAGGCCGATCCTTGCACTCGCGCTTGCTCCAACCCGGTGCCGACGCCTGCTTGCGGCCTTCGAACAGCCATCTCTCAGGCGCGTCGCTGCCGATCAGTCGCCGCAGCCGGTCGTTGTAGACTTCCGGCAGATTGTCCCAAGCAAGCTGGTAGATGTCGTTGGGATAAGCCTTGACCACCTCCGGCGGCAACGCGTCGATGCGGCCGCTGAGCATGATCGCGGGTGTCGTGCCCGACGCGATCATCTGCTGTAGGAGTGGCCCCGTGCGGCTGCTGCCGACGCTCAGCAGCAGCAGGTCGGTGACCTTTGCGCCGACGTCGGCAATCGTCGCTGTCACCGTCGCCGGATCGAACTTGTCGTCGACCAGCTTGAGCCGATGGTCGGCGGCGAATGCCGTCTCGCCAAGCGCCTTCCTCACGCCATCGCCGAGCATCGTCGACGCCACCATCCCGTCGACACCTACGAAGACCGGTCGCGTGAAGCCCATTGTCTTGATGAAGGCCGCGATCACCGGCACGCGCTCCGTGTCTTGTGACGAGCGGGTCGTGAACACGTTGGGGTGTGGCGCGAAGATGCTGTTGACCGACAGGTCGGTGATAAACGGCACGCCCGTGCGATCGAGTTCTGCGCCAAGCTCCTTGAACGTCGATTGGGCGCGGTTTGAATTCGCAAGCCCGATGATTGCCAGCATCTGCGGATCGCTTATCGCGCTGCGCACGTTGGCGGCGGTTTTTTTTGCATCGCGATCGTCATCGAGAAAGCGAACCTGAATCGGCCGCCCCGTCACGCCGCCGATCGCATTCAGCCGATCCTGTTCGAGCAGCGTGAAGCGCTTGATCGCGGCGACGTCGCCGGGATCGTAGCACTGGTCGCCGCGGTTGCTGACCAGAACGGCGATATTGAGCGGGGGCCCCTGCGCTGCCTGCGCCGGCTCGATCGCCTGTGAGGGGCGCGCTGACAGCATCATCGTCGCGCAAGCCCCAACGAGAGCCGCTGCCACGAGAGAAACAGTGCGCTTCATGGACCAAGCCATCACACCGGCCGTCGAAATTCTGGCGGGGCGGGGCCGTAATGGCGTTACGACGGTAGAGGTAAAGTATCGCATGGGCTTCATCCGAGTTCTGCGACGGCCCTTCGCTGTAATCCTCGGCGATCGGCCTGTCCACGGCTCTCAGCGTTTCGGCTCGGCCCACCGCGCCAGTACGGCGATCATTTAAGCAATCGGCCGGCAACGGCTTTCCTGCGACGATGCCTGTACTGTCACGTCATGGCCGGGGAGGGGCTGGCGGCGACTTCGCTTTTCCGTTCGCCAGTGACGGTGACGGGGCTTTCGGTTCGACTTTGATCGGCGCCATCGACTTTGGTGCGCCGAACGGAACAGCGGGAGACTTCTGTTGCGCGTTGTAGGCATCGGTGATTTTGGTCAAGTAGGCGATCACGTCCTTGCGCTCCTGCTCTTCGAGGCCGGCGAAAGCCATGTAGGTGCCGGGCATGAAGTCCTCGGGCTTGTCGAGGAAGTAATAAAGCGCGTCCGCGTTCCAAATGAGGCCCTTCTCGCGCGCCAGGGTCATGATTTCCGAGTACGCAAACCCAGGCACGATCGCGGCCCGCCGGCCGATCACGTTGTGCAGGGGAGGAGCGATGAGGTTGGTCGCGTTGGGGTCGAGGACATGGCACAGGAGGCATTTGCGAAATGCGTGCTCGCCACGTTTGGCATCCTGCGCCCGGGCGTCTTCGAGCGACGCGAGGAACAAGCTCATCACTGCGGCGAAGATCGTGAAGGCATAGAGCCTGCTGCGACGCCCGCTTGCCACACTCGCGACACGGCTCGAGGCGCATGCCGAAAGCGTGTTCATGAATCGGATCGATTTAACCGCCACTGGATATCACCTGCAGCTCATTGCACCAGAACGCTGAACGTCTGCGCTCGCTCGGCGGCATGACACGTCCGCGCGAACACCGCGCGTCGTGAGCGCACTACCTTCAGATCTGATCGACCTTCTTATTGAAGGCCTCGGCGACGATTCCCGCATACCACCCCGTACTCTCCTTGTACGACTTTTCGCGGGTTTTTGCATCGTCTTCCGGCTTCGAGACGAACGGTGCTGTCGCCGTGACCTTGCCGTCCTTGGCGAGATAGCTCGAACCGATCTTGACGCTGTTGGCCGGACCCAGCATCGACCAGCAGGTGTTGCGATAGCGGGCCGGGTACTTGGGCTTGCCAGCCAGCGACGATTCGAGATCGTTGGCGACGGATTTCGATTGGCTGTTGGCTGAGAATGCGGACTTCGGCATGTCGCCGGCCGAAGATGCGTCGCCGACGACGTAGACGTTGGGCACCTTGGTCGATGCGAAATTCTCCGCATTGATCGGACACCAGTCGCCCTCCACGCATCCGGCGAGTTCGGCGATCGCTCCGGCCCGCTGGGGCGGAATGATGTTGGCGACCGAAGCCTTGATCTTGAGGCCCGACATCGTCTCGATCTCCCGCGTCGCTGGATCGACGCGCTTCAATGCAAAATTGTCGATCTCGTTCGAGAGATGGAATTCGACGATGCCCTTGTAATCCTCGGCGAAGGCCTGCTGAAACAGTCCTTGTTTCGAGATGGCCTTTTTCGGATCGAGAATGACGAGTTTCGACTTCGGCTTGTTGGTCTTGAGGTAGTGCGCGATCATGCAGGCCCGTTCGTAGGGGCCGGGCGGACAGCGAAACGGATTGGGCGGAGGTGCCAGCACCACGGTGCCGCCATCGGGCATGGCCGCGAGTTGGTCTCCGAGCAGTTTGGACTGCGCCCCGCCTCGATAGGCGTGCGGCATCGTCGTTTCGGCCGCTTCGGAATAGCCTGGGATGGCGTTGTACTTGAAGTCGATGCCCGGCGAGAGAACGAGCCGATCGTAGGGCACGCTGCTGCCGCCCTGCAACTCGACCTTGCGGCCCGTCGTATCGACCTTGACCGCGCGATCGTGAATGATGCGAACGCCGATCGATGCGAGGCCGGTATAGTCGTGCGTCAGGCTTTGCAGTGTGCGGAAGCCGCCGAGATAGAGATTTGAAAAGAAGCAGGTCGTGTACTGCTTCTGGATTTCGATGAGTGTGACATCGAGTTCCGGCGAGCTGCGGCGCAGAATGTGACACAGAGTGCCGCCTCCCGGCCCGCCCCCGATGACGACGATGCGCGCTTTGGCACCAGTTGCGACATTGGGCGCCGCAGCCTGCGCGAGTACTCCGGCGGAGTTCATCGATGCGGTCGCGGTTGCGATGCCAGTGCCGCCGATCAACTTGGCGAATTGGCGTCTATTCAGTCCTGGCATCGGAACTCCCCGTGTCTTGGATTCTGTGTCGTCAGCTTAATGACTATTTGAGATTGCGGTTCGGCTCGGCGTGGGCATTTCGTAGGCGGACGGCCCCCGCCGCTCGCCTCCGCTGAGTCATCAAGGAAGTTCTTGCAGCCGCCGCTCGGCTTCCGCGCCGGCGCCGAGCCGGATGGCGAGCTGATACAGCTCCTTCGCGCGGGCCGGTTCGGCTTCGGGCCCCATTCCCGGCCGCCATGGCAGCACGTTGGGGTCGTACGACGTAGCGAGCATCAGAGCCGCGCGCGGATCGCCGAGTTCGGCCGCACGCGTCAGCAGCAGCCGCGCCTGCGAGACTTCGCCCTGATCGAGCATCTGTTGTCCGCGCTTCAACCAGCGATCGACCCGCGCCTGATCCTTGCTGTCGCCGGTCAGCCGTTCCGCCGGCGCTGTAAACCCAAGCCCGGCAGACGCCGTCGATGTGGCGGCTTCGCTGCCGATCGCGCTGCGCGTCGCACTCGGCGCCTGCGGCGGAGGCTTGATGCGGCCGAGGTAGATCGCAAGTGCCAGCGTTTCTTCCTCGGACAACGACTGAGCTACGGATGCCATCGCGACATTGTCGCGCTTCCCGATCCGGTAGAGTTCCATCGTGTCGAGGAACCGATCCTTGGCGAGGCCCACCATGAGCGGTATGCCGATGTCCTGGCCGTAGAGGCTGTGACACGTCGTGCACTCGCGGACGAGATGCTTGGCGTAGCCGAGAAGCTCCGTCTCTGATTTCGCCGTCGCGGCCGGCTTTTGCGCCGCGGCGGGTGTACGGCCACCGGGACCGGCCTTCGCCGGTGCGCCCGGTTTGGCGCCACCGAGAAACTCTGTCCATGCCTTGGTGCCGTCTTTGGGCGGCGTGGCCGGCGGCGTCGTGTTCTGCGCGACCGTCGTCGCGGCAGGTGCAGGCAGCGGCGCGACAGGCGTGGTCGCAGTCGTGGTCGCGGGCGCCGTCGCCGCGACGGGCGGTGTCACGACTGTGGGCGCCACGATGGCCGTTGGCGATACTTTTGGCGCGGGTGCGGGCGCTGTCACTGTTTGCGCTGCAGCGGGCGACGTGGCGATCGCTGCGAGCGTCGTGATGGGATTACCAGCGCCTGTCGGGACGGCTGCCGGCGGCGTCGCGCTCGTCGCCGCGACGGTTACCACCATCAACTTGGCTTCTGCGATCGGCGCCCCGCCTGGCCCGACGACGGCGATGCTGACCTCGTGTTCGCCACGTGCTGCTTGCGACAACGCGACCCGAGCCTTGCCGAGCTGGCTCGGCGCGATGAGCCACACGCCCGAACCTATCGACTCGGCCGGCGACAGTGACATCCAGGCCGGCGCCTTGTTGACGATCACATAGTTGCCACTCGATGCCGCCATGTCGACCAGTGCGTGAGTCAGAAGCACCTGTTCGCCGGGACGGCCTTGCAGCGTTGGCGCGCGGACTTCGGTTGTCCGGTTCGGAGTGGCTTGAGCAATCACGATCTGGCGGGTGCTCGTTGCGTCGGATGCGGAGTTTTCGCCGTGGGGCAGATTGCCAGGTGCCGCTATGGCTAAAGGCGGCAATAGACATGCGGCGGCGACACATACCGTCAGAATGCTGACGACGCCCGGGGTCGGCCATCGCCCGCCATTCGCCGACAATGCCGCCGGAGGCGAATCTGGTCCGAATATGACTTGCGGGGTTCCGGCGGACTGACGCATCGACACGACTCCAAACCAACGCAACAAAAAGCTTAGGTAACTCACATCACATCCACTTCGGCGACGTCTCATACAACCGTCGAACAACCGTAGTCCGCCATTACCGTGCACAGCCTCGACACACACGGAGCCGCGCCGTCTCGTCACCAGAGCCGCGGTCCAGCCGGTGCAGCCTGACCACCGCTTCTGGTGGCTGCGCCAGGAGCCGCCGCCGGTGCGTCAGCTGCTTGTCCGCCATTCTGCGTGGCCATGAACTCGAGGAATTTCTGGAACATCGCTTGCTGCGCCGCCGGCGACTGCGGCACGCCAGGCGCGCCAGCCTTACGCTGGGCGGCGAGGAACTGCTCGAAGGTCTTCTTTTGCGCCGCCGCTCCGCCTGCCGCCGCCGTCGCAGGCTCAGGTGCCCGCTTGGCCGGACCGTTGGCGTCGAGCCACTGCTTCGCAGCGGGGAAGCGCTGCCAGCCCGGCACGTCCGCGAGTAGATTGACCTCGCGCCATTTGGGATGACGCGGCTCTTTCTTCAGTTCCGGGAATTTCGTGAAGAAAGCATCGACGAATTTCGCCAGACGGCGATAGCGGTCCGTGCCTTGCGGCCAGTTGTACGCGGCAAGCACGGCCGGCACAGCGATCGTTTCGACCGTCTCGCCCTCGGCGATCAGGTCGGGATAATCGGCGTGCGTCAGGCGCGTCGGCAAATAGTCCTGCTCGAGCGCTTCCTCGAATGGAATGGACAGCAGCTTGAGTTCCCCGCCCTGTGCGCGCAGCTTCTCCAGCGCGCCAGACGGCTTGCCGGTCAGCAGCACCGTCGCGGCGATCTCGCCCTTGCGGATTGCCGCCAATGCGTCCGGCACGCCGAGGCTGACCGGCTTCACGTCGATCTTGAGGGATTCGAAGACAAGGCGCGCCGTAAGCTCGGTGCCGCTTCCGGTTTCGCCGAAGCTGACTGTCTTACCAGCGAGGTCGCGCAGTTCGTTGACCCCGGACCCAGCGACGACGTGAACCTCTTCGTTGAACAACTTGGCGATGAATACCAGCCTGCTCTCGACGTTGCCGCCGAGCTCACCCGTTTTCTTGAAATATGCGAGGATGTTGGCTTGGGTGACGCCCATGTCCATGTTGCGCAGAAACAGCGTATCGCGGACGTTCTGCGCCGCGCCCTTGCCGAGTATGGCCAGCACGCGCAAGTTGTCGCCATCGTCCAGAACGGTCGTCAGATCCTCGACCGCGGAGAGGAACGTGCTGTCCGCCTTGCCGGCCACGATGCCGACGGTGTTCAAGTTCATTCGCTCTTTGGAAGCTGGCTCGGTCAGAGGTGCCGCACGGCGCTGAGCGTGAGCGGGATCTGCAACCGCGCTCAGCGTGACCTGAATTGCGAGCACGGCCATCGCACCGAGGGTTGAGCGAACGATCGCCGGTGGCAGGAAACAACGCAGAAACAACATCGACAACTCCTCACCGCATCTGAGGGCAGGTCGGCTTCGGCGAACACCCCCATGCTTGCGCCTCGATTGACCTACCTGAATTCGGGTTCGAAAGTCTTGTACAAACCAATGGCCTCGACGAGCCTGGTAAACGGTGACGCGTTCAACATTTCGACCGGATCGAGTGCATCGTTCAAAAAGAATGTCCTGACATGCCGCGGAAGCAGCTCGTTTCGCGTCTGGTCAGATTAGTGTCTCGGCCAAATGTGGCCGTCAACCCATGATTGAACAAATTCTCGGTCGGCGGCTATCACGCCACTCAAGGCGCGCGAACAGGCGGGTGCCCGAACGGTCGCAGCGCTTCTGCATAAATCCGTCGTGCGGGGACATGGACAAGGCGCCGCTCTGGCCATTGCAGTGCCGTGAGGCTGCCGCCGAAGCAGCACCCTGTATCGATGCAAAGTGTGTTGTTGACCCACGCGACGTCGCCGATCGGTGTATGTCCGTAGACGACGGCCGCCGTGCCTCGATAGTGCGCTGCCCAGTGAAATCGCCGGGAAATGCCATTTGGATCGCGCGCTCCACCGTCGGTATCGCCGAACAGGCAGAAGCTGCGCGTCCGATCGGTTTCGGACCCGATCATGTCGGCTTCTATGCCCGCATGCGCCACGACGAGCGCGCCTCCGTCGAGCCAAAGGTGATAGGGCAGCGTCTCAAGGAACTGCTTTGCCATCCCGTGAAATCCTGCGCTCTCGGCCGCCATCTGCGCGACGGTCTGCTCGAGCCCATGTGAAATCTTCACGTCGCGACCGTCCAGCCAGCGACGGAATTTTGCGTCGTGATTGCCCGGAACCGCGAGTGCCACGCCCGTACCCAATAGCGTCATCACGATCCGCAAGACGTCGGGCGATCGGGGGCCGCGATCGACGAAATCCCCGACGAACACGATGCGCCGCGACGCGTGTCCCTCGTAGACGGCGCGCCGCCGGTCACCTTCGCCACGCAGCCGCACCGCATGGCCGAGCTTGCCGAGCAACTCGATCAGTTCGTCGGCGCAACCATGCACGTCGCCGATGATGTCGAAGGGGCCGCGCTCCCTCCGGCGATCGGGTGATCCACGTGCCGGTGTTGCTTGTGTCGTGCGCAGTAACTGGTCCGTCATTTCATCACGTTGATTGTCTCGGCCCACCGGCTCCGCAGCTTCATCGGCAGCTCCCGGCGTCAGTTCCGGATGTAGTCCTCGACCACGCGCTTCGGCTTCGGCACGTCCGAGACGAAATTCGCCAGCGCTTCGAGCCCGCGCGGCACGGGCCCGCCATAAGCCCAGTCGAGCAGTTCGACGGTGTGCGCAATCGGGATCTCCATGCCGGTCGCGAGCTGCGTGATGCAGCCGATATTGCCGGCCGCCACCAGATCGGGCTTGGCGTTGCGGATGTTCTTCACCTTGCGGTCGCGCAGTGCTTGCGCGAGTTCCGGCTGCAGGATGTTGTAGGTTCCGGCCGAGCCACAGCAGATGTGACCCTCGGCGATGTCGACGACCGAGTATCCGGCCTTCTTCAAGAGCGCCTTGGGGTCGTCGGTGACACGCTGGCCGTGCTGGAGCGAACATGCGGAATGATATGCGATCCGCAAGGACGACCAGCGCACTGGCGGGCCGAGATCGTACTTGGTCAGGAATTCACTGATGTCGAGCGTCAGCTCCGATATCTTCGCCGCCTTCTCGGCATAGGCCGCGTCGCCCTGCAGCATGTGTCCATAGTCCTTCACCGTCGTGCCGCAGCCCGAGGCGTTGATGACGATGGCGTCGATGCCGCCCTTCTCGATTTCCTTGGTCCAGGCGTCGACGTTGGCGCGCACCTGCTCATGAGCTTGCGCTTCTTTCCCCATGTGATGCTTGAGCGCGCCACAGCAGCCCGCGCCCGGCGACACCACGACATCGACGCCGCGCCGCGCCAGTAGCCGGATCGTGGCGTCGTTGATGTCGGGCCGCAGAACCTGCTGCGCGCAACCGGCCAGCATGATCACCCGCGCCCGCTTCTCGCCTTTGCTCTCCGCTGCGCCTGCGCCGGAGTATGTCGCGGCAGGCGGTAAAGACTTCGGCGCGAGTTCGATCATCGCCGCGAGTTCCTTGAGGCCGAGCTGGCGCATCAGCGGCACGAATGGTTTGCCGAGCGGTGCCAGCTTGACCGCGCGCGTGAAGCGGTCGGGGTAGGGCACCGTCCAAGCGAGCATGTTGCGCATCGCGCGGTCCTTCCAGGTGCGCGTTCCGGTTTCCTCGATGTGCGTGCGCGCGAGGTCGACCAGGTGCATGTAGTCGACACCGCCCGGGCACGTCGTCATGCACGACAGGCAGCTCAGGCAGCGGTCGACGTGGTGCTGCACTTCGGGGCTCGCCGCGCGCCCCTTCTCGAACATGTCCTTCATCAGGTAGATGCGTCCGCGCGGACTGTCGCGCTCGTCGCCGACGATCACGTAGGTCGAGCACGTCGCGGTGCAGAAGCCACAATGCACACATCGCCGCAGGATGCGCTCGGCTTCGGCGGTGCGCGGGTTCTTGAGCTGATCGGGTGTGAAGTTCGTCTGCATGGATTGCCTCTGAGACCGTTCGGGCGTTCGCCGCCGGGGCGTGTCGGTGTCGTCGAGCCGGTGCGGCGTCCGGTTATGCCGCTCCGATCATGCCCGGTTCCGTGGTCATAGTCCGGAATACATGCGCCCGGGATTCAGAATGCCGTACGGGTCGAACGCCGATTTCATCCCGCGCGCCAAGCGCTCCACGGCCGGGCTCAGCGGATGGAACACGTCGACGGCCGCACGGACCGATGCCTCGGCGCGGATCAACGTCGCGTGGCCGCCGTGGGTCGCGACCGCACGCCGGATGTCGGCCGCGCCGGCGTCCGCCGTCTCCGGCACTTCGAGCCAGACGAGCCCGCCCGACCAGTCGTACAACGCCTCCGCCTCCATGTGACGACGCACCGCGGCCACGAGCTTCGGACCCTTTCCCGGTGTCGTTGATATTTTCCACAAGTGCGTGCGGCCTGCTGGAAGCACCGAGAGCTGGCGCATCTCGTTCCAGAACGACGCGCTGTCGTGGGCGTCGAGTTCCACGACCTTGACGAAGCCGGACGCCTTCAATTGCTCACGAAGCGCCTCGCGCCGATAAGCGACCGCGTGCGGAAAATTCTCCAGCCGTAGCGCGGTCAGCGGCGTATCGAGCCCGCGCAACCCGTCGTGCCGAAGCCGCCGCGCGAGACCCGCCGAGAGATGCGCCGTTCCCGAGACTTCGAATGGCGTGCCGAGCGCCGATTGCATCAACTCGGTGGCCAACTCATCGGTTAGGCCGGTGTACACGAGTGTCGCGGTATCCTCGGGCCAGGGCAGCACCTTGAAGGTGACCTCGGTCATCACCGCCAGCGTACCCCAACTGCCGCACAGGCCGCGCGCGACGTCATAGCCGGTGACGTTCTTCATCACACGCCCGCCGGATTTGAATTCCTCCGCGAGACCGTTGACCCCGCGCATCCCCAGGAGATGATCGCGTGCGGCGCCCGCGCTGATCCGCCGGGCCCCCGACAGGTTGGCGGCGAAGACCGCGCCGATCGTCTGTTGGCCTGCCGTATTGCCCGTCGTGGGGCCGAGATCGATTGGTTCGAACGCCAGCATCTGCCCGCGCGCCGCAAGCTCCGCCTCGACCTGCGACAGCGGCGTGCCGGCGCGTGCGCTCATGACGAGTTCCGTCGGCTCATAGAGCGTGATCCCGCGCAATGACTGTGTCGAGATCGCAGCGGCGGTCTGGGTGGGGCGGCCGATCGCGCGCTTTGTTCCGGATCCACAAATTTCAATCGGCGTTCGGCGATCACGATAGGTCGCGATCATGCCTGCAAGCTCCCAATCGGTCGCAGGCTTCAACGTGTCGGACAATGCGGTCTCCTCTCGAGCGGCTCCAGTTTTCGCGCTGGGCCCTCACGTCTGTGCGCAAGTCGTGCGCGGCAATTCTCTCGACCTAGGCGGCTTGCGGTCTCGGCGCCGAGAGCGGGAATACCTTGGCCGGATTGAGCATCCAGGTCGGATCGAAGACCGTCTTGATGCGCATCTGCAAGGCGAGGTCTATCTCCGTGAATTGCACACCCATGAGATCGCGCTTCTCGATGCCGACACCGTGTTCTCCGGTCAAGCAGCCGCCGACCTCGACGCACAACTTCAAGATTTCCGCGCCTGCTTCCTCGGCTTTGATCGCTTGATCGGGGTCGTTGGCGTCGTAGAGGATCAAAGGGTGCAAATTGCCGTCGCCGGCATGGAAGATATTGGCGACCTTCAACCCGTGCGAGCCGCAAATGCGGGCGATCGCCACCAGAACCTCCGGCAGCCGGCCGAGAGGAATGGTGCCGTCCATGCAGTAGTAGTCGGAGATCCGTCCGATGGCGCCGAACGCTGCCTTGCGTCCTTTCCAGATCTTGGCGCTCTGATCGGCGCCGCTCGAGACGAGCAGGGTCTCGGGCTTGAATGGCCGAGCGATTTCGGCGATGCGGTTCAGGAGTGCGGTGATCTCCGCCTCCGAGCCTTCGACTTCGACGATCAGCAAGGCCTCGACATCGAGCGGATATCCTGCCTTGGCGAAGCTTTCGCAGACGTGGATCGCCGGCTTGTCCATGAACTCCATCGCGACGGGAATGATGCCGGACGCGATGATCGCCGACACGCAGCGGCCCGCCGCCTCGCTCGATCCGAAACCGAGCAGCATCGGCCGCGCGCCCTCCGCCGCCCTGAGAATGCGGACGGTGGCTTCGGTGACGATGCCGAATTGACCTTCCGATCCGATCGTCAACGCCAACAGGTCGTAGCCTTCGCTGTCGAGATGACCGCCGCCGAGTTCGACGATCTCGCCGGTCATCAGCACCATCTTCAGCCCGAGCACGTTGTTCGTCGTCACGCCGTACTTGAGGCAGTGCGCGCCGCCCGAATTCATTGCGAGATTGCCTGCAAGTGTGCAGGCGAGCTGGCTCGATGGATCGGGGGCGTAAAAGAAGCCGTCCTTGGAGACAGCGCCGGAAATGGCGAGGTTCGTGATGCCCGCCTCGACCCGCGCCGTGCGGTTGGCGTAGTCGATTTCAAGCACCCGATTCATTTTGGAGACCGAGACGACGAGCGCGTCTTCGGCCGGCAGCGCCCCGCCGCAGAGCGACGTTCCCGCGCCCCGGGCGATCACCTTGACGCCGTTGTCGCGGCAGTAACGGAGGATCGTGGCCACGTCCTCCGTGGTTTTCGGCAGCGCGACCGCCAACGGCATCCGCGTGTATGCCGTCAGCGCATCCGTCTCGTAGGCGCGGCGGCCATCCTCGTCGGAAATGATCATCTCCACGCCGACGAGCTTTTCGAGGTCCTTGATGATCACGTCGCGGCGGGAGATAACTCCCTGGTCGGGCTCGGGTAGGCGGATCAGCGACATTCGAAACCCCGCATCGATCGGTGTCCGCACACGGATTGCGAACAACTGTTTTCGTGACACGCATCATCAGCCTAAGCCACAAGGCTGCTTTTCGGTACGTTTTCGCTATTATCAAACGCTGGGAATAACAGTCCTTCATTATGCCGAAGTTGACGACACACTTGCGTCATTGGACAGCATAATTAACGGAATGGAGAAAGTCCTTGAGCACTTTCACGCACAGTACGGCGAAGGAACCCAACGTGACCGCGATCAGCGACTTGGACATTTTTGCACGCGTGGCTCGAACCGGCAACATGTCGGCCGCTGGGCGTGAGATGGGCCTTTCTCCCGCCGTCGTGTCCAAGCGGATCAGCCTGCTCGAGGAACGGCTCGGCGCCCGCCTCTTCCAGCGGACGACCCGGCAGCTCACCCTTACCGAGACGGGCGAGGGCTATTTCAAACGCGTGGTCGACATCCTGAGCCTCGTCGAGGAGGCGGAGGATTTCGTCAGCCGCCGCAACACCAAACCGCGCGGACTGCTGAAGGTCACCGCGCCGACTTCGTTCAGCCGGCTCCACATCGCCCCCTATCTCGCCGAATTCCTGTCGCGCTATCCGGAGATCGAGCTCGATTTCCATCTCACCGACAACTTCGTCGACATCATCCGCGACGGCTTCGACGTGGCGATCCGTATCGGCGAACTGCAGGACAGCTCGCTCGTCGCCCGTAAGCTTGCGCCCGACAATCGGATCGTTTGCGCCGCGCCGAGCTATCTCGAACGGCACGGTGTGCCAAAGTCTCTCGCCGAACTCGACCATCACAATTGCCTTTCGGCCGGTGCGCAGGACGTGTGGCGGATCGAGGGACCGAATGGTCACGAGCAGTTGCGCCTCAAGGGCAATATCCGCTCGAATTCAGCCGAGTTTGTTCGCGACGCCATGCTTGCGGGGCTCGGCATCGGTCTACGCTCGACTTGGGACATCGGAACCGAACTGAAAAACGGCGACCTCACGGTCGTGTTGCCTCAATACCGCGGATCTTCGAATGTCGCGATCTACGCCGTCTACCCCTGTCGCGAGTTCATGCCGGCGAAGGTCAACGCGCTGATCGATTTCCTCGCTGAGCTATATGGCAACGAGCCCTACTGGGACCGCGCGCTGTCGGCAGCACCGAAGCCCGCGACCGCCGCGCGGCCCGCAGGTCGCGCCGCCAAAGCCGTCGCCGCGCGCTGAGGCTGTCACGACCGGGCCGGTCGACCGGCCCGACGCCGCGCCCGCCGATCCGAACAAAGGATCGTGTGGATTGGGTATGCCGTATACCTGAGACGTGCCGGTTTGGAGATTTGATTTCGGGCCAATCTGATTGCCCCGGCGGTCGCGCACAACTCTTGCGCGACGTGGGGTTAGCCCGTACCAACGAGAGGTCAGACGCCGTTAGCGCCGGTGCTGGCGTTCGTCTATCCGCTCAGTCCGGCTCGCACCCCTGATGCCCTCCAGCATGCCGTCCAGCCCCCCGTCTCATCCGGTCCGACCGCGGGTCGGATTGTTCGTTACCTGTCTGGTCGACCTGTTGCGCCCATCGATCGGGTTCGCAGCCGCCACACTCATCGAGCAGTCTGGCTGCAACGTCGAAGTTCCCACCGGGCAGACCTGTTGCGGACAACCGGCCTACAATTCCGGCGACCGCGCGACCGCCAAAGCCCTGGCGCGTCAAACGATTAAGGCATTTTCTGCGGTCGATTACGTCGTCGCGCCATCTGGATCGTGCGCGGGTATGCTCAAGTCGCACTACCCCCGCCTGTTTGCGGGGGAGGGTGAGGACGAGGCTGCGGCCCTGGCGTTCGCAGGCAAGGTCCACGAACTCGTCTCTTTCCTCGTCGACGTGCGCGGCATGGCCTCGGTCGAGAGCTCGTTTGCCGGCCGGGTGACTTATCACGACAGTTGCTCGGGGCTGCGCGAACTCGGCATCAAGGACCAGCCGCGCAAGCTGCTCGGCACGATGCCGGGGGTGGAGATCGCCGAGATGGCGGAGGCCGAAATCTGCTGCGGCTTCGGCGGAACTTTCTCCATAAAGTACCCCGATATTTCGCGCGCCATGGTCGACAAGAAGTGCGCGTCGATCGCCGAATCAGGGGCAAGCCTCGTGCTCGCGGGCGATCTCGGTTGCCTCATGAACATGGCCGGACGGCTCGCGCGGGACGGCAGCCCGGTGCGGTGCCGGCACATCGCCGAAGTGCTCGCGGGTGAACTCGACGACCCGCCGATCACGGCCTCAGCAACCTCCGGCGCCAGCGTGACGCGATGATCCCTCAAACACCCGAGTTCAAGGCCAATGCCCGCGCCGCGCTCGCCGACCCGCAGTTGCAGCGTGCGCTGTCGGGCCTGCCGACGGGGCTCGTCGCCCAGCGGACCAGCGCCAAGGCCCGCCTGCCTGAATTCGAAGCGCTGCGCGATGTCGGCCGCGATGTCCGCAATCACGCGCTAGCACACCTGGATCTCTACCTCGAGACGTATGAGCACAACGCCACCGCTGCCGGTGCCGTCGTGCATTGGGCCGAGACCGGCGCCGAGGCGCGCGATATAATTTCGCGGATCTGCACCGAGGCCGGCGCGCGCATCGTGACCAAAGGCAAGTCGATGATCTCCGAGGAGATCGGCCTCAATGCCGATCTCGAGCGGCAAGGCTTCGAGGTCGTCGAAACGGATCTTGGCGAGTATCTGATCCAGATCCGCGGCGAAACGCCGAGCCACATTATTGCGCCCGCGATCCATCTGACGCAGGACCAGGTCGAAGCCGACTTCCGCGCGCTCCACACCCATCTCCCGGCGGATCGCACTCTGGTCGAGCCTGCCGAGCTCGTTGCCGAAGCGCGCGGTGTGCTCCGCCAGAAATTCCTCAGCGCCGATGTCGGCATCACGGGCGCCAACTTCCTCATCGCCGAAACCGGCTCGTCGATCATCGTCACCAACGAGGGCAATGGCGATCTCACGCAGTCGCTGGCCCGCATCCACATCGTGATCGCGTCGATCGACAAGGTCATCCCGACACTCGAGGACGTCACGACGCTGTTGCGGCTCTTGGCCCGCTCCGCAACCGGGCAGGAGTTCACGACCTACACGACGTTCTCGACAGGTCCGCGCCGCCCGGAGGATCCGGACGGGCCGGAGGAGTACCACGTCGTCCTGCTCGACAACGGCCGCTCGGAGTTGCTCGGTTCGGAGTTCAGCGAAGTTCTGCGCTGCATCCGCTGCGGCGCGTGCATGAACCATTGCCCTGTCTACAACGCCGTCGGCGGACACGCCTATGGCTGGGTCTATCCTGGTCCCATCGGTTCGGTGATGACTCCCGCGCTGATCGGCGTGAAGGCAGGCGGACATCTGCCCAACGCCTCGACCTTCTGCGGCCGCTGCGAAAGCGTCTGCCCGATGAAGATCCCATTGCCGAAACTGATGCGGCACTGGCGCGAAGCGGAGTTCGAGCAGGGACTTACGCCGCCGCGCTACCGGCGCGGTATCGCGCTTTGGGCATGGTTCGCCAAACGGCCGCGGCTGTATCATCTCGCCGCCCGCTTCGGCATCGCGGCGCTGAGCGCGGCCGGACGCGGCAAGGGCCGGTTCTCGTGGTTGCCGTTCGCCTCCGCATGGACGCGCGATCGCGACCTGCCCGCGCCGCAGGGTCGAACGTTCCAGCAGCTTTGGGCTGAGACGCAGCGGGGCGTGCCGCGATGAGCCCGATCGACAAGCCGGCGGATCGCGACGGGGCGCGCGAGGCCATTCTCGGCAAGGTCCGCAAATCGCTTGGCATCGATGGGCAAAGCGGGGCTCGCGATGCGGTCGTCGAGCGGCGGATCGAGCGGCCGGTTCGCCACCTCACGCCGGCCCGGGTCTTGAAGCCCAAGGCTGATCTCGAGGCGTTGTTCGCCGCGACGCTCGCCGCGCAGTTCTCGACGGTGCTGCCGGTTGCAGAATTTTCCGACGTGCCGGGTGCGGTGGCAACCTATCTCCGCCAGACCAATCTATCGGGTCGCCTCGGCATCGGATCCGATCCGCTTCTCGAAGCCCTGGCGTGGAACGGAGAGCCGGGCATCACCCTCGTTCCCGGTCGCGCCGCGGCCGACACCGAAGTCGGCGTCTCGCGCGCTATTGCCGGCGCCGCCGAGACGGGTACGCTCTTTCTGGCCTCTGGGCCCGAAAACCCGGTGACGCTGACCTTCATGCCGGCGACGCACATCGTGGTCATCACATCGGACGATATCGTCGGGCCTTACGAGGACGCGTTCAACGTGGTGCGCAAGCTCTATGGTCCGGGTCTGATGCCGCGCACGCTCAATCTTGTTTCGGGACCGTCGCGCACCGCGGACATCGGCGGCAAGATCGTGATCGGCGCTCACGGGCCGCAGCGGCTTGCCGTTGTCATCGTGAAGTCGACCGCGCCGGCAGCAACTTAGGACTTCGCTATCGGCGCCCGCAGGTCGATAGGCAGCGTGACAACTGCGCGTCGCACGACGGCGCCCCCTTTGTCGACACGCGGCACTGGTTGTGCGCGGCATAGCAGGCGCTTGCACACTGATTGGCTGAGGCGGTGTCCGTGGCGACGAGCGACGTTGTCGCGTAGAGGCTGGCCGCCAGTACCAGCATCACGCCACAAGCGATCATCAGCCGCATCAACATTTCAAAGCCTCGCGCGCTCGTCTTGCGCCAATCATTGCTCAGCCTGACCCCACAGTCAGGACTTCTACCCTGATAGCGAAGTGCAAATGAACGAAACCTGAACTCGCTCAGGGCTCCCAGGCCTGTTGCTCTTCGCCGCTTGCCGCCGCTTCCTTGTCGTCGGTGCGCTGGATTTCGCGCGACAACGCATAGAGCGCGTCCTTCATGCCGAAACCCGAGACAGCCGAGATCAGCAGCGGCTTTTTGCGTGCGGCCTTCTTCAGATCTTCGGCCTTGGAGGCAATGGCATCGCCGTCGAGCGCATCGCACTTCGAAAGCGCCACGATCTCCTTCTTGGCTGCAAGGCCGCCACCGTAGGCTTTGATCTCACGACGCACGGTCCGATACGCTTCGGCAACGTCGTCCTCGGTGGCGTCGACGAGATGAAGAAGAACGCGGCAGCGCTCGACGTGTCCGAGAAAGCGGTCGCCGAGACCGGCGCCGTCGTGCGCGCCCTCGATGAGGCCGGGAATGTCAGCGAGCACGAAATCGTGGTCGCCGGCCCGGACGACGCCGAGATTGGGGTGCAGCGTCGTGAACGGATAGGCGGCGATCTTCGGCTTCGCTCCGGAAACCGCCGCCAGAAAGGTCGATTTTCCGGCATTCGGCAATCCGACGAGACCGGCGTCTGCGATGAGTTTCAGCCGCAGCCAGACCGTCATTTCGATCCCCGTCTGTCCGGGGTTCGCGTGGCGCGGCGCTTGATTGGTCGCGGATTTGAAGTGGGCGTTTCCGAAGCCGCCGTTGCCGCCCTTGATCAACATCACGCGTTGGCCGGGCTCGGTCAGTTCGGCCAGCATCGTCTCGCCGTCCTCGGTCCAGATCTCGGTGCCGGGAGGCACCTTGACCGTGCAGTCGTCGCCGCCAGGCCCCGCGCGATTGCGTCCCATGCCCGGTGTGCCGTTCTTGGCGTGGAAGTGCTGCTGATAGCGGTAGTCGATCAGCGTGTTGAGGTTGTCCACGCACTCCGCCCAGACATCGCCGCCGTGACCGCCGTCGCCGCCGTCGGGTCCGCCGAATTCGATGAACTTCTCGCGCCGGAAGCCGATGCAGCCGTTTCCGCCGTCTCCCGAGCGAATGTAGATCTTGGCCTGATCGAGAAACTTCATGCGGCCCGTCCTCCTAAAAATCGGCTCCACGACCGCGTCTGTTCATAGCGTAACGTCGGTGCATGGCATTGCCGCGCGTCGGACCAGCCCGAGCAACTGCCGATCAGGCGGAAGCCGAGCTTGCGAATGACCCGCGCTGACGCCGGGTTGTCAGCGAAGTGGCAACACACCAGACGCTTGAAGCCTTCCGGGCCGAGGCAATGCGCCACGACCGCCCGCCCAGCTTCGGTAGCGAACCCGTAACCCCAATAAGGTTTGCCGATCCAGTAGCCGATCTCCGCCGCGCCGCTGTCGTCGACGACATACCCGCATGCGCCGATCAGCGTGCCATCCAGTTCCATGCCGCGAACATATTCGCCGTCGCTGATCGACCGGATCCACTCGTCGGCATCGACGAGAGTGTAGGGATACGGCACGCGCACGGTCATGCGCGCCACGTCCCAGTCGCCGGCAAGTTCCGCCACGCGCGCGGCATCCAGTTGTGTGAGAGGACGCAGCGTGAGCCGTTCCGTGCGGATCACCGGATCGGCGACCGGGGCAATGGTCGTTTGCATCGTCTTCTTCCGCACCGTCATTTTCATATGAGCCGCCTGCCGATGGCTGGATCGCGCGTCGCAAGTGGTTTTGTCATGCCGGCCGTCGTCTGGGAGTCCCCTGCCGATCCTCCCGCAATCTACAGCGCAAAACGGCAAAGAGGGAGACGATCCGTCCCCCTCCCGCGCAAGTCTCCGGCAATCCGGCCCGCCAGGGGCCGGTGCGGTTGCTTATTCCGCTGCTTCGACCTTGGCCGGCCGCACCGAAATATGCACGCGGCCATTGCGCTTGGTCTTGAATTCAACGGTGCCCTCCGCGACGGCGAAGATCGTGTGGTCGACGCCCATGCCGACGCCGGTGCCTGGATGCCACTGCGTTCCGCGCTGGCGGCACAGGATGTTGCCCGGGATCACGTGCTCGCCACCGAAGCGCTTGATGCCGAGCATCTTGGGATTGCTGTCGCGGCCGTTCTTGGTCGAACCGCCGGCTTTCTTTTGTGCCATGAAACGTCTCCTTCAGGTCAGGTCCGGCTGCCGTCGCGCAGCGCCAGACGGGATTTGGGTTCGGCGCGGGCGATCAGCCCGAGATGCCGGTGATACGAACCATCGACAGATCCTGCCGATGACCGCGCTTGCGGCGCGAATTCTTGCGGCGGCGCTTTTTGAAGGCGATCAGCTTCGGGCCGCGCGTTTGCTCGACAAGTTCCGCGGTGACCTTGGCGCCCGCGACGACCGGGGTGCCGACCTTCACGCTCGCACCTTCGCCGACCATGAGTACTTCGGTGAATTCGATGTTGGAGCCCGCATCACCGGCAAGGCGCTCGATCTCGAGCACGTCGTCCTTGGCCACGCGATACTGCTTTCCGCCCGTCTTGATGACTGCGTACATGTTTGTCGACCTTTCTGGTCCGGGCTAGATCCCGGTTCATGTTGTCCGCGCCCTGTGGCGCCGCGGGTGTAATCCCACGGACTTTCAAGGGGTTGTCGAGCCTGAGACGGTCATCGTCGCCAGTTCGGAACCCGGAGCCTCGGGCAGCGATTTCGTCGCGGAGGCCTCGCTGGCCGCCACGATCGGTCGCTTTATCGAGGATTAATCGTCCAAAGTCAACGTCCTGACGCGAGCGGGACCGACGCGTCTGGCGACGGTTGGAGCTGGACTTGTGCAGCCGGTCCACGCCGCAGTTGGCGTGATCGCCGCCATGGCCTATGTCCGCATTCGTTCTGCCGCGAGCGGAGCGACAGTTGATCCGAGGCAGCTAAGCGATGCAAGACGACAGTGTTTCCACAACGGCGAGCCCGGCACGATCTGAGGTCGCACTCGCCGCGATCCCGGTGATCGACACCGGTCCGGCATTTCCGATGGAGACGCTGCTCCGTGACGAGCCACGCGCCCACCACCTGCTCGATGCCGCAACCCGTATCGTGCCTCGCCGTGCGTTGGGCGGGCTCGATGCGATTTCACGCCGATGGCTCGCCAAGTGGAACAACGCACACCTCTCCGAAATCGACGCCATCGCCGCCCGTCTGGGCCGTCCCGGCGCGTATTTTCTGTCGGTCAACTACGAATGGGGCTGCACGTGCCGCGTGTCGCCGTCGCCGGACGCCACAAGCGCCCGGTTGATCCGCGTGCTCGACTGGCGCACCGACGGATTGGGCCGCAACGTGCTGGCCGCAAAAGTGGCCGGTGCGGCCGGCCCGTTCGTCACCTTCACCTGGCCGGGGTATACGGGCGTGCTGCAAGGCATGGCGAAAGGCCGCTTCTCCGCGGCTATCAATCAGGCTCCGATGCGGCGTGTCGCGGGCGCATACGCGCTCGATTGGGCGGCCAATCGCCGGCGCGTGTGGTCGATGCCGCACCAGACGCCCGCGCATCTGATGCGTGCCGTGTTCGAAACGGCGCACGATTTCGCCGAGGCGCGGCGGATGCTTGTCCACGAACCGATATCCACGCCCGCGATCTACTCGATTGCGGGATTGAGGCCGTCCGAGACTGCGGTGATCGAGCGCACCGAAACCGAGGCGCGGGTGCTCGACGGCCCCAACGTCGCCGCGAATCACTGGCAGTCACCGTTATGGAGCGGGCGCGCGCGCGGAAACGACAGCCCAGGCCGCGCCTGCCGGATGGCCCAGATACCTCCCGATCTCGATCCGGGCTTCCCCTGGCTCGAGCGTCCGATCCTCAACGAACGCACGCGGCTCGTGATGGTAGCGGATGCCCGCCTCGGGCAGGTCGTGGTTCAGGGCTACGAAGCGACCGGCGCGGCGACGCTGCCGCTCAATCTCGTGGTGTAACCGGATCCGACATTGCCAATACTCACGAATGCGGACCGCGTTCGCACGGAAAGGACGTTCATGAATTCGCGTCGTTTGCTGCCGATCCTGTTCCTGCTGTTGGCCGTTTTCGTTGCTGCCGTGGCGTTCGCGCCGTGGGCCGCAGTCGGCCAGACGACCGCTCCCCAATCCGGCGCTGCTCCCGCTGCTGCAGTTCCGCCCGCACCTGCCGCCGCCGCACCTCCGGTGGCGCCATCTCCGGCTCCACCCCAGCCGGCCTCCGTCCCGCCGGAACTCGACGCCAAAATCACCAATCTCGCCGCGACCGTTGAGAACGCCGAGAAATCACTCTCGCGCATGAAAGAAGTCGACGACGACATCGGCGATCTGCGCAACGACGTCGAGCGCGTCATCGCCCGCTCCACGGAGACCGCGGACGATCTGCGTCCGCGCTTCGACGATATCCGCCGTCAGATCGAAAAGCTCGGCCCGCCGCCGGCCAAGGATCAGCCGCCCGAATCCGCGGCGGTCGCTGCCGAGCGCGCGCGCTTGACCAACGAGGCCGCGGCACTCGATGGCGCCATCAAGACACTCGAAGTGACCTGGGTTCGAGCCCGGCAGACCATCGACCGCATTACGGATCTGCGGCTGCAAATGTTCACCCGAAGCCTGATGGAGCGGCGTTCGAGCCCTCTGTTCCCGGGCTTGTGGATCGACGTGATCAAGGACACGCCGCAGGTCTCGCGGCTCGTGTCGTACATCGGCAGCGATTGGTACGCCTCCGCCACCCGGCGCGGACCGCCCGTTCTTGCGCTGCTCGCCGCCGCGTTCATCCTCTATTTCGGGGGTCGCGCGCTGGTCTGGCGGCTGACCAGTCATCGCAACGTCAAAGAGCAACTGAGCTTCTTCGATCGAGCCGCGACCGCGTCGTGGGTGGCTCCGGTTCGCGCGCTGCCCGCGATCGCCGCCGCACTCCTGACCTATACGAGCTTCGACGCGATGGGTCTGCTTTACTACCCGAGCGCGCGGATCGGCGAGGCGGTGTTGCGCGCGGTCCTGATGTTCTCGATCGTCGCGGCGCTCATCTCGACGGTGCTCGCGCCATCGGAGCCGTCGTTGCGGCTCGTCGATTTCTCCGATCGCACCGCCAAGCGGATCAATCGCCTGCTACTGTCCATGGCCGCGATCTATTCGGCCGATCTGGCGCTCACGTCGCTGAGCCGCGTGCTGTATCTGCCGCTGTCGATCAGCGTCGTGCAGTCGTTGATCGCGAGCCTTGCCTTCGCCGGTCTCTTGATCGGCATCCTGCTGACGCCGTTCGAACGCACGGCGGCCGCTGCGAAGGCCGTCGAGACGTCGCGTGAAACGCCGCGCTGGCTCAAGTATCCGCTGTGGGTCGCGGCTGTCTGCATCATCGTCGCCGCTCTGACCGGCTATGTCGCACTCGCCCGCTTCGCTGCCCAGCAGCTCGTAATGACCGGTGTCGTCGCGCTCGTGGCGACGCTCCTGTTCCTCGCCATCCGTGCTTTCACGCGAGAGCCGAACGAAGTTGCCCATCCCGTCGGACAGATGCTCGAAGCGCGCTTCGGTCTCGATGGCCCGCGCCGCCAGCAGCTCGCCCGGCTGACCGAAGCCGCGCTGACGTTGTCCCTGGCCATCCTCGCGCTTCCCGTTCTGATGCTGCAATGGGGGTTCTCCGGAGCCGACATCCGTGACTGGCTCAAGGCCGCGCTGTTCGGGTTCGAGATCGGCAGCTTCAAAATTTCGCTCGCGCGCATCCTCATCGGCATCGTCCTGTTCACGGCGCTGCTGTTCGTCACGCGCCTCTTCCAGCGCTGGCTGCGCGACGCGATCCTGATCCAGCCGCGCGTCGACGGCGGCGTGGCCAACTCGATCGATACCGCCTTCGGCTATGCGGGCACGATCCTCGCGGCCTTGATTGCGATCTCCTATGCCGGTCTCGACATCACCAACCTCGCGATCGTCGCCGGTGCGTTGTCGGTCGGTATCGGCTTGGGTCTTCAGTCGATCGTCAACAATTTCGTCTCCGGCCTGATCCTGCTCGTCGAACGTCCGATCAAGGTCGGCGACTGGATCGTCGTCGGAAACGAGCAGGGTACGGTGCGCAGCATTTCCGTGCGCTCGACCGAGATCGAGACGTTCGACAAGGCGTCTTTGATCGTGCCCAACTCCGAACTGATCACTGGGCGGGTGCTCAACTGGACGCATCGAAATTCGATCGGCCGGGTCGTTCTCAAGTTCAATATCGCACCCACTGGGAGCCCCGCCGAAGTGTGCGCGCTCCTCGAGCAGATTGCGCGCGCGAACATCGACGTGCTCTCCCATCCAAAGCCCGCCGTGTCGTTCGACGGCTTCAATGCCAAAGAGCTGCAGTTCACGCTCAGCGTTCACGTCGGCGACATTTCCAATGGCTCGGCGGTTGCGACCGCGTTGCGTACGGCGGCCTTCGAGCGCTTCCGCGCCGCCGACGTTCCGCTCGCCCCCGCTTGACCCGGGCGCATTTCGCAACGTTAGAGGCGCGACTGTTTGCGGGCTGGCCAATGGCCGTCGAAGCTGGCAATTTCGAGAATGAAACGCGCGACACAGCGCGACGCAGAGGGGGACACGCGTGGCACTTTGGATCAGGTTCGATAACGCCGGCAGCGAGGGCTTCGGCACGCTCGACGGCACCACCATTACCATCTATGCCGGCGACATGTTCGGCGCCAATGCCACGACCGGCAGGACGATCGCCCGCGATCAGGTGCGCGTGCTGACGCCGTGCCGTCCGTCGAAGATGATCGCGCTCTGGAATAACTTCGGCCAGCTCGCCGCCAAGCTTGGCACCACGAAGCCCGATCATCCGCTATATCTGCTGAAGGCGCCGGGATCGTTCCTTGCCGACGGCGAGCCGATCCGCCGCCCCGCCGCTTATGCCGGCAAGATCGTCTATGAAGGCGAGCTGGCAATCGTCATCGGTCGTCGGGTGGCGAACGCATCCGTCGCGGACGCCGCCGCCGCCATCTTCGGCTACACCTGCACCAACGACGTCACAGCCGCCGACATCATCAATGAGACGCCCACATTCGCGCAGTGGGTGCGCGCCAAGAGCTTCGACACGTTCGGCGTCTTCGGACCCGTCATCGCCACCGGCATCGATCCGCTGGCCTTATCGGTTCGCACGGTGCTGAACGGCGCGGAGCGGCAGAACTACCCGCTGTCGGACATGTTCTATCCGCCCGCCGAAATCGTCTCGCGCATCTCCGGCGACATGACGCTCGAGCCAGGCGACATCATTTGCTGCGGCACATCTGTCGGCGTCGGCGTCATGAAGGATGCCTCGAACCGCATCGAGGTTTCGATCGACGGTATCGGCACGCTGTCGAACCCGTTCGACCAGCCCGCCGGCTGAAGTCTGATCACTGCGTCGTTTCGTGTCACGGCCGGCCGCGGATGCGCGCCGGCCGTGTCCGTATCTGCGCGAGTGCGTGTCCATGCAACCCGCCCGGCATTCTAAACAGATCGCAGCAGCCTCTCTTGACATTCAAGCGGAAATGTCTGATAATTCTGTAATGACAGAAACAACAGACAAGACAGGCGGCCTACCGCCCTCCATTGAGAGGTTCGTCCTGCATTGGGGCGAGATGGGCGACAAATGGGGCGTCAACCGCTCCGTCGCTCAGATTCACGCGCTTCTCTTCCTCTCCGACAAGCCGCTGGCCGCGGAAGAGATCGCCGAACGCCTGACCATCGCGCGGTCGAACGTCTCGAACTCACTCAAGGAGTTGATTGGCTGGCAGCTGGTCCGCCGCGTGCAAGTGCTTGGCGATCGCCGCGACTATTTCGAGGCGGAGGCCGATATGTTCGAAATGGTCCGGCGCATCGTGAGTGGCCGCAAGACCCGCGAGCTTGATCCCGCCATCGACGTGCTGCGGACGTGCTCCGCCGAAGCCGCCGCCGATGCCCGCGTCTCCGCCCATGCCCGCGCGCGACTCGCTTCAATGCTCGCGTTCACCGAAACCGTCGACAAGGGCTTCGGCGAGATCATGCGTTTGCCCGCACCCACCGTCCTCAAGCTGATCAAGATGGGCGGTGCGATCGCACGTTTCGTCGGCGGTTCGGCGGGCGGAACGAAGTCCGGCAAGTAGCGCCGGCGCATTGGAACTGATGACTGCAGCGTGTGGAGTGTGTGATGGGTGCCTTGGCACCGTGGCCGAAAGTAGCGAGTTGGGAGCGGGCCACGCTCCCTGAATGTCCGCCGAACGAGCCGAACGATGCGGGGCGTGCGGCTGCCGCTCGGTATCCTAAACTGCTCGGCGACGTGGCGTGGGCCAGACTCCCCGAGCCCGTCCGCAAACGCTTCTCGAAGTCCTCGGCCCCCGGACACGTGACGCTCTACCGTGGCGAGGTCGTCGAAACCGAACTTTCGTTCGCAGGTCGGTGCCTCGCCCATCTCGCCAAGCTCATCGGCGCTCCGCTGCCGGCTGTGCACGGCGCCACCGGTCCCGCCACCGTCACCGTCATCGAGGATCCGGCGTTCGGCGGCCAGACCTGGACCCGTGTCTATCCGCGTCCCCAGAGTTTCCCGCAGGTCGTCCACTCCGCCAAACGCTTTGGCGGACCGACCGGTCTCGAGGAGTATGTCGGCTCAGGCATCGGCATGACGCTCGCGCTCGCCGTCGAAGACGGGGCGCTCGTGTTCCGTTCCGAGCGCTACTTCGTCGAGATCCTCGGCCGCCGCCTGCTGATCCCGCGCAGCTTCGAACCCGGTCACATGGTTATCGTCCACACCCAGGACGAGGGCGCGCGGTTTTCATTCCGGCTGACGCTCACCCACCGGCTGTTCGGCCGGCTCATCCACCAGCTCGCGTACTTCGAGGAGGTCTGACCATGGACGAGTTATCGATCATGACGAGTCCGCTGCTCTGGACGCTCGTTGCAATCCAGATCGCAATGGGCGGTTTCGACGTCCTCTTCCACCACGAGATCACAGAGCGGCTGGCGTGGCGCCCATCCGCCGCGAACGAATTGCGCCTGCATGCCGTCCGCAATTTTTTCTACGCGGTCTTGTTCGCCGCGTTTGCCTGGTTGCAGCCCGCCGGCTGGCTGGCCCTGTTGCTGATCGCGATCATGATCGCCGAGATCGTCATCACGCTCGCCGATTTCGTCGAGGAGGACATGACGCGCAAGCTGCCGGCGACCGAGCGCGTGCTGCACACTCTGCTTGCCATCAACTACGGCGCCATCCTCGCCCTGATCGGTCCCGAGATCGCCGGCTGGTCCGCCGCGCCAACGGGGCTCCACGCGGTGTCCTACGGCTGGGGCAGCGTCTTGCTCACTGCCGCCGCAACGGGAGTCGCCTTGTTCGGCCTGCGCGACATCTACACGAGCCGCCGCGCCGCCCGCTATTTCCCGCCACAGCCCGTCGCGCTCGACGATGTCCTCGCCGGTCCGGCGCGGTCGATCCTCGTCACCGGCGGCACCGGGTTCATCGGCCGCGGGCTCGTCGAGGCGCTCGTCGCGGGTGGCCACGACGTGACCGTCGCGACGCGCGATGTCGCTCGCGCTGCCGGCTTGCCGACGCCGCTGCGTCTCGTCACCCGCCTCGACGATATTCCGGCTTGCGCCCGTTTCGATGCCATTGTCGACCTTGCGGGGGAACCTGTGGCGGGCGGACTTTGGACGTCTCGGCGGCGGCGCGCGATCGTTGCCTCGCGCCTGCGATCGCTCGCGGCGATCGCTCGATTGATGCAGCGTCTCGAGACGCCGCCCGCTGTCCTTATCAAGGCTTCGGCGATCGGCTTTTACGGACTTCGCGGCGACGACATGTTAACGGAAGCCGATGCCGCGGGACCTGTCTCGCAGTTTGCGGTGCGCTCGTGCGGCATCGTCGAACGCGCCACGCTCCGCGCCGCGAGCCGGCATCGCGTCCGCGCGGTCAATCTGCGCATCGGGCTCGTCCTTGGCCGCGATGGTGGACTGCTCGGCCGGCTGTTGCCTGTCTTCGATCTCGGCCTCGGCGGTCGAACCGGCAGCGGTGCGCAATGGATGAGCTGGATTTCACAGCGCGACATCGTCCGGTTGATCGCTTTCGCGATCGCCCACGATGATCTCGACGGTGCGGTCAACGCGTCCGCGCCGGTCCCCGTGCGCAATCGTGACTTTGCATCGGCCCTTGGCCAAGCCCTCCGCCGTCCGGCGGTGCTCCCGTTGCCCGCTGCCCCGCTCGAATTGGCCTTGGGTGACTTCGCGCGTGAACTTTTGACCGGCGGCCAGCGTGTGCTCCCGGCGAAGGCCATGGCGTCCGGCTTCCGCTTCCGCGATCCAGAGATCGAATCAGCTCTTCGAACCGTCATCGAAGGCGTTGCGTCGGCCGTCGATGCCCCGCGCAAAGCATCCGTTCCGGCCAGTTCTCCGCAGCCGGCGGAATGACGGGGCTTCACGCCGCGAAATCGCGGGCTTGCGCGGCGGCGCGGTCGAGGCTAAAAGCCTCGCTTCGCCGTAAGGCGCCACGGCTGCGGAGAGGTGGCAGAGTGGTCGATCGCGTCGCACTCGAAATGCGAAGTACGGGCAACTGTACCGGGGGTTCGAATCCCTCCCTCTCCGCCATTCCAGCCTCAGCTATCTGTCGTCAAATTGTGACATGATGCGACGGAATATGACATAAGTGATTGATTTGGATAGCATTTCTATCTTATCGAAATCGCCTTTCTGTGGGAAACTCCGACCCAAATGTTGACAGGTCATGCCACGCAATGGTTGCCTATTAGGGTGATCTGCAGGGTGGGTGATTTGCTCCATGGGCGATGCCGCCACGAAGTCCCGAACCAGGGCGCTCAATCGCTTGAGTGCTGTGAAAGTGTCGAAGCTGAAGGACGCCGGACTCTACGAGGACGGCGGTGGGTTGCGTTTGGTCGTCACGGAGGCTGGCACAAAGCGTTGGGTCCTCCGTTTGACGATCAACAGACGGCGCGTGGAGCGCGGGCTTGGTGTCTGGCCGTTGGTGAGTCTCGACGACGCCCGGCGCAAATCAGAGGACCTGCGGCGAGCCGCTCGCGACGGCCGCGACGCCCAATCGGACGCCAAGCGCACGCAACGTTCCACAGGGGTGACGTTCCGGCAGGCATACGAGGACTTCTTCGCGGTTCGCCGCCAGCAACTGTCGAATGGCAAACACGTCGCGCAGTGGTCGACCACGATGGAAACCTACGTGTTTCCGGTCCTCGGTCGGCGCCCCGTCGCCGAGATCACGGCGGCAGAGGTGCTGTCAGTCTTAGAGCCGATCTGGTTTGCCAAGCCCGAGACGGCGTCGCGCGTGCTGCAGCGGATCAAAGCCATCTTCGACAGCGCCATTCTGCGCTGCAACCGCGAGCGGGCTAATCCGTGCATCGGCGTGACGCGCGAACTCGGCACGGAGCATCGCAAGGTAACGCATCACGCCGCGCTACCTTGGCAGGACGTGCCAGGGTTTGTGCGCGATCTGCGGCAGCGTCCGGTGATGTCGGCCACCAAGCTCGCATTTGAGTTCCTAATCTTGACGACGAGCCGGTCGAGCGAGTCGCGCGGCGCACTGTGGTCAGAAATTGATCTGGAGCGACGGCTTTGGACGATACCCGGCTCGGACGCTGACACCGGTCGGCGCATGAAGTCCGGTGAGGAGCATGTGGTGCCGTTGTCGAGCCGCGCGGTTGCGATCCTCCATGAGGCGAGGAGACTGCACGACGGGCGACTCGTGTTTCCCGGCACTAGAGGCCAGCCGCTATCGGACAATACACTGTCGAAACTGATGCGTGATGCCGGTCTTGCCGGCACGCCACACGGGTTCCGGTCGGCATTCAAGGACTGGGCGTCCGAAGCTGGCGTGCGGGACGAAGTATCGGAGGCGGCCCTCGCCCATTCCGACCCCGACAAAGTGCGCGCCGCCTATCGGCGGACGCGTTTCTTGCGGGAGCGCGTGGAATTAATGGAGAAGTGGTCGACGTATGTTGAGGGTTGAACAAGGGGAGGCATCAATGGCAGGCCGCAAGAGCACACCGTCCATCAGGAAGCTGAACGGCGACCTGGAGAAATGGCCGCCGGAGTGGCAGTCAGCCACGATTGCGGCCGCTAATCGGTTCACAGCGCTAGTTGAGGACCTGAAATTTGGAGTCCTTGGAAGCAGCGCCTATGCGCAAGCTGCTCAAGAACTGGAAGAGCGGGCTTCCAAGCTGTGCAGGATCGCTGAGGGATCTCAGAAAGACCCGTCCGTTGTGCTTCCCAAAAGCAAGCGGAAGTCTAATCGCATCACACTGGCGATGAACCCGTCGATGGAGTCGGAAGAAAGAGATCCTCTGTTGCAGAAGTTGCTGCAGAAGCGAACCCACGAGTCCAAAGACGAGCGCTATTCTCGACTGATGGACGCAGCTCGCCAGTTGGAACTCCAAGCCGTGGAGCTTCGACACCGAGCTTGGCTGCCTACCGACGATTACTATCTGCGATACCTTATTGTGACAAGTTCGGAGGAATACCTCTGGGTTGGTGAGCGTAGAGCAGGGCTCGGCAGCAACAATGATGGGCCATTTTATCGCTTCCTTGAGGGAGTTAGGAAGAAAATCCATGTGAAGTTCCAACCGCCAATGCCGTCTACGGCAACCGTCAGCGCAGAGCTTACGCTCTGGTTCAATAGCAAGTACGGCCGAGATTGAAGATGGATCAATCAGTAGGCTGAACGGGTCAAATACACACTCGTTTGGAAGGTGAGCCACCGCTATCTCAACCTCGTAAGCCCGCGACACTCCGGTCATGCGGGCGACAATGGAGGCTGAACAATGAAAAAATCTGACGATGGTGGCTCTAGCAACTCGGCGATCGCAGCGTTCGTTTCGGTTGCGAGTTTCGCTGCTGAGATCGGGGTGAATCCTCGCACAATCTGGAGGCGGATCGCGGAGTCGGTGATCACTGTTCACCGATTTGGTGGCAGGACTCTGATTCGCCGCAGCGACGCCGACGCGTACATCGATGGTTGCCGCGCGCTTGCAAAACTCTGCGTTGACGGCTTCAGGTACGAATCTGAGGCCGGTCTTCAAAATCAAAAAAAATGACAACGCCTGTAAGCGATGCTCCGCGCCCACGTTGACGGGTCAGGCGGGGATTTTGGCGTAGGCCCAGGGCATCAGATCGTCGATGCGGGATTGGGGCCAGCGGTTGACGAGCTTGGTCAGGGTGT
>JALHOF010000016.1 GCA_022843145.1 Hyphomicrobium sp.
AGCGCGGCGCGGGCCGCCGGGTCCTAGGCGAGCGCGGCGCGGGCCGCCGCGACGTCCTTCTCCATCTGCCGCACCAGTTCGTCGGCGCCGGAGAACTTGCGGTCGGGGCGGATGAAGGCGACGAACTCGACCGTGAGGTCGCGGCCATAGAGGTCGCCGTCGAAGTCGAACAGAAACACTTCGAGCACCGGGCGGCCGTCGTCGAAGGTCGGGCGCGTGCCCAGGTAGGCAGCGGCGTCATGCGTCTCGCCTTCGACGATGGCGCGCACCGCGTAGATGCCGTGACCGAGCGCGGTGCCGGGCGGCATCGGCACGTTCGCGGTCGGGAAGCCCATGCCGGTGCCGCGTTTCGCGCCGCCGATGACGCGGCCGGTCACGCGCCACGCGCGGCCCATCGCCTGCGCCGCGCCGGTGACGTCGCCTTGCGCCAGCTTCAAGCGGATTTCCGACGACGAGAACACCTCGCCGCCTTCCGCCACCGGATCGATGACGCTCGTGCCGAAGCCGTGGCGTGCGCCGGCCGCGATCATCGTCGCCGGGTTGCCGCCGCGCTTTGAGCCAAAGAAGAAATCGTAGCCGATGACGACGTGGCTGACGCCGAGGCCGCGGACGAGAATGTCGTCGATGAACTGATCCGCCGGAAGTGCCGCGAGCGCGCCGTCGAACGGCAGCACCACCGCGAGCTTGAGCCCGAGGCTTTCGAGCACGCGCAGCTTCTCCGGCAGCGGGGTCAGCGGGAAGTGCGGCTCGTGCGGCGCGAAGAACGCGCGCGGGTGAGGTTCGAACACCATCACACCCGACGGGCGGCCGAGGTCGCGCGCTTTGTCGATCGCCGTTTGGATCAGCGCCTGGTGACCTCGGTGCACGCCGTCGAAGTTGCCGATGGCGAGGGCCGCGCCGCGTGCGAAGGCGGGAACGAAGTCGGTGCCGTGGATGACATGCATGGGGCGTGCGCTCGGAGGTTGGTGCCGAGCGGTACATAGAGCCTGATCGGCCGAGACGCGAGCGATAGCGAAGCCTCGAGGACGTGAATCAGACTCGGGACAGCGAGCCTGATCGGCTTCGAGGCGAGCGATAGAGAAGCCTCGAGGACGTGAATCAGACTCGCCAAACAACAACGGCCGACCGGAAGCTCCGATCGGCCGCTGTTCATGTTGGTGACGTCGCGCGCGTCTTCATGTCGGGACATGACGGCACGTTCATGCGGTCTGTTCATCAGGCCGCGGGCGCGTTTTTCAGGCCGCGGGGCGCGAGGGCACCATCAGCATGGCCTCGCCGACGACCACCGGCTTGTCGTTCACAGAGCACACGCACTCGAACCGGGCGCGCTTCTTTTCTGCAAACAATTCAACGACTTTGACCTTGGCGACGACGGTGTCGCCGATCTTCACCGGGGCCTTGAAGTTGAGCGTCTGCGAGATGTAGATGGCGCCGGGACCGGGCATTTCCATGCCGAAGACGGCCGAGATATAGCCGGCCGACAGCATGCCATGCGCGATACGCTCCTTGAACATGGTCTTGGCGGCGTATGCGGCGTCGAGATGGACCGGATTCTTGTCGCCGGAGACCTCAGCGAAGGCGTTGATATCGCTCTCGGAAACGGTCTTGGCGAAGCTCGCCTCCATGCCGATTGCGAGGTCTTCGAAGTGGTAGGTTTTGCGCGTCATGATCGTCATCGCTGCTGGTCCCTGTCGGCCGGAGATTGCTCGAAAACGCGGCGGATTGCGCGTTTCGTGACTTCGCGATGACACTAGCGGTGGAGACTGTGCACCGCAACACGACGAATTGAGGTGCGGCGCAAAAACACTCTTTTCTCCAGCAGCACGAGGGAATCCGCTGCGGGGATTGAGATATTTTGATGCAGTGCGTGCGGGGCGGCGTGGCGCGCGTGCATCACTAATCCGCAGTTGCGTCCGCCCCCTCCCAGCCGCTATACGTCAACTTCTCCGATCAAAATTTCAGCAGAATAGCTTTCGCGCCCCCCGCGAAAGCGGGAAGAGAACATTGATGAGCGACCGTAAACCATTGATGCCCAAAGCGACTGCCGTCTGGCTGGTCGAAAATACAGCGCTCTCGTTCGAGCAGATCGCCGAATTCTGCGGACTGCACGTGCTCGAGGTAAAAGGCATCGCCGACGGCGACGTGGCGCAGGGCATCAAGGGCATGGACCCTGTGACGTCCGGGCAGATCACGCGCGAGGAAATCGCCGACGGCGAGGCCGACCACACCCGCAGCCTGCGGCTGGCGGAGCCGAAGGTGCAGATGCCTGAAGTGTCGACGCGCTCGAAGGGGCCGCGTTACACGCCGGTCTCGCGCCGTCACGATCGACCCAATGCCGTCGTCTGGCTTATCCGCAATCATCCGGAGATGAAGGATAGTCAGATCATGCGTCTGGTCGGCACGACCAAGCCGACCATTCAGCAGATCCGCGACCGCTCGCATTGGAACTCAGCGAACATCGTCCCACAAGATCCGGTGACGTTGGGGCTCTGCTCGCAGATCGACCTCGACGCCGAAGTCAAGAAATCGGCCAAGCGCTCCGACAAGGGCAAGACCGAAGCCGAGCGCGCTGGCACGCTGCTGCCGACACTCGAGACGACCGCCGAAAAATCGAAGCCAATGGCCGAGATCATGCAACCGAAGGCAGCCGAGGAAGATCGGCCGGAGACGGAGGCCGAGGAGCAGGCACGCGTTCTCGCCAAGCTCAAGACGCTATCCGGCGCCAAGGCTGACGAGGCGGGAAACACCGACACGGAATAGTCGTTTTCCGATCAGTGCCTCGGTTAGTCAGTCTTGCTCGATTTGACCCTGACTTCGGCAGGACGCCCCGCGCTGGAGAAATATAGCGACGGTCCGGATGCCGGACCGCCGCTTAAATTTCAACCAGGGATCGCGCGTCGCGACAATCAGACGGCCGTCTTGACCGCAACCATACCGCGGCCCTTCAGCAGTTCGGTGATCTCATCGAGGATTACCGGATCGTCGATTGTCGCGGGCATATTCCACTTCTCGCCATCCGCAATCGCGCGCATCGTGCCGCGCAATATTTTACCCGATCGCGTCTTGGGCAACCGTTTGACGACCATCACATTCTTGAATGCGGCGACGGGCCCGATCACGTCGCGCACGAGTTTGACCACCTCGCCCTCGATCTCCTTCTCGGCTCGCGAGACGCCAGCGTTGAGCACGATGAAGCCTGCCGGAAGCTGGCCCTTCATGTCGTCGGCCACACCGATGACCGCGCATTCGGCGACATCCTTGTGCTGCGCGACGACTTCTTCCATCTGCCCCGTCGACAATCGATGACCGGCGACGTTGATGACGTCGTCCGTACGCGCCATCACGTAGACGTAGCCGTCCTGGTCGCGATACCCGGCGTCCGAGGTCGAATAGTATCCGGGAAGGTCCTCAATGTAGCTCTTACGGAATCGGGTGTCGTTACCCCACAGCGTCGGCAGACAGCCGGGCGGCATCGGCAGCCGGATGGCGAGTGTGCCGTTCTGGTTGGGACCGAGCTTGTTGCCTTTGTCGTCAAGGACGTCGATTTCGAAGCCTGGCATCGGCACGGTCGGCGAACCATGTTTCACGGGTAACAAGCCCAGACCGACCGGATTTCCGGCGATCGCCCAGCCGGTTTCGGTCTGCCACCAATGGTCGACGACGGGCACCTTCAAGTGACGCTCGGCCCACTTGATAGTCTCGGGATCCGCACGCTCGCCGGCCAGGAACAGCGTACGCAGGCAACTGAGATCATACCTTCCGATCAACTTGCCTTCCGGGTCTTCTTTCTTGATGGCGCGAAATGCGGTCGGCGCGGTGAAGAGCGCGACGACCTTGTGCTCGGAAATCACCCGCCAAAAGGCGCCTGCGTCAGGCGTACCGACGGGCTTGCCCTCGTACATCAACGTCGTCGCGCCGTGCAGCAGCGGCGCATAGCAGATGTACGAGTGCCCGACGACCCAGCCGACATCCGACGCCGACCAGAACACCTCGCCCGGCTCGATGCCGTAAAAATTCCGCATCGTCCATGCGAGGGCGACCATATGACCGCCGTTGTCGCGCACCACACCCTTCGGCTGGCCGGTAGTGCCCGACGTATAGAGGACATAAAGCGGATCGGTCGCGGCCACCGCTGCACATCCAGCCTTGCGGCCACGCGCCTTGGCGAGTTTGACCGCCTCCGCCCAATCGAAATCGCGGTCGACCGTCAACGGCGCCGTTTCCATCGGTCTTTGAAGAACGAGCGTTGACGTCACCTTGTGCGCGGCGAGTTCGATCGCCTTGTCGAGAAGCGGCTTGTAGGCGACGGTGCGCGCCCCTTCGATGCCACATGACGCCGACAGGATTGCTTTCGGTTTGGCGTCGTCGATGCGCGTTGCGAGCTCCGCCGCAGCAAAGCCGCCGAAAACCACCGAATGCACCGCGCCAATTCGCGCGCAGGCCAGCATGGCCATAACGGCTTCCGGAATCATGGGCATATAGACGATAACGCGATCGCCCTTGCCGACACCGAGGTCGAGCAGCACGCCCGCCAGCGTCGCCACCTCGTCGGTGAGTTCGGCATAGGTATACGAGCGCTGCGATTTGGTAACGGGGCTATCGTAGATCAAAGCCTTCTGCGCGCCGCGCCCGCTCTCGACATGGCGATCGAGGCAGTTGTACGCGGTGTTGCATTCGGCACCGGAAAACCAACGGCCGTATTGACCCGAATACGGATCGAATACGCGATCCCAAGGCTTGTACCACGTGATCCCGCGGGCAGTGTCAGCCCAGAAGGCTTCAGGGTCCTTCTGCCAATCGGCATAGACCTCGGCGTAACGGCTCATCGGCGCTCTCCCATGCGGCCGGGTGGCGCACACGCACCCCCAAGCTCGTCGTTCTCCCGCCGATTAGCGCACCTCGCAGGCCCGGCCTGCAAGTTAGGCAAAGGACGGAGACGCCGCTGCCATGGCACGCACCCGCGCGCAGCACGCTACCGCGCAACCCAGATCGAATGGGAAAGTACAGTTTTCAAACTCGGCCTGATGGCGATGAGCTGAAACACGCGGGTGGCGCGTCCTAGCCGAACGTGGAGCGTGCTCTACCCCCGCCTAACGCGCGCTTTACTCAAGCGCCCAGGGCGCGAAGAGCATCAGCATCATCAGGATCCAGAACGCGAAGCTTTGTTGTTTGCTCTCGGTCATTTCGACCTCCATCGGAATCGGATGGGCGCGTCAGTAAACTAAAGTCTAACTGAATTGCATTCGACGTGGAAGAGCAGTTTCAAGTTTTTCACGATCCAGCTGACGCATTACCGCGAGGCATCGGCAAGTGCCCAGTCATAGTCGTGATCGGTGATGGTCGTGATCCCGGTAAGCTTCGCGGCCACCTCCGCGCCACCCGCCGCGATCATGTGCGCGATGACACCTCGGGGCCCGCCGAAATCGTCTTCGTACCAAGAATAGAGGCTCGACGACTTGGCGCGGCCGCCACTCACGGTCAGGCCACGCGGATGCCGGACGAACGCCGTTGCCGAAGCGGACATCTGCCCAGCGAGCTTAGTGCCGGTGATCGCATCGGGCAGCAGGTTGGGGCAGCCAATCGAGAGGCAATTCAGCAGATAGTGTCCACTCGGCGCACGTTTCATGAGCGTCGGCCGCAGGATCTGACCGCCGATCTCGTCGAGGCTGATCGCCTGTTTGTTGACGGTGCCGAGCCGGGCCTTCCAGGGACCATCCTGAACTGAGCCGGTCGCATCCGCCAGCTTGACCATCTTGATTGAATTGAGCGGATAGTGCTCGAGCGCCACGTCGAGCGTCAGCGCGTTATAGAGATTAATGAAGTAGGCGGCGTGTTCGTCGGCGTCGAGACGCGTCGGGTCCAGGCGTTGCAGCTTCAGCAGATACGACTTCAGCGCTTCAAGCCCCTGCTCGCGGAATTTGACGTAGTGGACGCGATTGATCCCGTCTGAGCCGGCGACGACGTGAGCTTTGAGGAGCGCATCGAAAGCACCGTGATCGACCGTCTCTTTCGAGCCGGGCGTAAAGCGAGCCAGCGGATGGCTGCCGTCGCCCGTGCTGGCGGCCGTCGCCGGCGGCACCGGGTGAAGCGCAAGCGCGACACTCATCGCGAGAACGCCGAGGAACGGCCAGACGAACGACGAGTTCCAGCACTTGTATCGACGCATGTCCGTCTCTCCCAAAGCGCGCCCCCGCGGCGGCGGGCGATTGCGATATCAAATCAACTGTAACCGACATCGGCCGCGGAATTCGGCCGTCAACGAGGTTTGATCCGCCGTGATCATGAGCTGCGGATACCAGACTGCTCCCGTTCGGCACGACTTCCGCGGAAGGATGATTGCCGCTGGCCGAGCCTTCCGCTAGCGTCAATGATCTCGTGTCCCTGCCCAAGCGGCTCCGCGTCAACTCCAGTCACAGTCCGGCCATGCTCCCGAACCCTTATGCCCTGAACCTCGACAAGACCGCCGCCAACTATCAGCCGTTGACCCCACTGACATTGCTCGACCGCTCGGCGAAGGTCTGGCCGGATCACATCGCGGTGATCCATGGCAGCAAGCGGATATCGTATGCCGAGTTTTATGGCCGGTGCCGGAAGCTCGCGGCCGCTCTAGCGATGCGCTATGTCGGACCGGGCGACACGGTGACGGTCATGTTGCCGAACACGCCTGCGATGCTTGAAGCGCACTACGGCGTGCCGATGACGGGTGCCGTGCTGCATTCGCTGAATACGCGCCTCGACGCGCCCATCATTGCGTTCCAGCTTGACCACGCCAACACCAAGGTCTTGATAACCGACCGCGAGTTCGCGCCGGTGATGAAGGAGGCGCTGGCGCAGGCCAAGGTCAAGCCGCTGATCATCGACTACAACGACCTAGAGTTCCCGCAGACCGGCGAACGGCTGTCCTACCTCGACTATGAGGAGTTCGTTTCCAAGGGACATCCGGACTATGCTTGGCGGATGCCGGACGACGAATGGGATGCGATCGCGCTCAACTACACGTCGGGCACGACAGGCAACCCCAAAGGTGTCGTCTACCACCACCGTGGCGCGGCGCTGATGTGCTACGCCAACGCCATCTCCGCCGGTCTCGGGCGTCATCCCGTGTACCTGTGGACGTTGCCGATGTTCCACTGCAACGGCTGGTGCTTTCCATGGACGATCACGGCGATGGGCGGCACCCACGTCTGCCTCCGCTGGGTAAGGCCGAAAGCGATGTACGAACTCATCGCCGAACACAACGTCTCGCATCTCTGCGGCGCGCCGATCGTGATGTCGACGTTGCTCAATGCGCCGGACGCAGAAAAAAAGCCGATCCCGCAGAAGGTCGAGTTCATCACCGCTGGCGCTCCTCCGCCCGCAGCCGTGCTCGGCAAGATGCTCGAAGCGGGGTTCAACGTCACGCACGTGTACGGGCTGACCGAGACCTACGGCCCGGCGGTCGTCAATGCCTGGAAGGACGAATGGGATGCGCTCGACGGCCCGGAGAAAGCGGCCAAGAAATCGCGGCAGGGCGTGCGCTATCCGGCGCTTGAAGATTTGACGGTGATGGACCCCGAAAAGATGACCGTGGTCCCGGCCGACGGCACGTCGATGGGCGAGGTCATGTTCCGCGGCAACATCGTCATGAAGGGCTATCTGAAAAACCCCAAGGCAACCGACGAGTCGTTCGCAGGCGGCTGGTTCCATTCCGGCGACCTCGCCGTGCTTCATCCCGACGGCTATATCCAGCTCAAGGACCGCTCCAAAGACATCATTATTTCGGGTGGCGAGAACATCTCTTCGATCGAGGTCGAGGATGTCCTGTACAAGCACCCGGCCGTATCGGCCTGCGCGGTCGTCGCGAAGCAGGATGAGAAGTGGGGCGAAACGCCTTGTGCGTTCGTCGAACTGCGGCCCGGCGCGACGGCCACAGCCGATGAGATCATCGCCTGGGCGCAACAGCATCTTGCCAAGTTCAAATGCCCGCGCCATGTCGTATTCATCGAGATTCCGAAGACCTCGACAGGGAAGATCCAGAAGTTCAAGCTGAGAGACCTGACGAAGAACGCTTGACGCGAGCCGAGACGCGAAGTTTTTCACAGCGACGTCGGCGTCCAAGACGACTGATATTTACGATGCGCGCTTACACTAACGTCCTGTGCGCCTTGATCCGAACGAGATGACGCATACAAACGGTCTCATGACCTGCATATCTCGAAGAGTTCGACTTGTGGCGCTGCTGGGCGGCGTCATCGCCGCTTTCGCTGGCGGGACCGCTTCACGTGCCGAGCCGGACGCCGCACAGACTTTCCGCGACCTGCGCACGCGCGTGCTCGAAGCCGATCCCGAGCGGCTCACCCGCATCGGCCGGCACCTGATGGCCGGGATCGACGACATGAGCGAGGTTCGCCGCCTCGTCGAGGCCAAAGCCATTTCCGGCGTGTTTGTGACCCGAAAGAACCTGCGTGGCCGAACGGCAGCCGCCATCCGCCAGGAGATCGAGAGTTTACAGGCGCTGCGCATCAGCACGGGCATGCCGCCGCTGTGGATTGCCGCCGACCAGGAAGGCGGCATGGTGCAGAGGCTGTCGCCGCCGCTGCCACGGCAACCTCCGCTGTCGCGCGTCATTGCCAGTCACGGTATCCCGACGGAGCGCAAGGCTGCCGTGCTCGACTATGCGCGCAGACAAGGCCAGGCGCTCGCGAGCCTCGGCGTCACGGTCAATTTCGCCCCGGTGGTCGACGTCGACTTCGGCATTCGGAACCCGCGCGACGCCCACACCCGGATCGGACGCCGCGCGTTGGGACAGAATCCCGCGGCTATTGCCGAAGCGGCAAGCTGGTATTGTGACGGACTGCGTGCGACGGGCGTCGTCTGCACCCGCAAACATTTCCCTGGACTAGGCCGCGTCAAGGCCGATACGCACGTCGCCCAGGCCACGCTCGACGGCGCGGTCAGCCAGCTCGCGACGACCGACTGGGTCCCGTATGCGCAATCGGAAGATGCGGTAACGCCGGATTGGACGATGCTCGGGCATGTCCGAATGAATGCCCTCGATCCCGATACGCCGGCCTCCGCGTCCAAGCCCGTCGTCGATCTCCTCCGCAACGAACTCAATATCTCCGGCATCGTCATCACAGACGACTTCAGCATGGGCGCAATTCAAAAGAGCAAACTCGGGCCGGGCGGCGCCGCCGTCGCAGCGATCAACGCGGGCGTCGACGTTATTCTCGTTAGTTTCTACCCGCGCAGTATCTACGTCGTTCTCGATGCCTTGCTGGCCGCCGATCGCGATGGAGGTCTGGATGTCGCGCAAGTCGATCAAAGCCGCCGCCGTCTGGAACGCGCCGACGAACAGCGATCGACCCAGGCAGCGACGCGGTGAGGAAAGGACGCACTGAGCCTCGGACGCCAGCGCGATCTGAGCGGCGCGAAAACGTTGGAACCCATGTCGAGCATGGATCAAGGTTGACGGCACGCTTGGCGCTGACGACGCAAAACTAACGCAGACGACGCGCCAACCACGACTCGTCTCGTATGGGCGATTGACGCCTCATCGACCTCAGTGAGCCAGCCCGCGCGATTGTCGAAACGACCAAGCTAAACCGTTGGAACGTCGGCTGGCAAAACCGCTCGTCGCAAACCGGCCGACCAAGACAATTCGCCTAGCCGGGCCAGTCCGCGCTGATGCAGAGCAGTTTCAGAAATGCAAAGGGCGGCCTCGAAGCCGCCCGACCAGTCGCTAATGTCTCGTGGCACCCTGCAGACGAGCGATTTCGTCCTTGATCTTCAGCTTCTCACGTTTCAGTCGCCTGATTTCGGTTTCACTTGAACCCGGCCTCGAGCTCGCCTCCTGGATCCTTCTCTCGAGAAGCCGATGCCTCTCGCCAAGTTCCACCAGATGTGCATTGAGCGACATCCTTGCCCTCCTGTGCAGAGTTGAAGACAACGAAATTGTGACAGATCCGTCGCCGCTTGTCTATTTCTCTCGACGACATCGTGAACTTTCCGTGCGCGTCTCAACGCCGTATTCGTTCGAATTCTCCGAAACAATCCAACGTGCACGTCTGGTGTTGCTTCGTGCGTGCAGCGGGCCTCCCGGTCGAGCCTCGTCAACGAAAGAATTTTCGCTCTCGAAGCTTTCCCCCTCTCTTGAAAGATACGCGGAAGGGGCAGATAGTGCAGCGCGATTGCGGCCTGGATTGGTGCGCGTCTCTGACACGACTACGGCGCGTGTCTTCGACACGACTACGGCGCGCGTCTCTGACACGACGGTGGTTCGTGTCTTCGACACGACGACGATGCGTGTCTTCGTCACGACTAAGGCGGGAACTGGGCTTAAGAAGCGCATGCAGCAACGGACGAATGAGAGGGAGTTGCGCGAGCAGCTCACGAAGCTCCGTGCGGAGCATCGTGAGCTGGACGATGAAATCGTCACGCTCGAAACTTCCGGCACCGCCGATCAGCTTCAAATCAAGCGGCTGAAGAAAAAGAAGCTGGTCTTGAAGGACCAGATCGCGGCGGTCGAAGACCAGCTGTTGCCGGATATCATTGCCTGAGCGGACGCTTCAATTCGTCATCATACGGGATGGACTTGTGCCCTCGACGATCCCCTTCGGCGCATAAACGCTCTGCGTTCTCAGTTGAACGAGATAAGCTTGGCGTTGTCGGTCAAGACGAACATCCGGCCTTGTGCAACGACGGGCGCGATGAACGACGGATTGCCGATATCCTGCTGGCTCACGACCCTGCCGGCCATCGCATCGACGCCCACCAGCTGGCCCTTGTTCGAGGTCAGCCAAAGCGATCCGCCGGCCAGCACCGGACCTGACCAAGTTCCGCCACCCGGCAAATTCATGGTCCACTGCACCTTGCCGTCGGTTCTCGACACGGCCATCAACTGACCCGACGTGTCGACGACGAAGACGCTGTCTCCGGCCACCCACGGCATCTGCGTGCCGGGTACGTTGAGCGACCACAAGCGTTCGCCGGTGCGCGCGGAAGTGGCGATCATCCGGCCGGCGTGGCCGACCGCGTATACCGTGCCGTTGGCGATCGCCGGCCGCGCCGCATCGCTCAGCGATGCGAGCTGCGACGTCGATCGCGTCCGCGCGAGGCTTTCCGTCCAGACCGATGTTCCGTCGGCCACCTTGAGCGCAACGAGATCACCTGAGGGATAGGGAACGACGACGAGTTCACCTTCGACGGCGGGGCTCGTATTGATCACGAGGCTGGCCTGCTGCGGTAGCCCGCGCACCACCCAGAGTTCGCTGCCATCCGCGCCGGACAAACAGTAGAATCGTCCCTCGGTTGTGACGACGTAAACGCGATCGCCGGATGCGGTCGGCGCCGCGCGCACCGGCGTTCCGAGCGACTTCTCCCAGAGCCGTTTGCCGGACTGCGGATCGAACGCGGCCACGACGCCATAGCCGCTCGTCGCGTAAATCTTGCCGTTGTCGGCCGCTATTCCGCCGCCGAAGCCGCCGCCGCCGCTCGCCCCAAGCGAGAAGAAGCTGCCGGACTGCTCGCGGTTGGGCTTCATCGAAGCGCGCCAAGCAGCCGAACCGCCGGAAAGCCCGAAGGCGCTGATCGTTCCCTCGGCATCGAGGGTGAACACGCGACCGCCGTAGACGATCGGCGTTGCCGTCAGCCGTCCGGCTTTGCTCGAGCCCGTCCCGATGTCGACGCTCCACGCCTGACGCGGCGTCGCACCAAGAGCCAGATGCCCAGGCGCGTTGTTGGCGGCGCCGCCTGGCTGAGCCCACGCTTCATTGGTCTGCTGTTGCGGGAGCGCGATGGGGCGGTCTGCGTTGGCCAATTCTCCGGGGATCTTCTCGTTTGCCGCCATCACCGGTATGCGCTTGCCGGGCAGCGGCAGCTGCTTTTCTTTCCATGGGTTGAGGTCGCCGACCTTGGGCAGGGACGGCAGCCCCCCGTCGGAGCAGCCGCCGAGCGGACCGACGAGCGCGAGCGCGGCCATCGTGACCAACGCCAAGCGTGTCGTGCAAGCTGCGTCCAGAGGCATGTGCCTCCCCCTTATTTCTGCTTCGCGGGCTCGCCCGCACTCGGCTTAGTCGTCGTGTTGGCCGGTGCGGCTGGCTTGGCTGCTGCCAAATCCGCCGCAACAATGCGGCCCATCAGCGTCTGCGCCCGCTGGACCACGCTCTGCGGCGCATTACGCTCGGCCAGGATTTGCTCGAACGCCTTGCGCGCCTCATCTGTCTTGCCCGCCTTCAATGCGGCGACACCCAAAAGCTCGCGCGCGTTCGCACGCCACGGACTTTCCGCGGCCGTAAGATCGTTGAGCCGATTCTGCATCTCCGTAAAGTCAGCGTCGGACGTCCGGATCGAAGCTGCCTGGAGCTGCGCGAAGCCGCGAAGCAGCTTGTCCGTGGAGCTGCTTTTTCCGAGATCATCAAACAGTTTCAGTGCCTCAGCGGATTTTCCGGCCTTCAAAGCCTCCCCCGCCAGACGCAACTGCGCAAGTTGTGCATAACCGCCTGCGCCGGACGCGGTGATGCCCTGCAGCGCCTTCGTCGCTTCATCGGCCTTGCCAGCCTCGAGCGATGAAATTGCTGTGTTGTAGGAGGCTCCGGCGGCTTCCGACGCTGCTTTGCGGCTGGCTTCGAGCCATTTGGACCCGCCCACACCGGCGACGATAAACACAGCAAAAATAATCGCGTAGACGCCGTACTTCTGCCAGAGCTTCTCAATTTGCTCGCGGCGAAGTTCTTCGTCAATCTCTCGCGCCAGCGCGTCGTTCTTGTCGACCATATCGTCCTGCGTCCCCGAGCCCGATCGCGGGGCATTGTCGCCCGCGCTCCGTGTGAAGTGGAAAACCGATCCAAAGCGCCGGAAGATCTGATATCCGCGACGCCGAAATTCCTGATCGGTCCTCTTATCCCAGAGCCCGCGTACCGCAAATCCTTATTGCACGCCCCGCCGCTCATGCATCGACGCACTGTTCACCCAGCTCTAGCGGCTAACTGCTTAGGTGCTGGTTGTTTTCGGCTTTTTCGAGGCCCGGGCCATAGCTCCAGGCGCCGCGCCCGTGCCGGCGTCCGCCAGCGGCGGCTGATCTTTCATGGAATAGGTATGCTCACTAGCCGGGAACGTACCCGCGCGTACTTCCTCGGCATACCCCCGGATCGCGCCTTCGATTGCAGCACCGATGCGGCCGAATTCCTTGACGAACTTCGGGACCCGAGGCGAAAGACCAAGCATATCCTCCATGACCAGGATCTGGCCGTCGCAGCCGGCACCTGCGCCAATGCCGATCGTCGGGATCGGGATGGCAGCGGTGATGCGGCGCGCGAGGGGTTCGGCGATTGCCTCCAGAACCACTGCGAAGGCCCCGGCTTCCGCAACCAGTCGTGCGTCGTCCTCCAATGCCGCCCACTGCGCCTGCTCGCGGCCCTGTGCTTTGAACCCACCCAGAACGTTGATCGACTGCGGCGTCAGGCCGATGTGCGCCATGACGGGAATGCCCCTGTCGACGAGGTAGCGAATGGTTTCCGCCATCCGCCTGCCGCCTTCCAGTTTGACTGCGCCGCAATCGGTCTCCTTCATCACGCGAGCGGCGTTGCGGAAGGCGACGGATGGACTTTCCTCGTAGGTGCCGAAAGGCATGTCGACGACGACGAGCGCCTGCTTTGCGCCGCGCACGACGGCACGCCCGTGCATGATCATCAATTCGAGCGGGACCGGCACTGTCGTTTCGTAACCGTGCATGACCATGCCGAGGCTGTCGCCGACAAGCAGGAAATCGCAATACTTGTCGGCGATCGCGGCGGTGTGGGCGTGATAGGACGTGAGCGAAACGATAGGCTCGATCCCCTTCTTGGCGGTGATCTCGGGCGCCATCCTGCGCTTCATCTGGCCTTGAGACGACATGGTGTTGAGGTTCCTTGCGTGGCGGCGCCTATCCTATCCCGACCAGCCCGCCGTATGCCAATGCCTGAAATTTCGCCATGCCTGCGCAACCCAAGGCCGGCCCGGAGAAAAATGCCGCAAAAGCTGGCTCATTCGGCCGGCGATGTGCCCAAGCCACACATCCGTGACGTTCGCTAACGGCAGCAAGCTGTCCGAGTTGCCCGATCACGCCTCCTGCTGCTATCAAAAACGACTATGTTTCCGGTCCTTTTCCGGGCCGGCTGCTATTCTTTCGGCATCATTCTTCGGGGTATGGTCGTGCGTCATCTTACCCGAGCTCCAGGTTCCGCAACCCGCCGGCGCAAATCGTTGTCCAGGCTGATGATTGCCGCGGTTCCGGCAGTGTGCGCAGGTCTGCTTTTGCTGCCCGGCACGGCCAGCGCCAGGACGGATCGCGAGGAACGCGCAAAGCCTCTGCAGTCGTCGGCTCAGCCGCTGAAAATCATCATCTCCATCCGCCGCCAGCGCATGTCGGTTTGGGACGGCCTCCGCAAAATCGCCGAAGCGCCCATTTCATCGGGACGCAGAGGACATGACACACCCACCGGCGTGTTCAGCATTCTGCAGAAGAACCGCGTACATTTTTCGAACCTCTACGACGACGCGCCGATGCCGTTCATGCAGAGGCTCACGTGGTCGGGCGTCGCACTCCACGCCGGCGTGTTGCCGGGTTATCCGGCGTCGCACGGCTGCATCCGCCTGCCCTATTCCTTCGCTCGGCAATTGTTCGACATGACGCGGATCGGCGCACGCGTCATCGTCGCCGGAGACGAGATCCAGCCGCAGACGATCGCGAATCCGAAGTTGCCCGTGCCATTGCCGCCCGCCGATCAGGTGGCCGACGCCAAGTCCGTCAAAGTCCTGCACGGCGGCGACAACAGCGTCGATATGCTTCTCGGGGTGCGATCGGCCGATGCAGGGTCGGCCAGCCAGCCGGCCTATTCGCCGCGCCGTACACGAGCCTCGGTCATGGCCGAGCGCGCGGCGGAGATGTCGGCGCTTTCGACCGCGATTGCAAAGGCGCAGACCGAGCGCGACTACGCTGGGGCGCGCGCGAGAGAGGCTGCTGCCGTGGTCAGCGATGCGCAAGTAGCGGTCGCGGATAGCCGCTCGGACATGCAGGTTTTAGCCGCTGCACGTGAGGCGGCGCGGCGCGGCCAAATGGCGGCCGGAGCGCAGATCAAGGCATTCGTCGCCCGCAATCGCAACGATCTCGACGACAGCGCGCTGGACGACCTCGCGCAACAGGAAGACGCCCTCGAACAGCGCATCGAGGCCGCCGAGTTCGAAATTCAGGACATCGAGACGGAGATTGCCGAACGCACGCGCGCGACAGAGGCACTCGTCGCCGCCGCTTCCGAGGCAATCAGCAAACAGAATACGACGAACGATGCACTCGCGTCCGCCGCCACTGCGCTCAGCAATGCGCAAGCGGCTAAGGTCGCGGCCGAACGGGCATTGCAGCGGCAGAACCTGCCAATCTCGGTGTTCGTCAGCAGAAAATCCGGAAAAGTATTGGTGCGGCAAGGCTTCGAGCCGCTGTTGGAGGCGCCGGTTCGGATCGATTACCCGGATGCGCCGCTCGGAACCCACGTGTTCACGGCACTCGAATTGGAGCCCAGTGATCGCGCCCTCAGCTGGAGCGTCGTCTCGATGGCGACGCCCGTCCAGGCCGAACCAAAGCCCCGGCGCGGGCTGGAGCCACAAAACCGAGCCCAACCCGAAACGCGCCCTGCGATTCCGCAGTCAGCGGACGCTTCGCTGGCCCGCATTCACATTCCCGACGATGTGCTCGAGCGTATCGCCGAGTTCCTGCGACCTGGTTCGACATTCATGATTTCTGATCTCGACGCGTCGAACGAGACCGGCAAGGGGACCGACTTCGTGCTGTTGACACGCTGACCGTTTAGGGGCCCGCTAGCCTGGAAGGCGCACGCGCCGTTCTGGCGGCGAGAGGAGGATCTCGACTTCGTCGCCGACGGCAACAGGTCCGCCCTCACGCACGGCACACGTGATCCCGCCGCGCCAGTCGGGATGCAGCGCCTTCAGCAGACCCTGGTGCGCCTCGTCCATGCGCGCGCACGGCTGCGTCGGATACGTCACTTCCAGCACCACCGAACCGATCCTTATGATCCCGCCAGCGGCACGCGGCAGTCTGACCCCTTCGACCAGAAGATTGGCGCGACGCACCGTCCAGGGCAACAGCACTGGACCGCCGAGATCGGTCAACTCGGCCATCGCCGCCATCCAATCCTCCAGCGCCAGGACCGTGATGCGCCGGCGCGGAAATTTCGGACCCTTGTGGTCGCCCGCAAGTCCCCCGTCGACGGAGATCAAGTCGCCTTCGATCTCCTCCATCCGGGCGCGGCGCGCGGGCCGGCGCGCAATTCCGATCAAGCGGCCCTTCGCCGCCGCAGGTGCTGCACCTGGATCCTGTTCTTGGGAAACGGAGGGCGGCATCATCCGAGCGGCGATACGCCGAACGCGAGTTTGTGTCCGCCGTACAGCAGCAGCATGTAGAGCGCGATGCCCGCTCCGATGACCAGCACGTCGTTGAGGATCGGCCCGCCGGTGCGCGCGCCGAGCGGCCCGAGTGCGGCGCGGCGCTTGACCGAGATGCGGTCGAACACGGCCCATGCCAGAAACGATCCGAACAACACGACCGAGGCGAGGTCACCATTCGACAGCAGATGCGCAAAGGCCCAGATCTTGATTGCAGCCAGCATCGGATGCTTGACGACATCGCGGATCCGCGACGGCACATAAGCCGCCACCAGCAGGATCATTGCCGGCAGCATGAGCGCAAGTGAGACGTGTCTCAGCCACAGCGGCGGATACCAGAGGTCGGGGTTCTTGCCGGGCATAACCTGCAGCTTGCCGTACCCCATGACGATCAAGACGAGTCCGAGAAGCGAGACGACGGCAAAAAAGCCCTTGTAAGCGCCCTCGCCGAACCGTTCGACCAGACCATTCCGCAATTCGGGCTGGGTCGGGGCCAGATGGATTCCGAAAAACAGCAGTAATCCGACAACCATCGTCAGCATGTCACTCTCTCCAAGAGACGATAACGGCTTGCATTTTGCAGCCCCGATCGCACGCCGCAAGCGGCGCAGGCGACGGAGACGATTGACCACTTGACGTGCGCTGAACGATGTTGCGACGGCGTTCATGGCTCTGTACACTGGGTCTCGGCAGGGTGTCGAGGGACCCTTGCAGAGGAGGCGGACGACATCTCTTTGCGCCGGGGCCGCGGAACCCCGATGCGCGCGAGGTTACATGCCGCTACGCCATTCAATACCGCTCTCACATGGATCATCGCGGAACCGCGCAATCGTTGCGCGCAAGGCGACCCATGTCTCGCGTGGCTGCGTCAAGCGCATTTGCTCCGACGATGCCATCGCGTCATCGACGGGAGCACCCGATGCTCGATGATAAACTTGAGAGTCAGGACGAAATCCCGACCGTGGGCACGGCGCCGGAACAGCCGCATGAAAACGGCCCTGCCGAATCTGACCGCGCCATCGCGGCCGGCCCGTCATCGATGTCCGAGGAACAGGAACTAGCCGCTTCGTTGGCAGCCATTCTGGCGCGAAAGCCACGCCGGCCCGCGACAAAGCCTCCAGCCGGCATCGGCGCTGTGCCGGACGACGCGGACATCGGCGATAGCGAGACTGCGATCGTCTCGCCGACGGCGCGGCGCGCATTCGTTTCGGCACTCCGCCATCAGGCTTCTTCCGCCCGCGAACCGGTGAGTGCTTCCGCCGGGGAGGACGGCACGCCCGGTGACGATACGGTGCCGCACGACACTGGGAAGTGGCTGGCGGCATCGCGGCGTCGAAGTGTGCGGCGCACGCTGAAAGCGGCCGGAGCATGGGTCGCCACCATCGCCATCGGCAGCGCCATCGTTCTGGTCGCCGCCATCGTGCTGTTCGAGGGACCGCGCGATCTCGAAGCGTGGCTCGATCTCGCCTATCGCACGCTGTAAATCGACGGAGGCCGCTCCTCGTCACCTGTGCGACCGTCCTCACACTGTGGACATCGTTCTCCCGGCCACACATGAACCGATCGCCGCAACATATGCTGCACGCACGTAGATCAGGCCCGCGACGGGCAGGAGTGGCGGCGGACCATGCGGCTTGCGACGTACAATATCGAGAACCTGTTCACGCGCGCTCGCGCCCTCAATTTCGAGACTTGGGCTGAGGGGCGTCCGATCCTAGAGAAGTACGCCGAACTCAACCAGTTGTTCGAGGAAGCCGTCTACACCGACGCCGTCAAATCGCGCATGCTGGCGCTGACGACCGACCTCGGCATCGCGAAGACGAACGAGGGGCAATATGTCATCCTGCGTGAGAACCGCGGCAAGTTCTCGACCTATAGCCGCCTCAACGGCACCCGCATAGTCGCCACCGGCCGGGCCAATTGGATCGGCTGGGTCGAGCTCAAGACGTAAATCATCAACGAGACCGCGACGAGAAATACAGCGCAGGTCGTCCGCGACGTGGCGCCGGATGTGCTCGGCGTCGTCGAATGCGAGGGCCGTTCGGCGCTGTTGCAATTCTCCGACCACCTGCTTCCGGCCGTAAAGTCGGTTCCGTTCGCGCAGGCCATGCTGATCGACGGCAACGATGGCCGCGGCATCGACGTCGGCCTCTTGTCGAGGCGCGGTTATGAGATCGGCTGGATGAAAAGCCACGTCGACGACCGCACGACGAACGGCGAGCGCGTGTTCAGCCGCGACTGTCCCGAGTATGGCATCTGGACTCCGTCCGGCGCGACGGTCTGGGTGCTCGTCAACCACTTCAAGAGTAAAGGGTATGGGAGCCAGGACAGCTCCGACAGGAAGCGTTGGCTGCAAGCGGAAGCGGTCCGCCTGATTGTCGAACGGCTGAAACTCGAGGGCGCGGAGCTGATCGCCGTCATTGGCGACCTCAACGATACGCCAGCCAGCGCGACCCTCGCGCCGCTGTTCGGGGAAGCCGGCATGCGCGATATTTCCGAGCATCCCGCCTACGTGAGCGACGGCCGGGCCGGCACTTATCAGCGTGGCAACGACCGAGAGAAGATCGACTACATCCTGTTGTCGCCGAAGCTCTACGACCGCGTAACGGGCGGCGGCATCTGGCGCAAGGGCGTCTGGGGCCCTAACAAGACGCCCGCCTGGGACGTTTATCCAGAGATGACGTCGTCCTACCACGCCGCGTCTGATCATGCCTGCTTGTGGGCCGACATCGACGTTTGAGCTGGAATGCCGCCGCTCCAGAATCCCGTTTTTCAATGCCGAGCACTCTGTCGGCGAGACCATCCGTTGAGTGCAATGCGCGGCCGATGCCGCTACTCGCCAGCGGCGAACCCGCATTCGGCACGACGATTCTCGATGAGCGACCAAATTTGATTCAGAGAAAAAAGAACGTGACAAGAACGTTTAGGGAATCTACTGTGGTCAGATCGATAATGTAGCGTGTGTGGAGGGATCGATGTGGAGTTGGCAGAGGCTCGCGATCGGCATCGTCGCGATTGGTGCAACGGCGCAGGTCCTGGCACAGGATACCGCGCAACCGGAACGTCGTGCCGAAGCTCCGGCCGCGCTGCTGCATCTGCCTCCGGCGGCGCCACAGACAGCCCCGCCCATCTCCACCGCCGCAGTCGCTGTCGCCGCCGCGAATAATCCCGGGCTGACCGGCGAGAGCGGTTCTTCAGCGTCGCCTCCGGCACGGCCCGCCGATACTATTCCACAGGCAGATGTCACGCGGGCACAAGCAGATCGGGCGCCCGAGCGCCCGGAGTGGGTTCGCGACGCAGGGCCGCGCGCGGCCGGCGATAGGTCACGGCCACGCTATGTTCAGGATCGATCACGCTATCGCGCGAGATATTCTGGCGCCGACTGGCCACTCGGCCAGAGCCGGAGGTTTGAAGGTCCGCGTGACGCCTATGGCGGACGCTGGATCTACTTGCGGCCGTCGCGGCAAGCAAGCGCCCGATACGACGGCCGTTATGGCGCAAGAGTCGTGCAGCATGACCAGCAACGTCGCTACTCACCGCAGCGCCCGTCGTATCGTTCCGATCCCTATGCCAGGCAGGACCAGCGGCTCTACGGGCCACCGTCGCGGCGATACGACTGACCGGCCTGAAATCGACGTGCGCGATTTCAGTCGCCGATGATTGCAGCACATCCGCCGGGAACTCGGTGCGGCGGCGGCGCGTTGTTTGTGGGAAGTCGTATCGGAATGGAGCCTCTTTGGCGCTTCTGCGGATCGTGACGTGTGCGTCGCCGTAGCCGAACCGCAGAGCAAAGCCGAACACCGATGCACGAACCGCGAGAGGCAACGTCATGCGCACAACTTTCCTCGTACTTGCAGGTTCAGCGATGCTGGTCGCTGGCAGCGCGTTGGCACAGGATGCCCAGGTTACAAATTCCCCGGCGAAGGCTACATGTCCCACCAAAGCTGAACAGAATGCCGCGCTGAGCGATCCGAAAGCGCCTGGTCCGAACAATCCGGATGCTGCGATGGCCGCCGAGAAAAGCGCCATTTTGCCGAGTGCACCCGGAGATACGAAGTCGGCCGCGGCCACGGTGCAGCGTCAAGGCGAAGCGGTTGCGTCACCGCTTGATTGCGAACTCGTGCCTGGACACGCCAATTCTCCTGATCCCAAATCGAATAAATGACTTCGGCCGCACGTTGACCGGATCCATCTACGGCAAGAAACCTTTGTCGAGATCGAGCGCCTGACGGCCGCAACTCTTGCCCGCCTTGTCGAGATGAGTTGCGGTCCAAGCGATATGCGTGCCGCCCTCGCTCGACGATTTTGACCGGATCGAGAGCGTAACGGTCTCACCCGCGGAAATCTGCATCGGCTGCAGCAGAGGAAGATAAAGCTGTTCCCAATGCGTCCGCGGCGCAGTGGGAGCGGTCGACAAAACAATCCCCGGCACGAGTTCGGCTTCCCACCACATCGCGAACCCGAACACCGTTGCCGGACTCGTCAATGCCCAGCGCACCTCTCCCTTCCGGCTTGCACGATAATCGCGGCCGAGATCGACGGTATCCCAGACGACGGCGCCATCGACGGGGGCCGCGGCGGGAGTCGTGGACCCTCCGAGGCATTCGCGCGGCTCGATGGAGCGGACGTAAATGTTGTTGAGGCTCATGAGCCGCGCCGGTTCGAAGTCGATGCCAAGCCCGACCCGGTCCCAAACCATGAGTTCGTCGTGAATGCGCGGCGCGATGACCGGCGCGACAAACTGGGTGATGCGTCGCGGTAAGACAACGCCACCCGGCTTCAAATGACGCGCCCGTGCATCCTTGACTGTCTCGAGGATATTCTCTTCCAGCGCGTAGTTTCCGAGCGTCTCCGAGACGACGACATCGACCAATGGCGGATCGGCCATTTCCGTCGAATGGCAGGGGAAGAGGTGGCAATTCTTGACCCGGTTGCGCTTCAGGATCTCGGCTGCCACGCCAGCGACTTCGGCGGTCTCATAGAGAAAGACGTCCTTCGCGCCGAGCTTGGACGCGATCAGCCCCAAAAGTCCCGTGCCCGCACCGATGTCCGCGACGGTCGTCACGCCTGGCACGATCACCGTCTTCAACGCATCGTGAAACGCGCGGTTGCGAATGCCGTCGGCGATCAGCGTGCGGTGGTATTCGATGCGCATTGGTCAGAGCCTCAGGTGTTCGCCACGGATCTGATACAGCGCGAGCGCTGTCGCCACTGCCAGATTGAGGCTGTCGAGCGATCCCGCCATCGGGATTCTGACCAGACGCGAGCAAACTTGCGCCATCGCGTCCGACAGACCGGGCCCCTCGCTTCCCATGACCAACAGCGTGGGCGCCTTGTAGTCGACTGTGCGAAAGTCGGCCGTGCCGTCGAGATGCGTTCCGACCACGTCGCCAGTCCAAGTCGGGCGCCACGACAAGAAATCGGCGAGCGTCACGCGTGCGATGGGCACCGTGAAGATCGAGCCCATTGTCGCGCGCACGCACTCTCGTGAGTACGGATCGCAACAATTGCCGACGAGGATCACGCCCGAGGCGCCGACCGCATCGGCCGTGCGCACGATGGTGCCGAGGTTGCCGGGGTCACGCACTTCTTCGAGCACGACCCAGCAACTCGTCGGGGTCAAACGCGCGGCGTCGGGCATTTCGGCCCAACGCTGCCGGAACACGCCGAGCATGGTTTGCGGATTGTCTTTCGCCGCGAGCTTTCCGAGGACCGCCTCCGAGACCTCGAGCACTTCTGCGCGGGAGTTCGCCGCCCATGCCAAGAGACCTTTAGCGATTCCGCTATCGGCCGCGCCGGCAAGATGCACCAGCGTTTCAGCCGTGAACCCGGCATCGCGCGCCGTCACCAGAATCGATGCGCCTTCGGCGACGAACAATCCAGTTTCCTTGCGCTCCTTGCGCATCTCGAGCGCGCGAATGGCCTTCACCCGATCGTTTGTGAGGCTGGTGATACGAGTAGGCACGACGCGCGGGTCGCGGGTCGATCCGGTCATGGCGCCACCCAGCGCGTGAAGAGTGACGTCGGCACCGCGAATCCACCTTTTGGAGGTGCGATGGCGAGTTCTCCCGTGTCGAACGTACCGCCGCGCTCGTGCAGCGTCTGCCGCATCAACTGGTCGAACGCGAGTGCCGACGCCCGGATCGCGTACACCGTCAGGATCATCGAAGCTTGGCGCGGCGCAACGAGAGCCGAGCAGTCGCGCAGCAGCGGAGGCAAACCTGCGAACAAGTCCCAAACCTCGCCGTCAGGGCCACGCCCGAACTTCGGCGGATCGACGAGGATCACATGATACGTCTTTCCGCGACGGACCTCACGCGCGACGAACTTGACCGCATCGTCGAGGATCCAGCGGATCGGTTTATCTGTCAGCTTCGACGCGGCCTGGTTGTCCTTACCCCACGCGATCGACTTTTTCGAAGCGTCGATATGGGTGACTTCGGCCCCCGCCGCCGCCGCGATCAACGAAGCGGCTCCGGTGTAGGCAAAGAGATTGAGCACGCGCGGTCTTTCACCGGTCACCGCCGCGATTCGCGACAACATCCAGACCCAATGTGGATGTTGCTCCGGAAATAGCCCGAGGTGCCAAAGCCCCTGCATGCGGCACTGCATGGTGACATTCAACGCCGCCGGCTGCGCCGCGCCTGGCAGCGCGGCGTCGGCACGCACGTCGATCCGCACTGGCCAGCTTTCTGGAACCGCCCGGTCGACACGCCACTTGCCTTTTTCCTCGTCCTCGCCTGACGCCGAGAATACGGCGTGCGCCTTGGTCCAATCCGTCGGCGGCAGCGCCGGACGCCACAGTGCTTGCGCTTCCGGCCTGTCGACGAGCACGCTTCCGAACCGCTCAAGCTTGCGGCCGGCACCTGAATCGACGAGCGCGTAGTCGCCGAAACCTGACGACGTGACGAGGGATAATTGGCTGAGCGTTGACGACATGAAGCGCTGGTCCGGCGTGGTCCTGAAGCCAGCGCCTTTAGCACGCATCCAGCTTCAGTCGAACGATGAAACGAGAAACGGGCAGCCGTTGCGGCCGCCCGTCTCCTTAACCTTGAATTTCGAGCCCCGTGCCGATCAGCGCTGCCGCACGCTCAGAGCCGTCCGGCGGTTCTTGCTGCGGCCTTCCGGCGTCCCGTTGTCGGCCATGGCGTGCTGCTCGCCATAACCTTCGGCGGTCACTCGATCAGCGCCGATGCCGAGCGCGACGATTTCGCTCATCACCCGCTTCGCCCGATCATCCGACAGCTTGAGGTTCATGGCCGGATCGCCCTGATTGTCGGTATAGCCGCCGATCTTGATCTGGCTCGACGGGAATGCCTTGAGAATTTCGCCGACAGCTTCAACCTGCGATCGCGACTCGGCCGTCAAATCCGACGACGCGGTTTTGAAGGTCAGCCGGTCGAAATCGAACCACGTCCCCTTGTCGATCGGGCGCGACGTGTCCTCGAGAAATGCGACGAGCTGGCTCTCGACGCCCTTCTCCGCGAGTCCGATGGTTTTACCGGTCGGAAGAGCGAGGCTCATCAATCCGCCTGATCCGGGCGTTATCGAAGCGAGAAGAGACACTGCCTTGGCGACGACCGGCGCAGGAGCCGGCGGCGGCGGAGCGGCCACTACTTTCGGCGCCGGAGCGGGCGCCGGAGCTGGTGCTGCAACGGCCTTTGGCGCGGGCGCCTCGACCTTTGCGGCGGGCGCAGCGGGCGGCGCCTTGTTGCACTGGCTCAACAGAAACACGGTGCCTGCGAGAATTGCGCCGGTCAGCAGCAATCCCATGATGCTGCCGAGGATGGGCGACTTGCGCGGCTCGTCATCGTAATGCTTTGGTGCGGGCGCGGCGGAATGCGTTGCGACGTGCGCGGCGGCAGGTGCTGCCGCAGCAGGCCCGACACGGCCAGCCGGCGTCACAACGGTGGCTGATGGGGGTGCCGCGTGCGCAGCAGCCGCAACCTTGGTCGCAGCGGCGACCGCAGCCGGTGCGGCGGCAGTTGCGGCCATGGGGGCGCTCATGACGCCCATGATGCTGCTGAGCTGCGCGGGCACGGCACCCATGATGCCGGCCTTTTCCTGACCGAGCAGCATCGAAAGTGCAGTTCCCGTGAGCGATTTGCCGAGCCTGTTGCCGAGCGCGGAGAGCACCATCGGTCCTGCGAGCGCGAGGAGAGAAGCCGCCGATCCTGCACCCTTGAGGCCCGCGAGCGAGCCGATCGCGCCGGCGATGCCACCGAGGTTCTTGCCGAACAAGGCGCTCAACAGCGACGAGGCGATCGAGCCGACCGGTCCACCCGCCGCGTTCGGTGCAAGCAGGGAGCCGACCGATCCGAGGACGCCGCCGCCCGGCCCGAGCAATCCGCCGATGACCGGGTTTTTGACCATATCGATGACATTGCCCATCATCGTCGAGTTGCCCGCGCCATTGACGAGCTGCCCCAGAATGGTTGGGAACGCGGCTCCGAGCGCCTTTGCGACGCCGCCTTCGGATTCACCGGTTGCGCGGGCTGCGGTGCGAAGAAAGTCGGGCGTCATCAGCCCCGACAGCAGATTGAGCGTACTCATCGACATATCCTATGCGTCCTCCACAAACACAACGCCCACATGCTCTACGCACTTTGCGGCTGCGGGCGGCCCCAACCGCCAAGGCCAAGCAACCAGCCCCATGCGACTTCTTACGCCAAAAGCCCAAACGGTGCCGTCATGTTGATTGCGCGAAACAGTCATTTCCGTTCGGCAAACCGGGCCCCGTGGCCGTTCTGCAACGAACACGGTGCATTTGCAAATGCCGAAAAGGCGTACATCGGGCGGCCGGTCGCCGAAATAGCGTAACTTTTATTCGATGTCGGCGACGTCGCCAGAGCCGCCTTTGATGCGGTGTGCAAGCGTTGCTTCGATGAACGGATCGATGTCCCCGTCGAGCACCCCACCGGTATCGGACGTCTGCACGCCCGTCCGCAGATCCTTCACCATCTGATAGGGCTGCAGCACGTAGGAGCGGATCTGGTGGCCCCAGCCGATGTCCGACTTCGCGGCCTGGTCGGCTAAGGCCTTCTCCTCGCGCTTCTTCAATTCGAGATCGAACAGCTTCGATTTCAAACGGTTCATCGCCAGTTCGCGGTTTTGATGCTGCGACCGCTGCTCCTGGGCGAAGATCATGATGTTGGTTGGCTTGTGCAAGATGCGGACGGCCGATTCCGTGCGGTTGACAGACTGGCCGCCGGCGCCTGACGAGCGTGCGAAACTCACCTCGATATCGGCCGGATTGATCTCGATCTGGATCGTATCGTCGATCACCGGATAAACGGTCACCGACGCAAAACTCGTGTGGCGCCGCGCGTTTGAATCGAACGGCGAAATGCGGACGAGGCGATGGACGCCCGCTTCCGTTTTCAACCAGCCGTAGGCGTTCTCGCCCGTGATCTCCAGCGTCGCCGATTTGATGCCTGCTTCTTCGCCGGCGCTCTCGTCGATCATCTTGACCTTGAAGCCGCGGCGCTCAGCCCACCGCATGTACATCCGCAGCAGGATTGACGCCCAATCCTGACTTTCGGTCCCACCCGCCCCCGCATGAACTTCGAGATAGGTGTTGTTGGCGTCCGCCTCGCCCGAGAGCAATGCTTCGACGCTGCGCCGCTGCGCATCCTGCTCCAGCCTGAGCAGGGCTGCTTCGCCTTCGCTCACGCTCGAAGCGTCGCCCTCGGCTTCGCCGAGTTCAATGAGGGTGAGACCGTCGTCGAGATCCTGCTCGATGCGCTTGACCCCAGCCACCGCGGCTTCGAGGGTCTGCCTCTGGCGCATCACCTTCTGTGCCTTGGCCTGATCGTTCCAAAGGCCCGGGTCCTCGGCCTTGCGGTTCAGTTCCGCGAGCCGGTATTCTGCCGTGTCCCAGTCAAAGAGACCTCCTCAGGAGGGCGAGAGCCTCCTTGATCTGTTCGACGGATTTCTGCGCCTCAGCGCGCATGGGTGGTCTCCGCTTGGATGAGTTGAATGGCGTTCGCCGTGCGGTATAGGCCGCGTCGCGCTGGCTGTAAACGTGGCCTGGGATCGCGACGGGCTAAGACGTGCTACCACAAACCGCCGCGGCCGCCGGCGCCGACGTTGTTGGATGGCCGCCGAGGCACCGCATCGTCGTATGCGTTGGCGGGCGCAACCGATTGCCCTCCGACGCTTCCAGTCGATGGATCCGAGAAGCCGATGACGGAATAGGCATCGTCCGGCTCCTCGTTCGGCTTGAACGCCTCCATGATGGTCTGTTCGCCTTCCGTCCCCTGCGTGCGCAGGCCAGTCTTGATGTTGATGCGCACGAGCTTGATGCCAGGCGGCACGCGGAATGGTGCTGCAGGCTTCTCAGCCAAAGCCATTTTCATAAAGCTGCCGAAGATCGGAGCGGCGACGTGGCCGCCGGTCTGGCCCTTGCCCATCGGCTTCGGCGTGTCGAAGCCGATGAACACGCCGACGACGAGATCGGGCGTATAACCGACGAACCAAGCGTCCTTCTCTTCATTGGTCGTGCCGGTCTTGCCGGCGATGGGACGGCCGAGCGACTTCAGCGACGTGGCGGTGCCGCGCTGGATCACGCCCTCCATGATCGACGTCATCTGGTAGGCGGTGTGGGGGTCGACGATCTGCCGTCTTGCATCGGGAATCTCGGGCTCGGCCTGGCCGTTCCAGGCTTCGACGCGGCAATTCACGCACTCGCGCGCATCGTGCCTCCAGACCGTCTTGCCCCAGCGGTCCTGGATCCGGTCGACAAGCGTCGGGCGGACTTGCTTGCCGCCGTTCGCGAGCATGGCATAGGCCGTCGTCATCCGCAGCAGCGTCGTCTCGCCGGCGCCGAGCGACATCGACAGCACCGGCAGAAGATCTTCGTAGATGCCGAAGCGCCGCGCGTATTCCGTGATGATGGGCATGCCCATATCCTGGGCGAGCCGCACCGTCATCTGGTTCCTGGACTTCTCGATGCCGATGCGCAGCGTCGTCGGGCCGTACGACTTTTCCTTGTTGTAGTTTTCAGGCTTCCAGATCTCGCCGGGCCGGCTTTCGATTTCGATCGGCGCATCGAGCACGATCGACGTCGGCTTATAGCCATTGTCGACGGCGGCGGCGTAGACGAAGGGCTTGAACGACGAGCCGGGCTGCCGCTTGGCTTGGATGGCCCGGTCGAACTGGCTCATGGCAAACGAGAAACCGCCCGCCACAGCGTGAACGCGTCCGGTGTGCGGATCCATCGCGACGAGACCGCCGCTCACTTCCGGAATCTGCATCAGCGACCAGACGCCCGTGGGTTCCTGCGGATCCTTGGGCGAAACATAAATCACGTCCCCTGGAACGAGAACGTCGGACACCGCCTTGGGGTCGATCTTCTTGGGCAATGCCTTGGCCCACTTGATCTCGTCGAAGCCGACCTCGACCGCCTCGCGTTGCGCAACCAGCGTTCCATCGATCTGCTTCTGCGGTTTCAAGCCGACAACGGCCTTGGCTTTCTGCGCATCCAGCACGACGCCCAGACGCCAAGGTTGAATATCGGACGGCTGGTCGATGGCGCCGAGCGCGATACCCCAATCGCCGGAGATGTCGATCCGCGCGACCGGACCGCGCCAGCCCTGCTGACGGTCGAATGCGACGAGGCCGTCGATGAGCGCGCGGCGCGCCATCTGCTGTAGCTTCGGGTCGAGCGTGGTGCGGACCGAAAGTCCGCCGGCATAGAGCTTTTCTTCGCCGTACTGCGCGAACAGGGTGCGCCGGACTTCCTCGGCAAAGAACTCGGCCGTCGATATGTGCGTTCCGAACGCCCTCGGATTGACACTGAGGTCCTTCTTCTTCGACTCGGCCGCGACGGCTTTGTCGAGATGACCGTTCTGGACCATCTCGTCGAGAATCCAGTTTCGGCGCTCCTTGGCGCGCCGCTTCGTCGTCTCCGACTTGAACGGGTGATAATTGTTCGGCGCCTTCGGCAGTGCTGCGAGATAGGCGGCTTCGTGCGGTTCGAGATCCTTCAGCTCTTTGTTGAAATAGTTGAGCGAAGCAGCCGCCACGCCGTAAGAGTTGAGACCGAGAAAGATCTCGTTGAGATAGAGTTCGAGGATCTTGTCCTTCGAATAGGCACGCTCGATACGGATGGCGAGGATCGCCTCCTTGATCTTGCGCTCGAGGGTGCGGTCGTTGGTCAGCAGGAAGTTCTTGGCGACCTGCTGCGTGATCGTCGATGCGCCTTCGGTGCGCCGATCAGAGCCCTTGAACTTGGCTTCGGCAAATTTGTAGACGGCGCGGCCGATACCCTGGAAATCGAGGCCGCCGTGTTCGTAGAAGCGTTTGTCCTCGGCCGAAAGGAATGCCGACAGCACTTGCTTCGGGATCGTATTGATCGGCACGAAAATGCGGCGCTCGCGCGCGAATTCGGCGATCAGCGATCCGTCGTGGGCATGGATCCGCGACATCACCGGCGGCTCGTATTTGGCCAAGCTGTCGTAGTCGGGCAGATCCTTCGACGCCTTCCACAAGAAGAACCCGGCAACCGCCGAGCCGACCAGGAACATCACGACCCCAGCCGCGAACGCAAAGCCAAGGAAGCTCAGCAACCAGCTCTTACGGCGCTTGCGCTTCCGTGTCGGTTCGATTGGCGGTGGATAGACTGGAGCTCGCATGCGCCTCAAGGTCCGTTCGAGGGCCGTTTCTAGATCGCTTCTTGCACCGCAGCAAGCGCCAGCCGCGAACAACTCAATCTAGCACGCATTGTGGCGTCACGTCGTCCAACGGCCGCCATTATCCAACATCGCGACGGTTCATCGCGATCCGACGGCGCGGCGGCTGAAATACTGGTCGACCGCCTGTGCGATGGAGGTCGACACCTGCTTCTGCCACGACTCCGACTTCATCAGCTTTTCGTCGTCGTCGTTGCTCATGTAGCCGAGTTCCACGAGAACTGACGGAGAGCCGGTCTGTTTCAAGACCTTGAAGGCGGCAGCGCGCATCGGATCGCGGGATACAGGAATCGCTTTTCCGAGCTTCGAAACGAGCGTTCGGGAAAAATCCGCCGAAAAGTTTGCCGTCTCTCGTTTGAGCAAGTCGATCAGGATCGAGCGGACCTCGTCCTGGCCCTCGCCATCGGACGACTCGAGCCCGGCGATCAAGTCGGACGCGTTCTCCTTCTCGGCCATCAATCGCGCGAGGCTGTCCGACGCGCGCTCCGAAAGTGTGTAAACCGAGGCCCCACGGATCACCTGAGTAAGGTTTTTGGCATCGATACTGTCCGCATGGAGGGAGATGAACAGGTCCGGCGCGTGTTCTCGCGACAACTTCAACCTCTGGTCGAGCGACACGAACACATCGGTTTGCCGCGTCAAGACGACCTTATAGCGGCCAGTCGCAACCAACGCGGATTTGAGTTGTTGTGCCACCAATAGGACTACCGTCTTCTCATAGAGATTGGATCCGCCGATTGCACCGGGATCAATTCCGCCGTGCCCCGGATCGATCATCACCACGGGCTTCGCACGCGATTTCGGCTTCTCGGTATGCTCCTCATGGACGGTTGGCTTCTGCTCCCGTGCGTGCGCCGCGGCCGCCGCCGCGCGGGCCGCACCCGTACCGCCACCGAACGCCGCCGCTTCCATCGGCACGAAATCGATCGACAGTTTCAGCCCCGCCCCCTCGGCGAGGGGTTTCATGTCCGCTCGGTCGATCGCCACGGGACCTTCGGTGTCGATGACGATGCGCGCCTTGCCCTCCGCGAAGAGCCCGTAGCGAAAGGCTTGCGACAGCCCGATCGCACCGCGGCCAGCACCCGCCGGCAGACGGAACACGACTTCTGGCATATCGATGATGACGCGATAGGGGTTGGCGAGCGTCACGATCTCGGCCTTCACACCCTTCGACAAAACGATACTGAACGTTGTTCTTGATTTGTCGCCAGATACGAGCGCGGAACTGGCGATGGCACCCTGCGAGCCCGACGGTGCGTTTGCAGGCATCGTGTCCGAACGGCTTGCCCGTGGTCGACGCGGTTGAGTGGTAGGAGCCGCTGAAAGCGCTGACCCGGATGCTGCTGCTGCCGGCGCCGCCCCGGACTTCGTTTCCCAGTTGCCGGTTTGAGCGACGGCTTCTGCGGATGCGACGGCCGCTCCACTCCCTATAATCAACAAGAGGGTAGCCAATCGCGACAACGCGCGCAGAAGCAGCGTCCGCCTCGGCATTTTCGCGCTATGCCCCCGCCTCATCCTCGGCCGAACCCCCTTGCTCGAACCTTGATTCCACCGGACGCGCACTCGAAAGCCGTCCGGCGGCCCGTTCTGAACATGACGTTAATCAGATTTTTGCTAATAATCTCCATAACTTCTGATATGTTGTCGCGTGTGGACGTCGCTCGATTCGCTTATAGCACTCTTGCAACCGCTATGGTGAACCCGTACAACTTCCATTGTAACTCGCTGGACCCGGCCGTCAGCGGTCAAGGCCTTCGGCATTCGGATTGCTGGCGTCGTCGCAAGACCGCCTGTTCCAGTCGCGAATTGCCGATCGTGACCGCCGACCGAAGCTGCCGAACGGGACCCCGCGATAACACGGCTCGTCGAGCTCACTAGTCGGCCGTCGGGAGGTCCGCGCTTGCGCACGCAAGCCGCGTACTGCCACCCATGCCGCAGCGATGCCCGGTATCCGGGAGGATCGAGCCGCCAGGATTTTCGAATGCTGCTCTCGCAAAGACGCCAAGCGAAAGGGGCGCGAGTACGAGAGTTGGGCAACAGATCGGCCTGCTGGAAGCATGCTTTCGGCAGGGATACCGGACTGGGTGTCCACGCCATTCATCATTTCCGTCGTGGTTCCTCGCCTGCGGTTTGAACGCCGCGCAGCGCGGTCCAACTGGACAAGTCACCATCATGCGCGACCGAAGCACAACCCGCGTTGTCCAAACCAGGCCCGCCCAGGCCCGGTGCGAGCGTGCCACCGTCGACGCCATCCACCATCTCGCAATTCCAACCAACCCCTTCGTGGCGCGCGCCCTTGCTTGGCGTATCGCACCCCGAGGATCCGCGCCTTACGGCGCCGGATCCGGACGAGGCGGGCCGCAGAGCCGGCGCGCGAAGGAACAAATCCAATGTCCAACAACAAAATGCTCATCGATGCCACGCATCCGGAGGAAACCCGGGTCGTGGTCCTGCGCGGAGGCCGGGTAGAGGAGTTCGATTACGAGAGCGCCGCCCGTAAACTTCTGCGCGGCAACATTTATCTGGCCAAGGTGACGCGCGTCGAGCCGTCGCTGCAAGCTGCGTTCGTGGAATATGGCGGCAATCGCCATGGGTTCCTGGCATTCAACGAAATCCATCCGGATTACTACCAGATCCCGATGGCCGATCGGCAGGCGCTGATCGACGAAGAAGCGCAGGCTGAAGCGGAGGAGGAAGCCGCTGCCGACGCGCGCGCGGAAGCCGTTGCGCGCCGCCGCAAGCCTCAGCGTCCGCGCGGCGACGACCGCCGCCGTGGCCACGATCGTGGCGGCGAACGCATGCGCGACGACGCCGACCGCCCGAACTCCGATGATGCCGACGACATGACGGCAGTGGGCGACGACACGGCAGACAACGGCTCGTCGAGCTATGCGGAAAACGCCGGTCTCGTCGAGATCGCCTTGTCAGAGATGCCGCCCCCGGAAACGGTTGGCGGTTTCGGACAATCGGCCGAAACGGACGACCACCCCGACGATCGTGGGCATGACGACGATCGCGCCGAGGATGCTTCCGATCACGATCACGGCGACGGCAATGCCGATGATCATGGTCACGATCACCACGATCACGAGCATGACGACCACGAGGCGTCCGCGCGCGACGACCGCGGCGGCGAACGGAACGGCAGCGATGTCGAGCCTTCGGATGATCGCGGAAACGACGACGACCAGGACGAGCCCGGCAGCGTGCAGGACGTGGCCGCCAACGGAGAGTCGGCCGAGGTCGAACAAGTCGGGACCGAAGACGCTCTCGACGAGTTTGCCTCGCGTCCGCGCCCGCGCCGCCGCACGCGCAGCTACAAGATCCAGGAAGTCATCAAGCGCCGCCAGGTCATCCTGGTCCAGGTCGTGAAGGAAGAGCGTGGCACCAAAGGCGCGGCGCTGACCACCTATCTTTCGCTCGCTGGCCGCTACACGGTTCTGATGCCCAATACCGCGCGCGGCGGCGGCATCAGCCGCAAGATCAACAACCCCCAGGATCGCAAGCGCCTCAAGGCTATTGCCCAGGAGCTCGAAGTTCCCGAGGGCATGGGCCTGATCATCCGTACCGCTGGCGCGGCCCGCACATCGCAGGAGATCAAGCGCGATTTCGAGTACCTCCTGCGGCTGTGGGAGAGCGTCCGCGAGATGACGCTGCAGAGCGAGGCACCGAGCCTCGTCTATGAGGAAGGCAACCTCATCAAGCGTTCGATCCGTGACCTCTATAACAAGGACGTCGACGAGATTATCGTTGCCGGCGCCGAAGCGCACCGGGACGCACGCGACTTCATGCGCATGTTGATGCCTAGTCACGCCAAGAACGTGATCGAGTATCAGGCGCCGGAGCCGCTGTTCACGAAGTTCGGCATCGAGCGTCAGCTCAACGCGATGTTCAGCCCCTACGTCACACTGCGTTCGGGCGGCTATCTGGTGATCAACCAGACCGAAGCCCTGGTCGCTGTCGACGTCAACTCCGGCAAGTCGACGCGCGAGTTCTCGATCGAGGAAACCGCGCTCAACACCAATCTCGAAGCCTCCGACGAGATCGCGCGCCAAGTCAAGCTGCGCGACCTCGCCGGCCTGATCGTCATCGACTTCATCGACATGGAGGAGAAGCGCAACAATCGCTCCGTCGAGCGCCGTCTGAAGGACGCGCTGCGCTTCGATCGCGCTCGCATTCAGCTCGGCCGCATTTCGCACTTCGGCCTGATGGAGATGTCGCGACAGCGGCTGCGCACCGGCGTGCTCGAAGGATCGACGACGCAATGCCCGCACTGCCAGGGCACCGGCATTATCCGCTCGACGGAGAGCGTGGCGCTCGCCGTGCTGCGCGGCCTCGAGGATGCCGTAACGGCAGGCGCGCGCACGCCATTGATCGCGACGACCACGCCGACGGTCGCGCTGTACATCCTCAACAACAAGCGCGGCTTCATCATCGACATGGAGGCGCGCCTCGGCATGCCGGTCACCGTTCAGGGATCGGACAAGCTGCAGGGTGCCAACTACATGATCGAGAAGGGCGCGGCACTGATCGCCACGCCCCTCCGCCGGACCGATCGCAACGCCGTCAACATGGACTGGGGCTTCGACGGCGACGAGGATGCGCCGGAGGCAATGCAGGCGCCGATCGAGGACGTCGACAGCGACGATGCGGACGATCGCATCGAACAGCCGCGGCATTCGGGCCGTGATCGTGGCGACCGGGGACGCAGCGGCGGACGCGAGAACCGGGAACCGCGTGAGCCACGAGAACCGCAATTTGCTGGTGAGGATCGTGGCGAGGACGACCGCGAAGGCGTGAGCGCCGAAGATGGCGGCCGCCGGCGCAAGCGTCGCCGTCGCCGCGGCGGCCGGCGCGGTGACCGCTTCGAGGGTGACGCCATGCGTGCGAGCCCCGAAGGCAGCGACACGAGCACTGACGCCGCGGGCGGCGACGACGATGATTTGCCGATGGCGGCAGGCAACGACCGCGCTGCGTTCACCGCCAACGACGACGACTCGGGCGTGATCGAGATCAATGGTCACGATGCCAATGAAGACGATGACAGCACGGAGCCCGGCGAGCGAGCCGACGGCGAGGGCGGCAATCGCGCCGAAGGCGAAGGACGCCGCCGGGGCCGCCGCCGCGGACGCCGGGGCGGACGCCGCAACCGCGAACGCGGCGAGAATTCGCCGGCGCCTGGCCTGGAGCCGCAGCCGTTCATCGGTGATGCCGAAACCGCACCGTTTGTAGCGGACCATGACGCCGACCAGCACACACTTCGCGCGGATGACGACGGCGGCGAACGTCCAGCGGCAATCGTCAAGCCGCAACGGGGCGCACCGGCTACGTCGCACGATCAACCGCTGCCTGTATCCGTCGCGGCCGACCCCGTAGAGACGGCACAACCGCAGTCACCTGCGCCGGTAGCGGCACCGGCACCGGCAGCGCCGATCATCGCTCCGGCTCCGATTGGTGAGACGCCGAGCGGGCAACACGCGGAAATACCGCGGCATCGCCAGCGCGCGATGACGGAGCCCGGCCAACCGAAGATCGAACGCGTCGTCGTCAGGTCGGATGCGAGCGTCGACACGACGCCGGAGGCGGAGGCTGAACGTCCCGCCCGCAAGGGCTGGTGGTCGCGACGCTTCGGCGGCGAGTGACGCCGGTATCAGGAACTTGATCCAAGCGCGGGCGGCGAGAGCTGCCCGCGTTTTTTTGTTGCGCTTCAGGTGCCGACCAGCACCCGCGCGGGTGTTTGCGCTTCGGGTGCCCCAATGCCGCCCGTCGCGAGAAACGCGGTGGCGGCAGCGCCAAAAGACCCCGCCCGTCGCGAGAACGCGGTGGCGGCAGTGCCAAGAGACCCCGCCCGTCGCGAGAAACGCGGTGGCGGCAGTGCCAAAAGACCCCGCCCGTCGCGAGAAACGCGGTGGCGGCAGCGCAGTCGATTGAGATCGGCGGCCTAGCCGCGCAAACTCTCCCATCGCGACAGCCGGTCGAGTGCCTCGGCCATGTCCGCATGTTTCCCGGCATACGAAAATCGCAGAAAATGACCACCGCGCGTCGCGTCGAAGTCGATGCCGGGCGTTGCGGCGACACCGGTCTCGTCGAGCATCTTGCGTGCGAAAGCGCCGCTGTCTCCGGTCAACTCCGCGATGTTGCAATAGAGGTAGAACGCCCCGTCTGCTGGAACGATGTCGCGAAAGCCAACCTTCGGCAGACCGTCGAGCAGGAGGGCGCGATTGGCGGCGTAGATGGCGCGGTTTGCCTCCAATTCCTCGCGGCTGTCGAATGCGCCGAGCGCTGCGACCTGCGATGGCGTCGGCGCCGAAATATAGAGATTCTGCGCAAGCTTCTCGATCGGCCGGACCAGTTCGTCGGGCACCACCATCCAGCCGATACGCCAACCGGTCATGGAAAAGTACTTCGAGAAGCTGTTGATGACGATCGCATCGTCCGAAAGCGCGAGCGCGGTCACGGCATCGAGGCCACCATACGTCAGCCCATGATAGATCTCGTCGGATATGAACCGCATGCCACGGCGGCGGCAGGCTTCGATGAGGCCTCGTAAGCGTTCGGGCTCCAGCATGGTTCCCGTCGGATTGGCGGGCGACGCGACGAGTAGCCCCGACAGCGGTTCATCGACAGCGTCGATTTCCGCAGGCGTCGGCATCCACCGCGTCGACGGCCCGCAGGCAAGCATGACAGGCTCGCAGCCCAGCGCGCGCAGAATATTCCGGTAACAGGGGTAGCCGGGCTCAGGCAACGCCACGCGATCGCCCGCGTCGAACAGCGCGAGGAACGCCAGCACGAACCCCGCAGACGAGCCGGACGTGACGACAATGCGCGCGGAAGGCACTTTTATTCCATAGGTCTCGTCGTAGTGGCGGGAGATGCGCTCTCGCAGCTGCGGCATCCCGAGCGCCTGCGTGTACCCGAGAGGGTCGCAATCTAAGGCGCGCAGCAACGCCGCGCGTGCGCCCGCCGGAGCGGGCGTCCCAGGCTGGCCCACTTCCATATGAACGATGCGGTGGCCCGCGGCCTCGCGCGCGGCCGCGGTCCGCATGATGTCCATCACGATGAAGCTCGCGATGTCGCTGCGCCGCGACGCCGACAGCCCCCTGGCCGCACGCGAGCGCACGCTATCGTTTTGGTGATCGCCCATGACCTTGCTTGCCTTGGTTCTGCCCAATTGAAAACCGTTGATGCCTGGATCCGCTGATCCGGTCCAGCGTCGAGCCGCAGCAGCACAATGAAATGCGCGGTTCGACATGGTCTTTCAGTGGCTTGCGCATCAGTTCAGTTCCGCGCGTTGACGTGCCAAGCCGTGACGACTACGGTCCGCGACGAAGCCTCGCGGGACACAGAGTGGCCTGCGCAGACGATCGAGTGGCGGACCCCCTGTGGCGACGGGCTCAGGCCGGTTCGAATGCAACCGATACCCGATATCGAGAGCGAACTCAGAACGCATGTCGAACCGTTGCTTAAATCCCCGTTTGGGACGGCTAGGCCGATCTGCTCGCAACTGCGCCGCCATGACCCTCGCGGCGCTCGGCGCGGTCGTGGCAGCAGCGCCCGTCTCGGCACAAGGCCTGCCGCTGATCCGCGACACCGAGATCGAGACACTGCTGAACGACTATGCTCGGCCGTTGTTCCGAGCTGCCGGCCTCGGCACCGGTCGCGTGCAGATGCGGATCGTCAAGAACGATAGCTACAACGCGTTCGTGCTCGATGGCCGCAACGTCTTCATGCACACGGGTGCGTTGACCCAGGCCGAGACACCGAACCAAGTCATCGGTGTCATCGCCCACGAAACCGGCCACATCTCGGGCGGCCACATGGCTGCGCTCAGGGCACGCATCGCCCGCGATCAGACCCGAGCACTGCTGGTCCAGATCCTCGGAATCGGCGCCATGATCGGCGGCGCCGTCGCTGGTGGAGATACCGGCCGCGAGATCGGGAGCGCGGGCCAGGGCGTCATGGGCGCGGGCAACGAAATCATCTTGCGCTCGCTGCTGTCTGAGCGCCGCTCGCAGGAAGGCGCCGCCGATCAGGCCGGTCTCACATTCCTCAACGCCACAAAGCAGTCTGGGCGCGGAATGCTCGAGACGTTCGAGCGCTTCGCCCAGCAGGAATACATTTCCGACGCGCACAAGGACGCTTTCGTTCGCAGCCATCCCGTCGCGACGGACCGTCTCGCGCGGTTGCGCGAACTGGTGGAGTCGAGCCCCTACTACAAGGAGAAGGACGCGCCTGCATTGCAATTGCGGCACGATCTGATGCGCGCCAAGTTGTCGGGCTACCTCGACCGCCCCTCCGTCGTCTTCAATCGCTACCCGCAATCAGACAAGAGCCTGCCAGCGCGCTATGCCCGCGCACTTGCGCGCTTCTTCCAAGGCGGACAGGGTGGCCTCGAAGGCGCGATCGTCGAGGTCGACGGCCTCATTCGCGAGAGGCCAGACTATCCCTACTTCCATGAAGTCAAAGGCGACCTCTACATGAGAGCCGGCCGAATGGCCGAGGCGATCCCCAGTTTGCGCCAGGCCCTGAAGTTGTCGCCGGATGCGAGCCTGATCCGCGTACAGCTCGCAACCGCGCTTCAGAATGACGACAAGTCGGCGATGGTCGCGGAATCGGTGGACCTGCTGCGCAAATCGCTGATCGAGGACCAGAACCCCCGCGCCTACCGCTTGCTGGCGAATGCCTACTACAAGCAGGGCAAGGGGCCGGAAGCCGATGCCATGCAGGCTCAGGCGCACTTCTACGAAGGGAACCTCAAGCAGGCTCAGATCTTTGCGAAACGCGCTCAGACCAAGCTGACACGAGGAACCCCGGTGTGGGAGAACAACGAAGACGTCATCAACTTCAAAGCACCGCAAACGTGACGCATCTCGTCTCCTTGACCTCGGCCTAGCCCGCACACACCTTTCCGACGCCCGCCACTTCCAATCCTGGAGACGAAATGTCCACTCCGACCTCGACTGCCGTCCGCTGGTACGCAGCGCGCCCGTCGCGATCGCTCGCCGCTGGCGCGGTCGCCATCGCCTTGACCGCATTGGCTCCGTTGACGCCCGCCACGCCGGCCGCATCCGCGGACACCTTCTCGGCTGAGCAGAAGAAGGCGATCGAGACGATCATCAAGGACTACCTTGTAGCCAATCCCGAGCTGTTCCTGGAGATCCAGAGCGCACTCGAGCAGAAGATGGAAAAGATCCAGTCCGAGAAGCTCAAAGTCGCACTAAAGGATAACGCAGCCGACATCTATCGCCGCGCAGATGCGCCGTTCGCCGGTAACCCGAAAGGCGACGTGACGGTCGTCGAATTCTTCGACTACAATTGTGGATACTGCAAACGCGGCTTGGTCGACATTGCCAAGCTGATTGACAAAGACCCCAAGGTAAAAGTAATCTTTAAAGAACTTCCGATCCTCTCGAAGGGCTCGGAGGAAGCAGCGCGTGTTGCATTGGCCGCACGCCTCCAGGGCAAGTACTGGGAAGTCCATCGGGCCTTGCTCGAGGCCAAAGGGCAGGTCAACGAGGCCGTGTCACTCAAGATTGCCGAAAAGGCCGGCCTCGATTTAGTCAAGCTCAAGAAGGACATGGGCGGAGCGGAAGTCACGGGCGAAATCGAGCGTGTTCGCGCGCTTGCCCAAAAAATGGGCATCAATGGCACACCCCATTTCCTGATCGGCGACAAGTCGATTCCCGGAGCGCCAGACGACCTGTTCGACCAGATTTCGGTGCTGGCCGCCGACATTCGTAAGAACGGCTGCACAGTCTGCTGAATTGGCGGTAGTTGGATTGAAGCATAAACTCGGGCCGGCGGAATGCTTCCGCCGGCCCGTTTGATCTCAACAGCGATGCGCCTCCACGCTCTTTCGCGGGTGCGGGAAAGCTGTTAGACGAGGCCCTTGGTTTCGGGCGCCGAGGTGCTCTGGCCGGGTTGTGCTGGCAGGATCAGCGTCGAACGAGGCGAGCACGCTGTTGGGAGCGATGGTCTGAGAGTGATGGGAAAGCCGGTCTACGTCCTCAATGGACCCAATCTCAACATGCTCGGAAAGCGCGAACCCGCCATCTATGGGCGGGATACGCTGGCCGATGTGCGCGCCAAGATAGAGGCGCGAGCCAAGGCAAGCGGTGTCACCGTCGATTTTCGGCAATCGAACAGCGAGGGCGAGCTGATTGGCTGGGTCCAGGAAGCTCGTGACAAGGCGTCCGGCATCATCATCAATGCCGGCGGACTGACCCATACCTCGATCGCCCTTCTCGATGCCCTGCAAGCCGCCGAACTGCCAGTGGTCGAGGTTCATCTGTCGAATATATTCCGCCGCGAGCCGTATCGGCACCATTCCTTCGTCTCACTCGCCGCGACGGGCGTGATTTGCGGCCTGGGCGCCAAGGGCTACGAACTCGCGGTCGAAGCCATGGCGAACATTCTGGCCACCGCGGCAGCAGGCCGTGGCTAAGAAGGCCAAAGCGACAATCCGGCAGCCGGTTCCGGCGCCGACCAAGGGAGGGCGACGACGCATGACGTCCAAAGAGGCCGGTGGCCCGGAAAGTGCTGAACGCAAGCTCATCAAAGAGCTGGCCGAGCTCCTCAACGAGACCGGACTGACCGAGATCGAGATCGAAAAATCTGGCCTCAAGGTCAGGGTCGCGCGCACTGTCACGATCGCCGCGAGCGCTGGCCCGATGATGGGCGCACCTGCCCACGCGCCCGCCGCACCGGCCGCTGCCGCAGACCCAGCCAAACATCCAGGCGCCGTGAAGTCTCCGATGGTCGGAACTGCCTACCGCGCGGCCGAGCCGGGAGCAGCGCCGTTCGTCGAGATCGGAAGCCGAGTGGCGGCCGGCGATACGCTGCTGATCATCGAGGCCATGAAGACGATGAATCAGATCCCCGCCACAAAATCAGGTACGGTCACTTCGATCCTTTTCGAGAACGGCCAACCCGTCGAGTTCGGCGAGCCGCTCGTCATCATCGAATGACGCATTGAGACATGACTGACGTGAGATGGATCAGGCCGCGCTTCGATTTCGAGATCTGCCGATAGACGCGCGTGGACGACGACCGTGACTGTCGCGCGACACGGCCCGCCCGGCTCTCCGCTTCACTGCACTGTCCACTCAGTCCGCACGAGAGATACATGTTCGACAAGGTCCTGATAGCGAACCGTGGTGAGATTGCCCTGCGCGTGCAGCGTGCATGCAAGGAGCTCGGGATCGCCACCGTGGCGGTCCATTCCACGGCGGACGCCGACGCCATGCACGTTCGCCTCGCCGACGAGAGCGTGTGCATCGGTCCACCTGCCGCCTCCGAAAGCTATCTCAATATTCCGCGTCTCCTCGCCGCCTGCGAAATTACCGGCGCCGACGCCGTCCACCCGGGCTACGGCTTTCTGTCGGAAAACGCCCGCTTCGCCGAAATCCTCGAAGAACACCAGATCACGTTCATCGGCCCGACATCCGAGCATATCCGGATCATGGGCGACAAGATCGAGGCGAAGGAGACCGCCAAGAAGCTCGGCATTCCGGTCGTTCCCGGATCCGACGGCGCGGTGAATTCCGAAGCCGAGGCATTGAAGGTGGCGAAGGACATGGGCTTCCCTGTCCTCATCAAGGCCACGGCCGGCGGCGGCGGACGCGGCATGAAGGTCGCGCATTCGGTTGCCGACCTCGGCCTCGCCCTCTCGACGGCGCGCAGCGAAGCCAAGGCGGCTTTCGGCAACGACGCGGTCTACATCGAGAAGTACCTGCAGAAGCCGCGTCATATCGAGATCCAGGTTTTCGGCGACGGCAAGGGCAACGCCATCTACCTCGGCGAGCGCGACTGCTCGCTGCAGCGGCGCCACCAGAAGGTACTGGAAGAGGCGCCGTCGCCCGCGCTCAACGCGGCAGCTCGCAAGAAGATCGGCGAGACGGTCGCCAACGCGATGAAGAAGATCAAGTATCGCGGCGCTGGTACGGTCGAGTTCCTGTTCGAGGACGGCGAGTTTTATTTCATCGAAATGAACACGCGCCTTCAGGTCGAGCATCCAGTGACGGAAGCAATCACCGGTATCGATCTCGTTCTCGAGCAGATTCGCGTGGCGTCGGGCGCACCACTCAGCCACACCCAGGAGGAAGTGACCTTCTCGGGGCATGCCATAGAGTGTCGCATCAATGCCGAGAACCCGCGCACTTTCCGCCCCTCGCCCGGCCAGATCACCTATTGGCATCCGCCTGGCGGGCTCGGAGTGCGTGTCGATAGCGGCGTTTATCAGGGTTACCGGATCCCGCCCTACTACGACAGCCTGATCGGCAAGCTGATCGTCCACGGCAAGACCCGCAACGAATGCATGATGAGGCTGAAGCGAGCGCTGTCGGAATTCGTGATCGACGGCATCGAGACGACAATTCCGTTGTTCCAGGAACTCGTGACCCAGCCGGACATCGTCAATGGAATGTACGACATCCATTGGCTTGAAAAGCATCTCGGAAAGCCCTGAGGCCGAGACCTAGTCAGCATGCCTGCTGGTTTTGCCGAACATGTGATGGGCCGGCGCGGCGGGTCGCGGAACGGTCGTGTCCTGCGACGACTGGAACTGGTATCGTGACCGGGCCTGTTCTCGTGTCCGTGGAGCGCAAGAGTGACGTCGCACGACGACTTCATGATCGACATCACGCCACAGGTCCTGCTCAAGGCCTATAGTTGCGGCATCTTTCCTATGGCCGAAAGTGCGGACGATCCGGCGCTCTATTGGATCGAACCGCAACACCGAGGAATTCTTCCTCTCGATCGAGTGCATGTTCCAAAGCGCCTCGCCCGCACTTTGCGCACGGCGCCGGTGCGGGTCGAGATCGACACCGATTTCGACGGCGTGATCTCAGGGTGCGCAGGATCGCGTCCGGGCCGCAGATCGACATGGATCAACGCGCGCATCCGAAGCCTCTATCGCGAACTGTTCGCGCTCGGCCATTGCCACACAGTCGAAGTGTGGATGGAAGATCGCATGGTTGGCGGACTCTATGGCGTCGCGCTCGGCTCGGCGTTCTTCGGCGAGAGCATGTTCTCGACCGAACGCGACGTGTCGAAAATCGCGCTCATCCACCTCGCCGCGCGCCTGATCGCCGGAGGGTTCACTCTCCTCGACACTCAGTTCGTCACCGATCATCTACGCCAGTTCGGCACCATCGAGGTCGACCGCGAGACGTTCCATCATCTGTTGTCGAACGCGGTCCGTGGCAACGGCGATTTCCGGCGCCTGCCTGAACGTCCGAACCCCGAAGCCGTGCTCGAGATCATCGATAAGGCCAGGTACGGCGCCTGAGCCGTAACCCGATACCTCCCAATCTCAATCTGGAAAATTCAGCGGTGTGCCGCGGGGAACAGCCGTCGCGCCTGCCGTGGCGCATTCTCCAGGCATCGGACGCGTCGCTCGTTCTTCGGGCCTCTGCATTCACTCCGAGCCGCGCGCCGCCCCCCGGTACGCGGGCTTCAACCATCGTCGACAGGAGATCAGAATGATTGCACTTACAAAGTCCGCAACGATCCTCGCCGGAACCGCAGCCGCTTTCGTCGCCGTGATGGGCGCCACCGGCACCGCTGAAGCCAAGGGCAAACACTTCAAGTTCGGCGGCGGCTTCCATAAGCACCATTTCCACAAGCATCACTTCCGTCGCCACCACTTCTACGCCGGCCCCGTCATTCACCATGGCTGCGGCTACGAGAAGCGCATGTGGTGGAACACCGGCTCCTACTATTGGAAGCAGCGCTACTACTCGTGCAAAGGCTGGTGGTAAGCGCGCAGCCGCTGCCTCGTCGAGCAACGCATCAGCGCCTCCCAGCGGTTCGACGAACCCCATCGGCATCCGGTATCGGCGTCAATTCCCGGCGCCACGCCTCGGCGGGTCTGACGCGGCCTTTACCCCGGGCCGCTTTCGAGCGACAACCTCGCCGCCGTGACAGGACCGGCTGCCTCGTCCCCCAGCGTTGGTCCCGCTGGGGGACGTTTCGCAATCTCGGCCGGAACATTGGCCGGATCGAAAACTAGGTAACGCGAGGTCCGCGCATTTCGAGCAGAGCTGCCTCGATACGACGCCAATCTGCGGCGGCGTCGCGCGCGCCCCGCGCCTCGTATTCATTGACCTTGCGCGCGGCCTCGGCTAGCGCCTTCATGCCCATCGTTTCGAACATGCGCCGCGCGTGATCATGGATTTCAGTGGCTTGCATGGCGATCTCCTCGCTGCCTCCCGTCCACCGACATTGGTGATATGGGGGCAGCAGGGCGCGGTGCAACCGTCGAACCGGCGTTACTCCCACTCGATCGTGCCGGGAGGTTTCGAGGTGATGTCGTAGACGACACGGTTGATGCCCTTGACCTCGTTGATGAGGCGGGTTGCCGTGCGGCCCAGGAATTCGTGGCTGAAGTCGAAGTAGTCGGCGGTCATGCCGTCGACGGAGGTAACGGCGCGAAGTGCGAGCACATGATCATAGGTGCGTCCGTCGCCCATGACACCGACCGTACGCACCGGCAACAGCACGGCGAACGCCTGCCAGATCTTGTCGTAGAGCCCCGCCTTGCGAATCTCGTCGAGATAGATCGCATCGGCCTTGCGCAGGATATCGAGCTTCTCGCCCGTGATCTCGCCGGGAATGCGGATGGCTAAACCGGGACCTGGAAATGGATGACGGCCGACGAAGACCTCTGGCAACCCCAGTTCGCGGCCGAGCGCGCGCACCTCGTCCTTAAAAAGTTCGCGCAGCGGCTCGACGAGCTTCATGTTCATGCGCTCGGGCAGACCGCCGACGTTGTGGTGCGACTTGATCGTCACCGACGGTCCGCCAGAGAACGACACGCTCTCGATCACGTCCGGGTAGAGCGTCCCCTGCGCAAGAAAATCGGCGCCGCCAATTCTTTTCGCTTCGGCCTCGAAAACCTCGATGAAATGCTTTCCGATCGTCTTACGCTTCTGCTCGGGATCGGAGATTCCAGCCAACGCGCCGAGGAACTGCTCCGATGCATTGACGTGAACAAGCGGAATGTTGTGATGATCGCGGAACAGACCGACGACCTCCGTCGCTTCGGCATGACGCATCAAGCCATGATCGACGAACACGCACGTGAGCTGATCGCCGATCGCCTCGTGGATCAGAACGGCTGCCACCGCACTATCGACGCCGCCCGACAATCCGCAAATGACCCGGCCTTTGCCGACCTGCGCGCGGATCTTGGCGATCATTTCGCGGCGATAGGCCGACATGGTCCAGTCCGACTTGAGGCCGGCGATCTTGTGGACGAAGTTCGAGAGCAGCTTTGCGCCGTCGGGCGTGTGTACCACTTCAGGATGGAACATCGTGGTGTAGATGCGCCGCGCCTCATCGGTCGCCACCGCGAAGGGAGCGTTCTCGCTCACCGCCTTGATCGTGAAGCCAGCCGGCATCCGCGTCACACGATCCCCGTGACTCATCCAAACGGGATAGCGGCCGCCAACCTCCCAGACTCCGTCGAACAGCGCGCTGCGCTCCTTGATCTCGACGTCGGCGCGTCCGAACTCAGCCGCGTGGCCGCCCTCGACCGTTCCGCCGAGCTGCACGGCCGTCGTCTGCTGGCCATAGCAGATCGACAGGATCGGCACGCCTGCATCGAACACCGCAGCCGGCGCGCGCGGACTGGCCGCGTCGAGCACGGAGGCAGGCCCGCCGGACAGGATGACCGCTTTCGGCTGCAGCTTTGCAAAGGCCACTTCGGCCGACTGGAACGGATGGATCTCGCAGTAAACGCCGGCTTCGCGCACGCGCCGCGCGATGAGCTGCGTGACCTGGCTGCCGAAATCGATGATGAGGACGCTGTCTGTCGCGGGGCGGACGGTCATGGGGCTTGCGGTCATGGATCGGGGACGCTCCGGGCGTGGGCACGGGAGGATCGGCGCGGGCCTTGCCTCGTTCGATGGGGTAGATCACCCTGCCGGGAGAGCGTCAAGCCGACCGTCCGCCTCATGCACGCTCGCGTTGCGGAGCCCGATTGGCCGCCCGAGCCGAACGTAGCGGCAATCGCGGGCTTTGCCGATCCGCGCGAACATGCTCCAACTCGGCAGGATCGGGGAGAGGGGCCGCAGCATGTCGACCATCAGCGTCTGGACCGTTTTTGCCGCGGCCATGCTGACCGCCGTCGCGACAGGCCTTGGCGCGCTGCCGTTTGTGTTCGTGCGTGCGCTGAGACCTTATTGGATTTCGATCGCCAACGCCGCGGCCGCCGGCCTGATGCTCGCCGCCACGCACGGCCTCGTCGCCGAGGGCGTCGAGCTCAATAGCCAGAGACTTGTTCTCGGTATCGTCCTCGGCCTCGCCGGTATTCTCGGCGCCCGCCACATGCTCGGCGACGGCGGCGAAATCGAAATCGCGAGCCTCAAGGGTTTGGATGCCAAAAAGGCGTTCCTCATCATCGCCGTGATGACCGCGCACTCGTTCGCGGAGGGCGTCGGCGTCGGCGTGTCGTTCGGCGGATCCAACGAACTGGCGACTTTCATCACCACCGCCATCGCTATTCACAACATACCCGAGGGGCTCGCCATCGCACTCGTGCTGATCCCGCGTGGTACGCCGGTCTGGCAGGCGGCGCTGTGGGCCATCTTCACCAGCCTGCCGCAACCCATCGCCGCCGTTCCGGCATTTCTCGCCGTGTCGACGTTCGCGCCGCTGCTGCCGATCGGTTTCGGCATAGCCGCCGGCGCGATGATGTGGATGGTGTTCGCCGAGTTGATCCCCGACGCTAACAAGAACGCGCCGGCGAACGCAGTTGCCGTGACTATCACGCTCGCCTTCGCAGCGATGATCGCGTTTCAGTATCTCGTGCTGAAAGGGTAAGGCCGCTCAACCGTTCCAGCGCCAGATGACGTAGTTCAGCGCCCCGGCATAGCTGACCCAGACGAGATAGGGCGCAAACAACAGCGCCGCCGTCCGATCGACCGGGAGCGCGAGTACAATGAAAGCGGCGACCGTCACCCACATTGCGATGAGATCGGCGAGTGCCCAGCCGATCTCTTTTTGCCCGAACATGATCCACGACCACGCGGCATTGAAGACGAGGCCCAATCCCCAGACCATCAATGCGGGTCCAACGCCTTCCGCCTGCCATACCCGCCATCCCGCGACGGCGATCATGATGTAGAGAATGGTCCACGCGATCGGGAACAGCCACTTGGGCGGCGTCCACCACGGCTTGGTCAGGGTCTCATACCAGGGCCCCGGCATGAATTGTGATCCGGTCACCGCCGCAAGCGAGACGATGCCGAAAAAGACGACCAGCGAAACGACGTTCGACATTGCGGGGTATCATCCTGAAGTGTCCACTCAGACATAACGGCGGCCGTCGCAAACTGGATCTTGGCAGTACTCAGTTGCCGCCGTTCGGCTTCTCACCGACAATCCCGCTCGCCATCGCCGGCTGAACCTGTGCTCGCGCCACGACGCCGAGCCTTTCCACCGCGGATTGCAGGATCTGCGCGAGCATGTCCGTATAGCGGAGACCTTGGAAACCAGCCATGAGGTTCAACTTGCCATCCCAGCACCAGCCGGGATTCGGATTGACTTCCAATAACTTGATCTCCCCCTTCGCGTCGGCGCGGAAATCGAAGCGGGCGTAGTCGCGGCAGCCGAGGCGTTCGAACAAACGCGACGAATGCTCCACGAGTTGCTGCTGCGCAAGCTCGGACAACTGCGCCTCGCGATAGCGGATCGCCGTCCAGTACGGACTCTCCGGCTCCCATTTCGATTCGTATCCGAGAATGCGCGGCAATGCCGGGTCGAGCTTGGAATAATCGACCTCCAGGATCGGCAGCGCCCGGAGGCCGAAATCCGGATTGCCGATCATGCCAACGGAGTATTCGCCACCGGTCAAATACTCCTGCACGAGCACCCCGCGCTTCGGAAACTCGGTGCGCAGCTTGTCGAGGTAGTCGAGCAGCGACTTCTCGTTGCTGACGACGGCATCTTTCGTGATGCCTTGCGAACTGTCACCTGTGTTCGGCTTGAGGATGGCGGGGAACACGCCAGGCAACGTCGCGCCCTGATCGCCGGGGCGGACATACGTTTCGAGCGGGACCGGCACGTCGAGCGTCATCGCGATCGCGCGCACGAGGCCCTTGTCATAGCAGGTGGCCAACGATGACGGCGCGCCGCCCGTGTAGGGAAGCCCGAGGATCTCCAGCATCGAAGGGACGTGAAGTTCCTTCAGCGGGTCGTTGTTGAAGCCTTCGTCACAGAGATTGAAAACGAGGTCTGTCCGCAGTTCTCCGAGATCGCGTTCCAGCGTCTTGTGATTATCGAGATAGCGGAACGCATATTGCGGCAGTTCGGACAACGCATCCTTCAAGCGCCGGATGGTCTCGATGTCTTCGGGATTGAATGCGCCCCCGCGCTTCACCGTATCGGGGAGACGCGGATCGCCCAGAAGAACCGTGACGTCGATCTTCTGCAGTTTACCTTTCGGCTTCTTCGCCGGAAGCTGCGGGGCGTCGGCCGAGATCAGCATGCGCCTCGCCATCATGCCGAGATCCTGATCGCGATCCGAGATGCTCTCGGTCATCCCGTGATGGCGCACGTTACGGAAACCGCATTTCTCCAGAAGCTTGCCGATCGTCTCCTTCGTGTAGAGCCGCTCGGCGTAAAACTGGTCGGCGATAACGCCGGTTTCGTCGTGAACGATCACCTCGCGAGAGATCAGCCGGTCGCGGTCGGCCGATAGGGACCGTTCGCGGCAAACGAAGTGGTGTTCGTCGATCCACTCCCACGACCGTCGCTCGAATTGGTCTGCCATATAGGCGCCGTCCGTGATGTCGAGCACGAGTTGCCCCGACGGCCGCAGGATCTTGCCCACGGCCGACAATACCTTCTCGTCGTCCTTCTTGTTCGAGAAATAGCCGAACGAATTGCCCATGATCGCGACGCAGTCGAACGTGCTGTCGGGAAGCCGCGGATTGCGGGCGTCGCCTTCCTTGAACGCGACCTGCAAACCCTCGCCCTGCGCGCGCTTCTTGGCGAGCCGGATCAAATAGCGCGAACGATCGACGCCTGACACGTTCTTGAAGCCGCGTCGGGCAAGTTCGAGACAATGACGGCCCTGGCCGCAGCACAGATCGAGGATCTGGCTCGTCGGTCCGATCGCCGCGGCCGCGATAATGAAATCGACATCGCGGCGCGTGTTCTCCACGTTCTCGACGACGTCGCCGTCGGTCTTAACGTAGAGCGCATTGAAGAGCTTGCGCCACCATTCAGCGGGAAGATGCTGCTCGAGGTCGGCGACGGGGCCGAGGCAGGAGCGGGGCGATGGACGCTTAGGCTTCTTCGCCTTGGGCGCTGTTGCCATGTTGGACGCGATGTCCCAATGCCGGCCGGCTCTGTCCGGTCTCATCCGAGAGAGGCCGCGCCACTGGCAGCGGCGTTGCTCTCGTCCGACCAGCCGCCGGGCGCGATCCGAGGCCCCTGTTGGCCTCTTCAGCGGCGGATGCTTATCCCGGTGCAACGCGTTGGCAAGAGCCGTTTCAGCAGTTGTCCTCTGCCAATTCCGGCACTGCGGCATCCATGCACCAGCTTAACCGCCGTGCTGCAATGTTGCACAGTAGAAGCCATCGGTACCGTGCGAGCCCGGCGTGAGCAGTAAACCGTCGTCGCGGCCGTCGGCCGAGCGCGGCGCTTCCCCGCCGATCCGGGCACGCCAGACGTCGGCATAGGGCTCGATGCGGAATTCCGGTGCGCCCGCGATAAACGCGGCGATGCGCCCACCGTTCTCCTCGGGCAGCAGCGAGCACGTGACATAGACGATCCGGCCTCCCGGCTTGACCAGCGAGCCTGCCGTCTTCAGCACCGCCAACTGCTCCGACTGCCTCTGCTCGAGACTCTGTGGGCGCAGCTTCCACTTGGCTTCGGGCCGCCTCCGCCAGACGCCGGTCCCGGTGCACGGCGCATCCACCAGCACGAGATCGAAGCGCGCTCCGAGCGCCGACAGCGCCTTGTGATCGCCGCCGCGCAGCACCTGCACGTTGCGCACGCCTGCGCGCTTCACCCGTTCGAAGATCGGCTTCAGCCGCTGCCGGTCCTCGTCGTAGGCGTATATCTGGCCGGTGTTCTGCATATTCGCTGCCAGGGCCAGGGTCTTGCCGCCGGCTCCGGCGCACAAGTCGAGAACCTGGAGGCGGGGTTCGCTGCCGGCCAGCAGTGAGACGATCTGCGATCCCTCGTCCTGAACCTCGAACCACCCGGCCTGGAACGCAGCTTCGGCCTGCAGGTTCGGCGTACGCGCCGTCCCGATGGGCGGAGGCACGCGAACGCCGACCGGCGACATCGTCGTCTCGGCGGCGCCGAACTCGACCAGCGCCTTGAGCACCTTCTCGCGCGTCGCCTTGAGCGTATTGATGCGGAGATCGGCCGGTGCGCGCTCGGCAAGTTTCTGGCCTTCCGTCACTGCGTTCGCGCCGAACGTCTCGACGAAACTCGGCCACAGCCATTCCGGCACATCGGCGCGCACGTGGTCGGGCGCATCGGCGAGCGCGCGAGAGAGGCCCTCCGTCTCGAGATCCGATAACGGTTCGAGCGCGTGCGGTGCGCCGCTGCATGCCGTGGCAATGGCTTCCGACGACAACCCGAGCGCCGACGTCGCCGCCCCGATCGCGAGCGCGCGCGGGGCATCCGAACCGAGCGCCCAGGCGATCGATGCGCGCCGGCGGAGCGCATCGTAAACGACGCCGCCGATGGCGTTGCGATCGCCCGATCCAGCGAAGCGATGCGCTTTGCCCCAATCGGCGAGCGCAAGAGCTGCCGGGCGATGCCGGTTCAGGATCTCGTCGAGAATGTCTTCGGCGGCCTTGAGCCGCGCACCGGGTTGCATCTCAGACGAGCCCCGCCGACAGAGTGCGCCAGCCGAGCAGCGTCCACATCGCGGTCAACACGGCGACGCCCGCTAGGAATCCGATGAAACGCGGCTTCACCCGGTTGTGCCCGGTGTGAATGAAGGTGTGGACGACGCGCGTCGCGACAAACGCGAGCGCGAGCAGAACCATGGCAACGTCGACCGCGCGCGTGATCAGCGCGAAGGCCGCTGCGGCATAGAACAGCACCGGCATCTCGAACTGGCTGGCGTAATTGTTCTGGGCCTTGCGCGCCTCGTCGCTCCAGTCGGCTGCAGTCGCGAGTGCCACGTCGTCCATGCGCTGGCGGCGATCGCGCATCGACCGCGCCCGTGCCCGGCCCATGTGGACCATGACGACGAGCGTGAGCAGCACCTGCGCCAGCACCGGCACGAGGATGAGATTCTGATCCAAACGCATGACTTTCTGTGGGCCTCAGCCGCCGCCCGGGTAGTTCGGGCTTTCACGTGTGATGGCGACGCCGTGGGTATGGCTCTCGCGCATGGCCGCGGGTGAAATGCGCACGAACCGCGCCTTCTCCTGCAGCTCCGGAATTGTTCGTGCGCCGCAATAGCCCATGCCGGCTCGCAGGCCGCCGACAAGCTGGTGCAGAACGGTATCGACGGGGCCCTTATACGGCACCTGTCCCTCGATGCCTTCGGGCACGAGCTTCAGTGTATCGCGCACTTCAGCCTGGAAATAGCGATCGGCCGAGCCGCGCGTCATCGCGCCGACCGACCCCATGCCGCGATAGGCCTTATAGGTCCGGCCTTGATAGAGATACGTTTCGCCCGGCGCCTCGTCCGTACCCGCCAGCAGCGATCCGATCATTACGCAGCTCGCGCCCGCGGCAATGGCTTTGGAAATATCGCCGGAGTAACGGATACCGCCGTCGGCAATCACGGGCACGCCCGACTTTGCGGCTTCCCGCGCGCAGTCCATGACGGCCGTAAGCTGGGGCACGCCGACGCCAGCCACGATCCGCGTCGTGCAGATCGAGCCCGGACCGATGCCGACCTTGATCGAATCGGCGCCCGCGTCGATGAGCGCTCGCGTCGCCTCTGCCGTCGCGACGTTACCGGCGAGAACCTGCACGCTATTCGAGAGCTTCTTGATCCGCATGACGGCATCGAGCACGGCCTTGGCGTGTCCATGCGCGGTATCGACAACGATCAAATCGCACCCGGCCGCGATCAGCAGCTCCGTCCGCTTGAACCCATCCTCGCCGACCGTGGTCGCGGCGGCGACGCGCAAGCGGCCCTCCGCATCCTTCGCCGCGTGCGGATGCTTCTGCGCCTTCTCGATATCCTTCACCGTGATCAGGCCGATGCAGTGATAATCGTCGTCGACAACCAGCAGCTTCTCGATCCGGTGCTGGTGCAGAAGCCGCATCGCCTCCTCGCGCGAAACCGAGCGCTTGACCGTGACGAGCTTGTCCTTGGTCATCAATTCAGCGACCGGCTGCGCGGGATTGGTCGCAAAGCGGACGTCGCGGTTGGTCAAAATGCCAACCAATCGCCCGTTCTTGGCGTTGCTTTTGGTTTCCACGACCGGCACGCCCGAGATGCCGTTCTCGGCCATCAGCTTCAAGGCTTCCTCGAGCCGGGCCGTCGGCTCGATCGTGACCGGGTTCAAAACGATGCCGCTCTCGTAGCGCTTCACCGCGGCGACGTGCCGGGCTTGCTCCTCGGGTTCGAGATTGCGGTGAATGACGCCGATGCCGCCTTCCTGCGCGACCGCGATGGCCAACCGGGCTTCTGTCACGGTGTCCATCGCCGACGACAAAATCGGCACCTTGAGCGTGATCGACTTTGTCACCTTCGTCGAGACGTCGACCTGACCGGGCATCACCTCCGACGCCCCCGGAACGAGCAACACGTCGTCGAACGTCAAAGCCAATGCCTGCTCCCCGAGCTGCGGGCTCACGGCCATGAAAGTCTCCTGGATTTGTCGGGGGCGACACGTTCGAGCCTCCCGAAGGCGAACATTGTCGCGCGGTCTATATCACCAAGGTCCAGGGAGTGGAAGGTGCCCTGGCCGCGATCGCCCGGTCTGCGGCGATTGGCTTCTGCGGCGTTGCTCCCCGAAAAGGCGGAACGGCCGGTCCTCCGACCGTCGAAGCGTTACTCGACGGGCTTTTCACCCCGGAATTCCGTCGCCAGCACGTAGAGTTCGGCCGAATCGGAGCGGCTCGCCGGCGGCTTCACATGCCGCACCGTGCCGAAATTCCTCTTCAGGACATCGAGCAACTCGCGCGCCGTGCCTCCCTGGAACACCTTGCACAGAAACACACCCCCCGGTGCGAGCACGTCGCAGGCGAAGTGCGCGGCCTGTTCGGCCAGTCCCATGATGCGCAGGTGATCCGTCCTCGTGTGACCCACGGTCGGCGCGGCCATGTCCGACAACACCACGTCCGCACCGCCGCCGCGCAACAGCGCCTTGAGTTTTGCCTCGGCCGTAGGGTCCGTGAAATCGAGCATCACGATCTCGACGCCCGGAAGTGGCTCGACGCCGAGATAGTCGATGGCCACGACCTGACCACGACCCGCGCCCGCCCCGACGATCGACCGCACGCGGTCGGCGGCGATCTGGCTCCATCCGCCGGGAGCGGCACCGAGATCGACGACGCGCTGTCCGGGCTTCAGGAATTTGTACTTGTCGTCGATCTCGCTCAGCTTGTAGGCGGCGCGCGAGCGCATGCCCTCGCGTTTCGATGCCTGGACGTAGGGATCGTTCAACTGGCGTTCCAGCCAGCGCGTCGAGGACGTCTTGCGCTTCTTGGCGGTTTTGACCCGCACGCGGAGTTGGCGCTGACCGCCGCCCGGCCCGCTACCCTGTCCGCTGCTGCTGCCGGATGCGCCCGCACCCTTCGCGGCGCCCTTCGCCGGCTTCTTCACGGTCATCGTCCGCCTCGCCCGCGATGCCGCCGGCGACGGCCAACCCTGTGCACGCCGTCTTCCGACATCAACGTCATCAGAATACCTTCCCGCAACCCGCGATCTGCCACCCGCAGCCGCTCGCACGGCCACATCCGCAACAACGCCTCGAGGATCGCGCACCCCGCCAGCACGAGATCGGCGCGGTCGCGTCCGATACACGGCTCCGCCACGCGCTCTTCGTAGGTCTGTCCGAGCAGACCGCCGGTGACGCGGTTGACATCGGCGACATCGAGCCAGCAGCCGTCGACCTTCGACCGGTCGTATCTCTCAAGACCGAGTTGAATGCCGGCCACCGTGGTGACCGTTCCCGACGTGCCGAGCAGGTGCACGGCGCCTGACAGCGCGCGATCGCGGAACTGCGCCTCGCGCTCGAACGGCACGATCATCTCGGTGACGTAGGCCACCATCGCCTCGAACTCCACCGGTCCGACATGCCGTCCGCCGAAGCGTTCGGCGAGCGTCACCACGCCTACCGGAAGCGACGTCCACGCAGCCATGCAGTCGTGCGCGTCGAGACGGGACACGAACGCACCCCGGCCGCCATCGCGGCGCTTGGTGAGATCGAGCCAGATCAGCTCCGACGAGCCGCCTCCGATATCGAACACCAGAACATAGTCGGTGCTGAAATCGATCAGGGTCGCGCAACCCGATACCGCGAGCCGCGCCTCGTCCTCGCGCGACAACAGCTCGATGTCGAGACCGAGATCCGCCCGCACCTCATCCAGGAATGCCGCGCCATTTTCCGCGATCCGGCAAGCCTCCGTGGCCACCAGCCGCGTCCGGTGCACTTGGGCCCGCGTCAGCTTCGAGGCGCAGATGCGAAGCGCATCCCGCGTGCGCAGCATCGCAGCGTCTGACAGCCGCCCCGTCTGCGAGACGCCTTCGCCGAGCCGGATGATCCGCGAGAACGCGTCGACAACCCGGAACCCGCGCCGCGACGGACGGGCGAGCAGCAGTCGGCAGTTGTTGGTTCCGAGATCGAGCGCGCCATAGACCGGTCCGGTATCGGGTGCTCCCCCGCCGTCCCTGTCTCCGACCCGGCTAGAGCCGTTCAGATCTGACATTGCGCCGGCCCGGCCGCTGCCGTGCTGCGAACCGCCGTGGCCCGTCGCCGATGTGCGCCGCGCGCTTCCGTCGTTGGCGGGACCGCCGACGGCCGAGGCATCTCTCCTGACGCGTTCGGAAGCGATGCTTGGCGGCTCGCCTTGTTCCGATGATGCGTTGCTGACGCCAGGCTTGCCCGCCCGGGCCTGGCCTGAGATAGGGTCAGTCTGTTGTCTGCGGGGCTCCTCGCTGGAGCCCTCGTGCGGACCGTAACCTTGCACCGAAATTCCCCAGCACCTGGCTTGCAGCTCACACTTGGAGATCCCGCGACCACGCGAGACACTCCGAAGCGCGAAGCGCCGTCATCAGGCGTCTTCTGGATTGAAGTTGACGAACACTCTATCAGCAAATTCGAACCCGTAAAGCGCCAGCCACGTCTCCCCCGTGCTTATCGTTGCACGTCGAAAGCGCCGCGATAAACTGAACACGTCGTACTAAAGACTCGGATCGGAAACTCATGTCGCAAGCACCGTACCTTCGTTTGGCCGGCACTGGACGTGCCCATGCTGTGCGCTGGCGACTGGTCCGCACCAAAATTTCGGTTCTGACGACGTTGCTTTCGCTTGCGCCCGCGCTCGCTCAAACACCGGCGCCCAATGCGATTGCGCCGCCGCAGCAGGCCACAATAGCGGCCCCGTCGACCGACACCGCACACGGCGTCCAATCCGTGGGTACCCGTCTCCTCGCCGCATATCCCGAGCATCTGTCCGGTGTCGACGGAAACGCCCTCGTATGGCGGGACGGAACCCGCATGGCGATCGACGACGGTCAAGGTATCAAGCCATTCGATTCGTGGCTGGCGCGCCCTGATCTCGAAGACATGCTGCAGAAGCCTTATCCGAGCGGGGCACCGGATTCGCCACCACTCCTGAACGACGATCCCGGCCGCGCCAGGAACGCCGAATTTTTCGACAAGATGTACGGCGACTGCCTGAAGGATCAGGTCGCGCGCCGGTTGGTCGATGTCGTCTGGCTACCCAAGAAATCCGGCCAGACGTTCAAAGTGACGACGATCAATGGGGTCGCCGCCAAGCTTGACGCCATCAGCCGCGCACTCGACGCATTGCCGGCCCGGTTCGACGCTTATCTGTCTCCATCAGCGGGCACCTACATCTGTCGCCCAATTGCCGGAACCAATCGCGTCAGTGCCCACGGGCACGGCATTGCGATCGACATCGCATTGAAGCAGTCAGACTATTGGCGATGGACGAAGCCGGGCCCCGACGGTCGCCATGAGTATCGCAACCGCGTCCCCAAGGAGATCGTCGATATCTTCGAGGCGCACGGCTTCATCTGGGGGGGACGCTGGTACCACTTCGACACCATGCACTTCGAATACCGGCCTGAACTCTTGCCGGCTTTCACGCCGTCCCGGCCCCAATGACAGAAATCGGCGTCCCGATATTTCCTGCTGAAAGACCTGACAGGGATCGTCGCCAATATGCTGGCGGGATGGACCGTCCGCCTCGATTGCGGTGGGGTTAGTCTCCGCCGTCAGTATCCCGCTGCCGCATGCGCATCCCTTGCACTGCCGCTGCAAGCCTGTTAGACAGCCCAACTTCGGCTGCGCCCGAAGCACCGCCCTCTGCGGCGGTCGGCTTTGGGGGATCGTCTAATGGTAGGACTGCAGACTCTGACTCTGCCTGTCTAGGTTCGAATCCTAGTCCCCCAGCCAATAAAATCATAGACTTAACTTGGTACACCGTTGCATTAGGCACAGATTAGGCACAGGTATTGCCTATCGGGTGCTCCGCGTCGGCCGAAAATAGTTGGCTGATCACGTCGCGAGCTGAGGCGGTGGATTGTGCCGCCGTTGTATCGCCGGCCGTGGTTCCAACACGAATTTCATAGAAGTCAAGGGTTCGGGATTTTGAGTTCTTTTTAAGTGTATTACTTTCTGAGTATTGTTCTTATCTATATTATTAAATGCATATTATTATATTGAATGAAGTAAGCCAGCTTACATCCAGTGGGAAGCCAGCTTACGTCTTGAAGTAAACCTGTTTACTTCTGGATGTCTTATCGCGGGGCTTCACCTGGAAGTGGACCACGTAGATGTTGGTTTTGCCCTGGCCGCGGCGCTGGATGGTGATGAGCCCAGCGCGTTCCAGCTCGCCGATAAGCTGGGTCACGCGCGGGCGCGTGACGCCCATGTCGGTTGCCAGCTTCTCCTGGCCGGGGAAGCAGAAGTTGTTGTGCCAGCCGTAGCTGATGAACATGGCGTAGACGACCTTGGCGCCGGCAGTGAGCTTGGGATCGCGCAGAATAAAGTTCGGGAGTTGCGTGAAGCCCTGCTGCGTGACCGGATCGGCACGGTCGAATTGAATATTGGCACTCGTGTTCGCGATCTGAGCGGCGATGTGCTCCATAGGCTTATGAGGACAGTATATATAGCATTAGAGCTGACCGGCCGGTTATCAACAGATCAGCGGTCGCCGGCAATTTCGTCGGCGTCGATCACGCGTGCCGCTATGTCATCCTGGCGCCGGTTCGCGGTCGGCAGCTTGCCAGCGATGGCAATCGTTTGCATCGCTTCGAGCATGCGGCTGGCGATTTCCTTCACGTCGTGGCGTTGCTGACGCGCTTCTCGAAGTTCGTCGCGCAGGAAACTGCGATCGTCCTTGAGTTCAGCGATCGTCTCGTCCTTGCCGTTGATGACTTTATCTCTCCCTTCGATCGTCGCGAGCAGCTTGGCGTTCTCGATCAGAACGTCGGCCAGCGTGCGCCACTCCCCAACAGGACCCGAGAACTCCGCACGCGATGCGACGCCAGCGTCGCTGATTGCGGGAGTTGCGGGAGCGTGGTTGCTGGGCACCGCATCGTCATGCGTCGCTTGCGCCGCAATCGTTGCGGCGGTGACGACAGGCTGTTGCGCGATGTGTCTCCGCAGCGATGCTTCGTTGATCAGCCACTCGGCGCCGTAGGTCGTTCGGATTTTTTGCGCCGCGATTGTTCCCTGACCGCAGTAATGCTGCAGCGTGCGTTCCGCCGGAATCTTGCGACCTTGCTGCGCGAAAAGTTCACGCGCCTGGCCAACCGTCAGAGTGTAGGAGAGTTCGCTGGCAACCGCCGCAAGACGCAACACCGATGCGTCGCTTGCGTCGCTGACTGCGGCGCTTGCGGGAGCGTTGTTGCTGGGCACCGCATCGTCATGCGTCGCTTGCTGCGAGGGAGAGATAGGAACACGTTCGTCGTAGATGTTCGCTTCTTCGTGCATGAACAAATTCTAGCACGATCGAGGTGGGGAGTGCTGATATGCACACAGTGCGGATGCGAGCACTGACGGCCGAGATGCAGAGAAAGCGGAAGTCGACACACCCGTGAGTGTATTGCCGGCGGTCACGACGAGACTTGACCGCAGCACCCCACTAAGCGGACCACGCCCCACATTGTGGTATGCCAGAGTGAAGTCGCTACAAAAGCTGCAAAGTAGCCCTACGCCGACCACCGCCCTGTCGGCACGGCGCGTCCAGGTGATTCTTTGCGCTGAACTGAGCCAGCGTGGGTTGTGGATGTGTCCACAAAAGCGGTGATGGACGCAAATCCAAGTGACTGACCAACAAGCGGTGGTCGCCTGACGATGGCAGGCATGCCTTTCTTCTTCACGAGCGCCCGTGTCGCGGAAATCCGCGGCCAGGACGAGGAGTGACACCACGAGCATCGATGGGATTGGATCCAGAGGACGGTTGCCTCATTATTTAAGAGGCCCCGTGTCACTACGCTTCCCAACAGACGTGCTGGAGTTTCTGTTCCCGCGCCTCTATCCGGCAGTGTGATTGTTGTTGTTCGCGAAGGGTGCCGAGAGCGTTGTAGCGAAGGGTCTCACCGACGTTCTCCCCAGCTCATCCACACGCGCAGTCGCGGACTGTTGATTTTGCACACAAGACCGGCAATGGTTTGCAGAAATGGGATTCCTCATGGTTTAGGGCTGGGTCAAGCGCCGTCAAAACGGATTGATGGATCTGCTTCGCAGGTTCAAGACCATTGACTAGGCAATGGAAAAGTCATGCCCTCGCGACGCCACGAGAGACTCTGTGAAGGTGTCGCTGCTTTGCGGCCTTACGAAGAACTGGTGCACAGTTGATGAGCGCTCGAAAGAAGGTCACGACCAGTGAAAGCCAGAGTCAACCATCAGGAAAGCTCACACAGGCGTATCGGACCTCGCATGGGAAAATGTACCATGGCCGCATAGAAGACGCGCTTCGAAGTTCCAAACTCTTGGAACTCAAAGGCAAAGTTAATCTTATTGTAACCTCGCCACCTTTTCCGCTCGTACGAAAAAAGCGATACGGAAATGAAAATGGTGAGATATATCTCGCTTGGCTAGAGTCCCTGGCTGAACCTTTGAGCCAGTTATTGACAGACGATGGGTCGATCGCAATCGAAATTGGCAATGCATGGGAGGAGGGGGTGCCAGTTATGTCAACACTCCCGCTTGAGGCACTGCTCGCCTTCAAGAAGGCCGCCAACCTCAAACTGTGCCAACACGTAATCTGTCACAACCCTGCGCGCCTCCCAAGTCCCGCAATGTGGGTCAATGTCAAGCGTGCGAGGCTCAAAGATTCGTTTACGCACGTATGGTGGATGTCACGTACGGAAAATCCGAAAGCTGATAATCGCAGAGTATTGAATCCGTACAGTGCGGACATGAAAAAGCTTTTGAAGTCACAACGTTATAATTCCGGGGTCCGACCGTCAGGGCATAGGATTTCCGAGAAGGGATTTTTGACAGATCACGGCGGCTCGATCGGCGCCAATGTGTTGGATCTCAACGGTGAGTACTATCCGGAATCCCTCCTGAAGTATACCGGCACAAAGTGGGATGCGCGATATCGTGAGTACTGCAAGTCTCAACAACTGCCCGCTCATCCAGCACGAATGCAGTCCTCTCTTTCTGCGTTTTTCATACAATTTCTTACTGAAGCCGGTGACCTAGTTCTCGATCCTTTTGCCGGTTCAAACACTACCGGCGCTGTGGCTGAGGATCTGGATAGGCGATGGATTAGTGTCGAGGCCAAGCTGGAGTACGTGGATGGTTCAAGGGGGCGATTTGAGCGCTTTAGAAAACAGGCCCAAAAAGAAACAACCTAAAAAAATGAAGCCACAGAGGCGCTAGACCTGGACCTATCCTGGCATTGGGAAATGCGCTCACATGGCGAACCTCTCCAACCTGAAGCCTCCAGAAAAAAGTAATCTCGCCAGCTTGCACCTGGAGACGGAGTATAGATCGGTCAAAGATGATCCTGTTGGCTGCTTCTATGTCCCCTGCCTCAAGCAGGCGAACCATTACTGTCGAGCAGTTGGGTATTTTAGATCAACGGTGTTCCTTGTCGTTGGAGGCAGCATTGTTGATTTCGCGCGACGAGGCGGAAAAATTGACCTGATCTGTTCGCCTGAACTCGACCGCGAAGATATTGACACAATCGCTATTGGATACGCTCGTCGAAGTGAGCGAGTTGTTGAATCTCTGATAGAGCAATTCGATGCACTTCTTGCTGACGCCTCTACGTCGAGGGCCGCACGCACTTTGGCTACTCTAATATCGACAGGAAACCTTGAGTTAAAAATTGCCGTCCGCGCAGATCGCAAGGGCCTCTACCATGAAAAGATTGGCGTTTTTAAAGATGGGAGCGGCAATCGCGTCAGTTTCAAGGGTTCGGCAAATGAGACGTGGGCTGGCTGGCATCGTGATGGAAATTTTGAGTCAATCGAGGTGTTCTGTAGCTGGAGGGGTGGCCTTGAAGAAAAGCGCGTAAACAGCCATGAGGCCCACTTTGACGCGCTTTGGGCGGAAACCGATCCGCACGTAGAGGTTTTTTCGTTTCCGGTCCGGGCGCTGGAGCATCTCGCCAATGCCAAGTATGCAGGGCTCGATCAGGTGGCACAAGAAAACCCTCCATTGCTGACACAACGCCGTACTGCATTGCCACATCAGGATGCAGCGAAACTTGCTTGGCACGCGCAAGGATGTCGGGGCATCTTTGAGCATGCGACCGGCAGCGGCAAGACGTTCACAGCGATCCTCGCAATTCGTGAACACGCGGCTCGTGGCCTTCCGACAATAGTGCTTGTCCCAAGCAGATTGTTGCTCGACCAATGGGCTGATGAGTTACGAGGCGAGGTGCCACTTGCGGCGCTTCTACTTGCCGGAGGGGATAACGATAAGTGGCGAGCACCTAACAGGCTGCGGGCCATGACTGATCCGGACCCGTCACTGGGTGCCCGGATTGTTTTGGCGACAATGCAAACGGCATCGTTGCCTGACTTCATATCTAGTGTATTTGCAGGTGAGCATTTGCTCCTTGTCGCCGATGAAGTCCATCAAGTGGGAAGCACGCAAAACTCGCAAGTTTTGACAATCGATGCTGGTCGCCGCCTCGGACTCAGCGCCACCCCGACCCGATACGGCGATCCAGACGGCACAGCGAAGATATTCCGGTATTTTGGTGACGTTGTGCCCCCTCCTATCACCCTAGCGGACGCGATAGTGGCGGGTCGGCTGGTCTCATATGAGTATTATCCTCACCCGATCAACTTAAGCGCGACAGAGGCTGTTGAGTGGAAGGAACTAACGGCGTCTATTCGACTAGAAGCCGGAAGGCAAAAGATCGACGAAAATGGAGGCAGGCCGGTCAGTGAAAAAATGAAAATGCTCCTCATAAAGAGAGCACGTATTGCGAAGAAGGCGGCGGTGAAGGTTCAGCTGGCTCTAAACGTGGTGCAAGAGAACTATCAACCTGGACAAAGTTGGCTTGTGTACTGCGAGGACGCGGGGCAATTGGCTGCTGTGATGGATATCCTCACCGTAAACGGAATTACACCGATCGAATATCACTCCGGAATGAGCGGGGATCGTCAGGCAGCGATGGTCTGGTTTCGCTCTTTCGGCGGCGTCTTGGTATCCATCCGCTGCCTGGATGAAGGGGTAGATATACCTGCGGTGTCACACGCTCTAATTTTGGCATCATCTCAGAACCCGCGTCAATTTATCCAACGCAGAGGCAGGGTTCTGCGACGAGCCCCTGGAAAATCGCTGGCCGTAATTCATGATGCCGTGGTTATTCCGGTCTCCGCAGAAGATGATCCAGAGCAGCTGGGCCTTTTAAGATCCGAACTGCTTCGCTCGGTCGAGTTTGCGCAAAATGCGATCAATCGGGATTCTGCAGCCGAACTTCGCAGCATAGCAAGCTGCATGGGAATTGACCCGGACTGCTTGGCAGACAATGGGGATGAAGACGAATGAGTGGAGATAGCGATGATTTGGTTCTGCAGACGCTAATCGATGCGAAGAATGATGCGGCGCCGAACCTTGATCCAGAGCTCTTGCGTCAGTGCTACGCGATCCTAAAAAAATACCAATTCAGCAAAGATCGCGAACTGCCAACCAATGCTTTGGAACGACTAATTGACGCCAAGGTCGTGCAGCTGGCGGCAGCTGGTGAGGTCCAAAAATGAAGTTGCACCGACTGACAACCACCAATTTTATGCCGTACAAAGGCGATTTGGTGATGGAATTTCCGACCGATGAGAATCGGAATGTCATGATTGTCTTCGGCGACAATATGCGCGGCAAAACGAGTCTCTTAAACGCACTTCGATGGGGTTTTTATGGTCGCGCGATTGGAAGGCACTCGCGACCGATCCAGCTGCAGGACATCGTCAATACGGAAGCTGCCCTGCAAGACGATTGGCGTGTGCAGGTGTTTATCCAGTTTGAGGCAAACGGTCACTCCTACGATTTGAGACGCTCATCGACTCGTCGCGCTCATGTTGCAAGCCCGTCGCGGCCGGAAGATTTTCAAACGGTTCTGCTATTGAGTAAAGACGGTGCACCGGTCAGTGGTGATCAGGTGCAATCGGAGATTGATCAGATAGCGCCTGAACAGGTATCGCGGTTCTTCCTGTTCGACGGTGAATTGTTGCAAGAGTACGAAAGTCTACTTATCGAGGGGAGTGAACAAGGACGCGACATCAAAGAAGCTATTGAGCAGGTCCTTGGAGTGCCGTCACTGACAGATGGACGAGCTGAGCTTGGCGCAATCCTGAAGGCAGCAACCCGGCGGCAGTCGAGTGATCTGGCGCATGTCAACGGTTTGGAAAAACAGGCCGAACGTCAACAAGAACTTGCAACGCGGCAGGACGCGTTCGAGCGCGATCTTGAGAAACTTCGTGCACGGCTTGCAACTGTTCGCAGTGATCGTGAGAAATTGGATGATGACCTCGATGCCGCCGCGGCACTTCTTGCGTCCAAAGGGCGGCTGGATGGACTTAGTGGGCAGAAGCGCTCACTCGAGGAGCAATTGAAACGAAAGGCCGTTGAACGGCAATCACTTCTTGGTCAAGCGTGGCAGGATCTGTTGGATGCCAGATTACAGATCAAACGGGATCAACTTCAGAAACGACAAATGGCTTTGACGCAAGATCTTCGCCAGCAAGGACGCCTTCAGACCAAAATCGATGATCTTGAACGGCTACTCAAAACTGATCATTGTCCAACGTGTGATCAAAGCCTAGCGGTTCATAAGCGGGCTGAAATGGGGGCTTCGCTTGGCCTTCTTCAAGCCGAAATTAAAGGCATGCAAGACGGAAACGATGAGCTCCAGACGGTGTCAGCGCAATTGGCTGCATTGAACAAGATTCGTGGAGTTAATGCCAGAGATCGGCTCGCAGAGATCGATAATGACATCAACAAAGCGTCGGTCGAATTGCAGCGCGCGGACAACGAAATAGAGCGATTGACTGACGAGATTTCAGGGCAGGATACTGCGGACCTCGCCCGTAAACGCGTACTACAGCAGGAGGGACTTAAAGAGGAAGGTCGGCTGCAAACGAATATAACGAACGTACGGAAGGATATCGATTGCACTAAAGAGGAATTGGCGGTTGCTCAGAAGGCGATCGAGAGTTTGGCGCCTGCGCGCTCTCAGAGAAGTACCTTGAAGGTGACGATTTCTGGAGATCTTGAGCGCACATTTGGCGTAAGCATTGACCGCCTCCGTGATCGATTGCGAACAAGGGTCGAGAAACTGGCCAGTGCGGCGTTCAAGGAAATGACGACGCAGAAGAACTACCGAGGTCTTCAGATCAATGCGAACTACGGATTGAGCATCATCGATGGAGCTGGAGGCAAGGTACCGTTGCGCAGTGCTGGTGCCGAGCAAGTTGTCGCGCTGTCTTTGATTGATGGGCTGAATAGGACAGGCCGAGCAATCGGGCCTGTTGTGATGGACACACCCTTCGGCCGGCTCGATCTTCAACACCGGGATAACATCCTGAAGTACCTCCCGACGGTCACAAGTCAATTCGTGTTGCTGGTTCACAGTGGAGAAATCAGACCAGAGACCGATTTGGCAACGATCAAATCGCGCATCGGGGCTGTATACGAAATCAAAGAAGTTACACCGACCCACTCAAAACTTGAGAGGACGACGCTGTGACAACGGATATCATCACTGTGGGCCTCTCAGAGGCTGCGAACGAAAAGCTTGACTATCTTCGTGAGCGAGAAATTTTTGCTGAAAAGATGGATGGATACCGTTTCGCGGTTGGGTTGGCGTTGGCGCATGGTGTTGTACCTCCAGAAATAATCAAGCGGACCACTTTTTTGAACGTGGGTTCGCTTGACCCGGATCAGACGTTACGGCGTGCCGTCGAGGCGTTGATGGGCCAGGAACTTGAGGCAACCACAGCGTATCGATTGATCGAACGCCTCGCAGACTGGGGTGTTCACGAGCTACATCAGCAGGCAATGCAAGGGAACATCGATTTTCTGTCCATTTTTGACAAGCTTGCCAGTAAGTAGGTCTCGAACATGTCAGCTCTCAGAGCGTTTCTCATGTTGCGCGCGGGAACCGGCGAATGGTCAGTGAGCGTGCACCGAGATCTCGAAGGTGTACTCGATGCTTGGAAAAGAAGACCCGAACCTGATTGCTCCGTTGGCGTGCTGCACGTTGGCTTTGATCGTCCTCCTTCGAGGAGTTTCGATGATACCGCTGCGTCCCATGCTGGCCGACTGCTTGTAACCGGCGCTGCAAAATTTGCACTGCCTGATGGTTTTGTTTCTTCATCTGAACCGGTTGGATTTGTCGGGCGTATTCCGTTGTATTTAGGAATTCGCGGCTGGGGCTACCTACTCGACGACGTCATCGAACACGCTCCGGTTCCACCAAGGCTTCCTGAACGACGCACCTTTGGCTGGGTGCGCGATATTGCGGCCGTATCATCGAGCCTGTCCACGGAACTTGAAGCCGCCGGCATCTACGACGACGCGACTTATACAGAGCGTGAAGGCGCACTCGACAACAACAGACGCCGAAGTGTCGGGTTATTTCGGTTTGGGGTTCTAATTGGGTCAGATCGTGGCGATCCATGTGCGTTTGCTCGCGCGGCTCCTCCCTGGCTCTCGCAGCGGGAGTTCCGCTCTATGGAGATAACGGTTCGGCTGACGAACGTGTTCAATCGGATAGGGGTTAATCAGGTACGAGACCTGAGCAACTTTACGCTAGATCAATTATTGGAAATCAAAAATTTCGGGCGCACATCGGTTGCTGACTTATTGCAATCACTAGAGGGCGCACTCGAAGAAGGGCCGTTAGGCTCGCGGGTAGATCTTGATGCGAATGATCAGTCTTCGCTTTTAACTAGCATCCGCGGATTGCTATCTAAATTCGAGGATAGAGATAGAAATATTGTAATTCGACGGATGGGATTGGATGGTCCGTCAGAAACACTGCAGCAAATCGGTGAGTCGTATGGTGTGACCCGAGAGCGCGTAAGGCAGATCGAGTTCCGGGCTGCCGTGCGGTTAAGGCGTGAAGCCACTTGGATCTCGGCACTATCCCGTAAAGCTGAGACTCTGTTGCAAAACCGTGAGGCACCACTGCCGGTTCTTGGCATAGAGGCTGTGGATCCATGGTTTGAGAACATGGCAGAACGATCGGAAGCGTTGCAGTACGTTTTGGCCAACATCTGTCACAGCAACGTGGGCATCGTGGACATAGATGGCGTGAAATTCCTCACCGTCCTGAACGAGGACAAGTGGGGTGCTATTGTTGATGAAGCGCGCAGATTGTTGCAGAGCGGCGCAGGACTCAATTGGACCGAGCGACATTGCAGGTCTCTTATTGATCCATTGCTTCCGTCAAGGGCTAGGGAATTCAGAAGTGTACTGTGGGACAAGGCGTCGCGCCTTTGCCATTTCGTGTCAACGGGTGACGGTGAAAACGTCCTCAGTACATATGGCCGCGGTGCGGAGCATATTGTAGAAGCTGTATTGTTGGCTTCGGATCGTCCGCTCCATTTTACGGAAATTGCTACGCTCGCAACAATTCGGTCTGGGCGAGAAATCGATGTCCGGCGAGCGCACAACGCGGCCGCTGAAGTCGCTATGCTGCTTGGTCGTGGTACCTATGGGCATGAGCGTCACCTGCCTCTTGGGAATGCCGACTTGCTGTTGCTGGGTGAGCAGGCAGAGGAACTTGTTTGGGAAGGCCCATCCGAACGGCAGTGGCACGTAAGTGAGATCTTGGCAGATCTGATAGAAGGCGGGTCTGCCGCTGCATTGCAGGTTGACAAGTATATTCTCGACATTGCGCTCCAAAAATCCTCTGGGCTTCGGCGATTTGGTCGAATGATTTGGGCGCAGCACAATGTCGATTCAAGCGACGTCGCACGCATCGATGTGCGCCAAGCAATTGTCGCCGTGGTGCAGCAGGCTGGTCGGCCCTTGCGGGCCGCCGAAATCAAGCAACGGCTTGTAGCGATACGCGGTGTAAATGAGCATTTCCAGATTTCGGCGGCCGATCCGTTGCTGAGGGTAGCTCCAGGTCTTTGGGGACTAAACGACCGGGACTTGGTTATAAAGCGAGCGGATCAGCCCGCGCTCATCGAAAAGATCAACGATACTCTGGAGCAGCGCGGGGCCGGTATTCATGCAACGGAGATAGCAGACGCACTTGGCAATCTGAACGGCAGCGAGATCACTCCGACATGTCTTTATAGTTTGGCGGCATCTGACCCGCGTATGCAAACGAACACCGCGCAATATTTATATCTGGCAAAGTGGGGAGGGCCTCGTCGCGAGAGCCTTGCAGATGCAGTGAACGGGACGCTGAGATTGGCTGTCGACCCGCGTTCGTTCAGCCAAATAGTTTTCGCCGTTGAAAGACGCATAGGACGGCCGTGTGAGCGAGGCGCCGTTTCGAGTTGTCTTCAAGGATTGGGGGCTCGCCTCGATCCGGCAACTGGACTCTGGTCTTGCGGGGAAGCTGTGAATGCCGAGATTGAAGAGTACGAAGATCTGGCGCGTTAGACTATCAGGGCCGAGGATGGCCTCGATCGATGCAAGCTGACGCCGGGGCTGCCTGACGTAGTGTAGGCAGGGCTTACGCGATACCTCAGATGGCGGAAGCGACCGGCGGCGAGCAATTGCCCGCCTTCGGCGGTGGACTGGATGACTGCAAATGGGATGTTCCGTCGAGGTCGGCTTGCCAACCGACTCGATCGGTTGGCCCTGGCAACGTCTCGACCGCATCGAGCGTGCACAGACTTATCCGCGTTGGGTTGGGTTTGCCAACGTCCCAGCGCGCAACAGGAAAATCTCGATGGCTTCAACCGCTGATATGGAACCGGTTGAGAGGGGACCGTGTATCTGCACCGTGAGAGTACGAAATTGCGAATTTCGTATAATCGTATGCAGTCAGCGCGTTTCTCAACGCGCGGCCCGGGCGCGCAGCGCTCGACCTCCTCGACATGTGCAGCACCGGCGTCCTCGGATTGTGCCGTTCCGACGAGATCCTCGAAGAGTGCGCCGACGTGTGTTGCTGACGGGAGGTCACTTGCGGCGGCGCGATCAATACACCGATGCTGAGGCGGTCGCGCGCATGGCGACGCTGGTGCAGGACATTGCGGAGGTGTCGGTCGTGCGTGACCCCGCCGACGACATGGTGCTTGCGTGCGCTGGCTGCGGGCGCTGAATACCTCGTGACGCGCGATAAGGGTCTGCTGTCGCTTGAGACCTACCGAGAGATCGAGATCATACTCCCGAAGGTTTTTGTTGCAGAAAATGCGGGAGCATGGGTGATGTTCGGCATGGGCTACGCGTCGATGTCCTCGTCGTGTGTCGCCGCGAGATCGTGGTGCAGAAGTTCGTTGAGGGCGCGGCACGCGATGGCGACGAGCATCGGATCGCCGCCCGCCTTGATGTCATCGACGAGTTCGGAAAGCTGCGCGAATTGATTGGCGGTCATAGTTCGATGTCGTCGATTGGGCTGCGATTCTCCTCCTCAAGAATTCTGAGCATGGAAATCAACGAACGCGAAACCTCGGCCTGTCGCGTCGCCGGCAACTTGAAAATCTGGCGCGCGATGTCGCGCATGATGGCTCTGATGTCCGCGCGACGTTCCTGTTCGAACTTCGGCATCGTCATGCAAGAAAGTTTATCACGTGCGACGCTACTTGCGCGCGCGGCGAACAGGCATTGGTTGCGATCGGCGAGAACGTAGAGATCTGATTGATGACGCTGTTTCAGTCTGGAGCGGATGGCGCCTCATCGCGCGCCACAGCGTCATGTGTGAGACGCCGAGACGCGTGGCGACCGCAGGCCAAGTCCAGAGCTCACTTTTGTCGCGCATCAAGGAGCGCGCGAATTTGAGATCGGCCTCGGCGAGTTTGCGTGGACGTCCGCCGACGTTGCCGCGCTCGCGAGCCGCTTTCAGTCCGGCGTTGGTTCGCTCGCGGATAAGGTCGCGTTCGAATTGTGCGAGGGCGCCCATGACGTGGAAGATCATGCGACCGCCTGCGGTCGTGGTATCGATATTGTCAGTGAGAGAGCGAAAACCAATCTTGCGTTCCTCAAGGCTGTGCACGGTGTCGATCAAGTGGGGGAGAGAACGGCCAAGGCGATCGAGCTTCCAGACGACGACGATGTCGCCCTTGCGTCCGTGGGCGACGGCCTTGGCAAGCTCCGGGCGATCGGTACTGGAGCCCGAGGCGCGCTCCTCGTAGATTTTCTCGCAGCCGGCGCGCTTCAAGGCATCGATCTGCAGTCGTGTGTCCTGGTCGTCGGTGGAGACACGCGCGTAGCCGATCAGCATATAAGGAAAAGTGTAACAGAACCCGTCGCCACGTCGGGTTTCGTTATCCCCAGTTCTGTTACGGGGTTTTGTTACGGCAAACTGGCAGTTGCGGGCTGCTTGGCACTTCTCGGTCACGGTCTAACAAAAACGTTCGTTTTTGATGCTCGGTCGCCATAATGTTGCTCGTCTGACCTCGGCGGATTTGGCGTTGATGTGCCGGGCGCGACTTGGTTTGGGTAGCTGTAAGCGCAAATGACCGAAGCCCGAAGGGCGGCAACGCAGTGCCGCGCGCGAGGGCGTGACCCCGGAGTGGGTGTGCCCAAAAGTAACGGCCGCGCCGAAGAAGACGCAGCCGTGAAGAGCTTAGAGAAAGAGTTTGGACGGAACCTTGAGCGGCGGATCGAGGGTCGTCGAATAGCCCGCGTATCCGGCGAGCGCGCCATCGGCTGTTCTGAGCGGGATCAGCACGCGACCCTTCATGATACCGCGTCCGGCGTATCCGATGCCGAGCGTGACAGCGGCTTCTTTCGTGAGGCCGAGTGCCTGCACTGCAGCGTGCTCCGGCTCCAGGTAACCGGCCACCTTGTCGAACCCCTCGGGCGGCGCGGACTTCGTCGAGAACGCCGCTTGGATCTCGAGCGCGGCGTCGCGGGTTGCGATCTGCCGGCAATGGGCGACGAGTTCGATGAGGTCGCCGCCTTTCTGGCACTGAGGTGCGAAGCAGTAGAACACGCCGCGCCCGGGCGTGATGACGAGCGCGCGTTTTCCGCCGTCGTGAACCGGGCAGCGGCAGCGGAGTTGGTCATTCACTTTCGTCGTCTCGAGCTGAAGCCAATTGGCGATCTGCTCGATGGTGAGCTCACGTTTGAGAGCTGCGAAGTCGACACTGGCCATCGGGTCTCCTCCTGAATGAACGGACTTGTGATATTGTACCAGGAGGTTCGCGAGCGGATGGGGGAGCGGCGCCTTGGAATGACTACCGAAACCGAATGGCGCCAATGATGACCGGAGTGATTTCCGATCCATTGCAACGATGATCGAAGACCGTCGTCGCCCCGCACCCGCTCGTGATCGATGCGGGCAATGGCCGTGAGCATCGGCTTATCCAAGACTTGCGAGGCTTACGATGGCGACCAAGGCAGGAAAGAGAGTCGAGACCAAGGACGAGAAGCGCACGCCGGACTACGTGGTTCGCGCGCGGCAAGCGCCGGACAGCGAGTACTGGCAGACGATCGGCGCGGCCTGGACCGCCCACTTCAAGGACGGCACGACCGGCATTTCCGTGAAGATCAACAATCAGCCGATGGGCTGGAACGGCGATTGCCTGCTGATGCGGCCAAAAGAAGCCGAGTAGCCGATAAACCAGAGGGCCGCGCAACGCGCGCGGCCCTCACTTTTCTTATGCAACAGCGAAGTCGTCGAGCGTGGCACCGGCATCGAGTTTTTGCTTGAGCCACCTCTTGGGTTTGCCGATCCCGGTCCACGTCTCGTTCGCATCGTCGGGGTTGCGGTATCTGATTTTCGCCTCGCGTTTCTTCCTCTCCTTTCTCTCGGGTTTCGGCCTGTCGCCGAACAAGTCGGCGGGCGACAGCCCTTGGGCATTGGCGATGAGGGTGAGCTTCACCATCAAGGCCTCGAGCTCGCCGGGGCCGCGGGCGTTGAGCTCCTGGTCGACACGCGTTTTGACGGCCAGAAGCTCGTCGTAGGACATGAGCTCGAAGGGCTTCTCCGCCCATGGGTTGGCAGGCTTAGTCTCCGTCTTGGTTTTAAACATCGGCACCTTCCTTTCTGGCTTGGGTTGCGATGGTGAGGGGCGGACAGCCGACGCGGAGCCAGGGCTCGGTGAGCATGTCGCCGTTGGGCTTCGGGAAGTTCGGTTCCCGAGCCCAATCCCGGGTGGTCCTGAACAGGATGAACGAGCAGGCGCCGAGCTGCTCCTCGACGGTGCCCATGAGGTTCTCGGTCCGGCGCTCGGTGGTGGCGACGAACAGGACGAGCGCTTTCGCAAAGCCTTCGCGCTCATAGATCCGCTCTTTCATGAAGCGGATGACCTTGTGGATTTTTTCCCGGGTGTCGCCGGGACTCTCCTTGTACTTGCGCCGCTCGAACTCGATGCCCGGAATGAAGATGTCGCCGATCAGCATCGGGTGGCCGTCGGGAACATACTCGACGTCTCCGAAGCGGAAGGTCTGCGGCTCGGCCGTCTGAAACGAAATCCCCAAGTCGCGGGCGCCAAACTTGAGCGAGCACTCGACGATGGAGACGCCGAGCTCGTGGGCATACTCGTGGGTGCTTAACCTCGGCAGCGGCAGGCCGACCGCCTTCGCGCCTTTGTCGGTGAGGCCGTGCACGCCGTCCTTGTAGGCGGCGTTCAACGAGTAGTCCTGCTGCTCGGGCCAGTAGATGTACTGGTTGGGCTTGCGGCGCAGGTCGCGGAGCGTGCGGATGAAGTTGGCGTGCTCGCAGGGCTTGGCGAGATGGTGCTCGATCCAGGCCGAGGGCAGAAAGCGGTGGCCGATGGTCGGGTGGAGAATGCGCAGGATGCGCTCGCGGTTGCCGACCAGGCGCTCGGGCGGGATGACGACGGGCGTCATTCCCTCCGGCCAGTCTACCGATCCGCGGCGTTGACGTTGAGTTGCATGCATGGCTCCAGGGTAATGGGCGGCAGTCCGCCGTCACGCTCACCTGACGCGAGATGAGACATCATACTCGTGCATGGTAGCACTATTCTGGCGTCTGCCATTTGATCGACGGCTTCGGCGGCGGCTGGACTGACGGCGGCGCCGTTTCCGGCGGGTGGGGTGGGGGTATCTTCGGCGCGAAGCGGGCGCGGTTCTGCTCGCGCAGAGCGGCATAAGCGGCATCGCTCATGCAAGGCTCATTCTCGAGTGTGCCATAGGGGATGCTGAGTTTGATCGCCTGCGGCGTGACGTTGCGGATGAAGGCCGCGAACTCGGTGAACTGCCGGTCCGTGTTGGTCATGGCGCGGATGAACTCCGGCGTGGTCCTTGCCTCCCGGGCGAAGGTGACGGCCTCGGCATAGGTGATCGGGCCGGCCATTTTGATCGCGGTGTTGTTGTACATGGCCTTGCGCACGCCCTCGGGGAGCTGCTCGACGAACTGAGTGGCGAACAGCAGGCCAAGGCCGAACTGGCGGGCGTCGGAGAGGATCTTCTCGGTCTTGGCGTCGAAGTAATCCTTGGCTTCGTCGACGATGAGAAGCGCGAGGTGGCGTTGATCCGGGTGAACGGGTGCGCGGGCGAGAGCCGCGGCGAGGCACTGGGCGATGACGAAGCGGCCGAACACCGCCGAGGCGTCGTCGCCGAGGAAGTACCGGTCGGTGTTGATGAGAACGATCTTCTTATCCTGCATGGCTTGCAGGGCGTCGAAGGCGTTCTGGGGCGCCGAGAACATCTGATTGAAGGTTGGGTTGGCAAGCACGGTGTAGAGGCGTGAGGCGATGCTCTCCCGCGTCACCTTCATGGCCGATGGATTGAAGAACTGGTTGCGGAAGTAGGCTTGGGCCAGGGGATCGAGGGCCGATATCTCGCGATAGTACTTCGAGCCCTCAACGGTCTTGGCCGGATCTTCCATCACCTCGCGCATGGTCTGCAGCGTGGCACCGGGAATGGCCTGCATGAGCTGGACGATAAAGCGCACGCCTGTCGCCATCTTGGTCGACAGGCCCTGATCGATGGCGGTGAACAGATACGTAAAGAGTTCGATCTGCTGGGCGTCCGAGCCGCCCCTTATCTGGAAGAAGTTGAGTGCGGGAACGTCGCGCGGCTCGAGGATGATGAGGCGGTCCTTGAGCTCAGCGTTAAAGACCTCGAGGCGCGCGATCTTGTCGAGCATGGTGCCCATGCCGTCGATGATGAACATGGCCGGCGCATCGGGTCGCTGCATGAACGAGACGATGATGTGCTGCAGGAGCTGGGTCTTGCCGTGGCCCGACGGCGCAAAGATCGCACCGTGCTCGCGATAGGCCTTCTCAGGGATGGAGAAGGGGACTTGAGTGGTGAAAATCGACTCGAGCCCGGTGCCGTCGAGGTAGGCGGAGATCATGTGCTGCGGCGGCAGCTTGCAGTCCCTTGGCGCTCTGATCCGGTGGGGCTGCCTCTGGGCGTCCTCAAACGAGAGTTCGGAAGCGGCGAGGAGGTTTTCGATGAGGCGTTGGCGCGTGTGGGCGAAGGCCAAGGCGGCCGGATAGTCGTCTTCGAAGGCCGTGTCGGATAGGAACGTGACAAGGATCTTGCCGAGGACCTCGGCCAGGTCGGGCAGCAAGGCAAAGGCGGGAATCCTAAAGGTGTGCGCATCGCTCCAAGTCTCGTGTAGGGAGGGCGGCAGCTCGTCCATGAGACCGAGCATGAGACCGCAAATCGTCTCATCGAAGACGGTGCGGATGCGCTCCTCATGCAAGAGGTAGGGCTCCAGCTCCTCGAGCTTGCGACGGAGGAGGATGTCGCTACCGGCATCACTGTGGGCGGGCAGCTCCGGGAACTCGAAGACGAGCCGATTGTGTTTCCTGAGAGCGATGTTGGCCTTGGCAAGCGCGACCAGTATCGGCTCGAACGGGCGTGGTCCCTCATCGGCACAGGTGAGCACCTGCGCGACCGCAATGTCGGCGAGATAATCGCGATTGCCATACTGGGAGGCGCGGTAGGCAGACCTGAGCCGGGCGTGATAGGACCGGACCGGCTCGGGCTTTCCTTTGAACGCCCGATGTGGCCGCCAGGGAAAGTGCGAGAGGTTGATGGCCGCGCTCGTGAGAACGTACTCGATGAGCTCATTGAGCGGGACATCCGGCTTCTTTGCCATCAGCGCGACGCCCATTCATGGATCTTGGCGCCGATCCCCAAGCCGACGATACAAAGGATCGCGAAGAAGACATTGCCCGGGCCGTAGGTGAAGAACACGCCGACAATAATCCCGAGCATGATCAAGATCACGGCGAAGCGTGTGGCATTGACCGCTGTGCGCGCCCCGCGAAAGCTTTTCGCAATTGCGATCTGGCTCCAGGCCATGTTGCGGGCCCGGTCGAGCTCCTTGCGATAGACGAGGTTTTTGGGCTCGAGCGCGACGGCCTTCTCGTAAGCCTCGACGGCACGGCGCTTGTCATGCAAGAGGCCGTGGAAGTTGCCGAGCCAAAAGTAGATCAGGGCTGCGGTCGGGTTGAGAGCGGCCGCCTTTTCCAGGATCGGGATCGCCCGTCTGGGGTTGTCGGCGCCGCGGGCAATGGCTTCGATGAACAGCGCCTGAGATTTCATCTCGCTGATTGAGACCGTCAGGGTTGCGCCGTCCTGCTCAAACGTGTGCTTGGCCGTCGGGTCTGCATCCTCGGCGATGGCGATCTGCCTGCTGGCGAGCGACAGGGTGTTGAGCATCGTGTTGGCGAGGAGCGGTTCGCCGATCACCTTGGGAACGAGATCGTCGAGCTCCTGCAGATAGCTCTGGGCGAGCTCGAGGGCCTCCTGCGCAGCCTGCGCATTGTGGATCGGGTGAGTGCCATGTGTGGCCGACACATTCGGTCGAGCGACGCTTGGCAACGCAAACGTGACGGCCGTCTGCCGGGACGGGCCGAAAGCGGTAGCGAGGGCGACAGCGACGAACGCGCCGAGGGCGACAACGACGATAAGGCGCATGAGCTGATCGGCGAGGGAAGCCCAGTCGCCCGTTTGGGCGGCTCGAAGAAGACGTGCTCCCACCGATATGCGATCGGCGGGCTCGGTGATTGCTGCGGTCGCCGTATCTAGTATCGCCGGGCGTGCGCTGTCGGATGGTCGTTGCTCGCTCGCCAGTTGTTGGGCTAGCGACATTGACGGTTCGGACTGCTGGCGCGCCTGTTGTTCGAGCTTCTGCAATTGTTCGCTTGCCCGACTGCGATTGGCGTCGGAGATGTCGAAGTAGGAGAGTGCCTGGTGACAGGCGTCCGCAGAGCCGTCGAAGCAGAGCTTCCAGTCTGTTTCGAACTTGGCCCGGAGTTGCGGGCCTAGGGTCTCACACATTTTGGCTTTGACGATACAACCCGCGTTACCCGCCTGTCGGCAGGCGCGCACTGCTTTGCGAGTTGCGTCATCGCTAGTGATTCCGGTCGAATATCCATAACCCGTTCCGGAGACGGGCGCGGCGAAGGCAAAACACCCGTCCCTGACACGAGCAATGAGGCGACAACTGAACGCTTTCTGAGAACATTCTTCGAGCGAGTGCGATAGAGCTGCTTCGAACTCGGTCAGATTATAACTCCACGACCACGTGAGCCCACCCTGGTAGTTCTTGCCCAGGACAAAATAGCCATCGGCGCGTGCAGCCGTGGCGGTGATGACGATGAATAGCGCAAGAAGGCGCAACATCCGCATGGGTGCCCCTCGCCTCACGTTGGTAACGGTCCGTCCTTCCGCCGCCGAGCGAAGCGGGTCAAGGGTCGGTTCCGCGCAATATGCGACTCCCCTTGACGCGCGAGCGGCGGCGGTATCCTGCGAGCATATCTGAGGCGGGACTGATCGAGAACTGCCTTTAGGCGCTCTCGGTTGTGGCTGAAGGGCGGCATGCGCTCCTCCTGGCCGTTGCAGATGGCGGTAAAGGGCTCGAGCGTGGTCAGCGCGTTGGGATTGAAGTCCTGGTGCTCGCGGTTGAAGTGCGGGGCGAGCAGCAAGGCGTCGCGGTGGGCGACCTGGAACACGACGATGTCGCGCGCGTTGGCGAGAATGGCGGCCAGCAGCTTGTCGTCGAGCTGGGCCGGGAACTGGTGCGACAGGCCGAGCTTCAAACCGAATTTGCGCAGCTCCGAAAGCATCGAGATGTAGACGTCGGTGCCGTAGGTGTGGAATTCGTCGGCATAGAACGAGAGTGGCGCCGGGCTGGTCATGAGTGCGTTGCGCACGCTCGTGGTGAACAGCGACCCGAACACGGTGGCGGCCTCGTTGCCGATGACCGGCTTGGCCAAGTTGACGACGATGATCTTCATGTCCCGGATCGCCTCGGCCAGATCCAGTTTCGGGTGGCGTTGGGTGAGATTGCGGGCAATGGGTGAAGCGAGCACCGCGCCGACTTTGTTGTAGATCGGCATCGCCGCCTGCAGGCGCTCGCGCTCGGGGTAGGCCTTGAGATACTCGTGGTGCCAGAACTTGAGGGTCTCCGACGCGGCGACACGTGTCAGCGCCTTGGCGCGGTGGATGGGATCGTAGTAGAGCGCCGGCAGTTCGCGCAGCGTCAATCCCGCCTCGTGAATGACGGCGATGCCGTGGCGCAAGAAGTGCTCGAGCCGCGGTCCCCAGCTGTCGGCCCAGATGGTCTTGAAGGCCGTGACGAGGTGATGGGGCTCGGCAAGGGGGTTGAAGCCGACGGCGTGCTCAGCATCGCCGAGGTCGATGTAGCAGATGTTGCGGAGCTGCCACGACGGGCACGCGTTCAAAAGGTCGAGGGCGTCGGGCCCGTGCGGGTCGATATACACGACGGCGCGATCGCCGCGCTCGATGTCGCGCAGAATCTCGTTCTTCAAGAACGTCGATTTGCCGAAACCGGATTTTCCCACCACGTAAAAATGTCGATTGTCCATAAGTCCGTTCAGCTTCCTGTTCCGTCTCGCATCGCTACAAGACTGCATCCAAGCAACAGCGGGGCTCGTGGCCGTACTGCGGAAGCGGAAGCTGAACGGAATTATCGAGGCCTACCGTGTATTGTACCGGCACTTGTCTGGCCTGAAGGCCATGACCCAATGCGCGAGCTGCCGTCCTTGCGTCCGATAGGATCAAGGACAAGGGAAGCGAGGAGTGGACTCGAAGGGAAACGACGAGCCGAGGGCATTGGGTCATGGCCTTCAGGCCTGACCAATGTGCCGGAATTGTTGGAGAATCTGCCGCCAAGCACGACCATACAAGGTGGTTGCTGGTATGGTGGCTGCCATGGTGCGGCATTTCCCTGAGCTAGGACGGCATCTTGGACCAGGGCGATATCCCGACGTGTTTCCTATACTGATCCTGCAGCGAATCAATGTCGACGAGATCGAAAGAGGATATCGCTGCCGGATCGCGGACGTTGATCTGAACCTGGGTCGCCTTGAAGTAGAAAGACGAGCGATAGAGCTGGGCCCCGTCGAGGAAGGCAGCACGGACGGCACTGATCTTGCGGCCCGTGCCCCGTAGCTCTTCGAGGGCAGAATCGATGGCAGCGCAATCGAGCCTGTTCTCCGCGTACACGATGCTTCGTTTCTCCTCCTCGGAAATGTCGGTCCGGTCCTTCGCGGGGAGAGTATCGAGGGTATCGCCGTTAGCAAGGGTGAGAATTGGACCCCACTGCTTGTAGGTGCCCGTTAGCCTTCGTCCGCGCTTGTGGATGTACTTCCACCACCGGACATCGAGAAGGTCCATGATCTCGTCCTGGGCGATCTCTATCCGCGCCTCGATGACGGCTGGTGGATAACCTCTCTCAACGGCCCATCGTTGACCCCAGAGCATCGCCAGCATAGGCGCGGATTCGAAAAAGTAGATGCCTGCGCCGAGCCACGATGTACCGCCTTCGCTTCGGTCGAAGCCACGTGCGGCAATCGAGTCGACGCGATCACTCGTGGTCCCATGATACGCATGGAAGGTGAATGTGCGCACTATTCCCCCGAAAAAAAGCGCCCACACTGGTGGGTGTGGGCGCATCATCGTTCAAGGCCATTATGGTTTCAACGGCTCTTTCTCAGTCGGTCTCGCAGCTTCTCGATCTGGTCGCGGTTTTTCGCGGCCCATGCCTGATGCGAAGCGTCAAGGCTTTTCGAGAAATCGGCCCGGGACTGCAGGAGCTGTTTGACGAGTTCTTCATCTGTCATGGCATCGGTTTTTGCGGCAAACACGGTGTAGAGCGCCTTGTCCTCCTCGGAGACGAAGTAGGGTTCGGGTTCATCGTCGGCAGCTGACGCCGCGGCAATCTTGTTTCCCGTCTTGGCGGTATCGGTCGCTTGCTTCAAGGCGCGCGAAACTGCTTCCTCCAAGGTAGAGGTAAAGCCGGCCGAAATGGCTGCGCCAAACCGATTCGAGCTTACGCGCTTGGGTGTGTCTGTCATGGCATTTCTCCGGATGATCTGTACCTAGAAATAAGTGTACACTGATCATCCAGTTTTCAGGATCCAGTAAAGGGGATAACGCGCGCCGCCAGGGCGGCGTTCCAGGAACGCCCTGATAGCCCAAGAGAGCTTACGGCAGTTGTCGGTGCCAGGGAAGCCGGGCTTACGATGCGGGAGCGGCAAGATGAGCCTTTTTCGGGCGATTTGGTCAATAGCGTGTTTACGAAGTCACAAGCGCGTGAGTGCATAGGCGGGAAATAGGGAAGAGACCCGACTTGGACATCGGGCCTCCTGCTCCTTTTGGGGGAGCGTCTAGCGGGCTGCGGCTAGCCACTCGTCCACATCCTCGGTGCGCCACCTTATGCTTGTCGGCCGACCGCTGTCGGTTCGTCGGAGTACTACCGGTTCCGGGAATAGTCCTTCGTCCCTCCAGCGGTCGATCGTGGCACGGCTCGCACCTACGATCTGGCAGACCTGGCGTAGTTTCAGCAGCTTCAGTGTCTTAGACATCGCTAAGCTCCATGTTGGGAGCGTCGCGACGTCTCCTGGGTTGCCCCGGGAAGCACTAAAACTAGGCGCCGATTACGGCGACATCAAGTGGGAAAGGTGGGCTTCGTAGGCGAGTACAGCGGCTCTCATTTGGGGCATGTAGTCGTGCCTGTCGTAGATGCGCTGGATGGGCGAGCGTGAGCCGGTCTTGTGGTTGAGGAGGGCCTCCACGGCAGTGATGGTCGCCAGGTTCTCCCGGCTCATGATGGTGGACAGCGTGCGCCGGAAATCGTGCCAAGTATAGTGCGGCAGATGCACACGCTTGTCGAACAGGCGCTTGACCGTGCCCCATGACTTGAACTGCTCTTCGTCGAATTCGTACTGTTCGAGCAGAGAAGCCGTGAGCGGCCCGTAAGGAAACGTGTGCTGGGTGTTGTTCTTGGTAAGCCACGCCGGCAGCGTGATCGTCTGCGCCTCACGGTTGATGAACTCGGGGCGCAGGGAGCCGATCTCGTTGCAGCGCTGACCGGTGGTGATGAGCAGGGCGATCATCACGTCGTAGCGCGTTGTCGGAGGCGTGATGGCCTTCAGGATCACGGCCAGCTCGTGGTCCTCCAGCGCCCGGTCGCGGGAGAGGGTCTTGTAGGGTTGCTTGAGCCCCGCCAGCGGGGAGGCCTGAATGTACTGCTTGCCGACGCACCAGTTGAAGAAGGTGCGCATGGCGACAAAGGCGTGATTGGCCTCCGACCGGGGCAGCTCGCCGACGATGTCCGTGATGCGGTGGGTCGTGGCCGTGGCGAGAGATCCGGTGAACGGAAAGTGCCGCCGGAGTAGCCGCTCGGTCTCGCGCACCGTCGATGGCCTGTTGTTCTTCTTCTGGTGGGCGATGAAGGACTCCACCGCATCAGTGAAGGCCATGCTGATCACCAAGTGTGGGGCGGGTGGTGATCCGAGGATCAGCATCGCCTTGCGCCGCGCTTTATGGAGCGACCAATCGGGGTAATGGCCGATGGTCACGCGTCGGCGCTTGGGACCGACAAGGACTAGGAAGGTCTTCCGGCGCGGTCCGGCGCGCAGCCCGAAGTTGGCCAGCCCCGTATCCCAGTAGTCGGTCTGGGTCGTGGGCTTGAGCGCCTTGATGGCCAGGTCTGTGAGGGCGATTTTAGGCACAATTAGGCACAGAAATAGGTTGGATAGGGATGGTTCAGGTTGAGACGGCTCGAGGCAGCTAATTTTTGATGTTAAAGGCCTTTTGTGGCTTTGGCGAGCAGAGATGAGGGAGGCTGAAACAGGCCATTTTAAGTCTCTGACTCTGCCTGTCTAGGTTCGAATCCTAGTCCCCCAGCCAATAAAATCAATAGCTTAGCCGCCGATCGCGACACTATCTCTACAACGAATGTCTCGTCAGTGCGGCGGCAATCGAGCGCTCGTCACTTCGCTTGCGCTCCGTTGCGTGCTCAGCGGCTCGGCGCTTACGCCGCCTAGACGCACCCGGCAAGCCCCTTCCGTCAGACTGTGGATAGAGGCCGACCGGCGCCGAGCACTGCGACAAGTCGCGAACACCCGCGATCAATGCACTCAGACCATCGACGAAGCGATCGACCGCAACGAGCACGCCTGCTACCCGCGCAGCGTCCAGCGGTACTGCGACAAAGGCCATCTCGCACTCCGGATTATCAGTGGTCCTGACCGGATACTCACGGAACAACCCGCTGCCATTTTCGATTTCGACGAGTGGGAGAAGGAAGTTCTGCTAGACGGCTCAGCGGCCTCTTTTGTTCGAGACAACTTCAGTCCTTGCCTGTGTGATCACAGACACCGGCCGGTCCTCCGATAGAGCCGGCCGGAAAGTCAAAATTCTGTCAATGGCCCTTAGCTTCATTGCCAGGCTTATCACGCGCAAGCTCCGCAGCCATGCAGCCCTTTGCTCCATGCCCCCATCGCACGCGAACGATTTCGCCAGGCCGCAATTCCGTGAATCCGAATCGTCTCAGTATTTCCATGTGCACGAAAATATCTGGGGTGCCTTCGCCACGCGTCAAATATCCAAACCCGCGTACACGATTAAACCATTTGACCATCGCCCGTTCCCAATCGCTTTCGGGCTGAACGATCACGTGGGTTCGCTGCGGCAGCAATGATGGATGAATCGCCGTGCTTTCGTCCATGGACAGAATCCGAAATGCCTGCATCCCCTTCGGCCGCCGCAAGACGAGGCAATGGATTCTGGCACCTTCATAAGCGGTCTGGTAACCGCCGGCCCGCAAGCACGTTATGTGTAGTAGACAATCCGGAAGCCCATTGTCCGCAACGACGAATCCGTAACCCTTGCTGGAATCGAACCATTTTACAACTCCGGCGATCTCGAATACTTCCAATTCCTGATAGTCGTTCACGCACGGATCATGACCGCCTGGATCGTCGGAATGCATTCCAAATTCAGGAGACAAGGCTATACTCGAATAACGCTCCGCAACCCCATTAGGATTGTTGGATTTATCAGGATAATTCGCATCATTTGTCTTGTAACAATTATTGGCGCTGGAAAAATTATTAGTATCTCGGGATCTTTTGATCTGTTCTGGGCGCATGGAATTATCCAATTCCTCTGAATGAATATGTGTATCCATGTTTTTCGTGCACGCCGCCAGCCGTTCGAAATCGGCACCGGCACGATGCAAATCGAGTTGATCGAGAAGTTCGCGCGTCGGGAGTTGCGATAGCTCATCGAGCCGGTCGCGCAGGTCACGGATAGCGGGTTCTGTGAGGCTCGACCGGCGGCGAATAGGACGAGGCGTGTCCGCTGAAGGACTGATCGGCTTTTTCATCAGTCGTCCTCCTCCGGATCGGGGTTTCCATCAGGGTCTTCGTTTGCGCGTTCGTCCAAAAGGCGGTTCTTGACGGTGTCGATACGCCGGCGGGCGTTGATCACGTCCTCGGGTTCGATGCCGAGTGCTTTGGCAATAAGGGAATTATCACAGACGTCTATGTCGCGGCTCCAGGGCAATCCCTGAGAGGCGCTGACCAGCAAGGCAACTTGGTGGGCAATGTGATCGTGTCGAACGCAATCGAAGAACTGCTGAAGAAATCGGCTGTCGTAGATGGGGTGCTCGTCGGCCGAGGGCGCGGACATGAGGCCCTCGGCAAGATCCTCGGATGCAAAGTAGTCGGCAACGTTGTTGGCGCGCCATCGGGCCCTGCGGACGCGATCTAGGACGGTCCTCAGACGCCTTTCCGCCCATTTCGTCAATTCTTGGAGCGAGGCAACCGCGACCTCCTTCCCGTTTCGGCCTGTTGGCAACGGGACGTCGGCAACCAGGAATGCCGCAACCTCCATCGCCACCTGTTGAGCGATGTCCTGCGCGGTCCAGCCCAGGGGGTCGCCGGTCATGCCGCGCATCGCCCGGGCCTTGCGCACGAGGTGCGTTTCGAGGCCAGCGAGATAACGGGCAAGCTCTTTGCCCGCGAGTTTGAACGCCATCGGATGGTCCCTCTCCCTCCTGCGCGCAGTGACGCTGCCGCCAGATAGTGGCCGGCATTGGGTGACGCATCGTCGACCCGTCTTTTTCGCCTTCGCGTGTTTCTGGTCCGCATCAAAACCGCCCCGCTACCTTCAGCACGTCTCCAATTTACGTGACGCGAGATCGGCGATTTGGAGGAGCGCCACAGAATATTTTTCGCAACCTCCAAAGTGCTTCGCCCGGATCACGAAAGGTATGAGAGCAGCGCGGCTCTCGCCATTCTTCAATCCGGGAGCACAACGATGGTCATCGATCTCACGCGTTTCCCAGAATTCGCACACGCCAACCTCGCTCGATGCGCCGCGCTGTCGGAGCGGATCGCGCAGCTTGCGCAATCCCACCCGCTGTTGCTTTTTGCGCTTGCGACCGGATACGGCCCGATCCGAAAGCGTAAGGAAGCTGTGCGTCTCGCCGTCCTCGGCCGCCCATTGCGAGACGTGAGTGCCGCTGCCGGGATTCCGTACGGATTGCGGCACGTGCTACCGGAAGATCTCAGCCGCCCCCTGTTGGAGTCGGCGCTGTCGGAACGTGCGGGCGACGTACTGGCCGGCCGAATTGCGCGGGCCCGTATTGTCGAGGCCAACCGCGCCGGGCTGGCGGCGGCGTTCTACGGCAGCCGCATTTGCGATGAAGTGTTCGGCGTATGGCTCGCTGATCCGCGCACGGCCTGCTACATCCGCAGCCTCGATCTCGCGCTGTTGCGCCCACTGGCGTTGTATGCTTGGGGCTCTCGGTTCGAGACCACGATGCCATCCGTTGTGTGGTCATCGATCTGGTCGCCACAGATGAGCTTCGGCAAAGCGCTCGCGCAAGCCCAGCACTGGGTCGAGGAGTTGAAGTTCTACGTCTATTTCGACGCAAAGCCGATCGCAGATGCGTGGGCCGAGCCGGCCGAGATCGACGGCTTCTCGTTCAGTCCACTGTTGAGATTTGAGGCATTGATCTCGGAAGTGCGCGATATGCACAACTGCCTCTATACCTACGCCGATCGCCTGCGGTACGATCGATGCCGATTATTCAGCGTCCGCCGCGGCGGCGTCAAGCTCGGCACTGTCGAGATCCACACAGCGGCTGGAGAAGGCCTGCGGATCGCCCAATTCAAAGGCCCCTTCAATGCGCAGATGCCGATCGAGGCAAGGCACGCTGCGCACGTCTGGATCGAGCAGCAGCGCCCGTTCGATCAGCGCCGCCGATCGCTTCCGAATCCAGATCCGCTGCCGGAACGGCTGGCCGCCTTATTCGACGCCCACGTCAAGGCCCGCGATCTCTCGCCAGACTTCTGGGCGGGCGCCGACCTGCACGGACTTGCGCGGTCGCTCGGGCTGATCGAGCGTCCCAGCCGCCGCCAACGTCGTGCGACGCGGTTACATCCGATCGCGGCCTTGGCGGGTCACGAAACACCGCGATCCGCATGACCGTCGGATGACGTGAGCCTGAAATGCGCATTCGGAACCGGCCGCCGCTGCGATTCAAAGACCACTTATGCGGTCATTTCAGCTGTTCGACCGGCTTGAGCAGTGAACAGGTTATATCAGCAACGCCGGTATTCCTCGGTGCGATCTGACCCGTCAACCGTCTGGCGCTGCGACGGAAAATCGAGACGCTGTTCATGCTCTAGCCGGCGCGGCAAGCGGCGTCAGGCGACGAGATACCACCCAGCTTCGGGTCCGCGAGCGCCATCCGTCAGCCCTGTGGCGCGGCGCGGTGCTTCTTCTTCGCGAAGTTCGACGCGGGCCGGGCTCCCGCATCTGCGGGGCGAGCGGCCGGACGCTTGTGGTCTTTGGAAGCGGCTCCCCGGTCGTCGCGATGGCGTGGCGCCCAATCAGCTGTCTTCGGTTTGCCGTTCGCGCGCCAGCCGGGTTTGCCGCCCTTCTTGCTCGGCTTCGTGTGCGGGGCGGCATGATCGGCTTGCTGACGCTCGCGCGGCGACTTCACCGGCTCGGACCTGACCTCGGCGGCCTGCCATGGTGGACTTGAACCGGCCATGTTCTCGTCGAGACGGACGATGTGTCCCTCTTTTTTCTTCGCCGTGCGCACGGCGTGGTCAAACTGATCGGCGAACTCGGCCGCGATCTCGAAGCGGGTGTCTTTGTCCTCGATCCTGATCGCGCCGATTTCCGCCTTGGTGACGGCGCCCGCACGGCAGATCAGCGGCAACAGCCAACGCGGATCGGCATTGCGCTCGCGGCCGATGTTGACACGGAACCACACCATTGCTCGGCCATTGTCCCGGCGGTACTTGGGCTCGCGCGGCGCGGCACGGTCACTGCCGAGTTGACCCGTCTCGACTTGCGGTGACGCCACGGCGCGACGCGGCTTCTCCCGGCCGTGCTCCCGCTGATCGCGATCGGCGCGGGGGGCAAGGCGCGGGTGATGCGGCGGGCGATCGGGCGAGCGCTTATCGCGCATGCGGCCATCACGCAGCGGTGGCCCGGAATCGATCAGCAGATCCTCGGGAGCCGGAAGGCGCGCATCGTGCAATCGAACGAGCGCCAGCGCGATCTCGTCGGGCGTTCGCCCAGCCTGCAACGCGCGCAGCCTTTGTGTTTCGTCCTCGCTGGCTTCGGCCGTAAAGCTCTGGTCCGCAAGAAAGCGCTCCTGGTCCCGCGCCCTGATCTCGTCGGGCGTGGGCGCGGGACACCAGGTGACTGTGAGCCGTGCCGCGCCGATCAATGCGTCCGCCTTGCGCCTGCGGCTGTACGGAACGATCAACACGCACTGCCCCTTGCGGCCAGCGCGGCCCGTGCGCCCCGAGCGATGCAGCAGCGTCTCCGCGTCGTGAGGCAGTTCGGCATGGATGACGAGCGCCAGATCGGGCAGATCGAGACCGCGCGCGGCGACGTCCGTCGCCACCAGCACGCGGGCGCGCCCATCGCGCAACGACTGCAGCGCCTGGGTCCGCTCGTTCTGGGTGAGTTCGCCCGACAGTGCCACTGCCGAGAAGCCGCGCTCGACAAGGCGCGCACTGAGGCGGTTGACCGCCTCGCGTGTCGAACAGAACACGAGTGCCGCGCGTGCCTCGTTGAGGCGCAGCACGTTGACGACGGCGTGTTCGACATCCTGCGGCGACACGCGATGGGCGACATAGTGGATGTCGACATGCTGCTCGTCGCGGCGAATGGTCTGGATGCGCATCGCGTCGCGCTGATAGTTCTGCGCGAGCGTCTCGATCTCACGCGGCAGGGTGGCCGAGAACAACAGCGTCCGGCGTTCGGCGGGTGTCGCGTCCAGGATGAATTCCAGATCCTCGCGGAATCCCAAGTCCAGCATCTCGTCGGCTTCGTCGAGCACCGCCGCGCGAAGCTGACCGAGAACGAGACGGCCGCGCTCCAAATGGTCCCGCAGACGGCCAGGCGTCCCGACGACGATATGGGCGCCGGCCTGGAGCTGGCGGGCCTCCGCGCGGGCATCCATGCCGCCGACACAGGTGACGACGCGCGCGCCGGTCTCTTCATAGAGCCAAGTCAGCTCGCGGCTGACCTGCATGGCAAGTTCCCGCGTCGGCGCGATGACCAGCGCCATAGGCGCCGAGGCAAACCCAAATCGCTCGGCATCGCCCAGCAGCGTCGGAGCCATGGTCAGGCCGAAAGCGACCGTCTTTCCGGAGCCGGTCTGCGCGGAGACGAGCAGATCGCGGCCGGGTGCGTCCGCTTCGAGTACGGCGAGCTGCACGGCGGTCGGGAGGGTGTACCCGCGCGATGACAGCGCGCGCGCCAGAGCGGGGTTGGTCGTGGGGAAAGACATGTGAGGGCGTTCTCGAGGATCGGCCGGCGCTCCAACTCGAGCATCGAGCATGGTGGCGGCGCGGCTAGGAAAATGACGTATCACGCGTCCGTAGCCGGTCTTGCGCCGTCCCACTAGCCCACATCTCGTCACGGGAGCCAGTTCAATTCGATCGCATCCCCTCCCGTCGATCACCGCAACGTCACGTTTGGTCGCATCAGGCCAGAATTGCCGCCACCCTCTCGACGTCCCACGGCGCACCGGCCTGACGGACATAAAAATTAACTTCGTCCATTGATCGCGTCGAGCTCAAGAAGACCGGTCCGCAATCTCGTGGTGCGACTGCCTGTCTCGCCGCATCTGTCCGACGTGCTGTTCCTCGAATCGCAAGCGGCCACTTGACGACCGCGACCGCATTCGGGGATTGGATCCTTTCGCTTCAAAACTCTTCATGGCCGGCGCGCTGCGTTCTTGACGGCGGTCAAGGGTGCTCCGGTCCTCGCTCTTTACGCTTCCTCCGAAATGGAGGATGCACGGCATGAGCGACACCGACACATCGAGCAATCGCATTCCGGCCTGCGTGGCGGAACTCCTGGCTCGGCTCGAGCAGGCGAACGGCAATCTGGCTGGTGAGCATCCGGATGGGCCGTACATGCTCGAAGCCCTGCTGCGGGATGTGCGCCTCTGTCCGTCGATCGGCGGTGGACCCGTGGCGCCGGATGTCGACGACCTCGCGAAGAGGTTGTCCACGGCGCGCGATGCGGCGAGGGTCGTCCTCACTTGCCAGATCAGCAGCCGGGACTTCGCGGTCGAGCGGCTGAACGCCGCGATCGCCGCGGCGAGAGACGTTGTTTCGCGGCGCGTCGACGACGCGGAGGCGTCAGGCAATCGCGCGGCGCTCTCAAGCCCGCGCTGCAGATCCTGTGCGTTCGCCTAGGCGAGCGACTGTTGATTTGAGGTTCGCTCAGGTCAGCGGGTCCGGACCTGCACTGCACGCGGGACTTCCGTGGGGGGGTCGCCGAGCCAGTCGCGCTGGACGTCGGTATTGTGCTCACCCAGAAGGGGAGCCGTGCGGCGGATCTCGAACGCATATCCCGACATCGCGACGGGGAACGCGGTCGTCCGCGTATCGACGCCGTTCGGAAGCGTGAGCGGTTGGACCAGTCCGAGCGCTGCCACCTGCGGATCGGCGAGGATCTCGGCGTAGCTGTTGATCGGCGAACACGGCACGCCGCGGCGGTCCATCTCTGTGAGCCATTCGGCAGCGGTGCGCTCGCGGAAGCGCTCGTCGAGGATCGCTGCAAGTTCGACCTGATTGCGGGCGCGGTCGGGCTGTGTGGCGAAGCGCGGATCAGCCGCAAGTTCGGGACGTCCAACCGCATCCGCGACCTGCCGCCACAGCTCGTTGTTGCCGGCGGCAATGACGAAATTGTCGTCCTTGGCGCGAAACGCCTGATACGGCGCATTGCGCGGATGTGCCGAGCCGAGGCGGCGGCCGCCACGTCCGGTGCCGAAGTACTCGCTCGTTTGAAGCGCAGCCACGCCGATCAACGCCCCGAGCATCGAGCAGTCGATGTAGGCGCCTTCCCCGGTCGCCTCCGCGCGACGGACCGCGGCGAGAATTGTGAAAGCGGCATAGAGCCCGGCGCAGAAATCCCCGACTGGAACACCGCACTTGACCGGCGGCCGGCCGTCTTCGCCGGTGATGCTCATCAGCCCGCTCATCGCCTGCACGGTGACGTCGAACGCCCCCTTCGACGCGTAGGGCCCATGCTGGCCATAGCCCGAGATCGAACAGTAGACGATCGCTGGATTGAGCCGGCGCGCCTCCTCATAACCGAGCCCGAGCCGCGGTAGCACGCCGGCCCGAAAATTCTCGACGACGATATCGGCGCTGGTGATCAGATCCTTGAGCCTCTCGACCGCCATCGGGTCTTTGAGATCGGCCGTGATCGAGCGCTTGTTACGATTGAGGGACGCGAAATTTTCGCTGAACGCCGAGGCCCCCTCCGCCCGATCGTCGGTCTGTGGAGCCGTGGTCAGCGGCGGCCAGCCGCGCATGCCGTCGCCGCCGTCGGGGTTCTCGACCTTGACAACGTCGGCGCCGAGATCGGCCAGCAGCGAGCCGGTGAACGGGCCTGCCGCAATCTGTCCAAACTCGAGCACGCGCAGTCCGTGAAGCGGACCCGGCGGCGAACTGGGCTTCGGAGTCGTGTCGTGCATGTGAAAGTTCAACCAGTTTCGTTGCAGGAACCGAATGTCTACTTCATTCCGCGGCGTGCTTGGCGGATTGCTGCTCCTCGCGCAGCATGTCGGTCATGATTTTGCGTGCGCGTCGCAGGGCGAGGTCGGGCTTGAGGAACACTTCGGCATAGCCCTCGTCGGGATAGCCGAACATGCGCTGCTGCTCG
>JALHOF010000017.1 GCA_022843145.1 Hyphomicrobium sp.
CGCGCCGTGCCGTTCGTGCCCATAATCCGCTTTGTGGACACTTCCACCCCTCGCCCACCGACTTCGATCAGCGCGAAGACTCCGGCAGCCAGGCCATCAAAGCAAGGCGGTCCTCACCGGAGGGAGACAGAAAACAGATGTTTTTTCAATACTCTGTGGCGGGTCGCGGATATTGCGAGAAAAGCGAGTGTGCGTTGCTTCGCACTACTGCTCATGGTTGAGACTTTTCCGTGGACGCGTTCGTGTCGCCTGTACGGCACGCACGGATTGCGCATGACAAGTGTGCACAGCTCGGCATAGAGGTCGAAAAGAGATCAGCCGATCGGCACACGAGGATGAAAATGGACCGGTTCAAAGCGTTGGTTGCGACGAAGGGCGAGGGCGGACTGGCCATCGGCTGGCAGGAACTCGGGACATCCGACCTGATGGACGGCGACGTCGACGTCCGCATTTCCCACACCACCGTGAATTATAAGGATGGCCTCGCGCTGACCGGCAAGGGACCGATCATCCGGCGCTTTCCGCTGATCCCCGGTATCGACTTCGCGGGCACGGTCGTCGCTTCGTCCAATGCGGGATTCGCAGTTGGTGACGGCGTGGTGTTGAACGGTTGGGGCGTCGGTGAGACCCACCACGGCGGCTACAGCCAGATGGCGCGGGTCAAGGGCGAATGGCTGCTCAAGCGGCCGCGCGGGATATCGGCCGCCGAGGCGATGGCGATCGGCACGGCGGGCTATACGGCTATGCTGTGCGTCCTGGCGCTCGAACGGAACGACGTGACGCCGGACAAAGGCCCGGTGCTGGTGACCGGCGCCGCAGGCGGCGTCGGAAGCATCGCCGTCTCGGTGCTGGCGGGCCGCGGCTATCACGTCATCGGGTCGACCGGGCGCAGCGAGGAAGAGGCATATCTCAAATCGCTCGGCTGCCGCGAGGTTATCGCACGCTCGGAGCTGTCGTCGCCCGGCAAGCCGCTCGGAAGGGAGCGGTGGGCAGGCGCGATCGACGTCGCGGGCAGCCATACGCTCGTGAATGTGCTGGCGATGACGCAATACGGCGGCTGCGTTGCATCAACCGGTCTCGCTCAAGGCATGGACTTGCCCGGGTCGGTCGCGCCTTTCATCCTGCGCGGCGTGACGCTCGCGGGCGTCGACAGCGTGATGTGCCCGAAGCCGCGCCGTGAGACGGCGTGGGCGCGGTTGGCGACTGATCTCGACAAGGCGAAACTCGAAGCGGTGACCGTCACGCGCCCGGTCGAGGATGTGATGGCGCTCGCGCCGGAAATCCTGGCCGGCAAAGTGCGCGGCCGCGTCGTGCTCGAGGTCAAATAAGCCGCTTGCGCAAGAGGATCTCGGTGCGGCCGTCAGCGACGAGGCCGTCGAGGCGCGCGCACTCGGCAAAACCGTTGCGCTCATAGAAGCGGATAGCGGCGGCGTTGAAGTCGGACGCGGCGACCCAGAGATTGCGCTGACCCGTATCGCGCGCCGTGCGTTCGAACCAGGCGAGGACGGCCGCGCCGAGGCCATGGCCTTGATGGTGTGGCAACACTCCGAGAAACTGGAGGTAGGGCCCGCGCAGCCAATCTCCGCGCAGACCCGCGACGCCGGCGATGCTGTCGCCCGCCATGATCTGGTAACGCGGCGCGGCGGGCTCGGCCTTCGCGAAGTAGGCGGCGAGCGCGGACGCGGGATAAGGATAATCGGCCCACGGCGAAATGGCCGCGAATGCTGCGCCGAGATCGACCGCGTTCTGCGGATCGAGCGGGACGAGACGCCGCACGCAGCCATCAGCGGGATCGGGACCTAGGTCGTGATCCATGCGCTATTTGGCTCCTGGTATGGTCCCGGGTGCGGCGGGCCGCGGCGGCTTCAATGCGAACAGCGCGTCATAGCGGTCGGTGTCGCCGGGCCGGCTGTCGTAGCACGATTGCGCAATCACCGGCCGCCCGGCGGCCAGTAGCTCGCTCACCGTCACGAACTCGAACCCCAGCGCGCGCAGCTTCGGGATGGCGATCGGCAGAGCGGCAGCGGTATTGAAACCCCGGCCATTCGCGTGGGCGATGATGATCGAGCCGGGTTTGGCGTTGCGAATCATGGCGTCGGCGATGGCGCGTGCCGATTGGGTTGGTGACGGATCGCCCGTCGAGAGATCCCACTGGATCGCGAGGAGGCCGGCGTCGTTGACCGCATCGAGCGCGGCAGCGTTGCAGGCGCCGAAGGGAAAGCGGAAGAGGCCGATGCGTGCCGGCACACGCAACGAGGCGTCGGGGGAGAGACACTGATCGGCGGCGAGGCCCTTGTCATTTAGAAGATCGGCGCGGACAGCTTCGTAGGCGCGTTGCGGGCCGACGATCTCGTCGCGCAGGCCCGTACCCGTCAAGAGGCGCAGATTGCGATGCGCCCAGCCATGGTTGGCCATCTCGAACAGTGGGTCAATGATGAGTTGTCGCGCGCGGGGCTCGTGGCTGCGCATCCATTTGCCGCCGGTGAACAGCGTGGCCTTGACCCGTTCGCGGCGGAGATAATCGAAGATCGCGCCATCGTAGCCAGCGATTTCGCCGGTCTGCTCGCAAAGATCGAGCGTCAGGGCGACGAGCTTGCGGCTGCCCTTCGGCAGTTCGACACGCCGGATCGCGCCGCGCAACCCGGGCGGAACCGGCGCGTGTGCCGCAAGAGGGCGTTCGCGCTCTAGGCGGTCGAAGGTCCGAATGCCCTTTTTGGGCAACTTTTCCACGAGCGGGCTCGCGTAATCAGCGGGCGCTGGGCAGCGGCTTAAGGCGCGGCCCGGTGCGGCAGTCTCGTCAGCAGCGGTCGCGGGTGTCGCGGCGCAGACGGCGGAAAGGCTCGCCAATCCGAGCATGGCCAGTGCCATCGAACTTTGCGAGAAGGGACGAATGAGCCTGCCCATGTCAGCGCCCCGTGAAGGCAGGTTTGCGCTTGTCCATGAAGGCGCGGCAGCCTTCGGCGTAATCGTCGCTCGCAAAGCACGCGGCGATGTAGGCGTCGAGAGCGGCGAGGTCGGCCGTTTCAGGTTGGCGGGCGAGCGTGTCGATCGAGACCTTGGCGGCGCGAACCGTGAGCGGGGCGTTTGCGGCGATTTCCGCGACGAGGGCTGCGACCTCGGCACCGAGTGCGTCTGGCGCGGCGAGCCGGTTGACGAGACCGAAAGCGGCAGCGTCGGCAGCGGAGATACGGCGGGCCGTGAACAACAACTCCTTGACCTGCGGCGGCGCCAGGATGCGGAGCAGCGGTTTGATCCAGCGCGGGTCGTAGCCGATGCCGAGCTTTGCGGCTGGAATTGAGAACTGCGCCGCCGTGTCCGCCCAGCGCAGATCGCAACAGGCGGCGATTGCAAGTCCGCCGCCGAGGCAGGGTCCGTGGATCATGGCGACGGTGGGTTTCGAAGCCCCCTCGAGGGCGGCGAAGGCCGCGTGATTGAGGTCGTTGTAATGGGCGGCGGCTGAACCGCTACGGCTCGAGGCGAATTCGCTGATGTCGGCGCCGGCGCAGAAGGCGCGCTCACCCGCTCCGCGCACGACGATGACGCGGATGTCTGGGTCGGCTTCGGCCTTCGCGACTTGGCCGGGGATGGCCGCCCACATCGCCGCCGTCATGGCGTTGAGTCGCGCCGGGTTGGATAGCGATAGGGTCGCGACGGGGCCATCGGCGGCATAGGCGACACAGGGAGGAGCGTCGGCCGCGGCAATTGTGTTCGTCTTCGGGTCGAGCATGGCGGGTCCTGGACCATTGCCGTGGAGATCGGGAGCTGCAACTCGATGCGTTGGGCCGTCCAATGTCCCGGAACTCGGTTTGTTTTCGGCGTTCGGCTCAAGTACACTGCTCGCGCCCGGTTGACGAGCGGGTCATTGCGGGCCACGTCCTGTTCGAGGCGGCGCGGCCACCCTGGCCGCTGACGCGGAACAACGCCCGAGGAGGCGATCATGGCAGCAGGCAAGGCATCGGCCAGCCGCAGTAAGGTGCAGGCTTACGACCCGATCTGGAGCAAGATCCGGGAGGAGGCCGCAGCGGCGATGGCCGCGGAACCGGCTCTCGGCAGCTTCGTGTTCGCAACCGTGCTCAGTCACGACCGGCTCGAGGACAGCGTCGTTCACCGGATCGCGCAGCGTCTCGGGCATCAGGACGTGGACGCGGGTCTGTTGGTGCGGACATTCAGCGGCGTGATCGCTGAAAATCCTGATCTCGGTGCTTGCTTCCGGGCCGACCTCTCGGCTGTCTTCGACCGCGACCCGGCATGCAACAGGTTCATCGAGCCGCTGCTCTACTTCAAGGGCTTCCATGCGCTCGTCACGCACCGCTTCGCGCACGAGATGCTCGTGGCCGGCCGGCGCGATTTCGCACTCTATTTGCAGAGCCAGGCATCGCGGATTTTCTCGGTCGACATCCATCCCGGCGCGCGCTTCGGCAAAGGCATCATGCTCGATCACGCGAATGGACTGGTGGTCGGCGAGACGGCGGTCGTCGGCGACAACTGCTCGTTCCTGCACGCGGTGACGCTCGGCGGCAGCGGCAAGGAGACGGGCGACCGTCATCCCAAACTCGGCGACAACGTGCTCGTCGGCGCCGGCGCGAAGATCCTTGGCAACATCCGGGTTGGCCGCTGCTCACGGATCGCGGCGGGCAGCGTTGTGCTGCAAGACGTACCGAACAATACGACGGTGGCCGGTGTTCCCGCCAAGGTCGTCGGCCCGGCGGGTTGCCCAGAACCGGCACTCAACATGGAACAGGGCATCGAGCCCGACGACTGCGGCTGCGGCGCAACGCATCCCAAGGACTGACGGCTGAATGACAGTCTGGCGTGTGAGCGCCGGCGCGATCCACGGGTCGTGTCCGGCCGCCTGCCAGGACGCCGGGCCGGCGATAAATCCGCCTTTCGAAGACATCACTCGAGGAGACGACGTGTGAACAAAGACGAATTGGCAAAAGTGCAGGCCTATCTCCGCAAGACCTTCGGCAACCCCAAGATCGATGTGCGCGCGCGGCCGAAGAAGGACGACTCGGCAGAGGTCTACATTGGCGAGGATTTCATCGCCGTGCTGTTCCGGGAGGATGAGGAGGGCGAGGTTTCGTACCAGTTCCAGATGGCCATCCTCGATATGGATCTTGAAGGCGCCTGAGCGTCGCGGAACTCTTCGCCATGACACTGTATCGCTTGGGTGACGTGCGGGTTCGCACACCCGCCAGCGGCCGCTATTGGGTTGCGCCCAATGCCGTCGTTCTCGGCAATGTCGAGATTTGCGAGAATGCGAGCGTCTGGTTCGGCACGGTCATCCGTGGCGACAACGAGCTCATCCGCATCGGCGCGCGATCGAACGTGCAGGATGGGTGCGTGCTGCACACCGACCCCGGTTTCCCGATGTCCATCGGCGAGGACTGCACCATCGGTCACATGGTCATGCTGCACGGCTGCACCATCGGGCGCGGTAGTCTCGTGGGTATCGGGTCGATCATTCTCAACGGGGCGCGGATCGGCGAGGAGTGCCTGATCGGGGCCAATACGCTGATCGCGGAAGGGAAGGACATTCCACCGCGCTCGATGGTGCTCGGCAGCCCCGGACGCATCGTGCGTCAATTGACCGACGACGACGTCGCCCGCTTCGGCGGCGCAGCGGGCCGCTATGTCGAGAACTGGCAGCGGTTCGCAGCCGGTCTAGTGATGCTGGACGAAACCGGCGGCGGCTGACTGCCCCGCCGACGCGGCTAGGGCTCGTTGCGGACACCGGCGAGATTGCTCGGACCAGGCGCCTGCATCGGGTCGAGGGAGACCCAGACGCGCGGGTTCATGTAGGACTGGCGCATGACGAACTCATATGGCGTTTTGCTCCACATGCGGATGTCGGCGATCTTGTTGTCGAGAATGTAGTCGCCCTGCAGCGTGCGCGCGGTCAGAACCGCATGGCCGTCGCCCTTCTCGTCGCGGACGACCGTCAGCAGCAACGCGCTCGCGGGCCAGCCGCGGTCGATCAGCATTTTGCGCTTGAGGAGCGCGTAATCCTCGCAATCGCCCTTGTCGAACGGCAGCGTCCAGTGCTCGGTGACCCCGTAGAGTTCGAGGTCGGTCAGCGGCTCGATCGTGGCGTTGACGAGCCGGTTGATCTCATCGAGTTCGGCCATGCGCTTCGCGTCGGCATGGAACCGCTGCTCGCGCTGGTCGGTTGCGGCGCAGTGGCGGGGCGTGGTTTCGCAGAACCGGACAAAACCGTAAGGCGGCTGCGCATTGCCATAAACGCGCATGAACGCCAACGACCGCTCGGCGCTGCGAATGGTGCGGACGTTGTCTGCAGATGCAATGGAGGCCATCGCGGTGAGCGGCAGCAAGCCCAGAACTGCGAATGCGATACGCTTCATACTCGACCCCGACTAAATCTTTCCAGGACTACGCGCCGGATCAGTCTTCCTCGCAGTGGTGCCGGCGCATTTGTGTGGCGGTGCAGGTTCATCTTCGTGGCGGACGGCGCGATCAGCCGAAATAGCGGCGCAAGGCCTCGGGTTGCTGAACGTCGAGGAATTGCAGTCCCAGTCCGGTGTCGTGGTAGCGAACGACGCGGGCGCGGAGTTTGCCGAGCAGAACCTCGGTGCCGAGTTGCGGACGGGCATTCGTTTCGATGGCGGCACCCGACAGCGAAAAGTCGACGATGCGGCAGTCGATCGTCAATTTGTCGTCGAGTTTCAACGGCATGGAGCGCGGGGGCGTGGCAATGCGATCATGACGGCGCTCTTCGATGCTGGGCAGTTCGTGGCGGTTGATCAGCCAAGTCAGCTGGGCGGCGAGCTTTTCGCGCTTGTGCGCCGTCGCAACGAGCTGGATGGCGAAACCGCCCTCGAACAGCCGGGCGACCGTGCCTTCGATGCCGCCAATGTGGTCGAAATAGGCGATCACCCGCTCTTTGGGGCTGAGCGTGACGGGGGACATCAACGATGCGCCGCCGACGGAAATGTCGTTCAGCTTGCAGGGATATTCGAGCTTATTGGCGCGCATGAAGCGGCCGAGCAGCGTCAACGGCACGCGACGGTGGCGGCGACGGTCGGGACTGAGCTTCGTGGCGGTTGCCGCGGCGCGGCGAGCAAACGGGACCGGATTAACGGACATGGCGACACCTGCATGCTTGCGGAACGCGTTTCGGCCGTGTCGGGTTCAAAAATCTTTTGGGTCTAGCCCGAGACACGCCTTCACTATCGGACAGGCGGCTTAACGAACGCCTAACTGGCGCGTCATTCCAGACGCTTTGGAACAGCAAAGCGCAGCAAGCGCTGTTCCGAGCTGGATGCCGGGCAGCGGCGAGGCGTGTCAGGTTCGCGAGGGGGAGAGGGCGACTGGCGCGCGCGTCAATCCCGTTCGGTGCCGGCGAGACCGCCGTCGTAGACGCGGAATTGGCGCCTGTCGGAACGCACAATTCGCGCGTGCCGGATGTGCGGGGCGAACGGTTGCTGGCGGTCTATTTTCTGTGCGATCGCATGTGGCCGGCCTTCGGGCCAGATGACCTGATGCGCTGTCAGCTTGCGGGAGACGAGCGGTTCCTGGCCGAGCCACGGCTGGTCGGACAGCAACGTCATGGCGCCGAGAACGCGCTCGACGGTGTCGCGGGTGTGGGTCAGAGGCAGCAACAGCACCTCGAAGCTGGCGACGCGGCCGCGCGCTGTCGAAGCCTCGATCGCGAGCAGCCCGACGGCGCCGTCGTTCATCACACGGTGGGTGCACTCCGCAATCTTTGCGCTGTCCTCGCTGCCCCAGCCATCGAAAAAGCTGCGGCCACGAAATTCGATGCCGAACTGTTCGCAGATGCGCGTGCCGGCCAGACGGTAACGGAGGTCGGTCAATTCCGCGCGCTCGAGAATGAACGTCTCGGGAAGCAGGTCGGAGATCCGCGCCGGCTCGATCTCGAAACGGCGCGGAGCGACGCGCTGAGCGCGGACGCTGTTCCAATAGCCGAAGAGTTTCTGGACGGTTCTCGTTCTCATGGCGCTTTGCGGTCCGGCTTCGAGGCCTTGACGGCCAGGTCGAAGCACTTGTGAAAAAGAATGGATTGGGCCGTGTTTCGAATTGATACGCTGCGAGCCCGATGCGTCGAGCGTGCAAAAGGTTGACAGCAGCTTCCGTGCCAGCGGTCCCCCGGGGTAGTTTACGAAGCGGATTGTGCGCGGCGGCGAGGCAAAGTATTTCAGACGGACGAATGTTGCTGGGGAGTGCGCATGGAGCGCCGCGAGCCGATCTTCAACGTGCCGGCCGCGGTGGTGGCTGTGCTGGCCGTGCTCATCGGCCTGCATGTGATCCGCCAGTTTCTACCGCCGGATCTGGACGAGTGGCTTGTCCTCACCCTCGCCTTCATTCCAGCGCGCTTCGAGCCAGGTCTGGCCGCTGAGCTTCCCGGCGGCACCTGGGCGGCGTTGACGTCGTTCGTGACGCACATGGCGGTGCATGCGGACGCGACGCATCTCATGTTCAACTCAGCGTGGCTCCTGGCGTTCGGCGGCGCCATCGGGTTGCGTGTCGGCGGTGCGCGCTTTCTCGCATTTGCCGTTCTCACCGGCATTTTCGGTGCCCTGGCGTTTCTCGCGTTCAATACCGGTCTGCTGGCCCCTGTCGTCGGGGCGTCCGGCGCGGTGGCGGGGCTGATGGGCGGAACCATGCGGTTCCTTTTCGCCGGCCTCGATCTCGACGGGGTCAGGGCACTGCGCGATCATCCGACGTCCATCCCGCTCATGAGCCTCGGCGAGACGTTGCGCGACAGGCGCGTCCAATTGACGACCGCGATCTGGCTCTTGCTCAATGGCCTGGCGGTGCTCGGAGTCGGAACCGGTGATGCCCGCGGAGCAATCGCATGGGAGGCGCACATCGGCGGCTTTCTCGCCGGTTTGCTCGGGTTCGGCTGGTTCGACCGCAAACGGTGCGGCGATTTGGCCGAGTCTGAAACGTTGCATTGAAACGGCGTGCTGCAGCGCAAAACTCTGTCTTTCATCCTGCCCGGTGACTGATGGCTTGCGCGGTGTGCGAAGTTGCCGCACGATTAGGTAGATTGGACCCGTGCAAAGCCGCTTGGAAGCGGTGGCCGCAGAGTGCTCGTCGCCGCGCCGGTTTTCCAGCCAGCCCGGCGGGCCCGATGTGGGTGCGGATCGCCAGACGAATGTGGTCGAGGGGAAGCTCGATACTTGGAGGTTAATCGATGAACGTCGCCACGATACTCGCGTCCAAAGGACGAGCCGTCACGACGGCCAGATCGGATACCGCTCTGATCGACGTGTCCAGCAAGCTCGCGGCCAAAAAAATCGGCTGCATCGTCATCATCGGCGATCAGGGCCGGATCGACGGCATCATGTCCGAGCGGGACGTGATCCGCGCCATCGCCGAAGGTGGCCCGTCTGCACTTCAGCAGCAGGTCAGCCGGTTCATGACCAGCAGCGTACAGACGTGCCATGAAGGTGCGACGCTGGACGAGTTGATGGAGATCATGACGCAGGGGCGTTTCCGGCATTTGCCGGTGGTCGATGATACCGGTGCGCTGGTCGGCATCATCTCGATCGGCGACGTCGTGAAGCATCATGTCGCGGAAGTCGAAATGGAAGTGTCGGCCATGCGCGGCTATCTCGCCACCGGCTGACCGATTGCTCCGCAGCGTCAGTGTTGGAACGGCTTATCTGGATGCCGGCTTAAAGCGGGGCTGGCAAACGTGCGTCATGCCTGCGCCGGGATGTGATTTCGCGCAGGATGTCCTCGGCATCGCGCTTCACCGCGGCTTCGCCCAGCGCAATCAGTTCTTCGGCGCGATGGAAATCGAACAGTCCGACGCCGGACAGGCGCGGATTGATCAGCGCATCTGGCGGATCGCCGGCGAGCCGCGAGCGCGCGATGCGGTCCTGGACGATGTTGAACGCGTCGACCATCACGGTCGAAATTCCGGGGACTTCCTCGTCCTTGCCGAAGCCGAAGATCTGGCGCTGCAGGAGCCGCCGGACTGCGACCCCGTTCTTGCCTTTGACAGGCAACGGTTCGGCAACGGTATCGTCGAGGTCGTCATGACCATCCAGTTGCGGAACCACGGTGCCGCGGCTGCAGATGTCGGCATTGAGGTTGACGGCGATCACATAGCGCGCGCCGAGCGCACGGCAGACGCTGACCGGGATCGGATTGACGAGCGCGCCGTCGAACAGCCAGCGGCCGCCGACCTTGACCGGGCGGAAGATGCCGGGAATGGCGTATGACGCGCGCACGGCTTCGACGAGTTTGCCGCGCGACAGCCAGATTTCGTGACCCGAGCCGATCTCGGTGGCGACGGCGGTAAAGCGCGTATCGAGGTCTTCGATGGCGCGATCGCCGAGATGCTTGTCGAGGCGGTCGCAGAGCCGCTGCCCGCTGATGAGGCCAGTGCCGGAGAGATTGAAATCGAGATAGCCGAAAACCCGCCGGCGCGTCAGTTCGCGCGCGAAGCCTTCGAGACTGTCGAGGTGTCCGGCCGCGTAGCAGCCGCCGACGACCGCGCCGATCGATGTGCCGGCGATGATGTCGGGGACGATGCCTGCCGCACGGAGTGCTTTCAAGACACCGATGTGCGCCCAACCGCGCGCCGCGCCGCCGCCCAACGCCAGACCAATCTTTCCGACCTTCTCCATCTTCGGACTCCTGGCCGTGCCGCCCGCCGGACAGGCAGACGTTTCATCGGCCCCGGTTGCCCCAACTCCACGATTTGCGGCTGCGGGTCTGCAATCCGGTTAGGGTCCTGGAAAGCAAACGCCGTGCCGTGTGATCTCTCGTCGGATGGGAACCCGGATTCGCCGATACATCCAGTAACTTTAATGGAGCTTGCGCTGGGGGGATTAAAGGCGTGCTACCAAAACGTGATTGTGGCGGGAAATTCGGGTGTGCGCCGCATCATGGTTTCGGCAGTGCGGGAGCCGTTGTGAGCGCGACGCTGCGGGGCGGAGCGGTGCCCGCCGGACCGAGCGCAATCGAGCGGTAGAAGCAACTGCGCGCCCCGGTATGGCACGCGACACCGGTTCCGGCGAGGGTGGCGCGGATCAGGATAACGTCCTGATCGCAATCGGTGCGCAATTCGACGATGTCGAGCGTGTTGCCGCTGTCCTCGCCCTTGCGCCAGAACGACTTGCGCGAGCGGCTCCAGAACCATGCCTGCCGGGTGTCGATCGAGCGCGCCAGAGCTTCGGCGTTCATCCACGCGAACATCAGGACCTCGCCGGATACCGCATCGGTCACGATGGCCGGGATCAAACCGTCCTGATCGAATTTCGGCATGAAGGTGTGACCGTGTTCGATTTCGCGGAATGTGGTGGAGCGCGGGACGAACGTCGGCGTCTGCTCGGTCATGGCGAAAATGGTCCCTGAAATGCGCGTCTTTGAGACCGGGGCTCGGAACCGGTATCGATTGCCTATATATGGCGGGTGGCTAGGACAAGTGAAGCCGCCCGGTTTACGTTCAATCGGGACGGCGCAAGGACCCGACGCATGGCCGAACTCGACGCGATCTACAACCCGAAGTTTCTCGAACTTGCGGCCGCGACGCCGCGATCGGGACGGCTGGCGGCTCCCGATGCGAGCGGCACCGCGCATTCGAAACTATGCGGCTCAACGGTGACGGTCGACATTGTCATGCGCGACGGACGGATCACCGACTTTGCGCAAGTGGTGAAGGCGTGCCTGCTCGGACAGGCGGCGGCGGCCGTTGTCGGGCGCGAAGCCGTCGGTTCGACGCCCGAGGAGATCCGCCGGGTGGCGGCGATCATGCGGCGCATGCTGACTGATAATGGACCGGCTCCTGATGGACGCTGGGCCGATCTTGCCATGCTCGAGCCGGTCCGCGAGTACAAGGCGCGGCACGCGTCGACGATGCTGGTGTTCGATGCGCTCGATCGGGCGATGACTGGCGTCGAGGCCGGGCAAGGCCGCGATACGGCTCAAGCTTCAAAATGAATATCGCCGCTCGTCTCCTGAAATTGCCGATCCATCTCTATCGTTGGACGATCAAGCCGTGGACCGGGCTAGAATGCCGGCACCTGCCGACATGCTCGGAGTACGCCCTTGACAGCATCGACAAGAATGGCGCGTGGAAAGGCCTGTGGCTGACGGTGTCGCGGATTCTGCGCTGCAATCCGTGGGGAAGTCACGGATACGATCCAGCCCCGGACATCCACAACGAGCGACATCTGTTCGCGCCATGGCGATACGGGCGGTGGACAGGCCGGCATATCGCGCACGCGGCGGATGCCGATGATGCCGGGCAGGGTCGCTGATCGCGCATGGCTCGGGCCGCACTCGCGCCCCTTTTGGTGTCAGACTAGCGAGCATTGCCGCGTGGAACAGTGCGACAGCCAACCGCAAATCGGGTGAATGATGAGAGCGTTGTTATCGGCACTGCTGCTGTTGGGTTTCGTCCAAACCGCCGTCGCGCAGGTCCCGTCAGAACTTCAGCCCATTCGGGAGCCCGTGGCAGCAGCCGAGTCCAAGGATGCAGCAGCCATTCGCAAGGTCGCGATGGTGCTGATGTTCACACGCATCATCGGGGTGACGGGTATCGAGAAATCACCCACCGCGACGGGCAAGCAGCTTGCGCTCGACGTTGCTTCGACGAGTGCTGCGCTGCTGGCTGAACTGAAGGCGGCGGCGGCTGTCTCAGGTTTTGCGTCGGCGATCCCTGATGCGCTCGAAGCCGTGTACGCGGGGCAGGCCGAGCTCCTGCAATCGTCGTTCGAAACTCAGTTCGAGCACGAGCATCTGAGCATGCAGATCGCCGCGCATCGCGAGGTCGCGGCAGCCCTCGAGGCTGCCCGGGGCGGATTGGCCATGCCAGCCCTCGACGGCGTTACGCGCAAAGTGTCGAGCCAAATGCGCGCCAGTCTATCCGGCCTCGAGGCGGCCAAGCGCGCACTGCCTTCGATGTGACGGGCGAGAAACCGCTTACCCGTCAGGCGGCCGCCTCGGTGGCGGCTGCGAGAGCCAGGGCACGAGCCTCGGCCGCTGTGTCGGCGTTGAAGGCCACGAAGTCGGTGGTGTTGGGGCCGAAGTAATGCTTCTCGGTCCCAAGTTCGGCGACGCCGGCCGCGAACTCGCACAGATTGTCGAAGCAGCGCTTGGCGATGTATTCGAACGCAACGATGTCCCACATCGAGTTGGTCTGCACCTTCTGTCCCGCCAGCAACGATTTGACGGTCACTTCCGGGCAGGCGTCGTTCTTCAGGAACGCGCCGAGCGCAGGCGCCATGCCGGGCGTCGGGACCGGTGATCCCTCGGGAAAGCCTTGAGCGTAGACGGCCCGTTTGAACAGAATTTCAGCGCCGAAATGGTCGTTGAGGCGCGCCATCAGCGCCGGGTCGAAGATCGCCTGCACCTGGATCACGGGCTTCGGCTTGCCGCCAACGTCCATCATGGCTTTGCGGATCAACAGTCGCGGTGCGCTCATAACAACTCATCTCCATCGAAGCCGCACGCGCGAGCCGGCAGGCTCGGCACGGTGCCCCTCGGATGGGAGACTAGCGGGCGATGGTTACGGAACCGGTCAGGGTTTCGTTCAAATGCGATCTTTCGTGTGAATTGCAATCATTCAGCCGCGGCGCGGGATGCCGCCATCGTGCTGGCGATGAGCCGCTTGATTTCGGGCAGGCACGAACCGCAGTTCGTGCCGGCGCCGAGCTTCGTGCCGATCTCCTTGGTGGTGGCGCAGCCGCCGAGCGTGGCCGCCTCGATGCGGCGGCTGCCGACTTGATAGCAGACGCAAACGATGGGTCCCTCGTCGGCGCCACCCGTCACCGGCTTGCCGGCGAGAATGGTGCGCCGGCCGGCCAAGTCGCACGGGCTGTCGAACTGGGTCCTGAGCCAGTCCGTTGCGGGCAGTTTTGGCGAGGCGGACAGGAACAACACGGCTTCGAGTTGACTGTCACGGAAGACCGCGGTGCGGAATGTACCGGCACCGGCATCTTCGAGCGTGATCCAGTCCCCATCGGGGAGTGTGGCCCGCTGCCAATCGGACATCCGAGCGGCGTCGGTGTCGAGGGCGAGGTGGAGCGTGAATCCGGGCGTCGCACCGAACAAGGCTCGGCACTCCGCCCAATACGCCATGCCTTCGGGACGCAGCGGCGTTCGCGACAGCAGAAAGCCATAGTGCGTGACCGCGACGGGTGCGAGGCGGGCAGGCGTGGCCTTGGCTTCGGGTTGCCCGGAGACGGGATCGATCGCGCCGTGGACGAGGGATGAGACGCGGCCAGAGCTGGAGTTCTGCGCGGACCAGTGGAACGGGGCGAAGATATTGCCGGGCTTTTGCCCTCGGCTCAGGAGCACGCGCACGGTCGCTGCGCCGTGCGCGGTTTCGATGCGGGCCAGCGTGCCCTGCTCGAGACCGAGGCGGCTCGCGTCCTCGGGATGGATTTCGACGAACGGTTCCTGGATATGGGTCGAGAGCCGCGGCGAAAGTCCGGTCCGGGTCATGGTGTGCCACTGGTCGCGGATGCGTCCGGTGTTGAGCACGAACGGCCATTGCTCCGATACGGGGCTTGCCAAGCGCGCGGGACTGGTCGCGATGAAGCGGGCGCGGGTGTCGGGCGTAAAGAAGCCCCCGTCGGCAAAGAGCCGTTCGGCTGGGGCCGATCCCGTACGGACGGGCCACTGCACGGGTTCCAATGCGTCATAGCCGCCGCCGCCGATGCCCGTAAGGCCCGAGATGTCGAAGGCGCGGCGGTCTGCCGGTGACGCGGCGGTGTTCTCGAACCCTGAAAGCCGCGCGTGTTCGTCGAAGATCTCGGCTGGCGACGTAAAAGAGAAGGCAGTGCCGAACCCGAGACGCCGAGCGACCTCACCCATGATCCACCAGTCGGCGCGTGCCGATCCGGCAGCTTCGAGAAAGGGACGTTGTCGCGAGATGCGACGTTCGGAGTTGGTGACGGTGCCGTCCTTTTCGCCCCAGGCGTGGGCAGGCAGGCGCACGTGCGCGAGGTCGAGCGTGTCGGTGGCCATGACGTTTTCCGACACGACCAGCAAATCGAGCTTCCGGAGTGCGTCGCGCACGCGATCGGCGCGCGGCAGCGACACGGCCGGGTTCGTGCCCATCACCCACAGCGCCTTGATCTCGCCGCGCTGGATGGCTTCGAACATGTCGACCGCCTTGAGGCCCTCACTGGCGACGAGCGCCGGCGCGTTCCAGAAACGGCGGACGCGGTCGCGCTCAGAGTCGGAGAACCCCATGTGCGCAGCCAACATGTTGGCGAGGCCTCCGACCTCGCGGCCGCCCATCGCATTCGGCTGTCCGGTGAACGAGAGGGGCCCGGATCCCGGTTTGCCGATCATGCCTGTCGCGAGATGACAGTTGATGATCGCGTTGACCTTGTCCGTGCCCTGCGCCGATTGATTGACACCCTGGCTGTAGCAGCTCACGACGCGGCGGGTGGAGCCGAACCAACTGAAGAACAGCTCGACGTCGGAGACGTCGAGGCCGGTGGCCGCCGCGACCTGACGCACCGATGGGGCGGCCTCGCGGGCCGAGGCGAGTACCGCATCGAAACCGCTGGTGTGCCGGGACACGAATTCGTGGTCGAGGTGGCCGCGATCGGCCAGCCAAACCAGGAGCCCGTTGTAGAGGACTTGATCGGTTCCTGGCCGGATGGCGAGGTTCAGGTCACAACCTTCACTGGTCGCGGTCTGGCGGGGGTCGATGTTGACGACGCGCATGCCGCGCTCGCCGCGTGCGACCTGGATGCGCTGATAGAGGATCGGGTGGCACCAGGCGGCGTTCGATCCGACGAGCACGACGAGATCGGCGAGTTCAAGATCATCGTAGCATTGCGGCACCGCGTCGGCGCCGAATGCCCGCTTGTGGCCGGCGACGGACGATGCCATGCACAGCCGCGAATTGGTATCGACGTGGGGCGTCCCGAGGAAGCCCTTGGCGAGCTTGTTGGCGACGTAATAGTCCTCCGTGAGAAGTTGGCCGGAGAGATAGAACGCGATCGAGCCTGGGCCATGGGCCGCGCGGATCGCCTCGAGGCGCTGGGCGACGTGATCGAGCGCGGTGTTCCACGTTGTCCGTGCGCCATCGACCACGGGTTCGAGCAGCCGCGTGTCGAGCGCGAGGGTGTCTCCCAGCGCCGAACCCTTGGAACAGAGCCGTCCGGCATTGGCCGGGTGCGCCGGGTCGCCCTTGATCGTCGCGCCGCCGCTGCTGTCGGGCGTGGCGAGTACGCCGCAACCGACGCCGCAGTAGGGACAGGTCGTGCGCACCGGACGCGCGACGTGGCCGCCGGGCTCGGGCGATGCCACCGATAGCGAACCGTCGTCCATCAAGCCGCCTCCGCGTAGGCGCGGCCGAAAGGTAGCGCGGCCCGCAGGCTTTCGACGGGCGTGCGGCGGGTGACGAGGTCTCGATACCAAAGGGCGTCGGCGGTATCGCCGAACAGCACCGCGCCGACCATGCGGCCGTCGCGGACGACGAGTTTGCGATAGGTGCCCGCGGCGCGGTCGTGAAGCGCGATGACCTCCGCGTCCCTGCCGTCGAAATCACCGATCGAATAGACCGGCACGCCCGACACCTTGAGGCTCGTCGCGATCAACGTGCCCTCGTAGCGGGCGGGCAAACCGGACAGATAGCGCGCGAGAACGCGCGCCTGATCGTAGGCCGGTTCGACCAAGCCGTACCATTGGCCGCGATGTTCGGCGCACTCACCCAGCGCGTATACGCCCGGCCAATTGGTTTCGAGCTTGTCGTCGACCTTGATGCCGCGCCCGGTGTCGATGCCGCTGGTGGCCGCGAGTGATTGCGCGGGACGCACGCCGACGGCCATGACGACGAGCGAAGCCGGCAAGCGACGGCCATCCTTGAGCACGATGGCTTCGGCATGGCCGTCACGTGCCTCGATACATTCCGTGGAGGCTTCGGTGAGGACGCGGATGCCCTTGGCGACGAGGGCGTCCTTGAGCATTCCAGATGCGACCGGATCTAGCTGCCGCTCCATCAGGTGGGGCATGAGATGGATGAGCGTCACGTCGAGGCCGCGTCGGGCGAGCCCGTATGCAGCCTCGATACCGAGAAGCCCGCCACCGATCACGACCGCGGCGGTGCCAGCCGGGATGGCTTGCAGCGCAGAGACGTCGCCGAGGTCACGGAATGTGAGCACGCCGGCCAAATTCGCGCCGGGAACAGGAAGGCGGATGGCCTCGGAGCCCGTCGCCAGCACCAGCCTGTCATAGCCGAGCCGCTGCCCGCTCTTGAGCACGACCTCGTTGCGTGCTGGCCGCAGCGCGGTGACCGGATCGCCCGTCAGCAGGGTCATGCAGCGCCCGGCGTACCACGCGCGGTCTCTGAAGCGGATATCGTCCAGGGAGGTGTCGCCGGCCAGTACGCTCGACAGGAGAACGCGGTTGTAGGCGGGCTCCGGCTCGGCGCCGATGACGGTAATGTCGAAGCAGCCGGCTTCGACTTCCTCCAATAGCTTGAGGCTGGCCATTCCGTTGCCGACGACGACCAGCCGAGATCGCGAGCGATAGGGCATCCGCGCAAAATTCCGATTTTCGAGACGCCGCACCAGGGGCCGAGAACGGCCACTCGACCAATAGTTACCAAGTTCCGTGCCAACCGCGCGATGCGAGCAAACCTCGGGCTGCTGCGGAAGAACGATGCGGATAGGCAGCCACTTCGGAGGAAGATCTGCGCAGATGGCGCAGGGTATGCCTAAAAATCAGGCAGGATCGACGATCGAGGAGCGAGGACCCAGGGCGGAGCTTTGGAACCGCGCGTTCGATCGGCGGTTGTTCAGACATTCCTTCATCGCCGATCAGCGGGTGTAATCATGAGCTTTCTCACGACGACCGACGGAACGGACATCTATTTCGAGGATACGAAAACCGGCGAGCCGATCGTGTTCATCCACGGCTGGCCGCTTTCGTCGGCGATGTGGGAGTATCAGGTCGTGCCGTTGAGCGAAGCCGGGTTTCGCTGCGTAACGTACGATCGCCGCGGGTTCGGCAGGTCCTCGAAGCCGGCGGGCGGGTATGACTACGGCACACTCGCAGACGATCTCTCGGCGCTGCTCGAGAAACTCGATTTGCGCAATGTGACCCTCGTCGGGTTCTCGATGGGTGGCGGGGAGGCTGTTGAGTACCTGTCGCGGCACGGTTCGGCCGGACGGGTGTCGCGGGCGGTCCTCGTGGCGTCGATCGTGCCCTATCTGCTGAGGACAGGCGACAATCCCGAGGGCGTCGAGATGTCGGTGTTCGATGGCATCCGCGACGGTTTGCGCAAGGATCGCCCGGCGTTCCTGACGGACTTCACGAAGGGTTTCTTCGGCGTCAGCATGCTGTCGTCGCCGATCAGCGATTCTTTCCTCGCGGCGACTTGCGAAGTCGCGATGCAGGCGTCACCGATCGCAACGCTGGCGTGCGTGAAGTCGTTCTCGGAAACCGATTTCCGGGCAGCCGCGCGAACGATCACGGTGCCGACACTCGTGATCCACGGCGACGCGGACGCGACCGTTCCGATCGCGCCGTCGGGCAAGGCGGCGACGGAGCTGATCGCCGACGCGGACCTCGAGATCTACGAGGGTGCGCCGCACGGGCTGACGTACACACATCGCGACCGGCTCAACCGTGATCTTGCCGCGTTCGCGTCGGAAGGGCGGATTGTGTTGCCCGAGACGAGATGACGAGCGGCGCAGAGACGATCTCTGCGCCGCCTCCCATTACTTCTTGGTCCACGTTTCGCTGTCGCACATCGACTGGCCGATCGCGCAGCCCTTGATCGTCAGAGACGACGCGGCCATCGAGACTGAGCCGTTGAAGGTCATGAAGCCCGGCATATCGGGATGCTTCATGCCGCTGCCGGCGTATCCGCCGCCGCTCTTGGCCATGCCGTTGCACATCTCGAAGCCGTCGCTGGCGCGCGTGCAGTACAGCTTGCCGCCCTTGACGGCGACGTTGATGGCCTGGCTGCCCTTGCGCACATAGGTGTCGGCGGCGGCGGTACCAGCGGTGACGGCGAGCGCGGCAAGTGTTGTGATCGCTACTGAAAAAATGTGCTGTTTCATTGTGTTCCTCCCAAATCAACCCCGTGGCTGCCTGTGCTGGCCTGCGGCTTGTTCGTCGTCCGTCGTCCGAGGTCCGTGGGGTTGGCGGCCGTCAGATCGCGGATTGCATCAATGATCGAGGGCAGGTGGATCGAAGGCCAGCAGCCACCACAGGATATGTGGCAAATTGCTTTGCAACAAGACGTTTGAATACATGAATATGTTGGATTGAGGTTTCAGCGGCTTGCGACGACGGCAGTTTGCTTTCCAGCTCGGCCAATTCACGCCGCGAAAATCCCCGCGGAAGATCCCGCGTATCGAACCGTCTCGACTACGCGATGTCCCGTCTGGCGGCCCCCGTCTTGACAGTACCGGCAAACCCCGCGATGCGTCTCGCCAGTCTTACCTGCTTGGTCGGCAGTGAGTGAGAGGAGAACACCATGTCTGAGATTACGCTGACTTTTCCCGACGGCAAAAGCCGCAACGTGCCAGCTGGCACGACCGGGCTCGAGGTCGCCAAGTCGATCTCGCCGAGCCTCGCCAAGCGAACGGTCGCGATGCAGCTCGATGGAGCGCTCGCGGATCTCGCGGACCCGATCAACAATGATGCGACGATCAATTTCGTGGCGCGCACGGATGCTGCGGCGCTCGAATTGATCCGCCACGACGCGGCGCACGTCATGGCCGAAGCCGTGCAGGCGCTGTGGCCCGGCACGCAGGTGACCATCGGCCCGGTGATCGAGAACGGCTTCTTCTACGACTTCGCCAAGGCCGAGCCGTTCCTGCCCGAGGATCTGGCGAAGATCGAAAAGAAGATGGGCGAGATCATCGCCAAGAATGCGCCGTTCACGAAGGAAGTCTGGAGCCGCGATCAGGCGAAGGAGCACTTCCGCAAGGCCGGTGAACTGTTCAAGGTCGAGTTGGTCGATGCCATCCCAGCCGATCAGGATCTCAAGATCTACAAGCAGGGCGCGTGGCTCGACCTCTGCCGCGGCCCGCACATGACCTCGACGGGCGCGATCGGCAAGGCGTTCAAGCTGACCAAGTTCGCGGGCGCCTACTGGCGCGGCGACAGCAACAACCCGCAGCTGCAGCGCATCTACGGCACCGCGTTCGCCACGCAGGAGGAACTCGACGCCTACCTGAAGCAGATCGAGGAAGCGGAGAAGCGCGATCACAGGAAGCTCGGCAGGGAGATGGACCTGTTTCACTTCCAGGAGGAAGCGCCGGGCTCGGTGTTCTGGCATCCGAAAGGCTGGACGCTGTTCCAGACGCTGATCTCGTACATGCGCCGCCAGCAGCAGAAGGCCGGCTACTTAGAGGTAAATTCTCCGGACATGATGGAGAAGCACTTCTGGGAGCTGTCTGGGCACTGGGAGAACTACGGCGAGAACATGTTCACGACCACGCTGCCGGACGAGCGCGTGTTCTGCTGCAAGCCGATGAACTGCCCAGGTCACGTGCAGATCTTCAAGCATGGCCTGAAGAGCTATCGTGACCTGCCGCTGAAGATCGCCGAGTTCGGCAAGGTGCATCGCTACGAGCCGTCGGGCGCGCTGCACGGGATGCTGCGCGTGCGCCACTTCACGCAGGACGACGCGCACATCTTCATCACCGAAAATCAGATCATGGACGAGTGCCTGAAGATCAATGATCTGATGCTTTCGATCTACAAGGACTTCGGTTTCGAGGACATTTTCATCAAGCTGTCGACGCGCCCAGAGAAGCGGGTCGGAGCCGATCACCTGTGGGACAAGGCCGAAAAGGCACTGGCGGACGTTCTGGATGAAGTGAAGCGACGCTCGAACGGACGCATCAAGACGGCGCTGCAACCGGGCGAGGGGGCGTTCTACGGTCCAAAGCTCGAATACACGCTGAAGGATGCCATCGGGCGCGAATGGCAGTGCGGCACGACGCAGGTCGATTTCAATCTCGCCGGCCGCTTGGGCGCGTTCTACATCGACGAGCATTCGCAGAAGGTGACGCCGGTGATGATCCACCGCGCCATGTTCGGCTCTCTCGAGCGCTTCACCGGCATCCTGATCGAGAATTTCGCCGGGCACTTCCCGCTGTGGCTCGCGCCGCAGCAGGTCGTCGTCGCGCCGATCGTGTCGGATGCGGACGCCTATGCGATGGAGGTGGCGTCGGCGCTGGCGCGGGCGGGGCTCAGGGTCGAGACCGATCTGAGGAACGAGAAGATCAGCTACAAGGTGCGCGAGCACTCGCTGGCCAAGGTGCCCGTCATCATCGCGGTCGGCAAGCGCGAGGCCGAGGAGCGCTCGGTGTCGATCCGCCGTCTGGGCAGCGAGAAGCAGACGGTGACCCCTCTGGATGAGGCGATTGCAGCGCTGGCGGACGAGGCGAAGACGCCGGGGTAGGGCCGTTCGCTTCCTGATCTATTCCTGGATGCATTGCGTAGCGAAAGGCTGAGACAGGGGGATTTGATGGTTTGGCGCGTCGTGCGGGCGACCTTGGGTTCGCTACTGCTATTGCCGAATGTCGCCGCCGCGCAACTCGCGTCGATGCGTCCACCTTCGGAGCCGTTCGACGCGGCAAAAGCGCCGCCGGCTCCGAACTATAGTGAGCCGTCGGCTTGGGTTGTCTGGCCGGGTCGTCCGAGCAATGCCGATCAGACGCCAAAGGGACTAGAAGGGACTATCGCGAAAAACCCAGACGCGGATGTGTTCTTCGTTCACCCGACGACATACCTTCAGAACGACCGCTGGAACGCGCGGTTTGACGAGGGCGGCGCGACCGGCGCTCAACTCGAAAATGGTGTGCTGCGCTACCAGACGAGCGTGTTCAACGCCTGCTGCCGGATATATGCCCCGCGTTATAGGCAGACCACGATTGCCGCGTTTCTCAATCCACGTGACGACAGCAACAAGGCCTATGACCTCGCCTATGGCGATGTGGTCCGGGCATTCGATCACTACGTCGCAAACGAAGCCAAGGGACGTCCGTTCATTCTCGCGAGCCACAGTCAGGGATCGTTACACGCGACACGGCTCCTGCAAGATCGCATCATCTCCAACCCCGCGCTGCGGAAGCGTCTGGTGGTTGCGTATGTCGTGGGAGCATCGCTGCCGGAGCAACAGGAGTGGACGCGATTGCCGATCTGCAATTCGGCTCGACAAACAGGTTGCATCGTCGATTGGAACAGCGCGACGGCCTTCACACCGCTTGCGCTCGGACGTGGTTTGATGATGACCTATGGCGATGGAGATTATCGTACGGTCGGGCTTAAACGCTGGATGTGCGTCAATCCGCTGACTTGGGATCGCAAGGGTGGCGCCTCAGCGACGGCGAACACGGGCGCGCTTCCTGCCGTTGGTCACGGCAATCCACTGCCGGCGATGAGAACTGGTGTCACTGGCGCGCGGTGTGCGCGCGGCCGTCTCATCGTGTCCATCACGCGAGACAAGCGGGACGGTTTTGCGGACGTGCTGACCAAGCTCGGAAGCTATCACAACATGGACTATAATCTGTTCTACGCAAGCATCCGGAAAAATGCGATTGATCGTGTCAAAGCGTATCGCGCGAAGCCGAGATCCTAGCGCCGCAGTCGGTCACCGAGCCGCCGACGTGGGCGGTATGAGGCGGAGCAACTTTCCTGCCTCGCCGTCTTCGAGCAGCACGATGCCGCCGTCGGGTGTTTGGGCAATATCGCGGATGCGGCGGCCGGTTTCGACACGTTCTTCGGACGCCACGTTCTGACCATTCAGCGTGACGACGATCAGCGCTTTCGACGACAGGCCGCCGATCAACATCTTGCCTTTCCAAGCCGGGAACGCATCGCCGGTGTAGAACAGCAGACCGGACGGCGAGATCACCGGGCTCCACGATTTGATCGGCGCTGCAAATTCCGGCCGCGTCGCGTGGCGCGCAATCTTGCTATCGTCGTAGTTGTCGCCGTCACTGACGGTTGGCCAACCGTAGTCGCGGCCCTTGACGATGAGGTTCAGTTCGTCGCCGCCTTTCGGCCCCATCTCGTGCGACCACAGTTCATCGGTGCCTGGACGGAACGCGAGACCGAGCGGATTGCGATGACCGGCGGACCATACGTCGGACCCCTCGGCGCGATTGGATGCGACAGTGCCCTTTGGGTCGATGCGGACAATCTTGCCAACATTGCCGGTCATGTCCTGCGCCGGGTCGAAGCGCTGACGATCGCCCGACGTCACATACATCATCCCGTCGGATGCGATGGCCATGTGTCCGCCGAAGTGTCCCCGGCCAACCAGCTTCGGCGTCTGACGCCAGATCACCTCGACGGAGGACAGGGTGTCACCCGCGAGCTTCGCGCGGGCAATAGCGAGACCTTTGATGACGTTGTCGTCGAGCTTCTGCCCATCGCCGATACGCGGATCGCGGCCGTCGGCCTTCGGAGCCGCCGACTGGTCAGCAGCCGCTTCGACGAAGGACAGGTAGATCGTGCTGTTGGTGGCGAAGCGCGGATCGACTGCGACGTCGAGAAGTCCACCCTGGTCGCGATACGCGACGGCCGGAACGCCCGCGATGGGCTCAGAGAGCCGAGTGCCGGCAAAGATCCGAAGCTGGCCCGGCTTCTCGGTGACCAGGAGCCGGCCATCGGGGAGGTAAGCCATGGCCCACGGGTGCTCGAGCTTGGCGAGTTCCTTGACAGTCACAGTGCCGCCGACGGTTTTCAGAGTGTCGGACTTGGACGCGGTCGCAGCGCCGAAGATCGCTGAAACAATTCCCATGACAATACCTGCCTGTTTCAGTGTCGGTGCCGATGTGCACGACGCGCCGCTTCTACTGCAGGAGGCGGAAATGCCTTCCGCGTTTTCGGGCTGATGATCTGCACTGCGCATGTTTTCGGTCCCAGTCGTCCAATAGCCGCATGTAGAACGTAAACAGCCGGCGGCCGCGATCGTTCCCGGCGCTGTGCCCGCGGTTCGGCGGAGGGGCAGTTGGAAGCAGTGGCAATCGCCATCTGTCAGGCTAGGGGTTCTGCTCCATGCCCGATCTCGATCGCGCGCTCGACGCGGCGCTGAGCCTTTTACGCGGTTCTGGAACGGCTGGCTTAGCGCATCGATCCAGTATGGCCGTCGCGGGTTACGGCGCGTCGTAGCGGTCGCGAAGCTGCTTCGTGCGGGCCTGGGTCAACGTTTCCATGCAGCCGAGCACGTCGGCATTGGTGCCGGTGCCGCCGCTCCAGTGCATGGGGACGTGATCCTTGCACTCGGCATCGCGATAGGCGAGCCAGGCGCGCTGGCTCTTGCGCAGCGCCTCGGCCCAGCTCTTGGCGTCGAATGGGGCGTCGGTCGCCATCTCCGGGATGTCGCCGAGCGCTGATTTATAGGCCGCGTTGAGATCGGCGTCGGCCTTCTCGAAGTCCCGCAGCGCGCAAAAATTCATCTCGACGGTGGACAGAGCGTTCTCGCAATCAACCTTCGACGGCGCCTGTGCCGTAGCCGGTGCGGCGAACAACACGGTGAGCGCCGCCATGACGATCGAGCCGCATTCATAGCGTCGGGAGGGAACCTTCATGTCGCGCATCCGTGCTGGAGTATCGAACCAAGGAAATCATACGTTGGTTCGGGACGGATGAAGAGGTCATTGCCCGGAAGCGAGCGATAGCAGCACAGATACGAAGCGGAAAAAGCCGGACCCTTTCGGGCCCGGCTTCGTCTTGCGCGCGAGGCGTCAGGCGTTAGTGCCAGCGGCGCTTGCGGGTGTCGTACCAGCCCCAGTTCGGGCCGTTCTTACGCCACGACCAATAGAGGCCGGACGGACGCTTCGAGCGTGCAGGAGCACAGGCAATTCGCACGCCAGGACGCGGCGAGCGATGCCAGCCGGCTGGGCCGAGCTGACAGGTCGAGTGGCGGCCGTGGACGAGCTGCAAGTTGCTGTCGGCGTTGCCTTTGAGGCCGCCGAGCGCTGCGCCTGGTGCGGCGGATGCGCCGGCCGCAGCGAGCGCTGTGCCCGCTGCGAGGACGGTGGCTGCCAGGATCATCTTCATCTGGTTACTCCTTGTCGTTTCAAACCTACTGCGGGTCTGACCGCAGCTCATGTCTGACGTTGCATCCGGAGACACCGCGTCAGTGATATCAATATCGGCTAGGACTGTTGGGAAGGCGCTGCCGGGGGGTAAAGAACTGCAAAGTTCGGTGGAGCCGCCGTCACAGTCGTGCCACGAACCAGCGAGCCCGAAACGAGACCGCCCAGACCGTGGCATGGGGTGAGAACGCGGAGACCAGCGTTGAAGTTCCCCGAACTGAGCTACGTAAATGCCGATGATCCGCCGATCCGGAAATTGTTGATCAGAACGCTTGAGCGGCTGGCCGGGCGGAACGCGCTCGCGGCGCCCTATGCGCGCTGGCGCACAGAGATCGTGCCGCACGGCGGACGGGTTATCGAGCCGATGCTCAAGCTCATCGACGTTGAGTTGGAGATCGTGGCGCGGCGCTGGCCCCCGCATATTGGTGCGAGCGAGCCGGTGGTGCTGATCGCCAATCATCCCTACGGCATCCTCGACGGGATCGCGGCGCTGACGCTGGCCGAGGATCTGGGACGGCCGTTCAAAATTCTGATCAACAAGGATCTGATGAAGGTCCCTGAGATACGGCCCTATGCGCTGCCGATCGATTTCGATCCGACGCGCGCCGCGACAGCGACGAACCTCGCGACGCGCAAGGAGGCGATCCGGCTACTGGCCGCGGGCACGACGATCGTCGTGTTCCCGGCGGGGGGTGTGGCGACTGCCCCGAACCCGCTGGGCTACGCGGTCGATTTGCCGTGGAAGGGTTTCGTGGCTCGGCTCGTGCGTTCGGCGAAGGCGACGGTCATCCCCGTCTATTTCGTGGGGCAATGCAGTCCGCTTTTCCACGCGGCGTCACGGATCGGGCTGACGCTGCGGTTGTCGCTGCTGATCCATGAGTTTCGCCGCAAGGTCGGCACGCGGATCACCGCCCGGATCGGGCCGCCGGTGCGGTACGAAACGCTGCGCCATCGCGACGACCGCAAGGCTTTGCTCGGCGAGCTTTATGAACTCGTGCATCGGCAAGCCGGATTGGTGCTGCCGGATGCGGCTCGTTTGCCCGCGTATCTCGGCGGCGGGGATGTGGACTAGCCGCGACCGCGATAGGGGGCGACACCCTGGTCGGGGAGCCAGACGCCCTTGGGGCATTCGCCTGTCTGCCAGAAGACGTCGATGGGGATGCCGCCGCGCGGATACCAGTAGCCGCCGATGCGCAGGAAATGCGGTTCGAGGAGTGTGGCGAGCCGCTTACCGACAGCGACGGTACAATCCTCGTGGAAGGCACCGTGATTGCGGAACGAGGCCAAGTAGAGCTTCAGGGATTTGCTTTCGACGAGCCAGTCCTTCGGAACGTAGTCGATGACGAGATGAGCAAAATCCGGCTGGCCAGTGACGGGGCACAGCGATGTGAACTCGGGTGCAGTGAAGCGCGCGAGATAGAGCGTGTCGGCGTGCGGGTTGGGCACGCGATCGAGCGTCGCGGTCTCTGGGCTGTCGGGCAGCGCAGAGGCGCGGCCGAGATGTGTGACGGGAGGTGCCTTGCGCGCCATCGGCTCTACTCCGCCGCCATGCGCGAGGGCCGGGGCGGGCCGGAATAGATCACGCCCTCCTGGCAACTGTCGCGGACGACCTGGATCTCGGCGAGGCCGGGGACGCGGTTGGAGAGGCGCTGCCACAGCCACATCGCGATCCGTTCGAGGGTCGGCGCGGCGAGCCCTTCGACGTCGTTCAGCATCCGATGATCGAGCGCGTCGCGGGCGTCGGCGATGGCAGCGGAGAGATCGTCGAAATGGAAAACGTAGCCGGTGTCGGCGCCGGGCTCGCCCTCGATGGTGACGCGCGCGCGGAACGAGTGCCCGTGAATGCGGGAGTTGGGGTGTCCGGGTGGGGCCGACGGCAGATAGTGCGCGGCCTCGAACAGGAAGTCTTTGTAGATGCGCATGAAGAGGAGGTTACAGGTTTCAGGTTTCAGGTGATAGGTGACAGGGGGAGCCGCCTCATAGCCCGAAACCTGTCCCCTGTAACCTGTAACCTCGTCTCAGGGTATACCCAGCAACTTGTGGGTCTGTAGCGAGAGCCGCCATTCCGGGTGGGATTTGCAATATTCGATGGCGAGTGCGGTGTTTTCGCGCTGGGCGGGGCCGTCCATCGGCTGCAAGAAGAGGTGCGTGAACGCCAGTCCGCGCAGCGTTGCGGGATCCAGTTCCGGCTGCGGAAAGACGAGCTTCAACTCGTCGCCGGTGGTTTGCACGAGGGTCGTCCCGGCCTTGGGGCTGATGCAGATCCAGTCGATGGCGGCGAGGACGGGAAGCGTGCCGTTGCTCTCGATGGCGGCTGTGACATCGCGGTCATGAAGGGCTTGGATCAGCGCCTCATCGACTTGCAGCATCGGCTCGCCCCCGGTCAGGACCACGACACGGGAGGCGCTGTCCTGGCCATCCCAAACAGGCCCAGCCGCGGCGACGATCGCGTCGGCAAGCAAGTCGGCTGTCGCGAACTTGCCGCCGCCCGGACCATCGGCGCCGACGAAATCGGTATCGCAGAAGCGGCATTGCGCCGTTGCCCGGTCGGCCTCGCGCCCGGACCAAAGGTTGCACCCGGCGAAGCGGCAGAACACGGCGGGCGTCCCGGCTTTGGCGCCTTCGCCTTGCAGCGTGTAGAAGATCTCTTTGACGGTATACATGCGTATGCGATTGGCGGCTCCGCGCGGGGAAGTCAAGACGGCGGATGCGGTGGGGTGGGGCTTCGGGGATGCAGGACATGAACGCGACCGAGCGGAAGCCGCAGTATCTCGATCTCGTCATGGTCGCGTTCGTCGTGGTGCTCGTGTGCGCCAACCTGATCGGCCCGGCGAAGGCGGCGGCCATCGATCTGCCCTTGCTCGGCTTGGTCACGTTCAGCGCGGGTGTCGTGTTCATCCCGCTTTCGTATGTGTTCGGCGACATCCTGACCGAGGTCTACGGCTACGACCGCGCGCGGCGGGTGATCTGGACCGGGTTCGCGGCGCTATTGTTCGCGGGCGTGATGGCGTCGCTGGTCGTGGCGCTCCCGCCGGCGCCGGGATGGCCCAACCAAGGCGCCTACGAGATCGCGTTCGGCAACGCCTGGCGCGTGGTGCTGGCGTCGATGGTCGCCTACTTCTGCGGCGAGTTCGTCAATTCAGCCGTTCTCGCGAAGATGAAGGTGTGGACCGAGGGACGCTACCAGCGCACGCGGTTCGTCGTCTCGACCATCGCCGGAGAGGCTGTCGACAGCACGTTGTTCTATCCGCTGGCGTTCTGGAATTCCGGGATCATGCCGAACGAGCTTGTGCTGACGCTGATGGTCAGCCAGTTCGTCGTCAAGTCGCTGGTCGAGATCGCGATGCTGCCGGCGACGACGCGGATCGTGGGGTTCCTGAAGCGCGTCGAGGGGATAGACCATTACGACCGCGACACGAACTTCAACCCATTCGCGCTGAAGCCCTGATCGAGGCGGATCTTCTTGCCGAGGAGTTCGATAGCGGTGCGGACGCCCGCGGGCTTGCCCTGCACCTTGCCGCCGAGCGGAATGAACGACGCCAGCACCGCGAAGCAGAGGATCCAGGTGAGGAGGCTGTTGGTCTGGCGGGTCATGGTGGCGATCCTGATCGGCCCGGGCGGTGTGCCGGGGTGATCCAGGGATAGCCGGTGGGGGAGGGTTGTGCGGTTCCGCGCGGAACAGGCCCGGAAGGATCCGTGCGGCCGCGCGATCAGCTTTGGCGGGTCAATTCGTCGAAGATGGCGCGCAACTCGACTTTGGGATCGGGAAAGCGTTCATAGTCCATCAGGCCCGAGCAGCGATACCAGTAGCGGCTGTTTCCCTCGTCGCCCTCGATCTTGTGCAGGACCGCGTGCAGCCAATCGGCGACCGGAACGCCCTCGTGGCGCTGGGCGCTGACGTGGGCCGTATCCCAATTCCCGGAAAGCGCGGCGTCGATGGCGTTCAGGATTTCGGCGCGGGTGGGGTCGTCGAGTGCCATTGGGTCCATCCGTTTGCGCGCAACTCACACGCCGGGCACGTTGCGCATCCGTAGCCCCAGGGATGGCGCTGGGTGCGGTCGCCAAGATAGCAGGTGTGGGTGCCTTCGACGATCAGGTCGACGAGTGGAGGGCCACCCAGCGCGTCGGCCATCGCCCAGGTGCCCGCCTTGTCGACATACATGAGCGGTGTCACGATTTCGCAAGGGGTGTCCATGCCAAGGGCGATGGCGCGGGCGAGCGCGTCGAGGGTGTCGCGGCGGCAATCAGGGTAGCCGGAATAGTCGGTCTCGCACATCCCACCAACGAGCGTGGTGATGCCGCGCCGATAGCCGAGCGCCGCCGCGTAGGTGAAGAACAGCAGGTTGCGGCCGGGGACGAAGGTGTTGGGCAGGCCGCTGGCAGAGAGTTCGATGGCGGCGGAGCGGGTCAGGCTGGTCTCGGAGATGCGGCCGAGGGTGGGGAGCTGCAACAGGTGGTCAGGGCCGAGCTTGGCCGCCCAATGCGGAAACCGCTGCTTGAATGCGTCGAGCAGCGTCAGCCGCGTTTCGAGTTCGATCGCGTGGCGCTGGCCATAGTCGAAGCCGATGGTTTCGACATGGTCGTACCGTTCCAGCGCCCAAGCCAGGCACACGGTCGAATCCTGCCCACCGGAGAACAGGACGAGGGCGTTGTCGGTCGTCAGGCTCAGAGCTTCGCTCCGTCGTACTTGTGCGGGGTGAGCGCGTCGGGGTCGACGCCGTCGAGACAGCGGACGTTGACCGCGACCATCTCCGCGCCGTCTGGCCCCGATCCGCGGCCGAACGAGCGGACGCCGCAGGTCTTGCAGAAGAGATGATGGATCGCCTTCTTGCCGAACTGGTAATCGGAAAGGCCTTCGCCGCCCGCTATCAGATTGAACTGCGCGGCCGGCACGAAGGTCAGGATCATCCCTGTTTTGCGGCAGATCGAGCAGTTGCACGAGATCGAACGATTGACGTCGGCCATGACCTCGTAACGCACGGCCCCGCAGTGGCAGCTACCGGTATGCTGTTGAGCCGTCATGGTTTTCCCTTAGACTACCGCAGCCGATCGCCGCTCTGCGCCTGCCGTTTGACGACCCCTACCCATTCGGGTCTTTGCGCGATCCGGCAAAGCGGATAGAAGCCAGCGCGAACGTTGCACGCGGCAAGATCAGCCGCAAGTCAGTGGCCCGCGCTTATCCGGCCGGTCGTCCACACAGCCCAGGAAGAGGCCACCAATGACCGCCATCGTCGACATCATCGGCCGCGAAATTCTCGATAGCCGAGGCAACCCGACCGTCGAGGTCGACGTGGTGCTGGAGGACGGCTCGGAGGGTCGCGCTGCCGTGCCGTCGGGCGCTTCGACCGGCGCACATGAGGCGATGGAGTTGCGCGACGGTGACAAGAGCCGATACCTCGGCAAGGGCGTGACCAAGGCCGTCGATGCGGTCAACGGCGAGATCTACGACTGCGTTGCGGGTATGGACGCGGAGGACCAGCGCGGGCTCGACGCGGCGATGATCCAGCTGGACGGCACCAAGAACAAGAGCCGGCTCGGCGCCAACGCCATCCTCGGCGTGTCACTGGCGGTGGCGAAGGCTGCGGCGGCGGCCTCGGGCTTGCCGCTCTATCGCTACGTCGGCGGCGCGTCCGCGCACATCCTTCCGGTGCCGATGATGAACATCATCAATGGCGGCGCACATGCCGACAACCCGATCGACATCCAGGAATTCATGATCATGCCGGTGTCGGCGGAAAGCTGCGCGGATTCGATCCGCATGGGCGCCGAGATCTTTCACACGTTGAAGAAGGGCTTGTCGGACGCGGGGCACAACACCAACGTCGGCGACGAGGGCGGCTTCGCGCCGAACCTCAAGAGCGCGGACGAGGCCTTGAGCTTCATCATGAAGTCGATCGAGAAGGCGGGATACAAGCCGGGCGAAGACGTCATGCTGGCGCTCGATTGCGCGGCGACCGAGTTCTACAAGGGCGGCAAGTATCACATCGAGGGCGAGGGCAAGACGCTCGACAGCGCGGGCATGGCCAAGTACCTCGCCGACCTCACCGCGCGGTTCCCGATCATTTCGATCGAGGACGGCATGAGCGAGGACGACTGGGACGGCTGGAAGGCGCTGACCGAGCTGATCGGCGGCAAATGCCAGCTCGTCGGCGACGATCTGTTCGTCACCAATACGGAGCGGTTGTCTCAGGGTATCTCGAAGAGCATCGCCAACTCGATCCTGGTCAAGGTCAACCAGATCGGTTCGCTGACCGAGACGCTCGACGCCGTGGCGATGGCCCAGCGCGCGGGCTACACCGCCGTCATGTCGCATCGCTCGGGCGAAACGGAAGACTCGACCATCGCCGACCTCGCGGTCGCGACCAACTGCGGGCAGATCAAGACCGGCTCGCTGTCGCGTTCGGATCGGCTGGCGAAGTACAACCAGCTCATCCGCATCGAGGGCGAGTTGGGCGACGTGTCGCGGTTCGCGGGGCGGAGCGTGGTGCGCGGCGCCAAGTTGGTCTGAAGCGAGCTGAACGAGGCTTGTGGGGTTTGCCGGCGCGGATCAGGGTCATTGGTCACGTTTGACGATGGCGGTCACGCCGGCTGCGGTGCCGCGCAGTTTCAGTACCTTGCGGTAAACGACACAGTTGTGACCATCGAACTGGGCGGAGTAGACCTTGTTGCTCAGGAGTGCGGCGGCGGAGCAATCTCGCGTATTGCGGCAAACGGTCATGCAGCCGTCGGCGCTATCCACCGTCATCGCTTTGATCTGATCGCCCTCGAAGTCCAAGTCTTCGTAGAAGTCGAAGCCTAGTTTCGATCGCGTCGGAGGGGCCCCGAACACCGGCGCGCCGCCGCTAGCTGCCCGACGCACCCCGCTTCGCCAGCTCTGGTCTTCATTGCGGGCGGTGATAGCGGAGAACAGTTCGCACTGGCCCATGTTGGCGGCTTTCTTTCCGTGCTGGTAGCCAGTGCATGCGGTGTCGGCCTCGCAGGCGTCTCGGCAGGCGATCGGGTTGGGCGCGCGGAAAACGCGAATCTGGTTGCCCGTCAGTGCGACGTTGTCGGCGTCCTCGAAACTGGGTGAGGACTTATCTGGCTTCGATTTCGGGGTGACGGGCGGCACATTGGCGGCAGTCGTTGCCGCTGGAACGGCCTTGCTCTCGATCGCGGCGATCTCGTCTCTGAGCTTCTTGAGATCGAGCCCGCGCCGCGTCCATTCCATTTGGATGTCGATCGACCTCTTCTGCAGCTTCATCTTCTCGTTGGGATCGAGCGCCTTGCCTTCCTCCATGCGTGACGACATGAGCTTCCTTTGCAGATCCTTGGTCATGTCCTCGAGATTGGCGGCGCGGGCGCGCAGCTCGGCTAGCTTGATGCCGTCGGCGGCGAGCATCGCGCCGGGTGCAGGGGCCGTGACCGACGAGCGCTCGCGCTCCTTGGCTTCGGCTTCGAGCTTGGCGAGCCGCGCCTGGAGTGCCGCAACGTCGGCGGACGTGCCGGCCGGAGCCTGCTGCACGCTCCCCGGCGGGGGTGCCGTTTCTCCCGCGACGAAATAGAAATCACCGGTGAGGGCGGAATGATCCCACGGCACTTGCTTGCCGCCGGTCGCCGCCAGCACATCCTTGCGGACTTCGATCATGGTGGCGGGCAGATTGCGGCCCTTTACGCGGACGTGCTTGGCAAGCGCGGCGGTGAACGGCGAGTTGCGTCCCTTGCCGTCGAGGGCGACGTTGCCGGGCTGGGTCGAGTACGCGATGAACGTGCCGAGGCCGGTCGAGGCGGCTGCGAGGCCGCGTCCGATGCCGGCGGAGCGGGTGCCCATGGAGCGCGCGAGGTTGCGCGTCAGAGGATTGTCGCGGCACGCGTCGAGGATGACGATCGAGGTCTTGCCCTCGCGGTCGATTTCCATCTGCCGCAGCACGAAGTCGAGTTTGACGGCCTCGAATTCGAGATCACGCTCGCGCTCGAGTTTGGCGTCGATGGGGACGAGATAGTTCTGGGCTCCGACCTGCAACCCGTGCCCGGCGTAGAAGAACAGCGCGACATCGGCGTCGGCGAGTTTGTCAGTGAAGCTCCTCAACGCGCCGTCGAGCTTCAGCTTGTCGGCGTCGATCGCTTCCACGACCTCGAAGCCGGTTGCCTTCAGCGCTTCTGTCATGTCGCGGGCGTCGTTGAGCGGATTGGAGAGGGGCGTGGTGTGAACGTAGGCGCTGTTGCCGACGACGAGCGCGACGCGCTTCTCGGCAAACGCGGATTGTCCGCCGAGCGCGGTCAACATCAGCATGGCCAATACGAGAGCAACACCATGCGTGCAGTACCGCGTCATCCGATTGATCCCCCGATTGCCGGCGTTGATGCGAGTGTGTGTCGAAACTAGGCGATCGGTCTGTGTCTGACCAGTCAGGCGATCTTGCGGCGCGGCACACGTCGAATGCGGGAAAATCCGGAAACCTGCCGGCGCTTTACCTCCCCTTAAGGCTGGCCCGACTACGGTCAGGTTGTTCAGTCGAACACATCCTGTGCGTGCGTAAAACAGTGTCGCGTTATATCAATCATGACCGGCGATCCAGGCTTCCGCGTCTCTTGCGGCAGGGATTTGTTGTGCTTTCCTGTCTGGGACTGACCGCCTATTTCGCCTTCCATGCCTATCAAGGCCGCCACGGCTTCGAGGCTCGCGCGCAACTCGTCGAGCGCACCAGCCTCATCGAGTTCGAGATCGAGAGCCTCGAAGCCGTGCGGTCCAAATTGACCAGGGACGTCACCCTCCTGCGCGACGAGCCCCCGCATCCAGACCTCGTCGAGGAGGTCGCGCGAGACCTGCTCGGTTTCGTCCATCCGTCTGACCGCCTGATCATGCTGCGGTCAGCGGTTCATTAACCGTCCTCCCCGCCGTCGCCCTGTTCCATAGCCTCCACGCGCTGGCCTCGCGCGCGCGGCTCGTGTAGTTTCGCCGCCTGGTGGCGCCGGGACCCGATTTCGGGCGTCCTCGCCGTGGAGGCCAAATGCCCACTGCCGACAGGACCGGACATGAGGACGCGGAACGCGCGGAAGATGGCGCAGGCGTCTTGGCCGCTTCGGTGTTCAGCCCATCGGAGGAGTTGGCGGCCTATCGCGGGATGTTGTTGATCCGCCGCTTCGAGGAAAAAGCCGGGCAGCTCTTCGGGATGGGCGAGATCGGCGGGTTCTGTCACTTGTGCATCGGCCAGGAGGCCGTCACCGTCGGGCTTCAGATGGCGTCCGAGCCAGGGGACCAGGTCGTCGCGACCCACCGGGACCATGGCCACATGCTGGCGTGCGGTGTCGCGCCACGCGAGATCATGGCGGAACTGACCGGGCGCAGCGGCGGGTTGAGCAAAGGCAAAGGCGGTTCGATTCACATGTTCGCGCCGGAACGCGGGTTCTACGGTGGCCACGGCATCGTCGGAGCGTCGGTGCCGATCGGCGCTGGTGTTGCGTTCGCCAATCTCTATCGGTCGAACGGCCATGTGTGCTGGTGCTACTTTGGCGACGGCGCAGCCGACCAGGGTCAGGTCGCCGAGACCTTGATGATGGCCGGCGCGTGGAAGCTGCCGGTGGTCTTCGTCATCGAGAACAACAGGCACGCGGCCGACGGCGAGATCGAGTGCTCCGGAGCGGCGACGACGCTGGCGGCACGCGGGCGAGCGTACGGCATTCCGGGCGAGCAGATCGACGGGATGGACGTTCGCGCCGTCCGCGAGGCCGGCCTGCGTGCAGCATCGCGCGCGCGGAAGGGTGATGGGCCCGTCTTGCTCGAGATGCTCACCTATCCCTATCGCGGTCATTCGATGGCCAACCCCGGGAAGTACCGATCGAAAGACGAGATGCAGGCAATGCGGGTAAGAACCGACGCGTTGGAGCAGGTCAAGGCGCGCATTCTCGGGGGCGGGCTTGCCAGCGAGGACGATTTGAAGGCGATCGACAAGGAGGTGCGTGCGATCGTCGGCGATGCAGCTCGCTTCGCGCAGTCGAGCCCGGAGCCGGACGCCCACGAGTTGTGGACCGACGTCGCGTAGCCAGCACCCGCCCGAGGGGAAGATCGCCATTCTAGCCTGCGAAGTGCCGAGACCGCACGAGATCGAGACCGCACGAGATGACGCCGATCGATATTTTGATGCCTGCGCTGTCGCCGACCAACGGCGCGGCTTCGCTCGTCAAATGGCTCGTCAAGGTGGGCGATGCCGTGCGGGAAGGCGACGTCATCGCGGAAGTCGCGGCTGGGTCGTCGACGCTGGAGGTGGAAGCGGCGCGTGATGGGGTTGTGGCTCGCGTTCTGGTCGATGCGGGCGCGCGGGATGTGAAGCCAGGCACGCCGATCGCGAAACTTTCGGTCAATGGCGCTCAGGCGCTGGGCGCCGAGCCGTCATCAGATGGGGATTTGACTATACCTCCGCCCGAGACAGACGATACCCAGCGCGTAGTGCGATTGGCGGCGGCGGTGGAAAGCGGCGACAACGCCGAGCCTGTGGCGACGGCGATGGCCGAACGCACGATGCGCGAGGCCCTGCGCGAGGCGCTGGCCGAAGAAATGCGGCGGGACGAGAACGTGTTCCTGTTGGGTGAAGGTGTCGCGCAGCCGGTCGGGGCGTTCGGGGTCAGCGCCGGGCTGGTCGAGGAGTTCGGCGCGCGTCGTGTCGTCGATACGCCGATCGTCGAGCAGGGCTTCGCGGGATTGGCGATCGGTGCGGCGATGGCTGGCTTGAAGCCGGTCGTGGAGTTCATGAACTGGAGCTTCGCAATGCAGGCGATCGATCAGATCGTCAATTCAGCTGCGAAGACGCGCTACCGGTCGGGCGGCCGGATCGACGTGCCGATCGTCTTTCGCGGACCGAACGGCGCTGCCTCGCGAGCCGCCGCCCAGCATTCGCAGTGCTATGCGGCGTGGTTTGCGCATGTGCCAGGCTTGAAAGTGGTCGCGCCGTCGACACCCGCCGACGCCAAAGGGCTGCTGAAAGCCGCGGTGCGCGACCCGGGCCCTGTATTGGTGCTGGAGCACGAGATGCTGTACGAGGCCGCCGGACTGGTGGCCACGGGCGACGACGCGCTCGTCGTGATCGGCTCGGCGAAGGTCGTGCGCGAAGGCCGCGACGTAACACTCGTGGCGTTTTCGCGCGGCGTACATCTCGCCCTGCAAGCGGCGGATGCGCTGGCGGCGGATGGTATCGTCGCCGAAGTTGTCGATCTGCGAACGCTGCGTCCGCTCGATATCGAAACGGTTCTCGCGTCGGTGCGCAAGACCAACCGGATCGTGATGGTGGAAGAATCTTGGCCGGTGTGCTCGATCGGATCGGAGATTTGCGCACAAGTCGCTATGCGCGCATTCGATCATTTGGACGCTCCGCCAGCCAAGGTTTCGGGCGCGGACGTGCCGATGCCGTATGCCGCGAAGCTGGAGGCACTGGCGCTTCCGGGCGTCGCTGTGGTCGTCGCAGCGGTGAAAGAGGTTTGCCATGGTTGACCGCAAGCTCCCGAAGTCCTTCGCGATGCGGCGGCTGCCGCCGTTGCCTCCGGCGCCGCCCTCGGCGGACCGCGGCGCAAACCTCGGCTTTACGGTTCACGCGCTGACGCCTTGGCAGAAGTTACGGAGGCGTTGGAACGACGTCGTGCCGCGTGTCTCCGACATCCAGTCTCTCTTCATCGCTACGGGGCGTCATGAGGTGCGGCTCAACTGGAGACATCCATTTGCGATTCCGCTCGTTGTGATCCTCGTCCTTTTAAGTCCGCTGCTGCTATTGGCCGCCAGTTTCGGCTGGATCATGGACAAAGTGGTTTTTTGGATGCGCATCAGCGCCGATAAACGGAGTGAGGGCCGATGACGGACGACAAGCTGCAAGAGCTGGATGTTCCAGATGGAGCGCGCGCAGCCAAGGAAGCGGTTGAAGTGTTGCGCGCATTCATCGGGGATGGTGCGCTGCATGTGATCTTCGACCCGGAGACATTCCGGCATGACGTGTCGGAGTGGGGACGGTTGCTGTCCGACGTGGCCCACCACGTAGCCAAGGCTGTGGCCATGGACGGGCAGATGGCGCAGGGGGAGGCGCTGGCCGCCGTGCATGCTGCATTCGAGCAAGGGGTCGGGGCAAATCCCGTGACGGTTTCAGGCGCGATCAAGGGCCGGGTGAAGCACTGAACGAGTGGGCGGTGGATGCGCCGGCGAACGAGTCGTGGAGGGGAAGCGTGAGTGAAGCAGAGATCCTGGACGGATTGATCACGGCAATCGGTACGGTGTTGAACATCTTCTCGATGTTCTTCGCCATCGTTTCGGGCTACGTCGTCGCGCTCTATCTGTTCCTCGCGCGTGCCCCATTCATGCTGCGCCTCGTGGCGTTCGGGCTATTGTCGGTCGGGCTCGTTTTTCTGGGCGGCACGGCCGCCGTCGTGCAGCGTATGCAGGACGGATTATTCGTGGCCTGGACCAAGCTCGGCTCACCGCTGATCAACGTCGTCGATCTGCGCAATCCTCTGCCGTTGCCGAACCATGCGATGGCCGGCCTCTCGCAGCAGGAACTCGGCGTCGCCATCGGCTGGGCGGTTGCGCTCGCCGTCTATCTGATGCTCGGATACATGACGTTTCTCTACCGTTGGCCGGAACCTGAGCGCTTGCGCAGCGGGGCACCGTGATGCCATTGCAGATCCTGATGCCGGTTCTGCCGCCGGCAATGGGAAGCGGGACGTTGACCCGATGGCTCGTGAGCGAGGGCGATCCGGTGACGCCCGGCATGGTGATTGCGGAGATCGAGACCGCGACGGCCACGATGGAGGTCGAGGCTGTCGTCGGGGGCACGATCTCGCGCATTCTGGCGGCCGCTGGGACGACGAACATAAGGTCGCAATCGCCAATCGCTGAGTTGCGCCTTTCGGGCGAAACGGACGGCGACCGCGCTGCGGCCCGCCGTCACGATGACGCGGCGGTGCATACGGGCGGCGCGGATGGACCGATCCGGGTGGCAGTCTCTCCGCTTGCGCGCCGGTTGGCGCGGGAGAAGGAAATCGATCTCTCGGCGGTACGCGGCTCGGGGCCGAACGGCCGCATCGTCAAGCGTGACGTCGATGCGGCCGCCGTGGCTCGAGACAAGCGCGAGGCGGCTGCTGTCGTGATCGCGCCGCGCAATGACGAACGGCCGTCTGTTGCCACGATGGCTTCGGCCCAAGCAGTACAACTTCAGCCAGCCAGGACGTTCGACCTCGTCAATTTTGAAGACGCGAGGCACGCGCTCGTGAGCCGGTTGACCCGAGCCGCGTCAGAGGTCCCACACGCCTATCTCGCGATCGACTGCCATCTCGACGAAATGCTGCGGACCCGCGAGCGGATGAACGAGATGTCACCGCCGAGGGGTTCATCCGTGTACCGGCTGACCATCAATGATTTCGTGGTGAAGGCTTGGGCGCTGGCGTTGCAGCGGGTGCCGGCGTCGAATGTGACGTTCCGCGACGGCACGGTGATTCAGCATCAGGACGCCGATGTTTCCGTCGCAATGGCTGTCGCAGGCGGCGTGCGTATCGTCCCGATCCGGCGGGCGCACACGAAATCGCTTTCCGAAATCTCAAACGAAATCCGTTTCCACCGAACGGTGCCTGGCCATGAGTATCTAGGCACAGACGATGCGGTCGGATCGGCGACGACAATTTCCAACCTCGGCATGTTCGGCATCAAGAGTTTTTCCTCGGTCGTCCAAGCGCCGCAGTCGACGCTCCTTGCGGTCGGAGCGGCGGAGCGTCGACCGGTGGTCGCCGGAAATCGGATCGAGATCGGCACGGTCATGCCCTGCACGCTCTCGTGCGACCAACGTGCAATTGATGCGGCGGTCGGCGCGGACCTGCTCGCGGCCTTCAGGGCCTTCATCGAGGATCCAGTGCGCATGCTCGTATAGCGCTGGCGATTCGCGCTGCGACCGCGTCGCGAGCCTGCGGAGTGCCGCCGCACGCCGCGATTGTGTTGCAATTCGAGCACGTTGCTGAGCTGTCCACAGCAACCCGCCGCTCTGAACACTTGAAATCAGGCTTTGGCGGTCGCAGCCCTTGCCGGTTTCCGGCACGCGACCTAGACCAAATTCGAGACAAGGGCGTGCGCGTATTTTGACCTCGAAATCGAGGGGGAAATCCATGATCCAGAGATTCAACGCCCCGGCCGCACTGTTGCTCGGACTGGGTACGATTATGACGACGCTGGCCGGCTGTGCGAATGATGGCTCGCTGGGATCGTCGAACCTGACGACGTCGGCCGTGACGCCGGTCGCCGCCGCGACGCCGAAGGTTGACCCGGCTTGCGTGGCGCTGGCAGCGCAGATCGACACGCTGCGTCAGGAAGGCACGATCGACCGCCTTCAGCAGGCGTCACAGGGCAAAACGGCGAGCGTGCAGGTGAAGCGCGCCTCGCTCGCCAAGCAGGCCGATTTGAATCGGGTCAACGCAGAATTCCAGACCAAGTGCGCCACGATCACGCCGAAAGGCTCCACGGCCGCAGCCGTTGTTCCGCCCGTCGCCAAGGAGACCGCGGCAGCAAGCGCGAAGGCCGCAGCACCCGTGAAGACCGCTGCCGCATCGACCGCCGCGAAGTCTGTCGTCAAGAAGGCGGCAGCCGTGAAGCCGGCCGCTGCGACCGTTTCGGCGGCTGCGCCCGTTGCCGCTGCCGCGCCGGTCGTCACGACAACAAGCCGAGCGCCGGATGTGGTCGTCAGCACGATCCCTCCGCAACAGTGAACTTCGCGCTGGAACAGCAAAATGCGGGTGGCGTCTTGCCGCCCGCGTTTCTGCGTCAAAGTCAGAACGAAAACGCGGACTAGGCATGCAGCTGCTGCATGGCAGGCACGTCGCCGCAGATGCCGTCCAGGGGTTGCGTGGGCAGGATCGGTATGGTGAATGAAATCTCCGACGCATTCGGGTTATCGGCGGGAGGCATAATGGACGGACGGGATCGCATGGGTGGGCGCTCGAAGCGCCGCGCGAGCGTCGTCGTGGCTTCGGCATTGGCCGGGCTGCTCGTTGCCGGATGTGGTGGTGGACCACAGGCGGGTGGCGATCCAGGGGCGCGGGCGCTTCCTGCGGGTCAGTCGTGCCAGTCGTTACGGACGGACATGGACCGCATGTTGTCGCGCGGTGTTCAGCCGAAGGTTGAGGCCGCGCAGGCCGGTCGGAAGTTGCCGCCGCAGCAGCAGGCCGAGGTCGATCAGTACAATCGTCTGCTCGCTCAGTACCTTGGTGCGCGCTGTCACATGTGACGGCTGTCGATCGCGAAAACCGCGTTCGAAGGGTCGTCCGACTATCAATTTCAAGATCGAGGACCCCGGTTCGATTGACCCGGGGTCTTCGTCGTTTTGGCCAATAGGCGTCCGCGAACCACGAATCCGACACTCGACGCCCGGCCAGGACTCGGATCAATTGACGTGCAACCTGAGTTGGAGAGGAGCCTCGTCATGAGCAATTCGGACATTCGATCGCTGGTGGTGATTTGCTTGATCGGCATCGTTGCCGGTTGGCTGGCATCGGTCGTCGTCGGCGGCGGCGGATTGATCAGATATCTCATCACCGGCATCGTCGGCGCGTTCGTCGGCGGCTATCTACTCAATGCGCTGGGCGTCAATCTGGGCATCAGGAACGCGCTCGCCTCACAGATCGTCACCGCCACGATCGGCGCCATCGTCGTCGTACTCTTGGCACGTTTGATAGCGTAAAATCGGAACGCTTCGGCGCTCAACCGGGAGGGAAATCGATGGCTGGTCTACAACCCTATATGCCTTGGATCATCATGGCCCTGACCGGTCTCGTGGCCGGGTGGCTGGCCGGACTTCTGCTTGGCGGCGGCGGGCTGATCCGCAATCTGGTGGTCGGCATCATCGGCGCGTTTCTGGGCGGCTTGCTGGTCCAGGCGGGATTGCTCAAGCTGCCGTTCGACTTCAATACGATCCTGCCTGTGTTCGGCAACCAGATCGTGGTGTCCACGATCGGTGCGCTCATCGTCATCCTCCTGGCCCGAATTCTGGGCCGCTGACAGGCATCACCGTTCGCAGGACTTGCTGACGGCGGCGGCTGCCCTTAGCTTCAGGGCAGCCAGCCGGGCAGCCGGTCCGGAACGGGAATTGAGATGGTCACCCTGATCGACGCACGCGCCGGCCGAGCCGACGCAGCCGGACTGCGCCACCCCGAGAAAGCGGGCCGGCCTGATACGCCACGCTTGCCGCGCCCCGATTGGATCCGCGTCCGCGCGCCTCAATCGTCCGAGTTCAAGCGCACTCGCGATATCGTGAAGGCCGGTGGGTTGCACACGGTTTGCGAAGAGGCCGCCTGCCCGAATATGGGCGAGTGCTGGTCGAAGCGCCACGCGACCATGATGATCATGGGCGCTGTCTGCACGCGGGCATGTGCATTTTGCAACGTGGCTACCGGCGTTCCTGATGCTCTCGACGCGAACGAGCCGGGAAAGATCGCGCGGGCAGTGGCCGAACTCGCGCTCGAGCATGTCGTCATCACGTCGGTCGATCGCGATGACCTTGCCGACGGCGGTGCGCGGCACTTCGCCGAAGTCATCGCCGCCATCCGTGCGCAGACGCCACGCACGACGATCGAGGTTTTGACGCCGGATTTCCTGCGCAAGGACGGCGCGCTCGAGACGGTGATCGCAGCACGACCCGACGTCTTCAACCACAACCTCGAAACGGTGCCGGGTCTCTATCTCCGCATCCGTCCGGGCGCGCGATACTTCCACTCGCTGCGGCTGCTGCAACGAGCAAAGGAGATCGACCCGGCCGTGTTCACGAAGTCGGGGATCATGGTCGGCCTCGGCGAGACGCGCGACGAGGTGTTGCAGGTCATGGACGATCTGCGCAGCGCGGATGTCGATTTCCTGACCATCGGGCAGTATCTGCAGCCGACGCCGAAGCACGCCGAGGTCAAGCGGTTCGTGCCGCCGGACGAGTTCGAGGCGTTGGCTGTGACGGCGAGGGCCAAGGGGTTCGCGCTCGTCGCGTCGTCGCCGCTGACGCGGTCGAGCTATCACGCGGGCGAAGACTTCGCGCGGCTGAAGGCTGTGCGGATGTCTGCGGTCGGGGCGCGGAGTTAGTCGCGTGCCGCGCTATTCGACACGCCGCCGCGTGGCCTTCACGCCCGAGCAGATGTTCGCGCTCGTTGCGGATATCGAGCGATACCCCGAGTTCCTGCCGCTGTGTGAGAGCCTGGTAATCAAGAGCCGCGAGAACCGTGGCTCTGAGACGGTGCTGATCGCCACGATGGGCATCGGCTACAAGGCGATCCGCGAGCGCTTCACCACACGCGTGACGCTGCAGCCCGATGTCCGGACGATTTTAGTCGAGTATCTCGATGGTCCGTTCAAACGGCTCGAGAACAGATGGCGCTTCATCGAGGCACAAGGCGGCTGCGAGGTCGACTTCTTCATCGACTACGAGTTCCGCTCAATGGCCTTGGGGCTGCTGATGGGCGCGATGTTCGACACCGCGTTCCGGCGCTTCGCCGACGCGTTCGAGCAGCGGGCCCGGATCGTCTATCGGAGCGCCGTCATCTCCCCGGGCGGCGTCTGAGACGCCGTACAAATCACACGATCACCTCACGCACGAGTGCCAGAGCAGCGCGCAGGGTCGCGATGCGGATCTGGCTGCGTCCGATGTCGCCGAACCGGCATTCGGCATTTGCAATCGGACCACCTCGGCGCGCCACCGCGATATGGACGAGTCCAACGGGCTTAGCGGTCGAGCCGCCACCTGGACCCGCGACACCGGTGATCGACACGGCGACGCTGGCGGTGCTGTGCGCGAGGGCGCCATTCGCCATGGCATCAGCCACCTCGGCGCTGACGGCGCCATGGCGTTCGATCAGGGCCTCGGCTACGCCGAGCATCGACGTCTTGGCGGCGTTCGAATAGGTGACGAAGCCGCAGGCCACGACGTCCGATGATCCGGCGATCTCGGTCAGCAATCCCGTCAACAAGCCGCCGGTACAACTCTCGGCGATCGCAATTTGCAGCTTCCGCTGACGCATGAGCTGCAGAAGGTCGGTAGCGGCGAGAGTGAGGTCTGGCGGAAACAGCACGCCACGGTCTCCGGAGTTAGAAATTGAAACGGCGCAACCAGTGCTGGTGCGCCGTCAATCTATCCGAACTCGTGGGACGGCAGAACCGCCCGCGCTCAAGCGGCGACGAGCTTTTCCGCCTGGCTGAGCAAGCCGTCCAGAAGTGCGCGACTATCCTGGCCCATGATGGCGGTCGTCTTGCGCTGGGCATCCTGCCAGATCGGGAATGCATCCTTGAGCACAGCTTGACCCTTCGGGGTCAAGTGCAGACCGCGACCGCGACGTCCGGCTGGCGGATCCATGATGATGTGACCCAGCGCGAGCAGGCGCTTCAGGTTGCGCGAGAGTGTCGACTTCTCGATGTCGAGGTCGCCGCCGATCTCGACCGCCGTGATGCCGTCACGCGAGGCGAGCTGGGCAAGCAGCGTGTATTGACTGGCGGTGATGCCGAGAGGGCGCATGGCGTCGTCGTACACGCGCGTGACAATGCGCGAGAGCTGCCGGACGCGCGTCGCCAGGCAGGACGACGCAGTCATTTCGGCAATATCGGCCATGCTGGCGGATGCGGCGGGGCCGCGATCGAGGGTCTGGGTCATCATGTTCATCGTGGGTCCCCGCGTGGATTTGGGTGTACAGCCACCTTGGATTGAGTTGCCGCGATTCGTCGCGTTCGGTCAATGAAAAGGGTGAGCCCGAGATCTGGCCGAGCCGCTGGAATGACCCTTTCCGCGCGGCTCACACGTGAGTTCACGCAGGAAGGGCCACCGACGCACTGGCCATGGCGGCGATGCCTTCTCGGCGACCGGTGAACCCGAGACCCTCGGTCGTGGTAGCCTTGACGCCGACGCGCGACACGTCGATGGCGAGGATCGATGCGATGGCTCGGCGCATGGCCTCGCGGTGGGGCCCGACGCGAGGAGCCTCGCAGAGCAGCGTCACATCCACATTGACGATGCGGCCGCCGCGGTCCCTCACGCGGCGCGCGGCATCGGCGAGAAAGAGGTGTGAAGCAGCCCCCTTCCATCGCGGGTCGCTGGGTGGGAAGTGCTGGCCGATGTCGCCGTCACCGATGGCGCCGAGGAGGGCGTCGGTCAGCGCGTGCAGGCCGACGTCGGCGTCGGAGTGTCCGTCGAGGCGGGCGTCATGGGGGATTTCGACACCACACAGCCAGACGCTCGAGCCCGGCGCGAACCGGTGAACGTCGAAGCCTGTGCCGGTGCGGGTTTCGAAAGGCATGGCAGGGGCGAGCCTCCGGACTGCTGCAGCGAGGTCGTCGGCAGTCGTGAGCTTTATGTTCGCGCTGTCGCATCCGACGAGGACGACGTCGAGACCGGCCCATTCGGCTACGGCGGCGTCGTCGGTGAAGTGCGTGAGGCCCTCGGCGGCGGCGCGACGGTGAGCCGCCAGGATGTCGCCGAAGCGGAAGCCTTGCGGCGTCTGTGCAGCCCACAAGCCGGCACGATCGATCGTGGCTGAGATGGTCTGCCCGCTCTGCTCCCGCTTCAGAGTGTCGGCCACCGGTACAGCGGCAATCGCCCCGGCGTGGTGCGCGAGGGCGTCGATCACGCCGGCAATGCAGCGCCTTGGCACAAACGGGCGGGCTGCATCGTGGATGAGAACGTAGGTCGGGGACAATCCGTGCATGGCCTCAAGACCGGCCAGCACCGAGGCCTGGCGCGTCGCTCCTCCTGGAACGGGAGGCCAGAGCTTGCCGCCATTGGTCGGCACGGCGCGTCCGTAGTGTTCCGCGTCATCAGGATGGATGACGACCTGGATGTCCGTGACGCCCTCGGCCGCGGCGAACGCCTTGATGGTGTACCAGAGCACCGGAGCACCGGCGATCTCGGCATACTGCTTCGGCAAGTCGCCCCCGGCGCGGGTTCCCCGTCCTGCGGCGACGATCAAGGCGGCAATCGACACAAGGGTGCTCCGCGGCTGGGGTCGGGTTGGCTTGGACGGGTCGGAAAGTGCTTAACCGGCTGTTGTCGCCTGTGCAAACGACGACTATTTCGCACTTGCGAAATTGACGGACTACAGCTAGTTTGCTCAATAGAAGGGCAGGGAAATAATATGCCCAAAGTTTCATCAGACATAGACGTGATCCAACGCAAAGAGATGACCATTAAGGTTGGACCTCATCGACTGCCGAACACGGCTCTGCTCGCCCCCATGTCGGGCGTAACGGACGAGCCGTTTCGCGCCGTGGCCCACAAGCTCGGAGCCGGCCTCGTCGTCTCGGAAATGGTCGCCAGCGAGGACCTGGTGCGGGAACGTCCCGACGTGCTGCGGCGCTTGAAGGCGCACGGGGAGCGGCCGTTCGTCGTACAACTCGCCGGACGTGAGCCAGAGTGGATGGCCGAGGGCGCGCGGATGGCCGAGGCGCGCGGCGCCGACATCATCGACATCAACATGGGCTGCCCGGCCAAGGAGGTGACCGGCAAGTTGTCCGGCAGCGCGCTGATGCGCGACCTCGACCACGCGCTGACACTCATCGTCGCGACCGTGGCCGCCGTCCGCGTGCCGGTGACGTTGAAGATGCGCCTCGGCTGGGACGACCGGACGGTCAATGCGCCAGAATTGGCGCGGAGAGCGGAGGACGCGGGCGTCGCGCTCATCACGGTGCATGGCCGAACGCGCTGTCAGTTCTTCAAAGGCCGCGCCGACTGGTCGCGCGTGCGGCCCGTGGTGGACGCCGTGTCAGTACCAGTCATCGTGAACGGCGATATCGCCAGTGTGAATGACGCGGTGACGGCACTCGAGCAGTCGGGTGCGGACGGCGTGATGATCGGGCGGGGTGCTTACGGCGCGCCGTGGCTGCCGGGCCGGATCGGTGCATATCTCGAGAGCGGCCGTGATCCCGGCGCGCCGTCGATCGCCGAGCAGGGCCGTATCGCGCTCGCGCATGTCGAGGCGATGCTCGGGCATTACGGAGCTTTCCACGGTCTTCGCAACGCGCGCAAGCACATCGGCTGGTATCTGGCTTCGAGCGGGGCCGACCCGGTGACGGTCAAGGCATGGCGCCAGATGCTGTGCACCGACGATGACGCGCGCAGCACGCTTGCCAACTTTGCGAGTTTCTATGACGCTCCGCGGGAGCAGGCGGCATGACGGCGCAATCGCCCAAACCCGAGACGCCACGATCCGAAACGGGCGTCTCCGCGCCCGAAACATCCTCGGCGACTTCGTCGCGCAAGCCCGTCGAGCACGATCTATTACTGGCCGCGTTGCCGCACCCGATCCTGGTGCTCGGTGTCGACAACCGCGTGATCTATGCGAATGCCGCTGCCGAAAGTTTTCTCTCGACGAGCGCCGCGATGCTGAAGCGGATGACCCTCGAAGAGGTGATGGCGTTCGGCTGTCCGCTGACCGCGCTCGTCGATCAGGTGCGCATGAATCAGCAGACCGTCAACGAGTACGGTATCGAACTCGTCACGCCGAAGCTTCCCGCGCCGAAACTCGTCGACGTCTACAGCGGCCCGCTGCCCGATCAGCCGCAGCACATTCTGATCATGCTGCAACAACGAACCATGGCGCAGATGATCGAACGGCAATTGACGCATCGGGCCGCCGCGCGCTCGGTGTCGGGCATGGCGGCCGTGCTCGCGCATGAGATCAAGAACCCGCTGTCGGGCATTCGCGGTGCGGCGCAGCTCCTCGAGCCGGCGTTGTCGGACGAGGATCGTGCGCTCGCGCAGCTGATCTGCTCGGAGACGGACCGGATCAAGCTGCTTGTCGATCGGATGGAGGTCTTCGGTGACGAGCGGCCGTTGGCGCGCGAGCCGATCAACATCCATGACGTGCTCGATCACGTGCGCCGGCTGTCGGAATCCGGATTTGCGCGCGGCATGCGGTTTGTCGAGGACTACGATCCGTCGCTGCCACCGGTTCCCGGCAATCGCGACAAGCTCGTGCAGGCGTTTCTCAACCTCGTGAAGAACGCGGCCGAAGCGATCGGCGACGGAAACGAGCCCGGCCGCATCATTCTTCAGACGGCATTCCGGCCCGGTGTGCGGCTTTCCGTGCCCGGCTCCGACGCGCGCATCTCGCTGCCGCTGATGATCCAGATCGAAGACAACGGGCCTGGCGTTCCCGAGCACTTGAAGCCGCACATGTTCGATCCGTTCGTCACGACGAAGCGGACGGGCACCGGGCTCGGGCTGGCGCTTGTTGCGAAAATTATCGGCGACCACGGCGGCATCATCGAATGTGACAGTGAACCCAAACGCACCGTGTTCCGCGTGCTGCTGCCGTTGCAGGAACGGGTTCGCGGACAGAAATCCGGTTAGATCGAGGCAACGACAATGGTACGAGGAACGATCCTCATTGCCGACGACGACACGGCGATCCGCACGGTGCTCAATCAAGCACTCGCGCGGGCCGGCTATGCGCCGCGGGCGACGGGCAACGCGGCAACGCTTTGGCGTTGGGTCAGTCAGGGCGAGGGCGACGTGGTCATTACCGACGTCGTGATGCCCGACGAGAACGCCTTTGATCTCATTCCGCGCATCAAGAAGCTGCGGCCGGAATTGCCGATCATCGTGATGAGCGCGCAGAACACGCTGATGACAGCGCTGCATGCGGCCGAGAAGGGCGCATACGAGTATCTGCCGAAGCCGTTCGATCTGAACGAAGTGGTGGCGGTCGTGGGGCGCGCGCTGGCACAGCCAGGCCGCAAGCCGCAACGCGCGTCGGAGCCGATGGAAGGCGAAGAGCTGCCGTTGATCGGCCGCTCGCCGGCGATGCAGGAGATCTATCGCGTTCTGGCGCGTCTCACGCAAACCGATCTGACGGTGATGATCGCCGGCGAAAGCGGCACCGGCAAGGAACTCGTCGCACGCGTGCTGCACGATTACGGCAAGCGGCGCGCGGGACCGTTCGTGGCGCTGAACATGGCGGCGATCCCCCGCGAGCTGATCGAGAGCGAGTTGTTCGGCCATGAGAAGGGCGCCTTTACCGGTGCGCAAGTGCGGACCCAGGGCCGGTTCGAGCAAGCCGAGGGTGGCACGCTCTTTCTCGACGAAATCGGAGATATGCCGCTCGAGGCGCAGACCCGGCTACTGCGCGTGCTGCAGCAGGGCGAGTACACGACGGTCGGCGGCCGCACGCCGATCAAGACCAATGTGCGGATCATCGCAGCCACACATCGGGACCTCAAGTCGCAGATCCATCAGGGATTGTTCCGCGAGGATCTCTATTATCGGCTCAACGTCGTTCCGCTGCGCATTCCTCCGCTACGCGAGAGGCTCGAGGATGTCGGCGATCTGGTGCGGCACTTCCTCAGGGTCGCGGGACGCGAGGGCCTCGGACAGAAGACCATCGAGACGGCCGCCATCGAGCGCCTGAAGCAACACCCCTGGCCGGGCAACGTGCGCGAGTTGGAGAACGTGGTCCGGCGTCTGTCGGCTCTCTATACGACCGAGACCATCACGGCGGGCATGGTCGAACAGGAGATGGCCGATAATCTGCCACCGCGACCGATCGAACCGTCGTCCGAAGGCAAGGACCTGTCCGAGTTGGTCGAGCGCCATCTGGCGGGCTACTTCGCGAGCTTCGGCAAGGAACTGCCGCCGCCGGGGCTCTACGACCATGTGATCCGTCAGGTCGAGCTGCCGCTGTTGACCGCCGCGCTGGCGGCAACGCGCGGAAATCAAATCCGGGCAGCGGAACTGCTTGGACTGAATCGCAACACGTTGCGCTCGCGCATCAAGGCGCTCGACATCCGGGTGTTCCGGACGCCCCAGTCGTGAACGGACGGCCACCCGGCTGTCCACAGACAATCACTGATGGACGACCAAGGTGGCTTTGATAATCGCCGCTTCCGCTTGACGGTAACGCGGACCGGGCGTAGTCCATGGCTGTTGTCGCGAAAATGTCACAGTTTCAGGGTTGATTGTGCTTCCCGCGCGTCACTTCTCGGTGGAGTGGTGCGGCTTTCCGGCCAGAGGTGCCGAAAAGCAGTGCGGTTCAAGCCTCGTCAGCATGTCCCATGGCCCGGAGTTGCGGCCTGGACAACTGGACCAGGACAACTGGAGACGAGTGCCCATGACGGCGGCGGAAGCCAGTCAGCCGGAAGAAGGGACCGATCGGACCCTGTCGCCCCTGCTCGATCCCAGTGAGCGGGCCTTCTGGGTCGGGCTGTCGGTGGTCGTGCTGTCGCTTGTGGCGGCGCTGGCGACGTACTTGATCCTGACCAATCTGACGCCGATCGTGCCACGCAACGAACTTGTCTGGCCGCTGTTGGCCATCAATATCGGGCTCATTCTGGCGATGATCGCGGTCATCGCGCGGCAGTTCGCCGGTTTGTGGCGGGCATGGCGCGACAAGATCCCGGGCGCCCGCCTCCACGTCCGCATCGTGGCGCTGTTCTCGATCATCGCCACCATTCCGGCGCTCCTCCTGGCGGTGGCGGCGACTACGACGTTCTCGCGCTCGCTTGACGGCTGGTTCTCGACCCGGACGCGCGCGATCATCGACAACTCGCTGTCGGTCGCGCAGGCCTACGTCGACGAACACGGGCAGGTCATCCGCACCGACGTCGTCAACATGGCGCGCGACCTCGATCAAGCCACCGATCTGGTCGCCGGCCAGCAAAAGCAGCTGCAGCAACTCGTGATGGCGCAGGCCGGCCTCCGCGATCTACCTTTCGCCTATATCGTCGACAAGGACGGCAAGGCGCTGGTGACCGCCATCGAGGATGCGAAGCAGCCGTTCCGCGCGCCTCCTGCAGCAGCGATCGAGCAGGCCGAGGCCGGCCAGATCCCGTTCCTGACGTCGGCGAACACCAATCGGGTAGCTGCCGTCGCCAAGCTCGAGCGCTCGCCCGGGCACTATCTTTACGTGGCGCGCAACGTCAGCCCACGCGTGCTGACGCATCTGCAACGGACCGAGGAAAGCGTCGACGAGTACAACCGGCTGCGCCGGTCGCGCGGTCCGCTGAAGCTCGTGCACGGCATCATGTATCTGATGATCTCCATGACGGCACTGCTCGCCGCGATCTGGAGCGGGATGTGGTTCGCTGGGCGGTTCGTCGCGCCGATCCGGCGCCTGATCGCGGGCGCACAACAGGTCTCGAAGGGCGATCTCAGCGTCGAGTTGCCCGAGAAGCGCGGGGAAGGCGACCTCAGGCGCCTGTCGCAGACGTTCAACACCATGACGCGCGAGATCAAGCATCAGCGCGACGCATTGATGACGGCTAACGATCAGTTGACCGAGCGGCGCCGGTTCATGGAGGCCGTGCTGTCCGGCGTGTCAGCAGGCGTGATGGGCCTCGACCGAGACGGGCGGATCACGCTGGCGAGCCGCGCCGCCGCGCAGCTTCTCGGAATGGCCGAAGCCGATCTTGTCGGCCGGCGGTTGGACGAAGCCGTGCCGGCTTTCGCGGAGATGATCGCCGCCGACGAAACGACGTTGAAAAAGGGCCGCACGCGCCAGCTCAAGGTCGCCGTCGGTGAGGATGAGCGCACGTTCGCCGTGCGGCTCACGCACGAAGGCGGCAACGAGGCCGATGTCGGTCTGGTCTTGACGTTCGACGACATCACCGAACTCGTCAGCGCGCAGCGAACTTCGGCCTGGGCCGACGTCGCCCAGCGCATCGCTCACGAGATCAAGAATCCGTTGACACCGATACAACTCTCGACCGACCGCCTGCGCTCGAAATACGGCAAGCAGATTACCGAGGACCGGGAGAAGTTCGACGGGCTGATCGACACCATCAGCCGCCGCGTCGGCGACATCAAAACGATGGTCGACGAATTTGCGGCGTTCGCGCGCGTGCCGAAGCCTGTGATCGCGCGCGACAATCTTTCCGCAGCCATTCAAGAGCCCATCATTCTGTTTCGCGAGAGCCACCCGAAGATCGAGTTTGTTCTGCGGATGCCGGAGGCCCCGGTGATCGGAGCCTTCGACCGGCGCCTCGTGACGCAGGCCGTGACCAACCTCGTCAAGAACGCCGCCGAGGCGGTCGAGACCGGGGCCGAAGGGATGGATGCCGACTGGAAGGGCCAGGTCGAAACGATTCTGCGGGTGGCGGACGACTGCTACGAGATCGACGTCATCGACAACGGCATCGGTCTGCCGAAGCAGAACCGCTCGCGGCTGCTCGAACCGTACGTGACCACGAAGGGTCATAAGGGCACCGGCCTTGGCCTCGCCATCGTGCAGAAGATCACCGAACAGCACGGCGGCACGCTGACGATGGAAGACGCGCCGACGGGACCGCGCCGGTCGCGCGGCGCACTGGTGCGGATTACGTTGCCCCGGGCGCGTGCCGATGCCGGGGAAGGCCAAGCCGCCGTCGCCGCGGCGGAGGATTTATCCAGCACGCGACCGCCGGCACGTATGCCGGCTGGCCGCGCGTGATCAATTGAGAAGCGAGGAGCGATACGATGGCTGCTGATATCCTGATCGTCGACGACGAGGCCGACATCCGCGAGCTCGTCTCCGGCATTCTGGAAGACGAGGGGCATCGCACGCGGCTCGCGCGCGATAGCGACGAGGCGTTGCGCTCGATCGAAGAGCGGCGGCCGCATCTCGTCATTCTCGACATCTGGCTGCAGGGCAGCCGGCTGGACGGCCTCGAAGTCTTGTCGATCATCAAGCGCACCTACCCCGATCTGCCGGTAGTCATCATCTCCGGGCACGGCAACATCGAGACGGCGGTGACCGCGATCAAGCGCGGCGCTTACGACTACATTGAAAAGCCGTTCAAGGCAGACCGATTGCTCCTCGTCACGCTGAGAGCACTCGAAGCCTCGCAATTGAAGCGCGAGGTGCGCGAGTTGCGCGAGCGCTCGACGGTGTCGGCCGACATGGTCGGTAAATCGCCGGCCATCAATCAACTCAAGACCCAGATCGAGCGGGTATCGCCGACCAACAGCCGGATCCTGATCCGCGGATCGTCGGGCGCAGGCAAGGAACTCGCAGCGCGCGTGATCCATCAAAAATCGGCGCGCGCGGAGGCACCTTTCGTCGTGCTGAACGCCGCCGCGATGGCGCCAGATCGCGTCGAGGAGGAATTGTTCGGCACCGAGGATCGCGCAGGCGGGCCGCGCAAGGTCGGTGCGCTCGAGGAGGCGCACACCGGCACGCTCTACATCGACGAAGTCGCCGACATGCCGCTCGAAACACAGGGCAAGGTTCTCCGCGTCCTCGTCGAGCAAAAGTTCCAGCGCCTCGGCGGCACGCAGAAGGTCGCGGTCGATGTTCGCATCATTACTTCGACGAGCCGCGATCTCGAACGTGACATGGCCGAGGGCCGGTTCCGGGAAGACCTCTATCACCGCCTCAACGTCGTACCGCTGCGCGTGCCGGGCCTTGCTGAACGGCGCGAAGATATTCCCGATCTCGTGCAGTTCTTCGTCGCGCAGCTGTCGCAGGCCTCGGGACTATCACCGCGGCGCATCGGCGAGGATGCGATTGCCGTACTGCAGGCGCACGACTGGCCGGGCAACGTGCGCGAACTGAGGAACAACATCGAGCGACTGATGATCCTGGCGGGAGGCGATCCGAATACCGTCATCACGGCCGACATGCTGCCCGACGAGATCGGCTCGAATGTGCCGCTGCCGGTCAACGGCGGTGCCGAGCACCTGATGTCGCTGCCATTGCGCGAGGCCCGCGAGATCTTCGAGCGCGAGTATCTTTTGGCTCAGATCAACCGCTTCGGCGGCAATATTTCGCGCACCGCCGAGTTCGTCGGCATGGAGCGCTCGGCGTTGCACCGTAAATTGCGCGCGCTGGGCGTCTCGTCGGATCAGCGCACCGGCGATGTCCGGCAGGCTTGATCCTGGGCGAACATGCCGGTGCAGTTAAATCTTTGCAAAGCGAGCCGGCGTAGCGTGTCGGCGTCCCGGTTCTGCGCCTGTCCGCATCCGCGTTTCAGACGCACTAGCCCGTCAATGAGGCACGTTCACTCATGAAGGTCATCATCTGCGGTGCAGGGCAGGTCGGCACCGGCATCGCGGAACGGCTGTCCGCGGAAGGCAACGACGTGGCCATCGTCGACACCAACGCGGCGCTGGTGCAGCGGGTGAACGACGTGCTCGAACTGCGCGCCATCCAGGGCAATGCCGCCCATCCCGACGTGCTCGCCAATGCCGGCGCCAACGAAGCCGACATGCTGATCGCCGTGACCTTGCACGACGAGGTCAACATGGTGGCGTGCGAGGTCGCGCATACAATCTTCGATATTCCGACCAAGATCTGCCGCATCCGCGCCCAGACCTATCTCGAGCCGCAGTGGTCGAAGCTGTTTGCGCGGGAGAGCATGGCGATCGACTACGTGATCTCGCCGGAAATCGAGGTTGCCAACGCCGTGCTGCGGCGGCTCGAACAGCCCGGCGCCTTCGAAACGGTCAGCTTCGCCGATGACCGCATCGTGGTTCTGGGTATCGCGTGCGGGCCGGAGTGTCCGATCATCGACACGCCGCTGACGCAGCTTTCGGATCTTTTTCCGGATTTGCCCGCTGTGACGGTGGCGCTGGTCCGTAACGGACGCTTGTTCATCCCGCACGGCAAGGATCAGATCCTGCTCGGCGACGACGCGTATGTCATCACGCCGCGTGAGCAGGTCGCGCGGACGCTCCAGATTTTCGGTCACGAGGAAACGCAAGGGCGCCGGGTCGTCATTGCCGGCGGCGGTAACATCGGTCTCTTCGTCGCGCGCAAGATCGAAGAGACGCAGCCGAATGTCCGGGTGAAGGTCATCGAGTTGTCACGCGCGCGCGCCGTCGAAATCGCAGAAAAGCTCGACCGGACCGTCGTCCTGCATGGTTCGGCGTTGTCGGAGGACGTTCTGCGCGAGGCCGAGGTCGGGCTGGCGGACACGCTGGTCGCGGTGACCAATGACGAGCAGGCCAATCTCCTGACGTCCGCGCTGGCCAAGCAGCTCGGCTGCCGGTCGAGTTTGTGCCTCATCAACAGTCCCAACTATGCCGGCATGATCCGCTCGCTCGGCATCGACGCGCAGATCAATCCGCGCACGATCACGACGAGCCGCGTCCTGCAGCACGTGCGCCGCGGCCGCATCCGGGCCGTCCATTCGATCCTCAACGGCGCCGGCGAGGTGCTGGAGGCCGAAGTCCTCGAGACCGCGCATGTTCTCGGCCAGCCGCTCAAGGAGCTGACGCGAACCGAGGGGCTGCGGTTCGGCGCGATTCTTCGGGGAGGCAAGGTGCTGATGCCGAGCGGCGCGATGGAACTCGAGGTCAAGGACCGCGTCGTGTTGTTCGCGCGCGCCGACGCCGTGCGGGAAGTCGAGCAACTGTTCCGCGTGAGCCCGGATTACTTCTAATCGTGCCGCTGCAACTCGCGAGGATCTTCATGCCCCGCATCGTCTACGTCAATGGCCGCTACCGGCCCTACGCAGAAGCCGCGGTTCATGTCGAGGATCGCGGCTTCCAGTTCGCCGATGCGGTGTACGAAGTCGTCGAGGTCCGAGACGGCAGTGTGATCGACGAGACCCGCCACCTGGATCGCTTAGAGCGGTCGCTCGGTGAATTGCGGATCGCAAGCCCGATGAGCCGCGCAGCCTTGCGCCATGTCATCCGCCAAGTTGCCCAGCGCAATCTCGTGCGGCATGGAACGGTCTATCTGCAAATCTCACGCGGTCAGGCGCCGCGGGATTTCGTCATCCCGTCACCGCCGCTGCGGCCGACGATCGTGTGCCTCGCGCAGCGTGGATCGCTGCAGCGGCTGGACGCCGCGGCCGAACGCGGGATTGCCGTGCGCTCGTCGCCGGATATCCGGTGGGGGCGTTGTGATATCAAGACGGTGATGTTGCTGCCGGCTTGTCTCGCGAAGTCCGATGCGCAGGCTCATGGAGCAAAGGAAGCCTGGCTCGTCGACCGCGACGGGTTTGTGACCGAGGGCGCCGCCAGCAACGCTTGGATCGTGACGGCGAAAGGGGAGGTGGTCACCCGGCCGATCAGTCCGGCGATCCTGGCTGGCGTCACGCGGAAGACCACGCTCGATGCCGTTGGCAGGGAAGGGCTCAAGCTGGTCGAGCGCGCGTTCACGATCGCGGAGGCGAAAATGGCGCTGGAGGCGTTCATCACGTCGGCTTCGAACACCGTCATGCCGGTCGTCGAGATCGACGGCGTGCAGGTCGGTGACGGCCAGCCGGGGCCACTGTCGCGCCGGTTGCGGTCGATTTTTCATCAGATCGCGGAGCGTGCGACGATTTAGTCACGTCGTTTGGGTCGCCAGAACGCCGTTTACATTCACCTAGGACGAATTGCGCCTTCTGTTTTGCAGAGGACGCACTACAGTGCGTCTCAAGTTTATGCTGCACTGCGCTATCTGAGGTGATGGCCGCGGGGTTCCGGGTCTCTCCCTTACGGCAAGGACAAGAGCAACAATCGGCATAACGATGGATAAAAAAATGGCTGCTGAACGCGCGCAAAGCCTGCAGGACACCTTTCTCAACCATGTCCGGAAGAACAAGACGCCGCTGACTATTTTTTTGATCAATGGCGTGAAGCTTCAGGGCATCGTGACTTGGTTTGACAACTTCTGCGTCCTGTTGAGGCGCGACGGCCACTCTCAACTCGTTTATAAGCATGCGATCTCCACCATCATGCCGGGGACGCCGGTGCATCTGATGGACAACGATCCTGCCGACAGTCCGGCGGGATAATCGATCCCTTCGAAGTCGAATCCAGGACACCCGAAGCCATCGACGATCGCGACGAAATTGACAGCGGTGAGCCGGCGGATGAATCGAAATCCGCGCGGCCATCGCCACGCCGCCGCACGCACGAGACGCGTGCCGCGCGCGAACGCGCCATCGTTCTCGTTCCCGTGTTCAAGCGTGGGCCGGTTCGGGGTGATGCGGGGCGGTTGACGGACCCCGCGTCCAAAGGCGCGCCGCATTCACCCGAAGATCGGCTGGCCGAGGCGACGGGCCTGGCCGAGGCCATCGATTTGGATGTCGTCCAAAGCCTGATTATTCCAATCGGTGCGCCGCGGCCATCAACGTTGATCGGTGCTGGCAAGGTCGATGAGATCGGCGCGGTTATCGCGGCCGAGGAGATCGGTCTCGCCATCGTCGACCATGCGATCACGCCCGGTCAGCAGCGAAATCTCGAGAAGGCTTGGAAGTGCAAGGTTCTCGATCGTACCGGGTTGATTCTCGAAATCTTCGGGGCGCGCGCGAAGACCCGGGAAGGTGTGCTGCAGGTCGAGCTTGCCCATCTCAGCTACCAGAAGGGGCGTCTCGTTCGCGCCTGGACCCATTTGGAGCGGCAGCGTGGCGGCGCGGGCTTCCTCGGCGGTCCAGGTGAGGCGCAGATCGAGCTCGACCGCCGCATGCTGCAGGACCGTATCGACGCCATCAAGAAGGAGCTGGCCGATGTCGTCCGGACCCGCGAGCTGCATCGCGCCGGCCGCCGCAAGGTGCCGTATCCGATCGTCGCAATCGTGGGTTACACCAACGCCGGCAAGTCGACGCTGTTCAACCGCGTGACGGGTTCCAACGTGCTGGCGCAGGATCAGGTGTTCGCGACGCTCGATCCAACCATGCGCGAGCTGAAACTCGACAGCGGCCGACGGATCATCCTGTCCGACACGGTGGGGTTCATTTCCGATTTGCCGACGACGCTGGTCGCGGCCTTCCGCGCAACGCTCGAAGAGGTGATCGAAGCCGATCTCATCCTTCATGTGCGCGATATCGCGCACACTGAAACCGACGCGCAAGCGCAGGATGTCGAGGGGGTGCTGCGCGATCTCGGGATCGACACCTCATCCGCCGACAACCATATTCTTGAAGTCTGGAACAAGATCGACTTGCTCAGTCCAGAGCAGAGCGAGAAGGCGACGTCGAAAGCCCGGTTCGAGGAGCGCCGGCCCTCGGTCGTCTCGGCGATCACCGGGCAGGGGTTGGCCGACCTGTCGCGGAAGATCGACGCGCGTCTGGGCGCAGCCGATATCGTGATCGATCTCGTGGTGCCGCCGGAGCACGGCAAGTTCGTCGCCTGGCTCTACGAGAATACGGACGTGATCGCGAGGGAGACGCGCGACGACGGCGCGGCACTGATCACGCTGAGGCTGGCGGCGGAAAAGAAGCCGCGCCTCGATGCACAGTTGCGCCGGGTCGGTCTGCCGACGCCGCCGTGACCGGGCGCTGCGTGTTGTGCGGCGCACACTTAGGTTTACGGTCCTTTGCAGCTTGATTTGACACCGCGCGGGCAATTAGGTCCACAATGCGCCGTGTCAGGTGTCACATCGACAAGGGAGGACCCTCATGACACGGGCAATTTTAGCGCTGGCGCTGTGCGTTGGTGTCGTTGCCGCCGGCAGTGCAACGTTCTCTACTGGCGCGTCCGCGCAAGCTTGCAGCAACGCGTCAGGCAACAAGAAATTCATCTGCTGCCAGAAGAATCCGAAGTCGCCCGCCTGCCGGTAGTGGCGAGACAGACGCCTTCCGAGGTGCCCTGCGCATCAACGCCGGTTGAGCTTGTCTGAGGCACGCACTTCATCCCAAAGCCGGTCCATCTCTTCGAGGTTGGACTGTGCTGGCGTGCGGCGATCTTCGGCGAGCCGTGTCTCGATATAGCGGAAGCGACGCGTGAACTTGGCGTTGGCCCCGCGGAGCGCATCCTCGGCATCGATTTTCAGATGCCGGGCCACGTTCGCCATGACGAACAGGAGGTCGCCGAATTCCTCCTTGATGGCGTCGTGGGCGACGGTCGGCGCGGCGGCGGTCGTGGGCGCATTTGTTGGCGCTTCCGAACGCGCAGATGAACTCAGCGCGTTCTGATCGAGCGGAGATAGCCGAGCATCGACTTCGCCTCCACGCGGATCTGCTGCCAACGACACCTCTTCGAGTTCAACCAATTCCTCGCGCATCTTGGCGAAAACGGGGGCGAGGGACGGCCAGTCGAAGCCGACCTTCGCCGCCTTGTCTTGCAACTTGATCGCGCGAACCAAGGCAGGCTGTGACAAGGGGACGTCAGCCAGAACAGATGCCGCATCGGTCGTTGCCGTGTGGTTCGCGCGCTGGGTTTTCTCGGCTTTTTCCTCGGCCTTGATGCGATCCCACATTCCAGTGGCAGCGCCAGCCGAGCGCGCGGTCGCGTCGCCGAAAACATGCGGATGGCGGCGGATCATCTTGCGCGTGATCCGGTCCACGACGTCAGAGAAGCGGAAACTCCCCGCTTCCTCTGCCATCCGCGCGTGATAGACGACCTGCAACAAGAGATCCCCGAGCTCTTCCTCGAGGTCGATCATGTCGCTGCGCTCGATGGCGTCGGCGACCTCATAGGCTTCCTCGATCGTGTAGGGAGCGATTGTCGCAAACGTCTGCACGAGGTCCCACGGACACCCCGTTCCAGGCGTGCGCAAAGCTGCCATGACGCCGATCAGATCGTCGATGGAGTGAAGCGGGCGTCCGGTCTTGGTCACGTCTCGTCTCCGGCTGTCAGGTCCGCTACAATCCCGTTTGAACCCGCCGCGGGACGGACGGGGAGGGGGATCATGCTCGCCATCATTCTGAATGGCTTCATCATGCTGGCTGAGATCGCGGCGGTCGTCGCGGTCGCGGCGTTCGGCTATCTGTACCCGGCTGCCTTCGCAGCCGCGACGGCGTTACTGGCATTACTGCTAGGACTATGGCTCGAGCACGCCCGTTTGGCCCACGAGCTGCCCTTCTACTTCGATACCGGCGGGCGCAGCCGGACTGCTCTGGTGTGGCTGGTATCGATTTCCGAAGCCACGATCAAGGCACTGCTCGCGGGCGTCTGTGCGCTACTTGCGTTCTCGGGAACGGACCAGAGCCGGCTGTTCTGGGTGGCCATCGTCTTTGGTGCCGTGATCTATGCCGGCGCTGCGCTCTCGCGGCGGCTGTCGCTGTCGTTCAAAGCGCGGCCAATGCGCTGGGGCTATTTCCGGCTGGCGGTGCCGCTCGGGCTCATGTTCTCGCTGGCGCTGTCGTTCCTGCCGGCGCCGAGCTTCACCGATCTCGGCCGCCAGCTGATTTTTGACCTGCCGGCCAAGCCGAGCCTGGAGCAGGCGAGCGAGCTGGTCTTCGTGCTCAAGCAGAAATTCGACGAGACTGTCGCAGCGCTTCTCGGCTGGATCGTGCCGGTCGAGGCGGCGCGGCTGCTCGGCGCTCTGGTCAGCGTCAACGTGCTCACGGGCTTTGTCGCCAGCATTTATGCCGTCATCATTGCGGACGTCGTTCGCCGCGCCGAGGATCGGTTGCCTTGAGCCTGATCCGATTGCGCCACATCGACCTCGGCGACCGCGTCGACGGTCTCACGCTCGCAAGTTTGCTGTTCGCATAAGACATATTATGGAATATGATGAACTGTAACTGCTTTATAATTGGTTATTTAGGTAGTCATATTCGGGAGTTGCTGCGCGGTCGTTCCGAACAGCGCCGGGATCAGGATACGCGATCCCGGCGCGAACGTGGATTACTTCTCCGCCTTCTCGTGATGATCGGCGACGAAGCGATCGAGCAGACGCACGCCCCAGCCCGACGCCCAACTCTGGCTGATGTCGTTGCGGCTGGCATCCATCGCCGTGCCCGCGACGTCGAGATGCGCCCACGGCGTATCCTTGATGAAGCGCTGCAGAAACGCGGCAGCCGTGCACGCTCCTGCCCAGCGCCCGCCGATGTTCTTCATGTCGGCGTTCTTGCTGTCGATTAACTTGTGGAACGTCTGGTCGAGCGGCATCCGCCAGACCCGTTCGCCGGTGGCCTCCGACGCGCTCTTGAGGTCGGCGTAGAGTTTTTCGTCGTTGCAGTAGAGACCGGCGAAATCCTTGCCCAGCGCAACCATGATCGCGCCGGTCAGCGTGGCGAGGTCGACGATGAGCTTGGGCTTGAATCGTTCCTGGGCATACCAAAGCACGTCAGCGAGAACGAGACGGCCCTCGGCGTCGGTGTTCAGAACTTCGATGGTCTGGCCCGACATCGAGGTCACGATATCGCCGGGACGAACCGCCGATCCAGACGGCATGTTCTCGACGCAGCCAATCAACCCGACGGCGTTCACGTTCGCCTTGCGTCCGGCCAGAGCGAGCATCAGGCCGGTGACGCACGCCGCGCCGCCCATGTCGCCCTTCATGTCTTCCATTCCGCCCGCGGGCTTGATCGAAATGCCGCCGGTGTCGAACACGACGCCCTTGCCGACGAAGCAGACCGGTTTGGCGCGCTTCGACTTCGCACCATTCCACTGCATCACGGCGACGCGCGACGGCCGCACACTCCCCTGCCCGACACAAAGCAGCGACCCCATTTTGAGGGCTTCGAGCGCCGGGACATCGAGGATCTCGACTTCGATGCCAACCTGCTCGAGTTCGCGGACGCGCTCGGCGAATTCGACGGGGCCGAGCGTGTTGGCGGGTTCGTTGACGAGATCGCGGGCCATGTAGATGCCGTCAGCGATGGACTTGAGCTTTTGGAAGGCCGTGCGCGCCTTCTCAGGCTCGGCGGTATGGATGACGAGGCGCTGCAGGCTGTCGCGGTTCGCGCCGTTGGCGCCCGAGCCGTTCCCATTTGCAGACGCGCTCGCCGCACCGCCGGCGGTGTCGACTGCATCGGAGGCGCCGCTGCGGCGGGTGAGGTATTTCTTGAAGCTGTAGTTGCGCAACAAGGCGCCGTATCCGAGCGTCGCAGCGATGATCTCGGGCTTTTCCGTCGCGCCGGCAATTTCCGCGACGAAGCTTGCGCTCGTGCATTTGCGTGCAAGGACCTGACCCAGCGCAAATCCGCCCAAAACCGTCAGGTCGTGGTCGGTCATGTTCTGTGGCTTACCTGCGCCGGCGACGATCAATCGCTGAATGTCGAGCTTCGCCGGGGCCAGAATCTCAATGCCGGTCTTGGCCTTACCCTTGAAGTCACCTGCTTCCGAGGCTTTCAGCACGACGCCGCCGGCTTTGACGTTGAGATCTTGCAGCTTGGCTCCGAGCGCGAGATCCTCCGCGGCGAACGCGACGGCGACGGATTCTGGGGCGGCCGTCAGGGGGCTGAAGACGACTTCGAGGCGGTCGGTCATCGGTATGCTCCGGTTCGAGAGGATACGCCGCCGAAGGCACCGGTGGCACGGAGCGCCACGCGTGCGCCCATGCGGCCCGGAATGACTCCTGAGACGTCAGGGTCGGGTGGGCGGCGGCGCGGTCTCGGTGCTGAAAACGTGTCGGAAAGGCCTGCGCAAGGGCCGTGACCATAGCTGTTTCGCCCCGGATTGCGCAATACGCCGGGTCGCTCACCCGGTGGGCTAAACTCCCCGCGGTTTCTGGATGGACGTGCCACCCTTCCGCCACCCTGGTGTGGAACGCCGGGAGAACGGGACAATCTGTTTGTGGCCCAGGGTTACGGCGAAGGTTAAGACTGTCGCTGGAGTGCCCGGCCGGCACGATTCGGGGATGCCATTCGGTTCGCATGACGATCATCGAGCGCTATGTCTTCCGGCAGGCTGCGGGCGCGCTGCTGCTGATCCTGTTGTCGCTCAGCGGCATCGTTTGGATCGCGCTCGCGCTACGCCAGCTCAACATCGTGACGTCGCAGGGCCAGGACGCCTGGCTGCTGTTCAAGATGACGACGCTGGCGCTGCCGAACCTCATGGCGATCATCGCACCTTTCGCGCTTCTGATCGCCGCCATTCATACGCTCAACAGGCTCAACGGAGACAGCGAACTGATCGTGCTGACGGCATCCGGCGCCACGATCTGGAGGGTCGGACGCCCGCTCATTCTACTGGCGTTGCTGGTCGCCGCCGGCGTCAGCCTGGTCAATCACTTGGGCCAGCCCTGGAGCCTGCGCACGCTGCGCGACTACCTCGTCGAAATGCGGACCGATCTCTTGTCGCAGGTCATCCAGCCGGGCCGGTTCTCGACACCCGAACCCAAGCTGACGTTCCACATCCGCGAGCGATCGCTCGATGGTGAGCTGCTCGGCCTCGTCATGCACGATCAGCGCGACGAAAAGGTTTCGCAGGCCTATCTCGCCGAACGTGGCCGGATCATCAAGCAGCCCCCGACCGCCTATCTGCTGATGGAGAACGGTCATATCGTCCGCCGCGACGATCCGAAGAAGGCTTCTGAGATCATAGCGTTCAAAACCTATGCGATCGATCTCAACCGGTTCGAACCGAAGGACGACGATGGCGATGATCTCCGTCCGCGCGAGCGCTATTACGAAGAATTGCTGAACCCGGAGCCAGGCAGCCGCGCATTTCAACGCGCCCCCGGTCAGTTCCGCTCCGAGTTGCATGAGCGGTTCTCAAACCCGCTCTATCCAATAGCGTTCGTGATGATCGCCCTGGCCGCGGTCGGCCAGGCGCAGAGTACGCGGCAGAACCGCCTGCAACGGGTGGTGTCAGCTTTCGTCGGGGCCGTCGGGACGCGCCTCGGCGGCTTGGCGCTGAACTTCGTCGTCGTCATCAACGCCATTGCCGTCCCCTTGCTCTACGCCCTGCCACTCACCGCAATTTTCGCGTCCCTTGTTGCCATCGCCCGCAGCGGCCGGTCGCGTCCCGGCCAGGGGAGATTGCAACGGCTCGCTGACGCGGCTTCGGACCGGATCGGCACCGGCCTCTCGCGGGTCGTCGAATTCGCCGGCTCTCTGAGGGCTGGTAAATGACCGGCTTCACCCTGGAGTTGTACATCGCGCGACGGTTCCTGAGCGGCATCCTGGGGACGTTCTTGCTGTGTTCGGTCCTCATCTTCATGATCGATTTCGTCGAGCTGCTGCGGCAGTCCGGCAAATATGGCGCAGCGCCTGCCTGGAAGCTCGCGGCCATGGCGCTCTACAGATTGCCGGCCTACACGGAATTCCTCATCGGATTCGCGATGTTGGCTGGCAGCATCGCAGCGCTTCTGATGCTGTCGCGAAAGAGCGAGCTTGCCGTCATGCGCGCCGGCGGCATGTCGGTGTGGCAGTTCCTGCGGCCGGGATTGCTGCTGGCGTTCTGTTTGGGTGTGCTCGCAGTGGTTGTCTATAATCCCCTCGCGGCCAATGCCCGGACGCGCGCAGAACGCATGTTCGCGGAAACGTTCGGCCGCGAAACCAACCTGCTCGCCACACAAAGCGGCGACACGTGGTTGCGCCAGAACGGCGCCGACGGACCGTCGATCATCGGCGCGGCGGGCGCTTCGCAGCGCGGCATGAAGCTGACGGGGGTCGTCGCCTACGTTTTCGATGCCGCCGGGAACTTTGTCGAGCGGGTCGATGCGGCGAGCGCCGACCTCAAAACCGGGTTCTGGCAGTTGAAGGATGCCTGGGTCGTCAGAATCGGTCAGCAGCCCGAAAAATTCGAAACCTATCTGGTCGCTACCTACCTCACGCCGGAGCGCGTTCAGGATGCGCTTGGAAGCCTCCTTTCGGTCTCATTTTTCGATTTACCTGGATTGATCGAAGTGACTGATAAGGCGCAGCTTTCAAGCGACAGATTGCGGATTCAGTACGCCAGTCTCCTGTCGCGTCCGCTGCTCTGCATGGCCATGGTTCTTTTGGCTGCCACTGTGTCATTGCGGTCATTCCGATCGGGCGGTATCCAGACTATGGTCATCCTCGGGATGATTGGGGGTTTCGGCTTCTTCTTGTTCGCGGAGGTCGCGAGACAAATCGGCATGGCAGGACTTGCGCCCCCTTGGGTTGCGACCTGGCTTCCCGTTCTGCTCGTGAGTCTCGTTGCAGTCACGGTGCTGTTGCACCAGGAGGACGGCTGAGTGATGCGTGACGCGAGGGCACCGCGGACGTCTTGCGGCCATGCTCGCGCTCTTGAGCGGCTCCACCACGTGGAGCGCCGGGGCGCGGTTTGGCTGCGCGCGCTCGCTTGCATCGCCACCGCAATCATCGCCCTCGTCGCGACGCCCGCCGGTGTCGGTCACGCGCAGGACACGAGCGCGACGGTCGCAACGCCCAAGTCGACGTCGTTCCCGAAGCAGGCTGGCGGTCCGTTCGGAAAATTCAAGCGCCCTGATTCGGCCAAGCCGCTGCATCTGCAGGCCGACCAGCTCGTTTACGACACCAGCGGCAACCGCGTGACCGCACGCGGCAACGTCGAGATCTTCTTCGACAACAACATCCTCACCGCCGACGAGGTGATCTACGACCAGACCGCTGACACGCTGGAAGCGATCGGCAACGTCTACGTCAAGGACCCCAACGGCAACATCATCCGCGCCGACCGCTACACGTTGACCTCGGACTTCCGTGACGGCTTCGTGCAGCAGTTGTCAGCCATATCGCGCGACGACACGCGCATCGCGGCGCAGGAAGCCGTGCGCCGCGACGGCAACGTGACCGAATTCAAGAACGGCAAGTTCAGCCCTTGTAAAAGTGACGCCGGAATGCCGCCGCTTTGGTGCATCGGCGCGGCCCGCATCATCCATGACGTGCAAGCCGCCAGCATCACCTACCAGGATGCGCAGTTCGAGCTGTTCGGCGTTCCGATCCTCTACTTCCCGTATTTCCAGCACGCCGATCCGTCCGTGAAGCGCCGCTCCGGCTTCCTGCTGCCGGGCGTGAGCATGTCGAACACGCTCGGGTTCACGTCCGAAGTGCCCTACTACTTCGCTCTGAACCCCTCCTACGATTTCCTGTTCCACCCGATGTACACGTCCAAGCAGGGCATCCTGTGGCAGGGCACGTGGCGTCAGAGGCTGGCGCAGGGCGAGTATCAGGTGAAATTCGCGGCGCTCGATCAGGACCTGTCGACGCTCGATTCACCCAAGGACGATCTTGAGGGCTGGCGCGGCACGATCGAAACGCGCGGCAAATTCTCGCTCGGCAGCTATTGGAACATGGGCTGGGACGCGATCTTCGAAAGCGACGATTCCTTCCGCCGGTTCTATAAGATCGACAACATCCTGCTGACCGATCGCGTCAACCAGATCTATCTGACTGGTTTGTCGGAGAAGAATTACTTCAGCGCGCGCATGTATCACTTCGGCGGCCTGACGTTCTCGGACAGCAACGACGCTGAGTCGGTGGTCCATCCGATCATCGATCACCGCTACGTGTTCGACGACGTGCTGGGCGGCGAGCTGACGTGGAACTCCAACGTTCTGCAGTTCGGCCGCGATAACGTCGGTGGTCTGGGGCGTCGCCAGGATTTGAGCCGGGCCGTGACCGAGTTGAGCTGGCGGCGCAAGCTGACCGATGCCGCGGGCATCACCTACACGCCGTTCGGTGAGCTGCGTGGTGACGCCTATCAGGTCAGCGACTTCATCGATCCGTCCTTGTCTGGCGATTCGGCGGCGCGCTTTGTCGCCGACGAAACCGTCGTGCGCGGCAATGCGGCTGCCGGCGTGACCGTCGCCTATCCATGGGTTGCCAATTCTCCCGGCATCTCGCACGTGCTCGAGCCGATCGGCCAGATTATCGGCCGCAACGCCACAACCGATCAGCGCCGCTTGCCGAACGAGGATGCGCGCAGCCTCGTGTTCGACGATTCAAATTTGTTCGATACCAATAAGTTCTCGGGTTACGACCGCATCGAGACCGGCACCCGCGCCAATGTCGGCCTGCAATATACTTTCCAGGCCAATTCCGGCGGTTACGCTCGGATACTGGCCGGCCAAAGCTTCCATCTTTCCGGGACAAACGCTTACGCGACTGCATCGCAAAGCTGCACGAGGAGCGACGGCTCGGTCGTGGTGCAGAACGTCGCCGGCTACGATGCCGACTGCAATCCGATCTTCAATCCTTCGAGCGGCCTCGAAACGGATCGTTCAGACTACGTCGTCGGGCTCTATCTGGCGCCGACCGACATCTTCCGCTTGATCACGCAGAACCGGTTCGACGAGGATTCGCTGCGCCTGCGCCGCAACGAGACCGCCGCCATGTTGACCTTTGGTCCGGTCACGGCGACGGCGATCTACAGCTTCTCTGCCGCGGATCCTCAGCTCGGTATCGTCAACAACCAGCAGGATATCGCCGGCGTGCTCGGCGTGAAATTGACCGACCATTGGAGCGTGCAGGCGACGCTGCGTTACGATATCGACTCTGACATTCGCCTCTCCGACAGCATCACGCTCAAGTACAGCGACGAGTGCTTCGTGTTGACCGCCACCTATCAAGAGGCGTTTTACTCGGATCCCACGCTTGGCATCGAACCGGACCGCAGCGTCATGTTGCGCTTCGAATTCAAGCATGTCGGCGAATACAGCTATAAGACCAACACGCTCGATTTCGTCGCCGGCGAGCAGTTGCAGCAGTAGTCACGCTGCTGGGTCTGGTGGCGCTGGGTGGGTATTGCCACGGCAGCGCCACGGTTGATGTTGATAAACTTCCCGCTCGCCGAGCCGAACGGCTAATCTCTGGGCATTGATTCACCGGCCCGGTTCATGCGCCCAGCCTGCGGGATACGCATCATGCTCGCCTGTCACACCACACCGACGCCTCGCCGCCTGCATCGGTTTCCAGTTGCATCTGCGGTTTGGTTTTCCGCGCTTGCCGCGGCATTGTTGGGCGGCATGTCCGTGGCGTTCGCTCAATCGCCGGCCCCGGGTCCTGCAAAATCGTCCGCCAAGGCACCGGTCGCGGCCAAGGCCGCAACGCCGACGCGTACCGCCGTGGCCGCAAGCCCGGCCGAGGCCAGATCCTCGCAATCGGTCGGCGAGAAGAAGGCGCTTTCAGCGACGGGGCAGTCGATCGCGGTTCTCGTCAATGATGAGCCGATCACGGGTTATGAAATTCAGCAGCGTCAGCGGATGATGGGGCTTAGCGCCAACATTCAGAATCAGGCGACCGAGAATTTCAAGAAGATGCTGCAGAACCCATCGACCTCGGAAAAACTCAAGACGATCCTCAACGAGACGATCAACGCCAACAAGGGCAAGACCAAGGAACAGGTCATTGCCATCTTCGAGGAGCGGAAGAAGCAGTTTGCACTGTCCCTGCAGAAGCAGGCCGTCGAGAATGCGCGTTCGGGCGTGTTGCCCGGCTTGAAGAAAGCGGCGCTCGACGAGCTGATCGACGAGAAGCTGAAGATGCAGGAAGCCAAGCGGCTCAGCGTTCTGGCGACGGACGAGGACGCGAGCGCGCTGGTCAAGAGCATTGCCGATCGCAACAAGATGACCGAAGCGCAGTTTGCCCAGCATCTGAAAGGCATGGGCGCGGATATTGGCACGATGCGCAACCGGTTCCGGGCCAACCTGTCGTGGAACCAGGTGATCCGCCGCCGCTTCGGCCATCAGGTGGCGATTACCGAACGCGATGTCGACCGCATGGTCGCGGCGGCACCCGCTGGCGGTGATGACGCCGTTGAACTCGAACTCCAGCGGATCACGCTGCCAGTTGCCGGCAAGCTCGAGCAGAAAGCCGTGGCCCAGCGCATCCAGGACGCCGACGCGCTTCGCCGCAAATTCGGGGGCTGCAAGAGTGGACCGGCACTTGCCGCATCAGCCAAGGATGCGAAGTTCGAGGCCCTCGGCAATCGCAAGGCCGCGAGCATACCGGAGCCGACGCGAAGTCTGCTGCTCAACGCAAAAGACGGCGAGATGCTGCCGCCGAGCGTCGGTCAGGGCGGCGTTGAACTCTGGGCGGTGTGCGCACGGACCGTCATCAAGGCGGATCTCGACAAGCGAAGCGCCGCGCAGGAGGAACTGCGCCAGAAGGAGCTGGAGGTTCTGGCCAAGCGGCACTTGAAGGACCTCCGCCAGGACGCGCACATCGAGTACCGCTAGTGGCGCGCGGCCAAGGTGCATCCAAAACGCTTCCGCTCGCATTGACGATGGGCGACCCGGCTGGCATCGGCCCGGAGATCGCACTGCGGGCTTGGCTTGCGCGCGCCTCGCGCGAGATCCCGCCATTCATTCTCTTCGCCGACCCAGATTTCCTTGCCGAACGCGCAAAATCGCTCGGTATCGCGTGTGATGTTATCGCGGTGGACACTGTCTCAGAGGCCGTGCCGGCATTCGCGAACTCGCTGCCGGTGATCGCCGTGCGCCTCGAAGAAGCGCCGATCCCCGGTGTGCCGTCGACGCGCAATGCCGGCGTGGTGATCGCATCGATCGACAGGGCGGTCGAAGCCGTGGCGCGCGGAGATGCGGCGGCGGTCGTCACCTGCCCGATAGCCAAGAGCGTGCTCTACGACGCAGGCTTCCGGCACCCCGGCCATACCGAGTACCTCGCGCACCTTGCTGCCCGGATCCACGGCGGACCGGAGCCGCGGCCGGTGATGATGCTCGCGGGCGGCGGCTTGCGCGTCGTGCCGCTGACGATCCATGTTCCGCTGGCGGCTGTGCCAGCGCTCGTCACGGAGGCGCTGATCGTCGAGACGTCCGCCATCGTCGCGCACGCGTTGCAGGCCGATTTCGCGATCGACGCGCCGCGATTGGCGATGGCGGGTCTCAACCCGCACGCGGGAGAGGGCGGCGCGATCGGCCGGGAGGACGTTGCGGTCATCGCGCCTGCGGTCGCGCGTCTCCGTGCGATGGGCCTCGACGTGATCGGCCCGCTTCCGGCGGATACGATGTTTCATTCCGCCGCGCGCGCCCGGTACGACGTGGCGATCGCGATGTATCACGATCAGGCGCTGATCCCGGTCAAGACGCTCGCCTTCGATAGTGGTGTCAACATCACGCTCGGTCTGCCGTTCGTCCGCACCTCCCCCGACCACGGAACAGCATTCGACATCGCCGCAATGGGGTGCGCGTCGGCCGAGAGCTTGATTGCCGCGCTCGTGATGGCCAGCGAGTTGGCCCATCATCGCGCTTCACCCAGAGGCCTGACTGGCGGTTCGATGGCGTGGACGCCGTTATGAACAGTGACCGGGACGGCGCCGCAGACCGGCCGGGCGCCAGCCCTGATGGCTTACCGCCGTTGCGCGACGTGATCCGCACGCATGAACTCGCTGCCAAAAAGAGCCTGGGTCAGAACTTCATCCTCGACCTCAATTTGACACGGCGCATTGCGCGCGCCGCGGGGCCGCTGGACGGCCGGACGGTCGTTGAGGTGGGGCCTGGACCGGGCGGCTTGACGCGCGCGCTGCTCATCGAGGGCGCCGCGCACGTCGTCGCCGTGGAACGCGACGACCGCTGCCTCCCGGCGCTGGCGGAAATCTCGGCGCGGTACCCGGGCCGCTTGCTCGTTCATCCCGGCGATGCGCTCGAGGCGGATTGGGCGACGCTGATCGCGCGCGCACGGGCCGGCCGGCTGGGCACCGGTCCATCGGGCACCGGCCCAGCGCAGGCGAAGGGCCAGGACAAGGCCGTGATCGTCGCCAACCTCCCTTATTCGGTTGCAACGATGCTGCTGATCGGCTGGCTCGAAACGGAGCCGTGGCCGCCTTGGTTCGACCGCATGGTGTTGATGTTTCAGAAGGAGGTCGCCGAACGCATCGTTGCCGTGCCCGGCACCAAGGCATATGGCCGTTTGGCGGTGATTGCGCAGTGGCGGGCTTCGGCGCGCATCGTGTTGTCGCTGAAGCCCGAAGCGTTTACGCCTCCGCCGAAGGTTGCATCGGCCGTCGTCGAACTCGTGCCCAAGCCGACGGGAAATCCGCCGGCGTCTGTCAAAGTGCTCGGCAAGGTTACGGCTGCGGCCTTCGGTCAGCGGCGGAAGATGTTGCGCGTCAGCCTCAAGCAGTTGGTCCCCAATCCGGAGGAGCTGTTGCGGGCCGCGAACATTTCACCCGAGCAGCGCGCGGAACAACTCACTGTCGCCGATTTCGCGCGTCTAGCTTACATTTTCGAGCGCTGGCCCAGCGCGCGCTAACGGCTCCTCGATGCCGTGTTCAAAGCGCTTTCTGCATCTCGCGTACGAACGCCATGAGCCCGGACAGTCGTTCGCGCTTCAGCCGCTCGGCCGTCAGGATCGCACGAATTCCCGCGAGGCTTTCGTCGAGGTCGGCGTTGATCACGACGTAGTCGTATTCTGCCCAATGGCTGATCTCGGCGGAGGCGGCGGCCATGCGGCGCGCGACGATTTCGGGCGGATCCTGATTGCGATTGCGCAGCCGGTCTTCGAGCACCGCGCCCGACGGTGGCAGAATAAAAACGCGGACGATATCCCCCGGCATCTTCTCGGCGAGCTGCTGCGCGCCCTGCCAGTCGATGTCGAACAGCACGTCCCGGCCCGATTTCACCGCGGCTTCCACCCATTCCCGCGGCGTGCCGTAGTGATTGTCGAACACGCGCGCCCATTCCAGCAGCGCGCCCTCTTCGCGCATCGTGGCAAAGCGCTGGTCGTCGACGAAGAAGTAGTCCTTGCCGTGGACCTCTCCCGTGCGTGGGTGGCGCGTCGTCACCGACACCGACATGGCAATGCCGAGATCGGCGGCCAGCAGTCGCTTGGCCAGTGTCGTTTTGCCGGCGCCGGAGGGCGAGGAGAGGACCAGCAGAAGTCCTCGACGGGCGATGGGCGGGGTGGTTGACGGGGCGGCCTCGGTCATTCGATGTTCTGTACCTGCTCGCGCATCTGGTCGATGACGGTCTTCAACGAGAGGCCTGCACGCGTGACCTCGGGATCGCTGGCCTTCGAGCACAGCGTATTTGCTTCGCGGTTGAACTCCTGAGCGAGGAAGTCGAACTTGCGGCCGACTGCGCCGGGGTCGGTCAGCAAATCCTTGGCTGCGTCGACGTGCGCCCGCAAGCGCTTGAGTTCCTCCTCGACATCGGCCCGGGTCGCGGCAAGCACGGCTTCCTGCGCGAGCCGCTGCGGATCGAGCGCCGAAGAGCTGTCGACGAGACGTGCGACCTGTTCCGAGATGCGCGCCTTGATAGCGTCGATGGATCGGCCGGGCGCACGTTCGACGATCGTCACCAGCCGGTCGATCTCCCCGAGCTGATCGGACAGGACTTTGTCGAGCCGTTGGCCTTCGGCTGCGCGGGAGGCGACCAGTGCGTCGATCGCAGCCGACAGGCTTGCCGCCATGGCCTGGGTCCGCTCGGCGACCACCGCCTCGTCGTCGGATGCTTCGACCACTTCCAGAACGCCCTTCAAAGCCAGGAGCCCTTCCGGCCGTGGCCGCTCGCAACCGGTCAAGTGGCGGATATGATCCGCCGCCTTCAAGACCTGTTCGAGCGCCGGCTCATTGAGGCGGAGTACGGTCGCGCCGGCGTCGCGCTGGGCATTGAGTGTCGCCGTTATGCTGCCTCGGATCAGCTGCCTCCCGATTGCCTCGCGCGCTGTGGCTTCGAGCTGGTCGTATCCGGGAGGCACACGCAAGCGGATGTCGAGACCGCGCCCATTCACGCTCCTCAGCTCCCAATGCCAGGATACTCCGGCATGACTGCCGTCGCTGCGGGAGAAGCCGGTCATGCTCTTGACGGTCATTGGGGACGATCCGGATCAGGTCTCGCCGCACAGCGTGATCTGAGTAATGCCGCTGCTGAGGCCGCTGATCAATAGCGGCTACCGGGCCGGGCAACAAGGCGGTCGCGCAGAGCGGTTGGGCTCTAGGAGTTCGCCACGACGTGCTGGGCCCATCCCCGAGGGCGATGACGGCTACTTCTTGGGCTTCCGCACCGGCAGTGGCACTGCGCTGGCGGCGATCGGTGCCGGCGGGCTCGCCACCGGCGGCGCCGGTTCGGACGGAGGCGGTTCCGCCGCGGAGGCCGGCACGGGTAGCGCGGCTTGGCCCGGCTGCGCAGCTGCAGGCGGCGGCGCGGAACGCGATACGGCACGGGTTTGCTCCTGCCGGACCTTCAGCTCCTTCTCAACCTTGCGCCACGTCTGCACGGCCGCGTTGTGTTCCTTGAGCGTGTCGGAGAACGTATGTCCGCCGGTGCCGTCGGCAACGAAGAACAGATCGGTCGTCACAGCGGGATTGAGCGTCGCCTCGATGGCTGGCCGTCCTGGGTTGCAGATAGGCCCCGGCGGCAGTCCATCGATCGTGTAGGTGTTGTAGGCCGTCTTGGTATCGATGTCGGATCGCGTGATCGAACGTCCCAGCGGCCCCTGCCCGCCGACAATTCCGTAGATAATCGTAGGATCGGATTGCAGGCGCATTCCTTTGCGCAGCCGGTTGACGAAGACTGCGGCGACGCGCTCGCGCTCGTCGGCGCGTCCGGTTTCCTTCTCGACGATGGACGCCAGCACGACCGCCTGCTCCATAGTCGCAAACGGGAGGTTTGCCGCCCGCTTCTCCCAAATCGAGGCGAGCAATTTTTGCTGCTCGGACGCCATTCGGTCGAGCAGCTCCTGACGCGCCATGCCTTTCGAGAAGCGGTACGTATCCGGCAGCAGCGTTCCCTCGGCGGGTACCTGAGTGATCTCGCCGGAGAGACTAGGATCGGCACTGATCCGTTCGACGATCTGCTGGCTCGTCAGTCCTTCCGGGATCGTCAGCTTGGCGAGCACCGATTTGCCTTCCGCGAGCGTCTCGAGGACCTGGCGCATCGTCGCGCCACTGCGGATGTCGTACTCGCCGGCTTTCAGTTCGTAGTTCTTACGTGTCGTCAGGAACGACTGGAAAATGTGACCGGCGACGAACGCCCAGCGGTTCGAAATGATGCCTTCACGCTCGAGGCGCAGCGCGGTCGCGATGCGGCCCTCGCCCTTCGGAATGGCGAAACTGCGGCTCACAGTCAGCGGTCCGGCGCTCTCGAATTGATGGCTCAGCAGGATGCCGAATGTGCCGACGGCGCCGAAAACCACGAGTAGCACGGTGAACAGCCCGCTGACCACGCGTACGAACTTGGTGAGCGCGCGCGACGGTTCGCGATGACGGGGGCCGCGCGGACGCGACGGCGCTCGCGTTGGTTCGAGCGCTTCGGCGGGACTGCGAGGGCGGTTGATGCTCAGTGGAGGCTCCCTTGCCGCTTGGCTGCTAAGGGTTACGCGGGTGCAGCGGCCGACGCCCGAACTCGATGCGGAACGAATGTTCCGAATTCAGACCCGCCGACGCCGGCCAACAGTGGCTCGAACCGGCCGAATCCTCTGTGGACACCCGACAACCCGAGTCGCTCCTCGACAGTACCAGAAATTATGGCGAAAGCCGGAACGGGCCCGCGTATCCGAAATGCCGAAGATCGGTGCTGTTTCAATGGCAACACTCAGGCGACGCGGCGCATCACCAGTGAGGCGTTGGTGCCACCGAAACCAAATGAGTTGGAGAGCACGATGTCGATCGGACGATGCTTGGCGGTGTGTGGCACGAGATCGATGGCCGTCTCAACGGACGGGTTGTCGAGATTGAGTGTCGGCGGCGCAATGTTATCGCGCATGGCGAGGACCGAGAACACAGCTTCGACCGAGCCCGCAGCGCCGAGAAGATGACCGATCGCTGATTTTGTCGACGACATCGCGAGCTTTCCAGCCGCGTTGCCGAACAACCGCTCGACGGCGGCAAGCTCGATCTCGTCGCCCATCGGCGTCGAGGTTCCATGGGCGTTGACGTAGTCGATGTCGCTGGGTTGAACACCGGCTCGCTTGATCGCCATCTGCATGCATCGATAGGCGCCGTCGCCCGATTCGGCCGGCGCGGTGATGTGGTAGGCATCGCCCGATAAACCGTAACCGACAATCTCGGCGTAGATTCTGGCGCCACGGGCCTTGGCGTGCTCGTAATCCTCGAGAACGACGATGCCGGCGCCCTCACCCATGACGAATCCGTCGCGATCTCTGTCGTACGGCCGCGATGCTTGCTGGGGTCGATCGTTGTAACCGGAGGACAAGGCGCGGAGTGCCGCGAACCCGGCGATCGCAATCCGGCAGATCGGGCTTTCAGCGCCGCCGGCGATCATGACGTCAGCGTCGCCCAGCGCAATCAAACGGGCTGCGTCGCCGATGGCGTGGGTTCCCGTGGCGCATGCCGTTACGACGGCGTGATTCGGACCCTTGAACTGGTGCTTGATCGAGACGTAGCCGGAGGCCAGATTGATCAGCCGGCCTGGAATAAAGAATGGGCTGATCCGCCGCGGGCCTTTTTCGGCCAGCAGGAGCGACGTTTCGGCGATACCGGCGAGACCGCCAATGCCGGAGCCGATCAAGACGCCCGCGCGTTCCTTCTCGTCGTTCGTCTTCGGCGTGTAACCCGAATCCTTGAGTGCCTGATCCGCGGCGGCCATCGCATAGACGATGAAGTCGTCGACCTTGCGCTGCTCCTTCGGCTCCATCCAGTCATTGGGATTGAAGGTGCCGTCCTTGCCATCGCCCCGCGGAATGAAGGCTGCGATCTGACATGAGATGTCGGACACGTCGAACTCGGTGACACGGCGCGCGCCATTTTTTCCGGCAAGCAACGCCGACCAAGTTTCCTCGACTCCGCAGCCGAGCGGCGTCACCAGACCGAGACCCGTGATCACGACGCGGCGCATACCTATACCCCTGGAGTTAGAGCATCGCTTTGAAACGGGATGGGCTGAAATGCCCAGCGGACACGTGTCCGGTAGAGGAACGTCGAGTGCCCTGTCCATCTGCCAAGCGGACGAGGCCGCCCAGCACCCGGAAACCGGGGAGGCGGCCTCTGGCAGACATCGAATATTTCGGCCGTTCTATAGGCACGGGCCGGACGATATTCAAATCAGGCGGCGCTGGCGTTCTTCTCAAGGAACTTCACAGCGTCGCCGACCGTCAGAATGTGCTCAGCCGCGTCATCGGGGATTTCGCAACCGAATTCCTCTTCGAACGCCATCACCAGCTCGACGGTGTCCAAGCTGTCAGCGCCCAGATCATCAATGAAGCTGGCGTTCTCCGAGACCTTCTCGGCCTCGACGCCCAGATGCTCCACCACGATCTTCTTCACGCGCTCTGCGACATCGCTCATCGTCAATTCCCCTTGTGTCCTTTGATTCGTTGTCGGCTCGTTCGGCTCAGCATCTTCGCCGCAGCGGCGCGTTCAGCTTGGACCGTTACATCAGTGCGTTCAGTCTGCCCGCATCAGTTTCGCAGATATTGCGCGCGACGCTTCCATTTGTCCCGCTCAAAGCGGCTACCAGAGTCCCCCGCCGGGAGCAGTTCAGAACTCGGCGCGTGATGGGTTTTTCCCCAGGTTCAGCGCTCGAAAACCGTCGGTCGTTAACACACTTCCCCAGCCTTGGCCAGCGGCTGAGGCAGCCTCGATCTCCGCTCGTTTCGCGCGATCTCGCATGATGGAGGCACCCGCAACGACCGAGACAGCCGTTAACCAAACTCCGCGTCAAACCATCGCCATGCCGCCGTTGATGTGCAGCGTCTGCCCGGTAATGTAGCCGCCTTCCGCCGACGCAAGATAGAGCGCTCCAGCGGCAATGTCCTCAGGCGATCCGAAGCGCTGGGCCGGGATCATCTTGGAAATCTCTTCGGTCTGCTTGTCGTTCAGCACCTCGGTCATCGGCGTTTTGATGAAACCGGGCGCGATGCAGTTCGCCGTGATCCCGCGCGACGCGACTTCGCGGGCGAGAGACTTCGTCATGCCGATCATACCGGCCTTCGAAGCCGCATAGTTCCCCTGCCCCGGGTTGCCGAACACGCCCGAGACCGACGCGATGTTGATAATGCGGCCATACCCGGTTTTGGTCCGCATCATGTGCCTCGAGCCGGCGCGGCACAGCATGAACGTCGAGGTCAGGTTGACGGCGATGACGTCGTCCCACTGCTCGTCCTTCATGACCATGAACAGATTGTCCTTGGTCAGGCCGGCGTTGTTGACGAGGATGTCGAGGCGGCCACCCAGCGCCTTCACGGCCTCGTCGATCAGCTTCCCGACCTGCGCGCGGTCAGCGAGGTCGCAGGGCACCACGACGGCTCGATCGCCGAGTTCGGCCCTCAGCGCTTCGAGCTTGTCGGCCTTGCGTCCCGATAGCGCGACGGTCGCGCCAGCGGCGTGGAAGGCTCGGGCGATGGCCTCGCCAATGCCGCCTGTCGCACCTGTAACCAGCGCGGTCTTGCCTGTCAGATCGAACATGGAATTATCCTAGCCTTTGAGAATAGAGAGCGCGGAGGCGATGTCGGCCGGCGATCCGATCGGAGTGGCGGTGATCGACTTATCGATGCGGCCGACGAGGCCTGCGAGGACCTTGCCGTGGCCGATTTCGAACACGTGCGTAATGCCGTTCTTGGCCATGAACTCGACGCTTTCGCGCCAGCGTACGGTGCCGGTGACCTGTTCGACCAAGCGGCGGCGTATCTCCTGAGGATCACTGATCGCGGAGGCCAGAACATTTGAAATGACCGGCGCGGCGGGTGACTTCATGGCGACGGCGGCCAGAGCTTCGGCCATGGCATCAGCCGCGGGTTGCATCAGCGCGCAATGGAACGGCGCGGACACCGGCAGTGGGAGCGCGCGTCTGACGCCATGCGCTTTGCCGACGTCGGCAACGCGGTCGATGGCCGACTTGTGCCCGGACAGCACGACCTGAGTCGGCTCGTTATCGTTGGCGACCTGACAGACGTCGCCTTGCGCCGCCGCTTCGGCGACGAGACGAGCGGCATCGAGGCCGACGCCGAGCAACGCCACCATGGCGCCCTGTCCGACAGGCACCGCCTTCTGCATGGCTTGGCCGCGGAGCTTGAGCAATCGCGCGGCGTCAGAGAGTGAGAATGTCCCGGCTGCGGCGAGCGCTGAGTACTCACCCAGCGAATGTCCGGCTACGAATTTGACCGAGCGCCCGATATCGAAGCCATGCTCCTTCTCGAGCACACGCATGACGGCCAGCGAAACCGCCAAGATCGCCGGCTGGGCGTTTTCGGTCAGAGTTAGGACATCCTTCGGCCCCTCCCACATGAGCGTGGAAAGTTTCTGGCCCAGCGCGGCGTCAACCTCGTCAAAGACCTCGCGCGCGACCGGATGGGCAGCCGCAAGCTCCCTGCCCATGCCGACATCTTGGCTGCCCTGACCGGGGAATACGAGTGCGATGCCCATACGGCAACAGCTCCTGGACGGCTGATGATTTCCGAGTGGCGGGCTGATGCACGCTGGGTCGGCGGCTGTCAAGGCGGCATAGGACGGGCCAATTCTCCGAAATGCCGGGGTTGCGGCACTGTCGTTGCCCGGTTGCCGCTTGCCCGGGCGGCAAAATCGCGTATAACCCGCCCGTCACCCGCGCCGGTTGGAGGCTGAACGGGAGGCGGAGCATTGGCAACGATGCTGCGTAGGGTCCACTTTCATCCGAAAGTTCGCCCGTCTCCCTGTGTCTTCGCTCTTTGGGTCGTCTTGGTGGGCCTTTCCCGGGTCCAACAGAGGCTTTGCATCGGCACGGAACGTTGAAACGGACAGAAAGGCCACAACATGCCGCTCTACGAGCATGTCTTCCTGGCGCGCCAGGACGTCTCCCAACAGCAGGTGGAGGCGTTGATCAAGGAATACTCGACCGTCATTGAAGAAGGCGGCGGGAAGGTTCCGAAGACTGAATATTGGGGTCTCAAAGGCCTCGCCTTCAAGATGAAGAAGAGCCGCAAGGCTCACTATGCGCTCATGAACATCGACGCACCGCCGGCCGCAGTGGCCGAGATGGAGCGCCGCATGGGCATCTCGACCGACGTCATCCGCTTCCTGACCGTCAAGGTCGAAGCGCTCGAGACCGAACCATCCGCAATGATGCGGAAGTCGGACCGTGACGACCGTGGCGAGCGCGGCGATCGTGGCGGCTTCGGCGGCGGCGGTGGTGGTCGCGGCGGCTTCGGCGGCGGCGGTGGTCGCGGTGGCGACCGTGGCGGCTTCGGCGGCGGCGGTGGTCGCGGCGGTGATCGCGAAGGCGGCTCGACGTTCCGTCCACGCCCTCCGCGTGAAGGCGGTTTTGGTGGTGGACCGGGCGGCGATGCGCCGCGTGGTCCGCGTCCTCCGCGTGAAGGCGGCTTCGGTGGTGGTGGCGGCGATGCGCCGCGCGCACCGCGTC
>JALHOF010000018.1 GCA_022843145.1 Hyphomicrobium sp.
TAGCCCCGCAGCTCACGGACATAAAACGCCACTAATGGCCATGCAGCGCTGTGCGGCCCCATGCATTCCCTCAGGCTTCCGCCCATTGCTCCTACCTGCGGCCCTCACCGGATGCTTACTGTTTTCTAAATACTCGAACAATTGAATATACTGCCAAGGCTGGCATGCAACACGTCCGGACAGGATTGCACCCGTCACTGTTTTGCAATTGCACTATTGCAATGCAGCAACGTTTTTGCTTGGCATACGACCTTCGTCGCACCTAAGGTCGGGACTATCGGTGACGTCACCGTGGTGGCACCGACGCTGAACTGCTGGTCAGACGAACAAGGCCCCCCGCTTCGCTCGCAGGCCGGCAACACATGGAGAGGCAACGATGGAATTGAAATTGCGGATGAACGTGCTCGCAGCACTCATGTCATTCGGGTTCATCGCTGCGGTCGCTCTCGGAATGGTGTGATCGCGACTGCCCGCGGGCGTGGAGCCCGTGCGACACGAGCTTGTAAGCGTAAGACGTGATTTCGAGGCGCCGGTTCTCCCCCCGAGACCGGCGCCTTTTCATGTCGGCACGTCAGAAGCTCAGCGGCGGAACATGTAGCCGAGAATCGCACCCAGCAGCGGCAGGAACATGCGGTCGAATTTGAACGGGATCGCCGACATCACCTGCGGAATGAACAGCAGCCCCGCGAAAATCAGCGCGAACACCAGCGCGGTCGCCAGCGTCGCCGTCGACGGCATGCGCACGTCCTTCAGCACCAGCGACCCGATGACGCCGACGAGCCATACGATCACCGCGAACACCGCCGCGTGGATGAACGTCTTCGGATCGCCGGAAACCGGAATGTACTTGAGGACCTGCGGCGCGCCGAGCCATGCCGCTGCGATCTGCAGCGCCGCCAGTACCAGATAACCGATCATGCTTGCCTCCCCGTGAACGTGGACGGCCCACCACCGCGCCGCCCGCTTCCCGGGCTTGTCCTAGCACGGGGAACCGGCGCCGGTCATCGGGGATAACCCAGGCACGAATTGGCCATGCCCATCACGCAACTTTGGCGCGCGCCTCGATGCGGTCGTAGTTGAGAACCGGCGCGAGCCAGCGCTCGGCTTCCTCGACGGTCCAACCCTTGCGCGCGGCGTAATCCTCGACCTGATCGCGCTCGACCTTGCCGACGCCGAAGTAGTGGCTGTCGGGGTGCGATAAATACAACCCCGACACCGCAGCACCAGGCCACATCGCGAAGCTCTCGGTCAGCGTGATGCCGGTTTTGGTTTCGACATCCATCAGCTTCCACAGCGTTGCTTTTTCGGTGTGATCGGGCTGTGCCGGATAGCCGGGAGCGGGGCGGATGCCTTGGTACTTCTCCAGGATCATCTCGTCGTTCGAGAGCGCCTCGCCCTTGGCGTAACCCCACAATTCACGCCGCACTTTTGCGTGGAGGTATTCGGCGAACGCCTCGGCCAGGCGATCGGCCAGCGCCTTGGCGATGATGCGATTGTAGTCGTCGGTCTTGGCGATGTGTTTTTCAATCGCCTCTTCTTCGCCGAGCCCGGTCGTGACCGCGAACCCGCCGATGTAGTCGGCGATGCCGCTGTCCTTGGGCGCGATGAAATCCGACAGAGCCGTGTGCGCGCGGTCGCGCTTCGGGTCGCGCGCCATTTGCTGCCTGAGGGTATGGAACGTCGCGAGCTTGGTATGCCGCGGCTCGCCGGTATAAACCTCGATGTCGTCGCCCACGGCGTTCGCGGGCCAGAAGCCCACGACCGCATTTGCGGTGAACCACTTCTCCGCGACGATGCGCTTCAACATGGTCTGTGCGTCCGCGAACAGCTTGCGCGCTTCGACGCCGACCTTGTTGTCGTCGAGGATCGCGGGATATCGTCCCGACAACTCCCACGTCTGGAAGAAGGGCGTCCAGTCGATGTAGGGCACGAGGTCGGACAACGGCACGTTCTCGAACGCACGCGGGCCCATGAACGACGGCTTCACCGGCGTGTATCCTGCCCAGTCGATCTTGAACTTGTTGTCCCGCGCGGTCGTCACGCTGATGCGGTTCTTGCGTGCTTCGTTGGCGAGATGCGCCTCGCGCACCTTCACGTACTCGGCCTGGATGTTCGAAACATAGCTCTTGCTATCGGTGTCCGAAAGAAGCTGGGACACCACGCCGACCGCGCGGCTCGCATCGAGCACGTAGATCGCCTGTCCGCGATGATAGTTCGGCGCGATCTTGACCGCCGTATGCACGCGGCTCGTCGTCGCGCCACCGATCAGCAGCGGACACTTGAAGCCCTCGCGCTCCATTTCGGCGGCGACGAAGCACATCTCGTCGAGCGACGGCGTGATGAGGCCCGACAGGCCGATGATGTCGACCTTCTCGCGCTTGGCGGTTTCCAGGATCTTCGCGGCCGGCACCATGACGCCTAAGTCGATCACCTCGTAGTTGTTGCACTGGAGCACAACGCCGACGATGTTCTTGCCGATGTCGTGGACGTCTCCCTTCACCGTGGCCATCAGGATCTTGCCGGCAGCCGGCATCGCCGCGAGACCCGACAACAGCTTCTCCGCTTCGAGATAGGGTTGCAGATAGGCGACGGCCTGCTTCATCACGCGCGCCGATTTCACCACCTGCGGCAGGAACATCTTGCCCGCGCCGAACAGGTCGCCGACCACGTTCATGCCGGCCATCAGCGGGCCCTCGATGACGTGCAGCGGCTTCTCCGCCTTGGCGCGCGCCTCCTCCGTATCCGTCTCGATGAACTCGGTGATGCCGTGCACGAGACTGTGCGTCAGCCGCTCTTCCACCGGCGCATCACGCCACTTCAGATCCTTCTCGACCCTCTTCGCACCGTCGCCCTTGAACTTCGGCGCTGCGTCCAGCAGCCGGTCCGTCGCATCCGCGCGGCGGTTCAAGACGACGTCCTCGCAGAGGTCGCGCAACTCGGCCGGAATGTCGTCGTAAAGGGCAAGCTGGCCGGCGTTGACGATACCCATGTCCATGCCCGCCTGGATGGCATGATACAGGAATACCGAATGCATCGCCTCGCGGACCGGCTCGTTGCCACGGAAGGCAAACGACAGGTTCGAAACGCCGCCCGAGATATGCACGAGCGGGAACCGCTCCTTGATCTGCCGCGTCGCCTCGATGAAGGCGATACCATACCCGTTGTGCTCTTCGATGCCCGTCGCCACCGCGAAAATATTCGGATCGAAAATGATGTCCTCGGGCGGGAAGCCGACTTTCTCGGTGAGCAGTTTGTAGGCGCGCGCGCAGATCTCCACCTTGCGCTCGATGGTGTCGGCTTGGCCCTGCTCGTCGAACGCCATGACGACGACGGCAGCGCCGTAGCGCAGCACCTTCTTCGCCTGTTCGAGGAATTGCGCCTCGCCTTCCTTCATCGAGATCGAGTTGACGATCGGCTTGCCCTGCACGCACTTGAGCCCCGCCTCGATCACACTCCACTTCGAGCTGTCGATCATGATCGGCACGCGCGAGATGTCGGGCTCGGACGCGATCATGTTGAGGAACGTCGTCATCGCCTTCTCGCTGTCGAGAAGTCCCTCGTCCATGTTGACGTCGATGATTTGGGCGCCGCTCTCGACCTGCTGGCGCGCCACCGTCAGCGCCGCCTGGTAGTCGTTTTGCTCGATCAACTTCCGAAACTTCGCCGAGCCCGTGACATTCGTCCGCTCGCCGACGTTGATGAAGCTGGTCGCGGCGGAGGTGCGCGAAGTAGACTGTGCTGCGTTGCCAGTGGTCATTTGCTTTTCCGGTTCACTCTCAACTTGCTCGACTACGCCTCTCCCCTCGGGGGAGAGGCCGGCGCGTTTCGCGCCGGGTGAGGGGGCGGGCCGCTGGCCCAACTCCAAGTAAATGGCTTCGACTACTCCGTCGATATTATTGAGCACGTCTCCATTCCAATAGCGGAGGACGCGAACGCCCTCGGAGCCGAGGAATACTGTCCGTGCTTCATCATGCGACTTGCGCACCTCGGCATGTTGCCCTCCGTCGACCTCGATCACCAGCTTGGCGTCGGCACAATAGAAGTCCAAGACATAGGGGCCAAAGGGCACTTGCCTGCGAAACTTCCAACCGCCGATATGCCTGTCCCTCAACCGCGACCAAAGCACCCGCTCGGCATCAGTTGGGTTCCGCCGCAGCTGTCTGGCCAGCACTTTACGACCCGGCCGCATCGCCGCTACGCCCCCTCACCCTAACCCTCTCCCCCAAGGGGAGAGGGGAAGTGTCTTCACTAGTCGGTCCAGCGTGCGACGGGCCTTGGTTGAAGGAGCAGCGCATGCTCCCATCGAAGAAGCCTCGTGGTCATCACTGAAACGCTCAACACAAAAAGGCCTCGGTGTGAAATCTGTTCCCTCGAGATACTCTGAGGCAACTTTGTGTACCTCAGCCTCTCACAGAGGTCCCCCACGCCTTGAGTGTTGAATGTCGCTTCGAAATCGTGGGCGAACTTGTTTCGAATTTTTCGAAGCAAGTCACACTCAGAGCGCTCATCACACGTTATTTGGCCTAACGCATGAGCAAGTCGAAGTCTCACTGACAATGTGCCAATCGGAGCAATCGCTCCACGCAGCAACCCGACTGAATCCGATCGCTCGGTGAAAGCGGCAGCCAGCATCCGTCCAAATAGATCTTCCATATAGGCGCATGACACCAATGCAACGCCACGGTCGCTCTCACGATTGAGCGCGCCAAGGAAGCGCTCAAGTTCGGCCATTCGCCGCTGATCCTCTTCTGGGCCCAGAGCCATTCCCCCCACTCACCCCGCCACGAAGGGTTCGAGGCCGGAGAGGCGCATCTTGGGTTCGATCCTTGGCAACTGGCGCGGCTCGTACTTGGCGACATGCTGAGCGACGTGCTGGATATGGTCGGGCGTCGAACCGCAGCAGCCGCCGACGATGTTGACGATGCCGTCCTTCGCCCACGGCTCGATCTGGCAGGCCATCTCCTGCCCGGTTTCGTCGTACTCGCCCATCGCATTCGGGAGGCCCGCGTTCGGATATGCCGAGATGCGGACATCGGCGATGTGCGAGAGATCAGCGAGGTACGGCCGCATCAACTCCGCGCCGAGCGCGCAGTTGAGCCCGATCGAAAAAGGCTTCAGATGCCGCATCGAGTACCAGAAGGCCTCCGCCGTCTGGCCCGACAGCGTGCGGCCGGACCGGTCGGTGATCGTGCCGGAAATCATGATCGGCAACTCGATCCCCATCTCCTCGAACACTTCGAGCGTGGCGAAGCCCGCCGCCTTGGCGTTCAACGTATCGAAGATCGTCTCGATCAGAATGATGTCCGACCCGCCCTCGATCAGCGCGCGCACCTGTTCCTTGTAGGCGGTGCGCAACTCGTCGAAATCGACGTTGCGGAAGCCGGGATCGTTCACCTTGGGTGAGATCGACGCCGTGCGGTTGGTCGGACCGACGGCGCCCGCGACGAAGCGCGGCTTCTCCGGCGTCAACTTCGAATACTTGTCCGCCGCCGCGCGGGCGAGCTTGGCCGCGGCGAGGTTCATCTCATAACTCAGGGCCTCCATGCCGTAGTCGGCCATCGAGATCACCTGTGCGTTAAAGGTGTTGGTCTCGATGATATCGGCGCCGGCAGCGAGATACTGCTCGTGGATGTCCTGGATGATCTTGGGCTGTGTAAGGACCAGCAGATCGTTGTTACCCTTGACGTCCTGCTTCCAGTCCTTGAACCGCGCCCCGCGATACTCGGCCTCGCCCAGCTTGTGCCGCTGGATCATGGTGCCCATCGCGCCGTCGATGATCAGGATCCGCTCGCTCGCGGCCTTTTCGAGCAACTTGGCGCTCGCAATTGTCTTCATGTGTCGAACTCTCTCTTGCGGCTCACAGCTACGGCTCAGGCCGCTGCGTCGGCGATCTTGGCGGACTGCACCGGCCGGATACCCAGCAAGTGGCAGACGGCGTACACCAGATCGGCGCGGTTTAGCGTGTAGAAATGGAATTTCTTGATGCCCTCGTCGACGAGCGACATGACCTGGTCGTGCGCGACCGCGACCGCCACCATCTGCGTGGTCAACGGATCGTTCTCCAGACCATCGAACCGGCGCGTCAACCAGGCCGGCATGGTCGCGCCGGTTTTCGACGCAAACCCGGACACCTGCTTGTAGTTGTGGATCGGCACGATACCCGGCATCACCGGCACCCAGATGCCGGCGGCACGCACGCGCTCGAGGAAGCGCAGGTAGTGTGCGCTGTCAAACACGAACTGCGTGATGATGCGATCGGCTCCGGCGTCGATCTTGGCCTTCAAGTTCTCGATGTCGGCTTCGAAGGTCGGGCTCTCGGGATGCTTTTCCGGATAGCCCGCGACCGAGATCTCGAAATTTCCGATGCGCTTCAATCCGGCCACGAGATCGGCCGCGTTCACATAGCCATCCGGATGCGGCTCATAGCGCGTGCCGACGCCGGCCGCCGGATCACCGCGCAGGGCGACGATGTGACGAACGCCCGCATCCCAGTATGCGCGGGCGACGGCATCGACCTCGGCGCGCGAGGCGTTCACGCAAGTCAAATGCGCGGCCGGCCGCAGGTCGGTGCTGCGTACGATCCGCGCAACGGTCGCGTGCGTGCGCTCGCGCGTCGAACCTCCGGCGCCGTAGGTGACAGAGACGAACTCGGGCCGCAGCGGCGCGAGACGCCCGATGCACTGCCACAGCGCCTCTTCCATCTTCTCCGTCTTCGGCGGGAAGAATTCGAACGAGACGTCGATCTCTCCAGCGCCCAGAAGGCGGCTCTTGCGTTCCTTATTGTCGGCCATCACCGAATCTCCTCGAGCGTGCGTTGTGTCTGGCGGCCCGTGTTGCCGGGCCTTGCGCGCTGCCGCGCCTGCCAGATCGTGACTGTGAGCATGTCCGTGTTCTTGTCTTGCGGAGGCGGAAGGGCGTGCGGGGGAAGCGGCTCCAATCCAGCCTCGGCGAGCCAGCCTTCGACGTGCTGGGTCGCAAACCCGAGACGCTCGTGAGCATGAGCGTCCCGCAAGAATTCCATCTCGTGGGGCGCGAAATCCACGATCAGCAACCGGCCTCCGGGCGCCAGCACACGCGCGGCCTCGCGGATCGCGGCGGCAGGATCTGCGAGATAGTGCAGCACCTGATGCATCACGACCGCGTCCGCCGAACCGTCGGGCATTGACAGGTCGTAGAGATCGCCATGGCGGAGTTGCGCCTTGGTCAGCCCCCTGCCTGAGAGGTTGGCACGGGCATAGGCGAGCATCGCCTGGCTGGCGTCGATGCCGACGCCGCGCTCATAACGGTCCGCCATCAGTTCGAGAACCCGGCCGGTACCGGTTCCGAGATCGACAAGCAGCTTGAACGGCCCTGCGCCGAGTGCCGCGCGGATTGCGGTTTCGACGTCCGCTTCCGAAACATGCAAGGCCCGGATCCGATCCCAGTCAGCCGCGTGCGCATCGAAGTAGACCTGCGCCGCGGCCTCGCGTTCCCGCCTCAGCGCATCGGCCCGCTCGCGATCACGCCGCAGCACGCTGTCGTTCGTATCGACTTCTGAAATCAACCGCATCGCCATGCGACCGGCTTCGCTGCGATCGGAAATATAGAAGTAAACCCAGCTGCCCTCCCGGACCCGTTCGACGAGGCCGGCTTCGACAAGCAGCTTGAGATGCCGACTGATGCGCGGCTGGCTCTGACCGAGGATCTGCGTCAAGTCCTTGACGTTCAACTCGTTTGCCGCGAGCAGCATGAGAATGCGCAACCGCGTCGTCTCTGCGACGGCCTTGAGGCCGACGACGAGACGGCGGGGGTCGAGTTTGGTCGAGGGTGCGCCGCTATCCATTCCCGCAGCATATAAACATATCTTTATGTGTCAAGCGTGATTGAGCCTGCGTCTAACAATAGGTGTGCGCGAGCTATCACGCCGCTTTGCACGCGGTCGGGCGCCCGGCGTCGCCCCGCATTGCGCTCTGATTGGACCGCTGCCGCTCCGAAACGAGCCGCCGCTTAACCGTGCGGTAACGGCGACAGCCTAGGGTCGGGGTATCACGTCCTCGAAGGGGTTCCGATGGCCAGGCATACGTTTGAAACGATCGACCCGCCCGCGCTCGTGTCATCACTCCCGGCGCGCATCGAGCAGTCGTCGCCGCGAATCCGGACAATCGTTTCGCTCGTCGCGCTGACCGTGGCCGCGATTGCGATCGTCGCGCCGTTCGCGGCCGTTTTCGCCCATCTCGTCGCAACACCGCACGCGCGCACGCTGATGATCGAGCAGCCGGGCAGCGTGCTGCAATTGGCTTTCGGCCTCGTCGTATGGACGGTGCTGCTCGGTGTGCCCGCCCAACGCTTGACCCGCCGCCTGACTGTGCGCCGTGTCGTCTCGCTCACGGCAGGCTATATCTCCGTCGAGGAAACGGGCCTATTCGGTGCAACCGTTTGGACCTTGCCGACCTCGGCGTTCACCGGCCTTGCCCACCATGTCCGTGCCTCCGTTTCAGGCGTCCGACACGAACTGGTACTGAGACATGACGATCCGTCGCGGACGGTGCTGATCGCCCTTGCGCCACGCTTCACCCAATCCGACGTCGAACGCATCTGCTCGCTGCTCGACGTGAGAGAAATTCCCGCCCGCATGCTCTACGAGCGGCGCCAACAGGCTTCGTCCGCGCCCTACCCCGCCTTGCGCTCGCAAACTGCATAAGTCCAAACAGGCGAACGCAGATCAGCCGCGTCCGTCTGCGCCTTTGACGACCCCAACTCGCCGTGCTTGTGTCTTGACTAGATCATAAATCGGACGGCTTTGGTGTGCACCGTCACACCTGAAAACCGCCCTCACATGGAGCCAAACGCCCATGCCGTTTGCACGTCACGCTGCTCGCCGATCGAGCGCACTGTCTCATTCCGCGACCGTCCTCACCCTGGTCGACCCGCGATCTTGGGTTGCGGCCCTCGCCATGGTCCTGGGCCTGTTCGGCAGCATCGATCCAGTGCGCGCCGAGGCGCCGGCGACGTATCTGCAGCGCGTCGCCAACGAACTCGTCACCGCTTCGCGCACCAACTCGCAGCAGGCGTTCGCCGCCGTCATCCGTCGCCACGCCGACATCCCCCACATCGGCATGTCGTCGCTCGGCACCTACGCGCGGGTGCTGCCGTCGACCGATCGGCCGAGCTACTTCTCTGGTCTGATCAGCTTCATCGCCCGCTATGCCGCGACGAATTCGCCGAAGTATCCGGTCGCGTCCGCCGTCGCCATGTCGCAGACGACCGAGGACAGCAACGGCGTCTACGTCGATAGCCGCATCACCCTGCGCAGCGGCGAGAGCTATGATGTGCGTTGGTGGCTCGTCCGCAGCGGCGCGAGCTTCAAAGTTCGCGACGCGCAAGTCGTCGGGTTCTGGATGTCGCCGTTCCTGAAGAACCTGTTCGAGAACTACATCGGTGAGAACGGCGGCAACCCGAAAGCCCTGGTCGTCGCACTGAACCGCTGATCGGCTATTTCACACTCCTGACGACGCGGAAGCCGGCATTCGGCACCGCGGACGCGTGCGCGATCGGCCTGCGGGCAGAGGGACGCCGCCATTGCGGCGCTTCCATCCCGGCGCCGTCCTTCAGGACATGCCGGTCGCAACGTGCGCCAGGCGCAAACGCCTCGCCATTGGGCGGCATGCGGCGCAGGTCGTCATCCCAGCAATCGGCGGTCAACTCCGCCACGCCGCCGCCAAGTCCCTGCAGGCCCCACGGGTGGTCGTTGTCCGACACCGCAAGGCCGACCCGGCTCAAACGCGCGCGTTCGGACCCGAACGTCGCGACGCCTGCCTCACCCGCTTGTTCGGCGCGCGCCGCGTACTCCCATTCCGCCGCAGACGGCAGCCGGTAGCTCTTTCCTGTCACGCGGCGCAGCCACGCCACGTAGGCCAAGGCATCGTCATGGCTGACGCACGTCGCCGCCGTGACCAGCGCCATATCACCACCAGAGTCGCAGCGTCGGATTTTACGCCCCGTCGCATTGGTGAATGCACGATATTCCGCAGCCGAGACCTCAGCGCGGCCCATCATGAAGCCCGGCCAGATCCGCACCACGGTTTGCGGAAACTCGGCCCGCGTGGCCGCGCCATCTCCGTTATCCGCACCGACGCGTGACGTGCCAGCAGGCACAAGCACCAGTTCGGGGCACGCCTCACAGTCGCGAAGTTTGTCGCCGGCCGACGGCCCCAAATCGCGCGGGGCCTTGAACGCCGTGACGAACATCCGCTCGAGGCGTTCTGACGCGGTGTCCTCTTCCGCAAAACGCGTCTTCTTCTCTTCGACGACGTAATCGACCTCATCCTGCTGGTCCTCGTCGCCGGTCCGCACATAGGCGGTCCGGGTCTGCTTCTTCTTCGCCGGCTTGCCTTGCAACTCCCACGTCATCGTCGGCCATTCGCCGGCCTTCGGCGGATCCCGAACCAGGGCAGCGATCGCCGCCGTCACGGTGGCGATCGAAGCCAATGCCATCGCCCGCTTAAAGCGGATGTTCGTCCCGAGTTCCGCCAGGAGGACGAGCACGAACGTCAACACGAACATGCCGACCATGAGAAGTTGCATTGACGACTGCACGCGCGCTCTCCCTTGGAGAAATCCAATGCGGCAGCCTTCGCGGCCGGCGTCGCGCGCCGGGGAAAACTGCCGCCGGCTGACGAATTGCAATGACCGGGCCAATTGTCAGATCGACGAGACCGCGAGGAAAAGAACCGCAACCGGCCCTGGCTTAGCCGCCCGACCAGTCCGCTCGCCTCAATCCTTCGCGAGGCTGGTCGCCGAGCGCCAGTCGGGGCTGTAGAGCGGCAGTGTGCCATTCTGGAATGCGCGGGCATCGTACTGTTTCAGCTCGCGCACGAACGTCACGCTCGGAGCCGGCTTGCGCCACAACCTATCGAGCGCGCCGAAGTCGGTATTCTCGGCCACCTCCAAGGTCAGCGTGAATTTGTACGGACCCGTCTCGCGCAGGATTTCGTTCGGCTTCTGATCATCGCCCCGGGTGTAGAAGATCACCGTCTCTGTTCGGCTCGTCCGACCGGACAGCGACATCGGCGCGAACGGCGTGAACGCCCGCGACCGCGCGCGATCCATGCTCCAGTTCCCGATATCAGCCGCATAGAACAGCTTGGTCGCGTTGGTCCGCGGATCGGTAATCGCCAATTCCATCGACAGCACCGATCCCGTGCGCGCGCCCTCGTTGGTCAGCGTGACCGGGATAGAGACCATCTCGAAGTTCGAGTTCTGATAGGGCGCCGAGAACTGGATCACGGGTGGCACAAAGACCGCGACGTCCGCCTGCTTCAGCGACGTCTCCCACAAGCTGTAGGCGGAGAAGATCAGCGCCACGGCTGAGACGACTGCCGCGATTCGATTGCCATCGACGCCGCTGGCAGTCTGCTGCGCGAGCTCGTTCGGATCGCTCAGATTACCGACCGGTAGCTTCGGTCCCGTCATCGCCATGATGCATCCCCTCGCAGAACGCCGCCTCGCCAAGCCATCGTCCCGCCGATTGGGGCTCGGATGAGGCAGCCGCACGGCCGGCTCATCGGGCGGAAGCCACGCTCGATGTTTTTTCTCAGTGGCCCCCGCGAGATTAAGGACATTTTCGGCAAATCAGCGCAGCATTAACCCTACCGATTGATGAACGATCCCGTTCCGCCGTCGTCCGCCGCGCCTTCGACATTCGGAGCCTGTCATGATCCCGACGTCACCCGCCCGCCTCATCGCCTCCGCGTTCGTCCTTCTCGCCACCTCCGCTGCGGTCACGACTTCGGCCAACGCAGTCTCGGGCAACGTGCGGCAGGCCTGCATGTCCGACTATTTCGCCTACTGCAGCTCGCACGCGGTCGGCAGCGCCTCGCTGCGGAGCTGCATGCGTTCGAACGGTCCGAAGTTGTCGTCGCGCTGCCTCAACGCACTGATCTCGGCTGGGGAAGTCTCCCAGGCCACCGTCGCGAAGCGGCGCTCGGCCAGCGCCAACTGACGCCACGTCTCAGCCTCGCGTATCAACCGCCGGTTTGAGGAGCGTGAACGCGAGCGCAGCAGCCACCACCGACGCGACAGCCGATATGACGGCCGTCGCCGCGAACGCTTCCGAAAACGCCGCTTGCGCACGGCCCACGAGTTGCGCGCCCACGGGCCCTTGAAGTCCGCGCGCCGCCTCGGCCGCACCGCCCAGACTGTTGCGCGCGGCCGTGATCGCTTCCTGACCGGCGCTGTCCAATCCCGACGGGTCGAACGCCGTGCGATAGATCGCGGTGAAGACGCTGCCGAGAACGGCCAATCCCGCCGCCGCACCGAATTCGAAACTGGTCTCGGAGATTGCCGACGCAGCCCCCGCACGCTCCGGCGGCGCCGACGAAAGAACGACGTCGGTCGTGACCGTGCCGACAGGGGCCAGTCCGATGCAGATCAGGATCATGCCGATGAACACCGTCGCCAGCACCGGATGGCTGCCGAGTTGGGCCAATATGAAATAGCCCGCTGCCGCGATCATGAAACCACTGGCAAGCAGATTGGCGCGCGAGACATGCCGCAACAGCGGAGCGGTGGCGATCGAACCGATCGCGAAAATTATGCCTGACGGCGCCGTCCAAAGCCCGGCTTCGAGCGGCCCCATGCCGAGCACGAGCTGCAAGTACTGTGCGATGAAGAGAAACGTGGCCATCACCGTGAACAGCCCGATCATATTGATGCCGAGGGCCGTGCTCAGATGCGGCGCGCGGAACAGGCGGACGTCGATCATCGGATCGGCGAGCCCCCTCTGCCGCCTGACGAACGCGACGCCGAATGCCAGGCCGACGGCAATGACCGCGAGGGAGAGCTGCGGCTCACCGCCCTCCGCCAGGCGCTTGATGCCGTAGACGACGGGCAGCACCGCGAGCAGCGACAACGCGGCGCTCGCCAGATCGAGACGGCCGGGAGCCGGATCGCGATACTCGGGCAGCAGAAATGGTCCCGTCGCGAGCAGGATCAGCATCAGCGGTACGTTGACGAGAAAAACCGCACCCCACCAGAAGCTCTCGAGGATCAGCCCGCCGAACACCGGACCCAGCGCCGCGCCCGCCGAGAAGCTCGCTACCCAGACGCCGATCGCGTACGTGCGCTCGCGGTCATCGAGAAACATATTGCGCAGCAATGACAGCGTCGACGGTGCCAGCGTCGCGCCTGCGATGCCCTGCAACGCGCGAGCGACGATCAACATCTCGGCGCTGGTCGAGAATGCAACGAGCGCCGAAGTCGCCGCAAAGCCCGCCGCACCGTACATCAACAGCCGGCGGCGGCCGATGCGGTCACCGAGCGTTCCCATGATGATGAGCAGGCCCGCAACCATGAAACCATAGATGTCGACGATCCACAGCAGTTCCGACGCGCTCGGACGAAGCTGCTGGGTCAATTGCGGAACCGCGAGGTTCAGCACCGTCAGATCCATCGCGTAGAGCAGGCACGGAACGGCAATGACCGCCAACCCGAACCAGGTTCGCGCCGTCGCCTTCTGACTTTCCGCGGGGACGGGCGCGGCGTCCGCAAGTTCGGACATGCAATGACCTCCGCGCTCCCCGGCCATCTTCGCCGGCGGATCGCAATCGTTCGTCCGATCGATCGGGCAGCGGAACGTCTCGCCGCCCGCCTACCTGTCGAACCGTTTGAACTTGATGCGGTGCGGCTCGACGGCCTGATCGCCGAGACGGCGCTTCTTGTCCTCTTCGTAGTCGGCGAAGTTGCCTTCGAACCACTCGACGTGGCTGTCGCCCTCGAAGGCCAGAATGTGCGTGGCGAGCCGGTCGAGGAAGAAGCGGTCATGCGAGATGACCACGGCGCAGCCGGGGAAATCCTCGAGCGCCGATTCCAACGCCGACAGCGTCTCGGTGTCGAGGTCGTTGGTCGGCTCGTCGAGCAGCAGCAGGTTGCCGCCCTCTTTCAGCAGCTTCGCAAGATGCACGCGGTTGCGCTCGCCGCCCGACAGCAGACCGACCTTCTTCTGCTGGTCCGCCCCCTTGAAGTTGAACCAACCGCAATAGGCGCGGCTCGGAATTTCCTTCTTGCCGCCGAGCAGCATCTGGTCGAGCCCGCCGGAGATCTCCTCCCACACGGTCTTCTTGTCGTCGAGGTGCGCGCGACTCTGATCGACGTAGGCGATCTGCACCGTGTCGCCGAGACGGATCGTGCCTTTGTCGGGCTTCTCCGCGCCGGTCAGCATCTTGAACAGCGTCGTCTTGCCGGCGCCGTTCGGTCCGATGACGCCGACGATGCCGCCGGGCGGCAGCTTGAACGACAGATCCTCGATCAGCATCCGGTCGCCGAACGCCTTCGACAGACCCTCGCATTCGATGACGACGCCGCCGAGCCGCGGGCCAGTGGCAATCTGGATCGACGCCTTGCCGGTCGTTTCGCGCGCGGCCTCGTCGGCGAGCTTCTCATAGGCCGTGATACGCGCCTTCGACTTGGCCTGCCGCGCCTTGGGCGACGAGCGGATCCACTCCAACTCGCGCGACAATGCGCGCTGCTTGTTCTCGTCCGCCGCCTTCTCGGCGATCTCGCGCTTGGCGCGCTGTTCGAGCCACGACGAGTAGTTGCCCTTCCACGGCACGCCCTGGCCGCGATCCAATTCCAGCGTCCAGTCGGTGATGTTGTCGAGGAAGTAGCGGTCATGCGTGACGAGGATCACGCAGCCCGTGTACTCCTTCAGATAGCGCTCGAGCCACGCCACGCTTTCCGCGTCGAGATGGTTGGTCGGTTCGTCGAGCAGCAGGATGTCCGGCTTCGACAGCAACAATTTGGTCAGCGCCACGCGCCGCTTCTCACCACCGGATAATTTCGTGACGGCGGCATCTCCCGGCGGGCAGCGCAGCGCATCGAGCGCCTGCTCGACCTGGGTGTCGAGATCCCACAGGTTCTGCGCATCGATCTGATCCTGCAACTGGGTCATCTCGTCGGCGGTCTCGTCGGTGTAATTCGACGCGATCTCGTTATAGCGGTCGAGGATCGCCTTCTTCTCCGCGACACCCTCCATCGCGTTGCCGAGCACGTCCTTCCCGGCGTCGAGTTCCGGTTCCTGCGGCAGATAGCCAACCTTGATGCCCTCGGCCGGACGCGCCTCGCCGATGAAGTCGTCCACGACGCCAGCCATGATCTTCAACAGCGTCGATTTGCCCGAGCCGTTCAGTCCGACGACGCCGATCTTGGCGCCGGGGAAGAACGACAGGTTGATGTCCTTCAGCACTTGCTTGCCGCCGGGGTAGGCTTTGGACAGCTTGTGCATGTGATAGACGTATTGGGGGTTCGCCATGGGGCGGGCCTCCTGGTGTGTGCCGATGAGGATGGGTTGGCCGCGTTCTAGCTGATTGCGTGGCCGTGCTCAACAACAGCCGTGTTCTATGGCGGCGCGCGCCTCACAGGCTGAACCGCCACCCCGTCGCGATGCCGGTGAAGAAGAAGCCGCCAAGACCAACCGTGAAGATCAGCCAGCCCCAAAGCGTGTGCTCGATCCACACCGCCCAGAACGAGCGCGTGTCGGCGTAGCGCCAGGCGAGGAAGATGCCGCCTAGGGTGGTCATCGCCACCGCCACCCAGTTCTTGAAAATGATGTGACCGAAGCCGAACGCGAGCCCGCTCATCAGCACGAGCCCCCATCGCCAGCGGCCGAACAGCGGCCCGTAGCGGTGAAAGAACAGCGTGCGGTAGATGAACTCCTGCGCAAGCACGGACAGGAACGGATAGTTGGTCAGCACCTTGCGCCAAACGCCCGGGCGCTCGCGGGGAAGCGACAGGAACTTGTCGGGCATCTCCTGCGCCACGTAGGCCGCGACCGCGCCGCCGCCCACGAGTAGAATCGCAAGGATCGACAGCATGGTTCCGCGGTCGACGCCCTGCATCACCTCCTGCTTCAGCGAGAAGGTGCGGTCCCAGAGAAGATAGACGATCAGGCCCGCGAGCACCGGGAACAGCGCCGCCCACACCGGCACCCGCAGCGAGTGCACCGCGTACATCATCGCGAGCGGCGCGCCCGCGAAAAGCACCAGCATTTCGGCGGTGAGCCAGACACGCCGCACCGTGGACGGGTGCGCAATGTGCGCGGGTAACACGAGTGTGCCAGCCGCGCGCAGCATCCCATCTCTGTGCGCCTCTCCACCATCGGGAGAGGCAATGGCTGTCGTCGGCGGCAATCTCCTAGGCCGTCGTCAGCTTCTTGACCGCCGCCGAGATCGAGTGCCGCACCTTGTGCCAGCCCTTCGAACCCTCGCTCGTCATCCAATTCATCTGCAGCGACCGGCGCTGCCCCTCGAACGGGTGATGGCCGTGCCATGAATTGTCGGCGCGCTTGAATACCAGGAGCGTGCCGTTGTCCGGCGGCACTTCAGCGACGAAATCGTCGACGTCGTGACCGTTCTTCAAGATCCGCAGCCTGCCGCCGTCCTGCTTCCAATCCTGATTGAGATAGACCAGGACCGTGATGATCTTGTCCTTGCTGTCGGTGTGGATCTGGCCATCCTTCGCGCGCGTGTAGCCGCGCAGCGAGTACATCTTCGGCCGGCCGTCGAGCTCGACACCGAACTTCTCGGCGATGATCTTCTGGAACTCGGGACCGTCGAGTTCGTCGATGACCGACTTGATCGCCATGTTCTCGTCGAGGCTCTCGATCGGGTATGACCCGCCCTTCTCGATGTTGGGATACGTGGCGTTGATCTTGGCCACGCTGTCGGACGACAGGAAGCCGGGCACGATCGTGTAAACGTAAGGCTCCTGCTCGACTTTGGCGTTGCGGAGTTTATCGAGATTGAGATGCGCCATGATTTGTCCTTCCAACTATCAGCGTGACCTGCGGGCTGATTTCAATGCCTTGGAGCAGAGAACCGCGACCGCATCTTGACCTGTCTCAAACCGTCCCCACGCGGCCCGACGATGCCGCCGGGTCCAAGACGTCCGCTCATGCCGCCGGGTCCGCGACGTCCGCTCATGCCGCGGGGTCCGCGGCCATCATCCCCGACAGCATCGCGCACCGCCGCGCATACCGCCGTTCGATTTCTTCGGCGATCTGAAGGCTCGAATCAAGCGGAGCATAGCGCCAGTCCGGCACGGTTTCGACGCGCTCCGGCAGTTCCCGCGTCGCACCATTGTTCCTCAGCGCCTCATGGAACCGGCGGAACTTCTCCGATCCGCCCGACGGCGTGAACACGTAGACCGGCCGCCCTGTCGCGCACGCTTCGCCCGTCATGTTGACGCTGTCGGCTGTCACCACGAGGGCATCGGCATGCGCCAGGAAATCAGCATACGGGTTGTCGCCAACTCCGGTGTACATGACGCGCGGCCGTCCGGCGGTCGCCGCGTCCACCACGCCGAGCAGCCGCACGTGCGTGCGCCGCGACGTCGTGATCATGAAGCTCACACCGAGTTCACCAAGCGATTTGAGCGCATTGGCCAGCCGGTCGTCGTCCTGATCCTTGAACCTGTACACCGCGTTCTTGCCGCCGAGGATCACGGCGATGCGCGGACCCGGCAGCGCCGCGATGGCATCCGGCACCCGCTTTCGCAGTTCGGCGAACCGCGCTTCCGAGAAATTGTGCGGTGCGGTCAGCGTGGTCATCACATTCGGCCCGCGCAGTGGGTCGTGCGCCGGAACCCACAGGAAGTCGGCAATACCTTTGCCGGCCTTGGGATCTTCCAGCACCACCGTGAACGTCGCCGGGCCGGCCCGCCGCTTCAGCGCGCGGATGTAGGGGATGCTCGCCCGCCCGACCGCGATGGCGATGCTCGGCCAGGGCGGCGCGAACTCGCTCGCTGGCTGGCCGAAATGTTCCGACGGCGCCACCGGCCCCCACGGCGCGGCCCACCGCCACGGCCCTTTCGGCGCGACGCGTTTGGTCACGACCGTCACGCCCAAGGCGTCGGCAACCCCGCGCGCCTGCGTTTCGTGGCCGGCCTTGCCGTCCGAGATCATCCAGCATACGGCGCCCGCCAGCGAACGTCGCGCCGCTTTCGGGCCGTTGCCGCCGCCATCCGCTGCTTGGTTTTTCGATTTCATGGCCGGGAGTTGGCTCCGAACGGGGGATTCTGTCGAGTGCCAAGCGGCCGCACGAGGCGGTCGATACACAAGACCATAGCCAAGATCGCCGGCGGCGAGCCAAAGCTCGGCACCTGCACGCAATGTTTGCAACATTTTTCGCGCTGAAGCATACGATCATTGCGCAACCTGCAATGGGACCCATCCGCGATGACCCACCGCCTCGACGCCACCGATTGGCGCATCCTGAAAGAGCTGCAGAGCGACGGGCGCATCACCAACGTTGCGCTGGCGTCGCGCGTCGGGCTGTCGGCCCCGCCGTGCCTGCGCCGGGTCCGAGCGCTCGAGGAGGCCGGCCTGATTTCCGGCTACACCGTGCTCGTCGACGAGCGCGCGCTTGGGTTTCAGCTCACGGCGTTCGCCATGGTCGGATTGCACAATCAATCGGAGGCCGATCTGCGCGCCTTCGAGAACCGCGTCCTCGGATGGCCGGTGGTGCGTGAGGCGCACATGCTGTCGGGCGAAAGCGACTACATGCTAAAGTGCGTGGCGCCCGACCTCTCCGCGTTCCAGGACTTCATCCTCAATCAGTTGACCGCCGCGCCCAATGTGGCCAGCGTCAAGACCTCGCTTGCCATTCGTCAGGCAAAACGCGAAGCGGGCGTCCCGGTCCAGTTGGCCCGCGTTCCCGGCGGCGGATGACGAGGCCGCCGCAAACCCGCTTCGCGCCTCGCTTCAGGCCCCTGAGACCGCCTTGCACGCTTTGATGCACGCCGCACACGCGTCGGCGCAGTCGCGGCATTCGGCATGATGATCGGCGTGTTTGCGGCATTCCGCCTCGCAATCCGCGCAAACGCCGATACAGACTTTGGTGAATTCGGCGAGCCTTGGCGCATCGAGAGCGGCGAGCCGGATCAGCGCCTCGCACATCGGCAGGGTCGCCGCGACGAGCCCCATGCAGGCCTTCATCGACGTATCACCTGCTCCGAGTAGCTTGATGCAGTGGGCCTGGCAAACCTCTGCGACGGCGAGGCAATCGGAGGCGGTGCGGATCAACGCCGTATGCTTGGCGGTGCTAGCTGCCGGCGCGGCTGCCGCAGCCTGCATACCGGCTGCCACTGCCCAGGCACCACCCGCAGCGGCCAACGCAGCGCGCCGCGTCAGATCGAAGCCAAGCAGTTGCCCGTCGGGTATAATTTCGCGTGACATCGGGAAATCCTCCTGAGTTGCAACGGTCAAACCCTGCCTGACACAGGATTCAACCGCAACACGGAATGCCGGTTGTCACGGATCGTTGAGGTCCACGTCATACGTCGCGACCCGGATTGAACCGGCTCGATCGCGGCCTACTTCCACTCGACCTTGAGCACTTCGTAGCTGCGCGACCCCTTCGGCGTGGTCACCTCGGCGGTTTCGCCCTTGGACTTGCCGATCAGCGCGCGCGCGATCGGCGACGAGATCGAAATCTTGCCGTCCTTCACGCTGGCTTCGAGGTCGCCGACGATGCGGTATTTGACCTTCTCCTCGGTGTCCTCATCGACCAGCGTCACGGTCGCGCCGAACTTGATCGTCGCGCCGGACAGTTTCGAGGTATCGATGACGTCGGCGCGCGACAGCTTATCCTCGAGGTCGGCGACCTTGGCCTCGTTCATGCCCTGCGCTTCCTTGGCGGAATGATATTCGGCGTTTTCCGAAAGGTCGCCGTGAGCGCGCGCCTCGGCGATCGCCTGGATGATGCGCGGACGCTCCTGCGATTTGAGACGCTGCAGCTCGGCTTCGAGCGTTGCAAAGCCCTCGGTCGTCATCGGAACCCGTTCCATCGACATCTCTAACGTCTCCTCGTCGCCGGCACCTCGAGTGCGCGGCTTGCAACGAATTCGCTTTCGCAAGCGTGTGGATAGGTCCGCCCATGCAGCCGGGTGACGCTCACCCGATTGCGACGCATCCCGGAATCACCCGCGACCCGTCTAGGATGCGCGGATATTGTAACTCTGCAAGGGTGCGACCTTCAGAATGTCGGCCTTGAGAGCCTTGATCGCCCGGGTGACCGCGACGGCACCTGCCAAAGTTGTATAATACGGAATATGGTTCAGCAAGGCGGTCCGCCGGATGTCCTTGCTGTCCGCCAAGGCCTTGGCGCCTTCCGTCGTGTTGAAAACTAGGTCCACGTCGCGATTTTTCATGACGTCGACGATATGCGGCCGGCCCTCGAGCACCTTGTTGACGACTTCGCACTGCACACCATTCAGTTCGAGATGTCGCTTGGTTCCCCGCGTCGCGATGATCTTGAACCCCATCGCCGCCAGTTCCCGCAACGGCGCGACGATGCGGTCCTTGTCGCCTTCACGCACCGAAACGAACACCGTGCCGCTCGACGGCAGCTTCTGCCCGGCCCCGATCTGACTCTTGCCAAACGCCACCGCGAAGTCGCGGTCGATGCCCATGACCTCGCCGGTCGAACGCATCTCCGGTCCGAGGATCGGATCGACGCCGGGGAACCGCGCGAACGGGAACACGGCTTCCTTGACCGCGATATGGTCGAGCTTGCGCTGCTTGAGGCCGAACGACTTGAGCGGCCGCCCCGCCATCACCTCCGACGCGATGGCCGCGACTGGAATACCGATAACCTTGGCGACGAACGGAACCGTGCGCGACGCGCGCGGATTGACCTCGAGAATGTAGACCTCGCCGTCCTTGATCGCGAACTGCACGTTCATGAGACCGACGACGCCGAGTGCCAGCGCCAGCTCCCGCGTCTGCCGCTCGAGTTCCGCGATGACGTCGTCCGAGAGCGAATGCGGCGGCAACGAGCAGGCGCTGTCACCCGAATGGATGCCCGCTTCCTCGATGTGTTCCATGATGCCTGCAATGAACGTGTCCTTGCCATCCGAAAGGCAATCGACATCCACCTCGACCGCGTCGGTCAGGTAGCGGTCGACCAGCAGCGGGCGCTTGTCGGACACCGTGAGTTCCGACGGCCGGTCGAGCGTCGCCGAAAGCCGTGCCACATAGCGATCGACTTCGGCGCCGTCATGCACGATTTCCATCGCGCGTCCGCCGAGCACGTATGAGGGGCGGATCACGACGGGATAGCCGATGCGGTCGGCCACCGCCCGTGCCTCGCCCGGCGATTTCGCGATGCCGCTCTCGGGCTGCTTGAGCTCGAGCTTATGGATGAGCGCCTTGAAGCGGTCGCGGTCCTCGGCGAGATCAATCGCGTCCGGCGACGTCCCGAGGATCGGCACACCGGCTTCCTCGAGTGCGGCGGCGAGTTTCAGCGGCGTCTGACCGCCGAACTGGACGATGACGCCCTTGACCGAGCCTGCCGATTGCTCCTTGCGGATGATCTCGAGCACGTCTTCGGCCGTCAGCGGCTCGAAATAAAGCCGGTCCGACGTGTCGTAGTCGGTCGAAACGGTCTCGGGATTGCAGTTGACCATGATGGTCTCATAGCCGGCCTTGGTCAGCGCGAAGCACGCGTGGCAGCAGCAGTAGTCGAACTCGATGCCTTGGCCGATGCGGTTCGGTCCGCCGCCGAGGATGACGATCTTCTCGCGCGTGGTCGGTGCGGCCTCACAGACCGGACCAGCCAGCGTACCGACATCGGAATGAACGAGGCTCGTCTCATACGTCGAATACATGTAGGCCGTCGGCGACGCGAATTCTGCGGCGCACGTATCGATGCGCTTATACACGGGCAGGACGCCGAGCGCATGGCGCCGCGACCGCACCTCGCCCTCGGTCAAGCCCGACAGCTTCGCGAGCCGGGCATCCGAGAAGCCCATCGCCTTCAGTGCGCGCATCTGACCTTCACTCTCAGGCAGCCCGTGCGCCGCCACGCGCGCCTCTGTCGCGACGATCCCCTCCATCTGACGCAGGAACCACGGATCGATCTTGGAATAGGCATGCGCGGTCTCGACATCGACGCCGAGCCGGAGCGCCTGCGCCACCTTGAGGATGCGATCGGGCGTCGGCTGAGAGAGCGCGGCGCGGAACACGTTCTTGTCGTCGCCCTGGCCGAGCCCTTCGAGCGCCACGTCGTCCAGTCCCGAGAGCCCCGTCTCCATCGAGCGCAGCGCCTTCTGCAGGCTTTCCTGGAACGTGCGGCCGATAGCCATGACCTCGCCCACGGATTTCATCGCCGTCGTCAAAGTCGGATCGGCGCCGGCGAATTTCTCGAACGCGAACCGCGGAATTTTCGTCACGACGTAATCGATCGTCGGCTCGAACGAAGCCGGCGTCGCGCCGCCCGTGATGTCGTTCTGAATCTCGTCGAGCGTGTATCCGACGGCGAGCTTGGCGGCGACCTTGGCGATCGGAAAGCCGGTCGCCTTCGACGCCAGCGCCGACGAGCGCGATACCCGCGGATTCATCTCGATGACGACGAGGCGGCCGTCAGCCGGATTGACCGCGAACTGCACGTTCGATCCGCCGGTCTCGACGCCGATCTCGCGCAGAACCGCGATCGAGGCGTCGCGCATGATCTGGTATTCCTTGTCCGTCAGCGTCAGCGCCGGCGCGACGGTCATGCTGTCGCCGGTGTGGACACCCATCGGGTCGATATTCTCGATCGAGCAGATGATGATGCAGTTGTCGGCGCGGTCGCGCACGACTTCCATCTCGTACTCCTTCCAGCCGAGCACGCTCTCCTCGACCAGCACCTGCGTCGTCGGCGAGGCATCGAGGCCGCGCTCGATGATGTCGAAAAACTCTTCCCTATTGTAGGCGATGCCGCCGCCGGTGCCGCCCATCGTGAACGACGGCCGGATGATCGCCGGCAAGCCGACGAACTCCAGCGCCGCCGCCGCCTCGTTCCGATTGTGCGCCATCATCGAGCGCGGCGTTTCGAGGCCGATCTTCTTCATCGCATCGCGGAACCGCATGCGGTCCTCGGCCTTGTCGATCGCGTCGGCATCCGCGCCGATCAGCTCGACGCCCAGCGCCGACAGGATGCCCTGCTTGTGCAGAGCGAGCGCGGTATTCAACGCGGTCTGTCCGCCCATCGTCGGCAACAGCGCGTCCGGCTTTTCGACGGCGATGATCTTGGCGACGATCTCGGGCGTGATCGGCTCGACGTAGGTGGCGTCCGCCAGTTCCGGGTCGGTCATGATCGTCGCGGGATTGGAGTTGACCAGGATGATCCGGTAGCCCTCCTCGCGCAGCGCCTTGCAGGCCTGCGTGCCCGAGTAGTCGAATTCGCATGCCTGTCCGATCACGATGGGGCCTGCGCCGATGATCAGGATCGACTTGATGTCGGTGCGTTTCGGCATGCGGAACCCCATTCTTCTGTTTCTTGACCGGGCGGCGCACGTCGAGCGCGGGCGATGCGATCGGCTCAGCGGCCATGCCGTCGTCCGGGCCAGCGCGCAAGAAGTCCGGCAGAGCGCGATGCGCCCGCCGCCGTCCTCGGCATTGTGATGGCAAGACCGTCGTGTATCGGAAGTGGAGCCGCTTGGCCATAGCCGTTGCTGCGTTGCGGCAAACACGCCTGTGCGTGATTTCGGCATCTTCGCGCGGAGCACGCAAGCCCGGGTCGGACACCGCGACCCCAGCGGACGTCCCCACGCTGCGTCGGTGGCTTACTTCCCGGCGACCGGAGCCTCGATCTTCAAGTCCTTGGGATAGCTGTACGTGGCCTTGAAAATAGGCCGATCCAGCTTATCGGGACGCGCGAAAATCGACCTCGCGGGCAACCCCGTCGCCGGATCGACATAGATGATGCGAACGGCTTCGTTCTTCGGCTTCTTCTGCGCGTCGGGGCTCAGATCCGTCGGCCCCGTCTCACCGCCCTGATAGGCGTTGAACTCGGTACCCTCGACTGTCAATTTACCGAGGCAGTCCCACCGGCCGACGTCTTCGGGTTTTTCTGCGACGCTCTGCTTCACCTGCTCGACGAGATCGCGCGTCACCTCGTCCGACACCGGCGACCACTCACCGCTTTTGACGCCATCGCCTTGGCGGCTCCACGCCTTGGTGCCTATCAGCACGGTCTCGACCGGCTTCGGATCGAGCACCATGGTCACGACCTGCCGCATGCGGTCCGGTAGCAGATAGTCGACGGACATTTTCACGGGCCCCTGCTCGGCGATCATGAACACGTCCATCCGGAACGCGCCCGACTTCCGCTGATTGTCGAGCGCGACGCCCATCTCCTGGCTGCATTGTTGCGACGCCTGCACGGACGTCGCGCCAGCCAGCACGGCGGCGATCAGGGCGGCGGTCAAGATCAGCTTCGTCATCACGTCCTCACTCCGTCGGCACAAAAGACATTCGGTCGGCAACTATCGGATTTCACTTCGGCTCGCCGAGCGGCGCGTCGATCTTGATATCGGCCGGATAGCTGAACACGCCCTTGAAGACGGGTTCCTTGCCGGGCGTCGTCTCGGCGACGATGTTGTAGATCGGCAGTCCGGTCACCGGATCGACATAAACCGTTCGCGCGAGTGCGGTGCTCGCAGCGGCCGCCGTTGCTGCGCCAGGGCCTTTGTCGGGTGGCGCTGTCGCTTGGCTTGCCGGAGCCTGATCGCTGCTGCGGTATCCGATGTAGTCCTTGCCGTCATAGGCCACCTTGCCGAGGCAGGTGAATGGAGTCGGCGTTTGGATGGGCTCGGCCAGGGTCTGGCGCATATGCGCGGTCACGGCCTGCGCGAATTGCGGCTGCAGCTCTTCCCAGCCGCCACCCATCGTGCCCCACGCCCAGCGGCCGATGGCGATCGTCTCCAGCGGCTCCTTGTGCGACGGGTGCCGCACGGTCTGGTGCATGCGGTCGGGCAGCACGTAATCGACCTGCATCGCGACCGGGCCCTGATCGCCCTTGGTCTCGGCGCTCATGCGGAAGCCCTTGGTCTTGCGCTGCTTCTCAAACGCGGCGGTCACCTCGGGGGCGCAATCGGCGGCCTTCACAGGGCCGGCGAACGCGATACCCGCCACCACCACGCCCAAGCCCACAGCCGCACAAACCTTGCACATACGTCGCCTCTCCATCGTCTTCCGGGGCAATTTAGGTTGCACTTCGGTCGCCCACCCGCGTCGGCGCTTGCGCCGGAGCGGCAAGCTAGTGAGCCGCGCTCTTATAGCCGTCCTGGCCGCGGTTTCACGGTTAAAGTTCGGTCATTTCCGCCAATTGGATCAGTTCTTGGTGACCGGGGAGCCCGGAGGGGCGGTCGAGGGGGCGGGCGCGGGCGCCGCATTGCGGAACGCCTTGCACGGGTCCTCGCGCTCGGCGCGCGGGGTGAAGATGATCGTATCGGTGGCAGGCTTACCGTCCGGCCCGCGCGGCACGTAGGCATCAGCCTCGTTCTTGCTGTCCTCGACCTCGACCAGCAATGTCGTCGGACTGCCGACCTTCGGTGCGCGATGCCGGATGTACCACGGCACGCCGCGATCGCCGCGAACGTGTCCGTTGCCTGCGAAGACCGTCACCGCGCCATGCTGCTCCAAGGCTTTGAGCGCCACGTCCGCTAGAGTTGCATCGCGAAACCGCTGAGCGAAGGCCATGCCGCCGAATGCCGCCTTCGGCATCATACCGCAATGGCTGGCCTCGATTTCGGTCAGCGACGCCTCATGCAGGCTGGGATCGAGCGGCACGTCCAGACCGAGCCGCTTCTGTTCGTCGGCCGGGATCGCCGCCGCCCCTTCTTTCGCCGCCTTGCGGATCAGATCGCGCGGCGGATCGCCCGCATAGATCGGCAAACCGGCGTCGAGTACAGCTTGGAACAGCGGCTTGTAGTCGTACTTCGACCAGCCGCTCTTCTCCCAACCTACCGCCTTGAAAAAGGCGTCGAGCGTTCGGCTCTCCTTCGGCTGCGCCATGAACGCGTCGATGGCTTGCTGCTGGTCGGTGCGCAACTGCTCGAACACGACGGCGCCGGTGGCACGATCCAGACCAACTGCACGCAATTTGTGGTGTTCGACGTTGTCGTGAACCTCACCGAGAAGCCGGATGGTCTGTGTCGCAGCCGCCGGTCGCGGTAAGCCCGGCTGTGCGCCTTCGGTGGCGGTCCATCGCGTGCCGCTCAAGGGATGCGACGTTCCAGCCATCGCTGCCGATGCGGTGGCGAGCAGGACAGCGGCGACGACAGCGCGTGACGAAGAGCCAGCGGAGGCCCGCTCGCGAGCGGCTTGCCACCGATGGGACGTAAGGGTTTTCCAGATCATGCGCGCAACATAGGGCCGACGGCGTGCAAATTGAAGCTCCACGCGCCGACCGGCCACCGGTTCACCGCTCCTTGACCGCGGTCTTACCCTTCTGAGCGCGCATCATGTTGGTGAACCGCGTGAACAGGTAGTGGCTGTCCTGCGGACCGGGGCTTGCCTCGGGGTGATGCTGGACGGAGAACACCGGCCGGCCGTCGAGCTGGATGCCGCAATTCGTCCCATCGAACAGCGAGACGTGCGTTTCGACCACGCTCTTGGGCAGGCTGTCGCGATCCACCGTGAAACCGTGATTCATCGAAACGATCTCGACCTTATTGGTCGTGTGATCCTTCACCGGATGGTTCGCGCCGTGATGTCCCTGATGCATCTTCCGCGTCTTGCCGCCGAGCGCCAAGCTCAACATCTGATGGCCGAGGCAAATGCCGAACACCGGCAATCCCGATCCGACCAGCTTCCGGATTTCCGGCACCGCATATTTGCCGGTCGCCGCCGGATCGCCGGGGCCGTTGGACAGGAAGATGCCGTCGGGCTTCCGCGCCAAGACCTCATCCGCCGAAGCTGTCGCCGGCACCACCGTCACCCTGCAGCCCGCCGAAGCGAGGCAGCGCAGGATGTTGCGCTTCAAGCCGTAGTCGATGGCGACGACATGAAACTCCGGGCTCTCGTTGCGGCCATAACCCTTGTTCCACACCCAGCGCGTCTCGTCCCAGGTGTAGCTCTGACCGGAGGTCACGTCGGGGACCAGGTCCATGCCGTCGAGCCCCGGCCACGCCTTGGCATCGGCCTTCAGTTTGTCGATGTCGAATTTGCCCGTAGGCTCGTGCGCGATCACCGCGTTGGGCATGCCCTTATCGCGGATCAGCGAGGTCAAGGCGCGCGTATCGACGCCCGCGATGCCGACGATGCCGCGCTCCTTGAGCCAACGGTCGAAGTGGCTGGCCGAGCGATAGTTCGACGGCTCGGTGATATCGGCCCTGAGGACGCAGCCCCGCACGCCCGAGCGCGACGCGAGGTTCGACGTTTCGGTGTCCTCTGAATTGGTGCCGACGTTGCCGACATGTGGAAACGTGAACGTCACGATCTGCCCGGCGTAGGACGGGTCGGTCAGAATTTCCTGATATCCCGTGATCGCCGTGTTGAAGCAGACTTCGCCTGTTGCGGCCCCGACGGCGCCAAGACCGCGTCCCGCGATCACTGTGCCATCAGCCAGCACCAGACGCGCCGTCAGCGGCGCATCGGCCCAAGGCGCCGGCTGGTCGGTGGCGGTCGAGCCTTTGGGGGCGGTTGTCGACATGGTGTCAATCTCCTCGGCGCGTCGAGAACCGGCGCCCGCGCGGGGTTGGGGCGAGGCCTGCGGCCACGTCCCAGTCTCGGCGCCGTGGGCTGAGCCTCGTCTCGATCGGATCGGCGCGGAACCTAGGTGAAGCGCCCGCCCCGGTCAACGCCGCCCGAAATCGGACACCGAAGGGCGTACCGGCAGGTGTGCCACTTGATCCTGGCGACCGCACAACTCACATCCGTCCTTGCGGGCCCGGCGCAGACCCACTACATGAGCGCGCCAACGCCAGGAGGCTATCATGCGCGATCGTATCAATCAGTCCGTCAAGGACGCCATGAAGTCGGGCGACAAGCGGCGTCTCGCCACGCTGCGGCTCGTCACGGCCGCGATCAAGGACCGGGATCTGGCGGCACCCGTCGACAACCAGGGCCTCGCGACCGGCCGGGAAAAGATCGGCGACGAGGAGATCCTCACGCTGCTGCAGAAGATGATCAAGCAGCGCCGCGAAAGCATCGCCACGTTCGGCAGCGCCGGGCGCATGGACCTCGTCGAGCAAGAAGAGGCGGAAATCGCCGTTATTTCCGAATACCTGCCCGCGCAGATGACCGACGCCGAGATGAAGGCCGCGGTCGCCGGCGTCATGAAGGAGATGTCCTGTTGCGGCCTCAAGGACATGGGCAAAGTCATGTCCGTGCTGAAGGAGCGTTTCACTGGCCGGATGGACTTCGCGAAGGCCAACGGCGCTGTGAAGGAACTTCTCAAGTAGTCTCATAGCGGCGTCGCGAGATCGCGCGGCGCCGACGCTCCCATGATCGCCCGACCGCGCCACGTCACCGCGCCACATCACCGCGCCTGTGGAAAGCGGGCATGAGAACGGCCCGCCGCGCTACGCAACGCGCGCCACGCGACGCGGCCGGGCCGAATCACCCTAAGCCTCGACCAGAGTTTGCGATCTTCGCCTGGAACACTGGCTGCCGTCGCCGCGCGTTCCGGGCCGCACCACGAGCACAAGGGCCGCGATGCGCTTTCCGCCGCATTTTCTGGACGAGATCCGCGCGCGGCTGCCGGTCAGCCAGGTCGTGTCGCGTAAGGTCGCGCTCAAGAAGAAGGGCCGCGAATACGCAGGCCTCTCTCCGTTCAAGGTTGAAAAGACGGCGTCGTTCTTCGTCAACGACCAGAAGGGCTTCTATCATTGCTTCGCATCCGGCGAACACGGCGACATCTTCAAGTTTGTCATGTCGACCGAGGGCCTGACCTTCCCCGAAGCCGTCGAGCGCCTCGCCGCCGAGGCCGGCCTGCCGATGCCGAAGATGACCGAGCACGAGGCCGAGGTCGAGGATACCCGGCAGCGGCTTTACACACTGCTCGAAGCCGCCGCCAAATTCTTCGAGGACAGCCTGCGCGGTGCGTCCGGCGCCGAGGCTCGCCGCTACATCGATAAGCGCGGCCTGAAGCCCGAAACCGTCGCGGCATTCCGCCTCGGATTTGCGCCCTCGTCGCGTTCCGCGCTCAAGGAGCATCTGGGCAAACAGGGCTTCACCCTCGACGAGATGGTGCAGTCGGGCATGCTCATTTCGGGCGACGATATTCCCGTCGCCTACGACCGTTTCCGCAACCGCATCATGTTCCCGATTGGCGATCTGAAGGGCCGCACCATTGCGTTCGGAGGCCGCGCCCTCGACCCCGACGCACCGGCCAAGTACCTCAATTCGCCCGAGACCCCGCTGTTCCACAAGGGCCACGTCCTGTTCAACGCTCACCGCGCCCGCCAGGCTGCCCACGACAAAGGCCGCATCGTCGCCGTCGAGGGCTACATGGACGTTGCGGCCCTGCACGAGGGCGGCTTCCCTGAGGCCGTCGCGCCGCTGGGAACGGCGCTGACCGAGGATCAGGTCAAGATCCTGTGGCGGATGTCGCCCGAGCCGATCCTCTGTTTCGACGGCGACAGCGCCGGCCGCAAGGCCGCCTACCGCGCGATCGACGTCGTCCTGCCGCATCTGAAGCCGGGTTCGAGCGTCGCCATCGCATTCCTGCCCGACGGCCTCGACCCCGACGATCTCATCCGGCAGCAAGGGTCGGCGGCGATGGACGGCATTCTCGCTCGCACGAAGCCCTTGTCGGCAGTGATGTTCGAACGCGAATGGGCGAGCGGCGACTGGTCGACTCCCGAGCGTCGCGCTGGCCTCGAATTGCAATTACGCAACCTGACCCAGCGTATCGCCGATCCCGGCGTGCGCGGCTATTACGAGCAGGACGTCCGGCGGCGGCTCGCGGAGGCCTGGGGTCAACCGCTACCGGGCCAGCGCGGCGGCGCGAGCCAGCGTCCGGCCGGAGCCTATGCCCCGAATGGCGGCGCCGCGAGATGGCAGCCCAAGGCCGCCTATGGCGCCCGCACGACAGGCCGCCCCGATCTCGTCCCTCGCGCCGACAACCCGTGGCGGGAGCCAGGGTCCGGCCGTGGCGGCCGCTTCGCCCAGGATCGCCGCGGGACATTCGGTCCGCCGCCCAGCGCCCAGCGCAGCGCAAGCCTTCTACAAAGCGGGATCGTCTCGGACCAGATGTCGGCCTTGCCGATGCGCGAGGCGCTGCTGTTGCAGGCGATTGTTCACCATCCGTGGCTGATCGACGACTATGCCGAGGGCATCGCTGATCTGGCGCTGGTTTCCACCCCTCTGGCCCGGCTCCGTGACGCCATTCTCTCGTTGCATGCGGCAGATAATTCCCTTGACAGCGCGCGCCTCACCTCCCAATTGGAAAAAGTGGGCCAGGGACGGGTACTCGACCTTCTCAGGCGCGCGATTACTCACAAGTGCGATAGGTTCGCACAGGCCGATGCCCCGAACGCCGAGGTGGATGCTGGCTGGCGCCACGCCCTCGCGCTTCACGACAGGCAGGTCGGACTGAAGCGGGCCCTCGAAGCTGCGGAACGGTCTTGGCACGACGACGGCTCGGAAGAGGCGCTGGCGCGTATTTGCGACATCCAGCGTCAACTTCAGGTCCTCGAACTTGCTGGGATCGATCAGTCTGACCAACAGGCTGTCGGCAGCGGCGAAGGACGCTGACATGCTAGTGTTCGATCAGAATTCCGCCGAGGTTCGGGGACTGAAGCGGGGTCATCAGCCGACGCAATCAGGCAGGGAACACGATATGGCCGTTGACGGAGGCGCGCATTGCAGCCCCGCCGACCGCATCGCATCCGCTGTCCGATCTCGCGTCCTGCGACATGGCGCCGCACCCTCGTTCGAACATGGTACAATCGTGTGGGCTGGCCATTCCGGCCCACGTTTCCTCCGTTAATCTCGCGCATTCGGGACCAGGCAATCTATGGCAAACGCAAAAGCTAAAGCCGAAGTCAACACCGGCGGCGACGGCGCCGAGGCGCCCGAGCGGGACAGCCCGTTGTTGGATCTGACCGATACCGCGGTCAAGAAGCTGCTCAAGACCGCCAAGGCGCGCGGCTACGTCACCTACGACGAATTGAACTCAGTACTGCCGTCGGAGGAGGTCACCTCCGAGCAGATCGAAGACACGATGGCCATGCTCAGCGACATGGGTATCAATGTCGTCGAGACCGAGGAAGGCGAGGAGCAGGCCGAAGGCGCCGAGGAAGCGCCCGACGAGGAGGAGAGCCGCGCGCTCGCCCCGCAGTCGCTGCCGACCAAGTCCGAGACCCGCTCCGAGCCGAGCGAGCGCACCGACGATCCCGTCCGCATGTACCTGCGCGAGATGGGCTCGGTCGAATTGCTGTCGCGCGAGGGCGAAATCGCCATCGCCAAGCGCATCGAGGCCGGCCGCGAGGCGATGATCGCCGGCCTCTGCGAGAGCCCGCTGACGTTCCAGGCCATCATCATCTGGCGCGACGAGCTCAACGAAGGCAAAATTCTGCTTCGCGACATCATCGATCTCGAAGCGACCTACGAGGGCCCCGAGGCGAAAGCGCCGCCGGAGGCGTTCGGCGCCGACGCGACACTGCCGCCGCCCGCGCCCGGCACCGGCGGCACGCCGCCGGCCGAGGGCGAAGAGGACGAGGACTTCGAGAACGCGCTGTCGCTCGCCGCGATGGAAGCGGAATTGAAGCCGAAGGTTCTCGAAACCTTCGATCGCATCGCCGCGACCTACAAGAAGCTCCGGAAGCAGCAGGACAAGAAGCTCGAGCAGCAAGTCGCAGGCGAGCAGGGCTCGCGCCAGCAGCAGAAGGCCTACGAGAAACTGCGCGAGGAGATCGTCGCCGACGTCAAGTCGCTCTCTCTCAACAACAACCGTATCGAGAGCCTCGTCGAGCAGCTCTACGCCATCAACAAGCGCCTCGTGCAGATGGAGGGCCGTCTGATGCGGCTCGCCGACAGCTACGGCGTCGCGCGGCAGGACTTCATCGACGAGTACTTCGGCAACGAGCTCGACGCCACCTGGCTCGAGCGCATCGGCACCAAGGGCAAGAAGTGGGCAGCCTTCCTCAAGGGCGACAGGAAGCAGATCGAGACTCTGCGCGGCGACATCCACACGCTGGCGTCCGAGACCGGTCTTGAAATCCCAGAGTTCCGGCGCATCGTCAAAGCCGTTCAAAAAGGTGAGCGCGAAGCCCGGCAGGCCAAGAAGGAAATGGTCGAAGCCAACCTTCGCCTCGTCATCTCGATCGCCAAGAAATACACCAACCGCGGCCTGCAGTTCCTCGACCTGATCCAGGAGGGCAACATCGGCCTGATGAAGGCCGTCGACAAGTTCGAGTACCGCCGCGGCTACAAATTCTCGACCTACGCGACGTGGTGGATCCGTCAGGCGATCACCCGCTCGATCGCCGATCAGGCACGCACCATCCGCATTCCCGTGCACATGATCGAGACGATCAACAAGATCGTCCGCACCTCGCGCCAGATGCTGCACGAGATCGGCCGCGAGCCGACGCCGGAAGAGCTGGCCGAAAAACTCGCCATGCCGCTTGAGAAAGTGCGCAAGGTTCTCAAGATCGCCAAGGAGCCGATCTCCCTCGAAACGCCGATCGGCGACGAGGAAGATTCACACCTCGGCGACTTCATCGAGGACCGTAACGCCGTGCTGCCGATCGACGCCGCCATCCAGTCGAATTTGCGCGAGACCACGACCCGCGTATTGGCGTCCCTCACCCCGCGCGAGGAACGCGTGCTGCGCATGCGCTTCGGCATCGGCATGAACACCGACCACACTCTCGAGGAAGTCGGCCAGCAGTTCTCGGTCACCCGCGAGCGCATCCGCCAGATCGAGGCCAAGGCCCTGCGCAAGCTCAAGCACCCGAGCCGGTCGCGGAAGCTCAGGAGTTTCCTCGACAACTAAGAGAAGTGAAATCGCTTGGCTTGGTCCAGGGGCTAGCCCCTGGACCCGCATTGCAAAAATGAGGGTATCGGGGAGCCCGTGAACGGACTCGGGCGGTCGCTCGCCATAGCTCTGGCCCCACCAATCCTTAACGCGGCCGTGATACCGTCCTTCGATCGTTGTCGGAGACGAATGGACGATCATGTCGAGAGCGAAGCTCATCACGGCGGTTGTAGGCGCGCTCTTCTTTGCGATCCCTAGCGTCACGCTGATCAGCGCGATGGTTATCTTCCCCCTGATCATGTTCGCGCTGTTCGCCATCGTCGCGAACTTCGCGCCGGTCGCCATTCTTGCCGCGCGCGGGTTTTCGGCCGCCGGGATTCCGATCGACGACACGGCCCTCATCCGGAATTGGATCTACTTCGGCATCCTGTGGCTCGGCACCGCCTTCGGGCTCTCCCGTTGGGGCGATGCCGGCGCCAGCATCGGCGGCAAGAATATGCCCTACTTCGATATGCTGTTCCTGCCCTGGCATACGCTGGCCACCTACCTCGTCGGCTGAGCAGCGGCTGACCGCGATCTGGCAAACTGATCCGCCTCGACCGATCCACCCGTTCTCCTTGCGGGGGGTGGACGGCTGATGCCCGTGCACCCACATCACCGTTGCCGCCTCACAGGGCGCGCCCGGCGGGCGGCCATCCGAATAGCGAGGGACGAACATGAAACCGATCATCGAGCGTGAGAGCTCAATCCTGTCGCGCCGGGACGTCATCAAGGCCGCCGGCGCGGGCGCCATTGCTGCCGCCACACCGGGCACGCTGATGCTCGGTAGCGGACCGGCCGCCGCCCAGTCTGCTGGCCTCACCGACCCGCCCGCCGACATCATCATGAAAAGCTTCGGGGCGTCCGGCGAGAAGGTCCCTGCGATCGGCCTCGGCACTTACCTCACCTTCGACACCATCCCCGGCGAGACGCGCGACCACCTGCGCGAGGTCATGCGCACCTATTGGAACGGCGGCGCGCGCGTCGTCGATACGTCGCCGCTTTACGGCAGCGGCGAGATCACCGTCGGCGACTACGCGATCTCTCTCGGCATCAACGACAAGCTGTTCGTGGCCAACAAGATCTGGTCGACGGGCGACTTTCTCGCCGACGACAGCCACGCGCTGCGCTCGTTCGAGCATTCGCAGCAGCGGTTGTGGCGCAAGCAGTTCGACGTCATGCAGGTGCACAGCCTCACCAACGTCGCGATCATCCTTCCGATCCTGAAGGCCTGGAAGAAGGAGGGACGCATTCGCCACGTGGGCATCACCCACCACGAGCCGCCGTACTTCGAGCTGCTCGCCGACACGCTCGAGAAGGGCAAGCCCGATTTCGTGCAGGTGCGCTACTCGATCTTCAATCGTTCCGCCGAGAAGCGCATCCTCAAGATCGCCGCCGACCAGGGCACCGCCGTGCTCGTCAACATGCCGCTCGAGAAGGCCCGGCTGCCAAAACTCGTCGAGGGCAAGCCCCTGCCGGATTTTGCCAAGGAGATCGGCGTCACGAGCTGGCCGCAGTACTTCCTGAAGTGGGTCATCTCTCACCCCGCCGTCACATGCGCCATTCCCGCCACCGCCAATCCCGCGCATGCCAAGGACAACATCGCCGCCCTGCGCGGCCCCCTGCCCGACGCCGCGATGCGCGAGCGGATGTGGAAGCACATGGAAACGATCCCCGGTTTTGCCGACCTGGAGAAGACGCCTTTCTATCCGGGCAAGGCCTACCCCGGCCTCATCGCGCGGGCGCAGAAGTCGTTGCGCGAACGAAGCTGACGCCCGCGCTTCGGTTAGATTTGCAAGAGGCGCCGCCCGCTCTGGCCCGCCTCTTGCTAACTCCTGGCGAACAGCAGTTGCGTTGCAGTTGCACGCACACGGACATGCTGGCTCAAGGCCGTCGCCGGGGATCGATGCAGGACACCACCACTATCCAGGCCGGCGCGCGCGGCCTCCTTTCGCGGCTGGGCACTATTGCGCGCAACCGTGGTCCGCAGGCCCTTCTCCAGCACATCACCACAGCCGTCATCCAACGCGCGCACACGCTCGCCGAAGCAGCCGCTCAGCAAACCGATCCGACCGGCGGCAAACACGAACTCGCTGACCTGACCATCGCCGGACCCAACGGCATCGCGGGCGTGCATTTCCTGTCGACGCCGTGGGCCGTTCTCGACTGGGTGCACGCGGCTGTCCCTCCCGCCGCGCGCGCAGCGACGTTCATCGACCTCGGCGCAGGCAAGGGCCGCGCGGTACTATCGGCGGCACGTCGCTCCTATTCGCGAGTGATCGGCGTCGAATTCGCGGCCGAACTTGCGGCCATCGCCTCCGAAAACGTCGCGGCGGCCGGTCACGACACGGCTCGCGTCCGCATCGTCGAGGGCGACGCGTGCGAATTCGCACTGCCGGATGGGCCGCTGCTGGTGTTCCTGTTCAATCCCTTTGGACCTCCGGTCATTGACCGTGTCGCCGCTCGCATCGCCGATGCCGCGGCTCGACGCGACGCGCCGATCCACGTTGCTTATCTCAACCCGGTTCATGCGAGCGTGTTCGCGGCCAATCCGTCCTTCGTGTCCGTCCGCAAGCCGTGGCGCGCGCGACTGGCGCTTGCCGCGTTCAGCCCCTATCGCCTCGAGATCTATGCCGCCCGTCGCTGACGCAGCCGCCCCAGTGGCATCGGCCGTCGCCTTCGACTTACGCTGTCCACGCCCCTCGTGATAACATTCCTCGCGAGGTCCCATGGACGCCACCACACCCGCCTTCCCGCAACTCGTCGGCCGCGACGTCATCGTGTTCGATGGCGTGTGCGTGCTCTGCTCGGGCTTCATGCGGTTCGTCATCTCACGCGACAGTGCACAGCGCTTCCGGTTCATTGTCGCCCAGTCGCCGCTTGGCGAAGCGCTCTACGCGCACCACGGCCTCAAAAGCGGCGACTACGACACCAACCTCGTGTTCCTCGATGGCGTGCTCTACGAAAAGTTCGATGCGTTCTTGGCCGTCATGCAACGCCTCGGCTCGCCCTGGCGGGCGCTTGGCATTTTACACGTGCTTCCGATCGGCGCGAAAAACTGGCTCTATGATCGCATCGCCCGGAACCGCTACGCGTGGTTCGGCCGTCGCGACCGATGCATCGTCCCCGACACGGCACTCCGCGCACGCTTTCTCGAGTAGTCCGTCATGCAGCAGCATCAGGCCACGCTCACCGTCGCCACCCACGGCCAGACCCTGACCGAAGTCACGCGCGACATCGCATGCGTCGTGTCGATGGCGCAGATCACCACCGGGCTCGTCACCGTCTTCATTCGCCACACGTCTGCGTCGCTGCTGATCCAGGAGAACGCCGATCCCGACGTGCAGCACGACCTCGTCGCCTTCTTCCGCCGCCTGGTCCCCGATGGCGACCGCCTGTTCGTGCACACCTCCGAAGGCCCCGACGACATGCCCGCGCACGTCAAGGCGGCGCTGACGCAAACGTCGTTGCAGATCCCGATATCGGATGGGCGCATGGTGCTTGGCATGTGGCAGGGGATCTACGTCTTCGAGCATCGCAGCATGCCGCATCAACGCACGCTCGTCGTGCATGTGCTCGGAACATGACCAACACGCGGACGTCTCGCTCATCACACTAGTGCCACGGTGGCGCGCAGAATCGGCTATATTCGCGATCAATCGATTCGCTGGAGGTGCACATGGCCGACAAGACCACGCTGGTTCTGCCGGGCAGCAAGATGACGGTATCCACGACTCTCAAGCGCGCCCTCCAGGTCACGCTGTCGGTCGTGCTCACCGCGGTTGTCGTCCTTGCCGTCGTGCTCATCAATACGATGATGGTGTCGCGCACCGGCTCTGCCGCGCAAGGCATCGGGACCTGGTTGAGTTTCATCCAGCGCGGCGACATCCAGGCGACGATGATCCTCACGTCGCTGGTTACCGTTCTGTTCGTCTACTGGCAGCGTGACAAGGAGCGCAAGTAGCGCTCCAAGAGACGATTTTCTGATCGATATCGTTAAGTTACGCGCTTTGGAGATAACTGGTTTTCCGAGAACGCGGAGTACACGACCTCTTGCGCGTGCTATGTGATCTCTAGTCTGATCGTTAGTGCGCAAACCAGTCAACGACACATCGAGCTTTCGCGACCGTGCCCAATACTACCACGAAACAAAAAGCGAACGTGCCGAACCCGGCACGTCAATCGTTCGCCTCGCACTCCGAAGCGTGTTCCCCTTCAGTCATCTTCGTATTGCCGGCAGCCCGCAGCCCCTTCGAGGTTGTGCGCGATGCCGAAACCGGTGATGCAACGTCAGCATCCGAACATTCGAGCTTCGTTCGCTTCATCAGCTGACCTGTCGCATCGCCATCGCCAACAGGCCGGTCTGATTGCGCTCCAGCAGACGCCGGCAACGCGCAATGCGACTCCGCCGGTCCACGGCCTCCCAGCCTTCCGATTGCCGCAACTGCGAAATGGCCTTGCGTCCCGGGTGCGAGGTGCTAAAGCCCGTCGGAAATCGTCGATGGAGCCCGCAATGACCGATACCGCCGAAAGCACCACCCGCGTCGCCACCGCCAAACTGATCCGCGACTACTACACCGCCTTCAATCGTGGCGACAGCGAAGCCATGATCGCCATGCTCACCGACGACGTCATCCACGACGTTAATCAGGGTGAGCGCCGCGAGGGCAAGGACAAGTTCCGGGCATTCAACGCCCGCATGGCGCACAACTATTCCGAAAAGCTCGAAGGCATCACGGTGATGGTGTCAAAGGACGGTGCGCGCGCTGCCGCTGAATTCAATGTCCACGGCGTCTATAAGAACTCCGAGGAAGGCCTGCCGGCCGCCAAGGGCCAGAAGTACGTGCTCCCGGCTGGGACGTTCTTCGCCGTCCGCGACGGCAAGATCGCGCGCGTCACGACCTATTATAATCTGACCGATTGGATGCTGCAGGTTTCGACGACCTGACGCCGACGTATTCGCGCCCTGACCTTCGACCGCCCCGGAGAACCACCCGATGCTGCTCCACATGCTCAAGTGCAAGCTGCACCGCGCGACCGTCACCGAATGCGATCTGCATTACGAGGGCTCGATCTCTATCGACAGCACCCTCATCGCCGCGGCCGGCCTGCTGCTGAACGAGCGTGTCGAGATCTACAACATCGACAACGGCGAGCGCTTCGCGACCTACGTCATCGAGGGCAAGAAGGGGTCGGGCGTCATCGGCTTGAACGGGGCGGCCGCGCGCAAGGCTTGTGTCGGCGACAAGCTGATCATCTGCTCCTACGCGCACATGAGCGCCGACGAAGCGAAATCCCACGAGCCGAAAATCGTCATCGTCGGCGCCAAAAACACGATCGAGAAGGCACCCGCCAAGGGGCGCTCATGAGCGCGGAGCTGCTGTACGAGAAGGGTCCCATCACCGCGCGCGCGCTCACCGGCGCCGATCTCGTCGCGGCGCTGCCTGCGTTGGCGGAGCTGCGCATGACGGTCTTCCGCGACTGGCCGTACCTTTACGACGGATCGCTCGCCTACGAGCAGGACTACCTCGCCAAGTTCGCCGCCGCCAGCGGCGCCGTCTGCATCGCGGCCTACGATGACCAGCGCATGGTCGGCGCATCGACCGGCGGGCCGCTGCGCGAGACCGACGCCGAATTCATCGCCCCTTTCACCGATGCCGGCTACGACACCGCGCGCGTCTTCTATTGCGGCGAGAGTGTTCTCTTGACCTCGCATCGCGGCCACGGCCTCGGACACGTCTTCTTCGACGGCCGCGAAGGCCACGCCCGCAAGCTCGGCGGCTTCACCTGGTCGAGTTTCTGCCGCGTCGTCCGTCCCGACGATCATCCGCTGAAGCCGTGCGACTATCGCCCTCTCGACGCATTCTGGACCAAGCGGGGCTATGCGCCCGTCCCCGGCATCGTCGCCAGCTACGAATGGCAGGACATCGACCAGCCGGCGCCGACGATGCACCCGATGCAGTTCTGGTTGAAGGCGCTATGACCGACAACGCCGCCGCCCCCCGGGTGCGCCCCGACCAGGTCCGCATCGCCGCCGCGCAATACCCCATCGGCGAGCCGGGCTCGCTCGACGCCTGGGAAGACAAGATCGCGCAATGGGTGGCGGACGGCGCCGCGACCGGCGCGCAACTGCTCGTCTTCCCCGAGTACGCCGCCATCGAACAGGCTGCGGCGTTCGGGCCCGAGGTATCCTCGAACCTCGAGGCCACCCTCGCAGCCGTCGCCGATCTTGCCGGCCGCCGCGTCACCCTGCATCAGGAGCTGGCCGAGCAGCACGGTGTCCACATTCTCGCCGGCTCCGGCCCCGTCAAAACCAGCGACGGCCGCTACGTCAACGCCGCGCAACTGATCACGCCCCAAGGTCTCGTCGGCGAGCAAGAGAAGATCATCATGACGCCGTTCGAGCGCGACTGGGGCATCTCTCCCGGCGGCCCGTTGCGCGTGTTCGACACCACGCTCGGCAAGATCGCCATCGCCATCTGCTACGACAGCGAATTCCCGCTGCTCGTCCGCGCGCTCGCGGAAGCCGGCGCGGAGATCGTGCTCGTCCCGTCCTGCACCGAGCGCGTCTCCGGCTTTCACCGCGTCGCCACGGGAGCTAAAGCGCGCGCGCTCGAAAACACCATCGTCACCGTGCAGAGCCCCACCGTCGGCGACGCGCTGTGGTCGCCCGCCGTCGATCGCAACTCCGGTCTCGCCGCCATCTATGTCCCGTCCGAGCACGGCGTCTCCGACACCGGCATCATTGCCGAAGGTGTGCTCGATCGGCCGATGTGGGTTGCGGGCACCGTCGATCTCGCGCGGCTGCGTCGCGTCCGTTCATCCGGCGAAATGCGCAACTATGCCGATTGGGGAGCACAGCCGGGCGCGGTCGCACTCGATCGTATCGTCGAGCAGCAGTCGCTCATCGGCTGAGCCGCGCCAATTGGTCCTGCCGCGGGCGGGCCCGCCTTCAGCAAGTCACCCTTCCCTTCACTCCGTCAGCCGCAGCTCGGTCAGGCTCGCGCCGATTGCGTTGAACGCCTCGACGAGTTCCGTCTGCGTGCCCGGCGCATACGCGTAGGGCGGCTTTGACGCGCAGGCCTCGAGTTTGTTCAGCGTCTGTTGATCGACGATCCCGAATGCCACCGTATAGATCGTGATCCCGGCGTTCTTGGCGTTCTGGCAGACGTCCGTCATGCGTGCATCGGTGTGCTGACGGAATGCGTCGTAGGTGACGTCCGGAACGACGCCGCTGTTGAGATAGCCGTAAGCCGAATAATCCGACCAGATCGCGCCGTCAGGCGACGGGTCGATATTGTTCGTGCCGTCGGTCATGAGCACGAGCACCTTGCGGATCTTTCCATAGGCCGCACCCTCGGTAAACGGCGCACCCGGCGACAACACCCGCCAGCCCCAGGCCAGACCCTCGGCGACGTTGGTGCCTGAGCCGTTCCAATGCACCATCCTGTCGATCGCCGCGAGCACGTCGCCCTTGGCGTTGGTCAGCGGCAGGATCGGATCCGGGCAGCTCTTGTTCGGCCCCGACGTATCGGGTCCGATCTCGTCGATGTTCGCATTGACGTTGCTGTACTGAAGGATCGAGCGGTGGGTCCAGCCGTTCCATGTATCCTTGAACGGGTTCGGCACCAGATCCGGCCGGTCGGTAAGATAATCGTTCGAGGACACGAACGTCCATCCGTTGGCCAGGATCTTGTCCGCATCGGGCTGATCGGGCCAGAACCACGGCACAAACCGGGTTTCCGGGGCACCGGCGTCCGGCGCCGTGTCGTCGGCATCGTAGGGTGCGGGCCGGGCCAGCACGCAGCCCTTCCACGTCGTGTTCGGGATCTTTGCGAACAGATCGAAATAGTTGATCGTATCGGGGTTGGCGATCCAGCACGGATCATAGAACTGGAATGGCGACGGGACATCGGACGCGTTCGCCGCTCGCGCCGTCGCGATCCCCAGCACCGCGCGCACGGCATTCGCGAACGTCGGCAACGCATCGAACAACGAACCCGTCGCCCCATTGCCCGGGCCGGTCGATCCACCGCCGCCGCCGCCGGTGTAGCAGCCCGCCTCGTAGCCGAACGACTGCGAGCGCAGCGCCAGCCCGTTGCGCGAGGCATGGCCATTGACGTCCATCCACGCCATCTGCGCCGCGCCGTTGCCGATGTTGACCGCGCCGACGTAAGGCACCACCGCGAACTTGACTTTCGACACCGACGTCGCGCTGCCGTGCACGGCCTCGACGAGGTCTTTCGCGCCGGTCTTGAGATCGTCCATGAAGTCGCGCATCGAGCCGGTGTTGTCGAGCACCAGCGCGATCTCGACATCCTCTGCCGCAGCAGCGGCCTTCGACTTGACGACGATATCGAAATTGTCCCGGCCAAGCAGCACCGTGAGCGAGGCCGGCAGCTCGGCCGTGACCCTCAGTTCGATGACGTTGTTGGCTTGGACGACCGCTACGTCTTTGATCGTCGCGCCGTACAACTGATGGGCGTTCGCGGCAAAGAAGGCCTCGGTTTTCGCCTTGATCGCTGCTTCATCGGTGCCGCTGCCTGATCGCGACGATAGCACGGCGCTGTCCGCGGCGGCTTGCAAGGACGACTGCGCGGCGATCGCGCGTCCGTAATCTATGGCAACGCCTGCCGCACCCAGGACCGGCACCAGCATCATCACGAACAGCGCGATGGCATTACCACGTTGATCCGCCGCGAAGCGCGCGGCCAGCTCCGATGCGTAAAATCGACTGCGATCGTTTCGGCGTGCAGTCGGATTGCCTCGGCTCAGCATGAAGCACTCGTTTCGGAATTTGCATGATATCTGAGCAACCCTACGCGAATGATAGGTAACGAGTTCCTACCTGAAACAGTAAAGATGCAGTCAACGCGAAGTCATCCTTGCACGGCGTATCATTTCGACCCGGCCTTGCAGGCCCGTCAGCGCAATCGTTCGAGCGCTCCTACTCGAGCGCCCACGTCACGGTCACGCGCGCCTCGAGTTCCTTCGCCCCGGCCTCGACCGGCACCGCGCTCGCCATCGAAGCCCGGCCCATCATGACCGGCCGCGGCGACGGCGCCAGCACCGCCGTATCCTCCGAGATCGTCAGGACGGCACCCACTTTGGCGCCCGCGGCAACCGCATAGAGTTTCGCCCGCCGCAGCGCATTGGCCAGCGCCTCGGTGCGCGCCGCGTCCTTCAGCGTTTCCGCCTTGCTCACCTCGAACGACAGCCCGCCTATCTGGTTCGCGCCCAGCGTGACGAGTTGATCCAACACCTCACCGAGCTTCGCCAGATCGCGCTGCACGACCGACACCTGGTTGCTGACGCGATAGCCGCTGATCCGCGCCGGCTGTCCGTCCTTGGGGTTCGTGTAGCGCGGATCGACTTGTAGAGCCGACGTTCCGATGTCCTTCGCGTCGATGCCGAGCCCCTTGAGGCCGGCGATCACCTTGCGCATCACCTCGCTGTTCCTGGCCAGCGCCTCGCGCGCGGTGTCCGCCTCCGTGGTCACCCCCGCCGATACGCGCGCCATATCCGGCACCGCCGACACCTCCGCCGACGCCGTGACCGTCACCGTTCGCTCGAACCCTGCCTTGTCCACCTTGTCCGCTCCCTGCGCCTCGGCGCGGCCCATGCCGCCCGCCACGATCGACAGCATCGCTGCCGCAGCCATCCACCCAGCCGTACTCCGGCCACTCGTCGCCATCGCCATCCGCCGCTGCGTCATGTCCATTGCTCCTCGACCGGTCATCTCGCCGCCGCATATCGCGCATTCGCGGCGGATTGCGGGCATCGTCTGCGCTGCCAGCCCATCGCAAGCGCAGCGAGGCGCACGAATTACCCTTTCGACGGAAGGGTGTCGCCCGCGCCGGACTCTGCTATAGAAGCCGCGCCCTTTCACCTACCGGGCTCGTAGCTCAACGGTTAGAGCTGGCGGCTCATAACCGCCTGGTTGCAGGTTCGAGTCCTGCCGGGCCCACCAAAACACGCCGCTTTGACCCAACTCCCGTCAGAGACCGGCCGGCAACGGACCAAGCGGAACACGGATGATCTGCGGCAGCACTTTTTTGCGCCGCGGTGGTCGAACGGCCCCACCGAAATTGCGCCCTCGTCGTGAGGCGTTGACATTTTTCTCGGCAATGAGGCAAGTTCAGCGATAGAGTTCGTCTCACCAATCCCCCCGGACTGGTCTTTATGCAGTTGTTCGTGTGGACCGCTGGTTCTTTGCAACAAAGTTGCAGTGGGCCAAGGCTCCACGCACCCAAGTTTTGCGTGTAAGTTTGCGGGGGCGTTCGATGCGCGATTTTGCGACTCCAGTCGAGAGTTCCGACGAAGCGCTTGCCTTGGAGCGCGGGAAGGACATCATCGGGCGGCTGCGAGCAGGCAAACTGCCGCAGATGGTCGACTGGTTCGATCCAGGGTTGCTGGTCAAGGTCGGCATCCGGTCCATCATCTCCGCGACGCTCGGGTCCTACACGGACCAGCGCCTGATCCAGGCCGCGACCGACGACGCCGCGACCGAAGTTCTTCAGAAGCGCTACGACTACAGCGAGACCGGAAACCCCGACCACGCGATCAAGGCCGACGAGAACGGCGCGGTTTGGATCGACTACATCGCCGACCTCGGCGACGGCTTCGAAGCCACCTACGCGATGTCGTACCTCCTCGCCGCCGACAGCCTCAAGGTCGCGGGCGCAGCCGATCCGCTGCCCGCCGGCAAGCTCCTCGTCATGGGTGGCGATCAGGTCTACCCCGACGCCACCAAGCAGGAATATCACAACCGCCTGCGCGATCCCTACGACTGGGCGTTCTCTGCAGCCGGCAAGCCGCAGCGCAAACTGTTCGCCATTCCCGGCAACCACGACTGGTACGACGGTCTCTCCGCCTTCAGTGCGCTGTTCTGTTCGGCGCGCGATCGGATCTCGCGCGGCAAGGGCGTGCAGATCGGCGGCTGGCGCTGCTATCAGAGCCGGAGCTATTTCGCGATCAAGCTGCCCCATAACTGGTGGATCTGGGGGCCAGATATCCAGCTCGCCGACAACCTCGACGACAGTCAGCGCGACTATTTCGACCTGATGTCGGAACAGGCCACGGAGGGTCACAACATCATCCTGTGCCTCGCCGAGCCGAGCTGGCTGCGCGAGAACTACGACAACCTGCACGAGATCAGCCTCCTGGCGCGCCAGCACGGGGCCAAGATCTGCGCGGTCCTCGCCGGTGACTGGCACCACTACAGCCGCTACTCCGACGCCGAGGCAGCGACTGCTGCCGCGGATCGCCTGAATATCCAGTTCATCACCTGCGGCGGCGGCGGCGCGTTCGCGCACGCCACGCACGGCCTGAAGCCGAGCATCGATCTCAGGTGGGCCAGGCGGCGGACCGATGCGACGCGTGTTTCCGACAGACGTGATCCGGTCGAGTTCAATCGCACGGAAGAGACGGTCATCCGCCCCGAAGGACCCGACTTCACGTTGCAGCGTCAAACGCCGCAACCCGACAACGCAGCGACGGGGTCCAAGCCCGCCGCCGCACCGTCGTCCGAGCCCGCCCCCGAGCCCAAGCCCTCGACCGATCTCGAAGCTGGACCGCAAGGCTTCAAGAGCCGCAAGAAGCGCGAACGCCTGGCCGAGATCGAGAAAAAGGCGAGCAGCTATACGTTCGATGCCCGCGCCATCTATCCGCCCAAGCTGAAGAGCCGTCTGCTCTGCCTGAAGAACCTGGCTCTGCCGTTCCGCAACCGCCCGTTCACCTATCTCGTCGGTATGATCTACTTCGTCTACGCTTGGTCGTTCGTGGCTGCCGATCCGCGGCAGTCGCCGATCACCCAGAAGGCGGCGACGGCGATTTCGGATTCGATCCGCACCAACGAAACGGAAATCGATAACATCGGATTGGAAACCAAGCGGCAACAAGAATTGCTGGCGGAATACACGTCCAACCTGGCCCGCGATCCCGGATACCAAAGCTATATCGACCACACCAACGGGGAAATCGCCCAGCTCGCCGTCCGCCTCGATGAGCAGATCAAGTTGCGCGATAGCTTAAAGCTACGACAGGCTGACAACGGCGGACCGACGCTGGCCGACCAGATGTACGACATTCTGAGTTCAAATCGCGGTCCGGGTGAGATCTTCAAGGCGATGCTCGCGACGTCGTTAGGGTTCATCCTCAACGTCGGGGCGTTGTTCACCGCGGCCGAGCAGGCGCCGATGTTCGCATTCATGCTGCTCGGACTGTGGGCGGCGCTCTGCACCTATGTCGAGAGCAACAGGTGGTGGGTCAAGCTGCTGCTTGGGACATTGCATGCGGCGGCCCACATCTTCGTTCTGCTGCTCGTCAGCTGGATCGCGAATTCCACGGGCATGCTGATCAGGGCCAGCGCCCCGTACTTCTTGGCGAACCTGGGCAGCGGCTGGCTCTTCGATCCGGTGGTCTTCGACAACGTCGTCCGCGTGCTGTGGAACATCCTCGTCACGCTGTTCCTCGGCGGCCTGCTCGGCGGTTTCGTCATGGGCATCTATTGGACGCTCACATCGACGCTGCTCAACATGCACACCGGCGACGCGTTCGGTGCGCTCGGCCTCAAAGACTACAAGAACTTTCTCCGGATCAAGCTGGAACCGGATCGCGCCACCATCTATCCGATCGCACTCGACACGGTGCCGGGGCGCAGGGGCTGGCGGTGGAAGCTCAATGCGGGGGAAACGCGGCCCGCTCATCGGCCGCTCATTCTACCCAACGAGCCGCTGAAGCCGCGTCTGATCGAGAAGCCGATCAAGATCGACGTTGCCGGACTATCCCATTGACCATTCCGAACGTCAGCGCCCCCGCGTTCCCCGCTGATATCCAGCGCGAGCCCTCTGCCGAAATCTGGGCTGAGGTCGCCGACGTCGCAAGTAAGCGGGGTACTCCGGGCCTGATCGCGCTGATTCGGGATTGCGCGCGCGAGAACCGGCGCGTCTTCGCGCAGCCTGCCGTCAAGGCGTGGTGTGGCCGCCGCTGGCGGCATCTGTTCCTGCGCGAGGCGATCGAGGATCCGGTGGCGCTCGAAGCCGCGACCGTGCGCGGCGACCGTCGTCCCCATCGCCAGCGCATCGCAGAGCGATACCTGTTCGAGGATCAGGACGCATGGAATGACGAACAGCCCGACCCGGTCGAAAGCATCATCCGCCGCACGACGTTGCTCGTCTGCCCCGGTTTGCTCAACGGCCTTTTGCCGGTGCGCGAATTCCGCGACGATTTGCCGGAAGTGGCGTGGCGCTATCGTATGCCGGTGCTGCGGTCGGCGTCGCATCCCGCACGCACGTGCGAGGCCAACGTCGCCGACATCATGGCTGCGCTGAACGAGGGCATCGGAACCGACGCCGCGGCGCGGCCGATCCCCGTCGAACAAAGATGCGCTCCAGGCGACGTCATGATCCTCGCCTACTCGAAAGGGGCGCCCGATACCCTGACGGCCCTTGTCAAACACCCGGAGATCGCGGCCCGCGTGCGCTGCGTCTTCACCTGGGCCGGCGCCATCGGCGGCTCGCAGGTTGCCGACGACGTGGCGCGCAAGTTCAAAGCGTCGCGATGGAACAAGAACGCGGTCGATCTGTCGCTGAAGTTGAAGGGTTTCGCACACGCTGTGATGAGCGACGGCACCGAGGCGCGCCACCGTATCGAGGAATTCGATACGGCCGGTGCCGTGCGCGACCTGACGACGCCTGTCCGCGGAGAGTTTCTTGACCGTAACGCCAAGGCGCTCGACGCTCTCGACATTCCGATGTTCACCCTTCGCGGTGTCACACAATTGAGCGAGGTGCCGGTCAGCCAACGCAGCGGTTGCCAGCTTTTGTCTGGCATCGAACCGCAACACGATATGCAGGTGGCCGGCTCTTGCTCCAAGCTGCCGCTGCCGATGGCGACCGAGTTGGCCGTGCTGCACGGGCATCACTGGGACCTAGCGTACCCGCCGTTCCGAAAGCGCAAGTGGCTGAACAACACCTACCACCCCTTCCCGAAGACCGCCGCCGTCACCGCGATGGTTCAACTCGCAGCGGAACTGGGGCTTGCCGACTGAGCTTTGGCACTGTTTGCGTTGCCCGCAGCGACTAACTTGTCATGTCCGGGTCAGGCACGCGGGCTGTCAAACACGCCATGTAAAACGTGGTCCGAACCCGGTCGTCGGATCAGCCGATTGAGCGGCAATGGGCGCAAGCTGGTTTGTCTCTGAAGCGAGGAGGAAATCCATGACACAGGAACCTGCCCCCTCAGCCGCCTAGTCCCGCTCGCCTGCCGTGTGTGTTCGACCAGGCGGCGGATACCAAAAAGCGACACGGCCAGGCGTCGCGCGCAGTGCTATCGTATCTGTCCGTCATCGATCGAGGAGGTCCCCGTGGCGCCGCGCGCCGAACCGCCGTTGACCGGCCCCGTAACCCTCGGTGACCTCACCCGCGAGGGCAAGCTCCTGTGGTGTTGGTGCGCCGACTGCGGGCGAGAGCGCGACATCGATCCGGCGACGGTGCCGCTGCCCGCGTCCTTCCCCGTCCCCGAGGTCGGATCGCGCATGGTCTGTTCGACCTGCGGCGGCCGCAAGGTGCGCACCGCGCCCGAACTCTATCCCGGCGGCATCGAGGCGCAGCGGGCGCGCTTCCGCAAATAAGCGCCTCAGCTCAAACCTCGTCCATCAGGATCGCTTCCATCTTCTTCATGCCCGCGATGCCGCCCGCGACGATGGCCGCGAACGTCAGGAACGAGCCGAGCGCCAGCGTCGAGATGCCTGTGATCGCCTGCCCCACCGTGCAGCCGAGCGCCATCACGCCGCCGATCCCCATCAGCGTCGCCCCGAACAGGCTGCGCTTGGTGTCGCCGACGCTGGCGAAGGTCGATATCTGGAACCGTCCCATCGACACCGCAGCGATGAACGCGCCCGCGAGCGCGCCGAGGACCGTGGTCACACCGAACCCCGGCATCATGCCGGCGGTGAATCGTTGCAGCCATTCGATGGTATCCGCCGTCGGCCGCACATACGTCAGCGAGATCGGCGACACCGGCTTCTCGGCGAGGTCATCGAACGCGAGCCCGGTCAGCGCCCAGCCCGCCACCGCGCAAAGTCCGATGCCGACACCCGAAACGATATGCATGGGAGACGACCGGAAGCTCGCGTCCTTGAACGCATAGATCAGCATGGCGCCCGCGATGATCGCCGCCATCACCACATTGCCCTTGCCGGCGCCGAGCCCCGTCACCGCGCCGACAATCTCGCCCACGCTCTGCGAAGCGAGCTTCAAGCCGCCGATCGATCCGAGATTGATGCTGGTCAACTGCTCGAGCCAGCTGCGCGCGGGACCGATGACGCCGCCGATGGTCATGTAGGCAACGAGCCCCATGACAAGCAGCACGACGAGCGAGCGCAGGTCGCCGCCGCCGACGCGCGCGAGGTTCTTGCTGGCGCAGCCGCCCGCGAACACCATTCCGTATCCGAACAGCAAGCCGCCGAGGATATTGCCGAGCCAATTGAGGTTCGCGCCGAGGTACATCGTTTTCGACAGGGGAATGACGCCGGACGCATCCAGCCACTGCGTACCGATGATCGCCACGGCGCCGGCCAGGATCCAGGCGCGGAACCGGCGGTAGTCGCCGAACGACATGAAGTCGGAGATCGACCCCATCGTGCAGAAGTTGGTGCGGTAGACGATGTAGCCGAACACCAAACCGATCAGGAAACCGCCCGCTGCCAGCCACAGCGCCGGATCCTGTTGGATCATCTCTCGCATTCTTCCCCCTGCCCCGTTGTCGTTGGTCCAGTCCGGCGATGGTCCGTCGAACGATAAGCGACCTACGGCATTGTGCCGCGACCGTATCGAGCCGTCACGCTTGCACTCTATCGAATAAACATGCGAATGTTTGAATATTATGGGCTCCGGCTGGGACCGCACCCGTTAAATGAGACACATTGTCCCATTTCACTTGGGACACGACGCGGTGCTGGATCGCGATCCGAAGGCGTGGAGATCGCGACGCCGGGCGGATGCAGGGGGAGACGATCGCATGGCATCGATGACGGCGCCCTATGTCGGCGGTCCGGCGCATGCGCCGACGCGGATCCGCCACGACCGTGCATGGCACCGTCGATTGCAGGCTGCAGCGTGCCGCGGGTTGACAGTCCGCGCGGCGAATTCCCAAGCTGCACCGGCCGGCACCGCTCTGCCGGTGGCCATGACACAAGGACTTATTCGCTTCCAACTCCGCCATGCGACTTCGGCGAGAGCCGCCGTCTCCACGCATCACCGCCTTCGAATCCGGGCCGCGCGCCCCGCCTCAGGCCGCCATTCAGAGGAGCCGGCATGACATCGCTGCCGCAATCGACGGACAAGAAGCTCGGTCTCGTCATCGATCTCGACACCTGTGTCGGCTGTCAGGCCTGCGCGACGAGCTGCAAGGAATGGAACACCGGCGGCTATTCCGCGCCGCTGTCCGACATCCAGCCTTACGGCGTCGACCCGCAAGGCACCTGGCTCAACCGCATCCATTCCTATGAAATCGGCGAAGGCAGCACCTCGCGCACGGTCCACTTCCCGCGCTCCTGCCTGCATTGCGAGACGCCCGCGTGCGTCACCGTGTGCCCCACCGGAGCGAGCTACAAGCGCGCCGAAGACGGCATCGTGCTCGTCAATCCCGACACCTGCATCGGCTGCAAGCTGTGCTCGTGGGCCTGCCCGTATGGTGCGCGCGAATACGACTACGCCGAGGGCGTGATGCGGAAATGCACGCTCTGCGTCGACCGCATCTATAACGAGCACATCCCCGAGGAAGACCGCATTCCCGCATGCGTCCGCGCCTGCCCGACCGGCGCGCGGCACTACGGCGATCTCGGCGATTCGGAAAGCAAGGTTTCCAAGCTCGTCGCCGAGCGCGGCGGCTATGCGCTGCTTCCAGAGATGGACTACAAGCCGGTCAATCGCTATCTGCCGCCGCGCCCCCGACGCGACTCGAACACGGCGTCGTCCGACACGCCGCGGCCGGCCGAAAAGCCCGTCTCGACCGGTGCCGCCATCGAACGGCTGTTCAAATTCGCCGACAAGATCCTGTCCCGCTGATCGCACCGGAGCGCACGATGCATCCCGCCTACTCCGTCATCCTGTTCACGACCATGTCCGGCGCGGGCTACGGCCTTCTGATCTGGCTCTCGGCACTCGGCCTGGCGGGTGCACTACCGCCGACGCGCACGCTCGGCTTTTTCGCGTTCGGCCTCGCATTCGCGCTGATCGGTGGCGGTCTCATGTCGTCGACTGCCCATCTCGGACGGCCCGAACGCGCCTGGCGCGCTTTTTCGCAATGGCGCTCGTCCTGGCTGTCGCGCGAAGGCGTCCTGGCCGTCGCGTCGTTCGTGCCTGCCGGACTGCTCGCGATCAACTGGATCTTCTACGAGAGTTTCAGCCCGGCCCTCGCCTGGGCCACCATCGCGCTGTCGCTCGCGACGGTCTACGCGACGGGCATGATCTACCAGTCCTTGCCGACGATCCGCGCTTGGCACAATCCACTCGTGACGCCGATCTACCTCGTCCTCGCCATCGCCACGGGTGGCGTCATCGCGCTGTTCTTCCTGCGCGCAGCCGAGCTCCAGGCCGCCCGTCCGTCACTCGTCGCCATCGCGATGCTCCTCGCCGCCGCCGCCCTCAAGTGGAGCTATTGGACCGGCATCGACAGCGCCCAGCGCACCTATACGGCGGGCGCGGCCACCGGCCTCGGGCAGTTCGGCAAGGTTCGGATGCTGATCTCGCCGCACTCGACCGCCAACTATGTGATGCGCGAGATGGGCTATTCGGTCGGCCGCCGCCACGCAAACAAGTTGCGCCGGACGGCTCTTTGGGTCGGCCTCATCGCGCCCGCCCTGCTCACCGCGCTTTCGCTCTACGCGCCCGCCGGCACCGAGATCGCGCTGGCCTTGCTCGCCGTCGCCGCGATGGCCTTCGGCATCATCACCGAGCGCTGGCTTTTCTTCGCCGAAGCCGAACACGTGGTCAACGTCTACTACGGCGCCGAAGCCGCTTGAGCCCGCTGCGGGCCATGCGGCCGGCTTCGCTCGACTACACTTAAAGATCACCGCACACAGCAACGCCGCCCTTTATGGGGCGGCGTTCTGGACGGAACCGTTGTCAGATATAGAGATTGATATCCGACTTCAGCGCGTTTTCCATGTACGTCGCGGCACCCGCGAGCTTCACGCCGTCGATCATGTCCGACTTCTTCATCTCGAACAGGTCGAGCGTCATCTGGCAGCCGATGAACTCGACATCGACATCGAGCGCGGTCTGCCGCAGATCCTCGATCGAGGCGACGCCCTTCTTGGCGATCAGGTTCTTCATCATCGCCGTCGAGGCCGCGTTCACGCCGGGCAGCATGGCGACGAGGTTCGGCATCTTCATGTGCATGCCCATCATCGGCATTTCCATGTCCGGCTTACCGAGCGGCGAGATCTGAAGATTGAGGTTCTTCTTCAGCAGCGCGAGGCCGTAGAACGTGAAGAACATCGACACCTTGACGTCCATCGCAGCCGCGGTGGTGGCCAGAATGAACGGAGGATACGCCCAGTCCAGCGTCCCCTTGGTCACGATGATGGACATGCTCTTGCCATTTGTGGACATGGCGACCTCCTTGTCGGTTTTGAAGTCCGGTTGATCCTGTCTCAAGCGTTCGTCTGTCGGGTGCGTGCGGTGGCGAAACCTTCGCCGCCGCCTCACCGGCGGCAATTCGCACGTCCCAGTCTCGTTATTTCTCCAGCGTCATCGTCGTCTCACCCGCGTCGTGCCCTGCGCGTCACGTCACGAGCGCGCCCGTATCTCAGGCTCATTTCCTTGGCCCATTTCCTTGGCCCATTTCCTTGGCCCATTTCGTTAGCCCGTCGCGCTCGCCAATCTCATTCACCGGATCTCACCGGCCCGTCTTGCCGCTGCCTTGGTCCGTGACAGCGCGAGTCAAACGCCCACGCTGCCGGTGCCGGTGCACCGCGCCCAACTCCCGGCCTGCCCGCCGACGCCACGGCGGCCGTCTGCCTGACTTTCCGTAATGTTGCCGCGCCGGACGCGAGCACCCGAAGGCCTGATCGCGAGGGCGGCGGCTCTTGTCCGCGGAGGCTGCGCCCGATCCGGCCGATTGCCAAATCCGGCATTGCAATTCAACGGCCTGTCGCAGCTTCCGCCGCAGGCCATTGGTGCCGCACGTGGGCACCCCTGGCATCCGACAACGACACGAGCGGAGACAGGAACCGCCTTCCAACGCGGGAGACGACGCGTGACACGCCGTGCATTCTCGAACAGCGGTCTTGAAACAGCGGGGCCAACGCGCTGCTGCGCACTGGCCCCATCGTTCGATCAGCTCGCGCGCTTGAGCAGGAAGCGATAAACGCCCGCCGACTCCGAATGCTCGAGCAGTTCGTGGCCCGTCGTGCGAGCGAACGCGGCGAAGTCGGCAACCGAGCCGGCGTCCGTCGACAGCACTTCGAGCGTGCCGCCAACCGGCACCTCGGCCATGCCCTTCTTCGCCTTGAGGATCGGGATTGGGCAGTTCATGCCCTTTGCATCGATCGTCTTGTCGGCCATATCGGTCTTCTCCTACGTTGTTGTCGTCTTCAAAGGCCGCGCGGCATTCCGGCCGCGTTCCTCGTTTCGTTTGCACCGTGGTCCAGGGTTTATTTGCCCGCCGGAACCAGTGTCGCGAAATACGCGCCCAGCGCTTTGATCTGATCATCATCCAGCGATTGCGCGACCGACACCATGGCCGGATTGTCGCGTGCGCCGGTCTTGTAATACTTGAGCGTCTCTTCGAAATCTTCCGACTTCATTCCGAGGATCGACGGGATGCCATTATCGACGCCGTCACGCCGATGACACGTCGTGCATTCCTGCGACAGGTGCTCTCCGTAACGGACGAGCTTTGCGGTGTCGGCACGTGCGCTGCTCGCAAACCCTGCAACAGAACCCACCAGCATGGCGGCTGCGAGCAGATTGAAAGCGAGCAACTGGCTTGCAGGCATCATGGACGTACTCCGGGTGAGGCAACTGACCGATGCAGCTTGGTGACCGATGCAGATTTGGACGCAGCGCGGGAATTTGAGAGCCCGGCTGCGGCCAGAGAGTGTGCGGCGGGCGTGCGACACGCCGAGACGGGCACGCCCGCCGCTTCCGATCCGAAGTCCCCCGGAGGATCAGCCCTTTTTTGCTGCAGGTGCAGGTGCGGGAGCAGCCTTTTTCGGCGCCGCAGCTGCAGTCTTCGCAAACATGTCGGTGATGATGCCGTCATACCAGCCGACGTATTCCGCGTAGTTCTGCTTGCGCAGACCGGCGTCCTCGCCCGCCTTCGACACGAACGAACCTTCCGGTGCGAGCTTGCCTTCCTTGGCGGAGTAGTTGGCGCCGACCTTGATGCAGTCGTCCGGCGCAACCAGCGACCAGCAGGTGTTGCGGTAGCGTGCCGGGAACTTCTCTTTCTTGGAGAGGTCCGCCAGAATTTCCGCAACGACGACCTTGCCCTGGCTGTTGGCCGAGAAGCCCGACTTCGGCATCTCGGCTGCGACGGTCGAATCGCCGACGACGTAGATGTCCTTGTTGGCCGTCGACTGGAACGTCTCGGGGTTGATCGCGACCCAGTCCTTGTCCGTCACGCCGGCAAGCTTGGCGATGTCGCCTGCTCGCTGCTGCGGAATGATGTTGGCGGCGTCGAACTTCACCTTCTTGCCGGACTTGGTGGTGATTTCCTTCGCCTTGGCGTCGAACATCGAGACCCTGAAGTCGTCGATGTCGTTCGTCAGGTTCATCTCGATGATGTCTTTGTAATACTTGTTGAAAGCCTCGGTGAACACCGGCTGCTTCGAGAAGGCCTTCTTGGGATCGAGAATGACGAGCTTCGACTTCGGCTTCTTGGTCTTCAGGTAGTGCGCGATCATGCACGCCCGCTCATACGGTCCAGGCGGGCAGCGGTAGGGGTTGTCAGGCATGACCATTGCGAACGTGCCGCCGTTGGGCATCGCCTCCATCAGCTTCATCAGCTGCGTCTTGCCGACGCCCGACGTTTCGTAGGCGTGCGGGAACTGGTTCGAGATCTCTTTGGTATAGCCCGGGACGGTCTCGTACTTGATCGCGATACCGGGCGACAGCACGAGGCGGTCGTACGTGTAGGAGCCGCCTTCCTTGGTCTTGACCACCTTCTTGGCGGTGTCGACGCCGGTAGCATACTGGTGCACCACCTTGATGCCTGCTGCGCGCAAGCCTTCATAGCCGTGATTCAGCGTTTCGAACTTGCGGAAGCCGCCGAGATAGAGGTTCGAGCCGAACGAAGACGAGTAGACCTTGTTCGCCTCGATCAGCGTCACGTCCAGCTTCGGATCACCTTTCTTGAGGAAATGCGCAACTGTCGCGCCGCCGCAACCGCCGCCGATCACGACGACCTTGGCCGCCGCCGAACCCTGGGCGATCGCAAACGTCGACAGGCCCGATGCGGTCGCGAGACCAGCGCCGGCACCACCCACCAATTTTCCGAAATCGCGTCTGTTGAAAGTCGTCATTCGTTTCCCTTCCCGTTTGTTTCTTCGGCCAGAAGTGCCCGTCGGTAGAGATCGTTATCCTTCGACAGCCCATCATCTGGCATCGCGCGCGATGCCGTCCAGCCGTTTCTTGATTGCCCATCCATCATTGCGGATGTTGTGTCGTACCCGTGCCGATCGACAACCCGAAGACGTCCCAGCGCCCCCGCGCCCTCCTCTGTCCGTGTCGCAACCGTCGCCCACTCGCCAGCCCCGGCGTTCGCGGTGCTCGTCTGCCCGCGTCGTTTCTCGAAACTTCATCGAGCACAACTGCCGGGAATTTTTTGCGGTCCGCACCAGCCACCGCCGCACGTGCGACAGAGCGGGCATTCCGACACATAGTAATATTCAAGACTGTGAATGCAAGAGCGATCTTCGGCTTTCTTTTCAAGAGGTCGTGGATCTTGCGCGCTGGCTGCGTTCTGGCTGCGCTCTCGCAACGCCGTCGAAGCCGCGCCGCCGCCGCACACGCACAAGCGCCGCTTCGGCACGCGCGTGCGTGGCCGGCTCAAGCTTTCTCTCGATGAAGATTTGGTCCGATCAGCCCTTCGGCGGTATCCGGCCGGTGGCGCAGAAATGCTGGAAAAGCACGCTGACGATGTCGCGAGCGACAGGATTGCTGATCGAGTAGTACGAGAAATGGCTCTGCCGGGTCGCGCGGACGAGACCATCCAGCCGCAGCCGCGTGAGATGCTGGGAAACCAGCGATTGCCGCGCACCGATCGACTGGCAGATCTCGGTGACGGTCTTATCCCGCTCCATGAGCTCGCACAGAATCATCAGCCTGTGTTCGCTGCCGATCGCGCGCAACAGCTGAGCCGCTTCGCCGGCCGCGTCATACATGCGCTGCGCGATCTCGGGAGACTCGTTCTCGAGGTCTCCTTCGGGCTCAACCACAGCGTTAATCGTCGAATCTTTGCTCATGACAAGTTAGTACATCGCATGAGAGTTGCGATTGGGCAAGCGAAGCCGAGGCGCGCGGTGAACCGGCACCGTCTGAACCCTGCCAACGGCCACATGCCGTGAGGGCAAACCAATTGTGGGCTTTGGTTCGCGCCGCCGAGCGCGATCCAACGACGTTGACCAGTATCCGGTGCTGCGGTGGCCCAACATCGCAATTCCATGCGGATGGCCGTGCAGGCGCCCCTGCCCGCCGCATGACTGATTGCGACGGGGCTTGTGCGGTCCTGGTGTAGCCAAGGGCACCTCTGACATCAACACTATTTCGCGAGACCCCAAGCCACACCACGCCAGCGAACCATACTATTTCAGAGAGATTGCCAGGCCGCTGAGGTCGATGTTCGCAAGAAGTCCGACCTGCTTGCCGGTCAACTCGAGTACCGCACCCTTCTGGTTGGTCAGAATGATCGCGCGCGCCCCCTTGCCGACGGCAAGTCCGGCTCCGGCCGCGCCGTACACCCCGGCGACGTCCGACGCTTGGTTGATGTTCTTCACCTTGCCGCGCAGTTCCGACTTCGAGCCGCCGAAGACGAGACCGTAGTCGAGCCCACCCGTCGACAGTTGATAGGATCTGCCGCGGAAGTTCAGCGTCCCGCCGCCGCCCGAGCCGCCGATGATCCAGCCTGCCTTGTAGATGGTGAGCGTCACGTAGCCCGTGTCGGCCACACTCGCTGTCACCGACGCAGCGAGTGCGGCGAACGAAAGCAACGTCCCTTTGAGGGTGGTTTTCAATGTCATGGGTCAATCCTCTCATACAGTGCGAAGGCCAAGCTGTTTCACAGCCTGGCAGTGTCGGCCTGGGCGCGGCCGACCGGGCGAAATGGCCTCGCCGATCAGACGCTCGAAATGTGGTCGCGGCATGTACGCTGTACGACAGTCGTGAGGACAACGCGGGCCTTTGGCGTTCGTTGCCGGCCAACAGCACTTCATCGGCGAGAGTGGTAATCCAGCCACGTCATCGCCTGCCCCCTGGATAACGCCTGGATGGCGACGTCACGCCTACTGCGAGGGCCGAGCGGGCATTCACCGCCGATTGCCCGATCAAAGCTCGATCGGTTGCCGTCATGGCAAAGGCATTCAGGTGGTGATCCGAGCGTCATCGACCGGACACGGACGTCAGAGCCTGGGGCGCTGTCGCGATCCGACTTGCCCCCTCGGGATCGTCTTGGAGGGCGTTCGGTCGAGCAAGCGCGAAACAGTGAACTATTTCAGCGCCACGCTTGAGGAATGGCGCTCCCTAGGGGAGTCGAACCCCTCTTTCAAGAATGAAAATCAGTTTTCGTGAGGGCTGGCTGCCCCAGGGTGGCCCGTGTTCATCAACAGAATTCGATACTTAGGACCGATTGCCCCATCTCTCGACGCCTCTCGAAGCATGTAGACTGCTTGCAGTTCGCTTGCAGCTTCTGGGGGGACGTGATGCCGGGAACGAGAGCACGCATTAATCGAAAGGCTCTGGCAGCCCTGCAGAGGGGTGACTGGATCACAGACGACACCTTGCCCGGCTTCAAGGTGCGGCGCCCCAACCGCATGGCGCTATACGGGATGAGCCTGCGCCTCAACGGGCGGATGCGGTGGATCACTATCGGAACTGAAGCAGAGTTCACGCCGGACGAAGCACGCGCCGAGGCCGAGCGCATTCGGGGATTGAAGCGTCAGGGAAAGGACCCGGCCGCCGAGCGGGATCGTCGGAAGGCTGGCGCAACCTTGGCCGCGGTCGCCAAGCGTTTCATGACCTCCCATGTCGAAGGCAAACTTCGGCCCTCGACCGGCGTTCTCTACGCCGACATCATGCACCGCATGATCGTGCCGGCGTTCGCTCACCATAGGATGGACGCCATCACGACCGCTGACGTCGCGGCATGGCACGACCGAGGACGCGCAGCCCCGACGCAGGCAAACCGCGCGCTTGCTATCCTGAGCAGCCTCTTCAACTGGGCAAACGACCACCATCTGCACGTCGGCGAGAATCCATGCTCGCGGGTCACCCGCTTCAGAGAGGCGGCGGTCAACCGGTATCCGTCCCCGAGCGATGTTCGCCGCATCCTTGAAGCGGCCGACGAGCTCGCCACGGAGAACGCCATAAGCCTCTACTTCGCCGCGGCATCCGCGTACTCGCACTGACGGGTGCCCGTCGGTCGGAGGTATTCTCGGCGCGATGGGAATGGCTCGACACCCAGCGCGCAGACTTGGTCCTGCCGGACAGCAAGACGGGCGCGAAACGGATCGCGCTCCCAGCCGCGGCGCTCGAAACGATCCTGTCGCTGCCCAAGATCAAGGACTGTCCGTTCGTCTTTCCAAGCTTCAGCCGGAAACACGGACGCCACGCGCCGTATGTCAATTTCGTTGCGTCATGGTCGAGGGTTCTTGCGCGCGCCGACGTTGGTCACTGGCGCATTCACGACCTGCGTCACGGTTTCGCGAGTGCAGCGGTCGAGAGCGGTGCACCTCTCTACACCCTTGGCCGACTGCTTGGACACGCGCGACCGACCACCACCCAGCGCTACGCTCACATCTCGGATGACCGGAAACGCCTCGTCTCCGAGACGGTCGCCGGCATCATCAGTGGGGGCGCGCGTGGCCAATAAGCGGAAGCTCCAGGATGCATTGCAGCCGGCAGATGCCGAGCCTCCCGAGGATGCAGGCCTTCCCAAAGCCGTGAGGAAGCGGCTGGGACTGAACAGAGCACTGCAGGAGGCGATGGATCGGACTCGGGATTACGAGCAGGATTGCACACGCGCGCGGCAACTCATCGGGAGTTTCCATCGAGCCGCCGCGCACCGTGAGCGGGCCTACCGGGGTCTCGACAACAAAATGCGCACGCCTCACGAGCAGCGCGCGAGAGCCATCGAAGACCTTCATGCCCTCGAGACTCTCCTCCTGAAGATTGACAGCGTTCTCGACCCCGTCATCGACGGAGAACTCTCCCCCGTCGTCGACGGCGTGCGATACCAGGTCACGGTCGAAGGCCGGAATAGGTTCCGTGAGAGTCCCCTGCCGAGTTCCTTGCGGCGGGTTCTCGGTGCACTCGAGGTCATGCAGCATGGGCGACGCGCCAATCGATGCTCCGCAGAGATAGCTGCCGTCACGGTGCAATCGTAATCGCCAGTCGAAGTTATGAACCGGCACTTCTGCTCGGCATTCGACAGCGGAAATGCCGTTGGTTGACTGCCCATCATGGTTCGCATGTTGAGATGGGACTAGTTGGTCCGCCGGTGCTACGGTCAAGCACACGATTCGGAGAGGCGCACCGGTCTCATGCAGACTAGCGAGATCATCATCAGCATCAGGCCGGAGCACGTCCGCAATATCATGGCCGGTCGCAAGACCGTCGAGCTGCGCCGCCGATTCCCCGAGAGCCTCGCCGCCGGCGGGCTGATGCTCATCTATGCCTCGAGCCCCGAGCAGGCGCTGGTGGGAGCCGCACGCATCGAGAATGTGAGGCGCATGACGCCGGCCGGCCTGTGGCGCTCGTTCCGGGAGCAGGTCTGCGTGCCACGTGAATATTTCAATGCCTATTTTGCCGGGGCGGACGAGGGTTTCGGAGTGGTGCTCGGCTGGGCCGTGCGCTTCGAAGTGCCCATCCCGGTTAGCGAGCTCAAGGAGCGATTTAGCTTCTCCCCGCCGCAATCCTATCGCTACGTCCGGGGCACCCTGATCGGCTTGTTGAACGATGATCGCATTCAAGTTCCTGATCGACACGAACATCGTGATCGGTCTGGAAGACAACCGTCCGGTCGACTCCGGGCTCACTGAGCTGACGCGGCGCTGCAGCGCCAACAGCGTAAGGCTGTTCGTCGACTCCGCGGTCGACGACGACATCAAGCGCGACAGCGATCTGGCGCGCCGGATGGTCACCGAGAGCAAGCTCGCCAAGTTCGAGCGCCTTCGTGGCATCAAGTACCCGGACGACGCCGAGCTTGCACGCCGCTTCGGCACCATCAACAGCCCCAACGATCGCTCGGACTGCCGCCTTCTCTTCTGCCTGGAGCGCAAGGCTGCCGATTTCCTGGTGACGCGCGACGTCGGCCTGCAGAAGCGGGCACGGCGCTGCGGCCTCGGCAATACCGTGCTCTCCGTCGAGGACGCGATCCTGTGGCTGCGGCAGACCTTCGAGCCGACGGCGATCGAGCTGCCGCACGTCTTCGAGCGTGAAGCCTATGCCATAGACCTGAAGGACGCCCTCTTCGACAGCCTGCGCACCGACTACGCCGGCTTCGACGATTGGTTCGCCAAATGCGCGCGCCAGCACCGCAAATGCTGGGTGGTCGAGGTCGGTGGGGCGCTGGCCGGAATCGTGATCCGCAAGGACGAGGCGCGGCCAGAGGCCAGCATCGTCTCGCCGGGGAACAAGATCCTGAAACTGTGCACGTTCAAGATGGCGCCGGCCTTCCGTGGTGAGAAGTTCGGCGAGCAGCTCCTCAAGCAGTGCCTGTGGTTTGCGCAGTCGAACGGCTACGACGTGGTCTACCTGACGGCCTACGCCGACAAGGACGACCTGCTGCACCTGCTGCAGGCCTACGGCTTCAAGGTCACGTCGCGGCAGGACAACGGCGAACTCATCGTCGAGAAGGTGATGCGCAAGGGGCCGTTGCCGGTCGTCGCGCAAACCGACATTATCGACCTGGACCGCGCATCGTATCCGCGCTTCGCCGACGGCGAGGAAGTGGCGAAATACTGCGTGCCGATCCAGGGCGCCTATCACGAGAAACTGTTCCCCGAGATCAGCTTCCGCGTGCCGCTGCCGCTGTTCTCAGCACCTGGGATGGAGCGTGAGCGCACGGCGACGCCGCGCCAGGAGCGCACGCCGGGCAACACAATCCGCAAGGTCTACCTATGCCGGGCACAGGCCAAAAGACTCAAGGCCGGCGACCTGCTGCTCTTCTACCTGTCGAAGGACGAGCGGCTGGAATGGTCGCAGAGCCTGACGACGGTCGGCATCGTCGAGCGCTGGCAGGAGAGCACGACGCCGGAGGATCTGATCCGCATGACGGCGAAACGCTCGGTGTTCTCAGCCGCCGAGCTGACGGCGCGGCAGAACGAATCGGCGCGCCCCATGAAGGTCATCGATTTCCTGCTCGCCGGCCACAGCACGCCGCCTGTGCCCCTCTCGACGCTCGTCGGCGAAGGCATCTTCAATGGCGGCCCGCCACAATCGATCGCGCGCATCGACGAGGACCGCTACCGGCGCCTGCGCCCCTTCATCAAGCTGGGGTTCGACCTATGACGGCGCCCGTGGTCATCGGCATATTCGGCATCTCGGGCGTGGGAAAGAGCTGGCTGGTCGGCGAGGTTGCCGCACACATCCCCTGTACGCTGCACCTGCAGGGCAGCGCGCTCATCAAGGGAGGGCTGGCCGACCCGTCCGTGTCGTCGGAAGAGCTGCGCCGGGCGAGCGGCGACCGCATTGTCGCCCATCAGCGCATCCTCGTCGCCATGTTCGACCGCGAGCTAGCCGAGCACCCATCCAGCGTCGTGCTGTTCGACGGCCACCTGCTGATCGACACGGAAACGGAGTTGATCGAAGTGCCACAGGCCGTGATCGCCGCGCTGAGTCCGGCCGTCCTCGTCCATGTCGAGGCCGATCCATCGCTGATCGCCGCACGTCGGAACGCCGACACGAAACGCAAGCGCCCCGTGCGCGACATCGATACCCTCGCCGCGCATCAGGCTCGCTCGCGGCGGCTGTGCCAGGACTGCGCGCTGACGATAGGCATTCCAATGCACATCATCGGGTCCAGCGACGTGGGCGGGCTTGCAGCGCTTTGCCGGTGACGTCATGATCCGATACCGACCGTCGTTGCTCCGACGTTGAGGGCCAATACCTGCCTTGGATATGCTCTAAATACGCCGCATGTTCCAGGCTGCTTTCGGACGAACAGCGGAAGCATTGTTCACACGTCCTCGGGAACAAGGCGGTAGCCGATACCGGATTCGGTCTGGATGAGCTCGGGCTCGCCGGGACTGCCTCTCAGCTTCTGCCGCAACTGGCCGATGAAGACGCGAAGGTATTGGAGGTCCTGGGTGTGCGCCGGCCCCCACACGGCGGTCAGAATCTGCCGGTGCGTGACGACGCGTTCGGCATTTCGGGCGAGGATCGTCAGCAGCTCGAACTCTTTCGGCGTGAGCCTGATAGGCTTGCCCGCGCGCATCACAGAGCGGGCGGCGATATCGATGACGAGTTGTCCGCTCGTGACCCGCGAGACTTCGCCCGCTCTTTGCGCGGCATGCCGCAAGGCGGTCCGAAGCCGCGCCATCAGCTCGCCGATCCCGAACGGCTTGTTGATATAATCGTCCGCGCCGAGATCGAGCGCCGCGATCTTTTCGGACTCGCGGTCACGCGCAGAGAGCACGACGATCGGCACCTTCGACCAAGTGCGCAGCCGGGCGATCACGTCCTTGCCGTCCATGTCGGGAAGCCCGAGGTCGAGCAGGATAACGTCTGGCGCTTGCGTGGCGGCGGCCCTGAGCGCCTCTGCCCCTGTGGCGGCGGCGATGACCTCGAACCCAGCGGCGCCGAGGCTGGGCTTGAGGAACCGTTGGATTTGCGGCTCGTCGTCGACGACGAGGACGCGCGGGCCGGTCATGCGCAGATTACCGCTTCGTCGCCGGACGCCAACGAGGATGCCAGCGGAAGCGACACGGTGATGCGCGTTCCCAGCACGCCTCGAATCGGGCTCTCGGCTTTGATGGTGCCTCCCATTCCCTTTACGAGGCCAGCGCAGATCGACAAGCCTAGTCCCGTTCCTGGTGCGCGGCCGTCGCTACCGGCGACACGATAGAACTTGTCGAAGACCTTCACTAGTGCCTCGGCGGGGATGCCGATGCCGCTGTCCGAGACGGTCAGCGCGATCTCTGCCGGTTTCGCCGCCACGGCGATCTCGACGACAGAGCTAGTACCGCTATACTTGTGGGCGTTGTCGAGCAGGTTGAACACGACTTGCTCCAACAGCGCCGCATCGCCCCGGATGAGCGGGAGTTTGTCGGGCAGGGTCGTTTCGATCCTCCGATTCGGAAGTGCTTTGCGCGCCCGCTCGACCGCGCTTGCGACCGCGTCCCTGACGTCGACCCAGTCACGGCGGATATCGATCGCGCCAGCTTCGAGGCGCGTCATGTCGAGTAGGTTCGAGACGAAGCGCGAAAGACGGATGGCTTCCTCCTCGATGGTTGCCAGGAGATCGGCCCGATCTGATCCGGACATGCGATCGCCGAGCGTGCGCAGGCTCGTGACCGAGCCTACGATGGAAGCCAGCGGTGTGCGAAGATCGTGCGAGATCGATGATAGGAGTGCGGCGCGCAAGCGTTCGCCCTCGGCTGCGGTCGCCGCCTTCGAGGCCTGCTCAACCAACGCGATCCGCTCGATGGCCACAGCGGCCTGCTCGATGAAGGTCTGCAGGGTCGCGACCAAGGCGTCGCTCATCGTGTCGCCGGCTTCTCCCGGATCGACGCCGACGGCGCCGATGGAGCCTTGCGAGCCCGGCAGGGAGCGGAAATGAAAGCGCGCCGAAGGCAACGTATCGGTGTCGCGCCCTGCGGGCTCCTGCTTCTCGTGCGCCCACCTTGCCGCCGCCCAGTCAGACGTCGCGAGGCGATCGTCAGGCGGCCAACCGCTCTGGATCGCTAGGCCATCCCCCTGGTCGAGGAGCAGAATCGACTTACCCTTCGCGATTGCCGCAGTCTGCGCCGCCAGAAGCCAGAGAACATCGTCAAGTTTAGGCGTGCCGGAGAGCTTGCGGGAGAAATCAAACAGCGCCTGTGTCGCCTCCGCGCGCTCGCGGGTAGCGGCTGCCTGATCGCTCAATCGGCCGGCCAACGAGCCGGTCACGAACGCCACCAGAAGGAATATGAACAGGGAAAGTATCTCGTGCGGCTTGGCGATGGTGAACGTGTAGCGCGGTTCGATGAAGAAGAAATTGTAGGCGAGGAATGACAGCACCGACGCTGAAATCGCCGACGACATCCCCAATTGCATTCCACAAAGGAGAACCGCGAACAGAAACACCATCGAGAGGTTGGGGAGCTGCGTGATCTGCTCGAGTGCGACTCCGATCACGACGGCAGCCGCAACAGCGCCTGCGGCAATCCCCAGCGATGAAGCCAATGTTCGAGGTTGCGGCCATGAGCTTGGAAGGATCGCGCTGGCGCGGGCCTTGGATGCCTTCTCTCCTTCCGGCGCGACGATCAGAACTGAAAGCCCTTGCGCGCGCCGAACGAGATCGCGCGAAAGCGAGCGGCCGAGAAGGCGGCCGATAGGCCCGGCCTTGGAGCGCCCGATGATGATCTGCGTGATATTGTTGCGCTTCGCGTAGCCGAGGATCTCGCCGCCGAGATCGGTTGCATTCAGACGGACCGTGCCGGCCGCGCCCAGGCGCTCGGCCAATCGCATGAGCTTTTCAGTCCGGCGCACGACGTCGCGATCGGCCACCTCGCGGTCGCTGAGCTTGAGATGGAGCGCGATCCAATCGGCTTTCTGCGTGGTGGCGAGCCGCGCGGCCGTGCGAATGACGGCTTCTGAATGGGCATCGCTGCCGACACAAACGAGAATGCGCTCGACGGTTGGCCACGGCCCCTCGATGCCCTGCTGACGAAGTTGGGCCAGCATCTGCTCGTCGACACGGTCGGCGGTGCGGCGCAGCGCCAGTTCGCGAAGCGCCGTCAGATTGCTCGGCTTGAAAAATTGATCGATGGCGCGGCGCGCATTCTCTGGAAGGTAGACCTTGCCCTCCTTCAAACGCTGGATCAGCTCTTCCGGCGGCATGTCGACGACGACGATCTCATCGGCTTTTTCGATCACTTTGTCCGGCACCGTCTCCTGCACACGCACGCCGGTGATCCGATGAACGACGTCCTGCAGGCTTTCGAGATGCTGGATATTGAGCGTGGTCCAGACATCGATGCCATTGCGGAGGATTTCCTCCACATCCTGGTAGCGCTTCGGGTGGAGCAGGCCCGGCGCATTGGTGTGAGCGAACTCGTCAACGAGCAGAAGTCGGGGTCTTCGGGCGATCGCCGCGTCGACGTCGAACTCCATGAGCGTGCGGCGGCGATAAGTGACCGGCTTGCGCGGCATCACCTCGAGACCGTCGAGCAATGCTGCAGTTTCAGAGCGCCCATGCGTTTCGACGACGCCGACCACGACATCCACGCTGTCCGATTTCTGCGCGCGGGCAGCTGTGAGCATGGCGAAGGTCTTACCGACGCCGGGAGCCATGCCGAGGAACACTTTGAGCTTGCCCCGGCTCTCCTTTGAGGCAAGCTCGAGCAGCGCCTCGGGTGAGGGGCGCCGTCCGTCCGGTGATGTCACGTTCTGATTGGCCATGGCGCCCTATCCGGCGCCTCCCGGCAGCCCGGCGTCAAGAGCGAGATTCAACTCGAGTACATTCAGTCGCGGCTCCCCGATCAGTCCGAGCATTGGGCGTTTCGTCAGGGCTTGCACGAGCGCGCGAACCCGTGTCTCGGGAAGGTTCCTGGCGGCTGCCACGCGGGTGACCTGAAGTGCGGCAAAAGCGGCTGAAATATGCGGGTCGAGCCCGCTCGCCGAAGCGGTCACCGCGTCGGCGGGGACGACGCTCGCGCCGGCCCTGCGCAACGCGGCGACATCGCCCTCCACCCTCTCGATCAACTTCTTGGAAATCGGCCCGAGGTTCGAGCCGGACGAACTTGCAGCGTCATAGCCGTTCTGCCCCGCAGCGGACGGTCGCGGCCGGAAGTACCGGTCCGAAGTGAACGATTGGCCGATCAATGCCGAGCCGACCGCCACGTGGCCTCGCATCAGGATGCTGCCGTTCGCGGCCGAAGGTTGCATGACCTGGGCAAGCCCCGTCATCGCGAGAGGATAGACGACGCCGGTGAGCATGGTGAAAAGTGCCAACAGGACCAAGGCCGGACGAAGATGGTTAAGCATGGAAAATCTCCTTCAGGCCAGCCTTAGCGTGGTGACCACGATATCGATGATTTTGATCCCGACGAACGGCGCGACTAGCCCGCCGAGACCGTAGACGAGCAGATTGCGCCGCAGCAACGCGGCCGCGCCGATCGGGCGATATGAGATGCCTTTGAGCGCCAGCGGGATCAACGCAATGATCACGAGCGCATTGAAGATGACCGCTGACAGGATGGCGCTCTCCGGCGTCTCGAGCCGCATGACGTTGAGGGCGCCGAGCTCCGGGTAGGTCGCCAGGAACAACGCCGGAATGATCGCGAAGTATTTCGCGACGTCGTTGGCGATCGAGAACGTGGTCAGTGAGCCGCGCGTCATGAGCAGCTGCTTGCCGATTTCGGTCACCTCGATGAGTTTGGTCGGATTGCTGTCGAGATCGACCATGTTGCCAGCCTCGCGCGCCGCTTGCGTACCGGTCTGCATGGCGACGCCGACATCGGCTTGCGCAAGTGCCGGCGCGTCGTTGGTGCCGTCGCCGCACATGGCGATCAGGCGACCCTTGGCCTGCTCCGCCTTGATGTAGGCGAGCTTGTCCTGCGGCGTGGCCTCGGCGATATAGTCGTCGACGCCGGCTTCCGACGCGATGGCGGCGGCGGTCACCGGGTTGTCGCCGGTGACCATCACGGTCTTGATGCCCATGGCGCGGAGCGCTGCGAAGCGTTCCTTGATGCCGGGCTTCACCACGTCCTTCAGGTGAATGACGCCGATCAGCGTCTGCCCATCGGCGACGGCGAGCGGCGTGCCGCCGGAGCGCGAGATCGACTCGACCGCGTCACGGAACGCGGCGAAGGTGCTTTCGATCGTCGTGCCTGTGGATTTCAGAATCGCATCGACCGCGCCTTTGCGAATGCTGCGGCCACCGAGGTCAATGCCCGAGATGCGCGTTTGTGCCGAGAACGGGATGAACGTCGCGCCAAGGTGACCCGCGTTCGGCTCGGCCTGGCCAAATTGCCCCATCGCGAGTGCGACGATCGAACGACCTTCCGGCGTCTCGTCTGCGAGTGACGAGAGAAGTGCCGCCTCGGCCACGTCGCGATCCGTCTTGCCGGGCACGGGGATGAAAGCCGCAGCAAGGCGGTTGCCGTAGGTGATGGTGCCTGTCTTGTCGAGCAGGAGCGTATCGACATCGCCGGCCGCCTCGACGGCGCGGCCCGAGGTGGCAATCACGTTGAAGCGAATGAGCCGATCCATGCCGGCGATGCCGATGGCCGACAGCAACCCGCCGATCGTCGTCGGAATGAGAGTTACCAGAAGTGCGGCCAGAACCGTGACCGACAGCACGGTGCCGGAGTATCCCGCGAGGCCCCACAGCGTCACGACCGCGATGAGGAATATCAGCGTCATGCCGGACAGCAGGATCGATAGCGCCAGCTCGTTCGGCGTCTTCTGACGTTGCGCGCCCTCGACGAGCGCGATCATGCGGTCGAGAAACGATGAGCCCGGTTCGGCCGTGACGCGCACCTTGATCCAGTCCGAGATTACGGTGGTGCCGCCCGTGACAGCCGAGCGATCTCCGCCCGACTCGCGAATGACCGGGGCGGATTCTCCCGTCACAGCCGACTCGTTGACCGAGGCGATGCCCTCGATCACTTCGCCGTCGGCAGGAACGATATCGCCAGCCTCGACGAGCACGATGTCGCCGACCACGAGCAGATCCGCCGCCTTCGACTCCCATTTGTCGTCATCGGAGCTGGAAAGGAGTTTGGCGCGTGTTTCGCTGCGCGTGGCGCGGAGCGCGTCGGCATGAGCCTTTCCACGCCCTTCGGCAATCGCCTCTGCGAAATTCGCGAACAGCACTGTGAACCAAAGCCAGGCGGCGAGCTGACCCGCGAACAGAAGTCCGCCACGTCCTGTCGCCAGATCGCGAAGAAGCAGCATCGTGACCAACAGCGCGACGATAGCCGTGACGAACATCACAGGATTGCGCACGAGCTTTGCCGGCCAGAGCTTGACAACGGCGTCGAGCGCGGCTTGACGCAAGATAGCGGCATCGAGCAGCGGGATGACTTTGGTGGTCATATGAGCTTGTTCCTTCAGAACGTCTTGCCGGCGTGCATCAGGACATGCTCGACGATCGGGCCGAGTGCGAGCGCCGGGAAATACTGGAGTCCGCCGAGGATCAAAATGACGCCGATGAGGAGGCCGACGAAAAGGCCGCTGTCAGTCGGGAAGGTGCCGCCGGATGCCGGCACCTTCTTCTTCGCCGCCACAGCTCCCGCAAGCGCCATCACCGGCACCACGTAGGCGAAGCGGCCTAGCAGCATCGAGAGCCCCAGCGTGGTGTTGTACCAGGGCGTGTTGGCGTTGAGCCCGGCGAAGGCCGAGCCGTTGTTGCCCGCAGCGGACGAAAACGCGTAGAGGATCTCGGACAGCCCGTGCGGGCCCGCGTTGGCCAGGCTCTCGAGCGCCTTCGGCATCATGGCGGAGATTGCGGAGAAGCCTAGAATTGCCATCGGCAGAACCAGCAACGCCAGGATCGCAAGTTTCATCTCGCGCGCCTCGATCTTCTTGCCGAGGTACTCCGGCGTGCGTCCAACCATTAGTCCGGCGATGAAGACGGTAAGAATCGCAACCACGATCATGCCGTAGAGACCCGAGCCGACGCCGCCGGGCAGGATCTCGCCAAGCTGGATCATGAACATCGGAACGAGCCCGCCAAGCGGCGTCAGCGAGTCGTGCATGGTATTGACCGCGCCGCACGACAGCGCCGTCGTCGCGACCACGTAGAGTGCCGAGAGTGCTTGCCCGAACCGGACTTCCTTGCCCTCCATATTTCCCGCCGTGGCCTCCACGCCAGCCTGGGTTAGCAAGCGGTTACCGGATGTTTCCGCCCAGTAGACGACGCCCGTTGCGGCGATCAGCAGCGTGTACATTGCGATCAGCAGGGCCACGCCCTGGTGGCCGTCGCCGACCATTCGACCGAACGTGAAGGTGAGCGCGGTCGAGATCAGCAGCATGCTCCAGATCGAGAGCATGTTGGTCCACGCGTTCGGGTTCTCAAATGGATGCGCGGCGTTGGCATTGAAGAAGCCGCCGCCGTTGGTGCCAAGCTGCTTGATGGCCTCCTGGCTTGCGACAGGACCGAGCGCAATCGTCTGCTTTGCGCCTTCGAGTGTCGTCGCCTCGACGCTACCAGCAAGTGTCTGCGGCATGCCGCTCAACACAAACGCGATGGCGAGCAGGACAGACAGCGGCAGCAGCACGTAGAGCGTGGCGCGGGTCATATCGACCCAGAAATTGCCGAGCGTTTGCGCCGAGCTGCGGGCGAATGCGCGCGTGACTGCGATCGCAAGCGCGATGCCCGTGGCGGCCGACAGGAAATTCTGCACGGCAAGGCCCGCCATCTGCACGAGATGACTCATGGTGGTCTCGCCGCCGTAGGCCTGCCAGTTGGTGTTTGTGACGAAGCTCATCGCCGTGTTGAAGGCGAGATCGGGCGCGACGCCGGAAAACCCTTGCGGATTGAGCGGCAGGTTGCCTTGCAGTCGCAGCAGAACATAGAGGATCAGGAAGCCGAGCGCGTTGAACGTGAGCATCGCCAATGTGTAACTGAGCCACGACTGCTCCTTTTCCGGCCGGATGCCTGATGCCGCGTAGAACGCCCGCTCGATCGGACGTACCAGCGGTGAAATTGGCGTCTTCTCGCCGCTGAAAACGCGCGCCATGTACAAACCGAGCGGCCATGCACACAGCAGGACGGCACCGAGAACGACCGCGATCTGCAGCCAACCGAAGATGGTCATGGGTTCACCTTTCGAGGCTCAGAACTTCTCGGGTCGAAGCAAGGTTAGAACGAGATAGGCGCCGAGCCCGGCGGCGACCAATAGCGCGATGAGGGGATCGCTCATGGGTGTCTCCTAGAGCCGGTCGCAAAAGGAGGCGTAGGCACCCATCAGGGCAAATCCGAAGAAGCCTAGGGCTAGAAAAGCGATGTCGAGCATCAAGAGTCTCCAGAGGTCAATGCTGGAGCGTTAGATGCGTGACGCTGCATAAAATCGCGATGGGGAATGTCTGGCTCGAACATAAGGACGAGATAAAGATCCAGCCTGCGGATGGCTCACCCGACCGCATTCGCCATCAAAGCAGTCGACATCTCGAACAAGCAGGGAAGGTCGAGATGGGTCAACCAGAGACCTTAACAGCGTTCAGTCGTTTCCCGTAGCAGTCCCGATACCGACCGTTGTGGGTGAGGTGCTCCGTCGGCGACGCGATAGACCTTAAACCGACCGTCAGGCTGCAGCGCACAAAATTTTCGAGGTGGGCCAATACCGACACAAGCCCGACACGGATCATCAGATGACATGTGCCTTTTGGGCGCGTCGACTGGCTGATGGGAAACTCAGAATACGTTGCGCTGCAACGAAAACTGCGAACTTCATGGCAGCGAACGGTCGGTCTTGGGGGATCATCGCGCGTCGCCGACGCGGCCGGCATAGTGCCGATATCGGGCGAGGTTGACCCATACCTTCCTTCTGCTTTCCTACGACACGTCCGCTGACCTGGCGATGAGCCGACCAGGCTATCGTCCAGCGCCGCCCTCGCCGACAACCACGAACGGCGCCCAGACGGCAGGGTGCCAGGCCGGCGTCCAATTGGCGGGCCTCGTCGTGTCGGCCATCGCAGCGAGCATGGCTTGGCGCATCGCCTCGGCGCGGCCGATCGACTTGTCCTTCGCGAGAGCGCCGATTGCGCCAGTCACGAGCTTCACCGCGGCGTCGCTGTCGACCTCCCAGTGTGAGACGAGCAGCGCGCGGGCGCCGGCATAAAAGACCACGCGTGCCAAGCCGGACAGAGCCTCAGCGGCCTCGCCCTCTCCGGCGCCGCCGGCGGTGTTGCACGCCGACAGGATCACCCAGTCGGCGTCGAGCTTGAGGGAGGCTATCTCGCTACCGGACAGGAAACCGTCGTCCTCGGCCGTGGCTGTCTTCGGCGGTGACAGAATGAGACCCGGCTCGCTGGTGCCCTTGAGCTGTCCGGCGAGCGTGCCGTGGGTGGCGAAATGAAGAATGCGATACTTGGCCAGCTCGCCGGAGGATGACATCCGCTTGACCTCCGCCTCGGTCGCCCGCCCGCCGATCCGGACATCCTCGGGACTGCCGCCGACGCTGCGCGCCACTGCACAAAGCTCGTCTGCCGTCTCGGGGAGCGGTGTTTGAATGCGCAGATGCCCGAGATCAGCCACCCTTCCGTTGGCCAGCGGTGCGGTATCCAGCGCGCGCGATACGACGCGGAGCGACGCTGTGCGAGTCTTGTCCGATGGCGCGCATCCGGTCTGGGCGCGGGCGACAGCCGCCTGCTGCTTGAAGTAGGCACCATGCTTGGGATGGGCCTGATTGCCATCGAGCAGCGGGTTGCCGAAGCCGATCATGGGTTTCGGTGCGGCGCTCGGCTTGCCCGTGCGGCGCAGCGCGGCGAGTGAGGCGACGGACGGAAGCACGGTGAGGGCGTGCTCTCGGATCAGCCAGGAGGCCGATGCCAAATCGTTTGATGCGGGCGGGGGCTTGGTGACTAACACCTGGAACGGCAACGTGGTCAGCGCGCCGGAGGGTACGATGAGAAGGTGCTTGCCGCGTATGACGTCTTCCGCCTCGCCGAGCAGGCCCTTGTAGAGTGCGTGCGCGCGGCCGACGTCGAAAGGGAGGGGCTGACCTTCCTTTGGCAACCTATCCGGCGGCAGCTTCAGGAGGCCGGCGCACCGCTTTCCGCCTTCGCCGTCCCAGGCCGTCGAGTCCAAACCGCACCGCAGGGCCGCCACCTCTCTCGTCAGTGCTGTGGTGCCCAGCTCCGAGCGCAGCCAGCGCACATCCTTGTTCGTCAAAATCCAGGCGAAAGTCTCCTCGGGCAGCGGCTTGAAACTAGCGTCGGTGTCGAGGAACAGCAGCAATGCCTCGTTGTCGCGCAGCGATGACTGCACGTCAGCCACCGCGATCGGTTTCGCGCCGGCCAGCGCCGCGTAATCGGGGAAGTCCCTGGCGAGCCGGACGTCGATCGCGGCGAGGCGAGCATCGATGGCATTTAGGCGCCCGCTCAGCTTCTTCTCGCCTGCCGCTTTGCGCTCGGCCGGCCGTTCGCTCCTGGCGGCGATCAACAGCTTGTCCGTGGCCTGCCATTCGCTGACGAGATCCTGCCGCTCGCGGACGAGCGCCGCGAGCCCCGGCGAGCCGCCCGCCGAGCGCGCCGCCATCTGCGCCAGCGACGTCGCCGCCTCGGAGGCTCGTCCCCATTGCGCGGTCTCGAACATTTGCGTCGCCGAGGTCAGACCCTGCGGGTCTGACCTCTGCAGCCGATGCGTCGTCTTCAAAAGACCAGCGAATTGCCAACCCGATCGCTGCGCCTCCCCCTTCGATGTTCCATCAGACGCGCCACCAAGCCCGCGGTCGGCACGGCGCTGCAACAGCGAGGTCGCGGCGCGCCAGCGCTCGGCCGCTCCCGCCAGGTCATTCTGAGCGAGCGCGAGCCACGCCAAGTTGTTGAGCAACGTGCCGACTTGCAGATGCTCCTGCCCCAGCGCCTTCTCGACAACCGCAAGACTGCGGCGGTACAGCGGCTCCGCCTCGCGGTAGCGGCCCTGGTCCCGGTACAACGTAGCCAAGTTGTTGAGCGCCACGCCGACATCCGGATGCTCCGGCCCCAGCGCCTTCTCGGTGAGCGCCAGGTTGCGCCGGTACAGTGGCTCAGCATCGCCGTAACGTCGCTGCGCACGATACGACTCGGCCAGGTTGTTGAGCGCCACGCCGACAAGTGGATGCTCCGGCCCCAGAGACTTCTCGTAGATCGCCAGGTTGCGCAGGTATAGCGGCTCGGCCTCGGCGTAGCGGCCCTGCAATTCATACAGGTGGGCCAGGTTTCCGAGCGACGCGCCGACATGGTTGTGGTCCGGCCCCAGCGCTTTCTCGTCGAGCGCCAGGCCGCGACGGTACAGAGGCTCAGCCTCGGCGTAACGGCCCTGGTCCCGGTACAGCCCGGCCAGGTTGCCGAGCGCCGTGCCGACATGAGGGTGCTCCGGACCCAGCGCCTTCTCGAACATCGCCAAGCTGCGTCGGTACAGCGGCTCGGCCTCGGCGGTGCGGCCCTGCGCCCGGTATAGCAAGGCCAGCCAAGCCACTCGAATTGCTGTATCGGGATGCTCCTCGCCCTTATGCGCGCGGGTCAGTCGCAAGGACATTTCAGCCAGCGGGGTCGCCTCGTCAAATTTGCCGGCGCGGCGCAGATCGCTGATTTGCCTATTTAGGGCGGCGAGGTCGGTCGCAGATTGCGCGTTCACCGCGCTGCCATCGCCGACGATGAGCAGCGACGCAACCAAAATGCACACCAACCAGGGCAGTGACCGTATCGGATGCATGCGTCAACTCCGCAACTCAGATCGCCAATATGCCCTTGATAGGGTGTCGCAAGTGTACGCCGGTGGCAAGCGCGGCTGAGACAAGCGGTCGGCCACGTCCGCTGCCGGTGAGGGGAGACGTGCGGCGTCACCGCAGCGATGCATGCTTCTGGCCCTGACCGACGAGCGCGCCCCATCTCGCCGATGCTCGAAGCTGAGGGGGCAGCGGACAGTCATCAAGCCGGTGGCAGCTAACTGGGGTGCATCGTCTGTCGTTTGCTGGTCGCTCGATCGACCTTCGTGACATACTGCGATGTAAGTTGTGGTCGGAGTTTGCGGTGCCTGGTCGCGTCCGGTTTATCCCCTTTTGCGACAGATTTCCCGCCCAACTTCACGCTCGCAACGCAAGCGCTCGCCACTCAGCTTGATGGAACTCACGACCAGTCAAGATCGTTCGACAGCCAAACGAGCCTTCGCGGCGATGTTGATCGATGACCGAATTCTATATCGCAGCGTTCGAAGCTGCAGTCGCAAAGTCCTGAGGGAGATTCTCTATGAGCTACATCGACGGGTTCGTGATCGCCGTGCCAGCTGCAAGCAAGCAGAAATTCATCGACCACGCCAAACTGGGCAACGCCGTCTTCATCGACCTCGGTGCAACGCGCATTCTGGAATGTTGGGGAGATGACGTGCCCGATGGCAAGCTCACTGACTTTCGCCGCGCAGTGCAGGCCAAGGACGACGAAACGGTTGTCTTCTCCTGGATCGAATGGCCCGACAAGGCAACGCGGGACGCGGCACATGCAAAGATGGCCGACTGGATGAAAAATCCGGAAAAAGCTGATCCTCGCATGGACCCATCCAAGAACCCGATGCCATTCGACGGAAAGCGAATGATCTTCGGCGGCTTCGCCCCCGTCTTCGCGATTGAAGCCAAGAAGTCCTGATACGGAGATCAGATCAGGCCGGACACGCGCGAAGTCATCGCGTGCTGACCGCCAACCCCACGCACCCAAGCCCGTGGATTGAAGGTCGAGGTGGCCAAATGGATTGTTCCGCTGCGCCATTGGGAGCTGCCTTTCTCGGCCCAAAAAATCGTCAGAACCAGTGACGGCTCTTGGCCCTGACCGCCGTTTCGCTGCAGCGCGGCAGGACGGTCGGTCTTCGACCTTTCGCGTCGGCGTCAACCGTACCATCGAGATCGGAGGCGCTGCGGACGTCGATCAAACGCCGTTCATGCTCGACCTTGCCCCGCAAATGCGTCGCACAACGACGCCCGCTGAGCTATCCCGTCACGCGGTCGGAATGATATGCCTGTTGCTCTTGTCGTTGAGCGTAGCTTGGCACTTTGCATCGGAAGCCTGACATGATCGACGCGACGGACGTGAAGCCGGCTCTGTGGCTGCGCATCCTGCAATTCCCGCTCGTCCGCCTGTTGTTGCTCGGCCCGCTACTGTTCCTGATGATGGGCATCAGCAACGGATTGTGGGGCCATGCATTTGCGAACCAGCCGCTACTGGCCATCGTCGCCGCGGCCTCTATGGCCGCACTTGGCGTCGCCGTGTATGTCGCCTTTGTGAGGTTCGTCGAGCTGCGGCCGGTCAGCGAACTCGCTTTGCCGATGATGGGCCGCGAACTCGGGCTCGGCATGGCGGCTGGCGCTAGCCTGTATACGCTGTGCGTGCTGGTGCTGATTGCGCTCGGCGTCTACCGTATCGAGGGCATCAACCCGCTGTCGTTGATGCAGCCGGCCGTCGCCATGGCAGTGAGCTCGGCGTGTTCGAAGAGCTACTGCATCGGGGCACGATCTTCCGCAACGTCGAGGAGATGCTCGGCAGCTGGTTGGCCTTGCTGGTCTCGGCACTTTTCTTCGGCCTCCGGCATCTCGGAAACGCTGACGGCAACATCGTCGGCGCGCTTGCCATCACGATCGAAGCCGGTGTGCTGCTGACCGCCGTCTACCTGCTGACGCGCCGCCTGTGGCTGAGCATAGGCGCTCACATGTCGTGGAACTTTACCCAGGGCGGCATCTTCTCCGGCTCGGTGTCAGGCGCGTTCGAGCAGCCAGGTTTTTTCAAGGCGACAATCGCGGGGCCGGAATTGCTGACCGGCGGAAAGTTCGGGATGGAAGCCAGCATTGTCGCTTTGCTGATCTGCACGACGGTTGGCTTCGTCTTCCTGCGCATGGCTAAGAAACGCGGCCAAATCCTCAAGCCGGTCTGGCAACGCTAGGGTTGATCGGGGAGAGGGACTTGCGCTCATGCCGCCCTTGAGCGCAAGTCCACTCTGGCCCCATCGCGACAATGAGAACGGATGCTGTCTCGGGTGACAAGCTGTCATCGCAGCCGAGACCTCTCAGGAGCGAGGCTGTTGCGATGCACACCTTGGGGGTCGCCGGGCCCTGCAAATTTGTAACAGAGGTGTTGAGCCTCGGCACGATGTCCGCTCAGGGTCAGAGAACGAACCCGCTACCGCGGGAGTCCATCCATCGAGGGTTCGGAGGGGTTTTGGTGAGGGCCCAGTAACCATTTGATCGGACGATGATAACAGAACGGGGTCGGTGTCCTGAGGA
>JALHOF010000019.1 GCA_022843145.1 Hyphomicrobium sp.
ACCATCGAGCGCCGCCGCCAACAGCACTTCAACGCAGCAGCATGAGCTTCAACCAGATGGGCCAAACACTCTCTTAGCTCAGCCGCTCAAATGTCCCAAAAAGCCTGACGACGGACAGATCTGATCATCTAGGACGCGCCGGTCGGTGACGACGATCACCGAGTCGAATACCTCCTTGCCGCTCCGGCGAACTGCTATCAGCTGGTGCGCAAGCCAGGCGATGGAATTCGATTTGCCGCTGCCAGCCGAGTGCTGGATGAGATAGCGCTTGCCGGCGCCATTCGCGCCCACATCAGCCAACGCCTTCCGAACAACGCCGAGCTGGTGGTAGCGCGGGAACACCTGGGCGCGCTTCTTGCGGCCGGTCCTGGCATCCTTGGACTCCACGATCTGCGCGTAGTGCTCGAGGATGTCGGTAAGCCCGGCGGGCGTCAGCACTTCTTTCCAGAGGTAGGCCGTCTTCAACCCGTTGGGATTGGGCGGATTGCCCGCGCCGTCATTGAAGCCCTTGTTGAACGGCAGGAACCACGAACCCTTGCCCTTCAGCTCGGTGCACATCCGCACCTCGCTGTCATCGACGGCGAAGTGGACCACGCAGCGGCCGAAGCCGAAGAGCGGCTCACGCGGGTCGCGGTCGCGACGGTATTGCTCGACGGCGTCCTCCACAGTCTGCTTGGTCAGGCTGTTCTTCAGCTCGAAGGTGGCGATGGGCAGCCCGTTGATGCACAGGCAGAGATCCAGTGCGCGCCGCGTGGCGTCGCTGCTGTAGCCAAGCTGGCGCGTAACGGAGAAGCGGTTGCGGGCGTGCAACTCGACGGCCTTGGCGTTGCCCTCCGAGGGCGTGCCGTAGAACAGGTCGAAGTGTCCGGCGGGGTGGTGCTCGATGCCATTCCGGAGCACGTCGATGGCGCCGCGCCTGCCAATCTCTGTCGACAGGCGTGTCAGAAACCGTAGGCGATTGATATCTTTCGGATCGGTCGGGTCAACGATCTGCAAAGCCTTGACCGCATCCGGCTGCGTCGCGTGAAGGAACTGAAAAAGCTGATTGAGATCGAGGCAAAGGCCGCGGTCGTAGTCCTTGGGACTACCGGCAAAGTAGCCGTGAGCCTCTGGTGCAGGAGCATCAGCGACCACGCTTGCCGCAATCGATAGCCCATCAACGCCCGTCATGTGACGCATGATCAGGGTTTCGAGGCCTCTCTCGGTGACGTCGCTCGTCCCGCGCGGACTGCCGCCTTTCGTGCTCATTGCGCGGCCTCCACATTTATCGACCCTCGCGAGAGCATGAACTCGATTGGCGTTGGATTGCAGCAGACAGCGCATTGATGCCGCGACTCGAAGTGCACGTCGCGGCGGACCTTGACCGGTATGGCAGGTCGCTTGCTCATGCGGCCTCGTCCTCGGCAATCTCCTCCAATGTGCTCTGTCCGTCGAAATCATCGGCAGCCGAAGTGGCGTCGACTTCTGGTAGCCACTGGGCCGCTTCGGTGAGCTTCATCCTACCCGTTATCGCATCCTGGATGATCCTGCCTCGGTACTCGATCAGAAGGTCAACCTCTTTTTCGAAGATGGCCATCGCGCTCGAAAGCGCTGCCGTCTCTTTCTCGACTACTTTAACAATGTTGAGTTGCTCTTCCAGAGGCGGAATTGGCAGTTTAAAGCCTCGTATCTGATCAGGGCTCAGATGAGGCACGCTAATTCCTGTAAAAATTGGAGCCATGTATTCGGCGAACATGCGCCCCTGAAGCACAAGCAGCAGGAACTGGGAATCCAAGCTCGACTTGGGGCGCAGTCTTGCCACTCGCTGTAGTAACAATGAGGGCGTGTCTTCTTGCCTGATCACAGCGGCTCGGACGCCTGCTGCAATTATGGGCCGGTCCATACCGAGCACTATGTCGCCGACGGTCAGGGTGAACCAGTCGAGGCCGTCTTCTAGCCTTCTGGGCCAATGAACTACTGTGTCCCACCTGACACCTTTCGGAGTGACATTGATCCCGCGCAGCAGGCGGATGTCATCCGAGTCATGGGAGAAGTCTGAACTTGGAAACGCGAAGCCCGTTGCAAGCTCAATGTGACGACCAAGTTTGTGAACCTCCCAACCTTTCGGTATCCGGCCGATCCAGGACACACCGGTGTCACTTTGCGGGACTGAGCGCGTCAGGCCGTTAATTAGGGTTTTCGTCGTGATCGCTTGCCTCTGCTCATTGAGCAGGGCGATGACCTTGCGCTTGGCGAGGATCGCGCGGTCCACCTGTCCCGTCGCCCAGCCGAGGAAGCGCACGATGGCGGCCTGCTCGTCGGGCGGGGGAACCACCACAGGTACGCGCAGAAAGTGCTCCGGATAGAGGCGCAATCGAGAGCTGTTCACGCCAGTGGAGCGTCGTTGATACTCTGCCGCGTAGGCTGGTGTTCGAAGGAGATAGTCTGCGAAACGTGGCTCGATAACGTTGGACCCGTGCGGTCGATAGACCCCATAAGCTGGGCTCACCAAACCGGTGTGACGCGAGACGCCGAGCGCGCCCATCCAGGCCCACATCGTATTGATGACGACGTCGTTAGGTCGGCAAATCTTGTGGCCCACGTTCGACTTCGCCAGGAACATCGTGACGTTCTTCTGGCTGCGAGGCGTCACGCCCGTGATGTGCGACACTGACAGAAGCTCTTCTCGCCCCGTGGTCGAGCGCTCGTCGACCTCCTGAAACATGGTCTTGGCGCGCAGCACTCGCCAGTGCGCCGGCACCTGGCCGAGCCACGGCAAGCCGGAGTTCTTGTACTCGGGATAGGGCTTGAGATCGTCGATCATTCGCGCCCCCGCTTGAGCAAGTCGGCCGGGTTCCAAATGGCCTCGGCGAGTTGGCGATAGAGCAGGCTACGTTCTTCGAGATCGGCCTTCTTGAACGTCTCATGGGCGCGAAACGGTAGCCCGCTGCGAGTTACGAACTGCACGAAGCCGGGGTTGCGCTGGTAGCATTGCCCGTGCAGCGACCGCGCCAGAAGGTTCTGCGTCAGGTAGTGCGGCAGCTTCTCGGCATAGGGCATATCGCCATAGCTGCCGTTGAACTTCTTGGGCAGAAGCAACAGCCCGCCGATGCGGTTTCGATGCTCTGCGAAGTCGGCGGCTTGAGCGAACTCGTCCCTGTGGCGATCCGGGTGATTGGCCCAGATATGCTCGACTTCGTACCGATTGGGACCTTCGGCTACCAACTCGGCATATCGAGACGGCTGCCCAGAAGCGGTCTCCACGTAGTCAGTCAACCGCGCCAGAATGCGGTGCAAGGCTTGGCGATTCAGTACGTGGACTCGGAGCCGGTCGTTGCTGGCGAACGTCTCAGTCTCCTTGCCGAGGGTGTTGTGGAGGTGCGTTGCCAGGTCGCTGGGCGACATACCGCGGATGTCCCTCATCACTATGAACATCGCGTATTGAACCGTAGAATAGGAGATGCTGCGGAAGTTCCACAGCCGCCACGTCAGCAGGATATCGACGTAGCGTGCGACCAGCGACATCTTCAGTGCTACTGTCGCTGCGTCATCGTCAGGCCGCAGGGGAGCCAGCAGGAGCATATTCTGCAACGTGAATTTGTGCTGAGCATTGTAGAAGACATGCTCCAAGCCAGCGACTGGGCGGTCAGTCGCGTCGATGATGCGTAGGTATTGCCGGCTGTAGAAGTCAAAATCCCGCTCTACGAAGCGATAGAAGTCATCCGCTTGGCTGAGGCCGATGTCCTCAGCGGAGTCGCGCAGCCAGCGGTGGAACTCGGTGCCGATGCGCTCGAAGTCCTCGGGGCGTGACCCCTTCTTGCGCTCTCGAATCTTGTTTGCGTACTGGCTGCGCAGCCATGCCTTGAAGCAGTCCGACTCGACCTCCTTGCCGGCCGCATTGAGCTGACGGATGCGGTCGCGCCAACGGTTGTTGGCCGTCGTCCGCTTCTGCTCGCTCATGTTGGCGAGCAGGTAACCTTTGAGCATGTCCGTTTGGCTGAGCGACAACCCTCGGTCGTTCATGGTCTCGAAGATCGTGTAGGCGTCGTCGTCCGAATACGCGGTGATCTCGACGAGGTGGACGTTCTCCAACAGCCAGTCGATAAAGTAGGGGAGCGCATCGCCGCGGAAATCGTCGGGGAAAACCTCCTCCAGATCACGATACCGCTGCACGAGGTTCTGGACAGACTCCGGTTGTTCGGTGATGTCGATGGGTTGTCCATCGAATAGTGCCTCCATGGCAGGAGTGCGCTCGTCGACGTGGATGTTGAAGGACTTCTGGCCGAACCTTTCGGAGAAGATCAACTCGTCGACATTCACCTGAACCCCGAGATCGCGCTGCAAATTGCGAAGCAAGATTAGCAACAATGTGAGGCTGGTTAACCGCTGCTGGCCGTCGACTATGAAATTGACGCCGTCCTTCTTGCTGATGATGATTGAGCCGAGAAAATAGTGCGGATAGTCGGCGACCTTCGAGCGTTCATGGCTCGGCTGATACTCTTCCAGGAACTTGCCGCTCAGATCGTCGACCAGCTCGCGGATCTGCTTGTCGTGCCACTTGTACTCCCGCTGATAGTAGTCGATGGAGTATTTGATCCCCTTGAGCAGTTCACGGACAGTCTTGGCATTGCCGAGTATCTCTCTCACGACTTCGCTCCTGCCAGAAGGGCATCGAGGAGACCGTCAGCCTGCTTCTCGACCTCGATGATATCGCGCCGGATCTCATCGAGTGAGCGCAGCGGCTGCGGTTTGTAGAAGTGGCGCGTGAAGCTGACCTCGTAGCCAATCTTGGTCGCGTCCTCCTTGACCCAGGCATCGGGCGTGTAGGGTAACACCTCACGTCGAATGAAGGCTTCGATACCGCCGTCTTCGAGCAATGGCACCTGCTCGGTGTCGCGCAAGTCCGGATCGGGCTCATATTCCAGCACAATCTTCGGGTCGCCCGCAGGAGAGACGTATCTCCCATACATCGGGGCGACGGTCGCCTTGCCGGGCTTATGGAATTTGGCAATGACCGGCGGTGCGGTCTCGACGCGCCAACTTACGGCGCGGAGGATCAACTTCAGCTCGGCGGCGGGCAGCTTGATGTCGAGTTGCTCGAGGGCATCGTCGACGCGCTCGCGGAATACGTTGTGATCTTCGAACACCTTGTCTCCAAGCTTCTTGCGCAGCTTGTTCGCGGTCTCGACGAGCCGCCCGTCACGCTCCCATGTCTTGGGGTCGAGCAGCTTCTTCCTTTTCTTCTCCGGCAGACCCTTCTTCGTGCTGCCCTCTTCTTCCTCGTCGTCCTCCTCGTCCTCACGTCCCCAGTTCGTCAGTCGCTCCTCAACCTTGGTTGTGACTGCGGCTACGTCCGTGAAAAGCGTCTCGCCGAACTCGTCGAAAAGTGCTGAGCGCACATCTTCATGCCCCGATGCGAACCGCAGGTTCGAGATGAGCTTCGGTGTCAGCTGGCTGTGCAAGCGAAGCGGCCGCTCGACTGTGATCTTCCAGTAGCCGAACGACTCATTGGGGAAGATCTTCGACTGGGGAGTCTCCTTGAAATCAAGGAATGTGGACGTGATGCGTTCGATATCGTCAGGCGACAACTCGCAGTTCTTTTTGCCAAGGTTCTTGCGCAGCGGCTTGAACCATTGGCTGGCATCGATCAGCTGGAGCTTGCCTTTGCGCGGCTTCGGCTTCTTGTTCGACAGCACCCAGATGTAGGTTGCAATGCCGGTGTTGTAGAACAGGTTAAGCGGCAGCGCGACGATGGCTTCGACCCAGTCGTTCTCGATGAGCCAGCGGCGGATATTGCTCTCCCCCTGGCCGGCGTCACCCGTGAACAGCGACGAGCCGTTGTGGACCTCGGCGATGCGGCTACCGAGGGCCGAACTATGGTTCATCTTAGAGGCCATGTTGGCCAGGAAGAGCATCTGCCCATCGCTTGATCGCGTCACAAGCGACAGGGACTCGTTGTTGAGCGTGACCTTGAAGCGCGGATCGCGCATCTCGTCCTTGCCGCCCATCGCCTCCAGGTCTTTTTTCCAGCTCTTGCCGTAGGGCGGGTTGGCAAGCATGAAGTCGAATTCTTGAGCGGGAAAGGCGTCGTGAGACAGCGTCGACCATTCGGCTCCGCCGACGATGTGCTCGGCGTTCTCACCTTCGCCCTTGAGCAGCATGTCAGCTTTGCAGATGGCATACGTCTCAGGATTGATCTCTTGGCCGTAGAGGTGGCTCAGGATCTGCAGGCCTCGCTTTTTGCCGATGGCATCGAGAGTTTCCTCCGCGACTGTGAGCATGCCACCGGTGCCGCAGGCACAATCGTAGAGCAGGTATGAGCCGGACTTGAGCTTGGACTCAATTGGCAGGAACACGAGGTTCGCCATCAGCCGAACGGCGTCGCGCGGCGTCCAGTGCTCGCCGGCCTCCTCGTTGTTCTCTTCGTTAAACTTGCGCACCAGCTCTTCGAAAATGGTCCCCATGGAGTGATTGTCGATACCCGTTGGCGACAAATCGATCTCTGGGTCGAGGAATTTGTTGATCAACGTGCCGATTGCGTCGGCCTTCGAGAGCGTCGCAAGCTGATTGCGAAACTTGAAGTTCTCGAGGATGTCCTGGACGTTCGGGGAGAAGCCGTCGAGGTAGTCTTTGAAATCCAATAAAAGCTGCTGTTGGTTGCCGCGCGATTTGAGGTCCTGCAGCGTGAACTGGGAGGTGTTGTAGAAAGCTTGGCCCGCTGCTTCAGATAGGGCGGAACGCTGTTCGGTGATGCCGGCGTGGTCGAGTGTCTTCTTCGTTTCGAGCACGGCCTTCTTGGTTGGAGCCAGGACGGCGTCCATCCGTCGAATGACACACATCGGCAGGATCACATCAGGATACTTGCCGCGCTTGAACAGGTCGCGAAGGACATCGTCTGCAATCCCCCAGATGAAGGAGACGATCTTGTTGTGGGTCGCTTGGTCCATGGCTATTTGTGTGCCCTTGCTGCGGATCCTTCGCGGAAGGGCGCGGTTTCGAGCGACATCAGCCGCTCGAACTCTTCAACTGCCACTACGACGACGACCGGGCGGCCGTGCTTTTCGACAGTAACCGGCTCGGCCCGCGCAAGGTCAATCAGGCGTCCAAAACCATACTTTGCGTCTTTCGCTGTCATGCTGCGCATGAAGCCCCCCCTGATATGACGTCCGCGCATCATGGCCAAAATGGCCATTGTGGCAACTTGGATTGAGGCCTCTCCACAGGCTACGGCACACGGCCGAGGTGGGGCGCCAGAGAAATCTGCTCAACGATGACTAATCTGGCGCGCTGTTCACCGCCTCGTCACCACGAACACCCACTCCGGCGAGATCGAATGTCGCTTCTTGGCGTGACCGACCGTACAGTTGCAGCGGCGCAGCACGCGCAGATCGCCGCTGTCGAGCAGGTAGATCTGATGGCCACTGATTTCGACGGCGACGGTCCAGTGTGAATGCCGCCCGCTGAGCGCCAGGATCACGACGCTGGTGTGGGACAGGTTGTTCGACAGCCAGGTCCACAGCGCGTCGAGCCGGGTGTTGCGCCGCAGCGGCTTCGGCATACGGGCGACCTTCAGCACGACATCGTATTCGTCCGCCATTTTTCGGGCGGCTAATCGCAGGAGCCGTTCGAGAGCGCGCCGCCAAAGCCCTTCGGTGACGACCTCTTCTGGCCGGGCGCCGATTTTCGGCAGCTCGCTCATCAGGTGGCTGAACAGCCGGGTCGCCGCGGCGCGGTCGACTTCAGGGGCCAAGAGGCGGATCGCGTTGATCGTGCTATAAATGCCACACAAGCCATCTAAATCCCCCTGTCGAAATGGCTTGGGGCTCCCGCGCAGCCCTGGACGCTTTCGCTTCGGAGCGTTGGTCATGGCGTCGGTTCTTCGGACATCGAAACCTCCTGTCGCGTCACGCACGACGGCTCCCGCCGGGGCGATGGTGCGCCTGCGCCTTGGGAGGTCTGTGCTGGGGTGGGATTGCCTGCGCCCGTCAAATGGCGTTGACGGCAGGTCGAGGCCGAATCAAGCTAGCAGGGCAACGCCATGCCGGTCAAATAGCGTCCTGTTATCAACGGGTTGATTCGCCTGTCGCTCAGGGGGCGAACCGGCCCCGCCACCCTATGAACAATGTTCACGATGGCTGAAAGCCGGTTTGCAGGGGTGCAGCCCCTTCGTCGGCAGCCAAAATGGCGCTAGGCGGGCCATATTTGACCGCTGACGGCCGTTCAGTGGGCGGTGGCTAGGGTGGTGGCCATCGCCCGTCTGGGCCGCCCTGAGCCCTCGCCTACGTCAGCCGCCAAACCGCCCCACGAGGCGAAAATGGTTAATTTTTGCGTCGGGTTGAGAGCGGGGGGGGGGGGGGCACCCTCATGGCCCACTTCCGGCGTTCACATTATGTTCCAAATCAGTTATCGTCGCCGAATGACCGTGCGCAAGATCATCCACGTCGACATGGACGCGTTTTATGCGTCGGTCGAGCAGCGCGACAACCCGGAGCTACGCGGGCGGCCGGTGGCCGTCGGGCATGGGGCGAACCGGGGCGTCGTCGCGGCAGCGAGCTACGAGGCAAGGTCGTTCGGCGTGCGATCCGCTATGCCCTCGACGTCCGCGCTCCGCAACTGCCCCCACCTGGTCTTCGTGCGGCCGCGGTTCGACGTCTATCGCGCGGTCTCGCGCCAGATCCACGGCATCTTCGCCGACTACACCGACCTGATCGAGCCCCTGGCACTCGACGAGGCCTATCTCGACGTCACCGAGAACCGCCGCGGACTGCCGACCGCCTCGGCAACCGCGAAAGAGGTCCGGGCCCGGATCTTCGAAGAGACCGGCCTCTACGCATCGGCGGGCGTGTCCTACAACAAGTTCCTCGCCAAGCTGGCCTCCGGCCACCGCAAGCCGAACGGCCAGTTCGTCATTCCGCCCGACGCCGGGGCCGAATTCATCGCGCAGTTGCCGGTTTCGAAGTTTCACGGGGTGGGGCCCGTCACCGCCGACAAGATGCAGCGCCTCGGGATCAGCACCGGCGCCGATCTGAAGGCGATGCCGCTGGAGGTCTTGCAGCGCCATTTCGGCAAGTCGGCGGCCTGGTATCTCGGCATCGCCAACGGCGAGGACCATCGGCCGGTGGTCGCTGATCGCCAGCGCAAGTCATCCGGCGCCGAGACGACGTTCGCGAGCGACCTCACCGAACCCGCCGCCATCGAGGCCGGTGTCGAGGGCATGGCCACCAAGGTCTGGGGCTGGTGCGAGAAGACTGGCACCTACGGCCGGACGCTGACGGTGAAGGTGAAGTTCGCCGACTTCCACCAGATCACCCGCAGTCACAGCTTCGCCTCGGCCATCGCGTGCCAGGATCAGCTGAAGCGGGCGAGCATCGCGCTCGTCCGCGCGATCCTGCCGACGGAGAAGGGCATCCGGCTGCTCGGCGTAACGGTGTCGAACTTCGATCACGCTGCGACGGACGCCGCCGAGCTGCCGCTATTCGTGGTGCCGACGAGTGGTGATGCGGTGGTGAGGGCCAGGGGCGAGAAGTTGATGGGCTGAACCCCTGGAATGGCGAGACATTTAAGTCGAACTTTCACTGACGATATCCAGTGGCCAAGCGAGGTCATGTTCTAGTCTGGCCCTATTTAGTTGGCCAGTGCTTGTAGCGATGCGGAAAGAGATCGACCTTTGCGAGCGCGGCCGATAGGGCTTCGGCCATTGGGCCCTTCCGGGAGCCACAGGTATGAGTAGCGAAGAACAGATACGCGTCTGCAAGCTGAATCATCCGCGAATGGTGTGACTGGGCAAAATGAACACTATCAACGATGCTTGTGATGGCGATTCCGTAGCTCCAGGGCGTTCCATTTGCACGATAGCGTGCAAAAGCACGCACCATTTCTTTCATCTGCTCGTCATCTCGATCACCGATTAGAATGGTGGATTGGTTCCGACCGAGGAGCATCTGAACCCTCTCACAGAAATGGGCGAATGCAAATTCCGGAGCCTGCTTGGAATTGTAAAGCTTTGATGAATCTATGGCAGCATAAACTCGTTTTATATCCGCGTGGCTGGAAAGAATTGCGGCCAATGCGGTCAATAGGTCAATGCGTTCTTGAGGTTTCTTGCCCTTGAATGGTCCGGCGCCGCGATAGATAAAACTGGCATGGAACTCGGTTTCTGGCGTCAGCTCGATTGACCCAAACGCCTGTTGGGCTAGGTCGTTCAATTGCCCTTCGATGGAAGAAATGATAGCCATCGGGATCGTGATGCCGCCGACGAAGTAATGCACCCTGCCCTGCTTCGGATCAGCCTTCACCTCGTCAAAATAGGTAATGAAACTCATGGCTAGCTTCCAAAAGCCGAGGGGTGGATTGGAGTACGCACGGTGAAAATTCCAGGTGAGACTTCTGGGCCGCGAGCGATGGGCAAGACCGAAGTCATCGGCCTGCACATCGTCTCGGCAATCCAATTGCTTGCAATTGACGCCAACCCCTTCAGTACGCATCTGATTGTCATGGCCGCCGAGGAGATGATTCGCCAAGTGGCAACTGCGAGAAATGTACTTCTTGCCGCGGACTACCGCATCTACATCAAGGATGAATACCAGAACGAGTATCTGAACAGAATGCGCAAGGCCTACAACTGGTTCAAACATGCAGACCGGGATGCGCATTCATCCTACGGCGGCCCAACGCAGAGCGACTTGGCAAGGGTCAATGAAATGCAGACCCTTCTCAACATCAAGGGCCACGGTGAGATTGGCGGTACCGCTGCACCAATATTTGCTGACTACGCAGCGTTTCTCGCCATGAAGTACCCCGAGTACATGAAGTCTGATTTTCTTGCTGGGCATCCGGCATTGAAAGCGCAGCGCGCCTCATTAAGCCGAGAGCCTGAAGTGATGTCGCTAGCGCTCCAACGCCTCTTGATGAACAAGGGCTTTCTTCCGCGATGGTAGCAGTGGCCTCACAGGCTCGAGTGGTAAGATGAGTAGATTGCCAGCCTGATGTCAGGCCTCGTGATGCCTGAGAAGCAGGAGCGAACGATGACTAGGTGACCGAGGCGAAAGCATTCGGCGGCGTTCAAGACAAAGTTCGTTAACGCGCCATACGCTGCAAATACGCATGTGATGGCCTTACACCGCACCCGGCTTCGCACTTGGCGTACGCTCCAGTGCATCCTCGAACTCGGCCCAGGCGTCGTCATCGAGGCAGCCGACGGCAAATCGGCGGAGCTGCTCGGGGTCGCGTGCCCACTTGAGACCGAAGTCACGGACCAGCTGCTCGCGAATGGCGGGGAACAGGCTGGCGGCGATGACGATGGCGCGGTCGTAACGGAAGTGCCCGCACAGCGCCTCAAGCTGCTGCAACAGTTCGGCCCGGCGCAACGAGATGTCGGAGCCCGGCGCCTGCTGTTCGATGACGAGCCGGATCTGATCTGGCGAGACGGCTTCGCCGATGTGCTCGGCAACGAGCCTGGCGCCCAGTTCGCGCATGGTCGGTTCGATGTCCTCAGGGGCGAGCTTGTCGGGGTCGGACACGGCTACCGAAGTGAGCCCGCGCCCTCGCTCATCCAACCATGAGCGAACGACTTCGATGTCCCAGCCCACGCGGTTGGGTGCCAGCTGAACGGGCGGCGGAAACTTGCCTTCGCGCACCATGCGCTCGACCGTTCGGCGCGAAACGCTGATCGCGTCGGATACCTGGCGGTAGCCAACGAATTGCGGAAGCTGCTTCGGCGCGGTGGTGGCGCGGGCGGTGCTCATCATCCCGCAACGCTCGGTGATTTGGTGGGCTCGGGTCAATAGCCGAAGCTTTGGCTCGGTGCGCAACCGGTGCGCAACCGACGATCCAGCGAGAACGAGAAGAACTTGCTAAGCCATTGAAAATGTTGGTCGGAGCGAGAGGATTTGAACCTCCGACCCCCAGTCCCCCAGACTGGTGCGCTAACCAGGCTGCGCTACGCTCCGCCAAGCGATCCTTTTGCCCGTCCGGCGCCCTGAGGTCAACGTCCAAGTCACGGGCTCAGGCAACGGCCGACTTCAACGCGTCCAACGTTGCCGGAAGTTGCCGAAAATCGGCAGGCCGCACGCATCCAGCCACCGTATTCGCATCGCCCACCCACACCATGGCGCCGAAAAGGCCGGGTGCAGGCTGAAGGTCCTGCACGATCATCGTTGCCGAAGCCTGCGCTGATAATCCGCTGTTCGCGCGCAAACTGCCCAAGATGTCCTGCTCCGGCGGCGGCGAAGCGCCACCCAGCGCGCCCGCCAGGGTCAGCACGCGCGCCATGCTGATCCGATGTGCCTTAGCGCACGCTTCGAGCCGCACCCACGCCTTGAAAAATAGATCCGGCCCTTGCGGCAGCGGCACGCCCGCATCGAGAGCGGCGCCCGCGCGCTCGATAGCCGCGCGGCGCCGATCGGTCATCCGCACCGGGCGCGTGCATTCGATATCGATGCCGACCGATCCGTGCCCCGTGATCGCGACCAGCGCGTGTCCGGAGACGTGCGCCAGACTGAAATCGCCCGCGCAGCCCGTTAGCGATGGCCGGCCGAGAGCGGAGCGCTGCATGTCTCGCCCCCGCACGGCTCCAGCGCCGAACGCCAGTTCGAGTGCCCAGCGCAACGCGATGTAGACGGCGCGCCGCTCGCGCGCCTGCGGATGATCGGGGTCGCCGCCTCCCGCAACCGTCGCCCGGCGATGATCGCTTGCGGCCAGTCTCGGCGTTTCGGCTTCCAACGCCAGCAAGCTCGCGCCGGATGCCGCAACATCGACATGCCAGATGACGACGCCCTGCCGCCTCGCCTCATCCAGCCCTCCGTCAGCGGCCTGCACGCACGCGCCCAGGACTCTTCACGGCGGCGTCCGCGGCCGGCTGACGCTCGCCGCGTAGCAGCGCCCGGCAGGCTTCGAGCTCGGCGAGTATGGCCTGGAGATTGTGCCTCGTACCACCCGTCGCCGTCCGCGATCCGCCTGGCCGTCCGCTAGCGGTTCCCGATGCTGCGGAAGCTGCCGCGGTCCCACTTCGCGACGGCGATGCGGACCCGGCCAAGGCAACGCGCTCCGAACCCGTGCCGGCGTGGGGCGGCGCTGCGGATTGCGCCGCGACGGCATCCGCCGCACCCCGTTTGCGCTTTCCGGCGGCAGCCTTGCCGCCGGGGATCGACAGCGGCTCGCGGCCGAACTGCTTCACATGATCGACGCCTTGCTCGCGCAGAATCTTCTGCACGCCCTTGATGGTATAGGCCTCGGCATGCAGCAGCGCCTGGATACCGCGCAACAGTTCCAGATCCTCTGGGCGGTAGTATCGGCGGCCGCCACCACGCTTCATCGGCCGGATCTGTGGGAACTTCACTTCCCAGAACCGCAGAACGTGCTTCGGCACGGCGAGATCGTCGGCGACCTCGGCAATCGTCCGGAATGCTTCGACCGACTTGCTCATCACAGCCCCCTCAGATTGCGATTGGCGAACGTCTACTCAGCGCCGACGGCGTGGCCTCTGCCACGGCTTACGTGAAGCCTGGCTCAAAAAACCGGCGAAAGCACTGCGTCATCACTGACCGGACAGGAAATGTCCGCGTCTCATTCGGCCGGGGTCTTGCCCCGCGTCCTCGACAAACCCGCGTTGATGCGGTCCTTCATGATATTCGACGGTCTGAAAACGAGTACCCTGCGCGGCGTAATAGGAACTTCCTTGCCGGTCTTGGGATTGCGGCCAACCCGCTGCCCCTTCTGCCGGATGCCGAACGATCCGAACGACGACAGCTTGACCGCCTCGCCGTCGGCCAATCTGCCCGAGATCTGATCGAGCACGAGTTCGACGAGTTCCTGCGACTCGTTGCGCGGCAGGCCGACCTTCTGCACGACCGCCTCCGCCAGATCGGCGCGCGTCAAAGTCTTTCCACCCATCCTCAGCCTCCCGCGTTACCCCGTCTTTTGGTCGGGATGCTATCGACGAGGGTTCGCGAGGTCAATGGCCGGAACGCACAACTGCCTGAAATTCCGAATAGAATTGTATAACATGTGGCCGTCCCGCCGTTTACCATCTGGCCAGCACCGCGCCCCAGGTGAACCCGCCACCCATCGCCTCCATCAGCACGAGCGAGCCTTCCTTCAACCGGTGCTCCTCGAACGCCTGATTGAGGGCCAGCGGGATCGAGGCCGCGGATGTATTGCCGTGGCGGTCGAGCGTCACCATGATTTTCTCCGGGCCCACGCCAAGCTTTTTGGCGATGCCGTCGAGAATGCGCTGATTGGCCTGATGCGGCACATAAAGGTCGATCTCGTCCGCGGCGTATCCCGTGCTGACCAGGGTCTCCTCGATCACGCCGTAGATCTTCTGGACCGCGTGCCGGAACACCTCGCGGCCGTTCATGCGCAAATGCCCCACCGACTTCGTCGATCCTGGACCGCCATCGACATAGAGCAGGTCCTCGAAGCGACCGTCTGACCGGATGATGCTCGAGAGGATGCCGCGATCCTCGCGCGTGCCATGTTGGGTCTGCGCCTCGAGAACGACCGCGCCGGCGCCGTCGCCGAACAGCACACACGTGCCGCGATCCGTCCAATCGAGAATGCGCGAGAACGTCTCCGCGCCGATCACGACCGCGCGCTTGAACTGGCCCGTGCGCAACAGCGCATCCGCCGTCGTCAAGGCGTAGACGAAGCCCGAGCAGACCGCCTGCACGTCGAACGCGGCGCCTTTGGTGATCCCCAGACCGTGCTGGATCTTCACCGCGGTGGCGGGAAAAGTCCGATCTGGTGTAGCGGTCGCGCAAATGACGAGATCGATGTCGACCGGATCGATACCGGCGCGCACCAGCGCCTGACGAGCGGCCGCAATGCCGAGGTCGGATGTCAGTTCATCGTCGCCTGCGATATGCCGCTGCTTGATGCCCGTCCGCTCGACGATCCAGTCGTTGGTCGTGTCGACGATCTTCGAGATGTCGTCGTTGGTCATCACGCGCTTCGGCAAATATGCGCCGACGCCGCGAATGACGGATCTCAGAACTGCCACGCGTCCCCCTATCACGGGAGCGCCACGGCTCCCACATCCGGCGGTGGCGGACACGGGACCGTGCGCCGCCGCTCACCTCGTTCGATACTTGCTCGATCGCGCTCAACCTTCGGCGGCGCGCGGGATATCGGCCGTTGTGCTGGCCAGCTTCAGTTTCTCTTGGATCGCCTTCAGGTCGTTACCGAGCCGGGCGACGAGATCGCTCTCAGCCATTTCGTAGCCGAGGTCGACCGCGCTCGCAAAGCCCAGCGCGTCCGTGCCGCCGTGACTTTTCACCGCTATCCCGTTCAATCCCAGGAATGTTCCGCCATTCACCCGGCGCGGGTCCATTTTTTCCTTGAGGGTGCGGAAGCCGCCCCGCGCCAGAGCGGCGCCGAGCTTCGAAGTCCACGTCCGCGACATGGCGGCCTTGAGGTACTGCCCGATCTGGCGCGCGGTGCCTTCTGCGGTTTTCAGGGCGATATTGCCGGCAAATCCTTCGACGACAACGACATCGACCTTGCCCTGGCCGATCTCGTTGCCTTCGACAAAGCCGCGATAGTCGAGCGGCAATCCGCTGGCCTCCTTCAGCCACGCGTGCGCTTCCTTGACCTCCTCGGCACCTTTGATCTCCTCGACGCCGACGTTCAACAGCCCGACAGTCGGACGCTCGACATGAAACAGGGCGCGCGCCATCGCCGAACCCATCAGCGCGAAATCGCACAACTGCCGCGACGAGGCGCCGATATTGGCGCCGACGTCCAGCACGATGCATTCGCTCTCGACCGTCGGCCAAAGCGCTGCGATCGCCGGCCGCTCGATGCCGGCCATCGGCCGCAGCACCAGCTTCGACATCGCCATCAGCGCGCCGGTATTGCCCGCCGAGACCGCAGCATGCGCTTCACCGGACTTCACCGCTTCGAGCGCCAGCCACATGCTCGTACCCTTGCCGCGGCGTAGCGCCTGGCTGGGCTTCTCGTGCATGGCGACGACGGTGTCGGTATGGATGATCCGCGACCGCGCGGCGAGTGCTGGATGCTTCTCGAGTTGGGCGCGGATCTGCGTTTCGTCACCGGCTAGAACGAAGCTCAACGACGGATGCCGCACCAGTGAAAGTGCGGCTCCGCCAACGACGACCTCGGGGCCATGATCGCCCCCCATCGCATCGAGCGCAATTGTCCGCGGAACGGGCATGGATGACTTCGCCTCTTTCACGAACCGGCTTCGTCGTTGTCGTCTCGGCGCGCCGAGTGGCGCGATGACGTGCAAAACGCCGGGACCATAGCGATTTGCGTTCCCGAGACAAACGGATTCTCGACCTGCGGTGGAATGCGCTCATCGGCTGTCACCGCGCCGCCTTTGGACATCATAGCTTGTCCTTGAGCTTCGCAAGCACGGCGAACGGACTGGGTGTTGCCGCGGCGCCTGCTTCGTTTTCTCCGAGGAACTGCGGGGCGATCTGTTCGAAATCCACGCCCGGTTTGCGGGGATACGGGTCCAATGCCGAGGCGAGCAGTTCGAACACCACACGGCCGACTTCGAGCCGGCCATCGGCGAGCGGTTCGACATCGGGCTCTGAGAGGATTTCGCGCTCGCTAGATCCGGCCCGCTGCTCATCGCCATCGGGACTGAACGTCACGTCGAACGGTTCGTCTATGCTCTGCGGCACCGGATCGAGCGTCACGACGCACGATTGTATGGCGTCAGCCTTGATGCGGCCCTCGACGCGATAGCGGCCGCCCGAAAGCGAACGGATCTGATAGGTCACCACGAGACGGGGGCAGCCGTCGAGTTCCAGCGCCTCGACGATTCCCGCGCGCTCCTGCTCCGTTGCGACGCGCTCGAACCGGCGCGCGGCTTCCGGTATTTCCGTCGTGAGATGAACCCAATCGAGTGCCGTCACGTCATTCCCCCTGCCGCAAAGATTCTGGAGCAGCGATTGGCAAGCGGCCTGCCAATGCCTCCGCCGATCCAATACCCGCCAGCGCCGCCGTGGCCGACCGATAATAGCTCGCAAACCCAGCCGCGCGGACATCGCCGCCGTCCGTACCGAGCGTGAACCGCGCGATTGCGGCATCGAGCGCACAGGCCGCGGATCCGTTGGCTTCATTCGACAGCGCCTGCCGGAAAGCGTCGGCGCGCGCATAAAGTCCCGCCGCAGCGCTCTTCACTTTCTTCGGAACCTTCAAATCCCCAACACCCAGCTCCCGCATCGACCCGTCCATATCCGCGACGAACGTCTCGATCGTCTCCCGCGACAAGGCTTTTCCCGCCTCCCCCTCAGCCCGCAGCCTCTCGAGTACCAGGGCAAGGTGCATGGCCACCATCTCGTAGCGCCCCTCGAGTGTGTCCGGAATGCCCATTTCGGCATAGAACACCGGGTTTCTCGCCTGCGTCACGACGTTGCCATAAAGTTCCGTTGCCGTCTCTCGCAGTGACGCGCGCTGCTTCAACCAGTCCATACCGGGCAGTCTGATCATGACCGGCTCCGAACGGCAGCGCACGGTACGCGGCGCATGCCTTGCCCCAAGGTATAAACCGGCGGGGGGCAAATCAGTCGGTCAGGTTGCATCGGGTTCACACTCGGGCTAATCGGAATTTCGGAAAGATGCGAGCGATTCTCGGGAGCTTCGATACCATGCGCCGAGCCAATCTAGCACGCCAGCAGGGCGGTATAGCACGCGCGATGACCTGCGCTGCGGCGCTCGTCGCTTGCTTCGTCGCCGGCGGCTGCTCCGAGCAGATCACCAAACACGGCCACCAGTTCAACGAGAGCGACTTGCAGGCGGTTCAGCCCGGCATGAGCCAGGAACAGGTGCGGATGAGCCTCGGTTCGCCCGCCACCACGGCATCGGTCGCCTCGGGCAACGCGTACTACTACATCTCCAGCACCATGAAGCAGACGGCGTTCATGCTGCCGGACGAGACCGACCGCCAGGTCGTTGCCGTATATTTCAATCAGGTTGGCTCGGTCGACCGCGTCGCCAACTACGGCCTCAAGGACGGCAAGGTGTTCGACTTCGTGAAGCGCACAACGCCTGCCCCCGGCACCGCCGAGGATGGCATCCTGAAGCAGTTGTTCCGCAACCTCGGCAAGAAACAAAACATCTTCGGCGACGGTTGAAGCACGGCGGCGTCCAGCGTCGAGCCATCGGGCTCTAGACATCCGGCATGATCAGAGTTCGATATCCCGCGCGCAGCGGGGCCTGTTCAACTTGCGCGCGCCATAGCCCTTCTGGCGGTTCGACTTGGCGCCCGACAACAGCCGAACAACGGTTTCGACCGGCGCACCGATTATCGTCGTCCATCCTGCTGCGCACCGCGTGAGCATAAGCACCCCTCCCCCTCTGCGCGGGCAAACTGCCCGATCCCGATCGTTCATACGGGAGCAGAGGAAGCGGAGTTGTTCCGCACAGAACAGGCTGCCAGATCATGCCATCGCGACGATCCCGGCAATCGCGCCGACCGACATGAAGATGCCGATCGAAGCCTCGTCCCATTTTTGCACCGTCAGTAGATAGATCGCGAGATACGGCCCAAGGCCATCACGAACGTCCGCGAGGAAGAAATTCAGCGCGTCGAGTTTCGGCCCGATCGACGCGTCCTCCGTAACGTCTCGTGCTGGCAGGGCAGCCGCGTCCATCACAGCGGCCCCTTGAAAATGAAGAACGCTCCCAGCGCAATGAACGCGAAGCCAAGAGCGTGATTGAGCGTCAAAGCCTGCCCGAGATACCAGACAGAAAAGCCCGCAAAGACGATGAGCGTGATCACCTCCTGCATCGTCTTCAACTCGGCGGCACTATAGACTTCCGCACCCATTCGGTTTGCCGGCACGGCCAAGCAGTACTCGAAGAACGCGATGCCCCAACTTGCCAGGATCACGATCCACAAGGGCTTGTCTGTGAATTTCAGATGCCCGTACCAGGCGAACGTCATGAACACGTTCGAGAGGGCGAGCAGCACGATCGGTGCGATCGCGGCGGTGCTTGGAAAGGTCATGTCGGAGATTTGCTTTCAGCCGCGGCTGACGCGGCGGGTTGATCCGGACCGAATACGCTCGTGACGAGAAGAAATTCCGCGCTGCGCCAGTCCGTGCAAAGGCATGGCGCTGCCAGGATGAAAATAGCCCCGCTCTGTCGAGCGGGGCTATGTTCATCTGCGACCGGCGACACAGAACCTACTGCTAGCCGCCATTCGCATGTGGATGGAAACCACCGAAGCCGGCAATCAATGCGCGAGGACGGCAAGCAGCAGCAGCGCGACGATGTTGGTGATCTTGATCGCCGGGTTGACGGCTGGACCAGCGGTGTCCTTATAGGGATCGCCGACAGTGTCACCCGTTACCGAGGCCTTGTGCGCTTCCGAGCCCTTCAAGTGCTTGACGCCGTCCTTGTCGATGAAGCCGTCCTCGAAGCTCTTCTTGGCGTTGTCCCACGCGCCGCCGCCCGAGGTCATCGAGATGGCGACGAACACGCCGGTCACGATCACACCCAACAGCATCGCGCCGACCGCCGAGAACGCCGCGCCTTTGCCGGCGATGGCGTTGATGCCGATGAACAGCACGATCGGCGACAGCACCGGCAACAGCGACGGCAGGATCATTTCCTTGATCGCGGCGCGCGTCAGCAAGTCGATCGCCGCGGCGTAGTCCGGACGGTCCTTGCCCTTCATGATGCCGGGCTTCTCTTTGAACTGACGCCGGACTTCTTCGACGATCGCAGCACCGGCTCGTCCGACCGCCGTCATCGCCATGCCGCCGAACAGGAACGGAATCAGGCCACCGAGCAACAGCCCGACGACGACGTAAGGATTGTCGAGGCCGAAGTCGAGTTTGACGTCCTTGAAGTAGGGATACTTGTCGGCGTTCTTGATGAAGTACTGGAGGTCGTAGTTGTAAGCCGCGAACAACACCAGCGCGCCGAGACCGGCCGAGCCGATCGCGTAGCCTTTGGTGACCGCCTTCGTCGTATTGCCGACCGCGTCGAGCGCATCGGTCGAGCGGCGCACTTCCTTCGGCAGGCCAGCCATCTCGGCGATGCCGCCGGCGTTGTCGGTGACCGGACCGAATGCGTCGAGCGCAACGATCATACCGGCAAGACCGAGCATCGTTGTCGTGGCGATTGCCGTGCCATAGAGGCCGCCGAGCTGGAACGTGGCGAGAATGCCGCCGACGATCGCAAGAGTGGGCAGCGCCGTCGATTCGAGCGACACCGCGAGGCCCTGGATCACGTTGGTGCCGTGTCCGGTCACCGACGCCTGACTGATCGAGCGCACCGGCCGATAGCCGATGCCGGTGTAGTACTCCGTGATCCAGACGATGAGGCCGGTCAGCACCAGGCCGACGATGCCGCACAGGAACAGGTTCTGGCCGGTGATGACCATATCGCCGACCCTGCCGACTTCGCCGAAGCCGCCGAGAACATACTGCGTGGCGACATAAAGTCCGGCAATCGACAGCACGGCCGACGCGATCACGCCGCGGTACAGCGCGCCCATGATCGAGTTGTTCGACCCGAGCTTGACGAAGTACGTGCCGATGATCGACGTGACGATGCACGCCGCGCAGATGGCCAGCGGATAAAGCATCAGCGAGGCGAGGTTCGGCTGCGCAGCGAACAGGATTGCCGACAGCACCATCGTCGCGACCACGGTCACCGCGTAGGTCTCGAACAAGTCGGCCGCCATGCCGGCACAGTCGCCGACATTGTCGCCCACGTTGTCTGCGATGGTCGCCGGGTTGCGCGGATCGTCCTCGGGAATACCGGCTTCCACCTTGCCGACGAGATCGCCGCCGACATCAGCACCCTTGGTGAAAATGCCGCCGCCGAGACGGGCGAAGATCGAGATCAGCGAGGCGCCGAAACCGAGCGCCACGAGCGAGTCGATGACGGTGCGGTCGGCGGGCTTGAAGCCGAGCGGGCCAATCAGTGCGAAATAGTAAGCCGCGACGCCGAGCAGCGCGAGGCCGGCGACGAGCATTCCCGTCACAGCACCCGCCTTGAAGGCGATGTCGAGACCGCCGGCCAGCGACTTGGTTGCTGCCTGCGCGGTCCGCACGTTGGCGCGAACCGACACGTTCATGCCGATGTAGCCGGTCAGACCCGACAGCACGGCGCCGATCAGGAAGCCGAACGCCACGAGCTTGCCGAGCAGCAGCCACGCGATCACGAAAATCACGCCGCCGACGACAGCGATCGTGGTGTACTGGCGGTTGAGATAGGCTTGTGCCCCTTCACGGATGATCCCGGCGATCTCCTGCATCCGTGCATTCCCCGGATCGGCTTTCATAACCGATTGGATCGTGACGAATGCATAGACCAGTGACAGTAGTCCGCAGGCGATAATCGCCCATTGGATATTGTTCATCTGCTCTTCCCCTTATTCCCCTGAAGCCGACGCGCTTCACGACCAAAGCGGCGGCGTGATCGGCCGGCCACCCGCACCTCGCTCTGACGCTCCTCTCCCGGACCCCGCGCGGACGTGCCGCAATGCGAGGGGCTTGCCGGAACTCTCGGAGCGCGGCGAGTCGAGCGGGCGGACCATGCCAAATGTGCCTCACCGTTGCAACACAAGCACATTCGCCAATTGGTCGGGTTGCATGACGCCGGGAAGCCCGCGCCACGCCTCCGGGCAAGAAAAAAGGGACACCGGAGCCGGCGTCCCTTCTTTCAAGCTGATGCGCTACTGGGGAAAACTGCTAGATCGGCACTGCGATTACCAGCGACGATCGTAGTCTTACCAGTGACGATACCTGCGCTTATACTTCCGTTTCTTGTAGTAGTGGCGCGGCGTGTAGTAATAAGGGTAGGCGTTGTAATAGCGGTACGGACGGTAGCCGTAGCCGTAATAGCGTGGAGCGCCGTACCCGAAGTGGAACGACAGGCCACGATGGCGGCGATAGCGGACGTTTTCGACCGGCGACGCTTCTTTGCTGGTCGCGCCAACGCCATGGCCCGCACCGGCCAGTACGCCGGCCGCCGGGGCAGCGACCGCAGGCACACTGAACGTCGCAGCCGTCGCGGCTACGAATGCGGTCGCAATGACCGCGAGGAGTTTACGCATCCCGAGCTCCTTCTGTTTGGACCCCGACGAGAGCCCTTGCCTTGTAGCTAACGTATTCAACCGCTGTTGGATTTCAACCCTTCGATGTCTGTCGCACGCCACCATTTCTCATGATGGTTTTTCCATCCCCGAACATAAGTTCCCGCCCAAGCGGCGCCTGAAGCCCTTCCCCGCCTGTCGCGCGTGCGATACGACGAGCGCCGGAGATCTCGAACTGAGTGATGCAGGCCCACGAGCGGTGCCTCCGCGTCGCGGTCGAGATCAGTTGCGCGGGAGGACGACGACTTGAACATCCTGGACATTCTGCGGCATGCCGACGGCGGCGGCGCGGTGAAAAGCCTTGCGCAGACCTACGGCATCGCCCCTGCTGCAGCTGAAGCCGTCCTCGGTAGCGTGGTTCCGCAGTTGTCCCAGCGCATCGAACGCAACACGCTGTCGCGGGGCGGCGTCGCCGACCTCGTCGGCGCCATCGGCGAAGCCGCGCGACACGACTACCTGTCAAACCCGCAGGCGCTTGCCAGCGAAGCCGTCAAGCAGGACGGCATCGCCTTCCTCGATCAGATCTTGTGGAGCAAGGACAGGAGCCGCAGCGTCGCTCACGCCGCCGCGCAGTCCTCCGGCGTCAGCGAAGCGCTGATCAAGCAGATGCTGCCGGCGATTGCAGCCATGATGATGGGCGGATTGGCCAAAGGCGCCGCGGGTGGTTTGGGTGACATCCTGTCGAAGATTCCAGGTCTGCCAGGGGGTGGCTTGCCCGGCGGCGGCCTCGGCGGCGCGCCGCGCACCGCACCGTCCGGCGGTGGTGGCAGCTGGGGCCGTGGCACCGACAGCCTGCCCGCGCCCGGCGGCGGCGATTTCAGCGGTCAAAGCCCTCTGCCCATACCCGGCAACGCTCCGCGTGGCGGCGGCGGCGTCCAGAACCCCTATGACGATCTCTCCGACATCATCCGTCGCGGTGGCCAGCCGGCGCCCAGCGGTGGCGGCGCAGGTCAAGAAGGCGGAGGCGCACTCTCCAACATCATCCGCGCCATCCTCGGCGCGATTCTTGGCTTTCAAAGCCGCGGGCTGTTGAGCTGGATCATCCGCTATGTCGTCGTACGCTACGGCGCGAACATCTTGCGATCGCTGCTGTCGATCCTGCTCGGCCGCCGCGCGTGACGAGGCTTGGCGCGTCGCCGCCAAACGCGCATCGTAGCTCTCTTTGAAACGAATCAAGCCGGAGCATGGGCGATGCTCCGGCTTGATGTTCTCGAGAGAGAGAAGAGATAACTAAGCAGCGCCGTGCAGATCAGCGGCGGCGGCCGGCCGATCGGCAAGGCCGCGCTTCGACGTCACAACCCCAGCCAGACGAGGACTGCTTGCAGTCGGCTTTTTTGGCATTCGCAGCATTGAAATTGGCCCACGCGGTGCCGTATTCCCAGGCCGTGAACTCAGCCCACGATTTTACGGCGGCAGCCATCGCCGTCTTCTTGTCGCGATGACCAACGCTGCTGGCATAGTGCGTGTGCTCGGCATAGCAGGTTGCCCCGCGCACCTTCACCCACTCATGCATGCTGGCCAATCCAGTTTCATCGGCAACGACGGGGCTGACCCCTATTGCCCCGACTGCCATTATCGCCGCGGCGGCAAGCAGCGGCGCACTCCGTCTTGAGACCATACCCGGCTCCTTCAGCAGACCAAAGCTGTGCGAGAACTCTGAGAGAGCGTGCACGATTCAGCCTGAGCAGCCGAGCGCATTTCATTGCACCACCGCGAATATCTCGCGCGCCCGTGCAAACGAGTCACAGATTGATCCGATCGCCCTGACGGGCATCAGCGGCGGCAGGGCCGTGCCTTCAAGTTGCACGACCATGACACGCCGCGTGTCCCTGTCGCCGGCCCGCATTCGAACGAGACCTCGGCCGCCAGCCGCACATCGCCCCACTGCGCGCCGTACTCGGCCGACGTGAAGCGGTTCCACGACTTGACGACAGCCGCCTCCGCAGCCGTTTTCGTCGGCCATGCGCCGCTCGACTTGTAATGCCAATGGTCGATCATGCACGTCCGCCCGGCTTCGACGCGCTGCTTATGCAGCTTGTCCAGACCCGCGTCAGCGGCGGTGACGCCCAGACCCGCCGAAAGTCCCAACACGGACGCCATCGCCAATACAGACTTATACAGCTCACGCATGATCGAGTTTCTCCGCTCATCGATTTTGAGCGGAGAATTACCGGATCACGTTCACGGCGCCAGTTGATCCGACCTCTGTGATTAACGCGCGCTTCGCTGTCGTCCTTATTTGACGGCAACCACCTGGATCTCGACCAGCATCCTGGGGTCGACCAGCTTGGCCTCCACGCAGGCGCGAACGGGTGCGTTCGCTTCCCCGCCGACCCACGCCATCCAGGCCTCGTTCATCGCTTCACGGTGGCGGATGTCATTGAGCCAGATCGTCGCCGAGATCACCTTCGATTTATCGGTCCCGCAGATCGCCAGGAGGCGATCGATCTCGCGCAGCACCTCGGCGGTTTGCGCCTTGGCATCGCCGTTCAAATCCGACGGAATGATACCGGCGGTGGTGACGACGCCGTTGGCCTCGACGACCTTCGAATAGACCTTGTTGGATTCGTGACGGACGATGGCCATGTTGCCCCCCGGTGCGAGTGAACTGCGAGTGAACTGAGTGGTCGTGCTTCAGCACGCCGCGCTGCTCTATAACCAGGACCGCATACCGGCGCCAGAGGCACGCGCGTTCGTCAGATCACAGGCTCCTTGTGCACGAGCTTGCCGTCCACCTTGAGGCCCTTCAATGCCGCCGTCCCGTCGCGGCCGACCGCTACGACGGCCGTGATACGCTTCTCGCCGACGAGCTTTTCCAAGGCGCGCCCGGTCCCCTCCGGAATGAAATAGCTCTCGATGCCGTATCGCGCTTGCACCGGCGAGCCTTGGCGGACCGGTCCGAACCGCCAGCGATCGCTCCGCCCTTTGAGCAGCACCTCCGGACCGCTCACGGCCGGCTTGGCCACTGCGGCGGCGCGCTGCACCTGCCACTTGCCCGCGGCATCCTGCGCGATCGTCACGTAGAGCGGCCGGCCCTTCGCGAGTTCGCCCTCGACCTTGCTGCCGTCGAACCGCGATATGTCGTAGCTCAGGATGACGTAGTCGCCGCGGAACAGGCTTCGCGGATCGACCGGCACCACATCGAGTTCGATCTCGCGGCCGCTCTGCAGCAGCCCGATCCGATCCCAGACCATGCTGCCGAGCACCGCGAGCTCGATCGCGACCACCGCACCGATAGCGCGCCACATTCTGGAAAACGCGATCATTGCACAGCCTCCACGTCTGCGTTCCGTTCATGCAACCGCCAAGCCAGAGCCGCCAACGCGATCACCAGTAGGCCCGTCAGCAGGAAGAACAGCGACGATCCCATCAGCGTGCCGATGGTCCTGAAGTAAATGCCCAGAACCTCGATCGAGAAGCCGGCGTAGCCAAGCCACATCACGCCGCCGTAGCCCGTGCGCGAGCCCCAGTAGATGGCCGCCAGTAGTGCCGCGAGTGTCAGCACCGCGAGCACGATCAACGACGATACCGTGACCGTCTCGATGAACTGCAGCGCGAACATGCCAGCGAACGCGATGCCCATGCCGAGCCCGATCAAACTCGATGTATCGATGGGCAACCGCAGGCCAGCGTGTTGCGCGGCGAGCGCGCCGCCGATGATCACGAGTCCGATGAGCACGACCAGCGCATGGGCATGGCCATCATTCAGCAGATACCCCAGCGCCACGACCCACACCGCGAGCGCCAGCCCCGCGAGCCTGAGACCCGCCCCCCAACCCCGCCACGCCATTGCCGCCATGATCATCGCCAGCGCCGGCACGAACCACCAGTGCACGCTGCCCGTGATCACCGTTTCCCAACCACTCCATAATCCCGTCAGCAGGACCGCCGCTGCGAGCGCCGGGTTCGAGCCGATCAGCGCTCCCGTTCCCAGCGCGCCCGCAGCCCACGTCAGCACCGCGTCGGGGGGATTGCCGTCCATATGGTACATCTGCGCGATGAGCATGATCGATGCGCCGAACATCCCGACGCCCAGCAACAGCGCCGCGTGCGCGAAGCCGTCGAGCTTACGGTCGAACAGGGCCCCCGCGCCGCCGTAGGCCGCGACAAGCCCGCTGCCCAGCACGACAAGGCGCGCGAGTTTAGACATCTCCTGCCAGTTGGCCGCGACGAAGCTCATTGCCGCGAAGCCGAGTAGAATCGCGCCCAGCACAGCCAACGCGCCAGACAAGCCGAAGCCCGGCCGCATGGCGCCAATTTCGGCGCGGATGCGCTGCTCGCCCTCCGGCGTCACCCAGCCGGCCGCGCGCCAGCGGCCGAGATCCCGGTTCAGGCGGCGCTGATAACTCCACATCGCTCCCATCCTCACTTATTGAACGACGTATATTTACTGATCGTCGTTCAGTTTGTCAAGTGTGTTCGTCCGCCACCCGAGCTTAGTCCTCAAATCTGGCTGGATGCTTGATTGGGGCGCGGCCGCGAGATGGCGAACGGCAAATCTCACCCGGCTTGGTGAATCCGCCGCGCGAACACGGTCCACAGCCGGAAACGGCTCAGAGCCCGAGCATCAGTTGGATGTTCTGCACTGCGGCGCCCGACGCACCTTTGCCGAGGTTGTCGAGCCGGGCGACGAGCACTACTTGCCGCTGTGCCAGATTGCCGAAGACGAACAGCTCGAGCCGATCCGTCGCGTTCAGTGCCTCAGCATCGATGCGCCCGCCCATCGCCTTGGTCGCATCCGTCCGCACCGAAACGAGCGCGCTCTCCCGATAGTGGTGAGCCAGCGCGGTCTCGATATCTGCGAGACTTGGCGACCCGGGCAGCGCGTCGAGGTGCAGCGGGATCGAGACCAGCATCCCCTGGCGGAAATTGCCGACCGACGGCACGAAAATCGGGCGCCGCTCAAGCTTGGCGTAGGCCATCAGCTCCGGCACGTGCTTGTGCTCAAGGCCCAGCCCATAGAGCTCGAATGCCGGCGCCGACTTCTTGACCTCGTAGGCGTCGATCATGCTCTTGCCGCCCCCGGAATAGCCCGACACGGCGTTCACGTGGATCGGGAAGTCCGGCGGCACGATCCCGGCGTCGACCAATGGACGCAACAAGGCGATGGCGCCGGTCGGATAGCAGCCGGGATTGGCGACCAGGCGTGCCGCGCGAACGGCATCGGCCTGCTCGCCGCTCAGTTCCGGAAATCCATAGACCCACCCGGGCGAGACGCGGTGTGCGGTCGAGGCGTCGACGACGCGCGGCGCTGCCGCACCGAGGCTCTTTGCCATGGCCACCGCTTCGATCGCCGCATCGTCCGGAAGACACAGCACGACGAGATCGACCTCCCGCATCAACGCGAGGCGCGCGGCGGGGTCTTTCCGCTGGTCGCTCGAGATGCTGCGAACCTTCAGCTTGCCGAACCCTGCGAGCCGCTCGCGGATCTCGAGCCCGGTCGTGCCCGCCTCGCCGTCGATGAAGACGGTCGGTCCCGTGGCGATGTTCTTGAGGTCGACCGATCGCTCGGACATGACGTCCACTCCGAAAATGTTCAGGGCCGGGGCTTTAGAAGTCGCCACCGGCCCTGTCAATGCGCGTCGTCCTGCGGTCGGTCCCGGCGGCCGCCACTCGTGCCGCTACGATCCTATTCCCAACCTGTGACCGATCGCCTTCAACAGTGTCTCCGAACAGCCGACGCCCATCGCCTTGCAGGCGACGTCATGCGAGCCGGTGTAGATCATGTCGAGTGCGACCCAGACGATCACCAGCAGGCCGACCCATCCGATCCAAGGGTAGTTCACCAGCAATCCGGCGATGTAGTGCGACGCGACCGCCATCAAGATGATTGCAACCGCGAGGCCGATGACCAGCACCAGTGGCGAGCCCTTGGCGACACCGGCGACGGCCAGCACGTTGTCGAGCGACATGGTGACGTCGGCGAGCGTGATCTGCCAGACCGCCGCGCCGAAACTCATGTTGCGGACGCCCGTTGCGGCGGCCCCGACTGAATGAGCGTCGGGCAATTCGTGCCCGCCGGGCGCGCTCAACTGTCGGTACATTTTCCAGCATACCCACAACAGCAGCAAACCGCCGGCGAGGGTCAAACCGACAATGGCCAGCAGTTGTGTCGTGATGCCAGCGAACAGGATGCGCAATCCGACGGCGGCGGCAATGCCCCAGAAGATCACCTTAGACCGGATCTCGGGTGCGACCTGGGAAGCCGCGAGGCCGACGACGATGGCGTTGTCGCCAGCAAGAGTGAGATCGATGATCAGGATCTTGATCAGCGCATCCCAGTTGGTGACCCACCAGCCCGCCGTCCCGAGCTGCGAGACTTCGTTCATGAAACTTGTCAGATCCATTATCCGCCCTTCCGCGTTACCATCAGCGGCTGGCGGACATGGCTCATGCGCCCGGTCTGCGGCCGCACACCACATCGCGTCGCGATCGGCGCTCGCCGCCGCGCCGACACCACCGACCCTTCGCGCATCTGGGGGCGGCAATCCCCGACGACAAGTCTCGGATTTCCTGTTTGCGCACTTTTTCGCCGCTTTTCGAATTGCTGTCGCATTTCGCGCGCGCCGCGCTTGCTCACGCCACGAGAGAAAGCGAAACGGCCCGAACCTGAAAGGTCCGGGCCGACACGTCGTTGATTATAGCGGCAACAGTACCGTGCTCTAGGGGAAACCGAGCCGGTGCTTGATGCCCTGCCACAGCGTTTCCGAGCAGCCGAAGTCGTACATCTTGCACGATACTTCGTGCGAACCGGAATAGATCATGTCGAGGGCGACCCAGACGATCACCAACAGACCGACCCAGCTGATCCAAGGATATTTGACCAGCAATCCCGCGATGAAGTGCGAGGCGACCGCCATCAGCACGATCGCGACGGCGAGACCGATGACGAGAACAAGCGTCGAGCCCTTCGCGACGCCCGCGACGGCGAGAACGTTGTCGAGCGACATCGACACGTCGGCGAGCGTGATCTGCCACACTGCGCCCCAGAACGAGAGCTGCTTGTCGGCAGGAACGGCGGCGATGTTTCCGCTTTCGATATCTTCGAGCGAATGCTCTGACGGCCCTGAGATCTGGCGGTACATGCGCCAGCACACCCAGAGCAACAACAGGCCGCCCGCCAGCGTCAACCCGACAATGGCCAATAGCTTCGTCGTCATCGCCGCGAACAGGATGCGCAGCACGACGGCGGCGGTGATGCCCCAGAAAATTACCTTGGCGCGCAACTGCGGCGCGACCTGGGACGCTGCGAGGCCAACGACAATCGCGTTGTCGCCGGCAAGCACGACGTCGATCATGATGATCTTCGCCAGCTCGTCCCAGTTGGTGCGCCACCAGCTCATGCTGAGCAGCGACGTCAATTCGTTGAAGAATGCCGACAGGTCCATAAGTCCTCCCCGACGTCTCTTTGACCCCTAGCAGCGCGAACCCAATTCGATCAAGCGCTGTTCGGCGGCGACAGATTCCGTGGCGCGGCCATGACATCTTCCGGCAACGATCGCCGGTTCAGACCAACCTCGGACCCGTTCTTGGCATTCTGTATACCAGATCGCACAGCCCCGGTCATCCAAGATTTGCGCATAAAGAAGCAATCATAACGGCGACAGCCCGCCGAAGGGGCGGGCTGTCGAAATGTCGTAATCCAGGCTGGCGCGAAACGAGCCAGACGCTGCGATCAGCGCTTCGAGAACTGGAAGCTGCGGCGAGCCTTCATGCGGCCGTACTTCTTGCGCTCGACGACGCGGCTGTCACGCGTGAGGAAACCGCCCTTTTTGAGCACGCCACGCAGGCCCGGCTCGAAATAGGTGAGCGCTTTCGAGATGCCGTGCCGGACGGCGCCGGCCTGACCCGACAAACCACCGCCGTTGACGTTGACCATGATGTCGAACTGATCGGCGCGGTTGGAGATCTTGAGCGGCTGCTCGAGCAGCATCTGCAGCACGGGGCGTGCGAAGTACTGCTGATAGTCCTTCTTGTTCACGACGATCTTGCCCTTGCCGGGCTTGATCCAGACGCGCGCCACGGCATTCTTGCGCTTGCCGGTCGCGTAGGCGCGGCCGAGCTTGTCGAGCTTTTGGACGTGAACGGGTGCTGCGGCGGCTTCCGGCTTGACGCCGGAGAGGCTTGCGAGATCGCCCAGGGTCTTCGTCTCCTGAACCATGATATCAGACCCTCACATTCTTGGAGTTCATCTTGGCGACGTCGAGCGCAACCGGGTTCTGAGCCTGGTGCGGATGCTCGGCGCCCTTATAAACCTTGAGGTTGCGCATCAGCTTACGCTGCAGCGGACCGCGCGCGAGCATGCGCTCGACAGCGAGTTCGACGACGCGCTCGGGGTTCTTGCCCTCGAGGATCATCTTCGGTGTGCGCACCTTGAGACCGCCCGGGTAGCCGGTGTGACGCTCATAGAGCTTGGCCGTGCGCTTGTTGCCCGTGAACACGACCTTCTCGGCGTTGATCACGATGATATTGTCGCCGCAGTCGATGTGCGGGGTGTAGAGGGCCTTGTGCTTGCCCTTGAGGCGCGTGGCGATGATGGTGGCGAGACGGCCGACGACCAAACCGTTGGCGTCGATCACGATCCACTTCTTGTCCACCTCGCCGGCTTTGGCCGAGTAGGTCTTCATCAGGTGTCTCCGGAGGGGCGTCGGGTGACCGGCGGGAGGCCCCTGCTCCCGGCCAGCGGCGATCACCCCTTGCGGTCGCGATGCCAGTGGCGGTTATCTACGGCTGGTTCGCAACAAAGTCAACTCGAGACATCCGCAAATTATTCAATGAATTCCGCGTCTTATTGATTTGGTATTCTGATACCACAATACGGTTTCTGAATACCGCATCATGCTTGGGGCATGGCGTACGTCGCCGTCGCATGGGCCACCATCTCCGCCTTGCCATCCGAGTAGATTTCCACCTCGCCAAACGCCAACCGCTTGCCGGTCTTCAACAATCTGACGTGGGCGACGAGATCCCGAGGCTCCGGCCGGGTCAGAAAGCTGATCGACAGATTGCTCGTCACCGCCTCCAACGCCGACGCCCCGCGCACGCCGAGAATGGCGATATAGATGGCGACATCCGCGAGCGTGAACATCGCCGGCCCGGAGACCGTGCCGCCCGGACGCAGCATGTCCTCGCTCGCGCGCATTCGGACGCGCGCCGTGCCCGGGCCAGCCGATTCAATGACGATCCGCTTGCCGGGAGGGCCGAGTTGGGGGAAATGTTGAGCGACGAGTTGTGTTATTTCCGCAACCGTGAGGCTGGGTCGCGCGTCTTGTACTTGGACCATTCTTAATCTCGACGAACTCGTGGGATCGGATCCCGATGTAGCGGCGCTCGGCCGCGGAAGATGACTTCTAACAGGGAGCTTCGTGCGATGCTGCACGGCCAAAAGACGATCAAGAGCATTCTCGTGGCACTGGTGGCCGGCGTGTTCGGGCTCGCGCTCGGGTACGTGGCGATGCCAGCCCACGCCCAAGACATCAAACAGATGAAGCTCACCGACAAGCAAGTCGAGGGTTTCATCGCATCTCAGAAGGATCTAGCCGCCATCGCTGGCAAGCTGCAGTCGGCTGGCGACAAGCCCGACGCGAAACTACAGGCCGAGCTCGAAGACATTGCCAAGAAGCACGGTTTCGCAAGCTTCACCGAACTCGACGACGTCGCCGCCAACATCTCCATCGTGATGGCCGGCCTCGACCCGCAGACCAACAGCTTCATCGACCCCCTCGAGGCCCTGAAGAAAGAGCTCGAGGACGTGAAGGGCGATGCTTCGATCCCGGACGCCGACAAAAAGCAGCTCGTCGCCGAACTCGAGGACGCGATCAAGACGACGCCGCCGCTCGAGCACAAGGAAAACATCGACGTCGTGAAAAAGCATCGCGAAGCGATCGAGAAGGCGATGCAGTAGACGCGCCTGATGACGCAGCCTGCAAGATCATGCAAAAGTAACATGCGGCTCGCGAGGGCCGCATGTCGCGTTTCAGGCTGTTTTCCCGTTTGGCCGTCAACACCATGCAGGCCAAAAAGCTGCTGCCCGCGGTCGCCCACGATATGAGAGAGTCGATGCAGGACAAAGTTGCGACAGACGCACGCGCGGCCGATATCGCGCCTGTCTCGATCACGCGGCCCGAACCCGGAATTGCCGTACTCACGCTCGACCGCCCCGCGAGCCGCAACGCGCTGTCGATCGCCATGCTCGAAGCCATCAACTCCGCGATCGATCAACTCGGCAGCGACGACGGCGTGAAGGTCATCGTGCTCGCCGCCAATGGTCCCGCATTCTGCGCCGGACACGATCTCAAGGAATTGACCGCGCACCGCAACGACGCCGATGGCGGACGTGCGTTCTACGCGGCGACCATGTCGCTCTGCGCCGACGTGATGCAAGCGATCGTAAAATGCCCGAAGCCGGTGATCGCCGCCGTCCACGCCATGGCTACCGCAGCCGGCTGCCAACTGGTCGCGACCTGCGATCTCGCGGTCGCCGCCACCGGCGCCAAATTCTGCACGCCGGGCGTCAACATCGGCCTATTCTGCTCAACGCCGATGGTCGCGCTCTCGCGCAACGTGCCGCGCAAGCGTGCGATGGAGATGCTGCTGCTCGGCGAAATCATCGGTGCGGAAGCCGCTGCCGATTACGGCCTCGTCAACCGCGCGGTTGCTGCCGACAATTTGATGGACGAGGCAATGTCGATGGCCCGCCAGATTGCCGCCAAGTCGCCGCTGACGGTCGCCATCGGCAAGGAAGCCTTCTATACGCAGATCGAAAAATCGCTCGGCGATGCCTACGCCTTCGCCGCCGACGTCATGGTCACGAACATGATGGCCGAAGACGCCAAGGAAGGCATCGGCGCGTTCATCGAGAAGCGCGACCCGACCTGGAAGGGCTGCTGAGCGGCGGCGTCACAACGGTTCCACAACAGTCAGCCCGCACACTCAGAAAGAGACGCCATGATCACCGACACGCGCGCCACATCCGTGCCGCACGTTTTGACGCTGGTTGCGATCTGCCGCGTGCTCGCCTCGGCCCTCGCGCTCCAGGCACTCTCGCTCCCCGCGCATTCGCAGGAGTTCTTCGAGACGCGCCGCGAGTTCGTCGTCGAGAAGGCGTGCGAGGCGTATGACGGTTTCAAGCGGCGCAGCAACCCCGTCACCCTCGAGCCCGGCAAGGCCTACTCCGGCCGCGGCCTGAACAAGCGAGAGAATGCAAGCCACGTTTTCATCGTCGTCGGCACCGCAAGCAAGTGGGTGGAGATCGGCTGCGGGCGATTTGCCGACGGCGCCGCGCCGGATGCATCATGGGCATCCGAAGGCACCACAAAAAGTGCGACTGATGGTCGGGCCGGAGCGCCCGCGCCGGTTGCTGGTGGGCAAACGGAGGCGCAACGTAACGCCTGCCTCCCGTTCTTCGATACCATCGACAACCCAGTGGCGGTGAAGGTTGGCGGCAAGGTCGACATCTCACCCCCGGCACCCGCCCTCGACGCCTTCGACACCGCAATCACCGCCACCTGCGGCGCACCCGGCAAGGAGGTGACGCGCGCAGAATTCAAGGCGATGCTGGGCGCGCACACCGCCGTCGCCGAGCGGATCAAGGCGTTTACCGGCGGCAAGGTGTTCGGCGACCGCCCGGTTCACGACAATCTCGCGTCCTACGTTGACGATCTCGCGGAGGCCTGGTTCGCGGTCAAAGCGTTCGACCACATCATGTGCGGCGAGCCGGGAGCGGGCCGCGGCAAGATCGGCGGGCTGCATTTCCACGCCCGCTATCTCCAGCTTCAACAGACCGGCGAGGCCTGCCTGATGGGTAATTACAGTCAAAACGAGGTCGTGCCCGGCGTCCTCTACACGACGGGCGTGGTGATGCGCCTGGCCGACGGCCGTGTCATCCGCGATGCGCGCAAGGGTTATGGACTGACGCTCGGCGGGGAGGATCTGTTGAAGCTCGTCACACGCGCGTTCGCCGAAAACCCGACCGCGAGCGGCGACAGCAGCGCCTGCCTGCTTCCCGTGCGCGACGATGGGCAGGCGTTTACGGCGGTCTTCGTCCGCCGCGCGGCTGGGATCCGCACCTTCTATCCCGACGCCACGCCATCACCGCGCGATCCCAAATGCGTCGCCCCCATCGCCTTGCAATGACAGCCGGAGGCCATGCGTCATGACGGAGCCAACCGCACCGCCCCTGCCACAGCATCTATCGTTGATCACACTCGGCGTTGCCGACGTTGCGGTGTCGCGCGCCTTCTATGAAGGACTGGGCTTCAAGGCCGCGCCCGGCGCGGAGACCAGCGTCGCCTTCTTCGATATGAGCGGCACCATCCTCGCACTATTCGGCCGGGCGGCGCTGGCCGACGACGCCGGCGTCGCGGACGCGGAAACAGTCTTCCGCGGTGTCTCGTGCGCGTTCAATCTCGCGAGCGAAGCTGCCGTCGATGCGGCGTTTGCGTTCGTCGCGCGCCAGGGCGGGCGGATCGTCAAGCCGCCGCACAAGGTCTTCTGGGGCGGCTACTCGGGCTACTTCGCCGACCCCGATGGCCATTTGTGGGAGATCGCGCACAACCCATTCTGGCCGCTCGACGCGCACGGCCGCCCGCAACTGCCTAAGTGAACGGCCAGCGCTGCTGCCGCTATTTCCGCGACAACGACAACGAGCCAGATCCCCGCGCGCTGCTGAGCGTCACGGTTTGCGTCGCGCCTGACACGACAACGCGGACTCGCCCGGAGACGTCGAACTCGGGGTTGTACAAATCACCGACGAAGCGGTTGGCGGCCACGCGCGATACGGTGCCGGTCTGGGTGAGCTTGACCGAGGGGCTCGCGCACACGGCCGAAACGCCGAACACGTCGGGTGTCTCCCGGCTGTAGCGGACGCGGCAGCTCACGCGCTCGCGCTTCCCGGACGTGACCTCGGCGTACCCGCTGCCCGTCCACAATCCCTCGATCGAGACCGCTTGGGCGACCGCGCCGCCCGAAGCCATGAGGCAAATGCTGGCAGCGGCTGCCGCGCGCAGCCGAACCATTCGACGATCCGACATGACGATGTAGCCTCCCGTTTAGCCTGGCAGCGCACGCCAGCATTCACCCACAAGTGTGCGGCACGGCCTTGAGGCGTGTCAAATTTCGCGATCGCCACAGGCGTATACTTCCTCGTTCGCGCCTTCGCACGACGCAGCCCAAGCCGGGCCCAGATGCTGCCAAGGGAGGGGACGATGATCACACTCGACGACTGTCTGGCCTTCTGTGGCCTGACCGAGGACGAGGTGCAGGCCATCGCCGAGCACGAGCACATTCCGGAGATCGCGGCGGCTGGCCTCGCGAACTATCTGCTCTGCAGCGATCACGGCGTCGAATGCATCCGCGACATGATCGTCGACGATCTCGTCGCGGCGCAGCGGCGCGACGATACGCAACGCGCGCGGGAACTCGTCATGGTCCTCCGCCATTTCCTGGCGAACCATCCAGAAAGCGGGCGCGCCGGCACGGACTGAGCGCTACACGGCGGACAACATTCCACCGCGATACGTCCGCGACACGCTACGTTCGGTACAAAGGCCGCCGCTGTCGCTAGAAATAGGGGCGTGGAGAACCGCTCGACCGTTCCGCCCGCCGGGGAGGTGGGGCCAGTTTGGTTCGTCCGAACGGTCTCCACACCTGAGCTACGCGCGAGCCCCCTTCCGGGATGCAGTGAGGCGTTGCATTGTTTTCAACGGCCTCGGGATTTGCCGCCGAAATCGTCTCCAGCATTGCGGGTCGTCCGGCATTTGCTCGTAATGCTCAATCCGACTGTGTCTGAGCGCCCACAGATGTATTGCGCGCAAGTTGAATGCGCGCATTCGAAGTCGACCGTCGCCGGACAAGCCGCTACGTTGAAATCTGCTAGGGGAGGTGAAACCTGGGGAGGTCGCTGCCTGGCTCCAAAGTCATTCGATTTTTTGGAGACAACCCTATGCGATCTCTATTGGCGATGGCCATCTTCGGCCTTGCTGTGACGCCCGTTGCGGCGGCCGACCTCTACGGCGGCCCGTCTCGTCGCAGCATCAAGGACGAACCTTACACCGCGCATCGGCCGCACGTCTGGACCGGTGCCTACTTTGGCGTGCATGCCGGCTTCACCTCGACGAGCAGCGACAGCGCGCGCTTCGTCTTCGATACCGATCTCGATGGACAATATGACGACACCGTCGGCGCCCCAGGCAATGCGTTCTCGCCGGGCTTCTGCGGCGGCGCGACCAACAGCGCCCTGCCCGCCAATGGTTGCGGTGACGACGAGGACAGCCTCGATTTCGGTATCCGCGTCGGCTACGACCGCCAGTATGGGCAGTTCGTGTTTGGCGGCCTGATCGAAGTCAATCACGTCGACATCAGCGACTCCACGACGGCCTTCAGCACCACGCCTGCCTTCTACACCTTCACCCGCGAGGTCGAGTGGTCTGCGTCGATGCGGCTGCGCGCCGGCCTCGCCATGGACCGCCTCCTGATCTACGCAACCGGCGGCGCGACCTACAGCGATTTCGACGAGACCTTCCGCACGTCGAACGCGTTCAACAACTTCACGCTGCGCAATCGCGACGGCTCGTGGGGCTATGTCATCGGCGGTGGCGCCGAATACATGATCATGCCGAACATCAGCCTCGGCCTCGAATACCTCTATACCGACTTCGGAAGCTCGAACTTCACCGCCCGCGCTGGACGCCGAGCATCAGACAACGCCGGCAACGTCTTCAATGCGGTCAATCCCGTCGGCACCGACATGCGCCGGACCGATGATGCATTGGAACTGCACAGTGTCCGCGCGACGTTGACCTACCGCTTCAATTGACGGCGGCGCAGCAGCCACTTGTTCCCCGACCGTCAGCGGCCAGCTTCGTCCCCCGAGGCTGGCCGCGCGACGTTCGAGTTCTCGTTCACGGCTGTCCCCAATGCTTGGCGACGGCGGTCGACAGCGCACCCGAGACGACGCACGGAATACCGAGCGCGACCTGACCTGCGACGCTGGCGGCGACGCACGCCAGCCCGATGACGGTGGGGGCCGCGCCGACGGCGGTGGTCCATGTGGTCGGCTTGCTGGCGGGCGCACGGCGGCGGGCGTCGTCGATGGCGGCCAGTGCGTCACGGCGCAGCTTCGACACCTCGAAGCTCTCTGCAGCGACCACCACCTCGCGCAACTCCTTGACGATTTCCTTCGACTTTCCGGCACCCGCTTCCCGAAGCCAATCGAGCAGCGCCTTGTCGCGCATGGCATTCGATGCGAGCGTCCATTTGGCCATGCTGCCGATGGTCAGCTTCTCGGCGTCCGACTTGTCGCCGGCCCATGCCAGCGCCGCCACGATGCGCTCGACTGGCTGGTACGACCCCGTTGCGAAATGATAGCCCCACAGCGCGTCGATCGGCGCGGGGCCGGTTTCCAGCGCGACCGTCTCCAGCGTCTCGGGTTTGACGTAGAGCTGGGTGTCAATCTGTTTGCGGCGCGCGGGCATTCGTTCGACGAACTTCACGAGAAGCCCGCGCCAGTCTTCGAGGCCCGAATACGCGATGGCTTTGATGATCAGGCCCTGTTCCTCCGGCGGACGCGGGAACATCTTGGCGACGAGCTCCTCGGCCAGCGCCGGGTTCGATCCCAGCACGCCGGCAACGAAGCCGACGTAGAGGCCGGCGCTGTCCATGTCGCGCAGGAGGCCGAGGCGGCTCATTGCAGCGACCGCCTGCGGCAGGCGCTTCGGCTCCGGATTCTCGCGATAGCCGTTGATCCAGCCCAAGAGTTGCTCGGACTTTTCGAATTCGGGGTACGACGCTTCTGCCGCGGTTGCCGCCGCACCCACTGGCTTTGCCGGGCGCTTGCCCGCCGCACGCTTTGCCTTGGGTGCAACAGTAGCCGGGGCGGACACCGACGGAGCACCGAGCGCCGCGGGCGGCGCCGTCGGCTTGACCGTCAGCACATGCACAGGCCTGCCGGCGAATTGTTCAGCTGCATACGCCGGCACTGACGCGGTGAGCATCATCAAACCGGCCGGCAGTGCGACGGCGTGCGTCCAACGGTGACGGACGAGGGCCCGCATGGCGACCTCCGAGGCTCGAACGATGGCGTGGTGAAGCCGAGAAAGCCTGTGAAGTCGGGCCATTGTGGGGCGAAGTCCACGAGACCTTGCGCAAGGCAGTGCCCAGGAGCGCTGACCATGCGCGTTGACGCTCGCATCTGCGGCCGATAGATAGGGGAGCGTCCTTCGATGGGCCGCGACAACATGGAGTGGCTTGGACGCGAACACGTCGGCCGCAAACGATGTGATCGACCTTCTGATTGTCTTCTCGCTTATCCTCCTCAATGGACTTTTCGCCTTGTCGGAGCTGGCGGTCGTCTCCGCGCGGCGTCCCCGATTGAAGGCCATGGCCGCCGCCGGCCGGCCCGGAGCGGATAGCGCATTGGCCCTCTCCGCCGACCCCGGCCGCTTCCTGTCCGCGGTTCAGATCGGCATCACGCTGATCGGCATCATCAACGGCGCCTATTCCGGCGAAACGTTCGGCGAGTACGCCTCGACTTGGCTCGAAAGCGCCGGGTTCTCCAAAGCCGTCGCCGCGCCGCTCGGCTATGGCCTCGTGATCGTCGTCATCACCTACCTGTCGGTCATCATCGGCGAGCTTGTCCCCAAAAGCCTCGCGCTGCGCAACGCCGAGGGCATCGCCTGCAGCGTCGCGCCGATCATGGTGGTCCTGTCGAAGGTCGCGGCCCCCGCCATCTGGCTGCTCGACGCCTCTACGCGCTTCGTCTTCCGTCTATTCGGACAATCCACCGAAAGCGCGAACCGTGTCACCGACGAGGAAATCCGCACCATCATCGTCGAAGCTGAACATGCCGGCGTGCTGGAGAGCGGCGAGCGCGAGATGATCGCGGGCGTGATGCGCCTCGCCGACCGCGCCGTGATCGGCCTCATGACGCCACGCACCGACGTCGACTGGATCGACATCACCGCATCCGACGAGGTCATCAAGGAGCGGCTGATTTCGACGCCGCACTCGCGCCTGCCGGTCGGGGAGGGCTCGTCGGACCAGATGATCGGCGTCGTGCAGACGCGCGAATTGCTCGCCGACATTCTCAAGGGCCAGCCGTTCGACGTGCGCCGTCACATCCGCACGGCCCCCATCATCCCCGAAACCACTGACGCCCTCGACGTTCTCGGCCTCCTGCGCGAGGCGGAAGTGCCGATGGCGCTGATCCACGACGAATACGGACATTTCGAGGGACTGGTCACGCCGGCCGACATTCTCGAAGCGATAGCGGGCGTGTTCCGATCCGACAGCGTCGGTGACACGGCTTACGCGGTCGAGCGCGACGACGGCTCCTGGCTATTGTCCGGCGCAATGCCGGTCGACGAGATGGCCGAACGCATCGGCATCGTGCTGCCCGAGAACCGCGGTTACGAAACCGTCGCCGGATTCGTGCTCGCGCATTTCCAGCATCTGCCCGCCACCGGCGAGCACGTCACGGCCAATGGCTGGCGCTTCGAGGTCGTCGATCTCGACGGCCGCCGCATCGACAAGATCCTCGCCATGCGCAACAAGCCCACACGGCGAGTCGCCTGAATAGAGGTTTTGGGATCGCGTTCGCCCCACCGATCTGCCGTTTACGGCAAGTATGGCTGATTTACATCAATCGAATAAAAACGCGGCCCTGCGGCTCGGCGAAAAGTTGACCGAGTAAATCAAGAATGCATGATGACGGCGCGCTCATCAGGCAGCCACGTTCCGTCGACCCAGCCACCCAAATGATGCGCCGATGCGCCGCCATTTCGCGGCCTTCGAACATTCATTTGGGGACAAGTCATGGCTGGTAGTAAGCGACCCGCATCGCTTCGGCGGAGCGTTGCCGAATTCTCATACGTGAAGATGCGTGACGAGCGGGCGCATGTCAGCGCCATTGCTCTCGCGTGCTTTGCAGCTTCGGTCGCGGGACCAGTCTCGGCACAAACCTCTACGCCGGGCTCGTCAGGCACGCCTTCTCAGTTGCCGCCCATCAAGGTCGAGACGACGGCGCAGCCGCCGAAGCCCAAGGCCGCGCCGAAGCAGGCCGCCAAGCCCGCGCCCGCGAAGAAGTCTTCCGCCCCTGTCGCAAAGGCACCGCCGCCCGTCTCGCCGCCCGAGCCCGCGCAAGTCGAGCCGGCGCCCGGAACCTCGACGGTCGGCACGGCTGCGCCCGACGCTTACAAGGTCGACGCACTTTCGTCGTCGAGCAATTTCCCGCAGCCGATCCTCGACACGCCCCGCTCGGTCCAGGTCATCACCGACGCCGTAATCAAGGAGCAGGCTGCGCAAAGCTTCGTCGACGTGCTGCGCAACGTCCCCGGCATCACCCTGCAGGCCGGCGAGGGCAATCCGCCGGGCGGCAACCAGCTCAAGATCCGCGGCTTCTCGGCGACCAACAACCTCTACGTCGATGGCCTGCGCGATCCGGCATTCTTCTTCCGCGACACCTTCAATACCGAGGGCGTCGAGATCGTGAAGGGGCCGGGCTCGCCGGAGTTCGGCCAGGGCTCGACGGGCGGTGCGATCAACTTCATCTCGAAGCAAGCCAAGGCGGCGAGCTTCGCCGAAGTCGAAGCGTCCGCGGGCTATGGCATCGACGCGGAGAAGCCGACCAAGCGGCTCGCCATCGACGTCAACCAGAAGCTCGTCGGCATCGACGGCGCGGTGCGCCTCAACGCGCTCGCCCATGACGGCGGCGTCGCGGGACGCGATCAAGTCGAGCAGCAGCGGCTCGGCTTCGCACCGACCATCACGCTCGGGCTGACCGGGCCGACCACTGCGACGCTCGGCTACCAGTACTACAGCCTCGAGGGCCTCCCCGACGCCGGCATCCCGCTCATTCGCAATGCCAATCAGCCGGGCCTGACCGGGCGGCCGGCGCCCGTCGACTACTCCAACTGGTACGGCTATCTGAACCGCGACTATCTGGACCAGGAGCAGCACATGCTCACTGGTTCGGTCGCGCACAAGTTCTCGGATTCGTTCAAGGTCGAGAGCAAGATGCGGTTCAGCCGAACGGAGAACGACGCACTGGCCTCGTCGCCGCGCCTCCGGAATGCTGCCTGCGCCGGTGATCCCCCGGCCAACGCGACACTCGCCCAACTCTCGATCTGCTCGCAGACCAAGCCGCGCGATCAGGTGGACGAGGTGTTCGTCAGCCAGACCGATGCAACGTCGAGGTTCAACACCTTCGGCGCTCGCCACACCGTCGTCGTCGGCGTCGAGTTCGCCCGCGAGCAGGCCGAGAACAGGCGCCGGCTCGACACGTTCGGACCACGTCTGACAGGGGTAGGCGATCCGTTTGGTGCCCCGGACAACTCCGTGATCGCAACCCAGGCCGCCTACAATGGCACACGCGCGCGGATCGAGAACGATACCAACGCGATCTACCTCCGCGACTCGATCAAGCTTGGCGAACAGTGGATCGTCAGCGGCGGCGTGCGCTTCGATCATGTCGAAACGACGGTGCAGGGCTTCTCCGATCTCGGCGTGCCGTACGGTACGAACCTCGTCAACGGCCAGAGCAGCTTGAGCGGCGAGCGCACCGACAACGAGTGGAGCTGGAATGCGGGCATCGTCTACAAGCCGGTGCCGTGGGGCAGCGTCTACGCGAGCTATGGCACGTCGTTCGAGGCGGTCGGTTCGCTGGGCGCGGCGGAAGCGGGCAACTATCAGCTCGCTGGCGGCAACAACAACGGGCCGGTCGAGATCGGCTTCTTCGTCGATCCGCAGCGCAACGAGACCTATGAGCTCGGTACCAAGTGGGATCTGCTCGGCAACCGCCTCTCGGTCAACAGCGCGATCTTCCGCATTAACCGCGAGAACGTTCGCAACATCAGCTCTTCGGGTGTCCCGGCGTTGATCGACGGCGCGCAGCGGGTGGACGGCCTCGAGATCGGACTTAACGGCAGTCTCACTCCGGCCTGGCGACTCTTCGCTGGCTACACCTATCTCGACGGCGAGGTCACCAAGGGTGCGCCGGCACGCATTGGTCAGAAGATCGACAATGTACCCGAGCACTCGTTCAGTCTATGGACCGCCTACCGGTTGAGCTTCGGACTGGAGCTTGCGGCGGGCGCCACCTACGTCGGCGAACGCACGACATTCGGCGTGACCACGCCCGCGGCAGGCGATCAGCCGGTCACCGTCGACGGCTACTGGCGCTTCGATGCCGCGGCGACAATGCCGCTCGACGAAACCTGGGCCGTGCAGCTCAATCTGCGCAACCTCGGCAACGAGCGGTACATCGAATCGCTCCAGTCCGGCGGCGGCCAGGGAGTTCCAGGCGAAGCGTTCTCGGCCATGCTGACCCTGCGCGCGCGCTTCGACACCAACTGAGATCTTTACCCGCTCGACGCGGCGAACAGTCCCTGCGGCATGTCCCCCATGCCGCAAACTTCAGACCCGCAGCCCTCGGGGATTGCGGGTCCTTTTCGTTGCCGACGGACGCTCAGCCGTGCGGGCGACGATCGGTCTGCCAAAGCTCGAGCGCGGCGAGCAGCATGACGAGTACGCCGGCGGCGGCGTGCCAGACGCGAAGTGCGCCGCCATAGCCGAGTACGGCGGGTGAAATCGCGATCCAGGCCCCAGCCGCGAGTAGGGCGTACTCCGCCCAGCGCCGCGTCGATACCAGATCGATCTCCGCCATCAGAAGGATCACCAGACCGGCGACGGCGGCATTGACCACGGCCGCGCGATGGGCCGTCTCGTCGAGGATCCACGGCGCCAGCGCGATGGACAAGGCGAGCACGATGCCGAGCCAGTCCTGCCAAGTGCGGTGGGTCGAAAGCAGCTTCCGTTCGGTCATGGCAAGTCCCCGTTGGTGGGTTGCCACGAAAGAGTGTCACATCGCGCGGGCCCCGTCCAAGGTCGCGGTTGGGTTCGAAATGACCAGCGTCAGCGGGGCGGACGCGCTCTGCCATTGGCCGCCGCGCACAAGCCGCGTATGAGAGGGCGGCCCGGCCAGTCGAGATCCAGGGCGGGAGCGGGAAGAACGAGGATGGCGACGGAGGAAGCATTCGACGCCATCGTGATCGGCGCGGGCGCCGCGGGGCTGATGTGCGCGTTGACCGCGGGTCAGCGCGGACGCCGGGTGCTGCTGCTCGAACATACCGACAAGGCGGGCGCGAAGATCCTGATTTCGGGCGGGGGTCGGTGCAATTTCACCAATCTCGACAGCACGCCGGATCGGTTTTTATCGGACAACCCCCATTTCTGTACGTCGGCGCTGCGGCGCTATTCGCAGAATGACTTCATCGCGCTGGTGCAGCGGCACCGCATCCCGTTCCATGAAAAAACGCTGGGGCAATTGTTCTGCGACGGCTCGGCACGGGCGGTCGTTGCGATGCTGCTCGACGAATGCACACGCGGCGGCGTCGACCTGCGGCTCGGCGTGACCGTGACCAGCGTCAGCCGGCCCGGTCCCTTTCGCGTCGAAACGCGGTCGGGCGTGTTCAGCGCGCCGGCGCTGGTGCTGGCGACGGGCGGGCTGTCGATTCCCAAGATGGGCGCCACCGGCTTCAGCCACGACATCGCCAGGCAGTTCGGTCTGGCGGTCACCGAAACGCGACCCGGACTGGTGCCGTTGACGGTTGGAGCGGGGCCCTCGGGCTTCGACCCGGCGCTGGCGGGCGTGTCGCAGCAGGCGGTGGTTTCGTTCGAGAAGCAGCGCTTCCGCGAGAACATTCTGTTCACCCATCGCGGCCTATCCGGCCCGGCGATCCTGCAGATCTCGTCGTACTGGCGGCCGGGCTCCGAGATCACAGTGGATCTGCTGCCCGACCTCGACGCGGCAGCGCTTCTGATCGAGCGTAAGCGGACGCGACCGAAGGCGGCAATGCAAACCGTGCTCGCTGACGTGATGCCGGCGCGGCTGGCGCAGGCTCTGGTCGCCGCGAACTTGCCTCCAGCCGAATTGGCCAACATGCCGGAGCGCACACTCGCGAGCTTCGCCAGCCGGCTGAAGGCCTGGACCGTCCGTCCGGCGGGCACCGAAGGATATGCGAAAGCCGAGGTGACGCGCGGCGGCATCGATACGCGGGGGCTATCGTCGAAGACGATGGAAGCGCGCGACGTCGGCGGGCTGTTCGCCATCGGGGAAGCGGTCGATGTGACCGGCTGGCTCGGTGGCTACAATTTCCAATGGGCCTGGTCGAGCGGCCGGGCGGCGGGGGAAAGCGTCTGATCGCTTCGACGCTCAGCCGCGCCGCTGCGCCGCTGCGGGCCGGCCGCCGAAATCTGCGCCATTGCAAGGCGCATTGAACCGCGCTTCATGACGCTTATATGACAATGCGGCGATGCGGCGAATTGCAACTCGCTTGCGCCCGTTTCCGGCTACGTCGGCTTTGTTGCGTGCCGGCCATCATCATTGCATGAGCATCAAGAGGACGGCCCCCCGCATGGCCCTGATCGACACTGCACGCTCCAAACTGGGCGAGGCTTACGACACGGTCAAATCGTGGCAGCAGTTGCAGCTCTTCTTCACGGTCCTGGCGATCGTCATTCTACTCAGTCTCGCGAAGGCGCTGATCCACTGGATTGGCTTAGAGTTCCTGTCACTCAATCCGCTGTTCACGAGCGCCATCGGCGGCGCGATCTTCATCATCGGCTTCCTGCTGTCGAGCATCCTTTCCGATTACAAGGAGGCGGAGCGGCTGCCGTCTGAAATCCGCGTCGCTCTCGAGGCAGTGCACGACGACGTAACGGAGTACGCCGCCGGCCGCGACGGCTACAATATCCTGAAACTCCGAACCCTGCTGCTCGACATCGTGCGCTCGCTGCGCAAGGGGCTTTCCGACGACCCCGACCATGACGGTTTGCGGCACACCTTGCAGCAAGTCGATAAACTGAGCCCGATCTTCGGCGATCTCGAGCGTGCCGGTATGCAGCCCAATTTCGTGACCCGCTTGCGCGGGGCGCAGGACGCGCTGCGGCGCAGTCTGTTCCGGATCTACCACATCCAATCGACACAGTTCGTCCCGTCGATCCACATTCTCGTCTACACGCTCGTCGGATCGGTGATCACCTTGCTGCTGTTTCTGGAAACCGAAGGGTCGCCTGAATCCGCGATCATGTTCGGCTTCGTTTCGTACATGTTCATTTATGCCTTGCACTTGATCAACATGCTTGAAAAGCCGTTCCGCAAGGGCTCCGACACCCTCGACGACGTCAGCCTCTTCCTGTTGCGGGAGTTCGACGACAAGCTGTCCCGATTGGTCGCCAAGAACGCAGAAGCGCCTCCCGTCGAACGCGCGCGCGAAGGCTTCATGCATTGACGCGACAGCGGCGAGGCGGATCCTCTCAGCGCGTCGCCGGGGGCAGGCTGCCTAGATCGGCGATGTACCATTCCTCGGTCGGGACGACGGCCGGATTTTCGCCGTTGCCGTAGATCCAGCTATCGACGGCGAAACGCTTCTTCGTGCCCTTGTCCTCGAGCACGGCGGTCCAGTGCGTCCAGCCGGCAACGCCGCGCAGATAGTTCTCCTTCGCAAATGGCGTACCCACGGTGTGATGCTTTAGCAGACCGGCGTTGGCGAGCACGGTCAGATAGCTCGTCGTGTTCGTGGCCTCGTCGACGCAATCCTGCTGCGTTGGATCGCCGGACGCGGCGAAATCCATGCCTGGCCGGTCGTCCTTTGTGCCGATCGCATCGCCGACACGCGTTTCGATCCACCCGACCGCATACGCCACGCCGCGCCGCTCATCCTCGGCGGTGTCCGTCTTGCCGCGCCACTTCTTCATGATCGCGCCGAGTTCGGCGAGATCGGTCTCGGTGAATCGAACCCGCGTCTGGCTGCGGCAGCCATAGGCATGGCAGACATGCACCGTCGCACTCGTGGCGCTGCCCTTAGGCTCCGGCACCGAGAACGTCGCGAAATGCCCCTCCGCCGAGCCGAACCCGGCGTGCGTGCAGCCGCCAAGCCATAGCGCCGCGATCAGCACCCCGGCAGCCCGCGTTCGACCGGCCATCCCATCCCCCAGCGTAACGACCCCGTGGATCGGACCTATCACCTGAGTGATTCGCTGCAAAATGCCGCGCGTTTCCGGCCCCGGGTTATCCTCGCAACCCACTGTTCGGCGGTAAACGACAGGGCGCCTGCCTCGCCGCGCATTTGCTTCGGCGGCCGCAGCGTTCTAAATGTCGCCCATGACCAGGAAAGACCCCATTCATGTGATCGGCGGCGGACTCGCGGGCTCGGAAGCAGCGTGGCAGATCGCCCAGGCCGGCGTCCCCGTGGTGCTGCACGAAATGCGCCCGGTTCGGATGACCGACGCGCACAAGACCGAAGGCTTGGCCGAACTCGTCTGCTCGAATTCGTTCCGCTCCGACGAGTGGGAAACCAACGCCGTCGGTCTGCTGCACGCCGAGATGCGCCGCGCCGGTTCCTTGATCCTCGACGCAGGCGACAAGACCAAGCTGCCGGCGGGCGGCGCGCTCGCCGTCGACCGCTATGCGTTTTCAAACGCCGTCACGGCGGCGCTGACCGCGCATCCCCTCGTCACCGTGAATCGCGGCGAGGTTGCCGGCTTGCCGCCCGTCGAATGGGACAGCGTCATCGTCGCGACCGGCCCCCTCACTTCGCCCGCCCTCAGCAGCGCCATCGCGGGACTGACAGGCGAAACCGAACTCGCTTTCTTCGACGCCATCGCGCCCGTCATCCATCGCGACAGCATCGATACGTCGATCGCCTGGTTCCAGTCGCGCTATGACAAGGCCGGCCCAGGCGGCGCAGGATCGGGCGGCACCGGCGCCGACTACCTCAATTGCCCGATGACGCGCGACGAGTACAACGGCTTCATCGATGCGCTTCTCGCTGGCGACAAGACCGTGTTCAAGGAGTGGGAGGCGTCGACGCCCTACTTCGACGGCTGCCTGCCGGTCGAGGTCATGGCCGAGCGTGGGCGCGAAACCCTGCGCTTCGGACCCATGAAGCCCGTCGGCCTCGACGATCCGCGCACCGGGCGCTGGCCCTACGCCGTGGTTCAGCTCAGGCAGGACAACGCACTCGCCACGCTGTGGAACATGGTCGGCTTTCAGACCAAGCTGAAGCATGCCGAGCAGGTGCGCATCTTCCGCATGATCCCGGGCCTCGAGAGTGCCGAGTTCGCGCGCCTCGGTGGGCTCCACCGCAACACCTACCTCAACTCGCCGAAGGTTCTCGATCGCGGTCTGAGGCTGAAGGCCATGCCACGTCTCCGTTTCGCGGGCCAGATCACCGGTGTAGAAGGCTATGTCGAGAGCGCAGCCATCGGGCTGCTCGCAGGCCGCTTTGCCGCAGCCGAGCGCTTGGGACACTCGGCCGCCGCCCCGCCGCCGACGACCGCGCTCGGTGCGCTCCTCGACCACATCACGGGTGGCCACGTCCTCGTCGAGGAAGCCGCTCATCCCGAGTTGCCGGGACAAAGCCGGCGCAGCTCATTCCAGCCGATGAACATCAACTACGGCCTGCTGCCGCCGCTCGACGACGCCCCGACCACGGCCGCGGACGGCAAGCGGTTGAAGGGCAAGGAGCGCGGGTTTGCCAAGAAGCGTCTAATGTCGCAGCGCGCCATGACCGACGTCGGGCGCTGGCTCGACGGCGGCTGAACCCTATCCGATGCGGACGCAATCCACACGCAGCGGCGCGCGGCGCGTGCCGTCCTCGGCTGTTTCAGAAAGTGTTTTGCCGAGAAAATCCACAATCCATCAGCAACTTACCCTTAGCCTTCCGGAACCAAAACCTGTGCGCGCCGTTTGCCCATCAGTTCCGAGCAAGGGCGCGGCCAGACGATCGGTGACGTGTCACCATTGCGTGCGGGCCAGCGAAGGAGGGCGTGTGACGAAAGCTCAATCCGTCGACTTCGGCACGGATCACATGCGCGCCCGCAGCGAACTTGCGAAGCGCATGCGCACCCTGCCGCGCCTCGATCGGTTTCTGATCATCGACGATGAAATCTCCGACGCGAAATGGCTCGTGTCGTCGCTGAAGCTCGTCTGCGGGCACGGCATCGACATCCGCCATGTGCGCTCGCTCGGCACCGCTCTCGACGCGCTCAAGGCCGCAATCCCGCAACTGCTGTTCCTCGACGACCGCATCTCGCCCGTCGATACGGCGACGAACACAATTCCCTTCATTCGCCGCGCGGGCTATGCGGGCCCCATCGTCGTCGTCTCCGGGTCCATGACACGGCGGCGCGCTTCGGAACTCATTCGCCAAGGAGCGGCGTCGATGATCCACAAGGATGACATCGAGAGTGCGCGCGTGGCGGCACTTCTCATCGAGCTGTTCGGTGACGCCAAGAAGGCCTTCTAGCAACGGCCGATGCGCCGTCGCACGACGGTTAGCGATCCGCGTACGTCCGCGGCCCCTGTCCGTGACGTTCGAGAACGGTCCGCGCCTTCTCGACGACGGCATCGGCAATGGCGGCGTGGCCTTCGGCGGTGGGATGGAACGCGCCCGAATATGTGGCTGCCAGCATCAACTGGAACCACGAAAACGTTTCGAGCTTCAGCGCCTTCTGCAGAACGGGGCCCGCGACGTGGAAGTTGCCGGTCAAGAATGCGTCGTTGGGGGTGCGGAACCAGCGCTGCCTGGACGCATAGGGCGGATAATCGGCGGGATTGAACGGCTGCCATCCGTCGTCCGTGCGCCGCGGTAGACGCAGGTCGTCGGCAACCGAGAAGGCATTGTCGGTGAAGCCGGCGCAGATGCCGCGTCCCAGGAAGTCGGGGCGATGCCGGTCGACGAATGTCCAGCCGTGGTTCTTGGCGCTCACCCGCATCACGGCATCGAGCCGGTCGGCGATGACGGCCCCCTCTCTCGCCTTGGCGGATGACAGCTTGAGCGCCGGCGCGACCTCCATGCCGGCCCAGCCGTCGGGACACACCGCCTTGCCATCCGACAACAGCGCCAATCCGGGATATGACGTGAGGATCACGCGATCGCTCTCGTTCCACGGGATGTGCAGAATATTATGCATCGCACGATTGAGCGCCTTGTAGCGCTCGTCGAGCGTGTTCAGCGCCGCACGCGCCTGCGCCTGGCCGTGCACGTGACCGACCCAGCCGCCAAGACTCTTGAGAAGCGACTTGTCCTCCAGCACGGCATTGGCGACGAGACGTGAAAAGCCGACGTCATTGCCACCGACCGACACGAGCGCGAGGTCGATCTTGCGCGCTTCCTCCGCCGCGCACTTCCGCAGCACCAGGCCGCCCTTCAGGTCGGCGATGGTGCCGCCCATGTGATAGGCCTCCGGCAGATCCTGCATTGGCGCTTCGCGGTCGGCGCACTGTGCTTCGGCGATCGCCGAGATCTGCGAGAGGTCGGGCGGCTTCGGCACCCACTCGTTGCCCTTGTAGCGGAGGAAGAGGCCGGCCGTGACTTCGGCACCCGAGCACGCGACCCCGACGTAGGTGATGGCGCGATGCGGATCCTCGAGCGACAGCTGCAGCGCCGCGCGGAGCTGATACGAGTAGAGCGAGCGATGGCACGCCTGATCGAGCCAGCGCGCGTTCTCGGTGATGAACTCCTTGTCGCCGATCTGCTTCCACGAGCCGACGCGTGCCGGATAGCCCGCGAGGTCGGCCTTGCCGTAGTCGGCCGCCCGCTCGCGTGAGAACCGCACCGGCTGGTCGGGATTGCCCTCGCCGGAGCCGAAGCTGTCGCCCATTCCCGCGACGAGAAGGTCGCGCACGCGCACCCGCGTCACAGCGATCTCGCGTCCGCCGATCTCGACCCGCACCTCGACCCCCTTCGGATAGGGGACCACGAGCCGCACCGGCTCCGCGCAAGGTTGTGTCACCGCCGTGCCGGGATCGTCGCTCGACGGCGCGGTGATCCAAGTGCACGACACCGCCGCATCGTCGACACCCTTGATGCTGGTCACGACCGCATGGCTGTCCGGATTGATGTAATTGCTGCCGTTGGGACAAGCGTGCAGGTTGCGCAGGTTGTGCCAGCAGGTCTGGCCGAACATCGTCGCCGCCCATCCTTCGGGATGACGCGCGGAAAGTTCGCGTTCGGATTCGAGCACGGGGCGGCGCTTCTGGTCGCCGGCGAGCGCGAGATACGTCTGACGATGGATCTCGGTATCCTTGGGATCGACGAAAAAGCGGAATGAATTCTCGACGCGCCACTCGATGACAGGTGCGGTGAGCTGCGCCACGAGCGGCGACGATGGCGCCGTCCCCGGCTGCGACAGGCCGACCGCCGGCTCCGTCCCCGGCTCGGGGGGCGACTGTGCGGCAAGCGGCGTGGCGGTCAGCGCGATACCGAGTGCCAGACCCAATGAGCGTGAAACGCAACGTCGCATATCGATCTCCCGCAGTGTGAATCCGGCTTCGCGCATCGCGATGGCGTGGCCGTCAGAGCCGCCCGCGCCGGTGTGCGCGCCACAACCGCCAGACCCGCGTCAGCGGCGAGATGAGCGGGGCGACCTCGCCCGGATCGGATTCCGCACCCGAACTCCGTCTTTCAAGAGCCTGCAAATAGGGCTCGACAAGGGCACACGGCAGAATTGCGGCATTGAGGCTGTGGGGAATTACTGCCGAAATTCCGTGCAGTTCCGCCCGATACTGCCGTGCAGCCCCCGCACAGCGGGCCACGACGGCGGCAAGCATCCGCTCCGTATCGTTCTCCTGCGATGCAGCGTCGCGGAGGGTCATGACGCCGGGCCAATCCAACGGCAAGAGCAGCCGACGGCCAGCAATCGAGCGCGGGAGCGATTGCAGCACGCGCACGAGCCCATAGCTCCGGCCCGCTACGCGCAGCACGGCATCCGTCGCGGTCGTTTGCGGCACTTCGAGGATGCGAGCAGCGAGGCGGAATCCGGCACCCTCGGTGCCGTCGAGATAGTCCTCGAGCGCAACTTGATCTTGAATGGGTGTTTCGGCGAACTCGACGGAGCGCGCCTCGACCGCCGCGGCCAGATCCGCCGGGTCGAGCCCACGCCGCAGCGCCACCCCGCGCAGCGCGTCGGCCAGCGGGTGGCCGGTGGGTGGCGCGCCTGTGGCGAAGCCCTCGATGGTGTCGATCCACCATTGCAGCCGGATCTCGCCGAGGCGCGGATCGCTGACGACGCGGGGAATCCGCGCGACGTCCCCGAGGAACGCTGCAATCGTGATGATATCGTCGCGCACCGCGCGCGGAGCGAGCAGCGCCGACAGGTATCGGTCCTGCTCGGTGGTGCGCGCCGCATCACGAATGGTATCGCCCGCGGCGCGGAACCGATTGGCGACCGCGGCAGACGGGGTGGCGGATGATCGGTCCGACATGCCTTACTCCACCGCGATCAGCGCGGCGGCGACGGGCCGGCCCTCGGCGAGCATGATGTTGTAGGTGCGGCAGGCGGCGCCCGTGCTCATCGGCTCGAGCCCGATGCCCGCGTCCGCGAACGCCGCACGCAGGTCCCTGCTCGGGAACACTTGCGTCCGGCCGGTGCCCAGCAGCAGGAAGCCGATGTCGGCGGCTTCAGCAAAGACGGCGGCGAGATCATCCCGCGACACGTCCGCCCCGTCCGCGATTTCCCAGCCGTGGACGCCTGACGGCAAGCACAGGATCGAGCCTCGGTGACTCATGTCGGCGAAGCGGAAGCCGCCATTGCCATAGGCGTCGATGGCCGCGCGGCCAGGATAGAAGCGGGCCGGACGGCCATGCGATGGGCGGACCTCTGCGCCGCCGGACATCGCTCAGGCCTTCGTCGCCGCGCCTGCCGGGGTCTTCGCGGCATTGCCCGACCAGTCGCGCTTGATCCCGAGATAGCCGAGCAGCGGCGCGCCGATGAAGATCGACGAGTACGTCCCGATAATGATCCCGAACAGCATGGCGAATGTGAAGTTGCGCAGCACTTCGCCGCCGAAAATATAGAGCGCGATGAGCACCGCGAGCGTCGTCGCGCCGGTCAGCACGGTCCGTGACAACGTCTCGTTGATCGAGAGATTGAGCAACTCCGTGAGGTCCATCTTCTTGAATTTGCGCAGATTCTCGCGGATGCGGTCGGACACGACGACGGTGTCGTTGACCGAATAGCCGAGAATGGTCAGTAGCGCCGCGACGATGGCGAGGTCGAATTCGAGCTGGAACAGCGAGAACAAGCCAACCGTGACCAGCACGTCATGGGCGAGCGCCACGACCGTGCCCAGGGCGAACTGCCATTCGAAGCGGAACCAGACATAGGTGATGATGGCGAGGATCGACGCGAGCACGGCAATGATGCCGGTTGTTCGCAACTCGCTCGATACGGCCGGGCCCACCACCTCGACGCGCCGCTGCGTGAAACCGTCGCCGAGTGCCGTCACGACCTTGCTCAGCGCGTCCTGCTGCGCCTTGTCGCCGCCCGGCTGCTCCTCGACGCGGATCAGCACGTCGGTTGGCGCGCCGAAGCTCTGCACCTGCACGTCGCCGAGCCCGAGCCCGCCGAGCTTCTGGCGCACTGCGCTGAGATCGGCCGTGCCGGACTTCACTTGCACCTCGATCAGCGAGCCGCCCTTGAAGTCGACGCCGTAGTTCAGCCCCTTGACGAAGAACAGACCGAGCGACGCCACCATCGCCAGCATCGACAGCGAAAAGCAGATGCCCTTCCACTGCATGAAGTCGAGCCGCGTGCCGTGCGGGAAGAAGTCAAAGCCCTTGAAGTCGGGAACCAGGAACATGGAATGCCTCTCCTAAGTCGCGCCTTCGGATGCCCACAAGCATCCGGCGCGTCAGATGGGAACTTCGATCTTGCTCGATTTCGCACGCGCGCCTTTCAGCCAAAGCGAAACCAACAGACGCGTGACGGTGACGGCGGTGAACACGGACGTGAAGATGCCGATGGTCAGCGTCACGGCGAAGCCGCGGATCGGTCCGGATCCGAGCCAGAACATGATGAAGGCCGCAACGAGCGTCGTGAGCTGGCTGTCCGCGATGGTCACGATGGCGCGGGTGAAGCCCGCGTCGATGGCTGCAATCGCGCTCTTGCCGGCGCGGATCTCTTCGCGGATGCGCTCGAAGATCAGAACGTTGGCGTCGACCGCCATGCCGATCGTCAGCACGAGGCCGGCGATGCCCGGCAGCGTCAGCGTGGAACCGATCGCCGTCATCAGTGCGACGATCATCAAGCCGTTCACGATCAGTGCGATCGAGGCATAGACGCCGAACGTGCCGTAGGCGGTGATCGTCATCACGAACGTCGCGATGGCGCCGATGATGCCCGCGCGCGAACCCGCCGCGATGCTGTCGGCGCCGAGCGACGGGCCGACGGTGCGCTCTTCGACGATGGTCAGCTTGGCCGGCAGCGCGCCCGAGCGAAGCTGGATCGCGAGATTGTTGGCGCTCTCGACCGTGAACGAACCCGAGATCTGGCCCGAGCCGCCGAGGATGGGCTCGCGGATGACAGGCGCGGACAGCACCTTGTCGTCGAGCAAGATGGCGAACGGCGCGCCCACATTTTCGCTCGTGAACTTGCCGAACTTGCGCGCGCCGGCTTGATTGAAACGGAACGAAATAATCGCCTCGTTCGTGCGCTGGTCGAAGCCCGGCTGTGCGTCGACGAGATCCTCGCCGGTGACGACGGGCACTTCCTGCAACAGATACGAACCCGTTTCGCCGCGCGTATCGCCCTCGAAAATCTTGAACCCGTTGGGCACACGCGACGCCTTGGCCTCTTCGGCCGAGGTCTGCGGGTGGACGGAATGGAATGTCAGCTTCGCCGTCTGGCCGATCAGGTCCTTCAGCATCTTGGTATCCTGAAGGCCCGGATACTGGATCAGGATGCGGTCGCGGCCCTGGCGCACGACAGTCGCCTCGGCGGTGCCGAGGTTGTTGATACGGCGGTTGATGGTTTCGATGGCCGCGCTCATGGCCAGCGACACGCGATTGATAATGCCGGGATCGTTGGGCCGCAAAACGATCAAACCGGGGTCAGACCCTTGCGTGACGTCGAGATCGTTGCCCGAGCCGCCGAACACCGCGCTGCCGATCGGCTGCGCGAGTTTGCGCAGTTCCTTCAGCGCCGCCTCGGTGTCCTCCGGCTTGGTCATGCGAACCTGAACCGCGCCGCCGGTGATCGTGGCGGGCGTGAAGCCGATCTTCGCTTCACGGGTCTTGTTGAGGTCCAGGAGTGTGCGGCGGGTATCCTCGCGCAGCGTCTTCAGCCAATCCGCCTTCAGCTCTTCGGTGTCCATGCCGAGCAGGAGATGCGCGCCGCCGCGCAGATCGAGGCCCAGCGCGAGCTGCTTCTGCGGCATGAAAGACGGCCACGACGCCGCCGTTTCCTTGGCGAAGAAATTCGGCAACGCGAACACCACCGCGGCGAGACACGTCGCCACGATCGCGATGACCTTCCAACGAGCGAAATGCAGCATCGGCTCTTATATCTTTCATGAGCCGCCGGCGGGGTGCCGGCGAGTTTCAATTCGCGTGGTTCAACGTGCCTGGCAGTCGAACTGCGGTGCCACCGGCGCGGCCATCCCGCGCCGCCCGGCCATCATTCCTTGACAGGCTCGCCTTTCGAGCGAACGTCCATCAGCGTGCTGCGCAAAACGCGCACCTTCATCTGGTCGGACAACTCGACCTCGACCTCGTCGGAATTGTCGGGCACCCGCAGTACCTTGCCGACGAACCCGCCCGAGGTGACGACCGTATCGCCGCGGCGCACCTTCTCGATCATTTCGCGATGCTTCTTGGCGCGCTCGGACTGGGGACGAATGACCAGGAAGTAGAAGATCGCCATCATCAGCAGCATCGGAATAAGAAGTCCGGTGAGCGGATCGCTGGCTCCGGCGCCCTGGGCGTAGGCGGGTTGGATGAAAGTCATGTCGTTCGCGTTCCTTGGATCGGGCGGCCGGGCGGCAGCCGAATGGTCGAGCCGGGTAACCGTGGCAGGTGACGGGGGCATGGCGCGGCACTGCCGACGCGCGACACATGGCGAGCTGGCCCGCCAAATGCAACATCAGCGCGCCCCATACCCCGAATTCGGGCGGACTATAGTGTCCGGGGCTCCATTTGCAACTGGCACGCGCGCTGCGGCTCGGCACAGACCTGGATCACGGGGCGCGCGACTTGTGAATGCTGGAGTTTACGCCCCGGGTCGGGCTATAGAGCGCCGTTCTCGCGCCGTATCCCGCTCTGCCCGGAAGGTTCTGGTTCATGTCGCACGACGATGCCCGATTTCTCGACCCCGGCCTGATCGCCCGCCTCGACCGAATCGCCTCGGCGCTCGAGCGGCTGGCGCCACCCGTCGCACCACCGGTGGACTTCGACGCCGCCGACGCGTTCGTCTGGCATGCCGACCCGGACGGCTTCCAGCCTGTCCCTAGCGTCAACCGCGTTCCGCTCGAACTGCTCAAGGGCATCTCGCGTGCGGCTGACCAGCTCATCGACAACACCCTGCGCTTCGCCCGCGGCCTGCCCGCCAACAACGCGCTGTTGTGGGGCGCGCGCGGCATGGGCAAGTCGTCGCTCGTCAAGGCCGCTCATGCATTTGTTTGCGCTGCCGCCACACAACCAGGCGCGCATCCGGCCGGCTCCCCGGAGGGGAGTCGGATGCGCCAACTAAAGCTGATCGAAATCCACCGCGAGGACATCGCATCCCTGCCGCGCTGCCTCGCCCGCATGCGCGACAGCGGCCACCGCTTCATCGTGTTCTGCGACGACCTCTCGTTCGACCGCGACGACACCAGCTACAAATCGCTGAAGGCCGTGCTCGAGGGCGGCATCGAGGGCCGTCCGGACAACGTGATCTTCTATGCGACGTCCAACCGCCGCCATCTGATGCCGCGCGACATGATGGAGAACGAGCGTTCGACCGCGATCAATCCATCCGAAGCCGTCGAGGAGAAAGTCTCGCTGTCGGACCGCTTCGGCCTCTGGCTCGGCTTCCACAACGGCACCCAGGACGACTACCTCGACATGATCCGCGGGTACGTCCGCCACCACGATCTCAAAATCGCTCCCGCCGAGCTGGAGCGCGAGGCGCTGGAGTGGTCGATCACGCGCGGCGCGCGATCGGGGCGCGTGGCATGGCAGTACATCCAGGACCTCGCCGGCCGCCTCGGCGCGACGCTCAAGAGCGATTAGCGCGCGGATGCGGGTGGGCATCCGAAGCGCAATCATTAGGGCCAGCTACTTCACATAAGCCATCAACCGCCCGGCTGTGACGATGGCGAGCCACAGCACGATCGACAGTGCCGCCGCCGTCTTCGCCGCCCCCGGCGCGTCGGCGTCGCGGTCCCACGCCGGCATGGTGCGGGCGACGCGCGTCTGAAACCACACCGCATTGAGACCGGCCACGACCAGCAGCAGCATCTTGACGCGAAACGACGTGTTCTCGGCGAACTCGACGGCGTCCGACAGGAACAGCAATACGCCGCTCATGAAATTGAGCGCGAAACCGGTCCACACCCACGGCAATAGATGCAGGCCGAGCCGCGACAGCGGCAGATCGCGATGCCAGCCGAGCAGCCGCAGATCATAGGCGAGGATGGAGCCGAGCACGAGCCCGAGCCCGATCACGTGTGCCGTTTCGAGTGCCGGATAGGCCCACACGCTCTCGCGCACGAATACGGCGGGCGGCGTCGCATGAAGCCACGTCCACACGCTCGCCACGTCCCCGGACATGGTCAGCGCGCCGTCTTGCGCATGGTGATCGTCGGCCGTCCGTCGAAGGCGATCGTGCTGAGGCCGACCTCGGCCGACTTCTCGCGCGATGGCCAGCCGGTGAGCGTCGCCTTTGCCCCCTCCTTCAAGATTGCCTCCGTCAAGCCGTTGGCGCGGGCGACGGAGATGCTCTCGGTCTCGATCGTCCAGCTCGAGCCGCTGGCCTCGAACTGAAAGAAGATGTGCGGGTTGGTGTAGCTGACCGTTCCGACCGTGCCGGTCAGCTTGGTGAGTTTCGAGCTGTCGTACTTGGTGACATAGGAATGATGCGCGACGGCTGACGGAACGACGGCCGCCACGAGGAGCGCGGCGACGGCGGCGCGGGATAACTTGCGGGACATAACGGGACGAACTCCGCTCGAGAGAAGACCGGCTGGCATAGCAAGCCCGCCCTACCCGTGCCAGGGCCCCAAGCAAAAGCCGCGCGACGTATCGCGCGGCGGCAACACAAGCGCGGATGCGGGTGGGCATCCGAAGCGCAACCAAAGACCTGCGGATGCGCCATTCGTTGCCCCGCCGCCACCGCGCGTTACGCGCGACGGGCGGCAGAGAGGGTGCCCCGCCGCCACCGCGTTACGCGCGACGGGCGGCAGAGAGAGTGCCCCGCCCGCCACCGCGCGTTACTCGCAACGAGAGCACGGCGTGGAAAATCCTACATCCGCTCCATGAACGGCGTCGGATCGACCGGCTTCGACCCCTGGCGCAGCTCGAAATGGAGCTGCGGCTGATCGACTTGCCCGGTCTTGCCGGCCTTGGCGACGATCTGCCCGCGCTTCACGCGCTCGCCGCGTTTGACCAACAGTTCATCGGCGTGGGCATAGGCGGTGACCCAACCGTTGTCATGGCGCAGCAGGATCAGATTGCCGTAGCCCTTGAGCTCCGACCCGGCATAGGCGACGACGCCGCCCTCGGCCGCGTGCACCTCGGTGCCGAGCGGAACGGAGACGTTGACGCCATCGTTGTGCGTGCCGTCGGGACGCGGACCGAACCCGGTCACGACCTTGCCCTTGACCGGCCAGCGCAGTTTTCCCATCGACGTGGCGGCCGTGCCGGCGGCGGCGGACTTCTCGCCCTTCGACGGCTCGGTGGACGGCGTCACGGCTGCCGGCTTTTCGGCCGCGCCCGGCGTCACGTCATTGGCCGTATCGCCGCGCGATGCCACCTTCTGGCTGCCATTGATAATCGTCGGCTGCGTCGACGACTGGATCACGCGCGGAGCCTCCGCCACCGGCTCGACACGAACCGGCGCCGTGTCCGGGTGCGCCGGCACGGGTTCGATCCGTTCCGGCGCTGCGGCCGCGACGGCAGCGCCGCCTTCGGCCGGCACCTTCAGCGACGTCCCTGGCTTCACCCGGCGCGGATCGGCAATGCCATTGACCTCTTGCAATTCGGCCTGTGACACCTTGTGACGCCGCGCGATGACATAAATGCTGTCGCCGGGTTTCACGACATAGCTGCCGTCCCAGTTTGCGGCCTTCGCTGGCGAGCGCGGCGCGGACGGCGCGGGGGCGGCGGCGACTTCGACGGGCGGGCGCGACTTGATTCCGGGCCGCATTGGGCCTGCGGACGCCGGCAACACCAGCTTCTGGCCGGGCTTCAGCGCCGGGCCATTAAGGCCGTTCGCGCTCATCAGCTCAGATAGCGGAACCTTGTGCTTCCGCGACAATCCATACAGCGTATCGCCCGGCTGAACCTCGATGGTCTGGCCACTCGTCGCCACCGGCTCGGCGCGTGCGCGTTCGGCCGTCGGCTGCTGCACTTGAGGCGCGCGGCGCGGTTCGGACACGGGTTGCAGCGGCTGCGTATTCATGACCGGCTCAGGCAGCGCCGCCATGCGGACGCCGCTGTCGCGGTTTGCGGGCGGCGGCGCGTAGCCGCCGTCGGTCGAAGCCGTGTCCTGATCGATCAGGCTCTTTCCGCCCGACCGCATCGGCACCGTGGGTCGCGGAATTTTCGTCGGAGAGCCGTCCTTGTCGGCGACGCCGAGCCCCGGAAAATCGAAGCGGCCGACATCCGCGCTGCAGCCTCCTGCAAGCGCTGCCAGCACAAGCACTGCGGCCACGGCCGGCGCTTTGGCCGGGTGGCTCGGATCGAAGCAAGAACGCCGCATACGCATCATGTTACGCACCTCTACACTCAAGCCGAGTTAACCGTTAACGGGTAAACACCCGGTTAACGGACGTCGCTCAGCCCCTGTGCCCCAAGCTGGAATGGCTCGTGCTGAAGTCGCATCCCGCATGTCGTGCCGTTCGGCTCGTCGTCCGGGAAGCGCTCCGTCACGTGTGCGCAGTCAGAAGTACAGTTATCGCGTCCCCGTCGTCCGCCCTTGCGCCGTCGGCCCCGCGCCTCTGGTGCATCGTGCTTCCGGCTGGGCGGAACCCGGCCGAATGGATGACGGAGTGTGAAACCGGTTGGCCCGCACCCTCGAGTTAAGCTGTACGCTGTGATTGTGCTGGCTTGTCGACCGGGTTGCGGCGGACCCGTGGCAGGCAACCGGAAAATCAGTCCTTCAGTTTTCCCGGCGCGGGACGAGGGAAGCGCTTGCCGAGCCGCTCCAGCGAGGCCCGGTGCGTGAGATCGACCGACAGCGGCGTAACTGAAATCAGCCCGTGCGCCATCGCCCAAAGGTCGGTGTTCTCGACCAGCCGCGACTTCCGCCGCTCGAACCCGAACCAGTAATACGGCGTGCCCCAGGTGTCGGCGCGCTCGTCGATATGCAGCATCCCCGGATCGCGTTTGCCTTGAGTTGTAATGGCGATGCCGGCCACGCCCTCCGGCGGCAGGTCGGGGAAGTTCACGTTCATCAGCACGCCCGGCGCGAACGGCTCGGACAAAAGGTCGGTGATCAGCCCCGGCGCGTGCGCCAACGGCGTCTCCCAATGATGCCGGCCCTCGAGATCGAAGCCCATCGACAGGCTGAGCGCGATCGAGCGGACGCCGAGCAGCGTACCTTCGATGGCGCCCGCGATGGTGCCCGAATAGGTCACGTCCTCGGCGATGTTCGACCCGCGGTTGACACCCGACAGCACCAGCGTCGGCGGATCGTCCTTCAGGATGTGGCGCACGCCCATGATGACGCAATCCGTCGGCGTGCCCTTGATCGCGTAGACGCGCTCGTCGACATCCCTGCACCGCAAAGGCTCGTGCAGCGTGAGCGAATGCGACGCGCCCGACTGGTTCGTCTCCGGCGCCACCACCCACACGTCGTCCGACAGCTTCGACGCGATTTCGCGCAGCGCATGCAGCCCCGGCGCGTTGATGCCGTCGTCGTTGGTAACGAGAATTCTCATTCGTCTACTCCCCGCCCCCAACACAGCCTCGCGATTACGAAGCCGCTCGCTTTGAACCATCCGCGTGTCATCCCGGCACTTGTTGCCGGGATCCAGCTCACCGCGCATGACGCAGGCTGTGGCCCGATGGATCCCGGGGAGTCATGTCGGAGACATGCTCCGCATCGGCCCCGGGATGTCACCTAAACCTTCGCGATCCGCTCGAGCCCAGCCATATACGGCTTCAGCGCGTCGGGTATGACAATCGAGCCGTCGCCCTGTTGATAGTTCTCCATGACGGCAATGAGCGTGCGGCCCACCGCGAGGCCGGAGCCGTTCAGCGTGTGGACGTACTTGACGTCCTTGCCGCCCTTCGGCCGGAACCGCGCCGACATGCGGCGGCTCTGGAAGTCGCCGCACACCGAGCACGACGAAATCTCGCGATAGGCGTCCTGCCCCGGCAGCCACACCTCGATGTCGTAGGTCTTCTGCGACGCGAAGCCCATGTCGCCGGTACACAGCAGCATGGTGCGATACGGCAGGCCGAGCTTCTGCAGCACGGCCTCGGCGCAGCCGGTCATGCGCTCGTGCTCGGCGATGGACGTCTCAGGCGTGGTGATCGAGACCAGCTCGACCTTGGAGAACTGGTGCTGGCGGATCATGCCGCGCGTGTCGCGTCCGGCCGCGCCCGCCTCGGAGCGGAAGCACGGAGTCCACGCCGTCAGCCGCATCGGCAGCTTGTCCTCGTCGAGGATTTGTTCGCGCACGAGGTTGGTCAGCGAGACCTCGGCAGTGGGGATCAGCCAGAAGCCATTTGATGTCTGGAACAAATCCTCCGCGAACTTCGGCAGGTTGCCCGTGCCATACGCCGCCTGATCGCGGACCAGCAGCGGCACCTGATGCTCGGTGTAGCCGCCGAAGTTGCCGTTCGCCGGTGCCGTGTGCATGTCGAGCATCAACTGCGCGATCGCGCGCTCCAGGCGTGCGAGCGAGCCTTTGAGGACGACGAACCGCGCGCCGGAAATCTTCTGCGCCGCCTCGAAGTCCATCATGCCGAGCGCCTCGCCCAGCTCGAAATGCTGCTTCGGCTTGTCGACCGGGTTCTTCGGCTCACCCCAGCGGCGGACTTCCTTGTTGTCCTTCTCGTCCTTGCCGTCGGGCACCTCGGCCAGCGGCAGGTTGGGGATGATGGCGAGCGCCGCCTCGACGGCCGAATTGTCGGCGCGCTCCTGCTCTTCGCCCTTGGCGATGATCTCCTTCAGGTCCGCGACCTCGGCCATCAGCTTCGCGGCCAGCGCGTCGTCCTTGGCGCCCTTGGCCTTGCCGATGTCCTTCGACACCGCGTTGCGCCGCGCCTGCGCGTCCTGCAACGTGGTGAGATTGCCGCGCCGTGCTTCGTCGAGCGCGATCAGCTTCGACGACAGCGGCTCGAGCCCCCGCCGCTTGAGCGCGGCATCGAAAGCGTCTGGATTGTCGCGGATGGATTTGATGTCGAACACGGGCGGCCCCTGGCGTCATGGATGCGGTGCCGCACGTCATAAGCTGCCCTGCGCCCCCGGTCCAGCCGCCCGAAAGACGCGGCTTACCCCTTCGCCGCGACCTTCTCGGCCTCTTTCTTCTCGACCCAGCCCACGGCCACGATCGACAGCTCGTAGAGCAGCCACGTCGGCAGCGCCATGATGATCATGGAAATAGCGTCCGGCGGCGTCAGCACCGCGGCGATGGCGAAAATGCCGACGATAGCGTAGCGGCGCGAATCCTTGAGATTCTGCGACGTCAGCATGCCAGCGCGCGCCAGCAGCGTCAGCACCACCGGCAGCTGGAACATGATGCCGAACCCGAAGATCAGCGTCATGATCAGCGACAGATACTCCGACACTTTCGGCATCAGCTCGATCGCTGCCTGCCCCTCGCTCGCCGACTGTGTCAGCCCGATCGAGAACTTGATCAGGATCGGCATGGCGATGAAATAGACGACCGCCGCGCCGAGCAGGAAGAACAGCGGCGTCGCGACCAGATACGGCAGAAAGGCCTTGCGCTCGTTCTTGTAGAGCCCCGGCGCCACGAACTTGTAGATCTGCGTGGCCACGACGGGGAACGAAAGAAACCCCGCACCGAACATCGCGAGCTTGATGTGCGTGAACAGTTGCTCGAGAAAGTGCGTCGCGATCAGCCGCACCGACTGATTGCCCGAGGCCCAGATGTAGGGCCACACCAGCACGTTGTAGATGTGCTTGGCGACGGCGAAGCAGAGAATGAACATCACGAAAAACGCGACGACGGCATAGATCAGCCGCGTCCGCAGCTCGATCAGATGGTCCATCAGCGGCATCTTCGAGGCATCGACGTCGTCGGCCGGCGGCGGCAGTGCGCTATCCTGCATGATCAGACCCCGCTCTTGATCGCGCCGGCCGTCTCGGGCGAGGGCGACGTTGAGGCGGGACCCGACGCCTTCGCGGCGGCGGCAGCCGCATCGGCGGCCGCCTTTGCAGGCGAAACAGAGGGGGCGGGCGCGGCAGCGAGCGGGAACGGCGCGTCGTCAACTGGCTTCGGCGGATCGAAACTCGGCCTTGCCAATGGAATGCCGTCGGCATCGTGGGCGTCGGGATCGTGGGCCGGCGTCGCCGCCGCCGTGGTGGTTCCCGTTGCGGCATTGTCGAATTCGGATTTCATCTCGTCGAACTCGTTCGACACTGAGCGGCTGGCATCGCTCATTGTCTTCTCGACGTCGGTCTTGACACCCATCATGTCCTTGCGGATCTGATCGAGCTCAGCCTCGCGCATTGCGCTGTCGAACTGCTCGCGGAACTCACCCGCCTGTCGCTTGACCATGCCCATGTACTTGCCGATCGTGCGCAGGAATACGGGCAGCTCCTTCGGACCCACGAAGATGAGGGTCACGACGCCGAGAATGAGTAGCTCGCTCCAACTGATGTCGAACATCGATCTGTCTAGGCTACCCGTTGCAATGGCCAAGTTCGGCGGTGTCACGTTCGTGCGGTGTGTCGGGCAGCGGCCGAGGGCGCGCCGCGGTCAATGCGTCCCACGGGGTATTTCGCGCCACGTCGAACTTCGCCGCGTACCCCGCCTCCCGGCCATGGCGCGCGATCCGATCGGCCCGCGCAAACGCGCCGTCGCAAAACCGCCCCAGGCTCGGCCCGAATGGCGGCGGCGAAACGTCCTCAACCCGCCTTGCTGCGCTCGGCCGCGGTCGTCGCGTCACCAGATTTCGCCTGATGATCAATGGACTTCGCATCGCCGGCCGGCCGCGCGACATCGTCGTCGTCGGCCATGCCCTTCTTGAAACTCTTGATGCCTTTGGCGACGTCGCCCATCACTTCCGAGATCTTGCCGCGTCCGAATAGGATCACGACGATCAGCAGAAGAATGACCCAGTGCCAGATGCTGCCTGCACCCATTTTGAATATGCTCCCTGGCGGCCCACGCCGCGCGATTTCGACCGACTATCGCAGAAACCCCGCAAGGCAGCAAGCTTGCGGCCCGCCCACATGAAGTGGCGTTAACATATTCCAATTACAAGGTTTCCGCGCCGCTCGACGCGAACACCAACACCCGTTCGGTATCAATCGTGACGCGCACCTCCGCGCCCTTCCGCCAGCCTTCGATCTCGCGCGCCCTGACCCGCAGCGGCGCATCGAAGCCCTCGATGCCGACTTCCAGCAGCGCCACCGCGCCTAAGAACTTGACATCGAGCACGCGCCCCGCGAGCCCGCCCTCGGCACCCTCCGCCGACGGAACACGCAGCACGATGCCGCGCTCGCGGATACATAATATCGCCGTGTCGCCCTCCGCCAAACCCGGCGCTGGCACATTGCCGATCGGGGTCGCAATCGCGCCCTTCGACACCTTGTACGGCACCTCGTTGATTTCCGAGAACATCCGCGCGATGAACAGCTCGCCCGGATGCCGATAGAGATCTTCCGCCGTGCCGAGTTTGACCAGATGACCGCCGCGCATCACCGCGATGCGGTCGCCGAGCCGCATCGCCTCCTCGGGATGGTGGGTGACGATCAGCGACGTCGCGCGGGTTTCGCGCAGCAGTGCCAGCGTCTCCTCCTGCATGCTGTCGCGCAACTGCACGTCGAGGCCGGAGAACGGCTCGTCCATCAGCATCACCGCCGGCCGCGGCACGATCGCGCGTGCGAGCGCGACGCGCTGCTGCTGCCCGCCCGACAGCGTGTTCGGCTGCTCGTGCGCAAAACCCTCGAGCCCCACTCGGGCCAAAATCGCCAGCGCCTCGCGCCGGGCCTCCTCGCGCGGCAGCGCGCGCAGCCCGAAGGCGACATTGTCGAGCACGTCCAGATGAGGGAACAGCGCGAAATCCTGGAACATCAATCCGACCGATCGTTCCTCGGGCGGCACGAAGCGATTGGGGCCGGCGACCTCGGCGTCGTTGATCAGCACCCGGCCGCGCGACGGCTTCTCGATGCCCGACGCGATCCTGAGCAGCGTGGTCTTGCCGCAACCCGACGGGCCGAGCAGGCAGACGACCTCGCCGGGCGCGATGTCGAGCGAGACGCCGCGCAGCGCCATGCCATCACCGTACCGCCGCTCCACCGCCTCGAACGTCAGCCGCGCGGCGAACGTCACGGCGGCGCGGCCGCGCGGCACCACGGATGCGCTGGACACCGGGGACGCTGGCCTGACGGAGGCTCTGACGGAGGCTGGCAGCCAGGATTTCAACGCGGCACGGCCTGTGAGAAGCGGGGTTGACCGAACACCCCCGGTGGCGGGAGTAGGGTTTGCGAACCCGCAACTTGACGACGAGCGCAAGGAAATGCAACCGCCCTGCCGAGTTGCGGGTGGTCGCTAATGCCGCAACGACTGGCCGCTCTGCGACGGGTTGCTGATCAATGACGTCCGGTTTCGGGCGCTTCGCCGTCGAGATCGTCGGGCGCATCCTCCAGCGCCATTTCAGCCTGCGGCTCCTCCTCTTCGCCGGCATCGAGCGGCAACTCGTCCGGCATCAGGGCGGCGATATCCGTCGGCTCCGGCACGGCGAACCCGGGCGGCAGATTGCCGTCGAGCAGGCCCGCGCCCTTCAATTCGGCCAGGCCCGGCAAATCCTTGATCTGATCGAGACCGAAATGATTGAGGAACATCTCGGTGGTGCCATACGTCACCGGACGTCCCGGCGCACGGCGGCGGCCCCGCGGCCGGATCCAGCCCGTCTCCATCAGCACGTCGATGGTGCCTTTCGACGTCGAGACACCGCGGATCTCCTCGATCTCGGCGCGCGTGACCGGCTGGTGATAGGCGATGATGGCCAGCGTCTCGAGCGCGGCCTTCGACAGCTTGCGCTCTTCGACGGCGTGGCGTTCGAGCAGATAGGCCAGATCCTCGGCGGTGCGGAACGCCCATTTGCCGGCGACCTTTACGAGGTTGATGCCACGGCTCGCATAAAAACCCTTGAGCTCGTCGAGCAGCGCCGCGATCGGTTCACCGGCTTTCAGATGGGTGGCGAGGCGCGCCTCGTCGATCGGCTCGGCGGCAGCGAACAGCAGCGCTTCGAGCACACGCAGTTTCTCGCGGCGATCCGCTGACGGCAGCGTGGCGATATTCGATGGCAGGCCCGACTGCGAACCTTGCACCGGTGCCGGCTGGGATTGCGGCGCGGCTGCTGGCGGCGGCGGGATGGACGCGCCAGGCGCGGCGGTGGCCGGAGGTGCGATGGGGGCTGCGGCCGAAATCACCACGGCGGGCGCCGCCGTCATCGGCGGCGGCTTCGCTGCGGACTCGGTCGCGTGCACCGGCTCCGCCGCCCGGCTGTCTCCGGCGTCGGCGGCCGTCTCGTCGTCGTCATGACGCCCGTCCGTGTCTTGACCCGACGGCACGAGGCTCAATTTTGGCGGACCCATCTGCTTGCCCCACGTCTTCTTCTGGTCGGTCATCTGACGCCCACGCACCCGACGGTTCTTATCCCAAACGCTCCCACTCGGCGGCCACTCCATCCGCGCCCGCCTCGCGGCGGCGCATGAAGATCGGCGCGAACGGCGCTTCCTGACGCAACTCGATCAATCCCTCGCGCGCCATCTCCAGCGTCGCGCCGAACGAACTTGCAACCGCCGTGCGGCCTTCCTCGCCGATCGGCAGATAGGTCTGCATGAACAGGTCGAGCTGCCGCCAGCCCGCGACGCTCTCGCCGATCAGATGCTCGAGACGGCGGCGCGCATCCTTGATCGACCACACCTTGCGCGCCTTGACGACGTGCCCGACCTTGATCGTGCGGCGGCGCTGATCTGCGTAGGCGCGCAACAGATCGTAGATCTGCGCGGTATGCTGCGTCTCGCGGATGGTCTTCATGCCCTCCGGCATCCCGCGCGCGAACACGTCGCGCCCGAGCCGCTTGCGGGTCATGAGTTGTGCCGCCGCGTTGCGCATCGCCTCGAGCCGCATCAGCCGGAACGACAGCCGCTGGGCCACTTCCTCGGCCGAATGCGTATCGCCCTGCTTCACTTCCTTCGGCAGCAGCAGACGCGACTTGAGGAACGCGAGCCAGGCCGCCATCACCAGATAGTCCGCCGCCAGTTCCAGGCGCAGCCGCTGCGCCTCGGCGATGAACTTCAAATACTGCTCGACGAGATCGAGAATGGAGAGCTTGGCGAGATCGACCTTCTGCGTCCGCGCCAATGCCAGGAGGAGATCGAGCGGACCTTCGTAACCCTCGATGTCGACGACGAGCGCGTCCTCTTCGTCGGCGCTGCCGAGCACCAGCCCGCCATCCCCGTCCCCAAACTGCGGCAGCCCTTCGCCCCACGGCGCCGGGTCGTTGTCCGGCGCGGCACACCCTGACTCCGCGCGGTGCTGCGCGGCAGGCTCCGGGGCATCGGCCGGGTCGATGTCGGCAACGTCGGTCATCGGGCGCGCTTCATGTCTCTCATGCGCCCAGTTCGAAAGCTGGCGGGCGCTATCCACGGTTTCGGCACACGACGTCGTCAGCGTGTCATGTGGACCGCATGTGGAAAAGCTTACACTGATTCAGAGTGCGATGCGTAATTTGCTAGCACTTGCGACAGCTTGGCCACGGCGGCGGCAGGATCGAACGGCTGCGGGCGGCCAAGTCTTGCCATCGCCGCGAAGAATCGAATGCGTGATTTTCCTGTCAGCGTCGGCAGCCGCGCTGCGGCCTCTTCCATCTCCGCGAGATCACCGTTGCAATGGAGCGCGACGTCACTTCCGGCCGTGATGACGGCCTCCGCCCTCGCGCCAATCGTGCCCGACAGCGCCTTCATCGACAGATCGTCACTCATCAACAGCCCGTCGAATCCGATTTCGCCGCGGATGATCTCCTCGGTCACTCGCGCCGACGTGCTGGCCGGATGATCGCGATCGATGGCCGTGAACACGACATGCGCGGTCATCGCGGCGGGCATGTCGGCCAGTGCCCTGAAGGCGGCGAAGTCGGTCGCCGACAATATCGCGTGCGGCGTATCGACGACGGGAAGATCGAAATGGCTGTCGGCCATCGCGCGGCCATGGCCGGGGATGTGCTTGATCACCGGCAGCACGCCGCCGTCGAGAAATCCCTCCGCCACCGCGCGCCCCAGTTCGGCAACCTGCGCCGGCGCCGTTCCATAAGCCCGGTCGCCGATGATGTCGTGAGCGCCCGCGACCGGCACGTCGAGCACCGGTGCGCAGTCGGTGTTGATGCCGAGCGCGAGGAGGTCGGCGGCGACCAGCCGCGACTGCGATCGCGCCGCGTCCAGTGCGGCGTCGGGGGCAGTAGCATAGAGATCGGCGTAAGCGCGCGCTGGCGGCAGGGCGCGTCCGAGCGGCGGCCGGAGCCGCTGCACCCGTCCGCCTTCCTGGTCGATCAGGACGAGCACGTCGCCCTGCCCGATTGCGGCCTTGGCCTCGGCGACGAGTTGCGCGATCTGCGCGAGCGAGACGAGATTGCGGGCGAACAAAATGACGCCGCAGGGGCGGACGCGGCGCAGGAACTCCGCTTCCGCCGGAGAAAGTTCTGGACCGGCCAATCCCGTGATGAGTGCGCGCATCGTCAAGCCGCGCTCAGTAGGCCGTAACCCAGCAGCTTCCGTATCCGGCTGCCTTGAGCTGCGAGCAGAGCTGGCCGGCCTGCTCGCGTGAACTCGGCGGGCCGACGAGCAGCCTGTGATACGTGCCCTTGTCGCCCAGGTTGGCTTCACGCACTTCCGGCGTCTTGTTGGCGAGCGCGGTGCCGAACTTCTGCTGCATGTCGGCGAACTGCTTGAGCGCGTCCATGCTGCTCTTCTGCGAGGCGGGCACCGAGGCCAGGACGGCGACGTAACCATTGCCGCCGGTCGCTGCCGGCACCGCTGCCGCCGACGGGGATACCGCCGCGACGACCTTTTTCGGAACAGGCGCCTTGGCCGCCGCCGGCTTGGTGACGGCGACGGGTGCTGCGTCGCTGACCGACGTTGGCGTGGCGCGGGCCAGTACGGTCGGCTTGGCCGGGACCGCAGCGGCAGCAGGCGCCGCGGCCGGCGGATTGACGACGACCGGTCGCGCCGGAGACGGCGCTGCGGACGGCGGTGCCGGGGCTGCTGCCAATGCGGCCGTCGGCGGGCGGCCGCCGAAACCGTCGACGATGGTCATGCCGGGCACGTTGACCGGCTGTGGGCCACCCAGCGCGGACGGCGGGGCGAGTGCCGGTGCGGGCGGCGCGGCAGGCGGTGCGGCTGGCGGCACGATGGCCCCGTCACGGCCGATCACCACGGTCTGTACCTTGCGCGCTCCGTTCGGGTCGCTGTCGGCCGACGCTGCTGCGGGGGCCGCTACGGACGAGGCCGAGGCCGACTGGTCGTTCAAACGGCCCATGATCTTGCTGTCGGTGTGCGCGAATTGTTTGCCGCCCGGCTCGGCGGGCTTCACTTTGGTCGGCACGCCCGTGTTCTTGACGACCGGCGCCGCGGCAATCGCCGTACCCGGTCCGTAAATCATCTTGTAGCCATAGGCCAAACCGCTGCCGACCGCGATCGCACCGACGAGCGCCGCCGCGATCAACCCCCAGCGGCGACCGGCCGGCGCTTCCTCGAGTTCGTACTCCGCGCCGGCTTCATCATGCTGATAGGCTGGCTCGAGCTGCCCGCCCGCGTGCTGCTGCGGGTTCGGATCGTGTGCTTGGGCGGCCGGATCGAAGCCGCCCTGCGGATGGCCATGATGCTGCGGGAAGGGATGCCCCTGGCCGTACGTGTCGTATTGCCCCTGCGGCGGATACGGCTCGTGATGTCCCCACTCGGCATGTCCCTGAGCGTGCCCCTGATCGACGGGCAACTGCTGGCGATAAGCCGCGGGTTCGACCGCCGCCGTCGCATAGCCGCCGAGATCGTAGCCGCGCGGATCGGGGGCTGCCTGCGGCGGCTGATAAGCCGGCGGCGACCACTGTTCGAAACCCTGCTCGTAATGCGCGCCGCGCAATTCCGGTGCCGCCGGCGCCGTCCGCTGCAGGCTCGACAACGCATCCTGACCCGCGGGCGAGTAGGCCGGAGCCGGTTCGGCATAGTGCGTCCCGCCGTAAGCCGGCGGCGGCGCGACGTGTCCGTAACCCGGTTGCGCGCCATACCCCGGCGCCGGCGCCGACTGCGGCATCGGCGGCGTGTAAGGATCGAACTCGGGGGCATAGGACTGCTGCGGATAGGCCTGCTGACCGGGCGCCGCGCCGTAGGGCTGGCCGCCATATCCATGACCGTGCGCCGACGGCGGCGCGGTGGTCTCGCGGCTACTGTGCGTCGGGCGGGAATAGGGATCGTAGCCCTCGGTGCCGGACGGATAGTGATAGGCGGGCGGCGCGGTGCGCGGTGCGTTGTCGGCAGGCGGATAGCCGGCTTGCGGCGGCGCATAGGCGGGTGCGGCGGCTTGGGCAGCTGGTGGCCAGCGGCCCTGCTGCTGCGCATTCCACGCCGCCAAGTCCTGTTCGTAGATCGCCTGCTCGTTGCTCTGTTGGGCCGCCTGCGGTGCCTGCTGCGCCGCCGGCCTCTGCTGAGGCCAGCCGCCCGGTTGGGTCCCAGGGTGCGCTGCAGGAGCGTTCGACCGTGACATCGCCAGAATTCCCCTTGTACCAACGCCGCGCACAACCCGACAGAATCGGGATCTTAGCGCATCACGTCGGGTGCCTCGACGCCAAGGATCGCGAGCCCGGAAGATATCACCTGCTGAGTTGCGGCGATGAGGGCCAGGCGGGCGGCTGTGACGTCCCGATCATCGGCCTGGATAAATCGCAAATGTGGCGAATCGTTGCCACGCGACCATTGTCCGTGGAAATTCGATGCCAAATCATAGAGGTAGAAGGCCACTCGGTGCGGTTCCCGGGCCAACGCCGCGCTCGTCGCCAATTTCGGGAATTGTGCGAGTTGCTTGATCAAGGCGATTTCACCCGGATCGTCGAGCCGCGCCAGATCCGCGTTGACTACCGCTTTGCTTTGCCTCGTCAAATCAGGGAACACTTCACCCGCCTTGCCAAACACGCTCGCGGCGCGCGCGTGGGCGTACTGGACATAGAAGATCGGGTTGTCCTTCGACTGCTCGACAACCTTCGCGAGATCGAAGTCCAGCGGCGCGTCGTTCTTCCGATACAGCATCATGAACCGCACCGGATCGCGGCCGACCTCGTCGACCACGTCGCGCAGCGCGACGAACGTTCCCGCCCGCTTCGACATGCGCACGATCTCTCCCGCCCGCATCACCTTGACGAGTTGGCACACCAGGACATCGAGATCGGCCTTGCCGCCTGTCGTCTTTCGCTCCTTCAGCGACGCCTTGCCGCCCGCCAGCGCCGCGAACGCCGCCACCAGCCGTGGAATATATCCGGTGTGATCGGCGCCCAGCACGTCGATGTAATGGTCGAAGCCGCGCTCCAGCTTGTCGAAGTGGTAGGCCACGTCGCCCGCGAAATAGGTGTAGCTGCCATCCGACTTCATCAGCGCGCGATCGGTGTCGTCGCCGAACTCGGTCGAGCGGAACAGCGTCTGCTCGCGATCCTCCCACTCGCCGTCGTCATGGTCCTTCGGCTTCTCCAGCCGGCCCTCGAATATGAGCCCGCGCGACTTGAGGTCGGCGATCGACGCTTTGACCTGATCGCGGCCGCCCGTCGTCATCGAGCGTTCGGAGAAGAACACGTCGTGGCGGATGTTGAGCGCCGCGAGATCGGCGCGGATCTCCTCCATCAGCGCCGCGATCGCCGCGTCGCGGCCGATCACCATCTGCTCGCCCGGCGACTTCTCCAGCAGCGCGTTCCCGTACGTCTTCGCCAGTGCCGCGCCGATCGGCTTCAGGTAGTCACCTGGATAAAGCCCTTCCGGGATGTCCCCGATCGCCTCGCCCAGCGCCTCCCGATACCGCAGGATCGCCGACCGGCCGAGCTTGTCGACCTGCGCGCCCGCGTCGTTGATGTAGTACTCGCGCGTCACCTTGTAGCCGGCGAAGTCCAAGAGATTGCCGAGTGCATCGCCGAACACCGCGCCGCGGCAATGGCCGACGTGCATCGGCCCTGTTGGGTTGGCCGACACGTACTCGATGTTGACGCTCTCGCCCCGACCCGCGCCGCCCCGGCCATAGTCCTTGCCCGCGGCGAGCACGGCCTTGACGACGCGACCCCACACCGACGTGTCGAGCGTAAGGTTCAAGAACCCCGGCCCCGCCACGTCGACTTTCACGACGTCCGGTTCGGCCGATAACTTCGCGCCCAACAGCTCCGCGATGTCGCGCGGCTTCATCTTGGCGGGTTTCGCCAGCACCATCGCCGCGTTGGTGGCGAGATCGCCGTGGGTCGAATCGCGCGGCGCCTCGACCTCGATCGCCGGCAACACGAGATCCGCCGGCAGCGCACCCTCGGCCTTCAACTCCTGCAACAGGGCCGCAATGCGCCCTTCGACGTGCTGGTACACGTTCATTGGATATCCTTGGTCGCGGCGCGATCCGCGCCGTCCTGGTGGGGAAACACAAGCGCGAGCGGCTATCGCAATTCAGGGGTCACGTCAAACAAGCGGCGATGCTCGGCGATCGCGAAGCGGTCGGTCTGCCCCGAAACAAAATCGGCGACAAGCCGTGCGCGGCGGCGCTCGTCGAGGCCCTCGCCGGCCCGCCTCCAGGCCTCCGGCAGCTCGTCCGGACCCGCCATGTAGCGCGCGAAGAGATCGCCGACCACCCGCTCGGCGTCGGCCATCACGCGGTTGACGCGCGGATGCCGGTAGACCCGCGCAAACAGGAACGTCTTGAGCGCCGCGAGATCGGCCTGCATTGGCGCCGAAAACCCAACGACCGCCCGCCCCGCCGCCCGGATGTCCTCCGGCGACGTCGGCGCGAGCGCCGCCAGCCGCGTCCGGCTTTCAGTGACGCAATCGCGGATCATCGCCGTGATCATACGCCGCGTGACCTCGTAGACCCGCCGGCCATCTCCCGGCCGCATCGCCTCGAGGTTCGCCGCCGCAACCGCCGGACCCGCCAGTGGCACGCCGTCGAGATCGGCCATCGTGATCAGCCCGGCGCGAAGCCCATCATCGATATCGTGCGTGGCATACGCGATATCGTCGGCAAGCGCCGCCGCCTGCGCCTCGCCCGCCGCCCACGATCCGAGTTCAAGGTCGCGCCATGGCGCAAGCCCGGCCGCCACCTTGGCCACCGCCGCATCCTTGCCCGGGATCAGCGGCCCATTGTGCTTGGCGAGCCCTTCCAGCGTTTCCCACGCCAGATTGAGCCCATCGAAATTGCGGTACTTGTGCTCGAGCCGCGTCACGATCCGCAGCGATTGCGCGTTGTGGTCGAAGCCGCCATAGCCGGCCATGGCGCGATCCAGCGCCCTTTCGCCCGCGTGCCCGAACGGCGAATGCCCGAGATCGTGGGCCAGCGCCAGCGCCTCCGCCAGATCCTCGTCGAGCCGCAACTGCCGCGAGATGGTGCGCGCGATCTGCGCCACCTCCAGGCTGTGCGTCAGCCGCGTCCGGTAGTGATCGCCCTCGTGATAGAGGAACACCTGTGTCTTGTATGTCAGCCGCCTGAACGACGACGCGTGCAGCACGCGGTCGCGGTCGCGCTGGAACGGGCTTCGGGTGGGGCATTCCGGCTCGGCGCGCTCACGCCCCCGCGACGGGATGGCGCTCGCTGCATAGCGAGCGGGCGCACGCGCGCCCCGCGGCAACGCCGCGCCATAGTCCGGCGCCGGGTCCGCGCCGTTGGTGGGCGCCGGGTCCGCGCCGTTGGTGGGCGCCGGGTCCGCGCCGTTGTTGGGCGCCGGGTCCGCGCTGTAATCATGCGGTTCGGCCGGATGCCCGG
>JALHOF010000020.1 GCA_022843145.1 Hyphomicrobium sp.
ACAATCGCGTCCGACCGCACTCGGCTCTCGCCAACCGAACACCGGAAGAGTTCCGCGACTACCATCAGGCCCTTGCCGCGACGACCGGCAGCGGGCAAGACTTCAACCCAGGACTCTCCACCTGAGTGGAGGAAACAAGGGTCTCAGGTCAGCGCGACCGAACAAATCAGCTGCTTCTGCGAGGTAGTATTGCTTCGGCTTTTAAACCATTCACAATCTGCAACGCAGGCTCGCCTAAGGTAGCTTTCCAACAAGCGTAATATAGCGCCTCGCATTGTTGATCTCAGAGCGCGCCACAATCAACGGATGAGGACAGACGTTGAGATCGTTGACCGGCAACATATCCAGAACGCGGAGTGCTTCGCTCAGATTGACGTCTGCCTGCTCAAGTGCCGAACGAGGAATGCCGAACATCGGACTGCGAGTCGGTCGTTTCAATGCCTGCTTCATTTGCCTGCCCCTCATGAGCGCCAAATGTAGCATTCCTGACTCACCTTGCGCGTAGCTGTAGCCCAGCCTTCGGACGGGGCGAAGCGAATGCGATAGCTCACGCTCACTCACGCAGCAGTCTCGCTCAAGGTTCGCATGAGAAAAACATGCGCTATGACTTTCGACGATCAAACGAAACAACTGGCACGGGCGCACGACGCTGTTGATCGGCTGCGTGAGGTCCAGATGAAAATCATCCAGCGCCAGGCCGCGGCCGAACGTCGTCGCGACCATGCAGTTCGCGCGGTAATGTTGGCGGTATTGCTCTTAGTGATGTATGCGGCCTACAAGCGACTCTAGAAATCACTATGCAGAAATCTTGCGGAAGTGGTATCGGGGCAAATGTTTCACGACTTAAGAAATTCGCATAATGAATCTTAAGTTCAAATGAGATTCGCCAACATCGCAATTTGAATTACCCCCCCAAAGAGATCTCGCTTTCCATAGCCGCGCCGTGCACAAGTTCACACAGAACAGACCGCGAATTTCGCAAAAAACTTCTTCTCCAGATTGATAAAGACTGGCCCCGATAAATGCTTTCTATCCTAACGGACAGAAAAACAACTTTGCACTGTCGGAGAAACGGAATGCACCGCAATGATTGAAGATGCTGGACCGCCAACTTAGTTTGAGCATGTCAAGCGGTAGCAATACCAATCAACTACCGTCGATTACAAGTCGACCCATGATCAATCTGCAATCTACATTCAATTTGGCCTCCGTGACATCGCGCCCAATCATTTTTTGCCGCCAAGGGCATCACCCAGCACCTCTAACGCAGCACCCATCAGTATTTCTTGAAGAACTACGACGACTGGCTGGCGCTGGCCGTCTGCGCCTTCCTCCGAGATGACCCCGCCGACATGGAGTTCATGCGGCAGTATGGGCCGTGCGAGGAGGGCCGCGAGCACCCGCCGATCACTTTGCGCGCGCACTCGGCGCTTGGATGCTGCAGATGCAGCAGATGCAGCAGATGCAGCAGGAGCCGGCCGATTGCCTGGGTCTCGTCTACGAGCAGGAGGCTTTAGCCAACTCCAATGCCGGGTAATTCTTCACGCCGGAGCCAGTGGTCGAAATGAAGCCGAGGATGACAACGCCCGACGATCTGACCGACACGGCCCGGGTGACCGACCCGGCCCTTGGGTCGAGGCGGATTCTGATCGCCGGCATCCGGCGGGACCGGATTGAGACCTTTGTCGGCGTTGATTCTGATCAACCCTGCGTGCAGATGACGGCTTAAATTGTCTGGAGTTCAATTCATCGTCCACGGTCATCTACAGCGAAAGTCTGAGCTTAGAGATGCCGGGCAGCTTTGGTGTGCGGCGAACTCCATTCGGGGGCGAATTATAACGGATGGGCAAGGACCATACCGACGTGTTGATCCGCCTGCCATTCGCGAAGTCCGAGGCATCGACTGCACTCAAGGCGACAGAGGGAGCGGCGATAGCCGTACAACCGACACCGTCGTCCCAAACCGCGATCGAGGAGGTGGTGCGGTCGTTCACGAGCAACACACAGGGGCGGGCGATTTTGGTTTCCGACCGTCAGTCATCTTCAAAACGCTATGACAGCCAGCCCCGCGACGGGATTGCGCACGTAACCAAACGAACCAATAGTGAATTTCAATCAGTCAGCTGATCGCCTGTTAGAGGATGGCAAAATGGAATAATATTCTTTATGCTGATCGAAGCATCTCGTGATCGCGCGACCTCTATCCAGGCGGGATAAGTTTGCCAATTTTGATAAATATTCAACTATAGGTTGTTTTTACAACTGAAAAAAGATGATTTAATGAGTGGCCACACTGAGGAACCGCGGAATGTCCAATGCGCCTGAAGACGCAGAAAAAGAGAATGTGAAAAAAAGTAAGCCGGAGGATATAACAGAAAAATCTAGTCAGCCAATCGCGCGGCTTTTCAAGGACTACGTGCAGCTCGTTAAAGTGGCTTTTGAAGCTGTTAGGCGGGAGCAACGTTAGCATCGACCTGATGGCTGCGCTTTGAGAGTGAGCGACGTGTCGACCAACGCGTGCAGCAGAGCCACAGCATCTCGCGTTCTCTCCCCCGCCCCTTCCGCCGGCGTAATAATGGCCGCTGCAAGATATGAGACGAGAAGTTCAATGATTGCCGCCCGCGCGAGCGCGCCATTATGCGTTTGTTCAGCAGCGGCAAACGATTTGATGATCGCGGCCTCGATGTTCGCGACCACTTCGGAACCGAGAACAGATTCAATGCCATCGAACGTCATCGACATGTTGGGCCTACGCAACAAATCGCCCGAAGCTTGCTTGGTGATTTCAAACATATTCATGGCCTTCTGTTGACCAGAACGTCAACCGCTGAAAGATTGATATTCGTCAATTTGCGCAGTAAACGCTGCAGATCTCAGCAGGCTCCGATGACTACGCCATATGCAGATACGCCATATGCAGAACGTCGTGCTGGATGAAGTCATGATGTAGGGGTATTTTCGAAGTCGACGCTGCTTTCGGTTAGGATGACAATCCCGCCGCGGTGGACGACACTTCCGGTACAATCGGCTTCGATGTAGCGAGCGCGATTCATCTGAGATGAGCGCGCACGACGTTCATGTGTAGCTGAGCTGCTGCCGGTTCCGTGGAAGGTGAGTTAAGCCAATCCCTGTCGCTCCTAGAAGTTAGTGATCATCTCTGTCAATAATTTCTCCTAATAGATGCGATGGCGCTGCCAGAGGGAATTGAATACTCGACCTCTCCATTTCCAATGATAACGCCAGTGCATTGAGAGCCGCTCCATATTCGCCCTGATCCGCATCTGCGCCCATTAAGTTGTAGATACTCGACTGCCCCCACGAAGAAATTCTGTATAATGACTGTATTCTTGAGATATTTTCAGTGATGATTTCGAAACGAACCCAATAATAGGTGCAAATCTTTGATCCCAAATTTTGGGCATAGGGATGTGTACTTCCGGGCTGCTCCCGGAAGGGTGATCGGTGCTGTCGTATCATTGACTGCATTGGTCGTGACATTCACATCAGCTTCAGCGGATCCCGCACGCGAGAGGCCACCCGCTGCTATCGCAACCTGCACGTTCGCAGCAGGGCAATTCCGGACAGCAATCGCCGTCACCGCCCCGGACGTGATCGCGCTCGACGACGGAACGGAGGTCAAACTTGCGGGCGTGATCGGGCCCCGCGCACTCGACACCGCATTGTCCTTAGCCGACTGGCCGCCCGAGGCTGCGGCCTCACACGCGCTTGCGGAGCTGGTGCTCGGACGAACCGTCTCGGTCCACGCCGTCACCCGTCCAGATCGCTACCGGCGCCTCGTTGCGCACGTCTTCGTCGATTTGGATGGCGGTCGAAGCTGGGTCCAGGGAACGATGTTGGCTGAGGGTCACGCGCGCGCATACTCGACATCCGACGCGTTGGTCTGTGCGGATGAACTCCTGACCCACGAGCGCGAAGCTCGGCTTCATCGCGCCGGGATCTGGACCAACGCTGCGTATTTCGAGCGCGCGGCCTTTAAGACACGGGAGCTGATGCGGCTACGCGGCACGTTTCAGATCGTCAACGGGCGCGTGCGCAAAGTGTCGGAAATGAAGGCTACGATCTACCTCAACTTCGGCATGGACTGGCACTCGGACTTCACCGCCGGGATCAAGATCGGCAAGGGCGCACTGGGCGACGCGGAATTCACTGCGAAGTTGCGATCGCTGGAGGGGCGGCGCGTGCGCGTGCGCGGGTGGATCGAACGCCGCAATGGCCCTTACATTGAGATCGTGCATCCGTCCGAGATTGAAGTGCTCGATGACACCGCACCGCGCAGTGTCGTGCCCCCGTCCGATGAGCTCGTCGGCACCAACGAAAAACGCCCGGAGCTTTGAGCTCCGGGCGCTTCGGTGAACAATCGTGTACGTTCGGCCAAATCAGGCGGCTTTGACTTCGGCTTCGTCGGCGCCACCTTCGGCCAGACGACGGCCTTTGGCACTCTTCGACAGCACCTCGGTGATGCGCTGAACGGCACCGCGCTCGTCGAGCTTGTCCACGGCGGCGATCTCCCGAGCCATGCGATCGAGCGCATCCTCGTAAAGCTGCCGCTCGGAGTAGGACTGCTCCGGTTGGGCTTCCGAACGGAACAAGTCACGCACCACCTCGGCAATCGATACCAGATCACCCGAGTTGATCTTCGCGACGTATTCCTGCGCCCGGCGGCTCCACATCGTCCGCTTGACGCGCGCGCGGCCCTTGAGCGTCTCCATGGCCTTCTTGACCACGTCGTCATCGGCGAGCTTGCGCATGCCGACTGTGGCGAGCTTGCCGGTCGGAACGCGTAGCGTCAGCTTCTCTTTGTCGAAGGTGATGACAAAGAGCTCGAGCGACATGCCCGCGATCTCTTGCTCCTCGATGCCGACGATGCGGCCGACGCCGTGCGCCGGATAAACGATGAACTCGTTGGTCTTGAAGCCATGGCGCTGGCTGACGGGTTTTTTCTGTGCGTTGATCATCTGGCGCTGTTGCATGGCCTTTTCAGCGATCGCCTTGGGCGTCGCGGGTGAAGTCGACGTAGCGAGAGGCGCAGTCAACTTCTGATTGGCCGGCTTGTTCACGATGGCCGGAACAGCGCGCACGGGGCTGGCCTGACCGGTCATCGCAGCGCGCATGGCGAGCGTCGCCGGAGTGGGCGTAAACTTCGCAACAGCAGCGGCGGCCGGCTTGGCAGCTTGAACGGGCTTCGCAGCCGCAGGCACAGCCGGTTTAACGGCCGGCTTGACGTCGGCTTTCTTGGCAATCACGGGCTTGACCGCAGCCTTGGACGGGGCGGCTTTGCGAGACGCAGCATGGACGTCGGCCTTCACGGGGGCGACGGGCTTCTTGGCTTTCGCGGCTTGGACGTCGGGCTTTTTCATTGCCTTCGGCGCAGTCCGAGATGCGGCTGCCTTCGAAGTGGCCTTTTTGCCGGCGGAAGCCACGGGCTTGGTGGTCTTCGCCTTGGCTTCCACCTTCTTCTTCTGAGCCATCTTGGTGTCTCACTTTCTCATTACGCGTGCGACGGGCGGGGGCTGCCATCGCGATACGGCTCTGCACACCAGAAACCGCACAAAAACCCGTCCCGGTGGTATCTCTACCTCCGATCCGGAACTACTGAGTGACCGGATCACCTCTCCTGATGAGGGGAGCGGCATGGTCCGATCATCGATTTGGCTTGACTGTTCACGCTTTGGTCCTGCCCAGGAACACGGACACCGTCCGACGTCCATCGGTGAGTATCATAGTGGGCAAATTTGACCGCGTTATGTTCGCCGATGTTCCGGCATTGTTTACAGCTACGCCACGACAAAACCCTTGTAACACAATTTTCATGCAAAATGAAGGGCAGCGCAGCAAAAGAGTGCGCGCCCGCTTAAGCGACCAGCAGATAATTGCAGACAATCCGCCCGTGCGGGGCCCGCAAATTCAATAAGTTAACAGTGTGTAAACGCGTGTTGCGCGTTGATGTCAATCGCCTTCGCCGGGTTTCGGCGAGAAGTACTTCTCGAATTTTCCGGTTTCGTCCTTGTACTTTTCAGCGTCCGGCGGCGCGTCTCTCTTCGCAGTAATATTGGGCCACTTCTCCGCGAATTCGCGGTTGAGTTGCAGCCACTTTTCCAGTCCCGGTTCGGTATCGGCCTTGATGGCGTCGACCGGACACTCAGGTTCGCAGACGCCGCAGTCGATGCATTCGTCAGGATGGATGACCAGCATGTTCTCGCCCTCGTAGAAGCAATCAACGGGGCAGACTTCGACGCAGTCGGTGTGCTTGCACTTGATGCAATTGTCGTTGACGATGTAGGTCATTCCGGTCGGTCCACACTTCTCTTCGTTGTCGTCGTGCGTTCTATTGCGTTCTATTGCTCGTCCCCGCCCTCGTCGCGCCGGCGGACCAGCCTCGTTCAAGACGAGTTGTCCTTGAGGCGGTCGATCTCGCGGCGGTCGCGCTTCGTCGGGCGTCCGGACCCGGGCGAGCGTTCGGCATGGGGGCCGGCGCGCGTCACGTCCGTTGGCCCATTCGGCAAGGCGCCGCTCGAACCATGAGCGTGAGCTTTGGTCCGATCGGCGGCCGGTGTCAATTCCTCGAAAATGAGGACCGCCTCAGCCGCCGGGCCGCGCCGTTCGATGAACCCGATCACTTTGAGGACGCGCACCGTCCTGTGCACGGTCGCGGTAACCACGTCGCCAGCTTTCACCGACACGCCCGGCTTGTCGACACGCTCCCGATTGACCCTGATCCGGCCATCGCTGACGAGTGATGCGGCTTGGGTGCGCGTCTTCGCCAGACGCGCAAACCACAGCCACTTGTCGAGGCGCTGCGATGCGACAGGCTCGGTCGGGGCAGATGCGCCGGATTTCACACCGGCTCGGCTCATGTTGAACTCTGGTCTTTCGACTGCTTTTCCATCGCCTCCCGCAGAGCCATCAACTTGGCGAACGGACTGCCCGGATCGGCACCGGACTTGCGCGGGGGAGCCGATGAAATGACTTCGACGGGGCGGCGTTCCTCGCGCCGCTTGTCGCCGCCAGGACGTCCGCCTCGATCACGATCGCGGTCTCGGTTGTTGTTCGCGTTGCGGTCGCGTCCGCCGCCGGGACGCTCGCCCGTGCGGTGTGGTCCGCCATGCCCGCTGGATGCCCCTGGGCCGCTGGAAGCGCCCGCTCCGCTCGCCGGACCTGCCCCGCGGTGTCCGCTGCCCTGGTCGGGCCTGCGGCCGCGAAATGGCCGGTCGCCTCGGGGTGGTCCGCGATCCGGCGCCGGATTCGAACTCGGCACGGTCTCGGCCATTGTTGTGTCAGGCGCTCCGCCCGCATCGGTCGCGACCGGCGTCCGCCCGTGTCCCCCCGGCGCACGATCACCGGAGCGCTGACCCGGCGCACCGCCTCGATTGCGTCCCCGTTGCCGATGGCGGCCGTCGCCTTCCTCTTGACGATGCCTGCGCGGCCGCCAAACGTCCTCATATTTGATTTCTTCAGTCGGGGCGGTCAGCGCGACCGCGACGGACTCTGCAGCACCGGGATCGGCAGACGACGTCTCGACTACGGTTGCGGATGGTGAATCGGCGGCATTCGACGCATCAGCCGGCCCCATTGACGGCTCGGATTCGGTCGTGGGTTCGGCTATGGTTTCCGAGGCGGTCGCAGCGTGCTCGGCGGGCGCTTCAACGCCCGCGGCAACTGCATCATCCGTTCCTGCCACCACCGTGCCGGATACCTCCGCAGCATCCGCGCTTGCGCCCGCGGAAGCGGCGACAGCTTTCGCCTCCGGCGTCTTCACAACACGTCGATCGAGCCGGAAGCCCAGCGCCTTCAATACATGACCGAGTTCGTCCGGCGAGCAGCCGAGGATCGACATCATTTCCGGCGTCACCGTGAAGCCGCCGTCGCCGGTCGACCCCTTGGGCGGCATCTGCGCGTTCTCGGCCGTCGACCGGAACGCCAAAAGCGGACGGATCAGATCGGCCAGCCGTTCGAGAATGTCGAAACGCACCGCGCGCGGCCCGCAAACGTGAAATCCGTATGCACGATAGAATGGCTCGGGCACTGCCGCATCCGTGGCGACCGACGTGAGGCCGGCGCGCGGCGGCTCGGGCAAGCGCTCGAGATCGAGCCCGGCCGCGGCGGAGTTGCGAACGGCCCAGAACGCCAACAGCAGTTCCGCAGCTGCTGGCTTGAGCAACAACGGAATGAAAATGTTGAATGCTCCGAACCTGACACCGTACTTCCGCAGCTGTGCCCGCGACGCCTGATCCAGCGTCTTGATCTCGTCGGCGACGGCCTCGCGCTTCAAGACGCCCGAGCTCTCCGTCAGCCGGAACGCGATTCCGCGCGCCAAGCCCGCAATATCCTCGGCCTTCTGCAGATCAACGAGAGGCTTCAGCTTGTCGGCGGCGATCTCCGTCAACCACTGCTCGAGCCGCGCCTGCACCTTCTCGCGGTCGGGGCCGGAGATGTGTTCGTCCGCCAGCAGCACGAATCGCGGCTTCAGCGGCTGGTCACTCGCCTCCAGCCGTCCAATTTCCTCGTCTCGCCACAACACGCGGCCATTTCGCTGCAGCTTGAAGGCATCGGCCTTTGCCGCCGCAACCCGACGCGCGCGCATCGACAGTTCGCGCGAGAGGACTTGGGCGGCGGCGGCGCGTGCGGCCTTGGCCTGAATACCGTCGGCCTGACTGCTGCTGTCGGGTGTAAAGACGAAACCCTTCAAGCGGCCGACGAAGTGGTTCTCGACCTCGATCGCGCCGTCGTCGCGGATTTCCGCGTTGAGTTCGTCCTTGTCGCGCATGCCCTTCATCAATGCACTTGTCCTCTTGTCGACGAAACGCTGCGTCAGCCGCTCGTGAAGCGCATCCGACAGAGCGTCCTCGATATCCCGTGTCCGGCCCTTCCAGTGTTCTGGGTCGGCGAGCCAGTCGATCCTGTTCGATACGAACGTCCACGTGCGGATGTGGGCGATGCGGTTCGCGAGCGTATCGATATCGCCGTCCGTGCGATCGGCGAAAGCAACTTGCTTCGAGAACCAGTCTTCCGGGATGTGCCCGCTGGGACCCATCAGATATTTGTAGAGCGTCGAGACGAGTTCGGCGTGGTTCTGCGACGAGATCTTGCGATAGTCCGGAACCTGGCAGACGTCCCACAGCCTCGACACGGCGGCGGGCGACCTCGCATAGTCTGCGATCTCGCGGTCGTTGCTCACGGTTTCCAAGGCTGCCACGTCATCGGCCATGCGTGCGCGCGTCAGCCGTTGCTCGCGCGGCATGTCGCGCAAGCTCTCGCGCAGTCTGTCGAGCGATGAAAATTCAAGGTTGCGGTTCCGCCATTGCAGGACGCGCACGCTGTCGAACTGGTGCGTTTCCAACCGCTCGATCATGTCGGAGTCGAGCGCTTCGGCGGTGCCCGTCACGCCGAACGTGCCATCGTTCATATGGCGTCCCGCGCGCCCCGCGATCTGGCCGAGTTCGTTCGGCGTCAGATTGCGATGGTTCTGGCCGTCGAACTTGCGGGTCGCCGAGAATGCGACGTGGTCGACATCGAGATTGAGGCCCATGCCGATGGCGTCGGTCGCAACCAGAAAATCGACATCGCCCGACTGATAAAGCGCCACCTGCGCGTTGCGCGTCCTTGGCGACAACGCACCGAGCACGACCGCCGTGCCGCCACGCTGACGGCGTATCAATTCGGCGATCGCGTAGACCTCGTTGGCCGAGAACGCGACCACGGCGGAACGTGTCGGCAAGCGGGTGATTTTCTTCTCGCCGGCGTAACTGAGCTTCGACAAGCGCGGTCGCGAAATGAAGTTCGCTCCCGGGATCAGGTCGCTGATCGCCTCGCGCATGGTCTGCGCGCCCAACAGCAGCGTCTCCGATTTTCCACGCGCATGCAGCAGGCGATCGGTAAACGTATGGCCGCGCTCGGGATCGCCGCACAGTTGGATTTCATCTATGGCAAGAAACTCGACATCGATGTCGCGCGGCATCGCTTCGACGGTACACACGAAGTAGCGCGCCCGCTCCGGCCGGATCTTTTCCTCGCCGGTGATCAGCGCCACCTTGTCCGCGCCGACACGCGCGGCAATCTTGTCGTACACCTCACGCGCAAGCAGCCGAAGCGGCAGGCCGATCATGCCGCTTTCGTGGCCGAGCATGCGTTCGATGGCGAGATGCGTCTTGCCGGTATTGGTGGGACCGAGAACCGCCGTCACATGGCGGATGCGGGTCTCGAGATCGCTGCCCATCTCGTGTCTTGTCTCCGAACTACCCATCGCGCCTGCCGCTCTATCGACCCGTCACTCCCGGGCCACCAGCAGACACGCAACACTTCATACCTGCGCCGCGTCTCTCAGACGGAACCCTGAACCGATCTCAGGCACCGCAGGCTGCAACGACGGAACGATAGCCGCGCAACATCTTCGTGTCCGCCGCCCCTGGCATTGCATTGCGACCCGGCGATATCAAGCGGTAGTTGCATGGCGGCTCATTCGCGGCGACGCAAGGGGCCGAGCGCCGCGCAGCCGATCAATGGGTCAGAGCGATCAGCCCACGGCTCCTTGTCGTGATCTCGATCCTTTGCGCGGTCAGCGTGGCCGTGCCCGCACCGGTGGGGATCGAGACATGATAGGGCACCATCAGATTGGCGCTCGGCACGGGCCGCAGCGTGATCTCGATATTGCCGTTGGTCACAAGTTTCTCCGTGTCCTCGTTGTCGCGATAGCCCGCAATCGGGGTATAGCGGACACGACAGACATAGCCCACGCCGGGCTGCCCGGAGGGACGCGCTTCGACGATCCGCTGCTGGCGGCGGAAGGACAAGGCGAGATCGAAGCGCTGCTTGCCGTCGAAAATTGCCAATTTGCGATCACAAGGTTTCTGCCCGCTCGCCAGAGACAGGGCCATGACCGCGCTGAGCGGATCAAGCACATTGCGTTTGTGCTCGTCCTTGATCGGCACCATGTCGGCCGCTGGTGGCTTCAATGGCACGACCGAGACGTTCGAGACCGCGCCGTCCTTGAACCCCAGCTTCACCGCTCCGGACTTGTTCTTGCCGATGATGGCGCTAGAATTGAAGTCGAACGTGTAGGCTTGGGGCTTCGGCCCGGCCGCGGCTGCACTTCCGGCGCTGTTCGTCGTCCCATTCCACTCGAAAGTGCCGAGCGGACCCTTGAGCCTGGCCTGACCTGTAAGGGCGTATGTTCCGGCCGCTGACCGGCCACCGTCGACCTTGGACTGGAAACGGAACGTCCCGAGATCGAGGCCCGCGAAGCTGACCTTGTAGATCGCGGTCACTTCGGCCGGCCACGCCTCGGGCGCCGGGGCTGGATCTGCGCTCGCCGCCGTCGTGCCCGCGGCCATCACCGCCAACACACAAGCCGCCCGCGCCGCACACCCTGCATTCACTTTCAATACGCCAACCGTCATCAGCCAATCCCCCGGACGTCACCCGTCCTCTATCCTCTGCCGGTAGTTGCCGTTTTGGTCTATTGTGTGTCGACACGCCGCACGCCCGCAGCCTCTGAAGTGTTAACGCCGCGCCGGTACGTCCCTCGTCAATCGGCAGCGTCTGTGGCGTCGGACGTTTGCCGCCTTGACGATGCCGCGCCGTGTCAAGTATAGAGCCTCGAAACGGTCCCGCTGGTATGCGCTGGCGGGCTCATCGTTTATGGATCGATGGATTTTACCGCGCGGTTGGCAAAGCTGGCCGGACCACGCGAAGGAGCTTTGACAAATGACCAGGCGCTGTGAGCTGACCGGCAAGCTGCCGATGTCCGGCAACCTTCGGAGCCACGCATTGAACGCCAAGCGGCGCGTGTTCCGTCCCAATCTCTGCAACGTCACGCTGATGAGCGAGTCGCTCGGCCGCAAGATCCGCGTACGTGTCAGCGCCCATGCGCTGAAGACCGTCGAGCACCGGGGTGGTCTTGACGCCTTCCTGCTCAAGGCCCGCGACGAGGAACTGTCGGCACAGTGCCTGAAGCTGAAGCGCGAGCTCTCAAAAGGCAAGGCTGAGGCCGCCGCCGCCGCTTGAACTGGCCCAGCTTGCCGATAGCACTCTGTTCAGGCCGCCCGACAAATGTCCGGCGGCCTTTCTGCTGTGCGATCGCGTGATAGGCCGTGCTCGGCGCCCTTGTCAGACATCCGTCTTTTCTGAGCTGGAACAGAGTTCCCGCACCGGACACCGGCTGCATTCCGGCTTTCGCGCCTTGCACAGATAGCGGCCGTGCAGAATGAGCCAATGGTGGGCGTGAAGCGCGTACTCGGGCGGGATGAGGCGCACGAGATCCAGCTCCACGGCTTCCGGCGTTTTGCCACGCGATAGTCCGAGGCGGTGTGAGACGCGGAACACATGCGTATCGACGGCCATCGTCGGATGCCCGAACGCCATGTTCAGCACGACATTCGCCGTCTTGCGGCCGACGCCCGGCAGCGCCTCGAGCGCCTCGCGGTCGTCTGGCACCTCGCCGTCGTGCGCATCGACGAGCTTCTGCGACAACAGAACGACGTTCTTGGCCTTGTTGCGGAAGAGGCCGATGGTCTTGATGTACTCGCGGACGTTATCCTCGCCGAGCGCCAGTATCTTCTGCGGTGTGTCCGCTATTCTGAACAGCGCCCTGGTCGCCTTGTTCACCCCCGCGTCGGTGGCTTGCGCGGACAGCACGACGGCGACCAGAAGAGTATAGGGATTGACGTGCTCGAGCTCACCTTTGGGTTCCGGCTCGATCGCAGAAAATCGCCTGAACATTTCCGAGACATCGGCGACCCTGCGCGCGGCGGGAAGACTGCCGCGCGTTTTGACGGCCGGACGCCGCGTCACCGCGGCATCTACGGACGCAACACTCCCCCGCTTAGCACTTTTCATCGCACCCCCTTTGACACGCGCGACATGCCGATTACGGTAGAGAGATGACCGAAAAAGCCGCGCCCCCGCAAGTCGATCCATCGCACGAAATTGCGCAGCCCCTACCCGTCCAACCGCCTGGGCTGCACGTCGTCCTCAGCGCGCATCGCTCACTCGGGCCGACCGGGTTCATGGTGCTGATGACACTCTTCGGCGGCGTCAGCTTTATCACAGGGGTGATGTTCCTGACTGTCGGCGCGTGGCCGGTTTTGGCATTCTTCGGGCTCGACGTCGCCCTCGTCTATCTCGCCTTCAAGCTCAATTACCGCGCCGGCAAGATTCACGAACTCGTCGATCTGACGCCGCAATCACTCACCATCACCCGCATTCATCCTTCCGGCGCGCGAGAGAATTTCGACTTCAATCCCTATTGGGCGCGGGTCGCGCTCGAGGAATGGCCCGACGGCCGCACGGATTTGCGGATCGCCTCGCACGGTCACGAGTTCCCCTTCGCGCGCTTTCTGAACGACGACGAGCGGCGCGAATTCGCGGAAATCCTGCGTGACGCCCTCATCGCCAATCGCACTGCGCCGCACGGCGCTGTCTAGTTCCCCTTCACGCACGACCGGCATTTCCGGGCCGAGCAAGAAACGGGTCGCCGTAGCCCTGTTTACGGGCTTAGGGTCATTGCAACTTCAATGCCCTGGAGCTTTCCCATGCCGCAAACTCGACCTGCAACGGCGGGTCCGTCGCAGCCGCTGCCCGGCACGGAACACGACTACGACTACGTCCGAGCCGCCATCCGCTTCCTCTCCGAACGGTGGCAGGACCAGCCGGACCTCGAGCGCCTCGCCGCACATCTCGGACTATCTCCCACGCATTGCCAGAAGCTGTTCAAACGCTGGTGCGGACTGTCGCCGAAGGAGTTCCTGCAGGCGGTGACGCTCGACCACGCGCGACGGCTGCTCGACGGTTCGTCGAGCGTGCTGTCGACGGCGCATGCGGTCGGCCTTTCGGGCGGTGGGAGGCTACACGACTTGTTCGTCACGCATGAAGCGATGACGCCCGGAGACGCCCGCAAACGCGGTGAAGGGCTCGACATCGCCTATGGCTTCCACCCGACACCATTCGGTCTGGCTCTTGCCGCGATGACGCCGCGCGGCCTTGCAGCACTGGCATTCGTGGATGAGGACAAAGGCCAGTCCGCAACCGACGTGCTTGCGGAGATGACCGGGCGCTGGCCGCGCGCCACATGGCGGCACGCACCCAGCGCGACTGCACCGACTGTCGAGGACATTTTCGCGCGACCTGGTCTCCAGCGCGAGATCCGTCTCGTGCTGATCGGAACGGATTGGGAGGTTCGCGTCTGGCGCGCACTGCTCGACATTCCGGCTGGCCGCGCGGTGAGCTACGTCGACGTCGCGCGTCACGTGTGTTCCGAACGCGCCGCGCGCGCCGTCGGAACAGCCGTCGGCCGAAATCCGATCTCGTTCGTCGTGCCGTGCCATCGCGTCCTGCGCGCGAACGGCGGCCTTGGCGGCTATCATTGGGGTCTCACGCGCAAGCGCGCGATCCTCGGCTGGGAAGCCGGTCAGATCGCCGTAACGGGCGGCCGCGGCTCGCCTAACCTTTGATCGCGGTGTGCGCCAAGAGCGTTCCCGCCAGGATTACCGAGATCCCGCCGGCCCGGTCGAGCCAACGTCGCCCCGCGTCGCTCGTCGCCATCCACTCGAACCGGCGCCCCGCAAGCCCATATGTGAGCGCGGCCACCGCCTCGAACGTGAGAAAGAGCGCGCCCGCGGCAAGCACCGCACCGCTTGTTATCTCGCCTGGGACGATGAGGCCTGGCAGGAACGGCACCAGCACGATCAACGGCTTCGGATTCGCGAAGGCGACGGTGAACTCGTCACGGCAGAGTTGCACGCGGTCGGGTGCTGCGAGCGCCGAATATCCCGGTGCTTCCGCGCGAGACGTGCGGGTCAACATTCGAATGCCGAGCCAGCCGAGGAAGCAAGCACCAAACAAGGCGATGCCACGGAATACCACGGGTGATGCCACGACGAGCGAGCCGAGCCCCACCGCCAAAAGCGCGATCAGCCCCGCATATGCTGCTTGTCGTCCGAGACTGGCGAACACCGACGTACCGAGATCATGGCGCGCCGCATTCGAGAGCGCGAAGATGTTGTTTGGGCCAGGGTAGAAGTTCAGCGCCAGCGACGCCGGCACGAACACACTGAGGAACTCGCTCGTCATTTCGGCCCCGCGTATGATTCCGCCGCGCTAGGCCATATGACCCTTCGTGCCGCATTCGCAGGCACATCGCGCACGAGGATCAGGCAGACCGGACTAGGAGAAGCGGCCACCCCGCTGCAGAACCTCGATCTTGTAGCCATCCGGGTCCTCGATGAAGAAGAACCTCGCAAACGGCATGCCATCGCGGGTCATCTGCTTGACGTCTTTCGGCGCGAGTCCAGCGGCACGCATGCGCGCGTGCTCGATCTCGACGTCCACCACCGATACGGCCAGATGTCCATAGCCGTTGCCGAGATCGTAAGCTGCGTCGCGACCGGCATTGACCGTCAGTTCGAGTTCGAAACCCGTTTCGGCGTTGCTCATGTAGATCAGCGTGAAATCGGGAAACGGGATGCGCTCCGCGATCTCGAGTCCGAACGCCGCGCGATAGAACGCGACCGAGCGCGCCTCCTCGAGGACGCGGACCATCGCATGGATCAACTTCGCCATGGCGCTACAGCCACGGCCGCGACTTGCCAGTCGTCTTTTCGAAGCTGGTGATGGTTTCTTCCTTCTGCAGCGTCAGGCCGACCGCATCGAGACCATTCAGCAGGCAGTGCTTGCGGAACGGGTCGATCTCAAACTTGATCACGCCGCCGTCCGGTCCGCGGATTTCCTGTGCTTCGAGATCGATGGAGACGGTCGCGTTCGACCCCCTGCTGGCGTCATCCATCAGCTTGTCGACATCCGCCTGCGGCAGCTTGATTGGCAAAATGCCGTTCTGGAAGCAGTTGTTATAGAAGATATCGGCGAAGTCCGGCGCGATCACGCAGCGGATCCCGAAATCGAGAAGCGCCCAGGGTGCGTGCTCGCGCGACGAGCCGCAGCCGAAGTTGTCACCAGTGACCAGGATCTGCGCGCCCCGATAGGCCGGCTTGTTGAGAACGAAGTCGGCATTCTCCTTGCCGTCGGTGTCGTAGCGCATCTCGTAGAACAGCGACTTGCCGAGGCCAGTGCGCTTGATCGTCTTCAGAAACTGTTTGGGGATGATCATGTCGGTATCGATATTGCGCAGCGGCAACGCCGCCGCGATACCGTTGAGCTTGTTAAACTTGTCCATCCCGTCCTTCCCCCCGGTGTTCGGGGTCAACGTCGCGTTGCAGTTTCGAGGTAAGTCCTCGGATGTCGTGATCGGGACGGGCCTCAGGTCCTGAGGCCATCTGCGAGAGCCCTGAAATACCCTTCAGCGGCCACCAAGTTTCCCAACAGCTTCCTCCGGTCGATGTCTTGCCCCGGCTCGAAGGCGAGATCGGCCGGCCGCAGCATTTCGAGCCGCCTTTTAACGCCAGCGAGCTTTCGCCCGTCAAGATGATGTTGCAGCACGCTCACAATCGTCTCGATATAGCCCGTAATCCGGCCGAACTCGCGCAGCGCCTCGAGCCGGGCCACTGGATCTGCGCGAACTGCCTCGATCCGCTGCAACGCGGTCGCGGCGCGGTCGAGGGTCGCGGCCACATCGCCCGCATAATTGGCGATCCGGTCGCGATTTCCGGCATCGAGTGCGGCGAGCGACGTGAGCCAGCGATGCACCGTTTCGGCCAGGGCAAGCAGGCGGCGCGAATATTCCGTGAGGCGCATGTGCGGGCACTCGGTGCGGATCTCCCGTAAGAGACTAGGCCCGCGTCCGGCGCCGGGGATAATTTCGCGTGCAAAGCCAGTCCGATCGGACGCGACCGTCAGCGAATGCTGCTGTCGTCGTAGCAGCGCCGCATGTACTCGCAGCGGTGGCTGCCGGACACGTGCATGCTGTCGCCCTTCGCAGGCGCGATGAACTTGCACACCTCTTCGAGGCCGTCGGGTGTCAACCAACCTTGACGACGGCCACGCTGAACGGCGAAGCAATCTGCGGTTTCCTCGTCGGGACCACGAAACTGGTGGCCGCATTCATGCGCGAAGATCCACAGCTTTACCGGGGTCGAAATGCGCGACATGAGCTTCGGATTGAGGATGAGGAAGCCCGGATAGGCCGCTCCGTAATCGTCAAGCTGGTTGTCGAGGACGGTCGGGCGATGTCCGCATTGCATTTTGTAGTTGTCGATCTTCAACTGGCCGGACGGCACGATGGATGCGTCGCCGCCCACATGCGCGGCGTACTCCTCCGGCGTCGGCGGCCCTTCAGCGTTCGCTGCAGCGCCCGCGAGCACCAGCAGCGTCACGGCAATCCGTGACAGCACTTTTCGGCAGAACGTCACGATCGGATCTCGCCCCAGCTTCGCGCAAGGTCGACACCTTTGCGCGATTTCCCCGACAACACAAGGCAACCCGGCCCAACTGACCACCGATCATTCGGCAGGCGTGACCGCAGGGCCGCGGCGGCACGCGACAGTGCGGCTAATTCGTTACGGAACCCTCGATTTCCTCCATATCCGCGTCCGAGAAGCCGAAATGATGGCCGATCTCGTGCACGAGGACGTGCGTGACGATATCTCCAAGTGTTTCATCACCATCAGCCCAATAATCGAGGAGCGCGCGACGATAGAGGAACACCATGTCCGGCTCGCGGGCAGTGTCGGCCACGCTCTTCTTGTCCAGACTGAGGCCTTGATACAGTCCCATCAAGTCGAACGGGCTCTCGATGCCCAATTCGTCCAGAACTTCATCAGTCGCAAAGTCTTCAACGCGGATGACGAGGTCACCGCACATTTGACGGAAGTCAGCCGGAAGCTTTCCCCAGGCGTCGCCAGCCATCGCCTCGAAGTCCTCGAGTGTGGGCGCCAATGCGCCTTGCCAACTCGTCCGCGACATCTGTCCGCCCTTTCTTCTGCGCCGCCTCGCCACGGCACCGCACACATAGGGGGATACGCGAACAATGAACAGGCCTTGCAGCGGGGGCCCGGCACGGCGCGTGACCCGAGGCCGATTGACCGTTCACGCGGATTTGCGGGCAACGACCACCAACTCGCGCAACGAGATCCACAACTCGTTCCCCGCACGCCGCGGCATGAGAAAGTCCGCCAGATGACCCCGGCCTCCCGCAGCATCGTGCTCGAGCATGGAGGCCAGTCTTTCGACGGTGTCAGTTGTGCATTGCATGCGCCGCACCCACGCGCCGAATTCCATCTCCTTCGCAATCACGCACTGCGCGACCATGCGCAGTTCAGCGTTGCCGATCATCTTGACCCACTCGCCGGTTGTCAGGGCGCGGGCGTGCGAAGGGTCGCGCAACTTTTCGAACTGGTTGTAGAGGGTCGACGCATCGCGCGCCCCGGCACGCGACAACGCCGGCATCGTCACCTCGTCCGGGCTCACGTTGTCGACCAGCGCCAATGTGCCGCCGGGCTTGAGCACGCGCGCAGCCTCGGCGATGAACGCCGCCGGCTCCGCAAAGTGGTGCGCCGCCAAGCGGCAGCACACGAGATCGAACGCGCCGTCGCCGAACGGCAACCGATCGGCGGAAGCCACAGCCGTCTCGACATTCGTGATACCGCGGCTCGCCGCCAGCGATCGCGTCTCGGCGAGCATCTCCTCTGTGATGTCGCTGGCGATCATGCGCGCGACGTGCGGTGCGAACGCCAGCGCCATGTGCCCCGCACCAGTTGCGACATCGAGACCAGTCCAATCGGGCTGAGGATCGGCCATCCCGACCAGCATTTTCAAGCTCTCGCCCGCGGCATGGACTTCGGAGGTCGCATACGCCGCGGCGTTCGCGCCGAATTGCGATTGCACGAGGGATCGGGTCATCTGAGCCTCCAGGCTACCGGTTGCGACTGTCCTAGCGCTGTCGCAAGCAGCAGGCAAACCGCCCGACTGCGCCGCCGGCCCGCACGCCATGCGTGCGGTTCGCCAACCGCACTACTGCGGGCGCCCCGGCGTCATCGGACGTCGTGGCCGCGCGCTCCACGGCGACAATCCCTGCAGGGCGCGCATCACCGGGATAGGCGGACGGCCGGTCAGAATCTGCGCCTTGTCGAATGCCGTGGGTTTGCCAGCGTAAAACCGCTCGATCAGCGGTTGCGGCAGGCGATAGAAGCGCTGCATCACGTCCCGCCGCTCGTCCGGTCGCGCAGAAATGAAGAGCAGCCGGTTCAACATCCGGAAAAACGACTGTCGTGACCAGCATGCCTCGCCGATGTCGCGAATAATGCGCGATGCCGACGCCGTGGTGAGCGGCGCCAATTCGACGAGCGCATCGGCGACCTCCGCCGCGAGCGGCAACGAATAGCCCGTGGTTTGATGAAACAACCCCGCTCGCATCCCCGACCGCGCCTGTGCCATCGCCTGCGACGGCCAGAACGACTCGATACCGCCGTCGAGCATGATCGGCAGGACACCGGCCTCGTCGCGCACGACCGACGCGATCTCCCAGCCGGCCGCCTGCGCATAGTCCCGCACACGCCTTGCCAGCAAGTCCACCTCGAGCGCGGCATGATCGGAGTAGTAGGTGTCCTCGATGAGCATCCGCGTCTCATCGAACGGCAAGCAATAGACGAAGCGATAGCCATCGATCTGATCGACAGTGGCGTCCATGATCACCGGATACCGCAATCCATGAGGCCGGCGCGTTTCCACTTCGAGACCGACGAACTTCTGATAGCCGAACGCCACGCCAGACACCCACTGAAGCCCGCGCCCGTCGATCACGCACCGGGCGACGACGCGCTGCCCGCCGACGAATTCGATTGCGTCCGGCTCGACCGCCGTCACGCGGCGCCCAAGCTCGACGCTGATACCGGGAAGCGTGGACACGACGCGATGGAAGTCGTCAGATCCGATAGATCGGTATCCGGTGGCGATGCGGCGGCGGAACGCGGGGAATACCACGTCCTGTTCAGCCCATGCCCGCACGACCATTGGCTGAAGCCAGCGATCCTGGGCCGGGGTGACGTCGGTGGCATGGAACGACCAGGTGTGGTTGCCACCCAATCGCGCACCAGCTTCGACAATCAACACCTTGAGTTCGGGCCGGCGCGCAGTGAGGCGGGTCGCAATTAGGCCGTTGGCCAGGCCGCCGCCGACCAGGATCACGTCGAAATCTGTCATGCCCACCTGACCATTACGACGTTCCATCGTGCGTGGCCCTTTGAATCGGTCCGCACGTTCCAGTGCGGCGGTCTCCCGCCATCGGGTTCGGCGGCCCGCAAGGCATGATCGGACGTCCGCGATCGGTCAAGCGCAACGCATCGCCATCGGTTCCATATCGACCGTTCGACGCGGCCAATCCGACGTCCCGACAATTATGTAAGCTTATCTTGACATATTATGGTGTCCACAGCGAGTTTCCATTCTACGTTTCAGGCCGCGACGGAGAGGTCGATGTTGCTGTTCAACGGGCTGCTGGCTGTCCATGTCGTCGCCGGCGCGACTGGCCTCGTCGCGTTATGGCCGCCGCTTCTTGGGCGGAAGGGCTCCGACCGGCACAAGCAATGGGGGCGGGTCTTCGCATACTGCCTGTTGGTCACCAGTGTTTGCGCGATCGGCATGAGCCTTTGCACGCTCTATGCGCCGCTCGAGACGCATCCGAAGCTGACCGACATTCGCATGATCCGAAGTCTGTTCGGCTGGATGATGCTGTACTTGTCTGTTTTCACCGCGACGCTGGTGTGGTTCGGGTTGCAGTGCATCCGGAACCGGCAACGCCACGAAGCCCATCGCAATGTCGTCACGCTAGGACTACAGCTCGCGACCATCACCGCAGCACTGCTCTGCGCTGTGCAAGGTTGGCTGGCCGAACAGCCGCTGATGATCCTCATTTCCGGGCTCGGAATCACTGCCGCGACCCTCAATACCCGCTTCATCTTGATGGACAACCCGCCGCGTAACGAATGGCTGATCCAGCACATGCGCTCCTTTGTCGGCGCGGGTGTCTCGGTCTACACGGCATTTTTCTCGTTTGGCGCGGCCAATCTTTTGCCCGCGGTGGCGTTCAATCCTCTGTTGTGGGCAGCGCCGACCATCGTCGGGATCAGTGTCATCCTCTTTCAGCAACGCGCAATTCGCGGCCTCGCTGGCCGCCGCTCCGGGCTACAATCTTCGTAAATTCCGTGGCCTCCTGAGAACTTAACGAACTAGCATCGCGGTGGACACGTCAGCAGCTGCGCGGGACGCGCATAAAAAGTGTCAATTTATATTGACGTCCATCAATCGTGACGCTTAGTCTCATGATCGATCCAAACCTCAAGGCTCGTCTGCGGGAGGCTCGTCGACCATGGAATTGCCGGACATCGCCTCCCAACGAAGCGGACCTCGGATCCAGGCAGTCGACGACGACGCCAGCCGGCGACAGATTCCGCACAATCTCCTCGATGGCATTTCAGATCCAGAGGATCTCCGGCGCCTCCACCGCGGACAGCTGAAGCAGGTCTCCGACGAATTGCGTCAGACCATGATCGCGGCGGTAGCGAAGACGGGAGGCCATCTTGGCTCCGGCCTCGGTGTCGTCGAATTGACCGTCGCCCTCCACTATGTTTTCGACACGCCGTCGGACAAGCTGATTTGGGACGTCAGTCACCAGTGTTATCCGCACAAGCTTTTGACCGGGCGTCGGGCGCGGATGTCTCGACTGCGCCAGTCGGGCGGGCTTGCCGGCTTCACGTCTCGGGCCGAGAGCGCCTACGATCCCTTCGGCGCAGCCCATAGCTCGACCGCCATTTCAGCAGCACTCGGGTTCGCCGTGGCACGCGACCTTTCGGCGGGTGACGAGAACGTCGTCGCCATCGTCGGCGACGGAGCAGCGTCGGGCGGCATGGCGTTCGAGGGCTTGAACAACTTGGGCGCGCAACGCCGCCGGGTTATCGTCATCCTGAACGACAACAACATGTCGATTGCGCCGCCGTCGGGCGCGCTGGTCACGCATCTCTCCGAATTGCGCGCCCAGATGCCATCACGCGATGATCGCATGGCCGCTCTCGATGGCGGCCAGCCGCCGTCCTTCGCGGCAACACCGACATTGTTCGATCAGTTCGGCGTCGGCTATTGTGGCCCGTTCGACGGCCACGACGTCGATGAGATGGTGCGCGTGCTCGAATGTGCACGCGATTGGCGCGGTGGACCGCTCCTCATCCACGTCGTCACCGAAAAGGGCCACGGGTATGCGCCCGCCGCCGCCGCCAAGGACTGCTATCACGGCGTCGCGCGCTTCGACGTCCCGAGCGGCAAACAGGAGAAGGCGGCCAGCGCCGCGCCCAGCTACACGCGCGTCTTCTCGGATGCGCTGATCCGCGAGGCCGAAATCGATCCCGCGATCGTGGCAATCACCGCGGCAATGCCGTCCGGAACAGGCCTCGACCGCTTCGCCGACCGCTTCCCGGATCGTTGCTTCGATGCCGGAATCGCCGAGCAGCATGCCGTGACCTTCGCGGCGGGGCTCGCCTGTGGCGACTTGAAGCCGTTCGTCGCGATCTACTCGACATTCCTGCAGCGTGGCTACGACCAGATCGTCCACGACGTCGCAATCCAGCGACTACCCGTGCGCTTCGCGATCGACCGCGCCGGCCTCGTCGGAGCAGACGGCGTGACGCATCAGGGTTCATACGACGTGACCTATCTAGGTTGCCTGCCGGGATTTGTGTTGATGGCGCCCGCCGACGAGGCGGAGCTGTCGCGTATGGTCGCCACGTCCGCACTGATCGACGATCGGCCATCGGCGTTCCGCTATCCGCGCGGCGATGGATTAGGCGTCCCGATGCCAGACGGCAGCGAGCCGCTAGAGATCGGGCGCGGTCGCATCGTCAGAGAAGGCAGCGACGTCGCAATTATCTCCTACGGCACGACACTGGCGCGCGCTTCGGCCGCGGCCGGACTTTTGGCGCAGCTCGGCATCTCGGTGACGGTGGCCGACGCGCGATTTGCGAAACCCTTGGACAGCCGGCTCGTTGCCACGCTCTCGCGTGAGCATCGATTGCTGGTGACGCTGGAAGAAGGCTCCATCGGCGGTTTTGCAACTCAAGTCGTCGACAGCCTCGCTCGCGAGACGCGCTCCGGTATCGACCTCGCCCGGCTGCTCCCGCTGCACCTGCCGGATCGCTTCATCGAGCACGGCAGCCAGTCCGAGCAGGAGGCCTGGGCGGCGCTCGACGCCCGTTCGCTGGCGTCACGTATCGCCGCCGCCGTCGGATGCGTCGAGGCGCGTGAGTTGCTCGCCGCGGAATGACACCGATCGGTGCGACGCGATCGCGCGTTACGCCGATCGATCGACTCGTTTCAGACTGTCATTTTCCGATCCTCAGCCGCGCGCCGATGTCGACGAGGTGCGCGACGAGGCCGCCGGAGAGCCAGGCGGCGATCGTCTCCCAGCTCGAGCCGGTCAACGCCGCGCGCAAAGCGAGCAGCAGAAATCCACCGGCTGCCAAATGCGCGAGTAGGCCGATATCGAGCACCGCCCTGCCCGACCGCGACCGAAGCCAGGCGAGAAGGGCGAGTTCGAGCGCGAGCAACATCAGCGCGATGTCGACGATGCGGCCAGACCGCACGAGATCGCCCATCGTCGCGCCGATCAGTTCACCCATACACGCCCCCGCCCGTCACAAAAGCCGGCTCATCGCGGCGCGACGAGACCGAAGAGATGACCGAGATCCTTGAAGAACACGCGCACGTGCGCCATCGGATCGCGGCGTACGAGCTGCTTGTTCATGTACGACTGCCACGTCAGCCGCTGTACATCGGGGTCGCGGCACATCGAGACGAATCGCTCACGTCGCTTGTCGCTGCTGTACCAAAAGTACTGCATGATCCCGAGCACCATAAAGACTTGTCCGTGCTCTTTCATGAAGCGCTTCCGCGCCGTCGCCAGCGCCCGCGCATCACCGGTCTTCACGAGCATCTCAGCGGCATCTGCGGCGAGCCGCCCGCCGAGCATCGCATAGTAGATGCCTTCTCCTGAGGCCGGCGCGACGACGCCGGCCGCGTCCCCGGCCAAAACGACGTCGCGTCCGTTGTCCCAACGTTTCAAAGGCTTCAGCGGGATCGGCGCCCCTTCGGTGCGGATCGTCTTCGCACCCGTGAGCCCTGTGGCCGCGCGCAGTTCGCCGACCGCTCCTCGCAACGAGAACCCTTTCTCGGCACTGCCGACGCCAATACTCGCAGTGTTGCCATGCGGAAAGATCCACGCATAGAAATCCGGAGACAGCTTGCCTTGGTAGTAGACATCGCAGCGCATTGCGTCATAGGCCTCGCCGGAGATCTCCGGTGCCTCGACGATCTCGTGATAGGCGAACACGAACGGAATCTTCGACGCCCCCGGAACACAATCCTTGGCGACACGCGAAAGCGCGCCATCGGCTCCGATCACCGCCCGGGCCCGCACACTGCGGCTGTCCGCGCTCGCTCCACATGCGCCAGACTTCAGCGTGAAATGAATGCGGGCCATGCCGTCGCCGTCGCGCGTCAGCCGATCGTAAGTGCCCGCCTCGAGCGTCGCGCCCTGCGCGACCGCCCGCTCACGCAACCAGGCATCGAAGTCTTTGCGGTCGACCATTCCGACGAAGCCGCCGTCGATCGGCATGTCGACGCGGGCGTCCTGCGGCGAGACCATGCGCGCCGACCGGATCTTGGCCACGAGAAGATGATCTGGAATGTCGAAGTCCTTGATCGCGCGCGGGGGAATGGCGCCGCCACAGGGCTTGATGCGCCCTGCCTTGTCGATCAGCAGCACGTTCAATCCGCGGGTCGCGAGATCGCACGCTGCCGTGGCGCCCGACGGCCCGCCGCCGATTACGACGACGTCGTAGATTTCCTGCATGACGGTCATCTGCCGATCCTCTCTCACGAACGCCCTTCGCCGGCCGCCGGCAACATGCTTTCACCGAGCGCGCTCAACCTCGGCTCGGCCAATGTCCCTTCGACCCGCCGGATTTCACCAACCCGCATCGCGATCAGGGCCGCGACGAGAAATAGCGCGGCCTCCACCATGAACACGCTCGCGTAGCCCACGAGCGGCGATCCGGTGAGCAGGCGGATCGCATCGGCGGCCGCAGCGCCCGAGAACCCACCGAGGCCGAAGGCGATCGCTTGCGCCGCGCCCCAAAGCCCCATGCGCACGCCTTCGCGCCGCGCACGTCCCTGACCGGCCAGCGCCATCATCGAGCCGATCGCGGAGACAGCGAACGCGCCGTTGGCGAAGCCGAGCGCGAACACGGACGTGCGCAACGGCCACGTGTCGGGATGAAACCCGCCGAACGACAGAGCAGCCAGCGCGACAGCGGACGCGAGACAACCGGCGACGGTCCACGACTTCAGCGAGCCGACCCGGATACCGCGAAAGCCCGTCGCCAACGCCGCGACCGCGATCATGCCCAACAGCACGCCGCCGTGCTGGACGCCGGCGAGCTTGGTGGACTGCCCAGGCGTCAAGCCGAAGATGGCGCCCGCGAAAGGTTCGAGAATGAGGTCCTGCGCGCTGTAGGCAAACATCGATACCGCGACGAAAATCGAGAACTGGCGGGCCTGCGGCTCAGACCAGACCTCAGCGAGCGCCTCGCGAAATGCAGGCTTTGACTCTGACGCCGCGTCGACCTGAATGGCGGACGGCTGGCCTTCGACGCCGGCGACGGCGACGAGTGCAAGTACGAAGGCGAGCAGCGAGACGACTGCCGTCACCGCAACGAGGCGCAACGTGGAGAACGGATCGAGATAGTGACCGGCCGTTCCCGCGGTGACGATGAACCCGGCGATCATCATCACCCAAACGATCGTCGCGGCGGCCGCACGCCGTTCGGGCGCGACGCGCTTGGCGAGCAGCACCAGAAGAGACGTGCCCGCCGCACCAACGCCGAGGCCAACCAGCGTGAAAGCGACGATGGCGAGTGCGACACCCGCCGCCAGATGAAGTTCCATCAATGCCGTCGCGATCGCCGCGAGTAAACCGCCCACCGCCAGCGTCGCCATGCCGCCGATGATCCAAGGTGTGCGTCGCTGCCCGAGATCCGACCCATAACCCCATCGCGGCCGCGTCATCTGTACGGCGTAGTGCAGAGCAACCAGAAAGCCGGGGAGCATCGCCGGCAGCGCCATTTCGACGACCATCACGCGATTGAGCGTCGACGTCGTCAGAACGACGATGGCGCCGAGCGCCGTCTGCACGAGCCCAAGCCGAACGATCCCGGCCCAACTGAGTGGCGTGCCGTTCGTCATGGACCCGCTCCCTCGAGGCCGGCAACCGCGAATGCGCTGACCATCATGCCGAGCACATAAAGCGAAGTGCCGGTGGCATTGTACCAGGGCGCGTTGGCACGCGGATCTTCCAGCAATCGGAGCATCAGAAGGGCTTGCGCAACAAGTGACGCGGCGACCGCCGCTGCAAACAAGGGACGCCCCCATGACAGGAGAAGAATGACGACGACGACTTGCGGGATCGCCATGACCCAGCAGGCCAGCCGGGCGGCCCGCTCTGGTCCCAGCTGGACGGGCAGCGAATAGACGCCCATGCGCCGGTCGCCCTCGATCGATTTGAAGTCGTTGAGTGTCATGATGCCGTGCGCGCCGATACTATAGAGCGCAGCGAGCGCAAGAATCTCCCAGCGCGGCATCGCGCCGATCATCAGCGTCGCTCCCGTAAACCACGGCAGACCTTCATAGCAGGCCGCAACGGCTGCATTGCCGCGCCAGCCATCGAGTTTCAGACGGAATGGCGGCGCGCTGTAAGCCCAGGCGAGAACGAGGCCGACGGCCGCAGCGACAAAAACGAGGAGGCCGAGGGCTGCGGCGAAGATCAACGAGAGCGCGGTCCATGCGATGGCGATGCCGAGGCCCCAGCGGCCTGGAATGCGCCCGGAAGGAATGGGACGGCCGGGTTCGTTGATCGCATCGACGTGACGGTCGAACCAGTCGTTCACCGCTTGGCTCGTACCGCACACCAGTGGCCCTGCAAGAACGATCCCGGCCAGAATCAGCGCCCAACGTCCATCCAGCGACTGGCCAGCGGACACCGCGCCGCATGCGAACGCCCACATCGGAGCGAACCATGTGATGGGCTTCAGCAATTCGAGAATGGCAGAAGGATCGGGACGGACTGCCGCGATCGGCTTCAAGCTGGTGTCCGCCATGTAGGCACCTCATCGTCGCTTCAACTTGGCGATGATGAATGCTAAGCGTGACAGTCAATATCGTCAACTTAAATTGACACTTTTTGACGCGCAACGCGCGCCGCGCACTCGCTGGTGTTGCGCGTCGATTATTCAGCCTCGGAGTCGAGCTCGCCAAGGCCATAGCGGCGCAGCTTCACATACAGACTCTGGCGGCTGAGACCGAGCATTTCGGCGGCCGACGCGCGATTGTCGCTGGTGAGCTGCAGTGCGGCCTCGATGCACATCCGTTCGATAATGTCGGTGGTTTCCCGAACCAGCTCCTTGAGCGGCATGCGGCCGACGAGTTCGGTCAACTGATCGATCGACCGCAACATGGCCTGGCCCTGCGCGGCCACGTTGGTTGTTTCACGTGCCAGCTTGCGCAAGCTCAGCGCGATGCAGGGTATCGGACCCTGAGTCACAGATACGGCCGAGATCTCGACATTCTCGCGTCCGCCGTACTCGCCGCGGACCGCGGTCATGAAACGGCGGACCGAGCCGTGCTCACGAATGCTCGCAAACAGGATGTCGACATCGACGTCGACCCGGCCGATCCAACGATCGAGCGGTTGGCCGCGAACCTGCTCCTCGGTGGCCAATTCGATCATCTCGACGAAGGCCGGATTGGCGGTGAGGATGCGATGATTGGCATCGACGACGACCAAGCCCTCGGGCAAATGCCCGATGACTCCAAGCGCGATCGACGGCGGTGTGCGGCGAGACGTATCGACGGCCTCCGCACCGAGCGGACGCAGACGGATCAACAGAAAGCCCTGTTGATCCTGCTGGAAAAGGCTCGCCGACAGACGGACGTTGCGCTGCGCGTTGGCGAGCCCGACTTCGATATCTTCCGCTCTCGGCAATGCCCGCACGCTGGCCACGAGCGACTCGACCGCACGGGTATCGCGCGCGCTGAACAAATCCATGACCTGCCGGCCGACAATCCGGCGCGAGCCGTTCGCGAGCATGTCGACGGCCGCGGGATTGGCTTCGACGATCTTCATCGACGTCGCATCGGCGATCAGAACGGCCTCGCGGGCAAGCTGGAATAACGCGCGATAGCGCGTTTCCGTTGCACGCAATTTGGTGTACTCGCGCTCGATCTGCTGCTCGGCTTGAACGAGCCGCTGCTGAAGGTCCGCCACCGCGCTCATCTCGCGACCGATCGCGAGCATGCGGCCTTCGTCGCCGATCCGCATCGCGCAGTAGCGGATCGGCATGTCGGACTCACCAGTAATAGGGTGATTGACCTGACGCCAACGCGAAGCAGACGCCGACGTCGCCTCGGCGAGCATTTCTTGAACTTTGATCCGGCTTTCGACCGTGACCGTATCCGCCCAAGCTCGGCCGATCCAACTTGAACCAGACACAAGCTTGGACTCGCAAGAGACGTCGCGAATGATGCCCTTTTTGTCGAGAACGATCGCGACGTCGGACGAAACCGAGACGAGTTGCGCCGCGGTTTCGGCATCCATGTTGCCGAAGCTTTTGCGCGGAGACTTGAAAGTTTTCACGACATCACCGCTTCACTGCAACGGCCAGAACGACTTTTTCGGAACAGGCTGAACTGATACTCTCACGTGACGTCGGGCACTTACGACAGAGTCTCATCCCGACGAATACCTCTCAGTTAAACTTATTCAACAGCGACTTGCTGAGAACCGTGCAGGAGTATCGCAATCGCTTCGGCAATATCCCGAACGACGCGATCCGCTCCCAATCGGCTCTTCGCGCTGCTGACGAGCGGCGAAGCCGGGCCGCCTACGACAATCTTGACGTCAGGTTGCTGTGACGCGATCCGAGTTGCCTCGATAGCCGAAGCCAATTCATCTAGCAAGCTTTCCGAACCGAAGGAAAAACCAATCAGATCATACCGGTTAGCGCGAACGATCGATTCAATCTCGCTGACCGCTGTGGGCACCAATACGACATGAATCCCAGCCTGCCGGAAAGCTTCCGCAGCCATATGCAACCCAAGGGTATGCTGCTCACCGGGCGTTGCCGTCATCAACACCGTGAAGTTCCCGTTCATGTTCGTCGTCGGCGGCTCACATAGCTCGAACAGGATCCGCTGGATGCGTGAAACGGCAAGTGTCACTTCGACGAAACTCACCTCGTCGGAGGTCCACATTTCGCCGAGTTGGCGAGCGACGGGCGCCAGCAGCGAGGCGAATAGTCGTTCGACCGGGTGGCCGCGCATCCTCAACGCGTTCACGTAGCGCAAACCGGCATCGACCGTGTCGTACCGGACAAGTTCCAGCAAATCCGCCACTTCTTTGGCTGAAATCTTGTCAGGCGCTTGATGCGCCACCTTCATGGCGCGCTTCGCCATGGCGGATGAACGATTGCCGATAGGGGTGGGCTCTACGCAGAGCCGATGCATCAACAGCAATCGCGGGATGACGTCGGATTCGATGACCGACACCAAGCTTGCTTCACGATCGTTGCACGCACCATCGAGCTCAGTGTCACTTCCTGTTGACACTTGCTCGGCTGTCTGCGTTGGCCCGTCGCCTCTCGCCGAAGGTCCGGGACATAACGAGTCTATTTCTGATAATTCGCGCAAAAGCGCGTGCGGTCGAGATCCAGGCATTGGATAACTCCGTCCAGTCGTCCTCCCCAACATATCCGTACTCTACGGTACGAACATTGCCATGCCCATCTCGCGGCGGGATGATTTTTTTTCCTTCGCCGACTGCAGTCAATCACGGCTGCGGCATCTGGGTAAGTACATATCAGATGTGTCCATCTGCATTTGTCACTTTGCACTGACACATCACAGCGCAATTCAATGAAAATGTAAACACAGAAGAACGTCAACGTGGGTTGACAGTCGAAAAGCATCCGCTTTACACTTCGTCCAGTAACCCGCCCGCTGCAGCCGTTAACGTAGCGCGACAGGACCTGACGGAGACCTGGATAATGCGCTCTCCTGCCCGCCTGCCCCTGTACACGCCCGATCAGCGCCGGCGGCGCGACGAAAGCATCTGGACACTCGTCCAAGGCATTCTCGCTCCAGTACAATTTCTCATTTTCCTGGTTTCTTTGTGGTTGGTCATCCGCTTCCTCGCCACCGGCGAGGGCGCGCAGGCGGCGACGATTTCGGTCGTGGTTAAGACGCTCGCACTCTACGCGATCATGATCACCGGATCGATTTGGGAGAAAGTGGTTTTCGGCCGATATCTGTTTGCGCCGGCCTTCTTCTGGGAAGATGTCGTCAGCATGCTCGTGCTGGCGCTGCACACGGCCTACCTGGTGACCATTTCCTTGGGCTGGCTCGATCTGCATGGCCAAATGGCCCTCGCACTCGCAGCCTACGCTACGTACGTCGTCAATGCTGCGCAGTTCGTATGGAAACTGCGGTCCGCACGCCTCGATGCGAACCGCGATGTGCGCGATGGCCGCGACCTCATGGGAGCGGCGACATGAACGATCTCACCCCTGTTGATGCGGCTTCCGCCGCGCCTGCGGCCGGCGTCGGATGCGTTGACGCCCCCGTGCTTCGCGAGCGCGGTCAGCGCGAAGTGTTCTGCGGACTGACCGGCATTGTTTGGCTGCATCGGAAGATCCAGGACGCCTTCTTCCTGATCGTCGGATCGCGCACCTGCGCTCACCTCATGCAGTCGGCGGCCGGTGTGATGATCTTCGCCGAGCCCCGGTTCGCCACCGCCATCATCGAGGAAAAAGATCTCGCTGGCCTTGCCGATATGAACGATGAGCTGGATCGGATCGTTGCGCAGCTCATATCGCGCCGGCCTGATATCAAACTGCTGTTCCTCGTCGGCTCGTGTCCGTCGGAAGTCATCAAGCTGGACTTGAAGCGCGCCGCCGGGCGGCTGTCGCGGATCCACGCACCAACCCTCAAGGTTCTCAACTACTCCGGCAGCGGCATCGAGACGACTTTCACCCAGGGCGAGGATGCGTGCCTCGCCGCAATCGCTGGCGATCTGACGCCCGCAGCGCCGGCCGAGGCCACGCACCTCCTCGTGGCCGGTTGCCTTGCCGATATCGTCGAGGACCAGCTGCGCCGGATGTTGCTCGAGATCGGGATCTCATCGGTCGATTTCCTGCCCGGCCGCAATAGCGGCGACCTGCCGGCGATCGGCCCCGGCACCCGCTATTTACTTGCGCAACCGTTCCTGACCGACACCGCGCGCATCCTCGACGGACTGGGCGCCCGCCCCATCCTCGCCCCCTTCCCGCTCGGCGCGGAAGGCACCTTTCTCTGGCTGTCGGCCGCAGCCTCGGCGTTCGGAATCGACCAGGCTCACGTCGACCGCGTCACCGCGCCGGCACGCGCACGCGCCGAAGCCGCTCTCGCGCGAATTCGTCCGCGGCTCGAGGGCAAGAGCATCTTCTTCTTCCCCGACAGCCAGCTCGAACCGCCGCTCGCACGCTTCGTTACACGCGAACTGGGCATGGTCTGCGTCGAAGTCGGCTCGCCCTATCTCAACCGCCAACAGCTCGCACCCGATCTGGCATTGCTGCCCGCTGGAACGCCGCTGAGCGAAGGCCAGGATGTCGACCGTCAGCTTGACCGCTGCCGCGCGGCGCGGCCCGACCTCACTGTTTGCGGACTTGGCCTCGCCAACCCGCTCGAGGCTGAGGGACTAGCGACCAAGTGGTCGATCGAGCTGCTGTTCTCGCCCATTCAAGGCTTCGAGCAGGCCGGCGATCTCGCCGCCTTGTTCGCCCGCCCTCTGGTCCGCCGTGAGCTGTTGGGGGTCAGGTCATGAAGCTCGCCGTCTGGACCTACGAAGGCCCGCCGCACGTCGGCGCCATGCGGATCGCGACGGCCATGAAGGGCGTGCACTTTGTGCTGCATGCTCCCCAAGGCGACACCTATGCCGACCTCCTGTTCACAATGATTGAACGTCGCGACCGCCGCCCGCCCGTAACCTACACGACCTTCCAGGCCCGGGATCTCGGCGGCGATACGGCGGAACTGTTCAAAACGGCGGTTCAGAATGCCTACGCCCGGTACAAGCCAGACGCACTGCTCGTCGGCGCGTCGTGCACGGCAGAGTTGATCCAGGACGATCCCGGCGGACTCGCCGACGCGCTGGCGCTGCCAATCCCTGTCGTCGCGCTCGAACTGCCGTCCTATCAAAAGAAAGAGAACTGGGGCGCGGCCGAGACGTTCTATCAGATAGTTCGTGCGCTGAATGGAGCCACGGCTGCCGAGCCCAAGGCCGCTCGCGCGCCGCGCGGCGACCGTCGCCCGGTGTGCAACCTCCTGGGCCCGACCGCACTCGGCTTCCGCCACCGGGACGACATTACCGAGGTCACCAAGCTGCTTGCCAGCATCGGCGTCGATGTCGGCGTCGTCGCGCCGCTCGGAGCCGGCGTTGACGACATCCGGCGGCTTTCGGACGCCGACTTCAACATCGTGCTCTATCCTGAAATCGCAGCGCCTGCCGCCGACTGGCTGAAGCGCACGTTCGGACAGCCGTTCGTGTCCATCGTTCCGATTGGCGCCGGAGCCACGCGCGACTTCATCACCAAGGTGCGCGAAGTCGCGGGCCTGCCCAACGGAGTAGATAGCGCAGCCGACGATGACCTCGCGGGCCTGCGCGCGCCCTGGTACGCACGCTCGATCGATTCGACCTACCTGACCGGCAAACGCGTTTTCATATTCGGCGACGCAACTCACGTCGTCGCCGCGGCACGCATCGCATCCACAGAACTCGGTTTCGAAGTCGCGGGCATCGGCACATACACACGGGAACACGCCCGCGACGTTCGTGCCGCCGCGACCGCACTCGGCGTCGAAGCGCTCATCACCGACGACTATCTCGAGGTTGAAGCGCGGATCATCGCGCTGCAGCCTGAACTTGTTCTCGGCACGCAGATGGAGCGTCACATCGCCAAGCGTCTGGGCATCCCCAGCGCCGTTATCTCCGCACCTGTCCACGTTCAGGACTATCCCGCCAGGTACGCGCCGCAGATGGGCGCCGAGGGTGCGAACGTCATTTTCGACACCTGGGTGCATCCGCTGATGATGGGCCTGGAAGAGCATCTCATCACGCTCTTCAAGGACGACTTCGAATTCCACGAGGGAAGCGGCGCCTCGCATCTCCACGCATCAGCAAAGGCGGCGCCGGCGACCACCGAGACCGCAGACGCGCCGCGCGCGGAAGCCGCCGCGACGAGGCCCGAACCCGAACAGATCCGCATCGATGCGCTCGATCCCGCCCTCGTCCGCTGGTCTGCGGACGCCGAAGCCGAACTTCGCAAAATTCCCTTCTTTGTGCGCGGGAGAGCGCGCCGAAACACTGAGACGTTCGCTGCCAGTCGCGGTTTCGGCGTGATCACTCTGGAGACGCTTTACGATGCAAAAGCACATTACAGCCGGTGAACGCGCTGGCTCGGTGAGCGTCGTTATCGTCACGCTGGACAATCATCTGGCGAGCACAGTCGCGCGCGCCGAAGAAACTCTCCGTCACGAGATCCAGGGTCTGTCGCTTCGCCTGCATGCTGTGTCGGGTTGGGACGCCGATCCCGCCGCGCGCGAACGCTGCCTCGTGGACATCGCGTCCGCCGACATCATCATCGTCACCATGCTGTTCATGGAGGATCACATCCAATCGGTGCTGCCGGCCCTCGCCGCGCGGCGCGACAACTGTGACGCGATCGTCTGCTGCATGTCCGCCGGCGAGGTGATCAAGCTGACCAGGATCGGTCAGTTCCGCATGGACAAGCCGGAAGGCGGCGTCGTTGCGCTGCTGAAGCGGCTGCGTGGCAACAGTTCCAAGGCGGGATCGGAGAAGTCCGGAGCCGAAAAGCCGGCATCCGGCGCCCGTCAGATGGAAATGCTGAAGCGCCTGCCGAAGATCCTCCGCTTTATTCCCGGCACCGCCCAGGATGTCCGCGCCTACTTCCTGACGCTGCAGTATTGGCTCGCTGGTTCCGACGAGAACATCACCAATTTGGTTCGCTTCCTCGTCGGCCGCTACGGAGCTGGCCCACGCGCCTTGCTCAAGGACAAGCTGTCTGCCGCTCTGCCCGCCGACTATCCCGAAATCGGCGTCTATCATCCGGATCTCGCAGGCGGCATCTCCGCCCGCCGCAGCGCCCTTCCGATGCGCCCGGCCGCCGCCAAAGGTACGGTCGGCCTTCTGGTGATGCGCTCCTACCTGCTGGCCCGCAATACCGCCCACTATGATGGCGTGATCCGCGCTATGGAAGCACAAGGCCTGCACGTGGTTCCGGCCTTCGCCAGCGGCCTCGACGCGCGTCCGGCCATCGAGTCGTTCTTCATGACCGGCGGAAAGCCTTGCATCGACGCGCTGGTCTCACTCACTGGCTTCTCGCTCGTCGGCGGCCCGGCCTACAACGACAAGGACGCCGCCGCGAAGGTCCTCGGCGCGCTCGACGTGCCCTACATCGCCGCGCAGGCTGTCGAGTTCCAGTCGCTCAACGAATGGGAATGCTCTGACCGTGGCCTGACCCCGGTCGAGACGACGATGATGATCGCCATTCCGGAGCTCGATGGCGCCACCAGCCCGATGCTGTTCGGCGGCCGCACCGAATCCGCCGGTGGCAAGGGCACGTCGGACATGACCTGCCACGACGAGCGCGCCGACGCCCTCGCCCGCCGCGTCGCGCATTTGGTCTCACTGCGCAACACCGCCCGCGCCGAGCGCAAAATCGGTATCGTGCTGTTCAATTTCCCGCCCAATGCCGGCAGCACCGGCACGGCAGCGTTCCTCGCCGTCTACTCGTCGCTGTTCAACACCTTGCGTGCGCTCGCCGACGCCGGATATTCGGTCGACGTCCCCGCGAGCGTCGACGAACTTCGCGAGCGCATTCTCGGTGGCAATTCGGCGCGTTATGGCACGACCGCCAACGTGTTCGCGCGCATCCCCGCCGACGACCACGTTCGCCGCGAACGGCACCTCGCCGAGATCGAGGCGCAATGGGGCCCGGCACCCGGACGCATTCAAACCGACGGCGGCGCAATCCTGGTACTCGGTCAGCGTTTCGGCAACGTGTTCGTCGGCGTCCAGCCTGCATTCGGCTACGAAGGCGACCCGATGCGGCTCCTCTTCGAGAAGTCGTTCGCACCGACCCATGCCTTCTCGGCCTTCTACCGCTACTTGCGCGAAGATTTCGCCGCCGACGCCGTCCTTCATTTCGGCACGCACGGCGCGCTCGAGTTCATGCCGGGCAAGCAAACCGCACTGTCCGCCGCGTGCTGGCCGGAGCGCCTCATCGGCAGTCTGCCCAACATCTATCTCTATGCCGCCAACAACCCGTCCGAGGGCACGATCGCCAAGCGTCGGTCGGCTGCGACGCTGGTCAGCTATCTCACCCCGCCCGTCGCCACCGCCGGTCTCTATCGCGGCCTGCTCGACCTCAAGAGTTCGCTCGAGCGCTGGCGCGGCGCACCGCCCGAAGCCTCCGAAGAGCGCGCGCGCCTCGCAGTATCGATCCAGCTCGATGCCGCCGCCCTGGAATTGACCGCCGCAGCTCCGGCCTGGGGTGACGGCGCCACAGCCGCCATCGCAAAGCTCAACGCCGACGTCCTCGAGCTCGAATACACGCTCATTCCGGACGGTCTGCACATCGTCGGCGAGCCGGCCAGTCCCGAGCAGCGCGTCGAGCTTTTGCTGGCGATGGCGGACGGCATGGCGAATTCGTGCGCAGCCGCACAGGACCGCCGCGTTATCACCGCGATTGTCGGCGGCGCCAACCCTGTCGATGCCCTCGCCGCAGCCGGCCTCCGCGGCAACGAAGAAACGCTCGCCGTGATCGCGAGACTTGCCGACAGCGAGCGCCTCCTCGCCGCTGACCATGAACTCGGTGGCATCGTGCGCGCGCTCGACGGCCGCTACGTGCCGCCCGCGCCGAGCGGCGATCTCGTCCGCAACGCGTCGATCCTGCCGACCGGCCGCAACATTCACGGGTTCGACCCGTTCCGCATTCCGAGCGCGTTCGCGGTTCGCGATGGCGCGATGCAGGCCGACCGCATCCTGGCGCGCCACAAGGCCGACACAGGAACCATCCCCGAGACCATCGCACTCGTTCTGTGGGGCACCGACAATCTCAAATCCGAAGGCGGCCCGATCGCGCAGGCGCTGGCGCTGATGGGCGCTCGGCCGCGTTTCGATGCCTATGGCCGCCTGTGCGGCGCAGCTCTCGTGCCACTCGCCGAACTCGGCCGTCCGCGCATCGACGTGATGATGACGCTGTCCGGCATCTTCCGCGATCTCCTGGCCCTGCAAACCAAGCTGCTCGCCGAAGCGGCATTTCTGGCGGCCACAGCGGACGAACCGCTGGAGATGAATTTCGTCCGGCGTCATGCGCTCGCATATCAGGCGCTTCACGGCACCGATCTTGAGACGGCGGCGCTGCGCGTGTTCTCGAACGCCAACAGCGCCTACGGCTCCAACGTCAATTTGATGATCGAAAGCGGCCTCTGGCAGGACGAGGACGAGCTTGCGGAAACGTACTCGAAGCGCAAGTGCTTCGCTTATGGACGCAACGGAGCGCCCGTCGCACAGCCCGAGTTGCTGACCAGCATTCTGAAGGACGTGCAGCTCGCCTATCAGAATCTCGAGTCCGTCGAACTGGGCATAACCACCGTCGACCACTACTTCGATACCCTCGGCGGTATCGCGCGCGCCGCCCGCCGCGCCGGCGGCGAGCAGGTCGCGGTTTACATCGGCGATCAGACCCGTGGCGAAGGCAAAGTCCGCTCGCTCGCCGAGCAGGTTGCACTCGAGACCCGCACCCGCGCCCTCAATCCGCGCTGGTACGAAGGGATGCTCAAGCACGGCTATGAAGGTGTCCGCCAGATCGAGGCGCACGTCACCAACACCATGGGCTGGTCGGCCACGACCGGCCAAGTCGCACCGTGGGTCTATCAGCAGCTGACCGAGACGTTCGTTCTCGACGCAGCGATGCGTGCCCGCCTGATGGCCTTGAACCCGACTGCGTCCGCGAAGATGGCGAGCCGGCTGATCGAGGCGCACGAACGCAACTACTGGTCGCCGGATGCTGCCACGCTCGACGCGCTGCGTGCGGCCGGCGATGAAATCGAAGACCGTCTGGAAGGCGTGACCAGCCCGGACCAACCCGCAACGTCGAAACCCCGGTTCTCGCCGATCAGCAATCCGTCGAGACAGCAATCCCTCGTGGAGGCCGTAGCATGACACTCGACTTGAAAACCGCCGGCGGATGTGGCTCGTGCGCGACGGCAGAACGCGGCGATGGCGACGGGAGCGTGCAAGTCCACCTCGACCCGCGCCTCAAGATCGGGACCGCCAAGGTGTTCGCGGTCTATGGCAAGGGCGGCATCGGCAAAAGCACGACGTCGTCGAATTTGTCGGTCGCGTTCACCAAGCTCGGCAAACGCGTGCTGCAGATCGGCTGCGACCCGAAGCACGATTCGACCTTCACGCTGACCAAACGACTGGTGCCCACAGTCATCGACGTGCTGCAATCGGTCGACTTCCACACCGAGGAGCTGCGCCCTGAGGACTACGTTTACGAAGGCACCGGCGGCGTGATGTGCGTCGAGGCCGGCGGCCCGCCCGCAGGGACCGGTTGTGGCGGCTATGTCGTCGGCCAGACGGTCAAGCTGCTCAAGGAGCATCATCTCCTCGACGACACCGACGTCGTCATCTTCGACGTGCTTGGCGACGTGGTATGCGGCGGCTTCGCAGCACCCCTCCAACACGCCGATCGCGCTGTGATCGTCACGGCCAACGACTTCGACTCGATCTTCGCGATGAACCGCATCGTCGCGGCCATCGAGGCCAAGGCTAAGAACTACGGGGTCCGCGTCGGCGGCGTCATCGCCAACCGCTCCGCCGGCACGGATGAAATCGATCGGTTCTGCGCGGCGACCGGTCTCGAACGCCTAGCGCATTTCCCCGATCTCGACGCCATCCGCCGCTCGCGCCTCAAGAAGGCGACGCTGTTCGAAATGGACGAGACACCCGAGCTTGCAGCGGTGAAGGCCGAGTACATGCGCCTCGCGGCGCGGCTATGGGCCGGCACCGAGGGCAAGAAGGCGACGCCGATGCAAGACCGCGAGATTTTCGACTTCCTCGGATTCCAATGAGGCCGTGACGATGACCCAGAGCGCCACATCGCCGATCACGACCTACGAAACCCGCCGCGGCGAGATCGAAGCCTACTTCGATCGCACCGCTGCGGTGACGTGGCAGCGCCTGACTTCCGACGTGCCGGTGAGCGGAATTCGCGCCACCGTGCGCGCGGGCCGCGACCGGATGCGCGCAACGCTGTTGTCGTGGCTGCCGGAAGACATGACGGGATGCCGATTGTTCGATGCCGGATGCGGCACCGGCGCACTCGCCATTGCCGCCGCCGAACGCGGCGCGTCCGTTGTTGCGATCGATCTTTCTCCCACGCTGATCGGCTTCGCACGCGAACGCGCCGCTTCCTCGGGTGTACTCGACCGCATCGATTTCCGCGCCGGCGACATGCTTGCCCCACCACCCGGCCGATTCGACCACATCGTCGCGATGGATGCGCTCATCCACTATCGCGGCCCCGACATGGCCTCGATGGTGGCGAGCCTGGCTGCGCGCGCCGACAGATCGATCATGTTCACCTATGCGCCGCGCACACCCGCACTGACGGCCATGCACGCCATCGGGCGGCTATTCCCCCGCGCCGACCGTGCCCCGGCCATCGAACCGATCCACGGCACGCGACTTTCGGCACTGCTGAGCAACGCTCCGGCGCTGTCGGGCTGGTCGGCTGGCCGTGAACTCCGCATCACGAGCGGCTTCTACATGTCATGCGCCAAGGAGCTCGTGCCGGCATGACTCAAGGCACCAACATCGTCAATCATGGCTTCGCGTGGTTTGCCGCGCGCCTGGTCCCGTTCGCCGATGCGGCGACAACCGAGCTGCCGCTGTCGCGGCTGTTGCGGTTGTCGCTGTTCCAGGTGTCGATCGGACTGACGATGGTGCTGCTCACCGGCACGCTCAACCGCGTCATGATCGTCGAACTCAGCGTGCCGGCCGGTATCGTCGCCGTCATGATGGCGCTGCCGCTTGTGCTGGCGCCGCTCCGCGCGTTGATCGGCTATCGCTCGGATACGTATCGCTCGTTCCTCGGCTTGCGCCGCCTGCCGTATCTCGTGATGGGCACGATGCTGCAGTACGGTGGACTTGCGATCATGCCGTTCGCGCTGCTCATCCTGGCCGGCGACAGCACGTGGCCGATCTGGATGGGTAAGATCGCGGCTGGCCTCGCCTTCCTCGTCGCAGGCGCCGGTGTCCATGTCTGCCAGACCGCGGGTCTCGCGCTCGCAGCCGACATCGCGCCCGAGCACTCTCGTCCGCGCGTCGTCGCGCTTCTCTATGTCATGCAGCTGGTTGGCATGGTCGCTGCCGCGCTCTTGCTCAGTGCGCTGTTGACCGACGTCACGCCACTCCGCCTCATTCAGGTCGTGCAAGGCGCGGCTGTCACCGTCATGGTGCTGAACACGATCGCATTGTGGAAGCAGGAAGCGCGGCAGCCGCAATTGACCCGCCCGGACCTGCCGCGCCCGACGTTCCGCGCCGAATGGAACGCACTTTCGAGCGAGCACAAGCCTGGCCGCCTTTTGCTTGTCGTTGCGCTCGGCACGGCCGCGTTCAGCATGCAGGACATTCTGCTCGAACCCTATGGCGGTGAAGTCCTCGGCCTGTCCGTCGGAGCCACGACGATCCTGACCGCGCTGCTGGCGGCCGGAAGTCTCGCCGGCTTCGCTCTGGCCGCGATGAAGCTCGCGAACGGCTCCGACCCGTATCGCCTCGCCGCCATCGGCACGATGGTCGGCATCATCGCATTCTCCGGCGTGATCCTTTCCGGCGCGATGGGCTCGGCGCTTCTCTTCCGCGCGTCGACGGTGCTCATCGGCTTCGGCGGCGGGTTGTTCGCGGTCGGCACGCTCACCGCCTCGATGGCACTCGCAACCAAGATGCAGTGCGGCCTCGCACTCGGCGCGTGGGGAGCGGTGCAAGCGACCGCCACAGGCGTCGCCATGGGCACCGGCGGCGTGCTTCGCGATCTCGCGGCCGGCCTGGCGCACTCGGGACAGCTCGGCCCCGCCCTCAACGATGCAACGGCCGGATACGCCGTCGTCTACTACCTCGAAATCATCCTCTTGTTTGCGGCGCTCGCTGCGATCGGACCGCTGTTCAAGCGCGCGCTGGTCGGAGACGAACCGGAGCGCACGCAATTCGGACTGAGTGAAATGCCGGGCTGACAAACCGGAAGCGCGACCAAAAGCCAACACGAAAAACGACGCGAAGGAGATTCACATGGAAGTCGGCGCCCTTACAGAACATCTCGATGTGGCCCAGTTGGCCCTCTATATCTTCTGGCTCTTCTTTGCCGCCCTGCTCTTCTATTTGCAACGCGAAACCCGGCGTGAGGGATACCCGCTTATTCGAGAGCATGACGGCAAGGAGCGCGTGGCCGGCATTTTCATGCCGTCGCCCAAGTTCTTCAAGACGATGACCGGCCGCACGGTCATGGCGCCTGACCCGGCCACGGCCGACAAGCGTCCGCTGAAGGCCCGCCAGATGGTCGGCGGAGCTGGTTCGCCCTTCGTGCCCACCGGCAACCCGCTGGCCGACTGCATCGGACCGTCGTCCTACGCCGAACGCCCGGACATTCCCGACATAACGTTCGAGAACAAGGCGCGCATCGTCCCGATGCGGATCGCGACCGACTTCACCATCGCCGACCGCGACCCCGATCCGCGCGGCATGCCGGTCTTCGGCGCCGATAACAAGAAGGCCGGCAAGATCGTCGAGGCCTGGGTCGACCGCTCGGAGTTCATCATCCGCTATCTCGAACTCGAGACCGAAGGCGCAACGCCGCGTCGCGTCATGATCCCGATGAACTTCGCCGGCATCGACAAGGCAAACGGCAAGGTGCTCATCGGCGCACTGCTCGCGAGCCAGTTTGCAGGCGTGCCCGCGCTGAAGTCGCAGGATCAGATCACGTTCCTCGAGGAAGAGAAGGTCATGGGCTACTTCGGTGGCGGCCTCTTGTACGCAACCCCCGATCGTCAGGAGCCGCTGCTGTGACCGACGATCATGATTTCGATTTCGAGCCGCTGCCGGGCCTCCCGGCGCCGCTCCCCGAAGGCGAGCGCATGGTATGGCGTGGCTCGCCCGATCCCTGGCGTTTGGCAGTGAGGGCCTGCCGACTGCCACTCGTCGGCGCGTACTTCATCGCGCTGGCGGGTTGGCAGCTTTATAGCGCGATTGGCGCGGGCGCTTCGCTCGCCGAGATCAGCAGCACGTTGAGCTTTACGGCAACGCTCGCTGCGCTGTCGCTCGCTCTCCTCGCCGCGCTCGGCTGGGTGATTGGCAAGAATGCGATCTACACCGTCACCACCCGTCGCGTCATCTTCCGGCACGGCGTGGCGATGCCGATGGCGATCAACGTTCCGTTCTCCAAGATCGACGGCGCCGAGCATCGCGCATATGCGTCCGGCACCGACGACATCTCGCTCGTACTGACGGCGGGTGCGCGCGTCCCCTATCTGCTTCTGTGGCCGCACGCCCGCCCGGGCCGCTACTGGCCGAGCCAGCCGATGCTGCGCGCGGTACCCGACGGCGCGCGTGTGGCACGTTTGATCTCGGATGCACTCGCCGCCGCGAACGCCGAGGAAATCGCGAAAGCGTCGTCGTCATCAAACGCAACCGAAGCAATCACGAGCACGCCATCCGCACCCATCCGCAACCAGCCGTCGGTCAGACCTCAGCACGAGGGCATGATCCCGGCCAACACGGTGCCCGCGTCATGAGCATGATCCGTCCACTCGTCCGCGACCAGTACGAGGTCATGGCCTGGCGCATCACCGGCGGCCTGCTGCTCGGCATTCTTGCCGTGTGGCTCGCTGGGCTGGCGCTGCACTCCAACAGCGGCGAACCAGCGCCATCGCGGACGTCCGCCGCTGCTGAACTGATCCGCGACGACGCCACGCGCCCGGTTGCGGTCCGCACGATCCGCTTCGCCGACAAGGGCCGCGATCTCGTCGCGCTCGACACGGCCGACGGACGCGAAATCAAGTCGCTGGGGTTCGAGCGTGACGGCTTCGTGGTCAGCATCGTTCGCAGCCTCGATCGCGAACGCAAGCGACTCGGCCTCTCGGCCGGCGAGCCCTACCGCCTGACCCGTTGGAACAACGGACAGTTGCTGTTCGAGGACCCGGTGACCGGCGGCCAGATCGAGCTCAGCGCCTTCGGAACGACCAACGTCGGGGCGTTCGCGCAGTTGCTGAAGGCCAATCCGGAGGCCACACGGCGCTGAAGCGCTTAATCGGACTGAGGCCCGAACAGGGAATGAGACTGGGGAATGAGACTGGGGAAGACTGAACGAGTGGAATGAACGCGTAGAAGGGGAAGGAGTGTCAAATGGCCAGACGATCGTTCGAGGTGCCTTGCACCGTCAGGGTGATCAATACCGACGCGAGCCTCGAGGCTCATGTCGAACTTGCAGACGACGTAATAGTCGGACCCGGCGACGAGGTCCGCGTCAACGGTGATGAGATCGTGGTTCCGTTCGGCCAGAGCGTCGTGCTCGAGCGCACGGCAACCGTGACCCGCGCGGGCGCTGTCGAGCGCATGTGGACGCGGCTCACCGGCGATCTCGAATTCATGGAACTCTGCGAGTTCAGCTTCTCGTCTGGGAGGAAGCTATGACCATTGAAACACTGTCTCTAACGTCGAAAGACACGACCAACATCGCCTCCGAGGACACGCTTCTCGCACCACGCTTCTACACCACCGACTTCGCCGAGCTCGACCGCCTCGACGTGTCCTCGGTTCGCGCCGAATGGGACGAGTTGATCGCCGAGATGCGGTCGGACCCCAACAAGAACCACTTCAAGCGCACCGACGCTTGGGACAAAATTGACCTGATGGCGATGCCCGAAGGACTGCGCAAGGAGTTCATCGACTTCCTGGTATCGTCGCTCACCGCCGAGTTCTCGGGCTGCGTGCTTTACGCCGAGATGAAGAAGCGCGGCAAGAACCCCGATGTCTGCGAGCTGTTCAAGCTGATGGCCCGCGACGAGGCCCGCCACGCCGGCTTCATCAACGACACGCTTAAGGATTTCGGTCTTGGCATCGATCTCGGCTATCTGACGCGCACCAAGAAGTACACGTTCTTCAAGCCGAAGTTCATTTACTACGCGACCTACCTGTCCGAGAAGATCGGTTACGCGCGCTACATCACCATCTACCGCCACCTGCAGCAGAACCCCGATCGCCGCATCCATCCGATCTTCAAGTGGTTCGAGAAATGGTGCAATGACGAGTTCCGCCACGGCGAGGCGTTCGCATTGCTGATGCGCGCCAATCCCCAAGTCATCTCGGGCGGGAATCGGCTTTGGGTCCGCTTCTTCCTGCTCGCGGTGTTCGCCACAATGTACGTCCGCGATCATGCCCGTCCGCACTTCCACGCCGCCCTCGGTCTCGATCCCACCGAGTACGACATGAAGGTGTTCCGGGTGACGACCGAGATCACGCGCCAGGTTTTTCCGCTCACGCTCGACATCGAGAACCCGAAGTTCCTCGAAGGTCTCGAGAAGCTGCGGCGCATCAACGACGGCATTACTTCGGCCAACGCAAAGGGCGGCGTCGTGGGAGCGATCCGCAAGGCCGGACTCGCGACTGCAGCCGCAGCGACGTTCGTCAGACTTTACCTGATGGCGCCGAAGGAAAATGCATTACCCGACAAGAGCCGTCTCGCTCCGGCTTGGTGAAAGGTGCCTTAGATGCTCGAGTTCGCGCTCGCTGCCGCCGCCGCCATTGCCCTCTGGTGGGCTTCGACCGGGGTGATCATCTATCTCGATGGTCTCCCGGTCTCGACCTTCCGTTGGAGCATGCTCGGCGGCAGCTTGCTCGCACTCGTCGCCATTTGGGGCCTCGCTGACAGCAGCACGCAGGCAACGCCGGCCGGCGCCTACATCGCCTTCACCTGCGGCCTCATAGCCTGGGGCTGGCAAACGATGTCGTTCTATATGGGCTACATCACCGGCCCGCGTAAGACGCCTTGCCCGCCTGGCCTCACCGGCCTGCAACACTTTCTCGCCGCGGCCTCGACCAACGTCTCGCACGAGGCTGCGATCGTCGCGGGGGCGCTCGTCATCGGCACCCTCACGGCCGATGCCCCAAACCAGTTCGGTTTATGGACCTACCTCGTCCTTTGGTGGATGCACCTCTCCGGCAAACTCAACGTCTACTTCGGCGTGCCGAACCTGTCGGAGGAGTTCATTCCTGAGCATCTCGGCTATCTCAGAAGCTACATGTCGAAGCGGCCCATGAACCTTCTGTTCCCGGTCTCCGTGACGATCTCGACCGTGGTCACGGCTTGGCTCGCGATGGTCGCCGCTTCGCATCCGGCCGGATCTTTCGAGGCCATCGGATACACGCTGCTCGCGACCATGATGGCGCTCGCCGTTCTCGAACATTGGCTCCTCGTGCTGCCGCTCCCGGCGATGGCGCTGTGGAACTGGAGCCTTACGTCACGCACGCAATGGCCGGATACGGTGCCGGCCAAACTTCCATCCGCGCCAGGCGGACCGCACGCGCGGTCTGTTTGCCCGCGATCCGCCTGAACGTCACGCAACACGTGCGGGCGATCCCGCAGTAGCCTGGAGCAAGTCGATGAACTACGAAACCGAGTTCCGCACGCATCTCGCAGCCTTGCACCAGGAAGGCCGCTACCGTGTGTTCGCCGACATCAAACGCGAGCGCGGCAATTATCCGAAGGCGCGCTGCCTCAAGTCGGGCACCGAACGCGACGTTACCGTTTGGTGCTCCAATGACTACCTCGGCATGAGCCAGCACCCGAGCGTCATCGCGGCCATGCACGAAGCGATCGACACGGTCGGCGCGGGCTCCGGCGGAACGCGCAACATTTCCGGCACGACGCACTACCATGTCGAGCTCGAGGCCGAGATCGCGGATCTGCATGGCAAGGAATCGGCGCTGCTGTTCACGTCGGCTTATGTCGCCAACGACGCGACGCTGTCGACGCTCGTCAAGCTTCTTCCGGGATGCGTGATCATCTCGGACGAAAAGAACCACGCCTCGATGATCGAAGGCATCCGCCACGGCGGCGGACGCAAGGTGATCTTCAAGCACAACGACGTCGTCGACCTCGAGAAGCGGCTGCGCGAGCTGCCGGCCGACGTTCCGAAGATCATCGCATTCGAGAGCGTGTATTCGATGGACGGCCATATCTCGCCCATGACCGAGATCTGCGACCTCGCTGACAAATACGGCGCGATGACCTATCTCGATGAAGTGCACGCGGTCGGAATGTACGGCCTGCGTGGCGGCGGCATCGCGGAGCGTGACGGTGTCATGCACCGCATCGACATCATCAATGGCACACTTGCCAAGGGCTTCGGTGTCATGGGCGGCTACATCGCGGCCAGTCGCGCGTGCTGCGACGCCATCCGATCGTTCGCGCCAGGATTTATCTTCACGACATCTCTGGCGCCCGCTATTGCAGCCGGCGCATTGGCCAGCATTCGCCATCTCAAGGCAACGCCATTCGAGCGCGCGCGCCACCAGGAACGTGCCCGCGTCGTGAAGCGTCGCCTGAAGGACGCCGGACTGCCCGTGATGGACAACGTCAGCCATATCGTGCCGGTGTTCGTCGGCAACCCCGTTCACTGCAAGGCCGTGACGGACGCGCTGATGGACCGCTACGGGCTCTATGCCCAGCCGATCAACTACCCGACGGTTCCACGCGGCACCGAACGCATTCGTCTGACCCCGACGCCGCTGCACACCAACGCACACATCGACGTTCTCGTCGGCGCACTCACCGACTTGTGGCAGGCCTGCCCGCTCGGCCAGGAGCAGTCGGTACGTCTCGCAGCCGAGTAACACAATTGGTGCTTCGACACCGGTGCGCTCAGGCGCACTGGGGAGGGCATGTCGCCGATGAAGCGTTGCACGCAAGTTCGAGCGTCAGGAAACTGGCGCTCGTTTGCGTTCGAATGGAGCGATGAGGGCCCACGCCGGAATTCTGAGAGATGGACCGAGGTATCGCGACTGCGATTCCGTCTGAGCCGATGATGCTCTTGGTGAAACTCCGCGAGCGAGAACCGGTGAAGCCTCTCCAGCCGTGAGAGCGGCCCGCCATGCAGTCCTCTCACAAGGTCACGTTGATGTCACGGCCGCGCAGACCCAACATCACGTCGAGACCGGCGTTGCGCGATTTATTCCGAATGGCGTCGAGTCGTCAGCCCGATGAGACGAGCTTGACGGTCGCGGGCGCCACCACGACGGCAGCAGTCTCGACCGGCTGCGGCGCGGAAATCGTCACCCGGTTGCCGGCAGCGTCCGAGTTGGAGGCCGGGGCCCGAAGTGCCGCAACACCATAGGCGCCCAGCAAGCCGATCAACGACAGCAGCATGAAAGCGACGACCCCACTCTGCGGCAGGGTTTGGAACTGCGCGAGCGATTGAATGAGAAATCCGACACCGGCGACAATGCCGCCGAACGTTCCAAGACCGCCTATTCCGGCCCCGGCTGGAGCGCGCGACGATAGCGCCAAATTCGCGCTGGACGCCGTCGTGGCGATCGCGGTCGCCAACAGTAGAACGCCAATTCCCGAGTACACCAGTCCAACGACAGTAAGCCAATTCGGGTTCGCGATTGACATTGCTTTACTCCCAGCGCCGGTCAGTCGAGATCTGGATATTGCAGCCATTACCCTCTCGACCGCAAGGCCCTGCCGGGCATCCCTTGGGTGGGGGTGTCTGCACGACATCAATCAAACCATCCTGCGCATTGCGGCCGCAGCGGAAATGCCGTCACATCACGTGGCGCCGATGACCAGGACACGATCGTTAGAAAATCCCAGCACACAGCCAGATCCCGGCATGGCGCCTCAATGATGGGGGTCCGTTGACCAGTCGGGGGGAAGCGCCGACTGGCCAACGGACAGTGAGCCGAGTGTGGGGCTCACTTTAGCGCGGTCTTGTTGAGCTCCAGATAGCTCTTCAGCATCTGGGCGCCGTTGAGCGGCTTGGCAAGACCTTGATGGCAAGTGCTGCAGAACGCCTTGGGCGCATCGCCATGCGGCCCGAGACGAGTGGCGGGATATGCGGACTGCAACGGCGTCAGGAAGGCGCTATTGACGTCACGCACCATGCGGATGCCATGCCAGGCCGACGTGCGCTGCGGAGTGGAACTCGTCCAATTCCCGAACGACCGGCTGTTGTGACAGAACGTGCAATTCACGCCCAGGCCTTCCGACATGTGGATCATGAGCGCATAGGTCTTCTCGGTATCCTGGATCGACACGTTGTGCGTTCCTGGAAGCGCCTTGGTCGCCTGCACACGGATTTCATTCTTGCCGCCTCCGAGCAGATCGGAGAAGGGGTCCGCCGTCATTGCCGTCGATCCAACGCTCTTGTTGGCGTTGTTCTGACTGCCGCCTCTGTATCCGGCCATGATCGACTTCGACGCCTTGTCCTTCGACTGGAACCAGATGTTCTCCGGTACCGGCTTGCCGGCATGGCAGGTGTAGCAGGTCACGCCGGTCTCTCCGACGTGGCTCTTCCACGTTTCGTTGATGTGCCGCGTCATCTGGAACATTCGCCGCGCGACGACCTTGGTGTAGACGTTGTCGTCGGCCATGTTCTCGACGTTATGGCAGTAGGCGCAGCCCTGCTCGGGCGACACCCACTCGGTGATCGCGGCCATCGTGCGGTTGAACTCGTTCTCGGTGAGGTCGCCGAGAACCTTCACGTTTTTGTAGATCGTTGACGCTTTCGGCCCGCCTGGATCGGCGGCGGGGATCACGTCCGGGATCTTGACTGCGGCGATAGTCTTCGCCGCAGTCCTTGGATTGATCACCTGCTCCATGCCCACGCCGCGATAGCCGATCTGCTTGCTCTGCGTCGGCGGACGTTCGCATGCTCCGAGAAAGAGCGTGGCGACGATTCCGGCCGCCAGCGCAAATGGTAGACGGTTTGCCCTGGTCATTTGACTGCTCCGGGAAGCGTGGTTGGATCGATGATCGGCGACGTGTAGACCTCGGGATAGGCAGCAACGATCCCGTGCTTCACACCCCAAAGATACCAGTTGTCGACGACGGTGCCGGTCAGCAGAATTCCGATGCCGCCTGTCAAGGTGCACAGAACCGCGAACCACCACGCCCAGCGATGGATCGACTCCATCGACGCGTTGAAGCCCATGGTCCAGCGCCAGAACAATGCAGCCCGTTCGGATGCCGTACCGCGATCGACGATCTGCTCGATTTCACGCTCGCCGCCATAACGGCCGACCGCGAGGATCGTGGCGCCGTGCATGGCGAACAGCAGAGCCGAGCCATACAGGAAGACGATCGAGAGCATGTGGAACGGATTGTAGAACAGGTTTCCGTACCGGATCGAAAACGCCGCGGTCCAGTCGAGATGCGGGAAAATCCCGAACGGAACTGCCTCGCTCCAGCTGCCCATGGCGATTGGCCGGATGAACCCGAGCACGAGATAGAGCCAGATCGCCGAAGCGAATGCCCAAGCCACGTGTGTGCCCATGCCGAGCCGGCGCGCGTTGGTGTAGACGCGAACCCAGAACAGGAGGATCGACATCGTCAGGAAGAAGCCGGCCAGCAGCCACCAGCCGCCCTCTCCCATCGGCGGAATCGAGAGTCCGTATTTGGCTGGCGGCGGTTCGAGTGCCAGCCAGAACAGCTGGCGGACGAACTGCATCGGGTTCCAATTCACCGACGCCCACATGTTGAGGCCGATGATCAGGATTGCGAACAATCCCGACAGTAGCGAAGCGACGCCCAATCCGCCGAGATAGAACGGACCGACCTGGGCGTCGCCGACACGCCCGAGCCAATAACTGAAGAACGGCTTGCCCTCACGCGGCCAGGCCGGATCGGGATGGTACGGCGGCACGCCCATTTCGGGGTGCGCGCGAACCTGGATGCGAGTGAAGATGTTTTGATACTCAGCCATGTTCCAGCCCTCCCCTTCTCACAACGCCCAGATCGGAAGATCGAGCCACCAGTTCCACCACTCCGGCCAGCCGCGGGTCCAGAACGGTCCCGAGATGACGATGCAGACCGCACTCCAGAACACGGCGTTGAGCGCGAGGAACAAGCCAAGCCGGTGGATGCCGAGCGTGCCGATCGAGTAGCCGATCGTGTCGCGGAAGAACGTGTTCTCGTGGTCCGGCGTCTTGACCGTCTCGCCGGGCGCGGGGTTCGTCGCCGACAGCACCAGAGCGCCATGCAGCGCCAGCGCGAGCGCCGTCGTGAAGAAGAACGTGATGGCGAGCATGTGCGCTGGATTGTAGTGGAAGTGGATGTACTGGTAGCCGACGTTCGACACCCAATCGAGGTGCGATATGATCCCGTATGGGAAACCGTGCCCCCATGCGCCGAGCAGGAACGGACGGATCACGACAAGCGTTACGTAGGCGAAGATCGCGAAGCCGAATGCGATGGGCACATGATAGCCCATGCCGAGCTTGCGGCAGATTTCAACCTCACGAAGTGCCCAGGAAACGAATGCGCCAATCGCGCACAGCGTCACGATTTGCCAGATGCCGCCTTCGCGCATCGGCGCGAGTGCGAGCCCGTATTTCAGGTCAGGCGGTGCAATGGAGATGGTCCAGGGATTCCATGTCGGACCGATCGCAGCGCCCCACATGATGAGCGCCGTTCCGAGCACGGCGAAAAGGACCGATGTGACACCAAAGAAACCGACATAGAAGGGGCCGACCCAGAAATCGAACAGATCGCCGCCGATCAGCGTGCCGCCCCTTACACGGTATTTCTTCTCGAAGTTCAGCAAGGCCATGACAAAATCCTCCTAGGGACGCCCTCTTTGAGGACGGTCGACGGGCGGCTCAATTGCGTGTCGAGCAGGGAGTCGCGCGGGCTCTGGAAGCAGCGGCAGAAGGAAACCGCGAAGGTCGCCAACCGCCGCCGCTGTACAGTGACGTCAGCCGATCTTGTAGATCTGCGTGTCGCCAATTGGCTGCATCGGAGAGTGAATTTCCGACGTCTTCTTGGGCGCCGGACCGGCGAGCCAATTATAACGTTCGGTGCTGAGCAGCAGGAAGTGGATGGTGAAAGCGAGTATGGCCAGGAAGACATACAGCGCCGTGAGGACCCGTACAGGATGGATCCATTGCCAGATTACATGCATCTCGATATCTCCTATTCGAGATCGTATTGCACTAACCGTGGACGCGCGGACGCGTCCATGGTTGTCGATCGAGCGTCATCGGCTTGGTATCAACCGAGCCAAGGGCGCCACATCCAACACAGCACGTGGGCGACCACTGCGATCGCCACGTACAGAATGGTCATTTGCATGAAGCCGCCATGCAGCTCCCGTGCTTCTTGGTCGGATAGACCCGACGTATTCAACTTGTCGCCAATACCAGCCATGTCATGTCTCCGGCTGTTGGGCCTAAGGCCCGTTACCGCGTATCCACCCACGCGGCGGGGCTCAGGGTCATGGTCGTGACCACGACTCATGTCTCGCCCGTTGTGCGGGCAGAGATCGCCACATCGCCATCATGCTCATCCCATGAACGCGAACGGGATGACGGTGTGCACGGCTTCACGCGCTTCCGAGAACACGGAGCGCCTTCGGCCGCCGATAATTGCGCTTTGCTGCCGCGAGCCGGGGACGAGCCGCGCGACAACTGCGAAGAGGAGGAAAATCGGATAGACGAGGAGGACAAGAAGCCGATACTCGTGCTGCTTCGCGTTCGCGCGCCGGTCGCGGTAGCGCCCGCCGAGGCTCGCATGTGTGTCGTGTGCCATAGTGCAGCTCCCTGTCAGTCCCGGTTCGTCGATTGCAATCCGGCCGGTGGCGTGTCGGTTCATCGCACGCCCCCTGCCGTCAGAAGCACGTCGGTTTGCTCGACGTGCGAGGCCGTCACTCGCGTCGCGCCGGCATGGCGCGCCGCGACTTCCGATGCGTCACGGATCCGCTTTGCCGCGGAGATGCGCACGAGGATGGGTTGCCGTGAAACCGCGGCGTCGAGCGCCAGGCGCGCGTCCTCGTCCCACGGAAGCTGCTCGTTGATGCGGGCCGGGCTCGCTTCGATGCGATCCATGTCGGTCGCCAGCGGCAGGATATGGAACAGCGCGTCGAAGAAGCCGTTGCAGACTTCCTGCACGACGTAGGTCGCGCCGGCGTAGCCCATGAACGGCGTGCCGGTATGACGGCGGATGATCGCGCCGGGGAACGATGCCGGGATGAACGCCGCGCGGCCGCCTGCCTCCGCGAGATACATCCGCTCGTTGAACGAGCCGAACAGCACCAGGGGCGGCCTGCTGCGGATCGCTTCACGCACCGCGTCGTTGTCGGTCTTCTGGCCCGACTTGCGCGAGATCGCGAAACTGCACGGAAGCCCGAGTTCTTCGTGCAGGAAGTTGCTGAGACCGCGGGCGTAGGTCTCGTTGGCAACGACACCGAAGCCGGCTGTGGCAAAGAAGTCTTGTGTCACCGACCGCCAGAGATCCCACAGCGGCTTGATCGTCGAATGCTTCTCTTTTTCGATGAACGGCTCCGGATCGAGCCCGAGCAACTCGCCCAGCGAGCGCAGAAACAGCGTCGTCGAATGCAATCCGATCGGCGCTTGAAGATACGGCCGCTCCAGCGACTCGCACAGCAGGCGGCCATATTCGCGGTACATGCAGACATTCACGTCCGCGTCGACCAGCCGGCCCGTCTCCGACAGATGACTGCCGAGCGGGAAAACCATGTTGATCTCTGCGCCGATGCCCTCCACCAAGCGGCGGATCTCGGCGAGGTCGGACGGCATGTTGAACATGCCGTAGGCGGGTCCGACAATGTTCACGCGTGGCTTCGCGCCTTCGGTGACTGGCTTGCGCTTCGGGAACTTGCCGCCCTTCGCGCCGTACTGCGTCCACAGCCAGTTCATGGCGCGGTCGGCGCACTGCCACTGATCTTCGTCGATGGTGCGCGGCAGGAACCGCTGCACGTTCGACCCTTCGGGCGTCACACCACCGCCGATCATCTCTGCAATCGACCCAGTGACAACGACGCTCGGCAGCTTCTTGTCGAGGGTGCCCGCCGCACGCCTCATCGCCGCCTCGGTGCCGCGCTGGCCGAGTTCTTCTTCACCGAGACCGGTGACGACGATCGGCAGTTCGTGCGGCGGCAGCGCGTCGGTGTAATGCAGCACAGATGTGACCGGCAAATTCTCGCAGCCCACGGGCCCATCGATGATGACCTGCAAGCCCTTGATCGCGGTGAAGACGTACACCGCGCCCCAGTACCCGCCAGCTCTGTCGTGATCGAGGACAAGCATCAGTGCGCATCCTCCGTAATTGTATCGAGACCTTTGGTGCGCTTCGCCGTCGGGAGAATGGTCGCCGGTCCTTTGCCCACGGCCGGCTTGGTCGGCAGGCCCTCCCACACGCCAGCGGTGTCTCCGGTTCCGACGCCGGCGAAAAACGCTTTCATCGTGTCGAAGCGTCCCTTGGACCCGATGGCGGCGTTGATGACGTCGGCGAGGGAACCCGCTCCGGCAGGCCCCATGAGCGGCCGCGCGGAAATCAGGTTCGTGAAGTAGAGCGACGGCGTTCCGTGCTGCTTCGCCTTCTGCACGACCGGCGTGGTGCCGATGGCGAGATCCGGCGCAAACTCTGCGAATGCAGCGAGATCCTGCTCGAGCGACGCGCGGAACTGGACGTGGACGCCCTTCGATTCGAGCCACTGCGCGTCTTCCTCGGAAAACCGCGTTCGCGGACAGGCCGAGCCGACGTATCGCAGATCCGCGCCGCTCTCCACGAGCAGCCGCCCGACCAGAAGCTCCGAGCCCTCGTATCCCGACAACGTCACCCGCCCCTTGATGGGCTTTGCGGCAAGCGCGGCCTTGATGGCAGGAATGATCCGCGATACCGCTGCTTCGCGCTTTTCCGCGCTGACGCCTGCCGCCTGGCCGATCGCTTCGATCCAGGCCGCCGTGCCGGCGACGCCGACCGGCGCGGACCCGACAATCGGGCGGCCGGCCGCTTCGAACTCACGGAACGACGCCGTGTAGAAGGGATGGATGGCCGCGACCGCCACGCAATCGAGAGCCTGATAGAGTTCGCGCCACTCGCGCGTCGGGACGACCGGACCGGCTGCCAATCCCATCGGTTCGAGGATCGCACCGATCGACATCGGATCGGCGGGGAACATCTCGCCGACCAGCGTCACCGTCGGCTTGCCGCTCACGCCTTGGCGCGGCGCCTGCACCGGACCCTGCTCGGCCTCCTTACGCGCGTAAGCCAACATCGCGCCAGCCAGCACGTCCTTCGCTTCGGCATGTGTCGGCACGCCGAACCCCGGCACGTCGATGCCGATGATGCGGACGCCGTTGATCTCCTTCGGCAACAGCCGCAACGGCACGCCAGATGCCGACGGCACGCAAAGGTTGGTCACCACCACGGTGTCGTACTTCGCCGGATCGGCAAGCTGAAATACAGCTTCGCGGATGTCCTCGAACAGCTTGCCCGTCACAAGCGTCTCGGAGTTGAACGGCACATAGCCGACCGTCCGCCGCGCGCCATAGAAGTGTGAGGTAAAGGTCAGGCCATAGACGCAGCAGGCGGAGCCCGAGAGCACCGTCGCCGTCCGCCGCATGCGCAATCCAACGCGCAGCGAGCCGAACGCCGGGCACATGCTCTGAGGCTGGTCATGCGGTCCTTTCGGATAGTCGGCCGCATACCGTGCCAGCAACTCGCTCTGACCCGCGGCCTCAGCCGCTCGCGTCATCTCGGCGGCGCCGCCATGACAGCCGCCCGCCGCGCTCGCCGCGCCAATCTCGGGTGTGTCTGATATCTGCGTCATCGGGCCACTTTCATCTCATCAGCCGGGTGCGCTGCGGACCAGCGCACCAAGCAACGTCGATCAAGCCTTGTCGTAGATCACTTCGAGAGACGGCTTCTCGATCAGCGCGCGACCGCACATGTCTTCGAGCGAGGCCGGCTGCAGCAGCACGTCGCGTCCAACAGTCTCGCCGGAAAACAGACCAAGCAGATCGTCGGGGCTCAACGGCGACGGATGCACGGGCGGAGCCAGTCCGACATTGGCGGCGAGCGTTTCGAACAACGGCCCCCAACGATCGCCGGGGCGGCCGATGATCTGGTAGTTCGCACTCTTTTTGCGGATGTCGTCGTCGGCCGGGATCGCCGCCAACACAGGGATTCCGACCGCCTTCGCGAAGGCATGCGCTTCGCCGGTGCCGTCATCCTTGTTGATGACGATGCCCGCGACACCGACGTTGCCGCCGAGCTTGCGGAAGTACTGCACGGCTGAGCAGACGTTATTCGCGACGTAGAGGGATTGCAGATCGTTGGAGCCGACGACGATGACTTTCTGGCACATGTCGCGAGCGATCGGCAGGCCGAAGCCACCGCAAACGACGTCGCCGAGGAAATCGAGCAGGACGTAATCGAAGCCCCAGTCGTGGAAGCCGAGCTTCTCCAGAAGTTCGAAGCCGTGAATAATGCCGCGCCCGCCGCAGCCGCGACCGACTTCCGGACCGCCGAGCTCCATCGCGAACACGCCGTCGCGCTTGTAGCAAACGTCGCCGATCTTGACGTCTTCGCCGGCGAGCTTCTTCTTGGTCGATGTTTCGATGATGGTCGGGCAGGCGCGCCCACCGAACAACAGCGACGTCGTATCGCTCTTCGGATCGCAGCCGATCAGCAGCACCCGTTTGCCCTGCTGCGCCATCATGTAGGACAGGTTGGCGAGCGTAAAGCTCTTGCCGATGCCGCCCTTGCCGTAGATGGCGATGATCTGCGTTTCCTTCTTCGCCTCACCTTCGCTGCCGCCTCGACCGGCGAAATCGTCCGAGCGATCTTGCGCGGGCGTCGGCAGGATGTGCTTCGCGAGACCGAGAGCCGTCATGCGCAAGTCCTCCAATCCAGAACCATCTTAAGGCACGAGGGATCCTCGAATGCCGCGGCGTAGGCATGTTTCGCGTCCCGCGCATCCATCGCGTGGGAGATCAGGCCATCGAGTGACAGCTTGCCGTCTTGCACCAGCCGGTTCACTGACGTGAGGTCTTCGGGCAGCCATTCGGCGGCCACCCGCAACCTCACCTCGCGCAGGAAGGCGGGTACGAAATCGAAGTCGACGCGTGTTTCGTAGAAGCCCGCGAGCACGATCTCGCCGCCCTTCACGATGCGTCCGATCAGGTCGTCGAGAATGCCGGCGCTACCACTTGCGTCGTAGATCGAAGTGTAGTCCCGGCGGTTGTCGTCCGATGGCTGCACGACGGCATAGCCCACCGCACCGTCGGCGCGGCTCGGCTCACGCTCCCACACGGTCGGCGGCAAACCGCCAAGCGCGATGGCAATCCGTGCGAGAAGCCGGCCAACGATGCCGTGGCCGACGATGAGATCCGGAAGCGCCGCGCCGCGCGCCGCGAGTGCATGATGCGCCGTCGCCGCCAGCGCCAGCAGCACCGCGCGATCGCCGAGCGTGTGATCGACAGAAACGGCGCGCGCTTGTCGTGTCACCAGGCGGCTGGATGACGCTCCGAATAGCCCGCGCACTGCGCCGTAGCAATTCGCGCCAGGAACGAAGACGTGCTCGCCGATGCGATGCCGTGCGTTGGAACCTGCGTCGACGATCTGACCGGTGGCTTCGTAGCCGGGAACCAGCGGATATCCCATTCCGGGGAAGGCCGGCATACGTCCAGTCCACAACAGCCGCTCTGTGCCTGTCGAGATGCCGCTGTACCGGACGTCGACGACAACATCGTCGTCAGCTGGGGCCGTGAGCTCGATGGCGCGTAGGCCGAGCTCCTTCGGCTGCTCCAGTATGACGGCGAAAGACTGCATCGTACCCCTCCACCGAACATCCGGCTGGTCGAACTCATCGCCAGCACGGAGACCGGGACTTGTGTCAGGCTAGCCTGTCTCTAAATAATGTCAATCTACGTTTACATTCGTGCGATCACATCTTGTGCTCATCCACCGGCATCGCGCGTGGCGGCGATCAAGCCGGTCAACGTCGCCCTGAACGTCTGCACTCTGTTAATGTTTGAAAAGCCAGATTTTTTCAGGAGCGCCGCGAGTTCATCCTCGCTCCGCGAGGCACCCCGACCCATGGCCATCAGATAGAATCCGAAATAGGCGTCGGATGCCGGCGTACCTGCCAGCGTCTCGGCGATGAGTAGCGTCCCGCCCGGCGGCAACGCCTCACGCACACGCGCAAGAATGCGCAGAACCGTCCGATCGTCGTGATCGAGCAGCACGCGGATTAACGTCGCGACGTCCGCGCCCATTGGCAGCGGATCATCGAGAAAGCTGCCTCCGGCGATACGAACGCGCGGCGATAGATCAGGATCGCCCAGCTTGGCCTTGGCGCGCTCGGCGACCGCGGGAAGGTCGAACAACGTCAATTGCAGATGCGGTGCCCGCCGGCCGGCAGCCGCGATGAAGGTACCGTCGCCACCGCCGACATCGAGCAGATGCCGGTGGCCCGCCATCGAATAGGCATCGAGAATGTCGTCGGCTATCAGCACCTGCGATTCGGCCATGAAGGCCGTGTACGCTGCAACCGTTTCAGGCGACAGCGCCTCCGGCGCATCGCTATGGGCATACGACCAGAACGACGACAACTGCGTATGCCGATAGTCGCCCTTCAACAGCCGAACGGGGTCGGAGAGATCGCGATAGAAGATGGCGTTGTGTTCGATAATCGATGCGAACGCCGGAGTCGCGGCGACGGCCGATCCGAGATCGCCGAGGCCATACCGGCCGCCGGACCGCTCCGACAAGAGTTCAAGCGCGACTGACGCCTTGATCAGACGGCGAGCTTCATCGGGCGCAAGGCCGATCCGCACCGCGATCGTCTCGAGCGGCAACGGACCCTGCTTGAGAAGGTCGTAGAGACCGAGCCGGAGGCCCGCCGTCAAAACCTGCGTGTAGACGAACCCGGCGATGATGCCGAACAGCGCCTTCTCCTTGCGCCGGGCGAAGCCGCGCGACAATGGAAACCTCGCCACCCAGCGCTGAAAGCCGGGGCGAGCCAGCATGCGATCGCGCATCGCGAAGATGCGATCCATCGGCGTCATATGGCTGTCCAGCTCCATTCCGTGGTCGTATGGGCTGGCGGCCGGCAGCACATCGAGCGGCGCCGTCATGCCGCCACTCTGACAAGTCCGGCCGGCAACATCCGCTGCGCATCACGCTGGACCAGTTTGCGGAAGCCGTCCCGGCCGGGGCATTCAGGCACCATGTCGAGCGCCTCAGCCAACAACGTCTCCACCCGTGCGACAGCGCCGCTCAGTCCGCGCTCCGCGACCGCGCTCGGCCGCGCGAGCGCCGCGTCACGCCCAACCGGCTTGCCGAGAAGCGCGGCGTCGCCCGCCGCGTCGCAGACGTCATCGGCGGCCTGAAATGCGCGCCCCAAATGCTCACCGAACCGGTGCCAGCCCTCTGATTGCGCTCCAGCCGCGATGGCGCCGACCGCAGAGGCTCCGGCGAACAATGCCCCGGTCTTGGCCCGATGATAGGCCTCGAGATCGATGGACGGCTCGCATTCCCAAGCCTGCCCGGCGGCAATGCCCGACGGTGCGCCGACCGATTTCGCAATCGCCGCCAGCACACCGGCCATCCTCTTGGGATGGCTCGACGACGCCAGCGCTAGCGACTCGAACGCCAGCACGATCAACGCATCGCCCGTGAGGACAGCGATCCGCTCGCCGTAAGCGGCATGCACCGAGGGATGCCCCCGCCGCGTCGAGGCGTTGTCGAAGCACGGCAAATCGTCGTGCACCAGGGACGCGCAATGCAAGAGCTCGATTGAAACAGCGCCCGCCAGCACAAGCGCCGCATCATCGGCTCGGCAGGCTTCCGCAACGGCGATCGCGAGGCGCGGGCGAATGCGCTTTCCACCAGGAAAGACAGCGGAATGCAGCGCCTGCTCGAGCTGCGAGGGGCAATCGGCCCCGCGCGTGCTCTGCAGTGTCTCGGCCAGCGCCGCCTCGATCTGCTCGGCCTTTAACTGCATGACGCGGTCTCCGGAGTTGACTGTAACCGAAAATGGTCATTCTATTGTGTCAGCTAAAATGGACACTTCTTCCGTGACTCGTCAACCCGCATTCGCATCGGGGCGGATAATGCAATCCAATCGCGTCGTAGTTGTAGGCGCCGGTGTCGGGGGGTTGACCTCGGCACTGCTGCTCGCGGCGCGTGGTTGCGACGTCACGGTCGTCGAGCGGGCCGATCATCCGGGCGGAAAAATGCGCGAGGTGCTGGTCGGCGGATCAGCGATCGACGCCGGCCCGACGGTGTTCACCATGCGGTGGGTTTTCGACGAGATCCTCGATTCCGTCGGCCGCAATCTCGATGAGTTCGTCAAGCTCGCCCCCGTCGAGACGCTCGCCCGCCATGCGTGGACCGACCGCGGGCATCTCGACCTTTTCGCCGATACCGCGCGCTCCGCCGACGCGATCGGCAAGTTCGCGGGCGCTGCCGAGGCACGCGGCTATCTCGCATTCTGCACCGCCGCCCGTCAGACCTACGTGGCGCTCGAGCGCACCTTTCTGACCGCAACGCAGCCCTCGATGACCGGTCTCGTCGGCCGCCTCGGGTTTACCGGCTTGCGCAATTTCACCCATACCAACCCGATGGCGACGATGTGGTCGGAACTCGGCCGCTATTTCGCGGATCCGCGCCTGCGCCAGCTATTCGGGCGCTACGCCACCTATGTCGGCTCATCGCCGTTCGAAGCGCCGTCGACGTTGATGCTCATCGCGCATGTCGAGCAGAACGGCGTCTGGCTCGTCGAAGGCGGCATGCACCGCGTCGCCGTTGCGCTCGCAGGCATCGCCACGAGCTTCGGCGCAAAGTTCCGCTACGGCGCCCATGTCTCGGGCATCGCGACCAATGCCGGCGGGGCAGCGTCCGGCGTCGTGCTCGCAACCGGCGAACGCATCGACGCCGATGCGGTCGTCTTCAACGGCGACGCGAACGCCCTGGCCCTCGGCCTTGCAGGTCAGGGAGCGTCGCGAGCGCTCGGAGCGCACGCACGGTCTGCGCGCTCACTCTCCGCCGTCACGTTCGCGATGCGCGCCCGGTCGGTCGGTTTCCCGTTGATCCGGCACTCTGTATTCTTCTCTCGCGACTACGAGCGCGAGTTCGCGGATCTGTTTTCGGCCGGTCGCATGCCGGCCGACCCCACCGTCTACATCTGCGCTCAGGATCGCGACGATCACGGTCTCGTCTCCGCGGCGCCCGGCGAGCCCGAACGGCTCTTCTGCCTGATCAACGCTCCGGCCAACGGCGGCGGCCGTTCGGGCCACCCGCAACAGAACTGGATCGAACCCGAGGAGATGGACCGATGTCGCGAACGCATGGCCAACCGCTTGGCCGCATGTGGGCTGGCACTCACGACCGATCCGAGCACGATCGTCACGACGACCCCTTCGGGATTCGAGGCGCTGTTTCCCGGGACGGGGGGGGCCATCTACGGGATGGCGTCGCACGGCTGGATGGCGTCTTTCAAAAGACCGCATTCGCGGACCAGCATGACGGGTCTCTACTTGGCGGGGGGCAGCGTGCACCCGGGGGCTGGAGTTCCGATGGCGGCGCTGTCGGGCCGGCTCGCGGCGGACAGCGTGCTGCAGGACCTGACTTCGCAAAGCCGGTCCCGCCGGGCGGCTACGCCTGGTGGTATGTCGACGGGCTCAGCGACGACGGCCAGCACGCGATCACGCTGATCGCGTTCGTCGGCAGCGTCTTCTCGCCGTATTACGCCTGGTCTGGCCGCGGCGAACCGGAGGATCACTGCGCGCTCAACGTAGCCCTGTATGGCCCGCGCAGCACGCGGTGGGCCATGACCGAGCGCCGCCGCAGCTCGCTTGCACGCAGTGCATCCGCGCTGACCATCGGCCCGAGCCACATGTGGTGGAGCGGCAGCGGCCTGGAGATCCTGGTCGACGAGACGACCAGTCCGATCCCGAGCAAGATCCGCGGGCGCATCCGTCTCATCCCGACCGCCCTCACCAATGAAGCCTTCGATCTCCACCCCAATGGGCGCCACTTCTGGTGGCCAATCGCGCCGCTCGCTCGTATCGAGGTCGAACTCGACAGCCCGTCGATCAAATGGAGCGGCGCGGGCTACTTCGACACAAACTACGGCATGGAACCGCTGGAGAAAGGCTTCAGCCGCTGGGACTGGTGTCGCGCCACGCATGGTCGCGGCTCGACGCTGCTTTATGAAGTGACGCTGCCGGACGGCCGCCAAGATGCCTTGACGCTGATCGCGGATAAGACCGGCGCGGTCAGCACGCTCGAACCGACGCGCAATGTGCAACTGCCGCGCAGTCCCGTTTGGCACGTCGAACGCGGCACCCGCGCCGACGGGGCCGAGCCCGCGCGTGTCGTCAAGACACTCGAAGACACGCCGTTCTACGCGCGCTCCAAGGTCGCGACGAAGCTTGCGGGAGAGACGGTGCTGGCCATGCACGAAAGTCTCTCACTCGAACGCTTCCGCACGCGAATCGTCAAACTGATGTTGCCGTTCCGGATGCCGCGTCAGTTCTGGTGAATGCCACCAGCACGCGCGGGCGCGGTGCTGGCGACCTCATCGATGACCTGCACCACGTCCTTCGGGCGCTCCTCGTGCGCGAGATGCCCCAACCCCGCGAGCACGCGCACGGCGGCGCCGGGAAGCAATTCGCGCACGCGGTCGGCGTCGCGCGGCGGAATCGCCTTGTCTTTGCTCCCGACGACCAGCGTCAGCGGCGTCGCGAGACGCGGCAGCAGCCGCTCAAGCGCATCGAGATCCCAACTCGCCATCATGCTGAGCGCCGCGCCGACATGGCCGCGATCGGCCATCAGACGCCGATAGAATACCAGTCCGGCCGCATCGATGTGTGATCCCGTGCTCTCGATCAGGTCGTCGACCACACCGCCATGTGAAGCTCGCCAGGCAAAGAGCGCCGGCATCACCGGGTTGAGAAACATCAGCCGCGCCATGGTCGGAAAGAGATGCCGCCCGACGCCATGAAAGGGCAGCAGCGCGCCGTTGATGCTGACGATGTGGCGCGGTGCGATACGCCCGTCGAGTGCCGCCCGAACAAGGATGGCGGCGCCCGCCGAGTGCCCAACAGTCACCTGCGGTTCGACATCCAGGACCCGCAGCAGATCCGCCACGGCGCCAGCCATGCCGGGCAGCGTCCAGCCATGTGCAGACCTCGGCGCGCTGGTAAAACCATGCCCCGGCAGGTCAGCCGCCATGACCAAATATCGCTGCGCGAGTAGCGGAAGCACGTCGCGCCACGAATGCGTCGACGCCGCAGTACCATGCACCAACAGCACCGCCGGTCCCGTTCCCGCCGTCTGCACGTGCCACCGCAATCCGCCTGCCTCGACGAAGCGGCTCGTAACATGATTGGGCCAATCCAACCCGTCGCGCGACCACTCCATCAGGCGCCCTCCGGATCAACGACTGATGGCCGGCGCGGCCCCGCCCGTCAACGCTCGGGCGGCATCGGCGACGACACGGCTATCGCTGTACGGCAGAGGCAAATACCGCGCGCGCAATGCGCCCTTCAGTACGGCGGCGAACGGCTGTGGCCGCGGCGACGTGTCGACCAGCAGCACCGGCAGCCCGGCCCGCGCGAGCACGCGCGCCGCGTCGAGCGCATCTGTTTCCGCGCGCGCGCGCCCGCCCGCGCCATCGAGCGCGACATTGGTCCGGCAGTCTGTGAGCATCACGATCGCGGGTGACACACCGCGGCGCTGCGCGTCCCGCGCCAATTGGCCGGCTTGCAGCAGCGCATGTGCCAATGGCGTCCCGCCTCCGCCCGGCAATCCGGACAGTGCTCGTTTGGCGCGCGTCAGCGACCGTGTCGGTGGCAACTCGATCGTGCTCGCCGTGCCGCGAAACGCAATCAACGCAACGCTGTCGCGACGGACATAGCAGTCGGCCAACAGCAACTCGACCGCTCCCTTGGCCTCGCCCAGGCGGTGCAGCGCTGCCGAGCCGGACGCGTCGACCATGAAAATCGTCACCGTTTCGCTGGCTTCTTCGAAGCGGCGGATGCGGAAATCCTCGCGCCGGATCGCGATCCGCATATCCCCCCCGCGCGACCTGGCCGCAACATCCACGCCCCGCAGCCGCTGCCAAGGCGCAGCCGACCGCAGAGTCGCCAACACGTCGAGCCGCGCACCGCCGCGAGGCGCTCCAGGCCTTGCTCCGATCTGCCGGCCGCGATTCACGCTCGGCGCAGTATTCGCAGCGCGCCCGCCGCCCGCTCCTGCGCCCGCTGTCGCCGACAGCAACCCCGCCAGGAGATCGGCCGGCAAAGCCGCCCGCACCGCGTCGACGACGCTTTCGGTCAGGGCGTTTGCGTCCGCTGTCTCGTTGTCAGTCCCCGGGGGCTCCGGCGGTGTTTGTCCTTCTTCGGACTCAAACGGCTCGGGCGGTTCTTCTGGCGTGTTATCTTCCTCGGACGACGGTGCCGGCGCTGAGATTGCGCGCGGTCCGAGAACGAGCACGGCCGCTTCCCGCACCGCGTCGCCGTCGATCTCCGCCCTGCCGTCCAACGCCGCAATAGCCCGCGCCGCCCTCAGGGCCAGCAGTACCGCGCGCGGTGACGAGATGCCGAAGGCGGCCGCCGCCTCGCACAATGCAGCGATGATCGAATCCTGCACGCCGATCGTCGTCAGCACGGCTCGCGCAGCCGTAACCGGGCTGTCTTGCATATGATCGACCGCTATATCGGCCAATGACAGCCCGTCGAGGCAGAGGCGGAATGCCAGCCGATCGAGCAGTACGGCGGGCGGAGCCGCGTCCTCCGCATCGCCCTCGTCGATCAGCACCGCGCCGAACCGCGCCGGGAGCGAAGTCGAAACGCCATCGCGCGCAATCGCGACGACGCCGGCGTCGAGTGCGGCGGCGATCCGTGCCGCGGTGCCGCGCGGCATGGTCTCGGAATTGGAGACGACGAGCAGCCCACCATCGGCGCGCGCCATCAATCCCGGTTCAAGCACCGGCCGGCCAGCGGCGAGAGTTCCCGCCAGATCGAGCCCCCCGATCAGCCGATCATCGGGCACGCTGGAATTGGTCTTCACGAGCGGCGCGGGTGAAGTCGCGCGACGAAGGCCATCGAGCCACTTGTCCCGCGCCGGTCCGTTGCGGGCGCGGACATGCGTTCCCCCGAGACCCGAGGGATCGATCGCGCACAAGGTCGCCGCGCGGCAGGCAAGACGCCACCGCTCGGCGCCGGTCTGGACCGTCGTGGACAACGTGACCTGTTCTGGAGCGGCTACGGCCAACGTTCGCACTCCGAAGACTAAACCCCGACCGGCACATCGGCGCCGAACACCTCGCCGAGCGCCCTTGCCACGCGCGCCTCCGACCCTGCCTCGTCGAGCGGGTCGCGGCGCAATCGGTGGCTCAATGCGAGCGGTGCGATGCGGCGCAATTCAGATAAGCCCACCGACCCTGCGCCCTCGAAGGCCGCCAATGCCCGCGCCGAGCGGATCAGGGTCAGTTCACCACGCAATCCGTCCGTCCCCAGCGCGATGCAGATCTCTGCCGCCCGTTCGAGGGTCCGTTGTGGCACATTGATCGTCCCGAGCAGCGCGCGCGCTGCCGCGATCCTGACCCGCAGCCGCTCTGTCTCGCCAGAAAAGCTCGCGACGAAGGCCGACCCATCGCGTTCGAACGCATCGCGTCGGCGGACCACTTCAACCCGGCTCGGCACGTCGCGCGGGGTGCCGACGTTGACCATCAGTCCAAAGCGATCCAAAAGCTGGGGCCGGAGTTCGCCTTCCTCGGGATTGCCGCTGCCGACCAGCACGAATCTTGCGGGATGGCGGATGCTGATCCCCTCGCGTTCAACGACATTCTCGCCCGACGCCGCCACATCGAGCAGCAGGTCGACGAGGTGATCCTCCAACAGATTGACTTCGTCGATATACAGAAAGCCGCGATTGGCCCGCGCCAGAAGGCCCGGTTCGAACCGCTTCTCGCCACGAACCAGCGCATGTTCGAGATCGAGTGCGCCGACGACCCGATCCTCCGTCGCCCCGAGCGGCAGATCGACGACCGGTACGGAAATCATCACCTCCGCGCGCGGCTTGCCGGTATTGCAAGGGCAGCCCGCAACGCAGCCAGCGTCCGCGTCATCGAGTGACGAATTGTACGGACACCCTTCGACGGCGGCAATCGGCGGCAAAAGCGCGGCGAGCGCACGGACGGCGGTTGATTTGCCCGTGCCTCGGTCACCGAGCACCAGCACGCCGCCAAGACTCGGGTCGATGGCGGCAAGCAGCAGAGCAAGTTTGAGATCATCTTGGCCCACGATGGCGGTGAAGGGAAAAACGGGTCGCATCGGCTCCTCTGTCCATCGATCGGCTTTGTTCGCGTGTCACGGCACCTCGGCCGCCACGGGGCAGGTCGATCCAAGCGCACGCGGGACGTGCGTTCGATCGGCCGCCTCACAGCTTGAACGTGACACCATGGAATGTCTATCTCCATTGACGACGCCGCGCCCACTTCTCGCCCATGAGCTTTTCGGCGGACACGGATTCACCATCCGCAACGGGCCCTCGCCCCCGCGCAGGGTTGACCGTGACCGCCCGGGTTCCGATAGTGCCTCTCACGACCCGAGCACCCGATCCGGCCCGCCAGCCGATGACGGCCCCGCCGCCGATCGACGGACAATGTCATGAAGACCGAGGACGAAATCGTCGCGCTGAGCCGCCAGCTGATCGAGCGCGGCTCGATCAGTTTTTCCGGCGCGGCGCGGCTCTTCGACCCCGCAACGCGCGACAGCGCCTACATGCTCTACGCTTGGTGCCGGCATTGCGACGACGTGATCGACGACCAGGAACTCGGGTTCGCCCGCGGTGGACCGGAACCGACGCAGGCCGAGCGCGACGCCAATCTCGACAAGCTCGAACGCCAGACTCGCGAAGCGCTGGAGGGCAAGGCTGAAGAACCTGTGTTCGTCGCGCTCCAGCGGGTCGTTCACCGGCACGACATTCCTCATCTGCATCCGCTGGAACTGATCGACGGCTTCCGCATGGACGTCGACGGCCAGCAGCCGGCGACGCTCGATGACACGCTCAAGTATTGCTATCACGTCGCCGGCGTCGTCGGGGTCATGATGGCCATGATCATGGGCGCACGCGGCTCGGATGCACTCAATCGCGCGGCCGATCTCGGCATCGCTTTTCAGTTGACCAACATTGCCCGTGATGTCGTCGCGGACGCCACCGTCGGCCGCGTCTACCTGCCGCGCGACTGGCTGGCCGGTGCAGGCCTCGAAGGCGCAGATCTCGCTGATCCCCGCCACCGGGACGCGATGACCAGCGTCGTCGTGCGGCTCCTCGATGTCGCCGACACCTACTACGCGTCCGCAGCGCGCGGAATTGGCTATCTGCCGTTTCGTTCGGCCTGGGCTGTCGCCTCCGCGCGCAACGTCTATCGCGACATCGGCGGCGTCGTGCGGCGACGCGGCAGCACGGCTTGGGATACGCGAGCCCGCGTCGGAACAGCCGGCAAGCTCGTTGGCGTCACCCGCGGACTTGGCCGCGCCATGCTCTCGGGCATCCCCGGAAAAGCAGCGCCCGCGTCGCGGCAAGGCCTCTGGACGCACCCAGGCCTCGGCCGCGCACCTGCGTCACACCGCGATCACGCCTCGAGTTGACCCGCGATCGCCGCCTGATGGACGACCGGCAACCGCCACCACGGCGTCGATGGCGAGACGTGATGTTCGTGGTGGTAGCCGAAGTGAAAGCAGGTCAGCAGCGAAACCCACCATGAATAGTTGTTGGTCCGCGCGCGATGCCGGTCGGTGAACGCCACCTCTGTCGGCCGGTGCGGAAGATACGTGCCGAAATAGAAAAGCTGCACCGACGACAGAATCGCGGGCAGACTCCAGAACACGAGCAGATTGACCACCGGCGCGCCGAGGACCAGGAGGTAGAACCACACGATCGCCGAAATGACGATGATCTCGCGCCACGATACATAGTGACTGAAAAAAGCAGCGTACCAACGCCAGAAACTGTCGGGATGCGCCGCGTCGAAGTCCGGGTCCTGCTCCGTCCCCGAATGACGATGATGCAGATGGTGCTCGCGATTGAGCCGGTCGAAGTCGAACCCGGCATAGAGCAGCAGGCACAGCCGCCCGACGGCGCGGTTGACGCCCGGTGAAAACGGCACCAGCGATCCGTGCATGCAATCGTGCGCCACGATGAACAGGCCGACGTAAAGCCAGCACAACACCGCCACGACAAGCGGCGCAGACACCACGCTGACCGGCGTCCACGGATAGAAGAACACCGTTGTGATATGCAGCGCGAGCCACGTCACGATCAAGCCAGCGGCCAGCGCCAATCCGATCCGCCCTTGCCGGCGACCCACGTCACGCCGCACCTCCGCATCAGGACCGCTATGGTCCTCCCCCGCGCTCTGCGCCATCGCATCTGTCATCGCCATCTGTCCGAAACGGCCGCACTCATCATCCAACTCGTCCGGCGCCGGTTCGCCGGACAGCGCCTGTCAAAAGTGTCAGCCTGCACGCACCGGCTTCTCAAGCATCAAAGCCAATAGCCCATCAACATACCGGGATAGCCGCTCGGTGTCCGCCCCACATGCCTCGAGACATTCCCGCGCCACCGCGATATGACCCTCGGCACGTTCGCGGGCCGGCTCGGGCCCCAACAATTTGACCAGGCTCGCCGTATCCTCCTCGGTATCGGCGAGGTCGTCGAGCGCCTGGAAACCAACACCGAGACGCATCCCGAAATCGGCCATCAGCGCGCGACGCGGGCCATCGATGCCGGCAACGATCGTACCAGCCAGGGCCGAGGCTTCAAACAGCGAACCCGTCTTGGCAGCGTACATCCGTTCGAGATCATGCACGCCCGGCTCCGGACTTTCCGGATTGAGATCCGTCTCCTGACCTCCGGTCATGCCGTCGGGGCCGATCGACCGGTTCAACACGTCGATCAGCGCTAGCTTCTGCTCTGGCGCAAGCTTGGCATCGTTCGAGACGACGGCAAACGCAGCACTCATGATGGCGATGGCCGCGAGTATTGCGGTCGAGTCGCCATATTCGACATGACAGGCCGGTTTGCCCCGCCTCTCCAAGGTGTTATCCATGGCGGGTAGATCGTCGACGATCAGCGACGCGGCATGAATCATTTCTATCGCCACGGCGACGTCCAGCGCGAGGTCAGGGCGGCGGCCCCAGCTATCCGTTACCAGCATGGCGAGCAGCCCGCGGGCGCGCTTCCCCGGCGCGAGCAGCGAACACCGCATCGCCTTCTGCAATCGCTGCGAGCCGGCGGGCACGGTTGCGCATACTTCAGCAATTCGCGCTTCGAGTTTTTCCGCGAGCCCGGACACGCCGGTGTCTCTTGGAGGGTTCGGCTGCGTATCCGCACAGACAACGGCCCGATCGCGATACATCGCTTCTCCTCGATACGTTCCCAACGCAGCAACCAACACAGAGAATGTCGATCCAGAACCGCCGCTTGACTGTATAAGGGAGGTGACGCCGATCTAGATCACATCAAACAGATCCAATGTGACGTTAGGGGCAACGGTCGTGGGCGAAATCAGCGGGCGCAAGGACGCACACATTGACATCGTACTCAACCGCGACGTCGCAGCGCGCCATGTCACCAGCGGGCTCGAGGCGATCCGCTTCGAGCACGTCGCGTTGCCCGAGATTGCGCTAGCCGACGTCGACCTCTCGACAAAATTTCTGGGTCGTAATGTAACGGCGCCGCTGCTCGTCAGTTCCATGACCGGCGGGACGAGCCGCACGGGCGTCATCAACGAGAGCATATCCCGTGCGTGCGGCGAGCTCGGCCTTGCCTTCGCAGTCGGGTCGCAGCGCGTGGCACTCGAAGCGGGTGGCATCGACGGCTTCGGACGCGAACTGCGCCGCGCCGCGCCCAACGTTCCGATCCTCGCCAATTTCGGAGCCGCGCAACTCGTGTCCTGGGATGGCGTCGAGATGGCCCGCCGCGCCGTCGACATGATCGAAGCCGATGCCCTCATCATCCACCTCAATCCGCTGCAGGAAGCCGTACAGTCGGGCGGCGACACCAATTGGTCGGGCCTGCTCGATGCGATCGGACGTATCGCGCGAACCGTGGCGTTTCCGATCGTCGCCAAAGAAGTGGGGTCCGGCATTTCCGGCCTCGTCGCCCGCCGCCTCGTCGATGCCGGCGTGTCCGTGATCGACGTCGCTGGCGCCGGCGGGACGAGTTGGGCCGCGGTCGAGGCAGAGCGTGCGCCCACCAACGAGTTGCGCGCGCTAGGATTGGCGTTCCGTGACTGGGGCATTCCGACCGCGACCTGCATTCGTGACGTTCGGCGGGCCTGTCCCGACACGCCGATCATCGCATCGGGTGGCATCCGCGACGGGCTGGATTGCGCCAAATCCATTCGCATCGGTGCCGACATGACTGGCATCGCCGCCGGTCTTCTGATGCCGGCGCTCGACGGCAGCGCGGCACTCGCGCGCACATTGTCCGGGATCGTCGACCAACTCAGAATTGCTTGCTTCTGCACTGGCAGCAGGTCTCTGGGGGATCTCAAGACGGCGCGCCTCGTCGGCGAAGCTACATGACCTATCGAAACCAACAAAGACGGGTGATCGCGTGAATACGGCGGATAGCATGATCGAAGGCTCCACCATCCGTCGCGAAGCGACCACCCCCGACGCCAACGCACCCGTAGCCATCGTTATCGGCGGCGGGTTCGGCGGCATGGCGGCGGCGCTCCGCGTGCGCGCGAAAGGCTACCGGGTCGTCATGCTAGAACGCCTCGGCGCGCTCGGCGGGCGGGCGCAGGTTTTCGAGCGCGACGGTTTCCGCCACGACGCCGGCCCGACGGTGATCACCGCGCCGTTCCTGTTCGACGAACTGTTCGAATTGTTCGGAAAGTCGCGCAGCGACTACGTCGAGTTCGTGCCGCTGTCGCCGTGGTACCGCTTCTACTTCCAGGATGGCGACAAGTTCGACTACGGCGGGACCGTCGAGGATACACTGACCGAGATCCGCCGCATCTCACCCAAGGACGCCGACGGCTATCTCCGTCTCGTCGAACATTCACGAAAGTTGTGTGACGTCGGCTTCATCGAACTCGCGGATCAGCCGTTCCACAATCCCGCGGTGATGTTCAAGCAGATCCCGCGGTTGGTTCAACTCAAGTCCTATCGCACCGTCTGGCAGCTCGTTTCGTCCTATCTCGAGCATCCGAAGTTGCGGCAGGCGTTTTCGATTCAACCCCTGCTGGTCGGCGGCAATCCGTTCGACACCACGAGCGTCTATGGCTTGATCCACTACCTCGAACGCAAGTGGGGCGTTTTCTTTGCGATGGGTGGAACCGGCGCCCTGGTATCGGCCATCGAGCGTCTGATGCGCGAAGTGGGGATCGAGATCAGGACCGGCACGACCGTCGAGGACATCGTCGTGGAGAAGGGCAAGGCAAAGGGCGTGCGGCTCGCCAATGGGCACATCATCCCGGCCGACATCGTTGTCTCGAATGCCGATCCGATGCACCTGTACGGCTCGATGGTTCCGAACAAGGCACAGTCCATCGGCGCGCGCATCAAGCGCAAGTCGCGGCTGTCGATGGGCCTGTACGTCCTCTACTTCGGCACGCGTCGCACGTTCCCCGACGTCGCCCACCACACCATCTGGCTCGGGCCACGCTATCGCGAGTTGCTGCACGAAGTGTTCAAGGGCAAGGCTTTGTCGAAGGATTTTTCGCTCTACGTCCATCGGCCAACTGCGACCGACCCGAGCTTCGCCCCTCCCGGTTGTGACAGCTTCTACGTGCTCTGTCCGGTTCCCAATCTCGACGCGCCGATCGACTGGTCGATCGAGGGGCCGAAGCTGCGCGACCGCATCGTCAAGGAGCTGGATCGCACGATGCTGCCGGGCGTTGCAGAAAGCATCACGTCCGACTTCTACATGACGCCTGCCGACTTCAAGGACCGTTATCTGAGCGTCGCCGGCGCGGGCTTCTCGATCGCACCCTACTTCACGCAATCCGCCTGGTTCCGATTCCACAACAAGGGCGAGGGCGTCGACGGCCTCTTCCTCGTCGGTGCCGGCACGCACCCGGGCGCCGGGCTCCCGGGTGTCGTCATGTCGGCGAAAGTCATAGAGAAGCTCGTTCCCGCAGCCGCTGACGCTGTCGCCCGGCGCTCGTGACCCGGCTGCATCCGGCGGCCGCAGCTGGGGTGCGCCTAGAGCGAAGTTTCCTGATCCCGGTCGTCGTCCCCGCGCACGCGGAATGCGCTCTCGGCAGGAGCTTCCTTCTTCCGGCGCGGACCTTTCGCCCCACTCGATTTGGCCTTGTCCGCATTCTGTTTCACACGCGACGCGCAGGGCAGTGCCGTCCCGGACTTGTCGAAGTCACTGACGTCGCGTGCGATCGCGGCGATGGTCTGGGCGATCGGCTGCATACTGTCGGCAGCGCTCGTCGCCGTGAATTCGACCGCCGGGAATGGAGGATCGGTCTTGATGATCTTGAGTTCCCCCCGCGCGATCGCATCGGCATTGCATCGCGGAGGCAACAGCGTGACACCCAAGCCAGCGGCGGCGAGCGAAGCGGCGACACCAAAGCTTTTGCACGTGTCGATGCGCCGGCAGAACGCATCACCGGCCCGGAACCAATCCTCGATCGACGTATGATGATAGGATTCCCGCGACAGCGCGATGATCGGATAATTCTGCAATTCGCGCGGCGTCAGCACGCGGTCGGGGATGCCGAGCTGCGGACCCGCCATCCAGGCGAACTGCGCATGACCGAGCGCAACCGGCGTCACGCTGTATCCGGGCACGCGGCCTGGAGCGAGGATGATGTCGAGCGACCCCTGGTTGAGCCGGGCGATGAGATCGTGCGTCAGCGCCTCGTCGAGTTCGATGCACACGCGCGGGAAGCGTTCATGCACGGCCTTCACCAGCGCCGGCAGCCATGTCACCGAGATCATCTCGACGACGCCCATGCGGATCACGCCGGGCGTGGCATCCTCGCTGGCGATCCGCTTGTGCATTTCCGACGACAGCCGCAGCGCTTGCTCGGCGTAATACATCAACTCCCGGCCTTTCGCCGTCGGCCTGGCCACGCGCTGGCTGCGGTCGAATAGTTCGACGCCGAGATCCCTCTCGAATTCGATGATGCGCATCGAGATGGTCGACTGCGTCGCGTTCAGGCGCTGCGCGGCGGCGCTGAAACTGCCCAAACGCGCCGCCCAGTAGAACGTCTCCAGCTGCCTGTAGTTCATGACAAGTCCTCGCTTCTGGAGCGGGCCGGCCACCTCCAGCCGATCCTTCGCCACGCGATTTGCCCGGCAGCGGTCTCCGAACTTGATCTGCATCAAAGAAATAATCAAGAACCATGAACTGAATCGTTCGTTTTTTATCGATTGCAGTGATACCCGACTTGCATCGTAAATAATCAGCGGTCGCCGCGATCGGGTGTCGAACCGCCTCGGCCACCGCAGAAGCTGCCTATCTTGCCTCGAGACGGCTCGACCTAGGTCAAAGGCGCATTGGCTCATGTGTCACGACAATAAATCAATTTATTCGATGCAAAATATTTGCTTAATATCGTTTGTTTTGATGCATAAGGCTCGGGTACACTGACCTCACCACTCGGATTTGCGCGATGGGAGGCTTCGACATGCTTGAAATCACGCCGTCGGCAACGGACATCGTTACAACCTTGCAGAGCGCCATGACCACTGCCACCGATCCGACCGCCAAAATGAAGCTTCAGGTTCGTGTGACGCGCATTGCGATCGAAGCCACGGGGATTCGAAGCTTCGAAGTCCGTGCGCTGGATGGCGTCGCGTTGCCGGCATTCACCGCAGGCGGTCATATCGAGGTCCATCTCGCCTCGGGATTGATCCGTTCCTACTCGTTGTGCAGCGACCCTGGGGAGCGCGATCGTTACGTATTCGCCGTGCTGCGCGAGGACACGGGCCGCGGCGGCTCGATGGCGCTCCATGATACCGTGCAGGAGGGCGACGTTCTCACGATTTCGGCGCCGCGCAATCACTTTCCCCTCGCCGGTCGCGAGGCGCGGTTTCATCTTCTGCTCGCTGGCGGAATCGGCGTCACGCCGATGATCGCCATGATCTCCGAACTCGAGCGGCGCGGTGCTCCGTGGCGGCTTCACTACTGCACGCGCAATCTTGAACGGACCGCCTTCCGCGACGTGCTCGCGCCGCACATCGCCAGCGGCAAGGTCGTGCTCCATCACGACAACGGCGATCCGGCGCAGTCGATCGACGTCAAGGCGCTGCTCTCATCGTTCGAGATCGGAACGCATCTCTACTACTGCGGCCCGCCCGGCTTCATGACCGCTTGCGCCGCCGGACTGGAGCCGTGGCCGCCGCACGCCGTACATCGCGAGTTTTTCAGTGGCGCCGGCATCCAGACCGACACCTCCAACGACACGCCGTTCGAAATCAAGCTGCGGAGTACTGGGCAAGTTCTGACCGTGCCAGCCGACAAATCCATCGTCACCGTGCTCGGCGAGAACGGGTGCAACGTCGAGACCGATTGCAAGGAAGGCTACTGCGGCACCTGCATCACCCGCTATCGCGCCGGCACGCCCGAACATCGCGACACCGTGCTCTCCGAAAAGGAGCGCAAGACCTACGTCATGGTCTGCTGTGCACGCGCAAAAGGATTGCTCGAACTCGATCTCTAAAGACAGCGGCGTTCCTGACGCCGTTAGCGACACGAAAAACAGCGCTCCCCGACGTTCGATCCCGCGCACCCTGGCGGAGCCAAAGGAGGACACGATGACAGGTCAATTCTTCGTCCGCGACTGCTGGTACGTGGCTGGCATGTCGAGCGACTTCCCGGCCGAGACGCTGACCGGCCACG
>JALHOF010000021.1 GCA_022843145.1 Hyphomicrobium sp.
GGCGCGGGGCAGCGGCGGGCGCGGCTCGAGCGGGTGGCCGGACGGCTGTCGCCACAGGTGCTGCGCAACCGGATGAGCCGGGGTGCCGACCGCGTGCACGGTCTTGGCCAGATGCTGGCGGCGCTGAGTTATCAGGGCGTGCTGAAGCGTGGCTTCGCGCTGGTGCGGGATGCGGACGGGCGCGCCGTGCGGCTGTCGGCGGCGGTGGAGCCGGGTGCGGTCATCGAGATCGAGTTCATCGACGGCCGGTTGGGGGCGGTGGCGACGGGCTCGGACGGCGAACCGGGTTCGTCAGGCGCTGGCGACATCGACGCTGGCGGCGCGGCGGGCGCGGTGGCGCGCACGGCAAAGCCGGGCGTTCGGCCGACTCGCTCCCGGCCGCGCGGCGGCAGTCAGGGGTCGCTCTTTTAGTGGGCGCTTCGGATGCCAAGCACGGATGCCGGGTGGGCATCTGAAGTGCAAAGCAAGAGTGGATCAGCGCCGGCCAGCGGCGGGAAGGGTTGTCTCCGCTGGCCTTGGGAGGTTGCGCTGGGCGCTTCGGATGCCGAGCACGGATGCCGGGTGGGCATCTGAAGTGCAAAGCAAGAGTGGATCAGCGCCGGCCAGCGGCGGGAGGGGTTGTCTCCGCTGGCCTTGGGAGGTTGCGCTGGGCGCTTCGGATGCCGACTGGAACCCACTGGTCCTTGACGGCGGCGGGGTGGCGGGCAATGTGGGGGAAATCGGCGGAGGCGGATATTGTTGTCCCGCCGCCCGCAAGCAATAGCCGCGCGATCAGGACACGAGATGAACCGCTTCGAACGCTTATTCGGCCTCAAGGGCGAGGCGAAGGTGAAGTACCTGGACGGCGAGTTTCAGGTTGTCTCGCCGGGTGATTTCGTGCGCTGCGCTGTAACGGGAGAGCCGATCGCGCTCGCCGAATTGCGCTATTGGAGCGTCGAGCGGCAAGAAGCGTATGCCTCCGCCGACGTGTCGCTCAAGCGGTACATCGAGACGAGCGGACGCCGGGGAGCTTGAGACGGAAAGGACGCGCGCGTCAGCGGTGGCGCGCGAAGCCGAACGTCGAATACGCGGACAAACTCGGCAGGTTGGATTTGTCGTTCATCGCGGCGGCGAGCGCCTGTGCGATGTCCGCGCCAGCGTCCTTGTCCCGCACCGTCACGATGATGAACGGCCGCTGCCAGCTCGTATCGGCGGTTTCGCACGTTGTGCAGGCCTCTCGGTATTGACCGAGATTGAGCGTGTGGAGCGGGACCGTGGCGGGCACCGCGGGAGCGATCCACTCGGCGGTCTGACGGGCGCGCAATCCGGCGCGATGGGTTTCGGCGACGATGTCGCCCTCGTAGGATGCGGCGCCGACGGCAATAACCTCCTTGGCGCGGCCGAGGCTCTGGCGCACCTCGGGCGTGAGCACGCTGGCGGCGATATCTTTTTCGGACAGCACGGCGCCATCCTTGATCAGTTCGTTGGTCGAGCCGCGCACCCAGTCGAAGCGTTTGTCGAGCACGACGAGATCGAACGCGGAACGCAGGCCGGCTTCGTCGCGGCCCTCGATGCCGTAGACGACGGCGTTATCGCCCGCGCGCTGCGACACGGCGGCGACGATCGCGCTGCCGCTGCTGGGACCGACGATGGACTGGGTGATGGCCGTTCCGGTGACGCCGCCGATGAGGGCGAGGGCGGCGAGGGAGACGGCGACGTCGGCGCGGCTGGCAAACAGCATCGAGGCCCAGTGCGCGCGGCTGCCCCAGGAATAGAGGCGCCAGGCGCGGCGGCGCGACCGTCCGCGGGTGTCCTCGGGGCCCGGCTCGGCTGGGGATGTGTTGGCGGTGTCGGGCATCGAAGTCTCCAGAACGAATGCTCGGACGGCAGATAAGATGCCGCCGTGACCGAATGATGGATGCGAGGGGGCGGCGCTGGGTTCAGTCGCTTTTGTCGCGGGCGGCGAGCCACTTGCGGAGGTTGTCCGCAATAGCGCCCTGGCGCTTGTTGGCGCGCTTGCCGGCCGGGTGGCGCGCGCCGCCGGAAGCGGGCTTGGCGCGGGGAGCGGGAGACGTGGCCGCCGTGTCCGGTTGGGCAGGCGGTTCGCCGGCGGATTTGGCTGCGGAGGGTGGCGCGAGACGGCGCTGCACGGCCATCACGAACTTGGCGTCCTGACCCGCCGCGAGGTGGCCTGCTTCCTCGGCCAAGGCGTCGAGCAACGGCTGCAGCCACTCGCGGTCGGACTTGGCGAAGTCGGACAGCACGAAGTGGGAGACGAGATCCTTGTGCCCGGGATGGCCGATGCCGAGGCGGACGCGCCAGAATTCGTTGCCGACGAGCGCGGTGATCGAGCGAAGGCCGTTGTGACCGGCGTTGCCGCCGCCGAGCTTGATCTTGATCTTGCCGGGGTCGAGGTCGAGTTCGTCGTGGAAGGCGATGACGTCGCCGATGGCGGCCTTCAGGAAGCGGCAGGCTTCGCCGACAGAGCGTCCGCTCTCGTTCATGTAGGTGTCGGGCTTCAGGAGCAGCACGCGTTCGCCTGCGATGTCGCCATCGGCGGCGAGGCCGGAGAACTTCTTCTTCCACGGACCGATGCGATGCCGGTCGGCGATGGCCTCGACGGCCATGAAGCCGACGTTGTGACGGTTCCTGGCGTAACGATCGCCCGGATTGCCGAGACCGACGAATATTTTCATGTCGCGGATGCCCAGGGAAAGGTGGTGCGGACCAAGGCCCGCACCACGATTTCAGGCACGTTACTTCTTGGCGGCGGGCTTGGCCGGAGCGGCCTTGCCACCGGCTGCAGGTGCGCCGGCCTTGGCGCCCGCGGCAGGAGCGGCGCCACCCTTTGCGGCCGCAGCGGCGGGAGCCTTGCCACCAGCGGCGGCGGCAGGGGCTGCACCAGCGGCGGGAGCGGCGGCGGCGCCGGGTGCCGGTGCCTCCTCCTCCTGCTTGACGGCGCCAGCGATGGTGGCGACCGTGAAGTCACGGTTGCGGATCACGGGCTTCACGTCGTCGGGGAGATTGAAGGCGGAGATGTGGATCGAACGGCCGATCTCGAGGCCCTCGACGCTCGCTTCGAAGTGGGTCGGGATCTTGTCGTAGCGAACGAAGACCTCGACCTCATGGCGGACGATGTTGAGCACGCCGCCGCGCTTCAAGCCGGGCGACAGCGCTTCATTGGTGAAACGGACGGGGACCTTGACGCGGATGATGCCGTCCTTGCCGATGCGCAGGAAATCGACGTGGAGCGGAGTGTCCTTGACGGGGTCGAACTGGATGTCGCGCGGCAGAACGCGGTTCATCTTGCCATCGATGTTCAATTCGACGACGGTCGACAGGAAGTGCCCCTTGAGGATCTGCTTCCAGAGCGTGTTGTAATCGAGTGCAATCGTGGTCGGCGGCGAGTTGTCGCCGTAGATCACGGCGGGAATCTTGTTGTCGCGACGAGCTTGGCGTGCGGCCCCCTTGCCAGCATGCGGGCGCGCCGTGGCTTCAAGCGTGACAGTGTTGCTTGCCATGGCTTTGTTTCTCCAGGTAAAATAGGCCTTATGGATGGCCCAATAGCCGCGGACGGCCTCCAAGGGTGCCGGGCGGCATCTCACGCAGTGTGGCTTGAGATGCCGGGCTTATAGCTTTGTCGCCGCCGAATGGCAATCACCACGGGAATGCGGCCGTGCCGACGCCATAAGCGCCCGAAGGCGGGTGTGAGCCGGGGCGCGGATCGTGGTAAGACACGACAGGACCCGCTGAAATTCGTCAACAGAAGCCAGAAATGCCGAAAAAGACTTCGAAACGCCGCAGCGCTCCGGACCAGGACAAGCTCATCGTCGATGCGCTGCGCGACGTCGGCCGGCCGCTGAGTGCTTACGAGATCATCGACCAGTTGAAGGACAAGGGCCTAAGCGCGCCGCCGACCATATATCGGGCGCTCAACCGGTTGATCGAGGACGGGCTGGCGCATCGGCTCGAAAGCCTGAACGCGTTCGTCGCCTGCCGGCATCCCCATCACGAAGGGACAGCGGTGTTCGCGATCTGCGGGGCATGCGGCACGGTGCGCGAGTTCCATGAACCCGACGCGGTGCAGCGCCTGAAGGCCGCGGCGATGGCGGGTGGCTTCGCGGTCAAGGAAATGGCGATCGAATTGCGGGGTCGCTGCAAGGATTGCAGCGTGCCGGCGGGCGGCATCGTGGCCAGTGCGCCGCTCGGCGACGACGATCAACATGGGCACGATCACGCGCTACCGATCGCGGCCGCGCCGCGCCCTGCCCGGAAACGGTGAGACGCGCTGAGTTTCGGCGCGATGCCGCGACGTGATCCGGTCATTTCACGGCCTGAACATCTAATCCCGCCGTAGCAGTCGACTTGTGGCCTCGCAGTCACACGATCGCCCTCCGAACCCCATTGCCGCCTGACAGCACCCGGTGCCGACTTGTGGGTGGGCATCCGCCGTGATACCGGAACGTATAGTATAACATAATGAGTTGTGAGGGCGGTCATGAAGAGTTTGCGGCAGGCGATCGGGTGGAACGCCGGTGGGGCGCGCCGCGCGCTCGTTGGAATGGCAGCGGTGCTGATGGCTGGCGGTAGCCGTTTTGCCGAGGCCCAGCAGGCGGCGCCGTCCGGGCAAGAAGTTACGTTGCCGCCCGTCGTGGTGACGACGCCGAGCCCGGTGGTTAAGCCGAAGCCGGCGCAGCCGGTGGCGCCTCAGGCATCGACGAACGAAGGCCCGCCGCCCAAGTCGCAGGCGAAAGCGAAACAGCAGCAGCCCGCGCCCGCGCCACAGCAGCAGGTGACGCCCGCCGTCGTCGAGACGGCCGCCGAACCGACCAAGCTCGCCGTGCCGCCGGGGACGCTGCTGGTGGTGGACGACGCGTTCGCGCCGGTGACGATCGCGACGGATCGCGAAATCCTGGCGCAGAACGGCGCGACGCTCACCGACACGTTGCAGTCGCGGCCCGGCATCATCGGATCGACGTTCGCGCCGGGCGCCAATCGGCCGATCATCCGCGGCCTCGACAGCTACCGGGTGCGCGTGCAGGAAAACGGTATCGGATCGCACGACGTCTCGACCATCTCCGAGGACCACGCCGTGCCGATCGACCCGTTCGCCGCCGATCGCATCGAAGTCGTGCGCGGTCCGGCGACGTTACGCTACGGCAGCGGCGCCATCGGCGGCGTCGTGGCGGCCGAGAATGGACGTATCCCGACGGCTGTCCCGCGCCGTGGCGTGTCGGCCGAAATACAGGGCGGCGCGACGTCGCTCGGCGACGGCGCGGACGGGGCGTTCAAGGCGACGGCAGGCAGCCAGGGCGTGGCCGTACATGCCGATGGTTTCAAGCGGCAGAGCGACGACTACGAAACGCCGCGCGGGCGGCAGCGAAATTCGTTCGTCGATAGCGAGGGCTATGCAGCGGGCATCTCGCGCATCTGGTCGGAAGGCTTCCTCGGCATCGCGGTCTCGCGCATCGACAGCGTTTATGGCGTGCCGGGTGAAGAAGCCGATGAGGGCGTCGACCCGCGCATCGACATGGCGCAGCAGAAGGTTCAGGTGCGCGGCGAATGGCGGCCCCGCGTGTTCGGTGTCGAAGCGATCCGCTTCTGGTTCGGTGCGTCGGACTACAAGCACAACGAGCTTGCCAAGCACGACGGCGGCGACGAGTTCGAACTCGGGTCGCAGTTCAAGAACAACGAAGAGGAAGGCCGCATCGAAATCCAGCACATGCCGGTGACGACGGCCATTGGCGAGTTCACCGGAGCTGCGGGCATCCAGGTTGTGCAGCGGCGCACGCGCGGCCAGAGCTTCGAGGGGGAATCTCTCATCGAGCCGGCCCGGGCGGGATCTGTCGCGGCGTTCCTGTTCGAGGAACTGCAGACCAGCGCGACGACCAAGCTGCAAGCGGCGCTGCGCATCGAATCCAGCCGCGTCGACGGCTTCGGCTGGACCGATATCAGCGATCCGTCGAACCCCCTCGTATTCGATGGCGAGCGCGGCTTCGTGCCAATGTCAGCGAGCCTCGGCATCTTGCAGAAGCTGGGCCTCGGCACAGTCGCGCGGCTGACGGGGCAGTATGTCGAGCGGGCGCCGGATGTGGCCGAGCTTTATTCGAAAGGCATCCATGAGGCGACCGGCACGTTCGAGGTCGGCAATCCCTTCCTCGACAAGGAACAGGCGATGACGATCGAGGCGGGGCTTGCCAAGGCGAGCGGGCCACTACGGTTCGACGCCGCTCTGTTCTACGCGCGCTACAAGGGCTTCATCTATCGGGATGTGCAGGATGTCCGCTGCCTCGAGGATCTCCCCTCGTGCGGTCCGGCGGCTGACCTCGAGGACGAGAACTTCGACCTCGTAGCCTTTCGTCAACGCGACGCGACGTTCTACGGCATCGAACTTGCCGCGCAATATGACGTCGCCCCGATCTGGCGCGGCGTGTGGGGTATCGACGGGCGGTACGATTTCGTGCACGCGAGTTTCGAGGGCGGCGAGAAGGTGCCGCGCATTCCTCCGCATCGCTTGGGCGGCGGCGTCTATTATCGCGACGGTAACTGGCTCGCGCGCGCGGGCGTGCTGCATGCCTTCGATCAGAACAGGATCGGGCTGAATGAGATCGCGACGCCGGGCTACACGCTGGTTTCAGCGGAGCTTTCGTACACGACCCGGATCGATGCGGCGACGCAGATGACGATCGGCGTTCGCGGCGAGAACCTCGCCGACGACGAGGCCTTGAACCACGCGTCGTTCAAGCGGCGCGAGGACGTGCTGCTGCCTGGCGCGAGCGTGCGCGTGTTCGGCTCGATCAAGTTCGATTGAGAAATCAGTAGAACAGGCTCGATACGCTCTCTTCCCGCGAGGTGCGCAGGATGGCTTCGCCGATCAGCGCGGCGATGGGCAGGAGGCGGATGTTCTTTGCCGCGCGCACGGCCTCGGTCGGCAGGATCGAGTCGGATACGACGAGCGACTTCAACCGCGAATTCTGGATGCGGTTGACGGCGCCGCCCGAGAGGACGCCGTGGGTGATGTAGGCCGAAACCTCGGTGGCGCCCTGCTTCAAGAGGGCCTCTGCGGCGTTGCACAGCGTGCCGCCGGAATCGACGATGTCGTCGATGAGAATGGCGCGCTTGCCCTTCACGTCGCCGATGACGTTCATCACTTCGCTCTCGCCCGGCCGCTCGCGGCGCTTGTCGCAGATGGCGATCGGCGCATCGACGCGTTTGGCGAGTGCGCGGGCACGCACGACGCCGCCGACGTCGGGCGAGACGACAACGAGGTTCTCGGTGCCGAGATGCTCCTGGATGTCGCGGGTCATGACAGGGGCAGCAAAGAGATTGTCGGTCGGGATGTCGAAGAAGCCCTGGATCTGTCCGGCGTGCAAATCGAGCGTCAGGACGCGGTCGACGCCGGCGCGCTCGATCAGGTTGGCGACGAGCTTCGCCGAGATGGGCGTACGCGGTCCGGGTTTGCGGTCCTGGCGGGCATAGCCGAAGTAAGGGATCACGGCGGTGATGCGGCGGGCGGACGAGCGGCGCAGCGCGTCGATCAGGATCAGCAGTTCCATCAGGTTGTCGTTGGCGGGGAACGACGTCGACTGGATGACGAACACGTCCTGGCCGCGCACGTTTTCCTGCAGTTCGACGAAGATCTCCATGTCGGCGAAGCGCCGCACCTGGCCCTTGGTCAGCGGGATCTTGAGATAGGCGGAAATCGCTTCGGCAAGCGGCCGGTTGCTGTTGCCTGAGACCAGCTTCATATGTGGCGGGCTCCGACCCTCTTTATCGCGCGCATCGAATGGCATGGTCGCGAACTCCACGACGGCTGTGTGACGCGGCTTCTAGCAAGCGGGCCCGGGAGTGTAAACCTCCCGGGCCCAACTTGGCTCAACTGTACTTTGGATGAAGGCCGGCGCCGGAACGATCGACGCGGGCTTCGGCCTCAGTTGGTCGATTTCTGGGCAGGCAGCAATTTCAGGATGCCCTGAGCCGCTGCGGCGGCTGCGGCGTCGGCCGTCTTGCCCCATTGACCGTCGAGCGAGCCCTGCGGAATCTCGTTCTTCTGAGACACCGTGCCGAGCTTCTTGCCTTTCGGGTCCTTGACGTCCCAGTCGATCGTAATCGGCTGCTTGCCATCGCGGCTCTCGCCGACCTTGACGCGACCTTCGACTTTATACGCCGTGGCTGTGCCGCCCCCGTTGGCGAGCGAGACCCCACCACGCGTCAGTTCGCGCTGGATGGCGCTCGTGAGAGCGGTGCTGCCATCGCCGGGGGCGCCAACGACGCTCGGGATCGAGGCTGTGACGCTACCGGTCGGCGCGATGCTGCCGGTTGTCGGGCTAGACGACGGACCGGACGACGCGGCGGCCACGGTCGGGGCGGCGGGTGCGGAGGCCGCCGTTGCGCCGTCTGCCGGTCCGCCGAGGGCACCTGGGGTTGGCTGCGGTGCGGAGGCGACGGGAACTCCGGCGCCGCCCGCTTGCGTCGGCAGCCATGCGGCGAGCGACTTCGCGGTCTTGTCGGCGATCGATTGCGTGACCTGCGGCGAAACCTGCGCCCACGGATCCTTGCTCTCGGCGCCGCTGATCATCTCTTCGCCAGCGATGCGGTTGACCCGGCGGCCGGCCGGATCAGTCACGTCCCAGATGTAAGAGACCTTGATCCCGGCCTTTTCGCGCGCGCTGACGACATAGCCGCGCAGCGTGTAATCGAGCTTGTCGGACGAGCTTTTGACGAAGCCGATGTTCTGCTTCTCGGCAGCACTGGTGAGCTGCGTCTGCAGTTGACGCGCCACGTTCTCGGGTGCGCCGATGACGGGCGCAATAGCGACGGTCGCCAGTTTTCGGCTGGCGGGCGCGGAGGGCGTGAGCTGCTCGGCGACGTTGGTGGACGGGTTCGATTGACCCAGGAGGCTGCTGCCAGTCTCGCAACCCGCGAGGCCGGTGGCCGTTAAAATCAGAAGTGCTGCGAGTGCGACGGGCTTCTTCGATTGCCAGGCCGCAGCAGTGTCGACGGTCGTCACGATGACGTCCCCCCTTTGAATGACCCGCTGTTGTCCGGTGGCCGGCGTACGTACTTTGCGGCCCAACTCCTCTTCAACCGGTACCCTCTCATGGATTCTCTAACTACTGGCGGCAGTTGCGTCCAGATGGATTCAGCATACGCAACGGAACGCGGTGAAAATCGCAGCCAGTTAGGCCCCCGTGAATGCACGCAACTGTGGATTGTGCAGCTAGGCCACAACAATGGCGGAGATTTGGCGGCCGTAATCGGCGAGTCCGAGGCGCTGCGAACGCCGGTAGCTGAAGAATTCCGATTCGTTGCGGTCGGTGCAGGGCGTGCGGCGCTCGATGGCGCCAATGCCGGCGCGGCCCAATCGGGCTGCGACATATCCGGGCAGGTCGAAATGCGGCCGGCCCTCTGCGGTGGCGCGGGCGAAAAAGCGGGCGTTGGCCGGATCGAGCCCCAGCACCTCGGCTTCGAACTCGGGTCCGACCTCGTAGGCTGCTTGGTTAATGCAAGGCCCGACGGCGGCGCGGATGCGGCTCCTCGTCGCGCCGGCAGCGACCATGGCGGCGATGGCCGCTTCGAGAACGCCGCCTGTGGCCCCGCGCCAGCCGGCGTGTGCTGCGGCCACGACGCGGGCGTCGGGTTCGGCGAACAGAACCGGCGTGCAATCGGCGGCGAGCGCACCGATGACGAGGCCGGGCGTGCGCGTGACGATGGCGTCGGCCTTGGGCAGGTTGTCGCGCGGCAGCGGTCCATCGATGGTGACGGCGGAGGCGCTGTGGGTCTGGTGGACGGTGACGACCTCAGGAAGCGGCGCGCCGAGATGACGGGAGACGCGGGCGCGGTTCTCGGTCACCGCTGCACGGTCGTCGTTCGAGCCGAGCCCGCAGTTGAGACTCGCGTAGATGCCGGACGACACACCGCCTTCGCGCGTGAAGAAGCCGTGACGGATGCCGGCGATCTCGGTCAGGCAATCGGCGGTGAGAGGTTTCAGCATGAAGATGAGGGTACATCTGACAGGTTACAGGTGATAGGGGCGCGGCGGAGCATCCCTGTAGCCCGTCACCTCGAACCTGTAACCTCAAAACCGACCGAATGGGATTGCGGCGGCATAGGAGACAGCCCCTCGTGGTGACAATTACGACGCGCGCGCTGACGGTGGCGGACCGCGCCGATTGGGAGCGGTTGTTCCGCGGATACATCGCATTTTATGAGGCTGCGATCGCGGACGACGTGATCGAACAGACTTTTCACAAGCTTCTTTCCAGCGACCCGGGCACGCACAGCGGGTTCGTCGCGGTCGGCGCGGACGATCGCGCGATTGGTATCGCGCACATGTTGTTTCACCCCTCCACGTGGTCGAAAATCGGCTACGTCTATCTTGAGGATCTCTATGTCGACCCCGCCACGCGTGGCGGCGGTGCCGGCACTCTGCTGATCCAGCGCGTTCTTGAAGAAGCGGACCGGCTCGGCGCGACACGGACATACTGGACGACGCAGGAGTTCAACAGCACCGCGCGCCGGCTCTATGAAAAGGTCGCGACGAAAGCACCGTTCGTTCAGTATCGCCGCTGACGCTGCGGCGCGCGATCAAAATCCCGGTAGCGGCGGCAGGTCGGGCGAGCGCAGCCCGATGGCCTTGAAGCGCGAGCCCATGCCCGGAACGCTCATCAGGCGCGCGACGCCCATCTCGATCTCGGCCGCCTTGGCAGGGTTCGCGGCCATGAGGCGTGACGCGCGTTCCATGATGCCGAGCGAGCCGAGGAATTCGGCCTGCGTGGTTACGCCGTCGATGGCGAGTGCGCTTTCCGCGCCTTCGATGCGGCGGCGGATGGCGGAAAAATCGACGTGCGCGGTGAGATCGGCTTCGCCCGGCGAGGTCAGCGGGTGCTCGAACGCGTGGGCGCGGACCGCTTGCAGGGTGTCGCCGGGCGCGGGCTCGGGGTGGCCGTAGTCGATGAAGAGTGCGGCGAGCCGCCGCCACGGCATGACGTCGCTGTCGAGGAATTCGAACTGCGGCTTGGTGACGACGTCGCCGTCGCGGGCGGTCGGGAACAGGACGTCGAGCGTGGTATCGGGCCTTGGCAGCGCGGGCTTGCTGGCTGAGCCGGGTTCGGCGAATTGGAGCCGGCCCGCGTCGTCGAGCCCGACGCGGCGCGAGATCCAGCCTTCGCCGCGGCGGGTGTATTGGAAGATCGGGCAGGTATCGAGAAATTCATTGCCGAGCAGGATCGCGGGCATATCCAGTGCGCCGGGATCGTCCCAGTAGATGCTGGTGACGGTGTCGTGCCAGCTCAAGCGCGGCGGGTTGCCGGAGGTGGCGGCGGCGATGGCGGATGCCTGGGCGTCGCGCATCGTCGCGTTGATGTCGACGAGGCAGACCTGGGCGGCCTCGAGGAAGGCGGGCGCGAGGCGGGCGGCGCGGAGTGCGTCGGCCATGAGCGTGCCGCGGCCGGGGCCGAGCTCGATCAAGCGGAAGTGGCTTGGCGAGCCCATCTGCTGCCAGGTGACGACGGCCCACAGCCCGATCAACTCGCCGAACACCTGGCTGATCTCGGGCGCGGTGATGAAGTCGCCATGCGCGCCAATTGCGGGACGCGTGCGGTAATAGCCGTGCTCGGGGTCGGCGAGGCAGGCGGACATGTACTGCGGCAGGCTGATCGAGCCCGCGCGGCGGATCTCCTGGCGCAGCTTCCGCGCCAGGGGCGTGTCGCGCCGGGCGGCGGGATCGTAGGCCTGCGGCTCGGCCGTCTCCGTGCTCATGCCGGGGCAGCGGTCGCGCGGGCGCGGCGCATGAACCACAGGCCGAGCAGGACCATCGGGATCGAATAGGCGATCCCCGGCGTCAGCCAGTAGTAGGTCAGGGGATGCAGCGGGTCGGGCTGGCGGAAGAACTCGGCGAACGAGCGGAACACGCCATAACCGGCGAGGAACGCGCCCGTCACGAGGCCGGGACGCTCGAGCGTGCGCATGTTGTGCGTGAGCACGCGCAGGATCAGGAACAGCGCGAGACCTTCGAGTGCCGCTTCGTAGAGCTGGCTCGGATGGCGCGGCTGCGGCTCGCTGTTGGGGAAGTAGAGCTTGGCCTCGGGGAACACCATCGCCCACGGCACGGTGGTGACGCGGCCCCACAACTCGCCGTTGATGAAATTGGCGAGGCGGCCGAACAGGAGCCCGATCGGAACGGCGGCGGCGCAGAGGTCCATGGTCGAGAACGGCGAGACGGCGTTGTTGCGGGCGAACAGCCACACGGCCGCGCCACATCCCAGCAGCGCGCCGTGGAAGGCCATTCCGCCCTTCCACACCGCCGGGATGTCGAGCGGGTGCGCGAGGTAGAAGCCCGGCTCGTAGAACAGCACGAACCCGAGCCTGCCGCCGACGATGACGCCGAGCGTCATGTAGAGCAGGAGGTCGTCGACGCGCTCGATGCCGAACGGCGGGGTGTCCTTCGCCCAGACCCGCGGTGTCGCGAGCAGGCGGCGGATATAGAGCCAGCCGAGCAGCAGGCCGGCCATGTAGGCGAGGCCGTACCACTTGACCGAGATCGGGCCGAACGAGAACGCCACCGGGTCGAGGCCGGGGAACGGGATGGCGAACGGGAAAGCTAAGAGGCTCATGGCTCAGTGATCCGGCGCGGCGCCGGCCCCCGTTCGATCCGTGGATGACGGGAGTGTTCTAGTCGCGCCGTTGGATGCCCACAAGCATCCGGCGCGTCGCGGCGCGGGCGACGACGTTGGCGATGCGGTTCGAGCCGCGCTTAGAGGCGCGACGATCGGGGCGCGCTGGAACCACAGGCCGTCCCGCCGCAGGCGGGCAGGCAAAGAACGAGCGCGCGTTGAGGGTTTCCGAACCGGTGATCGAATGCACGCCGCCCCAGGGCAGCCATTCGACGGCCCAGGCGGTGACCTTGGCGGCGTCGGTCAGGCGGATGGGGCGGCACGCGCTCCGATCGTCGCGCGTTGTTCACGCGCGGCGTGAATCGGCAGCGCCAGAGAAGACTTGGTCGGCGTGAACAAAGAGCAGTTCCGGCGTCGCGGTGCCGGCGTAGCCCACGCCCGGGAGCTAGGCTCAATTCGTGATCGAATTGGCAGTTATGATTATTCTCGGTCCTTTGAACGACGGTGTGCAGTGCCATCGGCCCAGCCGGCAAAAATTCCTAACCCTGCAACCAGCAAAAATCCAAAGAAGGCATCTGCGGTCCAGTCTCCATTGAGATGCGAAAAGCCAATTGCCAAAAAAGAAAGTGAGAGAACAAGAAATAATATATAGAACCACGCAACAGGCCGCGTCGTCCAGGCAACTCCTAGCAAGAAGGCACCAATGACGTAGAGCGCCAGAACCGCAATCGATCCAGCGGAGGTCAAATCCATTGATTACCTACAGTCACATGATCCAAATGAACTAAGCGGAAACTCCGGCAATTGATAGTCGGCACCGCTCTTGATCAGGCTCTGCTGGGCGACTGTCTTGCTTGCCGTAAGGCTTGCTCCGGCGAAGCCGCCACGACCGATTGCACCTAGTTCTCTTATGGATTTAAAGACTATCCCAGGCGCTGCTACCCCTCCGATGCTACCAACAATGACATTCAATAAGTCGACGTTACACAACGCCTTTCGGAAGCTTCCGTGCTTGAAGCGTCCGATTGTGAGGTCTAGGCCAAAGGCACCCGCTGCGCCTCCCAAGCCTCCGAGAATGAATGGAACTGCAGGGACCAGGAATCGCCCATCCGGATCAACAGCTTCCCCCGGCGCATTGCGGGAATACGCATACACGCTCGGCCCGTCGACGAACCCGAGCGGATCGGGCTGCGTGTATCGGCCGATCGAGGGATCGTAGTGCCGGTGCCAGTTGTAGTGCAAGCCGGATTCGACTTGAAACCACTGGCCGGGGAACCTTGCGTTGAGGGTCTCGCTGCCGGTGATGGAGTGCACGCCGCCCCAGGGGAGCCATTCGACGGCCCAGGCGGTGACCTTGGCGGCGTCGGTCAGGCGGATGGGACGGCGCGCGCTCCGATCGCTCGGCGTCCTTCACGCCGAGCGTGAATCGGCAGCGCCAGGGAAGACGGCGGGCGCTTGTCGTGGCGGGTGGGAGCGGCCATAGTCGGGGCAGAGAGTGCAACGGGCGGCATGGCCTTAGCCAGTGGCCGCGCCCAGACTGGAAAGTGCCGACATGACCCAGACTACCAACCGGTTTCTCGACGAGTTCGCCAAGCTGATGACGGACGCGGCCGGCGCGGCGCAGGGCGTCAAGCGCGAGGTCGAGACGCTGATGAAGGCGCAGGGCGAGAAGGTGCTGTCGTCGATGGACGTGGTATCGCGCGAGGAGTTCGAGGCGGTGCGCGCGATGGCGGAGAAGGCGCGGGCCGAGAACGAGGCGCTGGAGGCGCGGATTGCCGCACTCGAGGCGCGGCTCGGCGTCGCTTGAGTGCTCAAACTGAGCGCCCGTCGCTGCGGGTGAATCGCCCGTCTGCAAGAATTGCGTGTGGCGTCGAGTGCAGACCGGCCGCGTCCACAGTTTAGCCCCAGGTTATCAACACGCGCGCGCACGGATGGCCGGCCGCGCCGCAATTTCGCGCCCGTTTGCGGGCTTTTCTCGTCAACGCCGTGGACAAGAGGGGCGGACGGTTGCGACTCGTGACCCCCTCTGTTTTCGTGCCTGCATGTCAGACGTTCGGGACCGGCGATGCCGGGCGGGACGGAGGACGGCCTGAACGCACGTCCGTTGGTCCCGGCTCAGGCCGGCCAAACGAACAAGGCAAGACCCGAGGAGCGAGAATGGCATCGGCTGAGCAGGGTTACGATCGCGTGACCAATCCCATCGACCTCGTCGAGCTTCTGGCTCAGGCCCACGACTGGGCGTGCGACCGCACCGGGGACGACGAGATGACGCTGATCGTCGCCGGCACCTGGACGGACTATCACGTCTCGCTCAATTGGCGCGGAGACTTGGAAGCGCTGCATCTGGCGTGCGCGTTCGACTTCCGCGTGCCGGAAGCGCGGCTCCATGAAATGTACCGCCTCGTCGCGCAGATCAACGAGCAGTTGTGGCTCGGGCACTTCGATCTCTGGACGCAGGAGGGGCTGGTGATGTTCCGTCACGCCATCCTGCTCAATGGCGCGGTGGCGACGCCGCAGCAGTGCGAAGCGATGCTGAAGGCGGCGCTGGAAGCGTGCGAGCGCTATTATCAGGCCTTCCAGTTCGTGGTGTGGGCCGGTAAGGAAAGCCGCGAGGCGCTGGTGTCGACGATGTTCGAGACCGAGGGCCAGGCGTAACCGCCGCTCGCGACCCGGGCGGCAAAAGCCCGGGACGGAAACATGACACTCGTACTCGACGGCCCGCTGGTGCTGGCGGGCTGCGGCAAGATGGGCGGCGCGATGCTCGCGGGCTGGCTGGCGCGAGGCCTGCCCGCGTCGCAGGTGGTTGTGCAGGACCCGGGTCCGCCGCCGGATGTGCGGGCGTTTCTCGATGAGCATGGAATCGCGATTTCGCCGGTGCTCGGGGCGCTGGAGCGTCCGCCGTCGGTGATCGTCGTCGCGATCAAGCCGCAAGTTATGGACGAGGTGTTCCCCGCGCTCGCCAGGCGCGCCGGGCCGGGTACGCTCGTGCTGTCGATTGCGGCGGGGAAGCCGCTGGCGAGCTTCGAGGCGCATCTCGGCGTCGGCGCGGCCGTGGTGCGGGCGATGCCGAACACGCCTGCGGCGGTCGGGCGCGGCATCACGGTGTGCTGTCCGAACCGGTACGTGACGGCGGAGCAAAAGACGCTGTGCGCGGAGCTGCTCGGTGCGGTGGGGGAGGTCGGCTGGACCGATGACGAAGCGATGATGGACGTGGTGACGGCGGTGTCGGGCTCGGGGCCGGCTTACGTGTTCCTGATGGCGGAGGCGCTTGAGGCGGCAGGCATCGCGCAGGGCATGGAGCCGGCCTTGGCGCGGCAACTCGCGCGGGCGACGGTGGCGGGCTCGGGCGAACTCATGCGGCAGTCGGCGCTGGATGCGGCAGAGCTGCGCCGCAACGTGACCTCGCCCGGAGGGACGACCGCCGCGGCGCTGTCGGTGCTGATGGCGGACGACGGCATGGGGCCGCTGTTCGGGCGCGCGATCGACGCAGCGGTGAGGCGCGGCCGCGAACTCGGCAAGTAGGGGAGAAGGACCCAATCCTACGTTGCCGGCCCGCGGCCGACCGTCATTGAACCTCGGCGAGCGTGAAGGGAGCGTGACCGCCCTCCGCGCCCCGGCGTGCCGGGGTTCGCACGCTGATCTGGTCCCAACACGGCTGCTCAAGGAGGAGAGAGCCGCCATGCTGCCTAGTGGACCGTCGCAGCGTAGTCCTGATCGGCGCTAGCGCGCCGCGACTTACTTCTCGGCCGTCGCATCGCCGGCTGAATGGGCCACGCGATCAATCGTACCGAGAGTTCCGGTGCCGCCGTTGCAGCGCACGGAATAGTTTCCGCCGTCGCTACGGACGATAAAAACGTAGATGTCGCTGCCGTCGGCATCCTTTTGCAGCGTGTGACCCATCTGTGCGCCGATGCGGCTGACCGCGCGCTGGCAGGTGGTCAGGCCATCGCTGGCGGCGGGTGCGCCACCGCGCGCCAACGAAGCGGGCGCGAGAGCCAGCATCGCAAGGCCAGCGAGTGCCAAAGAAGTCGAGAGGCGGGCGTCGCGGCGGGTCATCTCGGGCGGCTCCTCCAGTTGGACATTTTGAATTGGCCGCTCTGGCGGTTGGCGGCGCGTAAACGTTATGTTGTTACAGTTATAGTGCAATGTTGTAACATTCATCGCAAGCCCCAAAGGAACGGCTCACGCACTCGTGTTCTTGGGAAGTTTTCCCTGTGTTCCTCTTTAATTTGATATTGCAAGAATTATTGAAATATGGGAATTACGGGCATGGATGAAACCACTGCCGTCCGCGCGATGTCAGCGCTCGCGCACGCACATCGTCTGGCGATCTTCCGCACCTTGATTGCTGCCGGACCGTCCGGGTTGTCCGCAGGCGAGGTCGCTCGCGCCGTCGGCATCGGGGCGACGTCGCTGTCGTTCCACATGAAGGAATTGGATCGGGCCGGCTTAACGCGCTCGTGGCGGGTTGGCCGCTTTATCCGGTCGAGCGTCGAGGTGGAAGCGGTGCGCCGGTTGTTCGGCTTCCTGGTCGACGACTGCTGCCAGGGCCGGCCGGAACTGTGCGGCGGCGGGCTGACGGCGAATGCAGTGGTGTGCTGCGGGCAGGACGACAACGAAAGCAATCGGTAGCGTCGAGGGGAGTCCAGGATGAGTGACAAAGTTTACAACGTGCTGTTCCTGTGCACGCACAACTCCGCCCGGTCGGTGATCGGCGAATGCATCGTCAATGCACTGGGTCAGGGCAAGTTCAAGGGCTATAGCGCCGGCAGCCACCCGCGCGGGGCGGTCAATCCCTACGCGCTCGAGATGCTGGAGCGGCTCAATTACGACACGAGCGTGCTCCGCTCGAAATCGTGGGACGAGTTCGCCAAACCTGGAGCCGCGGAGCTGGATTTCGTGTTCACGGTCTGCGACGACGCGGCAGGCGAGACGTGCCCGCATTGGCCGGGTCAGCCGATGACGGCGCACTGGGGATTGCCGGATCCATCGGCGGTGACCGGCAGCGAAGCGGAAAAGCGGGCGGCGTTCACCGAGACGCACCGCATGCTCTACCAGCGCATCTCGATCTTCGTGAACCTTCCGCTCTCGTCGCTCGACAGGCTGACGCTGCAGAAGCGCCTAGACGAGATGGGAGCGCGCGCGGACGCGACCTGATCGCGTCCCTGCCTGGTGTCTAGAATGTTGATCCTCTAATACCGATCGTTGGCAGGAAGGCCGGGCGGATACATGAGCATTTTCGAACGCTACCTCACACTCTGGGTCGCCCTCTGTATCGTCGTGGGGATCGCGCTCGGATTTGCGTTGCCGGATGTCTTCCAGGCAATCGGCGGGGCGGAGATCGCCAAGGTCAACCTGCCCGTCGCCGTGCTGGTTTGGCTGATGATCATCCCGATGTTGCTGCGCATCGATTTCAAGGCATTGTCGGGCGTGCGTGAGCACTGGCGCGGCATCGGCGTGACGCTGTTCATCAACTGGGCGGTGAAGCCGTTCTCGATGGCGCTGCTCGGCTGGCTGTTCATCGGCTGGCTGTTCCGAGACCTTTTGCCGGCCGACCAGATCAACAGCTACATCGCGGGACTGATCCTGCTGGCGGCGGCGCCGTGCACGGCGATGGTGTTCGTGTGGAGCAATCTGTCCGATGGCGAGCCGCATTTCACGCTGAGCCAGGTGGCGCTCAATGACGTCATCATGATCTTCGCGTTCGCGCCGCTCGTGGCTCTGCTGCTCGGGCTCTCGGCGATCACGGTGCCGTGGGAGACGCTGTTGCTGTCTGTCGGGCTCTATATCGTGATCCCCGTCGTCATCGCGCAGGTGTGGCGCGGCGTCGTGATATCGCGTGACGGCGAGCCGGGGCTCACCCGGCTGCTGAAGACGCTGCAGCCGGTGTCGATCGTGGCTCTGCTGCTGACCCTCGTCCTGCTGTTCGGTTTCCAAGGCGGCCAGATTGTGCAGCAGCCGCTGGTGATCGCGCTGCTGGCGGTTCCCATTCTCATTCAGGTCTATTTCAACGCGGGGCTGGCGTACGTGCTCAATCGGGCCGCTGGGGAAGCGCATTGCGTGGCGGGACCGTCGGCGCTGATCGGCGCGAGCAACTTCTTCGAGCTGGCGGTGGCTGCAGCGATCAGCCTGTTCGGGTTCAATTCGGGCGCGGCGCTGGCGACGGTGGTTGGTGTGCTGATCGAGGTGCCGGTGATGCTGTCGGTGGTCGCCATCGTCAATCGCTCCAAGGGATGGTACGAGCGCGGGCTGCCGAAGGCTGTGGCGCATGGGTCGGGAGTCGAGGAAAAGGCTGTGCGATGACGGTGACGATCTATCACAATCCGAAATGCGGGACGTCGCGCAACACGCTGGAGATGATCCGGCGGTCGGGCGTCGAGCCGGTGGTGATCGAGTATCTGGTGACGCCGCCGTCGCGCGACGAACTGGCTGGGCTCATCGGGCGGATGGCTGCGCGGCCGCGCGACGTGCTGCGCGAGAGCGGCACGCCCTTTGCCGAGCTGGGGCTGGGCAACATGGAGCTGAGCGACGACGCACTGATCGACGCGATGATGGCGAATCCGATCCTGATTAATCGGCCGATCGTGGTGACGGCGAGGGGCGTCAAGCTGTGCCGGCCGTCGGAACTGGTGCTGGAACTGCTCGAAAACTCCGATATCGGCGCGTTTACCAAGGAGGACGGCGAAGTCGTCGTCTCGCCGCTGACCAGGACCCAAGACTGACTGAATGCGGCTGGCAATCCGGATGGCGAATGCCTACGTCTAGAGTCGGGCGCAGACGGCGTGCGCCGACAATGTGCGTGGACGACGAGATCGCCCAGGAGACAGGCATGACCGACACGACGTCCCCGAATGGACCCGAAGCGCGCATCGTCGCCGCGGCACTCCGGCTGGCCGCCTTGCGGCCTTGGAGCGAGGTGACGCTGTTCGACATCGCGGAGGGCGCGGGAGTGACGCTGGCCGGAATGCGCCGGTCGTTTAAATCGAAATCGGAAATCCTGGCGGCGTTCGCCCGCACGATCGACGACGCGGTGCTCGAAAAGGCCGTGCGTCCGCCCGAGGGGCAGTCGGCGCGAGATACGCTGTTCGAGGTCGTGATGAGCCGCTTCGACGCGCTTGAACCGCATCGGGCGGCGCTGAAATCGATCCATGCCGCGGGCGCGGCCGACCCGGCATTGATCCGGGCGCTGCTCGCGTCGCAGGCGTGGATGCTGAATGCGGCGGGCGTGGCGACGGACGGCATCGGCGGCGGCGTGCGCGTCGCGGGGCTGGCGTCGGTCTATGCGTTGGTGTTCTCGACATGGCTCGAGGACGACGATCCGGGCCTCGCGCGGACCATGGCGGCGCTCGACCGCCGGCTCCGGCGCGGCGAGCAGACGCTATCGTCGCTCGACGAGATGGCGGCGGCGGCGCGGCGGATGGCGACGATCTTCTCGCCGTGGTCATCGAGGGCACGCGATGGCGGCGCGGGCAAGGCGGACGCGGGTGCGAAGTCAGACGGCGGCACGATGGAGACACCGCCGGCGATGTGATGGCGTCGATGCGGCGGGTCGGCGCCAGCTAAAGCGGCACCGAGATGATCGCCTTGAGGCCGCCCATCGAGCTTTCGCCGAGGGTGACGTCACCGCCGTGACTCTTGGCGATGTCGCGGGCGATGGCGAGGCCGAGGCCGGTGTTGCCTTCGTCCTGATTGCGCGCATGGTCAAGGCGATAGAACGGCTTGAACACATTGGCGCGCTCGGCGGCGGGAATGCCGGGCCCGTTGTCGTCGACCTCGATGCGCACCCAACGGCCCTCGGTTGCGGCGCGGATCACGATCTGATCGCCGAAGCGGGCCGCGTTCGAGACGAGGTTGGTGATCGCCCGCTTCAAGGCCTGACGCTTCAGGGGCAGCACGAGATCCTTGCGCCGTTGCCTCAGCTTCAATTCGATCTGGGTGCCGAAAACCTGCGCCTCGTCGTGAATCTCCTCGAGCAGTTCGCGCAGGTTCGTCGGCTTGGCCTCCTCGCCGCCGTCGCCGCGGGCGAACGCGAGGTAGTCCTCCAGCATGTGCTGCATTTCGTTGACGTCCGAGCGCAACGCGCGGGTATCTGAGCTGTCGGGCAGGAAGGCGAGTTCCAGTTTGAAGCGGGTCAGCACGGTGCGCAGATCGTGGCTGACGCCGGCGAGCATGGTGGTGCGCTGGTCGACGTGGGTCTTGATGCGGTCGCGCATCTCGATGAACGCCTCGGCGGCCTGCCGCACCTCGCGCGCGCCGCGCGGCTTGAAGTCCTCTGGGAACGGCCGGCCCTTTCCGAACGCATCGGCGGCCTCCGACAATCGCAGGATGGGCCTGATCTGATTGCGCAGGAACAGGATGGCGACGGTGAGCAGAATGACCGAGGTGCCAACCATCCACAAAAGGAAGATGTGGGAGTTCGACGCGTAGGTTTGGGTTCGTGTGGCGCCGAAGCGGAGGATGGCGTGATCGTGCCTGACGCGGATCTCGACGCGGCGGCTGTCTCCGACGGTATCGATCCAGAACGGGCGCTTGACGTGGCGGCGGATCTCGTTCGACAGCGCCTTGTCGAGAAACGAGAAGAACGGCTTGGGACCGGGGGCGGGCAGCTCGCCGGCCGGCAGTACCTGCATCGAGAGATTGAGTGTGTCGCGCGCCATCTCGACGAGGCGGGCGTAATCGTCGTCGTGCTGGTAGCCCTCGAAGACGTCGACGAGGGCGGCGATGTCGCGAGCGGTGGCTTCCGAAAGGCGGCGGGTCACGGCCTGCCAGTGCCGCTCCATGAAGGTGAAGGCGATGACGCCTTCGAGGACGACGATGGGCGCGATGATGATCAGCAGCGTGCGGGCGTAGAGACCTTTCGGCACGAGCTCGTTGACGACCCGCAGGATCGACGCGGCGATCGCGCGGAAGCCGCGGTCTGGCGCCGAAGGCACCCAACCGCCGATCCACCGGCGCACCTGCTGTTCGTCCAGAAAGGCCATTCAACGCTGATCCCGAGGTTGCTCGACGCGGCAGTTGTAAAACGCTTCCGTCCCAGATCGAAGTGCGGATTTCCCGAGGCGATGGCGCCGACCGGCGCGCGAAAGTCCGCGCTAGTCGATATAGAAGATGTAGCCTTTGCCGCGCACCGTCTGCAGGTAGACGGGATTTGAAGGGTCGGTCTCGATCTTGCGCCGCAGGCGGTTGATCTGGACGTCGATGGCGCGCTCGCTGCCGGTCGAGTCGTCACTCGTCAATTCATGGCGCGCGATGGGAATGCCGGGCTTCGACGCAAACAGCCGCAACAGGTCGCGCTCGCGTTCGGTGATCTTGATGGTCTCGTCGTCGCGCTTCAGTTCTCCGCGCGACAGGTTGAAGACATAGACGCCCATCTGCACCTCGTCGCGGGGCGTGGCGCGGGGCTCGCCGCGGCGCAGGATGTTGCGCAGGCGCAAGAGCAGCTCGCGCGGCTCGAATGGCTTCGGGATGTAATCCTCGACGCCGATTTCGAGCCCCTCGATCCGATTCTCGGGTTCCGAGCGCGCGGTCAGGAGGCAGACAGGAATGCGGGTCGTGGCTTTCAGCTCGCGGGCGAGCGTGAGACCTGTTTCGCCGGGCATCATGACGTCGAGCAGCACGATGTCGTAGCTGAGGCCGCGCATGGCGGCGCGCGCGGTCGGCACATTTTCAGCGGTCGAGACGCGGAAGCCGTTTTCATAGAGATAGCGCGCGAGGAGATCGCGGATCTTCTGGTCGTCGTCGACGACGAGAACGTGCGGGGCGTCGTCGGGCAGCGTTTTTCCGCCGCTGGCAGCGATCGTGGTCATTGTCCGTCGCGATCGGCGGACCGGGCCTTCGCAGTGCCCGGCATGCGGATCAGCGCCTCTACCTGGGGGCGATGCTGATCCGCGATCATCGCGAACAGGAATCGCCGCGTTGCGCCTCCGGCATCGGGACCGGCGGATTGAATCGCCGCTTCGATCCGCTGGATCTGAAGCGACGTCAGTTTGTCGGCGAGGCGCGTGCCCTTGGCCGTCAAGAAAAGGCGACGCTCCCGCCGGTCGACAGCGCCCGCGCGCTGCATGACGAAGCCTTCGCTTACGAGCTGCTTGAGGACGCGCGCAAGACTTTGCTTCGTGATGCGCAGGATATCGAGAAGTTCGGCAACCGTGAGGCCGGGGTTGCGGGCGACGAAATGGAGGACGCGATGATGCGCGCGGCCGAACCCGTATTCTTCGAGCACGGCATCGGGGTCGCCGGTGAAATCGCGGTAGGCAAAAAACAGCAGTTCGACGCAGGCGATCAGCTCATCACGGCCGGGCACGGTGGAGGCGTCCGCCTCACCGGGCCGGTCAGCGCGCGGCACGGCCGGAAGAGGGCGTTCGGGACGAGCTGGTGCGCCTGGCGAACTTACGTCAGTCATGTTGACTTATTTGCAGGCGATTGTTACCCGTTGCAAGTGGTTTCGGCGGACGCGAGGCATGGTTTTCGGGCCTTTTGCATCCTGGGGCGGGGCCAGCAGGATCACGTCGGGATAGCCGATCCCGCCTCGGATTGCCGTAGCGCGGCGATCCGGCGAAGAGCGGCCCGAGACGAGCATCCGAGACGATCGCCGACGACTTTCACCCACGGTTTGCCCGTGCAACCTTGCGCCTTTCGAGGACACTTCTTCCATGGCTACGGACCTCACGTATTTCGGTGACCCGCTGATCTGGTTCGACGGCCAGGTGATGCCATCGGAGAAGGCGACAATGCATGTGCTGACGCACGGCCTGCATTATGGCTCGTGCGTGTTCGAGGGCGAGCGCGCCTACGACGGCAGGGTGTTCAAGTCGCGCACTCACACCGAGCGGCTGCACAACTCCGCCGGCATCCTCGATTTCACGCTGCCCTATAGCGTCGATGTGTTGGAAGCAGCCAAGGCCGAGATCCTGGATAGGAACGGCGGCGGCAACAAGTACATCCGTGCGGTGGCCTGGCGCGGCGGCGAGAAGATGATGGCGGTTGCGGCGCAGCAGAACCCGATCCACGTCGCGATCGCGACCTGGACGTGGCCGTCGATGTTCGACCCGGCGGAGCGGATGCGCGGCATCCGGCTCGATATCGCGGAGTATCGCCGGCCCGATCCGATGTGTGCGCCGGCGTTCGCCAAGGCCGCGGGCCTCTACATGATCTGCACGCTGTCGAAGCACAAGGCCGAGCGCAAGGGCTTCGCCGACGCGCTGATGTTCGACTGGCAGGGCCGGGTGGCGGAATGCACGGGGGCCAACGTGTTCTTTGTCGCAGACGGCAAGATCCATACTCCGATTGCCGACTGTTTCCTCTCTGGCATCACGCGGGCGACGGTGATCGAGTTGGCCAAGAAGCGCGGTTTCGAAGTGATCGAGCGGCGGATCATGCCGGACCAGCTCGGCTCGTTCTCGGAGTGCTTCATCACCGGTTCGGCCGCCGAGGTGACGCCGGTGCGGGAGATCGCGGGCACGCACTATCAGCCGGGCCGGATTTCCGAAGCGCTGCTCAACGACTACATGGCGGCGGTCAATCCGTCGCGCGCCGCCGCGGAGTAGGAAGCAGTCCCGCGCCGCGTCGAGGCTTGCCTCGGAGCGGGCAATAGAGCACCCGTGGTCTTTTACTGGCACTTCGGGTGCCGACCCGCACCCGTGCTGAGCGTCGTTGCAACGGCGGCACAGCGCCCGACATTTGCTGGTGCAAGGCCGTGCACGGCGGTGTGGCTGGTTGCATCGCGCCGCGATCTGTCCGAGTGTTTCGGCTGGAGCCGACGCGCAACCGGGGAGCATTGCCATGCGCCGCCTGACGCTGATTGCCCTGCTGGCGCTCGCGGCGACGGCTGCCGCCGTGCCTCGGCTCGAAGCCAAGGAAGGACCGGGCGGCATGATCAATCCGGGTCGAGATTGCCAGAGCGTCGTCCAGTGCCGGTTCACCAAGGGCGGCTCGTATCGCGGCTGCATCTCGGCCTACAGCTGCCGGGTTTGTAAGCTCGTCAGCGCGCGCTGCTCGGTCGGACAGGTCGGACGCAAGTGCCGCGAGTTCCGCTGCAGCTGGGGCGCTTGAATTTGGCCGATGGCTTGACGCACGCGGGCGCGTTGAAGGACCTCCGAACGACTATTGCTCAGAGTCTCTGATCATGAGGATGCGCGCCCGGATATCTAGGCTTGAGTCTATGCGCAGAGTTTTCGAGTGGGAAGGAACTTGCGGGCGACAAGGTCAGCGCGTGACGCGGAGCAATAGATCAGTCGCCGCGAACGACCAAGCTGCCGACGACGATGGCGAGGAACGCCGAAATCGCGGCGCCGGTGGTGACGAGGGTCGCGATCGACGGGCTTTGGCCGATGGCGCTGCCGACGAGCGCAATCGTCGCGGTCCAGAACAACGCCGGCACGACGGACGCGAGAAGAATACCGATGGCCTTGTCGGATACGTGGGCGACCGGAACAGCCGTCGCGGCGCGTTGGGTACCGGAAATCTGAACAGCTGAGATCATCGGGCGTCTCCGTCGATCGGGCCGGAAATTCGGCCCACCAGTCCTGTGCGATCAAATTAGACCGCCAATCGTAAACAGTTCCTTTTCTGCGACCGCTCCGCCACGCCCGACAAAGGATGCCGTGAATCGGATGTTAACGTGATGCCCCCCCAGTGTTGCAAAGCGAGATTTATGCTGCGGTGCGATGGGCTTGGGCCCCGGCACAGCGGGATTTTGCTGCCCTGGCGGCACGATGCGCGTTGCATACCGCCAAATTCCACGTCAAATGCCGCCTCATGAGCACACCCACGACATCAGTGAGCCCCTCTGCGGCGTCATCCGTGCGCGGCGGCGCGGCCTACGACGCGATTGTGCTCGGCGGCGGGCATAACGGCCTGGTCACCGGCGCATATTTGGCCGCCGCCGGCCTCGACACGCTGATCCTCGAAAAGAACGACCGAATCGGCGGGGCGGCTTTGACCGAGGAATTCGCCCCCGGGTTCCGCAATTCGGTCGCGGCCTATACGGTCAGCCTGCTCAACGTCAAGGTGATCATCGACCTGGAGCTCGAAACCTTCGGGCTCGAAATCGTGGAGCGGCCGGCGGCGAATTTCTGGCCCGTGGATCATCGGCGCGGCTTGTTGATGCCTTATGGGTATGAGGGCCGGCGCGCGGCGATCGCTGAGTTCTCCGAGCGCGACGCTGGGCAACTCGCCGACTATGACCGCGTGATCGAGCATGGCGCGCTCGTGGTGCGCGATTTGCTGCTGCGTACGCCGCCCAATTTGAAGGGCGGCGTGATGAGCATGTTGCGCGGTTTAGAGCTGGGGCGCGACCTGATCCGTATGCCGCTGCCGGATCAACGGCGGCTGGTCGATCTGTTTACCACGAGTGCCGCGGATTTCCTCGGCGGCTTCTTCGAGAGCGATGTGGTCAAGGGCGCTTTCGCATTCGACAGCATCGTCGGCGCCTATGCCGCGCCATCGACACCGGGGACGGCGTACGTGCTCCTGCATCATGCGTTCGGTGAGACGAATGGAAAGTCGGGCGTGTGGGGCCATGCCATCGGCGGCATGGGCGCGATCAGCGATGCGCTGGGCCGGGCTGCAAGAGCGCGCGGAGCGACGATCCGCACAAGTGCCGCGGTTGCGGGTGTTCTGGTCGAGGGCGGCAAGGCGGCAGGCGTGGTGCTCGAGAGCGGCGAGGAGATCCGCGCCAAGATTGTCGCCTCCAACGTCGCGCCGAAGCTGCTGTTCTCAAAGCTCGTACCGGAAGGTGCGGTCGAGCCCGAACTGAGGCGGCATTTCACCGGCATGAAGACCGGATCGGGGACGTTCCGAATGAACGTCGCTCTTGGAGAGTTGCCTGATTTCACATGCCGGCCGGGGACGTCGAAGCAGGAGCATCACGGCTCGGGCATCGTGATCGGGCCGACGCTCGACTACCTGGAGCGCGCGTATCTCGATGCGCGCATGACGGGCTGGTCGAAGGAGCCGGTGGTCGAGATGCTGATCCCATCGACCATCGATGCGACGCTGGCGCCGGAGGGCAAGCACGTCGCGAGCCTGTTTGTGCAGCATGTCGCGCCGAAGCTGCCGGACGGAGGGAGCTGGGCCGACCCCAAGGAGAAGGAGGCGTTCGCGGATCTGGTGATCGACACCGTGACGAAGCATGCGCCCAACTTCAAGGGATCCGTGCTGGCGCGGCAGGTGCTGTCGCCGCTCGATCTCGAACAACGCTTCGGATTGCCGGACGGCGACATCTTCCACGGCCAGTTGACGCTCGATCAGCTTTATTCGGCCCGGCCGGTGCTGGGACACGCGGACTATCGGATGCCGGTCCCGGCGCTCTATCTGTGCGGCTCTGGCGGGCATCCAGGCGGAGGGGTGACGGGCGTGCCCGGGCACAACGCGGCGCGCGAGATCATCCGCGATTTCAAGAAGCGGCGGTGGAAATAGAAGGGCGAGGAGAACATGGAGTATGGCCCCGTCATCCCTGTTCTGCGGATGTTCGATATCGGGAAGGCCCGCGAATTCTATGTCGGTTTTCTTGGCGGCACGGTCGACTGGGAACATCGATTCGAGCCGGAACTGCCGCTCTATATGCAAATATCGCTCGGTAGACTAAAGCTGCACCTCAGCGAGCATCATGGCGATGCCAGTCCAGGAGCGTCCGTTCGCATCGGTGTCAGCGACGTCGTCACCCTCCACGCCGGCCTGCGCGCGCGTAACTATGGGTTTGCGCGGCCTGGCATCGAGACCAAGCCGTGGGGCTTCGATGAAGTCACGGTGGCTGACCCGTTCGGCAATCGCCTGATTTTCTTCGCGCCGACGGAAGGACAAGCGGCGCATGCCGCGGATTGAGTGAAACGCGCGTCCATGGGAGCGAACGTGACGATCGTGCCGAAAAAAGCTGCCGCCAGCGATGGCATGGACTCGGGCCACTATCGCGCGCTGATGCGGCATCAGGCCGGCGCGGTGACGGTCATCGCGGCCGGCAGCGGAGACGCGCGCGCGGGACTGACGGCGACGGCTGTCGCGTCGCTGTCGGACAATCCGCCGACGATCCTCGCATGTATCCAGCAGAAGGCCGGCGCGCACGACCGTATCGCCGCGTTGAAGTCGTTCTCGGTCAATGTGCTGGCAAGCGACCAGCAGCAAGTCGCGGAGCGCTTCGCGGGGCGGCAAGGCGCGATGGGAGACGCACGTTTCGAGGGCTTCGAGTGGGGCACGCTCAAATCGGGCGCGCCGATTTTGGTACGCGCGCTCGCGAGCCTCGATTGCGAGCTGATCGACCGGCACGAGTTCACCACGCATTCGATCTTCATCGGGCGCGTGCTCGCCGGACAGTTCCGGGCGGAAGCGCAGCCGCTCCTGTATTTCCGTGGCGATTATTGGGACCTCGGGGGGCGGTAGGCGAGGTCATGCGCATCACCGATACGCTCACCGTCGACGATGGCGAGCTGGAGGAACGCTTCGTGCGCGCCTCCGGTCCCGGCGGGCAGAATGTCAACAAGGTGTCGACGGCTGTCGAACTCAGGTTCGATGCACGCCGGTCGCCGTCGCTGCCGGTGCAGGTGTCGATCCGGCTGCAGAAGCTCGCGGGCCGGCGGCTGACCGATGACGGCGTGATCGTGATCCGCGCCGACCGCCACCGCACGCAGGAGCGCAATCGAGACGACGCGCGGCAGCGGCTGGCGGAGCTGATCAAGGAGGCGACGTTCGTGCCGAAGGTGCGGCTCAAGACCAAGCCGACGCGGGCGTCGAAGGAGAGGCGGCTCGAGGGCAAGAAGGTCCGCTCGACGACCAAGCGGCTCCGGCAGTCGCGCAGCGACGGCGACTGAACGCAATGCCCCGCTTCGCCGCCAACCTGAGTTTCCTGTTCACCGAACACGATTTCCTCGATCGCTTCGAGGCGGCGGCGCATGCCGGGTTCCGCGCGGTCGAGTTCTTGTTCCCCTATGCGCACGAGCCGGCCGAGATCCGCGCGCGGCTCGTCGCCAACGATCTCGAACTCGCGCTGTTCAACCTGCCGCCGGGTCACTGGGACAAGGGCGAGCGCGGCTATGCAGGTGTTCCGGGACGCGAGGACGAATTTGCGTACGCCGTCGATCTGGCGCTCAGGTACGCCGATTCGCTCGGATGCCGCCGCTTGCACGCGATGGCGGGACTGACCTCGCACGGCGCGTGCCGCGAGACGTATGTGGAGAACTTGCGGCTTGCGGCGGCGTGGGCGGCGGACGAGGGGGTGACGATCCAGATCGAGCCGATCAACGGGCGCGACATGCCAGGGTATCTCTTGTCGCGCACGGCGGACGCGCGCGACGTGATCGCCGAGGTGGCGGCGCCCAATCTCGCGCTGCAGCTCGATCTCTATCATCGGCACATCGAGGAAGGGGGCGTGGTGGCGGCGATCGCGGAGTTCGCGCCGCTGATTGGTCACTACCAGATCGCGTCGCCGCCAGATCGCGGCGAGCCGGATTGGGGCGACGTCAATTTCGCGGAAGCCTTCCAACTGATCGACGCGTCGGGCTTTCACGGCTACGTCGGGTGCGAATATAAGCCCCGCGCGGGGACGTTCGCGGGGCTTGGGTGGGCGGAGCGGCTGGGCGTCAGCTTGGGGTGAAGCCGCTTTGGCGTCGTGCGGATCGCCAGCGGGTGCGGTTAGGTTTTGCGTTATGCTGTAAACCACATAACGCATGATAATAAGCCGCGTCAGACGCAGTTTGGGTATTGTGCTTTGGTGCAGCCTCGAACGGCTGCTGCCCGTCAGTCCCGAGCAGTGACCCGGGCCGTGCTCATCCGCTGAGGCCGATGCGCCCCCAACCTGGAAGCTTGATCGCCGGGCGGGCGAGGTCGATGCCGGCGACGAGGCCGAGCATATTGACCTCGAGGCCTTCGACACGACCTAGCGTTACGCCCAGGAGACCGCCGAGCGACAACTGATAGCCGGTATGGCTCGGTGAGGTGCCTGCATAGAATGGCCAGCCGGCAAAGTCCTTGCCGACTGCCGTGGGGAGCAGCGCGGGAGCAATCGCGGGAACGCGGCGCGCGACGGCGGCGACGAACGAGTTCGAATTCGGCCCCGGCCAGATGACGTAGCTACCGGGTCCGCCGTAGGGGTATTCGGAAACCGCGCGCTGAATTTCCGGAATGGCGCGTTCGGCGGCGGCGCCTTTGAGCGTCACGAGGATGTCGGGCACGTTGCCGTACCAGCGACCGTCGGCGTCATAGGCATTGACGCGCAGGGCCTTGCCCCAGCCGACGACGTCATAGCGCGTATATCGGGTGGCGCCCTTCGGCTTGACCACGATCCAAGTGTGGTGAGCGAAGATGCCCTTCCAGCGTCCGGTGCGGCCGGCCAGGACGTGGACGATTGCCTCGCGATTTTTACCCGCATCGGGGAGGATCCCCGCTGACGTCCAGTTGGCGTCGGACCACGAACTCGGGTGGCTCTGCAACTGCCACCAGACGGCATGCGTCACGAGCGGGACGATAAAAACGGCGAGCACGCCAAGGAGCAGAGTTTTGGTCATGGGCGCTATATGGCGTCGGATCGTGGCGGCGCAATGATCTCGTCTGGCGGATGGCACGGCTGATGCAGGACCGGATCGCCGCGGCAGTGACGGCACCTCGAGCCCGTGTCTGCGCGGCGGCGGGAGGGGGGACATTGGAACAGCTTCACTTAACCAAACCCCTCATTGTTCATATCGCGCCATTCCGGCTCATGTGGCTGCAAACAGTCGGGTCCGGGTGCTATGGTTCCCGCTTCCATACCTGCGTTGGATGGTGACTCGATGGCGACCGCGAACGTGATCCAGACCTTCGATGCGCGGACCGAGGCGAGGCTGTTGTTCAGCCTCCTCGGGCGGATCGCAGTCATCGTCTTCCTCGTCGAAGCGATTGTCATGGTGATGCTGTCGGGATGGCAGTTGACGCACGAAGTGCTCGTCATCGGGTTGATCGACGCGACGGCGCTGACGCTTCTTGCCAGTCCGATGATTTATCTATGGGCGGCCAAGCCGTACGCCCTCGCTGCCCACGAGGCGCAAAAAGCGCTCTCGCGTGAACTCGATGCGCGCGAGCGGCAAAGCAGCCAACTCGAGACGACGCTCGGCGAGCTTAAAGACCTCCTGAGCCTCAACGAGACGCTCCGGATGCGGCTCCAGAAATCGAGCGTCGAGTTCTCCACCAGCAACGAGATGATCTTGCAGCGGATCGGCGCCGATCTGCACGACGGACCTGCGCAGCTATTGAGCTACATCTTGATGCGTCTGCACAAGTTCATGCCTGACACACCCCGCGTCCGCCGCACCATCGACGGAGCGATCGGAGGATCTCGAGCGCATCCGCGATGCGTTGCAGACCACGCTCCGGGAAGTTCGCGGAATTTCGTCGGGTCTGGTGCTGCCCGAACTCGAGTCGTTGTCGCTAGCCGAAGCGATTTTTCTCGCGATCGGCGCACACGAGGAGCGGTCCGATACGACCGTATCGTTCGATATCGGGGAAATTCCGGCCGTCGTATCACACCCCATGAAAGTGTGCGCCTACCGGTTCGTTCAAGAGGGTCTCTCGAATGCGCTCCGCCACGCTGGGGGACGCGGTCAGAAGGTCGAGGCGCGGATGGCCGGAACGGACTTCATCATCCGGGTTTCGGACAAGGGCGATGGCATCACCGATACGGCGGAGGCATGGAGCCGCGGCCTCGGCCTGCCGGGATTGCGCGGTCGCGTCGAGGCGATCGGCGGAACGTTTTCTTTGCAAAGCACGACGGGTGAAGGTACGGCGATAACCGCAACGTTCCGCCGCGACCAACTGCAAGCAGTGGGGGCCTCCAATGGCTCGTAAGAAGCGACTGATTGTCGTCGACGATCACCCCCTGGTTCGCAAGGGGGTGCGCGACACGATCAACGAGGAGGCCGACCTCGAAGTCGTCGGAGAGGGTGCTTCCGCCGATGATGCGGTGCGGCTGGCTGGTGAGGTCAAGCCGGATCTCGTTCTCCTGGATGTCACGATGCCGGGCGATGGCGTGAAGGCTGCCGAGCGGATTTGCCTGTCATGGCCCGACATGAAGGTCGCGATGTTGACGGTGCGTGACGATATCGGGACCGTCGGCGCGGCCCTGCGGGCGGGCGCGAAAGGTTACATTTCGAAAGGCACGGCGGGGCCCGACTTCATCGACACCTTGCGCCGGATCCTGCGCGGCGAGAATTATGTCGATCCGGATCTCGCGGCGCGTTTGCTCGCAGACGGCCGCAGCGTCGAACCGTCGCCCTCGCGGTCGAACGAAGTTGGCGTGCCGCTCACCGATCGTGAGCAGCAGATTTTTTCCTTGATCGGCCGGGGTTGCAACAACATCGAGATCGCGGAAGCGCTCGGTCTGAGTGAGAACACCATCAAGCACTACATCACGCCGCTGCTGACGAAGCTCGGAGTGCGCAATCGTGTGGAAGCGGCGTTGCTGGCTCGCGAGCGTGGCCGAGGACGTTCGCCGGGCCAATGAGGGCGAGCGATCTGCCGCGCTGTCTGAGGCCGCAGTCTGTCACCCGAACCGCATAGTCCGGCGGCGTCCGTGATCCGATCCGCTCGCCTTACGGGCAAAGTCAGACCTGACTTCAGTAGGGCACGACATCAGACCTAGGTCTGATGCGGATATACACTCGAGTGTTACACTAAATTCCACGATAGACACCTGAAAGTGTGAATCGGCACGCTTGCCTTAGCTCGTTGCCGGATCGTCGCAGTCAGGACCCTTCAACAACAGCGGCGCTTCGATGCGGCACGCGGGCGGATGCCTGCGCGCAGTGCCCCCGTGTGCGCCGGCGAACGATCGAGTTTCAAAAATGCGTTTGAGCTGCAAGCCGATTGCCGGATCACGGGATGCCGGGCTCGAAGTCGGCGACCAACCCAAAGAGATCGTCCGCGTCCGCAACGCCAGCACGATCGTGCTCCAGTTCCAAGGCCTGACGTTGCGCGCGCTCGACGCGGATGACCGGTCGCGACCTGAACCGGACGTTGCGCCAAGCGCCGCCGACGCGGGCATCAGCCGGCTGCAGAGTGCCGCGCGAACGCGGCCACTCAACAGCATTCTCTCCGCTCCGCCATCGCCGTTCGTCTTGTTCCTGCTCTGAGCGCTGTTCGCCGCAACCCGACCATCTCGCCGCATGTGACACGGCATCCGTTTCAAAAGGAATTTCGCCATGGCCAGCTTGAAACCGTTCGTGATCAATCTGAACGACCTGCTCTATCTGCTCGAGCAGGTGAGCTTCGTGCCGCTGTTCGACGGCCCCGCGAACAGCAACGGCATCGTCGATTTCGATCCCCTGACGATGGATGCCTGGGACGCCAAGGGCAATCCGGTCTGGAACGCGGGCTCGCAGAGCGGGTCCTATCAGGGTGTGCTGCTGGACAGCGGCAACGTCGGGCTGCTCGGCTCCGGCTTCCCGCATGTCTCGTCGCCGATCGGCGTTCGTGACGTCTCGGGCCTGCATAACAATCTATTCGGCAGCCAGGCCGACTGGGGCGCGGTCGACGTGCCGTTCCGGCGCGATATCGCGGCGGACTTCACGAACTACGTGACGTCGCCAGGGGCCGACTACACGCCCGGCAACAATGTCATCGACTTGATGCCACGCATCATCACACGCACCATCACCACCGCGGGCGTCAATCTGCTGCGTGACAACGGTGGAACCGGGGCATTCGTCGAATGGGATGCGGCGCTCTATGCTGCGGCGTCGCCCGAAGGCGTGGCGTACAAGGCACTGATCGACGGCGCGGGCGTCGATACCGCCCAACTCGTCGAAGGCGCCAAGATCGTCGCGCCCGTCACCACGGAAGTCGCCGTGCTCGACGCCAACGGCGATCCGCTCGTCTGGCATCAGAGCGACTACCTGGCGAGCGCCGTCTATGCGGCGACACTCGGCGTGTACGGCAATTTGAGTTTCGGCGGCCTCTATGGAACCGCAACCGGCGGAGCCTTGGTGGACGGCGGCCCGATCTTCTACCAGCCGACCATCGGCACCTTCATTCAGATTCCCAGCCAGTTCTATCAGCCCAGCCTCTTGGCATATAAGCAACTCGTCGACGGTGCTGGTCTTCCGTTCATCAGCTTCGTCGAGGGTGAGCCGATCGTCACCACGCTCGAGAACAGCGGCTACGGCCTTCTCGAAACACTCGGTCATGTCGACTTCCAGAACCCGGCGTCGGGCGAATACTTCATCGGCTCGGAGAACCCCGGCGTTGCGCCGGTCAACTCCTGGTTCGGCATCTTCGGCCAGTTCTTCGATCACGGCCTCGACCTGATCGGCAAGGGCGGCAACGGCAAGATCACCATCCAGCTCGAGACCACCGATCCGCTCTATCGCGCGCCGGGCACCAACGGCCCGGGCGATCCGGGCAACACCGCGATCACCGTCACCCGCGCGACGATCGCCGGCACGGACGCCAACGGCGATCCGAACTACGTCAACCACACCTCGCCGTTCATCGACCAGAGCCAGACCTACGGCTCCGTCGATCAAATCACGCAGCTTCTCCGCAAATGGGAATCGACCGACGGCGGTGCGAGCTACCACGCCGGCATCGAGCTGTTCGACGGCGCGACGCTCGTCGACGCGTGGGAGCGCCGCTGGCCGGACGGTACTTCGACGTGGGTCAATGATACGTTGCCGACACTGAACGAGCTGCGCCAGCACGTGAGCGTCACTGGCCGTGACGCACTGACCTGGGAGGACGTCCTCGATTACCGGAACCGGGATGCATCCGGACAGGTGTCGGGCGGCAACTCCGGACATGCGCTGATCGTCGACATGAATCCGCATTTCGACGGCATGACCGGTCCGGGACAGGGACACATCACGCAGGCGGCGCTCGACAAGCTCAGCATCGCGCTGGGTGGCGCCGCGGGCGATATCCCGGCCGCGACGTTCAACATCGGCACGATCATGCCGTACTTGAATCCGGACTTTTCGATCAATGCCGCTGATCCGGCGATTCACGAGGCCGTCAGCGACATCCTGATGGACTCGGTCGGCGACCACTACATCGCCGGCGACGGCCGGGTGAACGAGAACTTCGGCTTGACCTCGATCCACCACGTGTTCCACGAGGAGCACAATTACCAGGTCGCGAACCTGAAGAGCTGGATCTACGCGCATGACGCCAACAACCCAGGCGTCGCGGACGATCACGAGCAACTGCACAATTGGCAGGTCGATACCGGCAACGGGATCGACATCGACGGCAACTTCCTCAACTCAGACGGCTCCATCGCCTGGGATGCCGACAAGATGTTCGAGGCGACCAAGCTCGTCGTCGAGATGGAGTATCAGCACGCCGCCGTCGACCAGTACGCGCGCACGGTGACGCCGCGTATCCAGGAGTTCGTCGGCTATTCGACCGGCGTCGATGCGACGATCTCTCTCGAATACGCGCAGGTGGCGTTCCGCTTCGGCCACTCGACGATCCGCGAAACCATCGACACGCTCGATCCGTCGGGCTGGATGCTCGGTAATGTCACGCGCTATGCGCTGGAGAAGGCGTTCCTGGCACCGCAGCTGTTCGCCGAGGAAGGCGTCGCCGCCATCACGCTCGGTCTTTCCCGCCAGCAGATGAACGAGGTCGACGAGTTCGTGACCCCGGCGCTGACGCAGGGTCTGCTCGATCAGCCGCTCGATCTGCCCGCGATCAACATCGCGCGTGCCCGCGATCTCGGCATCCCGACGCTCAACGACTTCCGCGAGGGTATTTCGCTCGCGCGCTACACGAGCTGGGCCGATTTCGGCGCCAACATGATCCACCCCGAAAGCCTGGTGAATTTCATCGCGGCCTATGCGTTCAATGGAGATGTGGCGCTGGCCGAAGCGGCCATGCTCGACAACGACTTCATGTACAACACAGGCGCGCAACCTGCCGGGTCGGACGGCTTCAATCACATCGACTCGTGGATCGGCGGCTTGGCGGAAGCGCACGTCCCAGGCGGCCTCCTGGGAGAGACGTTCGATGCGGTGTTCGTGGCGCAGATCCAATCGCTGATGGACGGCGACCGCTTCTATTACCTGTACCGGCTGTTCGGCACCCAGATCCACGAAGAAGTCAACAACGGCCAGTTCAAGGACATCGTCGAGCGCAACACCGGCCTGTCGCACCTCAACGGATCGATCTTCGCCTATGCGGACAAATACTACGACTTCAACCGAAATGCTGACGGGCAACTTCCCGACGGCAGCTTGGTGCTGGCCTCCGATGATCTCGACGAGCACCTCTACGCCGGCTCGCTGGCTGCCAATCCGGGTCTCGGCATCTACTCCGACGGCGGCAGCAGCACGGCGCCGAACGGCAGCCTCATCACGTTGACAGCCTCGGACTTCGTCCGTGCCGATGTCGTCGGCCAATACATCCGCGATGTGCGGCCGGAACTCGATCCGAGTCAGGTCCACACCGTCGAAGGGACGCCGACGTCGGGGGCGGACTCGCATGAAGTGATCGTTGCGACCGAGAACCGCGACTTCATCCATGGCCGTGCGGGCGACGATACGCTTTATGGCGAGGGCGGCGACGACTTCATCTTCGGTGACGGCGGCGTCGATCGTTTGTACGGCGGTGACGGCGACGACATGATCGATACCGGCGAGGGCCCGGATCTGGCGGACGGCGGCGCCGGCAAGGACATCATCTATGGCCGCGGATCGGGATCGGAAGTCGGCGGCTTCGACCAGCTTGTCGGCGGATCTGGCAACGATCTCGTCATCGGCGGCGAAGGCATCGACAAGCTGTCGGGCGGCTCGGGCGACGACATCATATACGGCGATGGCTTGACCAACCCGGAGATGGGCAACACCGACGCCTTCACGCACGGCGGCGACGGCAACGACTATATCGACACCGGCGCGTCCGGCGATCTTCTCTACGGCGAGGAGGGCGACGACTACATGGTCGGCGGCATCGACCAGGATCTGATGCAGGGTGGACAGGGCGACGACATCCTGCGGCCCGGTACGCCGTCGCAGGCGATCAACGGCGGTCCCGACGAGGTCGTCGGTGACGACGGGTTCACCAACTCGGGCTTCGACCTGATCGACTTCAGCGACTACGCCGCCGGCGCGCCCGGCGTCGTGGGCGACATGGTGACCCAGTTCAACCCGCTGGTGGCGATCGACGGCAACACGCCGTTCCCGACCTGGTTCCAGATCGAGGGCGTGATCGGCAGCGTCAACAGCGACACGTTCACCGGCACCGATGCAATCAACCCGGCGGAGCTTCCGAACCCGTTCGGCGGCAGCAACTGGCTGATCGGCGGCTCGGGCAGTGACACGCTGAAGGGCCTGGGCGGCAACGATCTTCTCGTCGGCGGCTCGATCCGGCTCGATGCGCTGATCGGCACCTACGTGGACGCGGCCGCTCCCGGTAACCTCGTGGTCGGCAGCTCCGCTTGGCTCGCCGAAGCTATGAGCACCGACGGCACCACAGCAGGCTATGGCAACGACAGCGAGGACGCCTACTCAGGGGCTTCCAACCGCGCGCTCGGTGACATTCAGGCGAACGGCCTGATCGACGCCGCCAATGCTTCGGGCGTCATCCTCGACAAGCATTTCACCGAGATGCTGCGGTCGCGGATGTTCAAGGACGTCATGCTCGGCGACGGCGGCGACGATGCGGCCTCCAACGACGTCGCTGTCTTCTCGGGCAATCGCAGCGACTACACGGTCGAGACGGTCACGTTCGGGGCGATCACGGCCTACAAGATCACCGACAATGGCGGGCTGCTGCCCGATGGCACGGTCCGGGTGGTGGACGACGGTACGGACATCGTGGTCGGCGTCGAGAGTTTCCGCTTCGCCGACGTTACGCTGGCCGCAGGGGTGGAGTTGCTCAACACCCCGCCCGTGATCGACGGTGGACTGGCCGCGGCCTACTCGGTCGGCGAGAACGCCGCCGCCGTCGCTACACTGACCGCGACGGACACCGACCACCTGCCGATAACCTGGAGCATCGCGGGCGGCGCTGACGCGGCCCTGTTCACGATCGACCAGAACACCGGCGCGCTTGCGTTCGTCGCCGCGCCGGACTTCGAGGCTCCGGCCGACGCCGGCGGCGACAACGTCTACGACCTCGTGGTCGAGGTGGCCGACGCGCTCGGTGCCTACGACACCCAGGCGGTGGCGGTTTCGGTGGCAAACGCCGACGAAGTTCCGACGGGTGAGATCAACATCGTCGACTATCAGCCGCGTGGAGGCGCCAGAAGCAATTTCCCCGTCGCGCTGAAAGCCGTGGACACGCTTGCGGCGGATCCAGACGGTGCGATCGGTCGGGTGGGCAACTGGCAGCGGAGCACGAACGGTGGGACCACGTGGGCCAACGTCGGACCCTCAGGCAACTTGAACTATAATGCCACGCAGCAGGGTCAGTACCGCTTCGTCGAGACCTATACCGACGTGTTCGGGGCGCAAACGATTGCCTCGCAGCAAGTGGTGGTGATCGGCGCGACCGGCGCGCAGACGCTGGCCGGAACTGCTGGAGTGGACATCGTCCTCGGGCTCGGCGGCAACGACACGCTTCTGGGTAGCGGTGGCAACGACATTCTCGATGGCGGCAACGGCATCGATACCGTGAGCTTCGCCGCCTTGACGCAGTCGGTCGTGGTCGATCTGGCGGCGAATGCGACCATCGGCGGACTGACCCCGGCCCAGACCGGAGCCGGCACCGCGACCGGCGGCGAGATCGGCAGCGACTACTTGATTTCGATCGAGAACGTGACGGGCGGAGCAGGCGACGACACGATAACCGGCAGCGGCATTGCCAACACCCTCGTCGGTGGAGCCGGAGCCGATACGCTCAGCGGAGGCCTGGGCGCTGACATCCTGATCGGCGGCATCGGTTCGGATACGCTCGATCTCGGCGGCAACGACGGTTCCGTCGATCGTGTCCGCTTCTCCGGATCGGGCGAGTTCGGTGACACGGTGAACAACTTCCGTGCTTCGGGCGGAAGCGCGGACCGTATCGAGTTCGGTGGCGCCCTGAATACGGCCCTGGACGATGGCAGCAGTAACGACAACTTCCTGTTTGCAGGCAGCAATGGCGGCGCTGGAACCGTCAGCATCACCGTCGGCCAGGGCAACAGCCACGCCGAGGGCTTGCTGCTGACCGGAACGAGCGGCGAGGGCGTCCTCAATGCCAGCCTGACCGATGCCGCGGGCGTCGCTGCCGCCTTCAATGCCGAGTTCAACATCACGGCCGCCAACGGCGAGGACGCTCTCCTCGTCATCAACGATACCGACGGCAACAGTGCGTCGCTGTGGTACTGGGTCCAGTCCGGCAACGGCGAGGTCTCGGCAAGCGAGATCACACTCGTCGGCGTCGTCAACGCCAACGCCGCGCTGAATTCGGGCCACTTCGATTTCTTCTGAAGCCCGCTCGAGCGGGCAGCCTCAGGTTTGGTGACACGATCGGGCGTTCACAATCGTCGGCGTGGAAGCGGGAGAGATCCGCTCCACGCCACGACCGTCCGCGGGCGTTGTCGGCAGCATCAGCAACGAACCGCCACTTCGATGGCCTCGCTGAGCCGGCCCGCTCCATCTAGATCGGCGTATTGACCCGGGTCTCCACCTCTTGCGGCGTCATGCCGGGGGCCTTGAGAATGATCTTCACCTGCACGGGCGAAATATTGGGAAGGCATCGATGGCGATCGTGCGAAAGGCGAAGGCGCCTGCGACGGCCACGAGGCCGTAGACCAGCAGCATGATGACTCGCTGCGTTAGCGAAAACTCGATGAGCCGGCGAAGCATGATCACTCTCCCGCCAACCTCTGTTCGAGTTGCGGCAGGCCGCTTGCCGCCACGCGCGCGTCGGCCTGCAAGGCGCCTGTGATGGTCGCGTCGGCCGATTGGCGACCACTCGCTGTCCGGGAAACCGACGGAGAGATCCAAAATGAGTACGATCGACTGAGTTGAGTGGTAGCGGGAGGCGGACTTGAACCGCCGACCTAAGGATTATGAGACCTTCGCTCTAACCACCTGAGCTATCCCGCCACGGCGCACCAATCGGGGCGCGCTGTTTAATGAAGTCGTCGCGATGCGCTGTCAAGTCAGCGCGCTGGCGAGCCGGGCGGTACCTTCGACGTGGTGGACGTCGAATACTGCCTGGAAACGAAACGCGCGCCCCTGCTGCAGGGCGCGCGTCGAACCGTTCGTTCAAGCGGCTGCGCGCTCGTGGCCTATTCGGCGGCCATCAGCTGGCTATCGGCGCGCTTGCTGAACCGCATCATGGTGAACAGGCCCCACGGGCGCAGCGCGCGGCGCTCGACCAGGCGCAGGTCGTCACAGCCCATGACGCGGGCAAAGTCGAAGACCGGGCGCCAGCCGAGATGTTCGGCGAACGGCGCCATGCGGCGCTCGACCCAGCCGCGCATCCCGTCTTCCTGGCTGAAGTGATTGACGAGGATGACCTCGCCGCCGGGACGGCAGACGCGCGACAACTCGCTCATGACCTTTTCGGGCTCGGGCACGACGGTCATCACGTACATGGCGACCACGGTGTCGAACGACCCGTTCTCGAACTTCAATTCGCCAGCGTCCATCTCGTGCAGGCCGGTGACGTGGTCAAGATGCTCCTCGGCGACGCGCTCGCGCGCCTTGTCGAGCATTTCGGGCGAAAGGTCGATGCCGACGATTTCGAGATGGCGGCCGTAGGACGGCAGCGAAAGCCCGGTGCCGACTCCGACTTCGAGCAGGCGCCCTTGGCGCTTGTTGATGATCTCGACTGTGTGCTTGCGGCCCTCGGCGGCGATCCGGCCGAAGGTGTGGTCATAGACCGGAGCCCAACGGCGGTACGCGACTTTCACCGCGTCCTCGTCGATGCGACCGATGCCGACGATGCGTCCGTCCGCGCGCTCCAGCTCAGGTGCCCGCCGCGGTTCCGACCTTTTGAGGCCCGTTGACATCGTTCTCAATTGCTCCTCTCTGACGACCACGCCGATACTCGATCCGACCCCATGCCCGTTCGCGTCACCGCTTCGGCGGTTCGTCGCGAAACTGTCACACTCCAAACGCAGGTCGGGCCCAACATGTGTTCCCTCAGACCCCGCCGCCCGATCGTGGCACGGCGCGGATCGTCTCGGCGATGAAACCGCCGCCGAGAATTTGTGCCGTCGCGCTGTCGTCAGAGTAGATGACGCACGCCTGTCCGGTCGCGACGCCGTCCTCCCCACCCGTCAACACGACCTTCGCTACGCCGCCTGCCTCGATGAAGAGGGTCGCGGGCCTCGGCGGCTGCGACGAACGGATGCGGGCATGGACATCCATCCCGGTGCCGTACGCCGGCAGATCGCCGGTAGAACCAAGCCAATTGAAATTCCTAACCATGAGCCCGACGGTGCGCAAGAAGTCACGTGGTCCCACCTCCACGACATTGCAGTCGGCGTCGAGAGAAACCACGAAAAGCGGCTCGGAGCTGTGGATCCCGAGGCCCTTGCGCTGGCCGATGGTGTACTTGACGATCCCATCGTGCTGGCCGAGCACGCGGCCGTCGACGTGGCGGATCTCGCCAGGCCGCATGGCGCCGGGCTTGAGCTTTTCGATGACCTCGGCATAGCGGCCGTTGGGTACGAAGCAGATGTCCTGGCTGTCGGCTTTATCGGCGACGGGGAGCGCGAACGCGCGAGCCAGCTCCCTCACCTCGGGTTTGCGCAGACCGCCGAGCGGGAACCACAGGTCGCGCAACTGGTCGGGCGTCGTGGCGAAAAGGAAGTAGCTCTGGTCGCGATCGGCGTCGGCGGCGCGGTAAAGTCCCGGCCCGCCTGCCGTATCGCGGCGGGCTATGTAGTGGCCGGTGGCCAGGGCCTCGGCCCCGAGGTCGCGCGCGGTCTCGAGGAGATCGCGGAACTTGATCTGGCTGTTGCAGGTGACGCACGGGATCGGTGTTTCGCCGGCGACATAGCTGTCGGCGAAGCTGTCGATGACGGCTGAGGCGAAGCGCGCTTCGTAGTCGAGGACGTAGTGCGGAATGCCGATCGCATCGGCAACCCGGCGGGCGTCGTGGATGTCCTGACCGGCGCAGCAGCTGCCCTTGCGGCCGGTGGCCTCGCCGTGATCGTAAAGCTGCAGCGTGATGCCGACGACGTCGTGGCCGGCGCGGTGCAGCAGAGCGGCGACGACGGAGCTGTCGACGCCGCCCGACATGGCAACGACGATGCGGGCGGGGCCGTTGCCGCGCGCGGATGCGATGGCGCGGTCAACGAGGTCGCCGGTGGCCGCGTCTGAGGTGATGTAGGACGCGGCGGTGCGGGCGGGTGTCCGCGCAGGTGCTGATGTTCGTGACGAGGCTGGTGAGACGCCTGTGCTCACGTCGCTTGAGACAACATCGCCTGCCGTCCCGCCGCGCTCGGATCCGCCGGAGGCGGTTCCAGCGCCGAGCGCATGTTTGGACGATGTGTGTTTGACTGCCACGTGGCTCTGGCCGCTGATCTTGTCGCCGTTCGTGGCGCGCGCTCGATACCGCAAGCACCGGATTTCGCCGCCTGCCGTACTCACTTGTGGACCAACGGCACGAAACCTTCAACTGTGCCTGAGCCGAGAATGACGTTTTTCGCTGCACCGCGGTACGGGCCGGTCCCCAACGGGGGTAAGGTTGATCCCGCCGATACTGAAAATGCCATGTCCCGCCTGATCCAATCCCTAGACTACACGCGCACGTGGCAAAACAGCGGCGCTGACCAGACGTGATCGCAGAGCTTGCGGCGGGGATTACGGCGCGCGGCGCCGCGGCGGGGCGAAGTCGGAAGGCGGAAGGTCAAATCAATCAATGGGTTTTAGGATTTCGATGTGCCCATGTGACACGCTTGAAGCACGGTTGTGGTCATTCCGGCACATTCAGCAAGATTAATCAAAAATCTTGCGTGATTTCGGACGTTTATTCAAGATGGGTTCACTCTTCGACTTAGGCTGAACTTAAGAGCGTTCGGCTAGTGTGATCCTGAGAATGAGTAAGCGTGTGACGAGTTCCATGACCGACCAACACATGAAGCCCCGCGTCAGATATGTCATCGGCCCCGATGGGAGCCCGCTGACGGTCGCCGATCTGCCGCCCAAGGATACCAAGCGCTGGGTCATTCGCCGCAAGGCGGAGGTCGTGGCGGCCGTGCGCGGCGGCTTGCTCAGCATTGAGGAAGCGTGCGAGCGGTACACGCTGACCGTCGACGAGTTCCTGTCCTGGCAGCGGTCGATCGATCGCCACGGCTTGCCGGGGCTGCGCGCCACGCGCATTCAAGACTATCGCGAGTAAAGGTTCGCGCTCGAACAGATTTCTCGCCGCCGAAGGCCCCGCCACCGGCGGCGTTTTCGCGTCTCCTGTCGTCGGTTTTTTAACGCGCGGCGGCTGCGCGCGCCGGGGTCGCGGCCTTGGCCTTGGTTTTGGCTTTTGTCGCGTTGGCGGCAGGCTTTTCGGGTAGCCGCTGGGTCTCGGCGTTCCAGGCGGTCTGCGCCGGGATGGGCTCGCAACCCGTCTTGCCGCCCGCCCAACGATCGACGTCGCGGCGCATGGCCTCGCTCAGCTCGGACGAAATTCGCTGGTTTTCGTAAGACACCATCGTCTGCTCGCCTTCGGGCGTGATGAAAATCTTGAGCGCACGTCCGCCGCGCGGGTCCTTCGAGAGGTCGTCGCGCTCGTGCACCGAGATTTCCGCCCGCCCGCCGCGCGACGGACTTTCGGCGGAGGCGTGGTAGATATAGCGGCCTTTCAGGGGGCCATGGGCACCGAACCAACAGGTCACAGCGCCTTGCGCGACGCGGGTATAGACCTCGGTCGGGGAGCCGACGACGGGGTGGCCCGGTTCAAGCACGACTTTGGGCAGCTCGATCTTGCTGATGTCGACTTTCGGCAGCTCGACCTTGGGCATGGCGACCGACGGCAGCGCGAGGCTGCCGGTATCGATGCCGCCGCCCGCGCACGCAGCCAGAACTACCGCGAGGGCGAGCGGGGCGGCGGGCCGCAAGCAGCGAAGCGCGGCGCAGTGCCATGTCCCCGGCCCCGAGGTGTTGCCAGGGGTTCTGGGTGCCTCAGCAGTCCCTACGGCCGTGTTGTGTCGGGTCCGGTTGACCTTGTCGTGTCGGGTCCGGAGGACCGTGTCGTGTCCGGTCGCCATCTCTCAAACCAATGCTTTTCGGGCCAAATAATAAAACGGCTCCGATGCCAACGCCGGTTGCGGACAGGGGCGCAGCGTGAACGCCGGCCGCGAGCGATGGAATCGCATGTCCTTGATTGACATAGCAATGCGCCGAACGCAATGCGGGCGCCGCCGAGGTTCGGGAGCGCCCGCAGGAAGAATGTGGATGTCCGAGCTGATCCGCTGCCGATTGGCTAGCGGAGGGCGGCGGTGTTGCTGCGATCACCACGACGGCGGGCGCCGCGATGCTCGTCGCGCGGGGCTTGCGCCGGAGCGGCTCGAGAGAGCTGCTCGAGGGCGTCGTCCCGCTCGCGCTGCGCGGCCTCGAGCTTCTGCAACAGTTCGTTGGCCGAGGAGCGCAGGTTGTCGCGGCGCTGGGCTGCCGATTTGGCGAAGGTGGAATAGGCGAAATGGCTGGCGTCGCGAATGCCGGTGCGCTCTTCCTCAGCCTGGATTTGACGCTCCAGGTCGGTGGCCATCGTCTCGAAGTCGCGAATCATGTGCTCGAGGTCCGCGACCTTCCGAGCTTTGTCGTCGGCCTCGAAGCGGCGGAGGCGCAGCGTGGTGTCACGCGATTTCATTGTTCGATACCCCTAACTCGTTCGAACCACGTCAATCGAGTTAATCAAGAACCGTGCCATCCGGTTCCTCATCACCTCGATTAACGTCACATCGTCACTCGACGGCCTAACCTGATCTGGCAACGGAAGAAGGTCAAGGTAACCAAACGTCACTCACCCAGACTTTGCCTAGTCTTCGGAGTATGCACGCGTGTCATTAAGTTGCGGTAAAGCAACGCTGTATGCGCCCAGCGGGCTCGCACGTGCCGCCCGCGGATTTTTTGACCGGCTGCCCCTAGGGTCAAATCGCGAATTCTGTTAGCTGTTGATTCGTAACGCAATCAGCCACGAGGGTTGGGCACACACCGACGGTATTCGCTGCCGCGGTCAGGGCTCGTGTGTCTGATTGGAAGCGTGGGCACAGTCTCAGAAATGCAATCCTAAGTTGTTTTGCGGTGGCGCATTGCCGGCGCGCGGCGGAGCTTTTTGCCGCGGGCTGAGCATGGACGGGTGGCGGGTCGGCCGGGGGAAGTTGACGCGTCGCTAACTTTCTTGCTGGGGCAAGACAAAATTAGGGTTTGTTAACTTCTGAGCCGTAAATTCCTAAGAATGATTTAGCTGAGGTCGGTAGCAGCGTTCTCTTCAAAATCGGGGCAGGGAAGAGAGGAACTCGAGAATGCGCGTCCTACTTATCGAAGACGACAGCGCCACGGCGCAGAGCATCGAGCTGATGCTCCAATCCGAGGGCTTCAACGTCTACACGACGGATCTTGGCGAGGAGGGGGTCGACCTCGGCAAGCTCTATGATTACGATATCATTCTTCTGGACATCAACTTGCCCGACATGAGCGGGTACGAAGTCCTGAAGACGTTGCGCGTCTCCAAGGTGCAGACGCCGATCCTGATCCTCTCGGGGCTCGCCCAGATCGAGGACAAGGTTAGGGGTCTCGGCTTTGGCGCCGACGACTACATGACGAAACCGTTCCACAAGGACGAGCTTGTCGCTCGGATCCACGCCATCGTGCGCCGCTCGAAGGGACATGCGCAGTCGGTCATCGAGACCGGCGAGCTCAAGGTCAACCTCGACACCAAGACCGTCGAGGTCAACGGCGCGCGCGTGCATTTGACGGGCAAGGAGTACCAGATGCTGGAGCTGCTCTCGCTCCGGAAGGGTACCACGCTGACCAAGGAGATGTTCTTGAACCATCTCTACGGCGGCATGGACGAGCCCGAGCTGAAGATCATCGACGTGTTCATCTGCAAGCTGCGTAAGAAGCTGCAGGTGGCGACGGGTGGTCAGCATTACATCGAGACCGTGTGGGGACGCGGCTACGTGCTGCGCGACCCGAACGACTCGACGGTCGCGGCCTGATGAGTTTGCCGTGTTCCCTGTGCTGCCCCGGCAGTGATCTGGAACGCGGCGTGAGATGGCGCTCTGCGCCTGTTTGATTGCGTCCCGCACTCCCTCGGGGAGCACGCCGGTCCTCGTCATGGAGGCCGGCGGCGGGGCGCGGTAAGTTCGACGATTGCTTGGTCAACTCGGGAGCCCTCGCGGCTCCCGATTTTTTTGTGTCCGGTGGTAGCGTCGAGGGTGCCGTCTTCCAAGCGCCTGATCGAGCGTGTAGGGAAGCGGCATGACCGAGATCCCAACGAAACAAGCCGCCACGCCTCCCATCGAGATCGTCTCCCACATCGCGCCGCTGGCCGCGACGTGCGACCTGTGGCTGGTCGACATCTGGGGCGTCATGCACAACGGGGTGAAGCCTTTTGCCGGAGCCGTGGACACATGTGAGCGGTTTCGCGCCAGCGGCGGAACCGTGTTGTTGCTGTCGAACGCGCCGCGGCCGGCTGCGAGCGTGGCGCAGCAACTCGACCGCATCGGTGTCGCGCGCGGGGCATACGACGCGATCGTGTCGTCGGGCGACGCGGCGCGGGCGTCGATCGCGGCGGCTGTGGCCAACGGAAGGAGCATCGGACACATCGGGCCTGAGCGCGATCGCCCGCTCTTCGATGGGCTCGGCGCGCGGTTTGCTGCGCTCGATATCGCGGACGTCGCGGTATGCACGGGACTTTTCGATGATGAAACGGAAGCGCCTGACGATTATAGCGTGCAGCTCGGAGCGCTCGTCGAGCGCAACGTACCCATGATCTGCGCCAACCCTGATCTCACCGTCGAGCGCGCCGGCAAGATCGTCTACTGCGCGGGCGCGGTCGCGGCGGCCTACGAGGCGATAGGCGGGGCGGTCGTCTATGCGGGCAAGCCGCATCTGCCGGTGTACGCCTTGGCGTTCGCGACGGCGGCGCGGTTGCGCGGCGGCGAGGTGTCGAAGTCGCGCACATTGGCGATCGGCGACGGCATTCGCACCGACATCGCGGGGGCGGCGGCGGCGGGGGTCCGCAGCGTGTTCGTGGCCTCGGGAATTCATGTCGCTGCGGACAAGCCGTTCGACGCCGCTGCGCTCGATGCCCTGTTTTCGCCGGGGAGCGCGCGGCCAGTGGCGGCGATGACGGGACTGACGTGGTAGACGGCATGGTACGCGACGACATCGATGTGCTGAACGCCGGCAGTGGACCGCTCGCCGTACTCGTGCATTCGAGCGTGTCGGGCGCGCGGCAGTGGCGCAAATTGATGGACGTGCTGGCGCCGCGGTTCCATGTCGTGGCGCCCAATCTCTACGGATACGGCCAGACGCCGCCGTGGCCGGGCCAACGGCCTCAGACATTGCGCGACCTGGCGTTGATCGTTGAGGCTGTGGTGCCACGGGCTGCGTCGGGCGTCGCGCTCGTTGGTCATTCGCTCGGCGCGTCGGTGGCGATGGCGGCGGCGCGGGCGCTCGGCAGCCGCGTCGACCGGCTGGTGCTGATCGAGCCGAACCCGTTTCATCTGCTGCGCGACAATGGGCGCGCCGACGCGTTTGCCGAAATCATGGGACTGCGCGACATCATCAAGACAAATGCCGCACGAGGGACGTGGACGGTGGCGGCAGAAGCATTCGCCGACTACTGGGGTGGCGCGGGCACTTGGGCCGGAATGAGCGACGAACGGCGGGCGGCGTTCACCGGCGCGCTGCCGCCGAATGGACACGAGTGGGATGCGGTGCTCGGCGAAACCACGCCGCTCAGTGAGCTTGTTTCGGGGCTTCCAAAGCGGACACTCGTGCTGTGGGATCCAGCGACGGTGCGGCCGATCCGCGAGATCGTCGCGGTGATGCAGGCAGGCACGCCGTGGCAATTCGAGGAACTTGCAGGAGGCGGGCACATGTCGCCGCTGACGCGTCCCGATCTCGTCAATCCGATGGTCCAGCGGTTCATCGAGAGCTAAGTGGATGCCACGTCAGGCCGTTTCTCCCGGCTCGACGGGGCTGCTGCCGCGGGTGTATCTGTGGAGCGTTGTGCATGAGCTTCTGACCATGGAGGACACCATGAAACGGTCAAGCGTGCTGGCAACGATCCTCGCCTTCATTTCAGCCGATATTGCCATGGCCGACGACAAGGCCGACATCACGGCGGCCATGAACGCCTGGAAGGACAACCTCAAGTCCGCCTGCGGAGGTGGCGGAGCGGGCAAGATCCTGCCGCTCTACGCCGAGGATGGCGTGTTGTGGGGAACGATCTCGCCGACCATCCGTGACGAACCCAAGGAACTCGAGGACTACTTCGTCGGCGCGTGCCAGAAGCTGCCAAAATTGACTGTCGTGTTCAGCAATCCGCTGATCCGCGTCTATGGCGGTGACACGGCGATCAACAGCGGCGTGTATCTTTTCACTTACGAGAAGGACGGAAAGCCGGTCGAGCTTCCCGCCCGTTACAGCTTTACGCTGGTGAAGCGCGACGGCAAATGGCTGATCGCAGACCATCACTCTTCGGCGATGCCGAAGTAGCTCCGGACGTTGATGCGCATGAGCATGACAATGCAGCGTGCCGCGCCACCGTCTGTGGTGCGGCGCGGCAGGTGGGTTGGGTTTCGACGTTGTGGCGGCGGTGCGACGCTCCCATATCCGAAGAAGGATCTCATCGGGTTGTGACCGGAGGTTGATCATGACGACGCGTCGAACCGACATGGCAATGTATGCGGCGATGTTTGTCGCGGTGCTGGCAGCGGCGCTCGTCGCGCCAAGCACCGCAGAGGCGCGGCGCGGGTATCAATACTGGACGAGTGAGCACGCGGGACCGGTGCGCGGATACTCGGGCTTCGCCGGATTCGGCGCGCGGCGGTACTACTGCGATTATCAGCGCCATCCGAACCGCAAGTGCACGGTCGTCAATGGCCGCGAGCGCTGTCGCATCGTAAGCTGGACGCTGGTGCAGACCTGCCAGTAGTCATTCCACCTTCAGCGTGATCTTGCCGACGTGCTGGCTCGATTCCATGCGCGCGTGCGCCTTGCCGGCGTCGGCAAGCGCGAAGGTATGATCCATGACGACCTTGACGGCGCCAGAGGCGAGCTTCGGAAACACCTCGGTTTCGAGGCCGCGCGCGATGCGGCCTTTGACCTCGTTCGGGCGAATGCGCAGCGTCGATCCGGTCAGTGTAAGCCGCTTGAGCATGACGCGCATCATGTCGACCTCGACCTTGGAGCCCTTCTGGTAGGCGATGTTGACCATGCGGCCGTCGTCGGCCAGCGAGCGGATGTTGCGGTCGACATAATCACCGCCGACCATGTCGAGAATGACGTCGACGCCGCGTCCGCCCGTCGCCTCCTTCACGGCCTCGACAAAATCCTCCGTGGTGTAATCGACGGCACGGTCGGCGCCGAGGCTGCGGCAGGCATCGCATTTTGCTTGCGATCCCGCCGTCGCGATGACGTGCGCGCCGAACGCCTTGGCGAGCTGGATCGCGGTGACGCCGATGCCGGAGGTTCCGCCGTGCACCATGAACCACTCGGTCGGTTTGAGCGCGCCGCGCTCGAAGACGTTGTGCCAGACGGTGAAGAACGTTTCGGGGATCGCGGCGGCTTCGGCCAAGGAGAGGCTGCTCGGGACGCGCAACGTCGCGTCCTTCTCGGCGAGGCAGTACTCGGCATAGCCGCCGCCGTTGACGAGCGCCATGACCTGATCGCCGAGCTTGAAGCGCGCGACGTCGTCACCCAATGCGACGACCGTGCCGGAGATTTCCAGGCCGGGCAGAGTGGAGTGTCCCTTCGGCGCAGGGTAGAGGCCCTTGCGCTGAAGGACGTCGGGGCGGTTGACGCCCGCGAACGCGACCTTGACCAGGATCTGGCCGAGACCGGGTTGCGGCACCGGCAGGCGGGCGGACACCAGAACCTCGGGTCCGCCTTTGCCCTTGATCTCGATTGCGGTCATGCTCTCCGGCAGCGTGGTCATGAGGTCATCCCGGCTGGTGTGTCGATCCGGTTCTCCATGCCCCACTGAGGGACGGGATACAAGCATGCGAGGTGCGCGCGATCCGTCGCGGGTTCGATATGGTAGGTTGCACTGGGACGGCGGGTCGAGCGGCGCGGAGGCAGGGATGGATTGGGACGACGATCGGCCGAAGCCGAAACGGACTGTGACCGTGGGCGAGATCCTCGACACGCACGGGATCGCCGAACTCGAGGAGCGTGTCGCGGCGCTCGAAGCCGAGATCGCGCGCACGCGCGCGGAGATCGACAGGAAGCGGAAGCACGAAGCCGCCGCGGCGTCGCTGTTCAAGCGCTGAACCGCGCCGGGTGCGTGGTCGGCACCAGGAGGCGCAACTTATAATGCCCTTCGCCGGGTGCACTTGTTTCCAGCTCCGGGGCAGGCCCCGACGCTTATTTGTTTCCGCTCCGGGGCAGGCCCCGACGCTCTTTGCTTCCGCTCCGGGGCAAGCCCCGACGCGGTGTCGGCATCGGAAGGCGCCCGCGCCGGGTGCTTGTCGGCACCCGAAGGCGCAACCAAAACATGAACGGCACGCACTACTGAACGGGTGTTCGGCTTAACCTCTGCTTAAGTATGCAACGCTAGAGTGAACACCATCCAGTCACCCTGGATCGTGAGTGGCTCTGTCCGCTCTGTTTGACGCCTCAATATCGACTTCTGAGCCGCTCCTCGAGAGCGGCTCTTTTTTTGCTTGGGGTGATGCGTGAGAGTGGATGCCGCCGATAAGTGCCTCGTTTTGGGCCGGTTTGTTAACTATGCCCCTCTAGGATCGTTCGGTGTTTCGGTCTACGACTTACCGGAGGCAGGGTGCGAGCGTGAGCGCGCGGACCTGGCCTCGCGTCCAATGTTCCAGTCAAGTGTGTCACGGTGAACATGAGCAGCAGTCGCGTCAGTGATGCCTTCGGTGAAGGTAGCGTCACGGTTTCGTTCGGAGCGCATTTCCAGGCGTCCGACGGCTTCGAAGTCGTCTTCAAGCAGGGCATGGCGCTGGTCGAGCGCACCGCCGCTTATCTCGACGGTCCCGGCCGCCGCGAGGCCAAGAGCCTCAAAGGTCCCTCCACCGTGCTCTATGCGACCGAAAGCATGCGTCTGACGACGCGGCTCCTCGATCTCGCGTCGTGGTTGTTGATCCGCCGTTCTCTCAAGGAAGGTGAGATCAGCGAGGACGAGGCCAAGAAAAAGCGCCAGCGCGTGAAACTGCAGAGCTTCGGGCGACCGTCGCATGTGCGTGGATTCGCGGAGTTGCCGGAAGGGCTGCGCGGCTTGATCGAAGAAAGTTTCAAGCTGCATGACCGCATCGTTCAGCTCGACCGCGCGATCGCGGTCGGCACGACGGCGCCAGTCGAGGCATCGGAGAGCCAGCCTAATCCGGTGGGCGCGCAGATGTCGCTGCTGGCTCAGGCCTTCGCGGCGAAGCGCTGAGATCGGTTTGGATTTGGCTGCTGCGCCTCACCACAGCCGCTCGCAATGAAAAAGGCCCGGATCATCTCCGGGCCTTATTATGTTGCATCTTAGAGTGCCGACGCGCACCCGGCGCGGGTTGCGCCTGCGGCTGCCCAACTCCGCCGCCGGCCGCGGGATGTGCGGCGGCAGCGGTGCAGAGCAAAACCAACCTCAGAACATGCCTTCGAACTTCTTTTTGAAGCGCGACACGCGGCCACCGCGGTCCATCATCTTCTGGTCGCCGCCGGTCCAGGCCGGGTGGGTGGTCGGATCGATGTCGAGGGTCAGAGTGTCGCCCTCGTTGCCGTAGGTCGAGTAGGTCACGAACTCGGTGCCATCGGTCATGACGACCTTGATCTGGTGGTAGTTCGGGTGGAAATCGGCGTCTTTCTTCATGGTCGTAGCCCTTTGGCGAAGGCCATGCAGAATGGCCCGATGCGAAGCGGAAGCGGCATGCCGAACAACCCCGGGCGCCCGGCGGACGGCCTTGGCGTATCGGGGTCGCGGAGGTCGCGAAGCGGCTTCTATAGTCGATGCTGCGGTCCGGCACAAGATTGCGGGCGGGGAGAATGAGAGGGCCGATGCGTCGCGTCAGCGCATCCGGCGGGACTGAGCACTGATCGGGCCTCAGGCGCGGGCTGATGGGAGTTGAGTCCCGCCGGGTGGCGGGGCATCCTATGCGAGCGGGGATCGGGAAGGCGCCGCGCCGGGATACGACCGCCCAAGGATCGTGCATTTCACGAATTTTGCTTGCAATTCGCCTCACGCTGTCCAGTTTTCGTTCGACGACACGCCAGTTGACCCAGAGAGACCCAAGTTGAGCCGACGCAGCCGCCGAACGAGCAGAGACGAAGCCACAACCCTCGCCTTGGCGGGCGAGCCGGAGGCAAGCGGGCAGGCATCGCGGCGCCGGTCGTTGCAGCCGCTGTTGGCGCTCAAACCCTATCTGATGGCTCACCCGAAGGTCCTCGCGGGTGCCGGCGTGGCTCTGGTCGTGTCCGCGGTTGCGATGCTTGTTCTGCCGCTGGCGGTGCGGCGGATGATCGACAACGGTTTCAGCGCCGCTGATGGGCAGTTCATCGACCGCTATTTCGGGGTGATGATCCTGATCGGCGGCGTGGTCGCGGTGGCGGCGGCGTTCCGCGCCTATTTCGTCAACTGGCTGGGGGAGCGCGTGGTCGCGGACCTGCGCCGTGACGTATTTGCCCATCTGACGACACTGGGACCGGCGTTTTTCGAGAAGACGCATTCGGGCGAGGTGATGAGCCGGCTGACGGCCGACACGACGCAGCTCAAGTCGGCGGCCGGGTCGACGATGAGCCAGGCGTTGCGCAATACGATCATGTTGATCGGCGCGCTCGCGATGATGTTCGTGACGAGCCCGTGGCTGTCGGGGCTCGTGCTGCTGGTGATTCCCGCGATCGTTTTGCCGCTGATGGCCTACGGCCGGTCGGTTCAGAAGCTGACGCGGCGCTCGCAGGACATGCTGGCGGAGGCATCGGCCTATGCCGCCGAGAATCTGCAAGCGGTGCGCACGATGCAGGCGTTTCGTCACGAAGGCGCGGTCGCGGGCCGGTTCGGCGTTGCGGTCGAACGCGCATTCGAGGCGGCAAAGGACCGGCTCAAGGCACGGTCCGGGCTTACGGCCGTGGCGATGTTCATCGTGTTCGCGTCCGTGATCGGCGTTTTGTGGATCGGCGCCTCGTCGGTGATCAAAGGCGAGATGTCGGGCGGAACGCTGTCGCAATTCGTGCTCTATGCGCTGTTTGCGGGCGGTGCGCTGGCGGAACTTGCGGAGGTGTGGGGCGAGGTCACGCAGGCCGCGGGTGCGGCTGAACGGCTGGTCGAACTCAAGAGCGTCGTGCCGGACATCAGCTCTCCAGAGCATCCGAAGCCGCTACCGGAGCCGGCGCGTGGCGACATCGATTTTGATCGCGTCACATTCAACTATCCCTCACGCCCAGACCAAAGCGCGCTCGATAACGTGTCGTTCCGCATCCGGCCCGGCGAAACCGTGGCGCTTGTCGGCCCGTCGGGCGCGGGCAAGTCGACGATCTTCAATCTGCTGTTGCGGTTCTACGATCCTGCCTCGGGCAGCGTGCGGCTCGACGGTGTCAGCGTGGCGGACGCGTCGATCGCGGCGCTCCGGGACCGCATCGCGCTCGTGCCGCAGGACGTCGCGCTGTTCGCGGACACGGTGTCCGAAAACATCCGCTACGGCACCCCGGACGCCTCCGACGAGGACGTGCGCAAGGCGGCCGTGGCGGCGCAGGCCGACGAGTTCATCACGGCGCTGCCCAATGGCTATGCAACCCGCCTCGGAGAGCGCGGCGTGACATTGTCGGGCGGTCAGCGGCAGCGCATCGCGATTGCGCGCGCGATCCTGAAGGACGCCCCAGTGCTGCTCCTCGACGAGGCGACGAGCGCGCTCGACGCGGAAAACGAGGTTCTCGTGCAGAAGGCCTTGAACGGCGTCATGAAGAACCGGACGACGCTGGTCATCGCGCATCGTCTGGCGACCGTGCAGCAGGCCGATAACATCCTGGTGCTCGACGAGGGCCGGGTGGTGGCCGAGGGCACGCACGCCGAACTGGTTGCGAAGGGCGGCCTCTACAAGCGGCTCGCCGAATTGCAATTCGGCCGCGATGGCGCGCAAGAGGCGGCGGAATAACCGCGACCGGAAATTGACGCTGATCAATTCGGGACTTCAAGGCTTCCTCCAGAAGTCCTAGAGATGCACAATTGCGAGCGTGCGCAGGCGTCTCACAAGGCCTAATCCAGGACATCGCCAGCAGCGCTCGTCACCAGGACCGACGCCGGCCATTTTTCGCCGGCGCCGAAAGGGAGCTGCGAACTATGGCCGATCCGACGACGTCATCGATGAACGCGCCTGCCGCCGGGCGGCCCGCGCAGGCGTCCAAAGCTCCGGTGACACGGAAGGTGCTGATCGAGGATATCGTCGGCTCGCTCGAACAGGGCGTTCGCGACTTCCGTGCGGCGCCGCAGTTCGGCCTGTTCTTCGGCATCGCCTACGCTGCGGCCGGGTGGCTGATCCTGGCACTGTTGTGGCATTTCCAGATGCCATATTTCGCCTATCCGCTGGCGATGGGTTTCGCGATCATCGCGCCGTTCGCGGCGACCGGCCTTTATGACGTGAGCCGTAAGCTCGAGCGCGGTGAAAAGCTCGACTGGCCGGGTGTGCTCGGCGCGGTCGGCGGCACGCGGCACCGCGATCTGCGCTGGATGGCGCTGGTCACCGGCTTCGTGCTCATCCTGTGGATGGATATCGCGGCGATCCTGACGTTCGCGTTCCTCGGCTTCAAAAGTCTCGGCCCCGATATCATCAAGGAGCTGTTCACCACGCCCGAGGGCCTGATCTTCCTGATTTTAGGCAACGCCGTCGGCGCGATTATCGCCCTCGGCGTGTTCTCGATCTCGGTCATCTCGTTCCCGCTGTTGTTCGATCGCGACATCGATTTTGTGACGGCCATGTCGACGAGCGTGAAGGTGGTGCTGGAGAACCCGCGCCCGATGATCGCGTGGTGCGCGCTGATCGCGCTCCTCGTCATGGTGTCGCTGATGACAGTGTTTGTCGGACTGATCTTCGTGCTGCCGGTGCTCGGCCACGCGACGTGGCATCTCTATCGCCGCGCCATCAAGCCGGACGGTGACGTCGCCTAATCGACCTCGTGCGGGCGGCGCTGTGACCAGGCCATGACGCCGCTCATGATGCCGAAGTAGCCGGCAATCGCGGCGACGATCGCGAGGATGGCGGCAGCCAGTCCGCTCAGCGCGTCGAGCGGATTGCGCTCGGCGACGGCTTCGGCCTGAGGTTCACTGTAGCTTCCTCCGAGATGTGCACCGGTCGACCGCATGTCGAGAGGCGCACCGTCTTTCGCGGTCGGGTTGCGTTCGCCGCTGAGCCCCATCGCGGACGGCTTTTGCGGATCGCGCGGGCGCAATTGCGCCGGCTGGGGTTGCGCCTCGATCGGGCGGACGCACTGCTCGTAACGCCGTCGCCGGCGGTCTTCGTCGTCGAAGACGCGCTGCCGGCGCGCACCCTCCTGGAACAGCCGGTTGCCGGTCTCGCCAATGGCCGCGCGCAGCTCGTCGCAGGGCATCCAGTCGTCGAACCGGCGAAAGGCGCGGTCGATGGCTTCGCCGGTCTCGCGCCAGATTTCGGCGTGCCGCTTTTCGTGGATGGTCACTGTGCGTTCGATGCACTGCCAGTAGGCTAATTGGTCGGCTGGTGCGCTGCGAGCCCGCCACCACTCCGGCAGCGTCATGACGACCTCGACGTCGACGGTGTGCGCCTCGAGGCGGCAAGTGTGCCCCCGGCGCGCGATCGAGAGGCCGGACCACTTGAGCCGGCCTTGCGCCGAGCCGACGGCATGTTTGCCTTGAATGAAAGGGCCGAAGCGGCGGATGGCGGTCCAGATGTCTTCGGGCAGGCCGTCGCGGACACCGATCTCGAACGTCTCGACCCGCTCGCGGTAGACCACCTCCGCTTGCGCCGTGAGTGGCAGCAGCGGCAGTACGAGCGTCAGCAGAAGCAGCACGCGGAACGGACGGCACTGGAGCGGGCGCCGCGGCATGTCACGCCGCGGCGATCGCGGCGGCGATGGCGGCCGAAGTGGCGGCCGGCGTCGCATCCGTGGACTCGGACTTTTGATTCAAGCGGCGGAGAGCTGCTTCGGCGGCCGCAATCGCGACCCGCGCGCGTCTGCTATCGAGGCTGTGAACGGCCTTGGCCGCGTCCTGGTAGGATGTCTTGGCGGCGGCCACATAGCCGAGCCGCTCTTGCGTGGCGGCGCGATAGAGGTGCATCTCGCCGGCTTCTTCGCTGTGGGTGTGCTCGGGCGGCAGGCTGGCAATGGCTTGCGCCATGTTGGTGAGCGTTGCGCGCGAGCCGGCAGAACGGTTTTGAACGAGGATGGCGAGGCAATAGTTGGCGCGGGCGCGGACCACGCCCTTGCGGCCAGCGGTCAGTTCGACGGCCTTCTGGAAATCCGCTTCGGCGGCATCCGTGCGGCCGAGCCTCGCCCAAACGAGGCCGCGATAGAAGAGGGCATCGGCGTCGGATGGATCGACGTCGAGGGCGGCCGAAAAATGGTCGACGGCCGCGAAGTCGCGTTCGGCGGCGGAGCGCGCGGCACCGGGACGGCCGTCGAGTCCAGCCTGCGCGGTCAGCACCATGCCGCGCAGCAGATGGGCGGCGGCAAGCTGGCGGCGAACCTGGGCGTCGTAAAGAGCAGCCGTCGCGCGCTGCTTTTCCAAGCCCTCGATCGCGCGCGCCAAGTCACCCTCGGTGGCGTCGGCCTGGCCGAAACCGATCCGGCGCATCGCGTCGTTGAGCGGGCCGACGAATGCGATCGGTGCGCGCATCGGCTTGGTCGTGCCAGGTGCTTCGACGGCAGCGATCAGCATCGGCCGGATGGCATCGAGGCGTTCGTCGTTGTGGGCGAGGAACTCGGCGATCCGCTGCGGCATGCGGACTTCGGCGAAGTGCCAGATCTTGTACACCGCCCAGCCGCCGGAGAAGACGGTGCCGATCACGCCGGTGACGCTGACGAGCTGGGTGACGGGGCGGTCGTTGTGCGTGAGAAAGGCGCGAATGTCCGACCACGCGGCGGCGGTCCAGTGCGCGGCGTCGACGCCGAGGACGCCGAGCGCGGAGACGGTCACAAGGCAAGCCAGCGCCGTGACGCCCGCCACGAACCAGCCGATCAACCGCAAAATTCCCCAAGCCGCCATGAGAAATGCCCCGTCCACAGAATACGGGGTGAAGATAGCGCGGCGCGGATTAACCGTTCGCGGACAGGGGCGCGGTTGGCGCGTCCGGACGCAAGCGGCCTGTGGCTATGGTTAGCAGGCGGTCAACCATCGTCCGATGCGGTGACAGGCGAGGGCAGGCTTGCCTCATCGATTGGTCAGCTTGAGTTCGATGCGGCGGTTGCGGCGGAAGACGTCGTCGCCGCTGCCGTCTTCAAGGGGCGCGAATTCGCCGTAGCCGGCGGCGACGAGGCGCTTCGGCGGAACGCCGCGTGCGATCAGATATTTGACGACCGAGGCCGCGCGCGCGGTCGAGAGCTCCCAGTTCGATGGGAATTGCGAGCTCGCGATGGGGCGGGCGTCGGTGTGGCCGTCGACCTGCAACGCCCAGTCGATCTCCCTCGGGATCTGGCGTTCGAGTTCGACGATGGCGGCGGCGAGCTGGTCGATTGCCGCAAGGCCTTCGGCCGTCATCTGCGCCTGACCGGACGGGAACAGGACTTCGGATTGGAACACGAAGCGGTCACCGACGACGCGGATGTCCTTGCGTCCGGCGAGCAGTTCACGCAGGCGTCCGAAGAAGTCGGAGCGGTAGCGCTGCAGCTCCTGCACCTGACGCGCGAGCACTGCGTTGAGGCGGGTGCCGAGATCCTTGATGCGGTCCTGGGATTCGCGGTCCTTCTTCTCGCTGGCCTCGATCGCTTCGCTGAGAGCGGCGAGCTGCCGGCGCAGCGCGAGCAGCTGTTGGTTCAAAAGATCGACCTTTGCCAGCGCGTCGCTGGAGACTTCGCGCTCCTTCTCGAGGTCGCTCGACAGCGCGGCGATGCGTCCGGCGGCGGCGGACGCGGCCTTGGCTTGATCGTCGGAGCCCAGCGAGAGGCCGGATAGGCGCGAGTTCTCCTCGCGCAGCGCCGAGAGCGACGCTTGCAGGGTGCTGAGTTCGTCCTCGTTGGTTTTCGATTTGCCCTTTTCGAGCGACAACAGACTGGTCAGTTCGGAAATCTGCCGCGTGAGCCGCTTCAGTGCACTGTCTTTGCCGCTGCTCTCCTGCGCGGCGAAGTACTGCGCGATCATGAAGATCGACATCAGCAGCGTGACGACCAGGAGCAGCGTCGACAACACGTCGACATAGGCCGGCCAGAATTCGCCGTACTCGCCGCCGCGCCGATTGCGTCCGCGCGCCATGCGTCAGGCTCCCCGCTTCTGCACGGATTGCGCGAGATCGCGCAGCATGTTGGTGACGTCGGCCTGCTGGTTCGACTGCTCGTCGACCCATTCGCGTACGACCTTCTGCTCGGCACGCATCTGGGTGACGAGCTGGTTGACGCCGCGGGCGAGGTCGCGGACGCTTTCGTCGGCGTTGCCACCTGCCGCCGCCGCTGGACGGCTGCCGAGCTGCAGTGTCAGATCGCCGACCGCGCGCTGCATGTCCTCGATCGCCATGATGAGCCGGACGTTGGCGCCGTCGGCAGAGCCGCCGCCAGGCGTGAGTTCGGTGATGCCCGACAGCCATTCCTCGAGTTCGTTATAGAAGCGGTTGTGGGCGTGGCTGGCCTGCAACTCGAGGAACCCGAGGACGAGCGAGCCGGCGAGGCCGAGCAGCGACGACGAGAACGCGACGCCCATGCCCTGCAGGGGAGCCGCGAGCCCGGCCTTCAGCTCGTCGAACAGCGCCGTCGTCTCGCCGCCCTTGGTGTCGAGCGAATTGATCGCCTTGCCGACGGACTGGATCGTATCGAGGAGGCCCCAGAACGTGCCGAGCAGGCCGAGGAATACCAGCAGTCCAACCATGTAGCGGCCGGTATCGCGGGCCTCGTCGAGGCGCGAGCCGATGGTGTCCATGATCGAGCGCGTCGACGCGGTTGAGAGCGACAAGGTGCCGGTACGGTCGCGCAGCATGGTCGCCATCGGCGACAGCAGCACGGGGCGGTGCGCGATGGCGAGACCGGGATCGGCGATGCGGAAGGCGTTGACCCAGCGGATCTCGGGGTAAAGCCGGATCACCTGGCGGAAGGCGTAGATGATACCGAGCGCGAGCACACCGAGGATCAGGCCGTTGAGGCCGGGATTGGTGGAGAGCGCGGAGAAAAGCTGCTTGTGCAGGATCGCGGCGAGGAACGCGACGAGCGTGAGGAAGATCAGCATGCGCACGAGGAACACCCCGGGCGGCGACATCGTGCGATGCATCGCGACCGTTGTGGTCTTGCTGGCGCGCTCTTTGGCCATCCCGTCCCTCCGGCGTCTGTCGTGCTCAAGCGGCGCCGACCTTACCGTACCCCCATGACAGCGCAAATCGGCAACATCGTGCCCAACTTGGCAAATGCGTGGCCGGCGGGCGACACACTGCGGGCGACGTGAGCCACTGGCGTCATTTGAGGCAGTGTATGCAACCGATCAGGCCCGGGATTTCTCGTAGGTGGATCAGCCGCCGCCGGGCTCGTCTTTCGGCACGGCGCGGCTGATCGACAGCCGCTCGCGCGGTGGCGCGGCCGCCACGCCCGTGGTTACCAGCGGACGTAATGCGCCGTGGATCGCCTTGTTGCCGGCGATGATGTTGCCCGTATCGAGGAAGCCGTCGCTGCCGTCGAGGTCGGTGATGACGCCGCCCGCCTCGCGCACGAGTACGGCGCCGGCGGCGATGTCCCACGGCTTCAGATTGCGCTCCCAATATCCGTCGAAGCGGCCGGCGGCGGTCCAGGCGAGGTCGAGGGCGGCGGAGCCGGTGCGGCGGATACCGGCCACTTCGCCCATCGCGGATTTGATCTCCTTGAGGAAGATCGGGTGATTGGGCCGGCCGCGATGCGGGATGCCGGTGGCCACGACCGCTTCGCCGATGTCGCGGCGGGCAGCGACGCGGAGGCGACGGCGGTCGTTGAGGAACGCGCCCTTGCCCTTCTCGGCGGTGAACATTTCGTCGGAAATCGGATTGTAGACGAGGCCCGCGACGAGCTGGCCGTCGCGCTCGAGGCCGATCGAGATGCAGAACAGCGGAATGCCGTGCAGGAAGTTGGTGGTGCCGTCGAGCGGATCGACGATCCAGCGGTGCGACTTGTCATCGCCTTCGACGATGCCGCGCTCCTCCATCAGGAAGCCATAGCCCGAGCGGGCCTTGGCGAGTTCCTTGTAAATCGTGTCCTCGGCGCGGTGATCGGCGGCGGAGACGAAATTGGCCGGTCCCTTGACCGAAACCTGGAGCTGCTCGACCTCGCCGAAATCGCGCGTCAGCCCGCGCCCCGCCTTGCGTGCGGCGGCCATCATCACGTTCATCAGGGCAGTGGCGGCCATGGGGCGGCTCCGGAGTGGACAGGCGGCTCGCGGCCGGGTCCGTCTTGGTTGGGGCGCGGGTGCGCGGACGCGGTGCAACCCGGCCCGCGCTGACAAAGAGCGAGCCGGTGGAGTAGAGCGTTCAGGCGGGGATGGCAAGCGGGCGGGGTGGCGCAGGCGCGAAGCGGACGGCAGTGCCAGCGCGGAAGATCCGGTATTGAAACCTGAGGTCGCGCGGCACGTAGCTGAGTTGCCGTCATGCATGTTCTGAACAAAGGATAAGCGCCGTGGTGGAACGATGGATCTTGGGTTTGCTGTTGGCGATGCCGGTCAGCGCGGCGGCGCAACCCGTCGAGAAGTTCGCGGAGTGGCCGGTGCTGAAAAGCACGTTCCCGTCGACCAGCGGTAGCGGGATCGTGATCAAGGGCTACGACCCCGTCATCACCGGCGGCAAGTGTGTGACGACGTTCATGGCGGTCACATCGGACGCTGTGCCTGCCGTCTATCCGAACTATATCGAGTTCGACGCCGTCGCGGCAGAGGGCGGGACGCTCTGCACCAACGGCCGCTGGCGTGCGTTCGAGGGTGGAGCGTCCGGAACGACGCCCTACCGTCTCTTCTTCAAGGACGGTGTGTTTCGCGGATCGCCGTGAGCAGGGCGATGGCGGCCTGACGCTTGCAGGCTCACTCGATCATCTTGACCTGGGATTTTTCCTGCCAGTCGATGGCGGCTTTCTCTGCCTTGGCGCGGTCGGCTTTCGGCAGGGACGCGACGAGCTTGTCGAGGACCGCGTCCTCGATCTGCGCGGCCGACTTGGCGATTAGCCGCCACTTGGCCGCTTCGAGCGCGCTCTTGTCGACGCCGATGCCTTCCGCGTAAACGTGCGCCAAGCGGTTCTGTGCGACGGGCGAACCCTTGTCGGCGGCCTTCTTCAAGAACTCGATGGCGCGGGGTTCGTCGGCGGTGAGGCCGAGGCCGCGCAACAGCATCACCGCGTATTCGAGTTCCGCTTCGGCGTGGCCCTGGTCGGCGGCGCGGCGGATCCAGCGCGAGGCCTCGACGGCATCCGGTTCGACGCCGTGACCTTTCTGGTAGAGCGTGCCGATGTCGTACTGCGCGGTGGCGACTCCCTTTTCGGCGGCATAGCGGATGTGAGCAGCGGCGCGATGGGGGTTCTCGGGTTTGCCGTTGCCGTTGAGGAACAGAAGGCCGAGGTTGTAGTTGGCGAGCACGTGGCCGGTTGCGGCGGCTTTCTCGAGCCAAGCGCCGGCTGCGACGGGATCCTTCTCGACGCCGCGCCCCTGCACCATCATCAGGCCGAGCGCGAACTGCGCTTCGACGTCGCCCAGGTCGGCGCCGCGGGCATAGGCATTGGCGGCGGTGTAGAGGTTCTGCGGAACGCCGAGCCCTTCGGCGAAGATGCGGGCGATGAGCGTGTGGGCGGTGGCGTCGCCGAGTGCTGCGCGGCGTTCGGCCAGTTCGAGCGCCGTCAGGTAGCGGCCCTGGTCGAAGGCGAGGTAGGCATCGTCGTCGCCGGTCGGGGGTGCGGTGGATTTCTGGTGCGTGCTGGAGTTGCCGGCGGCGCTGGGAGAGGACGGCTTTGCGGCGGGCGCCGCCTGCGTCTTTGCGGCGGGAGCCGGCGGGGGCTTAGCCGTGGGCGCCGCCTGCGGTTTGGCTGCGGGCTTCTGTTGTGACTTGGCGGCCGGCTCCTCGGTGCGGGTGGCCCATGAGCTCGTGTCCGCGCGCAAGCTTTCGCCCGATACCGACACGGCGAGGACAGCGATCAGTGCAGGGCCGGCGAATGAACCGCGGGGGCGCATGGCGTTCTCCTTCGGTCTCAGGCCGTCGCGGTGCGAAGGCCGGCCGGCTGGGCGAGTGCTTCGAGATGCCGTTCGAGCCAGCGGGCGGCGTCGTCGGGCGCGAGGCCCGTCGGCATCCGCACGGCCAGGAAGTCGGCGCCCGCCGCAGCGAGTTCGTCGGCGTCTTGCGGGGTGTCGATATCGAGTGCGACGCACGGCACCTCGAAAATCTCGCTCCACCACGCGACGAGTTCGAGACGCTGCACGCGGGCGGCGTCGGTCGAGTGGCTGCCAAGACCGAATGCGACATACTCCGCGCCGCCTTCGCCGAGGCTCATCGCGTCATGCCGGGAATGGGTCGAATCGGCGCCGACGATGAAGCGCGTGCCGAGAATGTCGCGGGCCTCTTCGTAGGCGGCCATCGTGCCGGCGGCGGCGGAGAGATGCACGCCATCGGCGCGCAGCGTTCGGGCGAGTTGGGCATCGTTCGACAGGATCGCGGCGGCGGACCGCTTCTGAATGAGCTCGACGAGCGATGCGGCGCGGGCGTCGAGGACGGCGCCGGGTTCAGGTTCGAGCAGCACGGCCGAGACGAGGCCGGGACGAACGTCGAGGACGTGGGGCAGCGCGCTGCCGAGCGCGGCCTGCCTGCCGGGATCGGCCGGCACGGTGACGACGATGTAGAGTTGGGTCGGCGGATCGGATGCCAAGTCGGATGCTCCCTCGAGCGGACGCTATTGGACGGGAAAACGGCGGAAAAGAGACGGTGCGGTGGCAAGCAATATCATAACAGGTTGTTGCGGCGGAGATCCTCGGGGATCATGACGTCGCGCGACTCGCTTGGAGCGCGCCGGAATGAGGATCAGTCCGACGTGGGAGCAATCCGCGACAAAATATCCTCGGCTCTGCTGATGCTGGCGGCATGTTCGGCCGGTGTCGGGGCGTATTCAATTGTGCTGCGGGCGGCCGATGCCCCCGCGCGCGTGACCTATAACGCCGTGGCCAACGAACCGCACGAGATCGCCGGAGCCATGCCGGAGGGCAAGCCCGAGGTGTCGGCGCGCGATGTGGCGCTGGCGTTGGCCGAGGTGACGGCCGGGTCGCCGCTCGATCTTTCGGGACGCAGCCTCCGTTATCTCGACTTGGCCGGTCTCGGCCTGACGCAGGCCAAGTTCCGCGGCGCCGACCTGTGGGGCATCGATCTCACGGACAGCGACCTCTCTGGCGCGGACCTCTCGTGGAGCAGGCTGAACCGCTCGTCGCTGACGCGTGCCAAATTCCACGGTGCGAATCTCGAAGGGGCGACAGTGCTCCGCCCGACGATCCACACGTCATTCCAGTTCGATTGGAAAGATGCGCCGAATTTCGACCGTGCCAACCTGACGCGGGCGCGCTTCTTCGGGAAGCTCGACGGTGCGAGCTTCCGCGCGGCGGAAGCACCGGGCGCTGATTTCTCGTCCTACGAGCCGCGCGCGGGACAAGGCACGCTCGCGACCCGCCGCGGAACGGATCTCATCGGCTGCGATTTCTCGGGCGCGCGGCTTGAAGGTGCGAACTTCACGACGGCGATCCTCGAATTCGCCAAGTTCCGGGGGGCCGACCTTCGTGGTGCAAGGCTCGCCGGAGCGGCGTTGGCGATGGTGGATTTCACGGGGGCGGATCTGACCGGTGCCGATTTCACGGGTGCGGATGTCTATAACGCCGTGCTGACAGGGGCCAGGGGTCTCGAGACGGTGACCGGCCTCGCGGACGCGGTGAATGCCGACAAGGTGATGCGACAACCGGATTGATCCTGTTCGTGGTCGCATACGATAAACCAGTCGACGGTGGTGAGCGTCGACGCTCCAGTGCCGAAAGCCGCATCGAGGTCCACACATGCGCAAGGTTCTCTCGTCTCTCGTCGCGGTCGCCGGCATGATGATGGCGCAGGGGCAGGTGACCGCGAAGGAGGGGCCGGACAGCGGCTCCGCCTTCGACTTCGCGTTCGATGCGATCGACGGCAAGCCGATGCCGCTCGCCGACTTCAAGGACAAGGTGCTCCTGATCGTCAATACCGCGTCGTTCTGCGGATATACGCGCCAGTATGAAGCGCTGCAGACGCTTTGGGAGACTTATCAGACCAAGGGTCTGGTGGTGATCGGCGTGCCGTCGAATGACTTTGGCGGCCAGGAGCCGAAAGGCGAGACGGAAATCGCAAGCTTCTGCAAGGGCGCGTTCGGGGTGACGTTTCCGCTCACAACTAAGACCAAGGTCATCGGCCTGACGGCGCATCCGTTCTATGCCTGGGCGGGGCGGACGCTGGGACCGTCGGCCGTGCCGGGCTGGAATTTCCACAAATACCTCGTGGGTCGCGACGGCAAGTTGATAGCGAGTTTCAATACGCGCATCGTGCCTGGCGCAGCGGAGATCACGGACGCGATCGAGGCCGCGCTGGCTAAGCCCGCGGGTGGCGCGTGAGAGGACCTGAGCCGGGGCGGTTCGTCAGCGCCACGTCGCGAATAGGGCTGTAGCGAGCGCGGCCAGCACGATGCCGGTGAGCCAGCGCCGCAACGTAGCATACCAGGCGGGAGCCTCGCCCCGGCGCACGGCGCCGAGGTCATAGAGCAGCAGCATCGCGAAGCCGAGAGCGAGCACCGTTGCCGAAGGTCGCGGCGGCAGGAACGCGACGGAAAACCATGCGACGAGCGCCGGGACGATGCTTGCGACGTATCCCGATGAGAGGCCGCGCGTCATGGCCAAGCCCCAATGCACGCCGCCCATGAACGACAGGATCACCGCGCCATAGAGCGTCAGCGCGCGCCACGCATCGGTCGCGGCGAGATGCGCGTTCATAACGATGATCCCCGCGAGGCCGACGAACGGGATCAATCCGGCAATGCCGAGTGCGAGTGCCATGCGGGGGATGGCGGTTGCGGAAGCTGGTGCAGGAGCCGCGGCTGATGCTGGGGGCGTGGTCATGCGGACGGCCTCGGTTGTGGAGCATCGGAACGTGCGGCGGCCGCGGCCGCGCCGCAAGCCGGGCTTCGGGTCTGGGTAAATGCCCTGCACAACGGCGAAGGGCGCGGAGTGGATCTCCGCGCCCTCGAGCGTCATGGTTCCTATAATCGGATCAGCGGCGGCGATCGTCGTCATCACGGTCATCACGATCATCGCGGCCACCACGATCGCCACGGTGCGACAGCAGCGGCGTCAAGCGCAGGAACGCGACGCGGCGATTGAGCCGCTCGGGCTCCTCCGTCTCGACTTTCAGATACTGCTCGCCATAGCCCTGCGTCGTGAGGTTCTCGGGCGGTACGCCGAACTCCTCGGTCAAGATCTCGGCGACGGCTTCCGCGCGGCGGTCGGACAGCGTGAGGTTGTCGACGTCGGAGCCGACGGCGTCGGTGTGGCCTTCGACGAGGAACGATTCGGCCGGGTTGCGGTCGATCACCCGCAGCATGGCACGCGCGATGCGCTCGAGCTTGCCGACCTGGTTCTCGTCGACCTCCCATGACCCGAACGCGAAGTTGATCGACGAATGGTCGATGCGGCGCATGCGGTCGCGGAGACCACGCGAGTGCAGAACTTCGTCGAGCGTGTAGGAGCGGTCGAGTTCGTCGACGGGTGGCGCCGAAAGCACGTCGTAGAGATCGTCGTCGGACGCGCGGTCGTAATCGACGATGTATTTATCGCGTGGAATCCGCAGACGGGGCGGCGGCACGTCGATGATCGAGCGCGCGATGAGCGCGCCGAGACCGATACCGACGCCAATGGCGATGGGACGGCCGAAGCGGTCGCGGCGTCGGTTGTCGACGATGGTGTACTCACGGCCGCTGCGGTCGCGGCGGAAGCGTCGGACGAGGCGGCCATCGCGGTCCATCACTGTATGGATCTCGATGCCGCCGGGACGGCTGACGATGCTCAGCCGCGTACCGTCACTTAGACGGCGTGTGTTGGCATCTCGGCTGTAGCGTTCAAAGCGGCGGTTGGGGTTGTTCTGGATGAACATGCGGTTGTTCTCGCGCACGATGACGCGATTGTCGGATTCCTTGATGATCGTGCGGCGGCCTCCCGACTCGACGGTTTCGCTGCGGCCGCCCTTGATGGCGTCGATGCCGCGTGGCCCGTCGCGTCGCGCGCGGCGATCTTCGTCGCTGCGGCGGAAGGTGGGTCGCTCGGCGCGGTCGGTGTCGGGGCGGTCGCGGCGAACGGCATCACGGGCGCGGTCGTCCCCGTCACGATTGCGATTGCGCGCGTCGTCGTTGTCGCGATTAGGGCGTCCGGCGTCACGGTTGCGGTCGCCGTCCCTGTCGCCGTCACGGCCACGCGTGTTCGGAAGCTGTGTGGGCGTCGTCAACGGAACGTTTTGCTTCAACACCGGCGGCGGGACCGGCGGAGTGAACTGCTTGACGACCGGCGGTGTCGTGACGGCGGGTGGGGCGGCGCGCTGTTCGCGCTGGCGGCGCAGCTGCTCGAGTTCCTGCAAACGGCGTTCGTTGCGTTCGCGGCGCGGATCGACGGTGGCCGGCGGCGTGGTCGGGTTGACGACGCGCGGCTGCACGACCGGCGGCGGAGTCGAAGCGGCTGGCGGCGGCGTCTGCTGTTTAAACCCTTTCGGCGCTGTCTGCGGCTGGCCCTGGCCCTGGCTCTGACCTTGACCCTGGCCTCCGCCCTGGCCTTGCCCGCGGCCGCGCTGCCCATCGCCCTTGCCGTCTGGGCGGCGCTTGTTGGCTTCGTCCTCGGTCTCCTTTGTCTGCGGCTGCGCCTGAGCGACGACGATCGGCGCCGTATCGCTTTCGGCCGAACGGGCGGCCGTGCTCACCGAGGCGGCGGCGGTCGCCGAGGCCAGAGTCGAGACAACGATTCGGGCCATCAGACCCGGGTAGAGCTTGGCACTCATGGAAATCCTTTCGTGAGCGCTAATTTGCGCCTGACGGGCATGTCGCGAGGGCATTGCATGCGGGCTGCCGCCCGACAGTCGAATGGCGGACACGGTTGTGCCGCGGCCCGTTACGACGGTTGCGACCAAAAGCACGTGATTTGCGGCATGGTTGGGGCAGAAACGTGAAACCCGCGCACGGATCGGCGTGCACGGGTCAGGTGGACTTCTCAGACGCGAGCGACGATGCCGCGCGCGCCCTGGCTAAAAAAATGCTCTCAAGCGGCCTTCTCGAGTTTCTGATCCCATTTGCCGAGCGCGGCGAGGCTGTTCATGCGGGCACGGTGGGTGAACGCGCGCTGGCCGGCTGCGACGTTCTCCGACTTGCCGCCCCAGGCTTGCAGCGCCGCGGCCTGAAGCGCACGGCCGTAGGAGAATGTCAGGCTCCACGGCCACGGCACCGAGCCGCCGCCGAGGATGGCGTTCATCCGCGACAGATGCTCGGTGGCGAGTTCGTCGGACTGTCCTCCAGACAGGAATGCGATGCCGGGCACGGCGGACGGTACGCAGGCCTTGAGCACCTTGACGGTCTTTTCTGCGACCTCTGCCGGCGACGCCTGCTTGGCGCACTTCTGGCCGGGAACGATCATGTTGGGTTTGAGGATGATGCCTTCGAGCTTCACGTTGGCATAATAAAGCTGCTGGAACACTTCCTTGAGCGTCCACTCGGTGACCTCGGCGCAGGCATCGATGTCGTGCATCGAATGCTCGCCGTCCATCAGCACTTCCGGCTCGACGATCGGCACGATGCCGGCCTCCTGGCAGAGAGCGGCGTAGCGAGCCAGAGCGTGCGCGTTGGCGTTGAGGCAATTGTACGAGGGGCAGCGGTCGGCGATGGCGATGACGGCGCGCCATTTGGCGAAGCGGGCACCGAGCGCATGATATTCGGCGAGGCGTTCGCGCAGCCCGTCGAGGCCTTCGGTGACGGTTTCGATTTTCGCCGTCGGCCCGGCTAGCGGCTTTGCACCCATGTCGACCTTGATGCCCGGGATGGCGCCCGCCGACGTCATGATGTCGACCAGCGTCGTACCGTCCTTGGCTTTCTGGCGGATGGTCTCGTCATAGAGAATGACGCCAGAGATGTAATTCTTCATGGCATCGCCCGAGCGGAACAGCATCTCGCGGTAATCGCGGCGGCTGTCCTCGGTCGAGGCGAGATCGATCTTGTCGAAGCGCTTCTTGATGGTGCCGGAGCTTTCGTCGGCGGCGAGGATGCCCTTGCCGGGGGCGACCAGGGCGCGGGCGATGTCTTCGAGCTTCTGGGTCATGGGAGGGTCCTCGTCTCGATCCGTTTGGGGCACGAGGCAGGGATTAGCGGGTCGCGTCGCGGCTGCCAAGACCGGCTGGCGAGGATCTGCTGCACAAACGCGCGGGGACTACGACGAACGTCGAGTATCCGATACCAAGCTCGATATATCGATAGATGGCGACGTCGCAGCGACGGAACTTCTTACATTGTCGGGTGTTTGACGTCGGGCGACGTGGCCTCGCGAGGGGCGGCGGCCGCTTGCCTCGCCGAATGCGTGTCACGTCTACCCGCCTAAACGGAGCATCCACGATGGACGACGCGATGCAGCGGCTGCGGCGGGAGCTGGCGGCGAGGCTGTGGGTGAAACCGGCTTTGGCGAGCCTCGCTTCGCTGTTGATGGCGCTTTTGGCGCTGTTCATCGGCAAGACCTACGACGGCAATATTGCGGTCGATATCAGCGAAGACAGTCTCGTCGGGCTTTTTGGAATCTTTGCGTCGAGCATGCTGACGGTCGCGACGTTCACCGTCACCGCCATCAGCAGCGCCGCGTCCGGCGCGGCGAATGTGATGACGTCGCGCGCGTCGCGGATCGTTCTGGCGGACAACACGGCGCAATTCGTCATGTCGGCGTTCATCGCGGCGTTCATCTATTCGGTCATGGGTATCCTGGCGCTGAAGGCGTTTCACTACGGGCCGGCCGGCCGGTTCACGCTGTTCCTGGGCTTGATCGGGATCGTTGCACTGGTGCTCGTCGCGTTCATCAGATGGGTCGATCATGCGCTGAAGTTCGGCCGCCACGGTGCGGTGCTGTCGCGGCTCACGGAGATCGCGCAGGGGTCGCTCACGACGGACGCGGCCGGAACGTTCGGCGCGCGGGTGTGGGACGGCAACGAACCGGATGATGCCGTGGCGGTCGCCGGCGATAGGGTCGCCTACGTCGTCAGCATCGATCTCGAGGAATTGCAGGCGATCGCGTCCGACAACGGGGTTTCGATCGTGTTGGCGACGCGGCCGGGCGAACTCATCGAGACGACGGAGGCGATGGCGTACATCCGACCCGCACGGTCGGCCGAAGGTGAGCGGGGCGAAGCGCTGATCGCGGCGCTGCGGAGAACCTTAGTCACCGACGAGTACCGTCATGCGCAGCACGACGTCCGGCTGAACCTCCTGAACCTTGCGGAAAGCGCCGATCGGGCGCTATCGACGACGCTCAACGATTTCGGCACCGTCATCTCGGTGCTCAACGCGCAGGCTGCGATCTTCACGCGCTTCGTCGAGATCTCGAAGTCCGAGAGCATGCGCCAAGTCAGGTTCGACCGGGTCTCGATGCCGCCGCTGAAATCGTCCGAACTGGTCAACGATGCGTTCACCGCTATCGCGCGTGACGGCGCTGCGATCGTCGAGGTCGGCGTTCGGCTGCAAAAGACGCTCGCGATCCTCGTCCGTCTCGGGGATGCCGAACTGGCGGAAGAGGCGCGCGCGATGTCGCAAAGCGCGTTGGATCTGGCGGAGAAGGCGTTGAAGTCGGAGGATCACATCGACACGGTGCGCCGCGCTGCGCAACTCGTCGCAGAGGCGCGAAAGTCCGGGACGCTCAGGGTGTGAGGAAACCTCTGCCGCCGGCCCGTGCCGTCAGAACTTTTCGCCGCCCGGATCGGTATCTGCGGTGTACCCGCGTTCGGACGGCGGCGAGGGCGAGGGATAGGTATACGACGCGAAGCGGATGATCAGCACCGACAGTGACAGAATGAGGATGCCGCCCGACAGAATGATGACGCCCATATCGGGCTTGGGCTCGTGGTTGACCCAGCCGATCAAGTGGCGGGTGAGCGCCGTAATGCCGATGTAGATCAAGAAGCGGAGCGGCATGCGGTTGGTCTTGAAGTAGATGCCGACCATCGAGCCGATCTCGAGGTAGATGAACAACAGCAGCAGGTCCTCGATCGAGGCGTGGGACTTGCTCATCAGGCTGAGGAAGAAGACACCGCCCGCCCACACCGTCGCCGCCCCGATGGCGAACAGGCCGATCAGATGGAACGTCTCGGTCAGGAACGCGCCGAGCGGCTGGGCATGGCGGTTGACCGTCACGAGCGCGCGGAGCAGCCTGTCTTCCTTCTTGGGTGTCGGCATGTCGGGTCACCTGGCGGGGCACGAGCGCGGATGCGCGCGATGAGTGTCGACGGTACGTCTGGCAACAGAAATTGAAAAGGCCGCCATGGGTCTCATGACGGCCTTCCGGTTTGTCTAAGCGGCGGGAGACTAGATCAACTTGCCCATCGCGACGGCGGTGTCGGCCATGCGGTTGGAGAAGCCCCACTCGTTGTCGTACCACGACAGCACGCGCACGAGGCGGCCGTCCATGACCTTGGTCTGGTCGAGGT
>JALHOF010000022.1 GCA_022843145.1 Hyphomicrobium sp.
GGTGTGTGGTTCCGGCGCGGTCGTCTCGTCATGGGAACTCCTGATGAACGGGACTATCTTGCCCGCCGTCAGGCAGAAATTCCACCTATCGCTCTGTTCAGAATGCCGGCGCCAGCTCTGACTTCGACCGAGATCGCGAGCGGCAACTTCGGCACGGCGGCGCAATGCAACAAGACGGTCGATAGTTGTCCTGGGCCCGCCCCCGGCAGTTCCTCAAATACGCAACCGCCACGAAACTGGTTGTCGGTGGCATCGACGGGTCGGCCTGTCGTTCCATCAAGTGCCCGCAAACTCGACGAAGGCCTCGACTACGCAACCGGCGGCGCGGCGGCCCTGGAACTCCGACGGCTCTACACGAGCACGCCTATTCGCGTCGCGGGCGGACAGAAGCTCGGTCGCGGCTGGGTTTTTTCGTTCGATCTGCAGATCGCGGAGAGCAGCACCACCAAGATCTTTGTCCAACGCTCGGACGGGCAGGTGCATGAGCTGCGAAAGGACACTGGCGGCGTCTACCGGCCCTACGAAAACCCTATCGATATCAGCGCCACGAAGGTGACGACCCCCGTCGAGCAATTCGACGTCCAACTCGAAGACGACACGCTCTACCGGCTGCAGAAGATTGCCGATGTCTACCGGGTCGTCCTGGTCAAGGCCCGCTCGGGCTACCAGCAGTCGATGCTCTACACTACGGCCGGCCAGCTCACCTCGCTGACCGATAGTTTCTCTAGAACCCTGACATTCACGTGGGCCGGCGGCGTCCTGACGAGCGTCCAGGCGCCCGGTGGCGTCTCTGTCGACTATACCTACGAATATGCCGAGGTTGTCGATGGCGTGCAGGTTGTTGATTCGCGGCGTCTCGCGACCGCATCCGTCACCAACGGCACGTCGACCGAGACCACGACCTACCACTATGAAAACGCTGAATTCCCCTATGCCCTGACCGGGATCACCGATGCGCGCGGCATCCGCTACAAGGATGTCGTGTACGACGGGATTGGGCGTGTCGTCGAAAGCGGGCTGACCGGCGGCGACGACAAGACCACATTCGCCTATTCCAAGGTCAGCGGGGTGAGGCAGACCACGCTGACCAATGCTCTCGGTAAGCAGTCGGTTCACAAGTACCAGACGATCGCCGGCATGGATCGCCTGATCGGGGTCGATGGTGTTGCGAGTACCAACTGCCCGGTCAGCGCCAGCGCGATCACTTACACGACGACCGGCGCCATCGACACGACGACGGACGAGGAAGGCCGCAAGACCAAGTACATCCGCGACACCATGGGCCGCCCGACCAGCGTTACGCAGGGTTTCGGCACGGCGGACGCAACCACCACGACCTACACCTACCATCCGACGCTGCGCACCGTGACGCAGATGGTCGAGCCCGGCCGCACCACGACCTATACCTGGGACGCCGCCACCGGCCGGCTGACCTCCCGCTCCGAGGTCGACACCACGACCCACACGGTTCCGTATTCCACGAGCGGCCAGACGCGGACCTGGGCCTACACCTACACCACCGCCGCCGGACTGCTCGCCACCGTCAACGGCCCGCTGTCCGGCAGCGGCGACATCGTCACCTATGCCTATGACACCAATGGCTACGTCACCAGCGTGACCAACGAATTGGGCCACGTCACCACCGTCAACACCGTCAACGCGCGCGGTCAGCCGACGCGGATCACCGACGCGAACGGCGTCATCACCGACCTGACCTACGACTTCCAGGGCCGGCTCAAATCGACGACCGTCAATCCGGGAGCCGGCGCAGCGGTGACGAGCTTCGACACCAACGCCACGGGCGACATCACCAAAATCACCCGCCCCGATGGCTCGGTCTTCGATTACGCCTACAACAACGCCCGCCGCCTCACCTCCGTGACCGCGCTCGACGGCCAGAAGATCGAGTACACCCACGATCTGCTCGGCAGCGTCACCGCGACCACGATCAAGAACAGTGCGTCGGCCGTCACCTACCAGATGACGCAGACCTACGACGAGCTGGGCCGTCTGCTGAAGCAGATCGGCGCCAATACGCAGGAGACGCGCTACGCCTATGAGAAGAACGACAACCTGAAGACCGTCACCGATCCGCGCAACGAGGTCTATTCCTACGCCTACGACGCGGTGAACCGGCTGATCCGCGAGACCGATCCCGACACCTGGCAGGTCAACCTGACCCGCGACGGCAAGGGCGACGTGACGGCCTACAAGGACCCGCGCAACATCACGACGAGCTACGTGCGCAACGGCTTCGGCGAGATCATCCGCCGCGCCTCGCCCGACAGCGGCACCACCGACACCGTCCGCGACGCGCGCGGGCTCGCGACCCAGGTGACCGACGGGCGCGGCGTGGTCGCCAACATGACCTACGATAACACCGGCCGCATCCTGTCGCGCACGTTCCCCTCGGCCCCGGCCGAGGCCATGACGTTCGTCTACGACGCGGTTCTCTCGGGCAATGCCGGCAAGGGCCGCCTCACCTCGGCGACGCACGAGGGCGGCTCGGTCGCGCTGGTCTACGACGCGCGCGGCAATGTCACCCGCGACACCCGCGTCATCGGCGGCTTCACCACCGTCACCGACTATGCCTACGACGCGGCCGACAACCCGACGCTCGTCACCTACCCTTCCGGCCGGCAGGTGGAGTACGTGCGCGACGGCATGGCCCGCGTCACCACCGTGCGCACGCGCAAGCCCTCGACCGGCGCGTGGTCCACCGTCGCGACATCGATCGTCTATCAGCCGCTGTCTACCATCGTGAAATCGTTCACCCACGGCAACGGGCTCACGACCACCAACACCCACACCCTCGACTACGAGCTGTCGCGCTGTCAGGTGACCGACGGCACACTCGCCTTGATCGACAAGAGCTACACCCGCGCCGACAAGCTCAACATCACCTCGATCGCCGACGCCGTGGCGGCGGGGAATTCGCAGTCGCTGTGGTACAACAAGTCGAACCGGCTGCAGAACGCCGACGGGCCGTGGGGCACCAAGACCTTCTATTACGACGGCACCGGCAACCGCACCTATGAGATCACGTCTCCTTCGGGAGGGGGCACGACGACCGACACGCTCGGCTACCCCGGCGGCTCGAACCGCATCGCCAACGTCGTCACCGGCACGACGACGACGCGCACGTTCACCCACGACGGCGCGGGCAACATCACGACCGACACCCGCTCGGGCTCGACCTACACCTACGGCTACAACGCGCGCGGTCGCCTCGCCACCGTCCACCAGGACGGCAACCTCAAGGGCACCTACCAGTACAACAGCCTCGAACAGCTCAGCAGCCGCGTCGTCACCAACAGCGGGCCGTTCAACGGCACCGTTCACACCGTGCAAGACCGCTCGGGGAACGTGATCGCCGAGGCCGACGGCACCACGGGCGTGGTGGCGAAGGAATACATCTGGCTGCCGGGCGCGGGCTATGCCGGGACGGATCTACCGGTGGGCGTCGTCGATGTGGCGGGCACCGCGACGCCGGAGTTGCTCTACGTCCACGCCGACCATCTCGGCCGCCCCATCCGCCTCACCGACCCGGCCAAGGTCACCGCCTGGGCCGTCGAATGGCTACCTTGGGGTGGTGTGCATTCCATCACCGGCAGCGAAACCCTCAACGCCCGCTTCCCCGGTCAGTGGTTCCAAGTCGAATCCGGCTTGCACTACAACTGGCACCGGCACTACGATCCCACCATCGGCCGCTACACCCAGCCCGACCCCTTGGGCTTCGTCGACGGGCCGAGCGTGTATGCGTATGCCCGGAATGCGCCGGGGGAGGTCGTTGATCCGACTGGACTGTTCGGCCCGATGAACCCGGATATGATCGGGTTCAAGCCGCAGTCGAAGCCGCCGAGTTCCAATCAATGTAAGCCGCCGGTGCAGTTGATAAATGACCCGTGTAAAGGCGGATTACCTAGCCGACTCTCACCGCTTAGCGGAGGCGATTTCGTTTCGCCGTGTGGATCGGGAGGAGGAGGCGGCGGCTCAAGTCGCAGCAATCGATCGCCGTCTGATTTCATCACTGACTCAAAGGGTAACACCACCGATGTTCGATCAACACTTGATCGGATACAGAGGGGGGAGGGGAATTCTCATCGAAACGATGGAACGGTATTCAATAATCGAGAAGGTTTGCTGCCTCAGCAGCAGCAGGGATACTACCGAGAGTATGTAGTTCCAACTCCTGGTGCGACAGGCCCGGGTCCCATGCGGATCATCCAAGGGCAGGGTGGAGAGATCTATTTCACGCCTAACCACTACAAGACCTTCACCCCCATCAAGTAAAACACATGGAAATCCAGTTTCAGAAACTTGATACTGCCAGCCGCGCCTTCGCTGGGGCTAGAAAAATTGTTTTGCCCGGCAACTGCGCAGAGAAGCATCATGTCTTGGGGGTATTCGCGGATGGCCTCGGGATCGCAAGCTATTTTGGTTACAATTGGGATGCGCTTGAGGATGCGCTAAAATCATTGGATGGAATTCAAGAGTGCGTGGTTGCAATAATTCATCCGTCATTTCCTGTGCTGCGTGATGTGATCGATCATAAAACGTATATTGATATCTTGCGTTCTGCTGTCCAACACTGGGCTTCATTTCCGGAACACAAGGTCGTGCTGATATTTGATCCAGATGTGAGGGATGCGGTTAATAGAGAGTTTAGGCGCGGGCTCTCAATGTGAACCTGATCCGCCGTGCCTCGCTTCGCCCGACGGCACGACTGGCGTGGTGGCGAAGGAATACATCTGGCTGCCGGGCGCAGGCTACGCGGGCACCGACCTGCCCATCGGCGTCGTCGATGTCGCCGGGAGTGCGACGCCAGAACTTCTGTACGTCCACGCCGACCATCTCGGCCGCCCCATCCGCCTCACTGGCCCCGCCAAGGTCACCGCCTGGGCCGTCGAGTGGCTACCTTGGGGTGGTGTGCATTCCATCACCGGCAGCGAGACGCTCAACGCCCGCTTCCCCGGCCAGTGGTTCCAGGTCGAATCCGGCTTGCACTACAACTGGCACCGGCACTACGATCCCTCGATCGGCCGGTATACGCAGCCCGACCCCTTAGGCTTCGTCGACGGGCCGAGCTTGTATGCGTATGCGCGAAATGCTCCGGGGGAGTTTGTCGATCCGGATGGGCGGCAGGTTGCTTTGCCATTTCCAGTGCTCGTCCCTCCTGCCATTTATTGCGCAGCATATCCCGAAAAGTGCAGCAAGCTTGTCGAACAGTGTGTGGCAATCTTCAAACGTACCTTCGGAGGTGGAGGTGGTGGGGGAGGCGACGACGATCGCTGCAAGGAAGTGCGTAAGAACTGCATTTCTATGTGCACCGACAAGCATGTTGGGAGGGGGCGCTTATACGACTTGGACGGATCGAAATTTCGAGGCTGCCTCCAAGAGTGCCTTAGGATCAACGGCTGCTGACCGGTGAGTACGCGATGAACATATCGAGAAGCTTTGCTGAAAATTTCGTCTCCAAGTGTCTAGCTCAGCAGAGAGAGTTACGCGAGCTGGCGAATGATGCTCGAGAGACTCTTCAGCCCGATGACGCCACTCGCGTAATCGAAGGCGTCGGTAGTGTATTAGGCGCAATGGAACTTGATTTGCTTCGCCAATTTTTCGATGAGTTCCCCGATCTAGAGCCAAAGGGCGAAGCGTAGCGCAAATCGCCGAGGCCGACGGCACCACGGGCGTGGTGGCGAAGGAATACATCTGGCTGCCGGGCGCGGGCTACGCCGGGACGGATCTACCGGTGGGCGTCGTCGATGTGGCGGGCACCGCGACGCCGGAGTTGCTCTACGTCCACGCCGATCACCTCGGCCGCCCGATCCGGCTGACGGATGGTGCGAAAGTCACCGCCTGGGCCGTCGAATGGTTGCCCTGGGGCGGAGTTCACGCGATCAGCGGCTCCGAGACCTTGAACGCGAGGTTCCCCGGCCAGTGGTTCCAGGTCGAATCCGGCTTGCACTACAACTGGCACCGGCACTACGATCCCACCATCGGCCGGTATACGCAGCCCGATCCGCTCGGGTTCGTGGATGGGCCGAGCGTGTATGCGTATGCGCGGAATGCGCCGGGGGAAGTGGTTGATCCCGACGGACGGATTGGGGTCTGGGTGCCCTACTACGTTGTGGTCGCCTACTGTCGCGCTAACCCTGCCGCCTGCGCCGCAGCCGCTGCTACTACAGCCGAAGCAATCAAGAACATTTGCTTGATGGCGGCAGAGCATACAAAGGGGAAGAGACCATCGACCAAAGAGAAGCATGAAGGTGGCGAAGCGCGCCAGAAGCAGGATCAAGGTGGGGAAAAGGCGGATGAGCGGCGTGACTGGCCGAGCAAACGGCCGCCGTGGCATAAGAAGGGTCCCTGGCCACCCAAATCGCAGTAAATGCAGTCAGTTTTTCAAGGAGTTCGAAGATCGTGTCTCCCTCGCAAGCCCGGAAGGCTTATCGAGCGGCACTCCGTATAGCGCAAAGTGAAGAATATGATGCGCAACAGGTGCTCGCATTGCTGACCGTCGCAGCAATTGCGGGCAACGGAGATGCTGCCGCTGCCGTGGCTAGTTGGTACGCCCATGGAAAGCATGTCAGAAAGAACGCCCGAAAGGCTGTCGAATGGTTTCGAAAGGCCGCCGATGCCGGTAACTCGGAAGGCGTATATGGGCTTGCTGGCGCCTATGAACGGGGAATAGGGGGCCTTGAAAAAGATGAGCGAAGGGCGTTCGAACTCTATGTTCGGTCGGCTTTGGCTGGCGAGAAATTCGCCATACCTGAGGTGGCTCGTTGTTACCTATATGGGATCGGCGTGGCACGCGATGAAGTATTAGGCGAGATTTGGTTGGAAAGAGCTGTCCAACTCCAAATTCCCTTCTAATGCTGACCCACCCCGCGGGCCGACAGATCGATTGCATGTGCGTGGAGCTTGCATCCCGCCGCCGATCAGCGTTGCGCGTGCCCCTTGCTGGGGGCAAGCGCTCGGGTTCTGCCCGACGAGCGGAGCGGGTGGCCCGCGTCACCACCGTGCGCACAAGAAAGCCCGCGACCGCAGCGTGGTCGAACATCGCGACGAGCATCGTCTATCAGCCGCTGGCTACCATCGTGAAGTCCTTCACCCACGGCAACGGACTCGCGACCACCAACACCCATACGCTCGACTACGAGCTGTCGCGGTGTCAGGTGAAAGACGGTGCGCTGTCGCTGATCGACAAGAGCTACACCCGCTCAGACAAGCTCAACATCACCTCGATCACCGACGCGGTGGCGGCGGGGAATTCGCTTGCGCTCGGCTACAACAAGTCGAACCGCCTGCAGAGCGCGGCCGGCCCGTGGGGCAGCAAGACCTACACCTACGACGGCACCGGCAACCGCACCACCGAGATCACCGGCTCGGTGACAGACACGCTCGGCTACCCAGGCGGCTCGAATCGCATCTCCGACGTCGTCACCGGCACCACAGCGACGCGCACGTTCGTGCACGACGGCGGAGGTAACATCACCACCGACACGCGCTCGGGCTCGACCTACACCTACGGCTACAACGCCAGGGGCCGCCTCGCGACGGTCCACCAGGACGGCAACCTGAAAGGCACCTACACCTACAACAGCCTGGAGCAGTTGGCGTCGCGCTCCGTCACGAACTCCGGGCCGTTCAACGGCACGGTCCACACGGTCCAGGACCGGAGCGGAAATATCATCGCCGAGGCCGACGGCACCACGGGCGTCGTCTCGCGTGAGTACATCTGGCTTCCCGGTGCGGGGTATTCTGGAACGGAACTTCCCGTCGGCGTCGTCGACGTCGCCGGCACCGCCACGCCGGAGCTTCTGTACGTCCACGCCGATCACCTCGGCCGCCCCATCCGCCTCACCGACCCGGCGAAAGTCACCGCCTGGGCCGTCGAATGGCTGCCGTGGGGCGGCGTGCATTCCATCACAGGCTCGGAGACCTTGAACGCCCGCTTCCCCGGTCAATGGTTCCAGGTCGAATCCGGCTTGCACTACAACTGGCACCGGCACTACGATCCCACCATCGGCCGATACACCCAGCCCGACCCGCTCGGGTTCGTGGACGGGCCGAGTGTGTATGCGTATGGCCGGAATGCTCCGGGGGAAGAGATTGACCCGGATGGATTGTTTATCCGACGAATATTGCGCAAGTTCGGCATCAACCTTGATTTTGATGGCCCCAACAAGAAGCTTCTAATTAGTGGGCAGGGTAGAATTTGTCAAATTCGCATAAATAGCTATTTCGTTCGCCTGGACTACCAGAGCGTACCCCCAAACGTTAAAACCAATCCGCCAATTTTACACCTTAACTTGGGTAGCGATAAGCCGGGCGGAACTAACTATCATATAAATATATGGCCGCGATGATGAGCGAGGATCAACTCGCCCTTGCGAGCTTTGTTCGTCGATCTTTGAGCGATGAAAACGTGTGTTTCGACGAAATTTCAGACGTAAGAATCACCCCCGCCACCCAGGAGGGCGAGAATGCGCTGCGAGAATTTTGGAATGAACTAATGATATTTGTGAATGATTTTGATATCAGGATGCGTGATTCGATCTATAATGAGAAGCTCAAGAAGAGATTGAGGCATCGCAGGGACGAGTTGGTAAGGCATAAAGTTCTGTATTCTACGGAATAGACCGGAGGAATTGGTTCGCTGACAGCGCAGTCGGCCCTCGTGAAATCCTTCAACCACGGCAACGGGCTGGCGACGACCAACACCCACACGCTCGACTACGAGCTGTCGCGGTGCCAGGTGACCGACGGCACACTCGCCTTGATCGACAAGAGCTACACCCGCTCAGACAAGCTCAACATCACCTCGATCGCCGACGCGGTGGCGGCGGGGAATTCGCTTGCGCTCTGGTACAACAAGTCGAACCGGCTGCAGAACGCCGACGGACCGTGGGGCAGCAAGACGTTCTATTACGACGGCACCGGCAACCGCACCTACGAAATCACCGGCTCGGTGACGGACACGCTCGGCTACCCCGGCAGCTCGAACCGCATTTCCAATGTGCTGACCGGCACCACGACGACGCGCACGTTCACCCACGACGGCGCGGGCAACATCACAACCGACGTGCGCTCGGGCTCGACCTACACCTACGGCACCAACGCGCGCGGGCGGCTGGCGACGGTCCACCAGGACGGCAACCTCAAGGGCACCTACCAGTACAACAGCCTGGAGCAACTCGCCTCGCGCGCCGTCACCAACTCAGGCCCGTTCAACGGCACCATCCACACCACCCAAGATCGCTCCGGCAACATCCTCGCGGAAGCCGAAGGCACGACGGGCGTGGTGGCGAAGGAATACATCTGGCTGCCGGGCGCGGGCTATGCCGGCACCGATCTCCCCGTCGGCGTCGTCGATGTGGCGGGCACCGCCACGCCGGAGTTGCTCTACGTCCACGCCGATCACCTCGGCCGCCCCATCCGCCTAACTGACCCGGCCAAGGTCACCGCCTGGGCCGTCGAATGGCTACCTTGGGGTGGTGTGCATTCCATCACCGGCAGCGAGACGCTCAACGCGAGGTTCCCCGGTCAATGGTTCCAAGTCGAATCCAACTTGCACTACAACTGGCACCGGCACTACGATCCCACCATCGGCCGGTATACCCAGCCCGACCCGCTCGGGTTCGTGGACGGGCCGAGCGTGTATGCGTATGCCCGGAATGCGCCGGGGGAGGTGGTCGATCCGTGAACGACCGGGGACATCCCTGACATTTTGAACCGGCAACATCCCTGACACTATTCGCTCTCTGTTCTAGCCGGTTTCGAGGTGGAGCGCAGCCGCGCACGCGGCGGAGCGAAGCGTCGGAACCGGCCGGCCGCATCGAGCAGCCCGAGGTCGCGGCTCATGAAGCGCACCACATGGCAGCCAGCGTCGTGCTCGTCGTGCCGAAGGCGCGCTTCCACCGCGACGAGGCCGACCGTCTCGCGCGCCAGAGCCTCGCCGACGAACACGGTCTCGCCGCGCCAACGGATGGTGCCGTCGTGGCGCACGCGGCGAACCTCGTGATCCGGGTCGTACCAGGGCTCGTCGATCTTTATCGGCAGCCCGCGCCGTGGCGGCGTCCAGCAACTCGCCGGCGTCGTCTGCCCTAGAGCCTCGTGCGGGCGCTCTTCGTTGTACTCGCGGCGGAATAGGTTGAACCGCACCTGCTGCTGCTGCCACGTCTCGGCCGGCGGCTTCGTCGTCGCGTCCTTCAACGTGCGATGCATGCGCTCGTGGCGACCGTTGTCCTGCGGCGAAGCCGGCGGAATGAAGCGCGGCTCTATCCCTAACTTCATGAGCCACACCGACAGCCGCGAAAGGCCGCCTCCACCTGTCGATCCGAACGGCGATCCATTGTCGGAGCGGATCGCGTCGGGCAGCCCGATCTCACCGAAAACCCTTGTCAGCACGGCTTTCACGCCATCGTGCGTCGGCGGCGTGATGCGAATGCCGACCAGATAGCGGCTCGCCGTGTCCGATACAGTGAGCGGGTCCACCCGCTTGCCGTCGCGCGTGCGGAACCAGCCTTTGAAGTCCATCGCCCACTCGCCGTTGGGCACTTCCGAGCCGGCGACGATCTCGCCTTGCGCAAGCGGCCGGCGCTGGCGCAGCTTCGCTTCGATCAGCCCGGAGCGCTTCAGGATGTCGCCGATAGTCGACACGGCGGGCCACGCGACATCGGGGCGGGCAAGCACGAGGCGCGCGCGGAGTTTCTTCGGCCCGAAGCGCGGGAAGCGGCGGCGCTCGGCGACGATGCCTGCGATCACATCGGCCGGCGTCGCGTGAGGACACGATCTCGGCGCGCGGCTCCTGTCCTCGAACCAGCGCTCGTCGCCCGCGTCGCGGCGGCGCTTCCACTCGTAAAACGTAGTCCGGCTGACGCCGTAGTTCGCGGCCAGCTCGGCGACCGTGAAGACCCCGCATTCGTAGGCTCTCAGCAACGCGACGCGCTCTTCCATCCGACAGGTCTCCTTGAAGGGCATCGCCCGAATCTCCCAGTGATTCGAACGAGCTTCGCCTGTCAGGGATGCTCCCAGTCTATTCTGTAAGGGATGTCCCCGGTCGTTCACAGGCAATCGGACGTCTGTGCTCAGCATACTCGGAGGAAGTAGGTTCCGTAGCCTCGGTCGCGTTGCATCACGCGGCTTCGCTGGCGTCGGGTTGATTCTTGCGGCGAAAGACGCTGCAGATATAGCTGCCTGCTTGGCGCGGAATTAGCGCCAGATGTCCCAAGTTTTGTCCGCGGATGCGAAGTACCTTTTGCGGCAATGGGGGTGCTCGGAAAAACAAATTTCACATCTGACGCCGCGCAGCTGCATTGTGAACGATCTGGGAATAAAAGGCGACGACCTTTGCGACGTCATGGAGCTATTGGTTCTTGTCTACGAGGTCGATTTAGCCAGCTTCCAGATTGACAACTACTCGCCAAGCGAGGGAGAACTCCTATCTCTTGCGCCAATTCTTCGATGGATTTTTAGGCAACCGAAACGAAGATATAGACGCTTGCCACTTAGTGTTATTGCAGAGAGCATCGCGATGAAGCGCTGGGCGGACCCATAATGACCAAAAATGTCGAATCCGACTTTCCACGGTCGCGTTGGTGTGGCGGTCGTTTGATGATCGATGCGCACGTTCACCAACGACGGCGCGGGCAATATTACCTCCGACGTGCGCTCGGGCTCGACCTACACCTACGGCACCAACGCGCGCGGCCGCCTCGCCACCGTCCACCAGGACGGCAATCTCAAGGGCAGCTACAGCTACAACAGCCTCGAACAGCTCGCGTCGCGCGTCGTCACCAACAGCGGCCCGTTCGACGGCACCGTCCACACCACGCAGGACCGCAACGTCATCGCCGAGGCCGACGGCACGACGGGCGTGGTGGCGAAGGAATACATCTGGCTGCCCGGTGCGGGGTATGCCGGGACAGATTTGCCGGTTGGCGTCGTCGACGTGGCCGGCACCGCGACGCCGGAGCTGCTCTATGTCAACGCCGACCACCTCGGCCGCCCCATTCGCCTGACCGACCCGGCGAAAGTCACCGCCTGGGCCGTCGAGTGGCTGCCCTGGGGCGGCGTGTGGCGACAGCGACAGCATCGCCGCCGTTTCGCCCCCGGGAAAGCCCTGTCATTCCGGCGTTCGCCGTTGAGTCAGTCCAGCTGCAGCCAATGCGCGCGGCATCAGGAACGCCGCGAGATCGGCCGTAACCACATCGAGTGATCCAGGGTCGACGGCCACGTCGGTGACAAACGCGCGCCATTGTCGTTGCTTGCGCTCATCCGTTGCGAACGCGGCTGTGAACGCATCTGGCGCTTCGATTGGGATAGGTGTGGCGCGCCGTGCAAAGGTGGCGGCGATCGCGCGTGGCAGCCGGTCGTCGTCGTAGGCAAAGGACCGGCTGAGCACCCAGATGTCATAGAAGTCCTTCATGCGGCTATTGGTGCGACCGAGCGCAACCATCGCCTGGAATTTCTCGGCAATGACGGTTTCCCTGGCATAGGCGCGCAGCGTCGGCACCGGCATATCGAGCATGACCGGGTAGTCGACGGTTTCGGCACCCGGTTCGAGCGTGTCGCCGAAACCAATGTCCACAACGACGCTGACACGCGCGCCGCCAATGGTGGCCGTGGTACGAAGGCGCAAGCCGCCGTAGATCATGTCTTCGCGAATTCGATCGACCCGCAACCCGTCACCATCGAAATCGACGCCGTCATCGCGGTTGCCGGCGAGGATCGCGCGGAACGTTGCAAGGATGTCGTCCGGGCTCGGGTCGCCGAACCCGAGCAAGTCGAGATCGCGCGTGGCGCGGTGGGGTTGGTGCAACCACGTCGTCAACAGCATCGCACCCTTCAGGACAAAGCGTTCGGCGTGGGGCGATACGCTCAATCGGTAGAGCAATCGCTCGAGCGCATAGCGTGTCAGCACCAGATCGAACGTCTGCCCGTTCAACTGGGAGAGCGTGAGTAGCCGCGCGCGGACCGATGCGCCGATGTTCTTGACCTGTTTACCCATTGGCGGTCAGTGCCTCCAGGTAGGGTCGGACCACGGTACCGATGCCGCCGCGCTCGGCGTGACGGGCGATCTCAGCCGGCGTCGTCTTACGTTGCCGTAGTGCTTCCTGAAGCCCTTCGATTGCGACGGATACGCCGACGGTTCTGCGATGCCTGAAGCAATCGGCGATGGTTTTCGCGATCGCAAATATTCTGACCGGCACGCCCTCGATGACATACGTTTCGACACTGTCGGTGAGGAGTGCCGGAGCAAACCGAACGATCCGCAGGGGTGGCCGATCAGCTTTAGGCAACCAGTCCTTGGTGCCAATGGCCAGCCAGATGCGCCGTGGCAGTTGATCGGTGAGGCCGTGGAACGCCAGCGCCGAGGTGAGACAAACGACGCCTTTGGGCACCCGCTTGGCGGCTTCGGCCAGGCTGTGGTGGACGTCGAGATCGGCATCGGGAAGCTGATAGAGCCCGCGCGCGAGGCGAACGACCTCGCCGGCTTTTTCCATACGGCTGATAGTGGCGGCCGTGACGCCGGCCGCACGCAGCTCGGATAGGCGCGCGATCCCGTGCTTGGCGAGCAGGCCACGGGCTTGTCGGCGTTGAAGACTGGGTCGCGACATTGATACAAAAACCATGATGATGGGACCTATAGTACGATGATATGTATCATGGGCACCAACCGGGCGGAACAGCTTCATGCGGACCGTTGGTGCGTAGTGGCGTCATCCCAAACTGTTCACCCCCGCGCCGGCAGCCCTCGCCAACGATCCAGCGTCCAGGTCGTCCGGTTCGGGCCGACGATCCCCGATACGGCGAGCCCCCGCATCGGCTCGAGCGCCGGCTTCCAGGGGACGAGCGTGAACGTGTCCTCGCGGCGGATGACGGCGATCTTTCCGGTGGGCGTCGAAAGCGCGCGATTATAGATACCAGAGATGCGAACTCCTGGCGTGGCAGGCATGAACGCGGCGCCGAGATGCTTGGACAGGTCCTTGACCAGCCGCTCGGTCTCGAGCTTGCGCAGCCCGGTCAGCATCCCGGGCAACGGCGTGACGGCGCCGTCGCCGGCAACCTTCGCCAGCTGCCGTTCGGCGAGCCATCGCCCGCGGGCTGAGATCGTCGCACGCAGCTCGGTCGCGAACCCGCGCAGCCCTGGTTCCGGCTCGCCCACTCCAAGCGCAGGCCACGCCGCCCAAAGACCGAGCCGCCATCGGACGAGTCTGCTCAGGCGTAAGGCTCGAAAAGCAAGAAGGCCACCGATATCGGGGGCCTTCTTGCTTGCGCATCCCTGCTGCACTTTTACTCCGGCCAGCCGCTGCAATATCACTCCGGCGTTGGCAAGCAGGCCATGCTCGAGTTCCAGAGCGGTAAATTCGGCGCGATGGCGTCCTGAAACGTCGGCGAGCGGCCTCTCAGCAGGTCGCCCGTCGACATCCAATCCACGAGTAATCAGCGCCACAGCTCAATCAGCCAAGGAGAACAACCATGGGCAAACCCTACACCCGCCTCGACAAGAACAATGCTGCCATCCTGCTCGTCGAGCATCAGGCCGGACTGCTTTCGCTCGTGCGTGAAATCGATCCCGACAAGTTCAAGAACAACGTGCTGGCGCTCGCTGATCTCGCCAAATACTTCAAGCTGCCGACGATCCTGACCACCAGCTTCGAGGACGGCCCCAACGGCCCGCTCATGCCGGAACTCAAGCAGACCTTCCCCAATGCGCCGTTCATTCCGCGTCCCGGCCAGATCAATGCCTAGGACAACGAGGACTTCGTCAAGGCGGTGAAAGCGACGGGCAAGAAGCAGCTGATCATCGCCGGTGTCGTGACTGCGGTCTGTGTTGCGTTCCCGGCGCTGTCAGCGCTTGCCGAGGGATACGAGGTGTTCGTCGTCACCGATGCCTCGGGCACGTTCAACGAACTCACCCGTCATTCGGCGTGGGATCGCATGTCGGCGGCCGGTGCTCAACTCATGACCTGGTTCGGTCTCGCCTGCGAGCTACACCGCGACTGGCGCAACGACGTCGAGGGGCTCGGCCCGCTGTTCTCGAACCACATCCCCGACTACCGCATTCTCATCAACGCCTACATGACCGTCAAGAGTGCGAAGTGAGCATCGGACGGCGCAGTCAGAAGCGCGATATCGAGCCAGAGTGGCAGCCTTTTAAGATTCGTGAGGCCGACGCCGTGGTCTGATTTCGAGGGACGATGCGAGACGTGCATGAACGGCGTGCGCCGAGGTTGCGGTGAGTTCTTCTTCGTCAAGAAGCGCTCGTTCGATGCCGTCAATGCCGGCATCCCGCATCGGATCGACTTCGAACAGCCCGTCTCGCGCTGTTCATCGGAAGAATACATACTTGATCAAAGAGGCAATGACGAGTGCGAGAACGAGCACGCCGAGCAGATGCCCGGATCCCATGCCCCAAAGCATTCCATCGTTCATGGTGGATCACTCCTCCTTCGTGTCAGACATGGCCTCCGACGCTCTGCCGAGCGCAAAGCGCCGAAGGCGCTTCACACGATCCGAACCTCGGTCATCATGCCGGTGGCCATGTGATAAAGGTGTTGGCAGTGCAGCAACCATGCGCCTTTCTGTGCGGCGTCGAAGGCGATCGTCACCGGGGCATGTGGAGGGACAATAACGGTGTCACGTACTGCTCCCGAGAAGCGACGGCCACCGATGGCCACGACCTGAAAGTGGTGTCCGTGCAGATGCATCGGATGCATCATCATGGTTGGATTCATGAAGGTCATCTCGACGCGCTCGCCGAGCCGCACCTCGAAGGGCTGGTGCTCGCCATGAACGCGGCCGTTAATGGTCCAGCGATACCCAGGCTCTTCGCCAAGAATCACCATGAACGCTTTATCCGGTTGCCGCTGTGAAAGCGGACCAGTGCCCCGGATGAGCGCCTCGAAGCCAAGATCAACCATGCCCTGCGGCTTTTCCGCGTTCGTTGCAAGCTTTCGGATTGTTGCTCCTGGAGTCGACAAGACGATGCCCGTAACGAACTGCGCCGCCTCGACCTGCGCCAGGACCGGGAACGCACCGCCCTCTCGCGGAATTTCGACGATCAGATCGATGCGCTGGCCCTGCGCCAAGGGGAAGGTCGGTGCTTCCGTCGGTTGACACGGCGTGCCATCGACAGCAATGCAGCGCGCTGTCAAACCGGGCGTCGATATGAAGAAGGCCGTCGCCGTGCCGCCATTGATAATCCGCAGTCGAACGCGGCCACCCTTGTCGACATTCACCGTCTCGGGGTCATTCAACGTGCGATCGTTCGCCAAGTATGCATCGTAGCGCACGTCATTGGCGTGGGCCATGCTCATCATTCGTCCACTCCCATGTCCGGGCATGGCATGCATCATGCCCGGTCCATGCTGCATCGGGGGCATGCTTTGTGGCATCTGCTGCGCTTTGGTTGATGTCGCAGCATCATACCCCGCGTGAGCATCGCTGCCGCCCAGCTCGGCGAGAATCTCCTGCGGAGAGCGGAATGCGAAGTCGTGCAGCATGATGACCACGTCTTGCACGTCGCCGGCATCTTTCTCGCGCGCCACCATCGGTGCGGCCAGCATCTGCTGCTCGGAGAGCGTATGCGAGTGCATCCAGTGGGTGCCGACCGTCAGCTCGAAGTCGTGAGCATCCGATTGGCCAGGGGATATTGCGCCGCCGCCGGGTCGCGCCCGATCCTGATCGAAGGGCGCCTTGATCTGCCCGTGCCAATGCATCTGCAAGGGCTCGTCCGTGGCATTGAGCAGGGATCCCGTTAGACGGTCCCCCTCGTTCGCGAAGATGCCCTTCGCACCGTCCTTGGCGGCGACATTGAAGACCTTGGCGGCACGCCTGTTGACCTCGATCGTGCGCGAGTAGACCTTCAACGCAGGCGCGGCGGCCATGGCGGGCAACCATGGCGCGCCGGTAGCAAGCACGCCACCGCAGGCGATGCCCGATTGTATGAAGGCCCGGCGGTTCATTGTTTGACGCAACGTGGAGGAGCTCATAATCATCTCCGTGGCAGGACGGCTCAGTACTTGGCCTGGGCTGTCAATCCGTCCGGCGCGGTGATCTGGATTGCGCCCTTGGCACCCGGCTTCACGGCTGCCGGTGCGGTACCGGTTAGCTTCGAGCCTTCGGCCGGCACGAGATCGAAGCGCTGCGATTTTCCGTCAATGACGAGGATGGCGTTGGCCTTGAAGCCAGCGGCGGGGATCGGCTTGTCATCTTCATCGCTCAGGAACACGGCGACAGTCGGCGTGCCATCGACGACCAGCTCGGCGTGGTACTTGCCGGCATCGACCCTCAGGCCGCCGTTCTTCCCCTTGGCCGCCTCGTGGGCGAACGCCGCAGGTGCGGCCACGATAGCTGCGGCAAGCGACAGCATGGCAAGGCGAGCTCGGTTCATGATCGATCTCCTGGGTTGATTGACGTCAGTAGGCTTCCATCGGGCGAACACTGGTGCCGGGAACGGCCTTGTCCGATGCGGCCTCGTGAGCTTGCGCAACGAGGCGTTCCAAGGGCTTACGGCCGTAGCGGAGGAAGAGGAGCGGGGTCAGTGCGGTGTCGAGAAGCGTCGCACTGATCAGGCCGCCGAAGATGGTGATCGCGACAGGGCTCAGGACTTCCTTTCCGGGAGCATCTGCCCCAATCATCAGCGGCACGAGCGCGATACCGGCGGATAGTGCCGTCATGAGAACCGGTGTCAGGCGGTCCAGGCTGCCGCGCACGACGAGATCGGGCCCGAACGGCATCCGCTCGTGGATCGCGAGATTGATGTAGTGGCTGATCTTGAGGATGCCGTTGCGCGCCGCGATGCCGGTCAGCGTGATGAAGCCGATCATGCTGGCGACGGACAGCGGCTGTCCGGCCCACCACAGCGCGATCACCGAGCCGATCAGCGCCAGCGGCACGCTGCCCATGATGATGAGCGCGAACAGCACCGAGCGGTACCGGCTGTACAGAATTGCGAAGATCATCGCGAGCGAGATCACCGACAGGCCGGCGATGGTGCGCATCGATTCCTCCTGGGCCTGGAACGTGCCTTCGAGGCTCGTGAAGAAGCCGGTGGGGAGCTTCGCGGCGGCAAGCTCGCGGCGGATGTCGGCGATGATCGCGGCCATGTCGCGCTCGCCGTCGGAGTTCGCGAGGACGACGATCCTCCGCTTGGTGTTCTCGCGCAGGATCTGGTTTGGACCGTCGGTCTCCTTGACATCGGCAACCTGGCGCAAGGGAATCCAGCCGACCGGTGTCTCGATCAGCAGGTCCGAGAGGCCCTGCGTCGTGCGTATCCTGTCAGGCAGACGGACAACGAGATCGAAGCGCTTGCTGCCGTCTATAAGGCGCGAAACGAGCCTCCCGTTGGACAGCCTTTCCAGCTCCTCGGTGATCTTGGCGGGTTGCAGGCCGTAGAGCGCGGCCTTCTTGTAGTTGACCGTGATCTCCAGCTGCGGAATGCGCACCTGGCGCTCGACCTGCAAATCCACAACGCCCGGAATCTTCGACAAACGCAGGCGCAGATCCTCGGCAAGGCCGCGCAGTGTATCGAGATCCTCACCGAAGATCTTGACGGCGATCTGGGCGCGCACGCCCGACAGCATGTGGTCGAGCCGGTGCGAGATGGGCTGACCGATGTTGGTGGCTGCGGGCAGGACCGACAACCGGCTACGGATTTCGTTGATGATCTCGTTCTTCGTCCGACCCGAAGGCTTGAGATCAACCTCGATCTCGGATGAGTGAACGCCCTCGGCATGCTCGTCCAATTCGGCGCGGCCGGTGCGGCGGGCAACGAGCTTGGCCTCTGGTACCTCCATGATCAGGCGTTCGGCAATCAGCCCAACGCGATGGCTTTCAGCCAGGGAGATGCCCGGCTGAAAGAGCGTATTGATTGTCAACGTGCCTTCGTTGAACGGCGGCAGGAAGGCGCGCGGAAGTGCGATGGCGGCGGCAATCGCTGCGAGCACTCCCGCTGTGGCTCCAATCATCAGTGTGCGCGGATGCGCAAACGACCATGCGAGTAGCGCGCGATTGCCCCGCTTCAGATTGCGAACGAGCCACCCCTCGTGCTCGTTGAGCCGCTTGAGGCTCGGGAGCAGGTAATAGGCCATCACAGGTGTCAACGTGATCGAGACGACGAGACTGGCGAGGATGGAAATGATGTAAGCCTGCCCCAGCGGCGCGAACAGCCGGCCTTCGATGCCGGATAGAGAGAACAACGGTACGAAGACAAGCACGATGATCAACGTCGCGTAGACGATACCCGAGCGGACCTCCTGGCTGGCGCCGACCACCACGTTGAATGTCGAGCGTGGATTGCCCTGCTCGCGGTTCTCGCGTAGCCGACGGAAGATGTTCTCCACGTCGACCACCGCGTCATCGACCAACTCACCGATGGCGATGGCCAGTCCGCCAAGTGTCATCGTGTTGATCGACAGACCGAGGACGTAGAAGACGATTGCCGTTATCAGGATAGAAACAGGAATCGCCGTCAGCGAGATGAACGTGGTGCGGACGTTGAGCAGGAACAGGAAGAGGACGATCGCAACGACGGCGACAGCTTCCACCAGCACAGTCTTGACGTTGCCGATGGAGGTTTCGATGAAGTTGGCCTGCCGGAAGACAATGTTGTCGATCTTGATGCCCTTCGGCATCGTCGCGTTCAGCTCGGCAAGGGCGCGCTCGACTTCCGCCGACAACTTCACCGTGTCGATCGCTGGCTGCTTCTCGACCGAGACGATGACGGCGGGCTTGCCCATGAACCCCGCTTCGCCGCGCTTCAGGCGGGCGCCATAGCTCACCTCCGCGACCTGATGCAGATAGACCGAGCGTCCGCCCTCGGCGGTAATGACGACGTCGCGCAGATCCTCCAGCTTGAGTGTCCGCCCGATGTTGCGGATGAGGTACTCGCGGCTGTACTGGTCGGCAAAGCCACCACCGCTATTAGTGCCGAAGCGCTCGAGCGAGCGCTCCAACTGCTCGAGCGTGACACCGAGCGCGCGCATGGCGGGGGTATTTGGCGCAACGCGGAACTGCCTGACCTCGCCGCCGATCGGAATGACCTGGGCGACGCCAGGGATGGTCAACAGGCGCGGCCGGATCACGAAATCGGCGATCTCGCGCACCTCCATAGGATCCGCCGTCTCGGCCGTGACCGCGAACATCAGGATCTGCCCCATGATGGAGTTGATCGGACCCATCTGAGGCGTCACGTTCGCGGGGAGTTGCTCCTTGACGAGACCCAGCCGCTCGGAGATCTGCTGGCGGTTGCGGAAGATGTCGGTTCCCCACTCGAACTCGACGTAGACGATGGACAACCCGACACCCGAAACGGAGCGCACGCGCGAGACGCCGGGCAAGCCGTTCATCTGCGTTTCGATCGGGAATGAAACCAATTGCTCGACCTCGGTCGGCGCCAGTCCCTCCGCCTCGGTCATGATCGTGACGGTCGGCCGGTTCAGATCCGGGAACACGTCGACAGGCAGCCTCTGCAGTGTAAAGGCGCCATAGAGCACCATCACCGCCGCAAGTGCGAGCACGAGCAGACGATTGCGGAGCGAAGCTGTAACCAGAAATGTGAACATAGCCGTCGCGTCGTCCTATTTCGGGAATGCGCTGTGCTTCTGAGGGCTTTGGACTGGCACTGCTAAGGTCAGTTCCGTGGCTCCGACGCCGTGGTGGAACACGGCACCGGATATCTCACGAGCGTCACAGCACGCCCTTCTTCTTGAGCCAGTCGCGCATCCACGTGATCTCGGTTTCTTGCGCCTTGATGATCTCTTCGGCCAGCTTCCGGACTTCGGAGTCTTTGCCGTACTGCAAGACGACCTTGGCCATGTCGACCGCACCGACATGGTGCGGAATCATGCCCTTAACGAAATCGACGTCCGCGTCGCCGCTGAACGACATCGTCATGTCCTTGTGCATCTTTGCGTTGACAGCCTCGAAGGCCTTTGCAGCCGGTGACGCAGCAGCGGACGTCGCCATGTTGTGCTCGCCTTGGCTCATCTTCGAATGATCCTGAGCGAACGTCATCGACCCGACTGCGAGGGTTGTTGCGCTCGCGATGGCGGCTCCGACGATTCGTGCAGCCCTGTAGTTCACGACGGCCATGTTGTTTCTCCTTGTGCTCATGGTGATGGGAGGGTCAGCGGATCTGGTTCAGCAGTTCGGCGCCTGTCGTGACCACACGCTTACCGGGCTCGATGCCAGCGACAATCAAAACGCGCTCTGCATCCAGCTGTTCAATGCGAACCTCTCGTGGCACGAAGCGCTCGGCGTTGCTGTGCTCGTAGACGATGCTCTGCCCATTGGGGCCGCGCAAAACCGCCTCGCGCGGCAACGCAATGCCGGTACGGTCATTGGCGGTGGTCGCCAGTACCGTCATGAATTGGCCGGCGCGAAGACCGGCTGTGTCACTGCGAATGGCGAAATGAACCGGGACAGACTGGTTGCGATCGGCGAGACCGGTGCCGACGTAGGCCAACTCGATCGACTTTCCGCCGGCAAAGAGCCCCTGGGCCATTCCGTTGGTCGATTGCGGCTCGAAGCTCAGCGCTTCGACCCAGAGGCGGGCGGGATCGATGATCTGGAAAATGATCGAATTGGGCTCGGCCATCTGGCCTGCGACGGCGTTGGAGGCCGCGATTATCCCATCGACGGGAGCCATCAGCGGCTCCGGCTCCTTATTGGCGCGGGCCAGATTTGCACGTCGCTCGTGCAGTCCCTTCAGCTCCAGTTCTGCATCCTCGAGTTGGCCTCTTGCGATGACTTTCTCGATGGCACGCAGCCGTTCGAACTTACGGGACGCGACAGAGATCTGCTGATCGAGTTCGCGCGCCTGCTGCTGCTGCGTCGTCAGATCGGCGGAACTGATTGGCGGATTGACATAGGCCAAGACGTCGCCAGTTTTGACAGGCGTGCCAAGTGGCTTGAAACCGCCGGGTGGAGGCAACAGCCGACCGCCCACTGCGGCTTGAACGAGTCCGCTGGCGTTGGGGTCAGGAATAACGCGCCCCGGAAGTTCAATGGCACGGCGATGGGCGCGCTGCTCTGTGAAGATCGTGCGCAATCCCAGAATTCGCTGCGTCGGCTTCGGAACGAACAGCGCCCCATCCGGGAAGCGCTGAGAGACATCGCGCGCCGCGACGCCAGGGGAGGAAATCCCCGGTGCGGAATCGGCCAACACACCGGTTGGAGTTGCGAGCGGTATGAGAGCCAGCAGGATCAGGCCGGCAGCCGCACGTCGCCGTCCGAGTACCAGGGCCGTTACTGCAACGCCTGCGATGAAGCCAAGTCCGAGCGATATCAGAAGTGACGTGCCGGGCTGTCCGACGCGCTGACCCAACTCCTGTGCAAAGGCCGGATCGATGCCCCACGATTGACGCGGGGTGGCTACGGCCTGCGGCTGCGTCGAGGGCGAGACCTTGAGTGTGGTGGTCAAGACATCGACAACACCGTTCGCCGGGATGGTGATGGCAAGATCGTGGCTGCCGGGCTTTGCCGCAAACGGAGCGACGACTGTGTAAAATCCTGCGCCCGCCGCGATCGGCTTCAGGATGCCGCCTGGACCATCGATCTCGATCTCGGCGCCATCGATCGGCTCGTTGCCGCGAAACGTGTCGAGATATATCTCGAGCTTGTCGCCGCGCGCGATGGCGACGAGTTCCAAGTCTGCGGACGATGCGTCGGCGCGCGGCGCGATCGTGCTCGATGTCGGTGGCGGCGGCGCGCCGTGGTCATGCCCCTCGTGGGCACGTGCCGACGCGGCACCGGCGACCATCGCCGCTGCCAAGAGCAACGACGTCGCGAACCTGGTAGACGGCAACCACATGGGGCCTCTCGTTCAAAACAACCGATCGAGAACGACCCTATCTCGTGCAGCGTGACTGCGCGTTTCGCGACTGTAACAAATTGTTTCAGTCCGCGTCCGTGATGGGCACCGCCCGCGCGATGACCAGAATTCGCCTAGTGAAATAATTTGGAATGCTGCCGAAATAAGGGTGAAACAGCCATTTGCTATTGTGACTAGGCTTCGCAACTACCCGCCGTCTCACTTTAGCGGTGTGGCGCAGATCGCGGGAGCAAACAACAATCAAGCCAATATTGGAGGCTGATCATGAGACGCATTATTGTTGGCATCCTTCTGGTCCTGTCACTCACCGGCGTTGCCACTGCGGCAAGTGCGGATCACTGCAAGAGATGGTCGGACTGCTTCTTCGAGGATTTGCAGAAGAGCGGTGGTGGCTGAGACCCCTAACGACGAAGCTTGCGGCACAGCGCACCGGCTGCATCGGCGATCCCGATTCAGCCGGACCGGCTATTGGATGCTTACGTCGCCGCTGGAAGCATGACCGTCACCGAAAGTCCGCCTTCGTCACGGTTCGCGAGACGCAATCGACCCCCGTTATTCTCGATATTGCTTTTTGCGATGGTAAGCCCCAGTCCGACGCCGCCGGTGGCGACGTTGCGAGACTCTTCGAGGCGCACGAAGGGCTCCAGAACCGCTTCGAGCTTATCAGCCGGGATACCGGGGCCATCGTCATCAATAGTGACAACGACATCACTGCCATCGTTGCGGATCCCGACCCGGACCCGCGTGCCATAGCGCAAGGCATTAGAAATGAGGTTGGAGAAGGCCCGCTTCATGCTGAACATCCGCGTGTTCACGACGAGATGAGCCGGCCCCTTCAGCTCGGCGTCATGCCCCATATCGCGGGCTTCGTTGACGATCGTATCAAGCAGAGCCACGAGGTCGATAGGGCGATGGGCTTCGTAGGGCTGGTCTCCCTTGAGGTACGAGAGCGTGGCCTCAACCATCTGCTCCATCTCGTCGATGTCAGTCGCCATGGCACGCTGCATAGCAGGGTCCGGTAGATCATCCAGCCGGAGGCGGAGTCGGGTCAGCGGCGTTCTCAAGTCATGCGAGACGGCTGCTAGCGCATGCGTTCGTCGCGTGATGAGATCGGCAATGCGCCGACTCATGTCGTTGAACGCGCGCGCGAGATGCCGCACCTCCAGCGGGCCGGCTTCAGGGACGGAGGACGCGGCGTCCTCGGGTGATAACAGGGTGACCGCTTCGGCGACCTCACGGATCGGCTTGGTCAGCCAGCGCGCCATGAGGAGTGACATGAGGACGACACCGAGCGCCATGAGGCTCGTCGAGAGCAGCGTGCCATGGCCTGAGGCATGCGCGTGGCTCGCCGCGAACAGGCTCACGTTTAGCCAGCTGTCGTCAGCCAACCGGAGCGAAAGCAGCGCGACGTGCGGGTCGGCGCTAGTGCCAATGACGACATCTTCGCTCTTCGTGTCCTCGGCGAGCCTCTTGATCTGCTCGCTGAGGCCGTTCCAGGCCTCGACGCCGGGACCGCCTGCAACGGCTCCCTTGTTCAGGTTCCAATGCGCCTCGATCGGTCCGCCGGACAGTTCGTGCGCCAGTGTTTCCCGCTGGTCGCGCGGTGCCAGCGCGACACTGCGCTTGATGGAAATCAGGCGCTCGGCAAGGCTCGACTCATGAGCGCGCGATAATTCCTGATCCAACGCCCTTTGGTACGTCCAGAGACTCAAAACGTGCACGAGCGTTATGCCGAGCAGCGAGACCAGGATCACACGGGCCACAACCGTATCAAGTGCTTGGATCATGCCCGGGTGACCGCCGGCACGAACATGTAGCCGGACCCTCGAATTGTCTTGATCATGGTTTGGCCATCGTCGTCGGAGCCGAGCTTCTTGCGCAGCCGGCTCACCTGGATATCGATGGCCCGGTCAAACCCGGTGGCCATCCGGTGCTTGGCGCTGTCCATCAACTGATCGCGAGTGAGGACACGCTGGGGCTGCTCGAGAAACGTCAACAGCAGGTCGTACTCTCCGGTTGAAAGGTCGACGGCGACGCCGTTGGGATCACTCAGCTCCCGGCGTCGCGTGTCGAGCGCCCAACCTTCGAACCGAAGCAAATAGCCGCCACCGTCGTGAGCCGCGCCCTGATGATTTCGCGTACGCCTCAGGACCGAATTGATCCGGGCCAGAAGCTCGCGCGGGTTGAAGGGCTTTGCGATGTAGTCGTCGGCGCCGATCTCCAGCCCGACGATGCGGTCCGTCTCCGAGCCTCTGGCCGTCAGCATGATAATGGGGAGTGACGAGCGGGTGCGGATCTCCTTGCAGAGCTCGAGGCCATTGCCGCCCGGGAGCATGATGTCCAGCAGAATGAGGTCGATGGAAGCCGTCTCAAGAACCTGACGCATCTCGCGGCCGTCGCGGGCCATGGTCACGCGATGACCGTGCTCGCGCAGGAATTTTCCTGCGAGTTGACGGATCTGCGCATCGTCGTCGACGATCAGGATGTGCCCGTCGCTGCTTACGGGTGAGGCTTGTGAGCTGAGCTCGGGGTCTTTGGCTGTCATGGCTCGCAATCTGCTGTGGCGCGGGAAGCTTAGCCCAACATTCGTATCGTCCGGTAACGGCTCTGTTTCAAAGTGTTTCATTGCGCGGTTCCGGCTTGTCGCGATCTGCCCTGCCACTCATGTTCAGCGTCGCGCCAGCACCGCGAACTGCCCGAAATTTAGTTCAGGCAAAGGGGCCAATATGACCGTGAAGCAAAGCCACTCGCACCGGCCGGCGGGTCCGCACCACGACCACGTTCATGGTAGCCCCGATGCGGGCCAGCAGGTTGTGACCGATCCGGTTTGCGGTATGGACGTCGACCCGCACACGGCAAAGCACCAGCATACACAAGACGGGCTGCCCTACTACTTTTGCTCTGCCAAGTGTCGAGATAAGTTCATCGCGGAGCCCGCGAGATATCTGAAGCCGGAGACAAAGCCATCGACTCCCGTTCCGGTCGGCACGATCTACACCTGCCCAATGCATCCGGAAATCCGACAGGTGGGCCCCGGCTCATGTCCCATCTGCGGCATGGCGCTCGAGCCCGATGTCGTCTCGGCAGACAGCGTACCCAATCCGGAACTTGCCGATATGACGCGGCGGTTCTGGATCGGTCTCGCGCTCTCGGTCCCCGTGGTCGCCCTCGAGATGGGGGGACACATGACGGGGCTGCATCAATGGCTCGGGCAGCAGACTTCCAATTGGCTACAGCTTGTACTCGCGACGCCGGTCGTCTTGTGGGCGGGATGGCCGTTCTTCGAGCGCGGGTGGGCATCGATTCGAACGCGCAATCTAAATATGTTCACGTTGATCGCCATGGGCACGGGCGTGGCCTGGATCTACAGCTTGGCCGGCACGATCTGGCCGGGTCTGTTTCCGGCCGTGATGCGAGCCGGTGACGGATCGGTCTCGATCTATTTCGAAGCGGCGGCTGCCATCACTGTCCTCGTCCTGCTCGGGCAGGTCCTGGAGCTGCGGGCCCGGGAGCAGACCAGCGGCGCCATTCGGGCGCTACTCGATCTCTCACCCAAGATGGCGCGGCGGATCAATCCGGATGGAAGCGACGAGGACGTGAGCCTTGAACATGTGGTGACGGGCGATCGTTTGAGAGTCCGCCCCGGTGAACGCGTGCCCGTGGACGGCGAGATCATCGACGGGCGCAGTGCCATCGACGAGTCAATGGTCACCGGCGAGTCCATGCCGGTCACGAAGTCGGTCGGTGAGATGGTCGTCGGCGGCACGATGAACCAGTCTGGCGGCTTCATCATGCGTGCCGACAAGGTCGGTCGCGACACGGTGCTGGCGCAGATCGTCCAGATGGTCGCCCAGGCGCAACGGAGTCGGGCCCCCATCCAGCGGCTCGCCGACCAGGTGTCCGCCTGGTTCGTTCCGCTGGTCATCGCGGTCGCGCTCGTTGCCTTTGCCACTTGGTTCGTCTGGGGACCGGAACCACGGCTCGCCTTCGGACTCATTGCTGCCGTTTCCGTGCTCATCATCGCCTGTCCTTGTGCGCTTGGGCTCGCGACACCGATGTCCATCATGGTCGGCGTCGGACGCGGCGCGCAGTCCGGCGTGTTGATCAAGAGCGCCGAAGCGCTCGAGCGGATGGAGAAGATCGATACGCTCGTGGTCGACAAGACCGGCACGCTGACCGAGGGCAAGCCGAGCGTGGTCGCAATCAGGACCGTTCCCGGCATCGATGAAGCCGAGCTTCTCCGGCTGTCGGCAAGCCTGGAACGGTCGAGCGAGCATCCGCTGGCGGCAGCGATCGTGCGCGCCGCGAACGAGCGGGGCCTCTCGCTTGCGCAACCGGCGAGCTTCGAGCAGCCGATCGGCAAAGGTGTCGTCGGCTCGGTCGACGGGCGTAGCCTCGTCATCGGCAATCAACGGATCATGAGCGAGGCCAGTATCGACACGGCGAGCCTCTCGTCAGCGGCCGATGAGCTGCGCCGAGAGGGCGCCACCGCGATCTTCGTGGCGCTTGACGGAAAGTCGGCCGGCATCATTGCCATCGCCGATCCGATCAAGGCGACGACACCGGCGGCAATTGCCGCCTTGCAGTCGGCGGGCATCCGCGTGGTCATGCTGACTGGTGACAACCAGACGACCGCCAGGGCTGTCGCCGGCAAGCTCGGCATTACCGAGGTCGAGGCCGAAGTACTACCCGAGGACAAGAGCAAGATCGTCGAGCGGTTCCGGGCTCAGGGGCGGGTCGTCGCAATGGCTGGCGACGGTGTCAACGATGCTCCAGCCTTGGCCGCAGCCGATGTCGGTATTGCCATGGGCACGGGAACCGATGTCGCCATGGAAAGCTCCGGCGTGACGTTGCTCAAGGGCGACCTCAATGGCATCATTCGAGCACGGACCCTGTCGGCGGCGACGATGTCGAACATCCGCCAGAACCTGTTCTTCGCGTTCATCTACAATGCCGCAGGTGTGCCGATTGCGGCGGGCGTGCTCTATCCCTTCCTCGGCATCCTGCTGTCACCGATCATCGCTGCTGCTGCGATGGCACTCTCTTCCGTAAGTGTCATCGGCAATGCGCTGCGGCTCAACTATGTGAGGCTGTAGGCGATGAGCGCAGAGCTGGAGAGCACCACCGAGTGGCCTTTGGCCCTGCGCTGGTACATCAGTGCATCGCTGGCCGTGCATTTGGCATGGGAAATCCTGCAACTGCCACTCTACACGCTGTGGACCAAGGGCACTCTTCGAGAGCAGTCCTTTGCCGTCATCCATTGCACCGTGGGTGATGCGATGATCGCAGGGCTGTCCCTGCTGATGGCGCTTGCTATTTTCGGTCGACCGAATTGGCCAAAGTCAGGAACCTGGCCCGTGTGGCTGCTGACTCTGCTGCTTGGTGTCAGCTACACGATCTACAGCGAGTGGCTGAACGTCAGCGTTCGCGGCAGCTGGGCCTACTCAGATCTGATGCCAACGCTGCCGGTGTTGGGAACGGGACTGGCACCGCTATTCCAGTGGATCATCGTACCGAACTTGGCGATGTGGCTCGCAATCGGCCGAGCCCCGTGGGGCGATCAGAGTGCCGCCGCGACGTAACGAGCCAAACGATGGCCACCTGACACAATTTGCAACGAACGCGACACGCTGAGTTACCGGACCGAGGCTACAGTTTCCACGCTCGTCGTCCGGTGATTTCGTTACGGACGAACCGGCAATAATGACGAACCGGTCTTTGCCGATCGTCGCCTTCGGCTGGGATATGCGGAGGCCAAACCCGAAGTGCATCTCAGGATTCTAGAATTGGACCGATTCACGATCGATGTTCGTGGGTAGTTGAGACGATAACCGGAAGGAGTGCGTTATGCTGATACCTCTCAAGCGAATTTCGATGGCAACCATCATGGCCGGTCTTCTGATCGGCGGCGCCGCACTGGCGCAGCCCGCTCCTGATCCGCATCATCCAGGTGATGCCGCGCCTGGCGCGGCACAGGGGCAGATGCCGGCGACGATGCCTGGTGGCATGATGGGTTCGGGGAAGATGGGCCGAATGATGGGTGGGGGCATGATGGGACCCGGCATGATGGACATGATGTCCAACTGCCCGATGATGGGCGGGAGCGCCAGCCATGCAGAGGGCCGGATTGCCTTCCTGAAGGCTGAGCTTGCCATCACCGATGCCCAGAATGCAGCGTGGGAGGCCTACGCCGCTCAAATCCGGAAGAACCTGATGAGCATGCAGGACATGCAGAAGACGATGATGTCGATGATGGACGCAAAATCGCCGGTCGAGCGGATCGACGCACGCATCGCCATGATGGAGAAACGCACGCAGGCGCTGAAGGACATCAAGCCGGCCCTGGTGACGCTGTACGCCAGCCTCAGCGCGGAACAGCAGAAGAAGGCCGATCAGCTCCTGACTGGCATGGGCTGCATGATGTAAAACAGCTCGACGGGCACTCGGCGCGACCGTCGCCGCGCCGAGCCTGCGCAAGCCCATTCAGGACGCTGTCGTTCGGTAAGAGCAGATTGTCACTGCGCGGCCGATTTTGATCATAGTCGGATCGGTGCTGGTGGCTACGCTGCGGACCGGCGACGACCTGACGATTTCCGGCCGCCGGTGGTCCGCACGCGCAAGTCCTCAACGGGGACGTGGTCGACCGTCGCCATTCACCTACAACGCCCGCAACCGTCTTTCGACCGTCAGCCAGGACGGCAACCTCAAGGGCACCTACACCTACAACAGCCTGGAGCAGTTGGCGTCACGCGCCGTCACCAACTCGGGTCCGTTCAACGGCACGGTGCTTACGGTTCAAGACCGCTCCGGCAACGTCATTGCCGAAGCCGACCGCACGACGGGCGTCGTCTCGCGCGAGTACATCTGGCTCACCGGCGCGGGATACGCCGGCACCGATCTTCCTGTTGGCGTCGTCGATGTGGCGGGCACAGCGACGCCAGAACTGCTCTACGGCCACGCCGATCATCTCAGCCGCCCGATCTGGTTGACGGATTGTCAATCGGTGCTCGACGGCTGAAGGACTTCCTCAAGGTGGATGCGGCAGGGGTGGCCAATTTCCGGCAGTTTCAATGATTGACGTTGTCAGGGGTTTTGCCGTACAAACGGACTATGTCAAACACAACAACCCGCACGGCCCGTATCGAGGCTCGCATCAGTCCGGAACTGCTCGCGACGGTGAAGCGCGCCGCCGAGTTGCAGGGCCGTTCGATCAGCGACTTCGTCGTGACGGCAACAGCCGAGGCCGCACAGAAGATCGTGGCCGAGACCGAGATGATGCGCCTTTCGCGAAAAGCCAGCGCGCAGATCGCCGACCTGTTGCTCAATGCGCCGCTACCGGCCAAGGCTTTGAAGCAAGCGTTGGCGGCGCGCCACCGGCTGATCCGTGACTGATCAACCCGCGACCGGCGCCGCAAGACAGCAACAGCCTTATCGAATCGAGCCCCTCGGCAAGCAGCACGACCGCAAGGAGTTCAGCTGCGGGTCCGATCCGCTCGATCAGTATTTCAAGACGCGCGCCGCGCAGGATATCCGTCGGCGGGTCGCGAAGTGTCTCGTCGCCGTCGAGGTTGCGACCGGGGCCGTCGCAGGGTTTTACACGTTGAGCGCCACCAGTCTCGTGCTCACCGAACTTCCCGGCCCGCTTGTGCAGCGGCTGCCACGTTATCCGATCGTGCCGGCCATTCTGATGGGCCGACTCGCCGTGGCGATCCCGGCGCAAGGTCACAAGCTCGGCACGGCCATGCTGGCGCATGCTGTCGAGACCGTCGCGAGAGCCAACATCGGAGCGTTCGCTATCGTCGTCGATGCCAAGGACGACGCGGCGCAACGCTTCTACGAGCGGCATGGTTTTGTCACCCTCGCTGGTCACGGGCACCGTCTTGTATTGTCGCTGGAAACGGCGTTGCAAGCCATGAAAAGCAGGTAACCCGCGAGTTTTCAGGGTTGTAAGTGCCCGCTCCGGGTGATCGCGACCGGTGAATCCGGCGGATCGCGACCAGGGCTTCCGATGCATCGCGACCAGCAAATCCGATCGATCGCGACCACCTGATCCGGTGGCGCACGACCAGATGTGGATGTCGGGGAAAAGCACGAACGTTCCTGTTGGGTGATCGCGGCTGGCGGTCCTGGGCTCGCTCCTTTTGGGGGGAGAGCTGGGATGGCCGGAGAGAGATTGCTCATGCGCAAGATCAGGGACGTGCTGCGGCTGAAGGCCGGCGGCATGTCGAAGCGGCAGATCGCGGCGAGCGTCGGCATCGGCCCGACGGCGGCGGGCGAGTATTTGCGTCGGGCTCAGGCTGCCGGGCTCGCATGGCCACTGCCGGTGGCACTCGACGATGTGGCGCTGGAGGCGCGGCTGTTTCCGGCGCCGCAGACGATCGCCGGCGACCAGCGCCCACAGCCGGCCTGGGCCGCGATCCATCGCGAGCTGAAGCGTCCGGGCGTGACGCTGCAGCTCTTGTGGGAGGAGCATCGCGCCGCGCATCCGAACGGCTATGGCCGCAGCCGGTTCTGCGAGCTGTACCGGGACTGGGCCGGGCGGCTGTCGCCGACGATGCGGCAGACGCATGTCGCCGGCGAGCGCATGTTCGTCGACTATGCCGGCACCACGATGGAACTCGTCGACTCCGAGACCGGCGAGGTGCACGCCTGCCAGCTGTTCGTGGCCACGCTCGGCGCGTCGAGCCTCACGTACGCCGAGGCGACGCGGACGCAGACGCTGCCCGACTGGATCAGCTCGCACACGCGGGCGTTCGCCTTTTTCGGCGGCGTGCCGTCGATGCTCGTGTCGGACAACTTGAAGTCCGGCATCACCAAGGCCTGCTTCTACGAGCCGGCGGTCAATCGCAGCTACGCCGAGATGGCGTCACATTACGACACCGCGATCGTACCGGCGCGGCCGATGAAGCCCCGCGACGTCGTGCTGAAAGCGCGCTTCGCCGCGACGCCAAGGTCGAGGTCGCCGTACTGCTGGCGACGCGCTGGATCATCGCAAAGCTGAGGGACCGCATCTTCTTCACGCTGGCCGAGCTGAACGCCGCGATCGCGGAATGCGTGACGGCGCTGAACGACCGGCGCTCGCGCCATCTCGGCGCCAGCCGCCGTGAGCTGTTCGAGAGCCTGGAACGCGGTGCCCTCAAGGGGCTGCCGGCCACGCCGTTCGAGTTCGCGGAATGGAAGCAATGCCGCGTCGGTCTCGACTATCACGTCGAGATCGACAAGCACTACTACTCGGTGCCCTACGCGCTGCTGAAGGAGAAGCTGTGGGCGCGCAAGACGGCGAGCACGGTCGAGCTGTTCCACAACGGCCGGCGCGTCGCCGCGCATGTCCGCTCGTCCTCGAACCGCAAGCCGACGACGGTGCGGGAGCACATGCCGTCGAGTCATCGGCGTTATGCCGAGTGGACGCCGGAGCGGCTGCAACGGAAGGCGGCCGAGATCGGCCCCAGGACGGCGATCCTGGTCGAGGTCATCATCGCCGAGAGGACGCATCCCGAGCAGGGCTTTCGCTCGTGCATCGGCATTCTGCGCTTCGCCAAGTCGTACGGCGCCGAACGGCTCGAAGCCGCCTGCGCCCGCGCGCTCGACATCGGCGCGCGCTCTTACACCTCGGTCAAATCGATACTGAAGAACAACCTCGATCGCCAGCGGCCTGCCGAGGCCACGGACGGGCCGGCGATCACTCACCCCAACATCCGTGGCCCTGGTTACTTCCACTGAAGGAGAGCACGAACAATGCTGACACACCCCACCCTTGATCAACTGCGTGAGCTGAAGCTCGACGGCATGGCCGACGCCTTCGTCGAACTCGAAGCGCAGGACCGATCGAAGGAGCTCGGCCACGCCGAATGGCTGGCGCTGCTGATCGACCGCGAGACAGCCAACCGCAGCAGCAAGCGGTTGCAATCTCGGCTGAAGGCGGCGCGGTTGCGTCACGGCCAGGCCTCGATCGAGGACGTCGACTATCGGGCGCCGCGCAAGCTCGACGTCGTGGCGAAGCCGCGCTCCGCGCGAACGCGCTGTTCCAGAGCCTCTCGACGTGCCGGTGGATCGCCGAGCATCGCAACCTCCTCGTGACCGGGCCCTGCGGGATCGGCAAATCCTGGTTGGCCTGCGCGCTGGCTCAGAAGGCGTGCCGGGACGGCTACACCGTGCACTACACACGCGTGCCCCGCCTCTTCCCTGACCTCGAGCTGGCGCACGGCGACGGCCGCTTCCCAAAGCTGTTCCGCACGCTCACCAAGGCCGACCTCCTGATCCTCGACGACTGGGGCCCCGATCGCCTGTCGGCCAATCACCGCCGCGACCTGATGGAGATCGTGGAGGACCGTTATGGCTCCGGCGCGACGCTGATCACCAGCCAGCTACCGGTCGACACGTGGCACGAGGTGATCGGCGAGCCGACGTTCGCCGACGCCATCCTCGATCGTCTCGTGCACAACGCCTACCGCCTCACGCTCGATGGTCCCTCGATGCGCAAGATCAAGGCGGCGGCGACGGACGTGGTCGCGCCGGCGACCGAGACGACGGAGGACAGCGCGACGGCAGCGACGGGAAAGCCCGCGAAGGTCGGCAAGCGATGAGCCATGCTCCCCGTTCGCGTCGCTCCGGACGAGAACACAACGTGATTGACGGAACCCGCGAACACTGAGATCAGCCGAAGCACTCAACGGGGACGTTCAGCCCCACACCACGCCGGTCACGATCGATCGAAACAAGTGGTCGCGATGCGTCGGATCAGCTGGTCGCAATCGCCGGAATGGGCAGTTGTAAGCGCGCATTGCCGCAACGAGGCTGACGGTTGCGGCGGTGACCGTGACGGCACGCAGCGCTGAGAGACGCGCCGTCCCGCGCTTGGCGAGCAGGGCGCGGGCCTGTCGGCGCTGGAGGTTAGGGTGCGGCATTGATACCAAAACCTGGACCATGGGATCTATGATCCGATGACAAGCATCGCAGAGTGCTGTCGGGCCGCGGCCCGACACGTGGACAGTTGCAATCTTATTGTAGCCAACTTCACGAGCATCACCCCCGCGTCGGCAGCCCTCGCCCGCGATCGAGCGTCCAGGTCGTCCGGTTCGGGCCGACCATCCCTGACACGGCGAGCCCCCGCATCGGCTCCAGCGCTGGTTTCCAGGGGGCCAGTGTGAACGTGTCCTCGCGGCGGATGACGGCGATCTTTCCGGTCGGCGTGGCAATGGCGCGATCATAGATGCCCAAGATGCGATGGCCGGACGCAACGGGCATGTACTCGGAACCAATATGCTTGGACAGGTCCTTGACCAGCCGCTCGGTCTCGAGTTTGCGCAGCCCGGTCATCATCCCGGGCAACGGGGTGACGGCGCCGTCGACGGCGACTTTCGCCAGCTGCCGTTCGGAAAGCCATCGCCCGCGGGCGGAGATCGTCGCCCGCAGCTCGGTCGCGAACCCGCGCAGCCCAGGTTCCGGGCTCCACTTTGCAATGATGGTCTCATCGAGCCACGTCGGGCCCTCATAGGCAGCGTGCCGTTGCACGTCGACCGGCGACAGCACATACAGCCGTGGCACGGCGCTCGGCTTTTCCTGCACACTGTCGCCGCCGAGCGCGCCCAGCATGCCGCGCACCGGAATATCGGCCGGCTCGAGGCGGCCGAGCTCGGCGTAGTGGACCCGGCCATCGACTGCATCGAGCACGATCCAGGTGCGATCCGAGATCTCGTCGACCAGGCCGACGCCGACGACCTTGCCGATCAGCGGCTGCCTGCGGGGATGCTTCTCGAACAGCGCCATATCGGACGCGGCGCGATCGATGCCCGCTTCCTTCAGCGCCCGCCGCATCATCTTGAACTTGTCGGCGCGGTCTCCGAGCTGGCGCAGCTTCGGCTCCATCCTGGCGTCGAGCTGCCAGACACCAGGCTGGCGTTCCGCGGCCAACCCCAGCCGCTCCAGCTTCTTCAGCCGGCCGACCCGCAGCGCGCGTTGCACGGGATCATGCTCCTGCTCCACCGTGACGACCACGATGCCATCCTTGGCCCGCATCAGAATGGCCCGGTCGAGCCGGGTCAGCCGCTCCTGCTCAACCTCGTTGTGGAGCTTCTGCAGCCGCTCGAGCTCGGTCTCGCGGCCAAGCTCCAGCGTGATCAGACCCTGCGCCCGGGCACGGACACCGTGGCCGATGTAGTCCCGCGCCATGACCAGATCTTTGTCCTGGTCGTCCCGGCCGCGGATGACGATGTGGGTATGGGGGTGCCCGGTATTGAAATGATCGACGGCGATCCAATCGAGCCGAGTGTCGAGGTCTCGCTCCATCTGGCGCATGAGATCGCGGACGAACGGCTCGAGGTTCGTAAGCTGCGCACTGTCCTCGGCCGAGACGATAAAGCGGAACTGATGCGGGTCGGTCTCGGAACGATCCAGGAAGGCGCCGCCGTCGACGTGGTCGCTGTCGCGGTCATAGAGCTGGCCCGGCGCACCCTCGCGGGTGACGCCATCACGCTGGATGTATTTGAGATGGGCGCGGGCGGCGCCGAGATCGCCGCCGACGATGCGCGTGTAGCGCGCCTTCACGATGACCCGCCGGCTGCCCGGCGCGATCAGGCCGCTGGCGGCGCGCACCCCGGTGCCCATGCCGCGGCTGAGGCTGCGTGGTGCGATGTGGCCGGTTTGCCACCGTGCGCGCAGACCGGACTTTCCCGCCTTGCCGAGCACCTGCTGTTTGAACGACGGCGTTCGCGTCCGCGAACTGTCGCGGATGCGTCCAACCCTGGGTTTGAAGTCGTCTTCCGGCATGACACGCACCTCGACGTGGGCTGATGCCGCAACGAGATGTGATCAGTGCCGCGGATTACAAGACGGCGCGCAGCTCGACGTTGACAACGCGAATGGATTTGAGGCTTTGACGTTACGGTCGTACCGATGACGCGTGCGTTTGAACCGTATTCCCGTGCGTTGGCGCGCGGTTGACGCCAGTTCTTTATCTCGATGTCCAAATACCTGCGCTGAAACCTCCCGGAAACTCCTCTCGAGAGAGTGTCAATTCGCGCCATTCCGATCGAAACTCGAGGTCGCAGCTGCCAGGGCTTCACACTCGCATTCGCCCTACCCCGGCATTCTCGTAAATTCGGCCACGGCCGTGAAATTCAAGTGCATTCCGCGCCGGACACGATCACCTCGAGAATCGCAAGCGAACCGCTCCGCAACAGCGATGTGTGCCCGAAACTCCACCATGATATGCCCACACGCCGTGGCACGTAACACGGCAAGTCGACGGCCGGCAGAGACCCGCGCGAGGCGGCAGGGCGGGTGGGTGGGATCTTTGGAGAGACCGCAACCGAAAGCAGACAGTGCCCTCGCGCCGGCGCTGCGGCGCGAGGGCGATCGACGTCAGTCCTGCGGGTTCCAGATCAGGGCGAAGACGTCGCGGTCGGTCTGACCCGCGGCGCGGCCGAGGTTCGCGTAGAGCGTCTTGGCGCCGAGTTCCGGTGCGGCGATCGACAGCGCCACGTACTCCTTGCCGGAGATCTGCCCGGTGCGGATCCAGCCCGCGCCGATCTCGATGCCCTGGCTCAGCACGCGATAATCCGGCTGGCTCGGCGACGACTTGTCGCCAACCGGGACGATGGCGATGTCGGCACGGACGGAGAGCGTCCTGAGTTCGCCTTCGTAGCGGCCGTCGTCGCGCCTGGTGACTGATCCGATGGTAGCCATGGTCGTCGTCCTTTCTGTTGCACCTGCGGAGGTCCATCCCCCGCCGGTGTGCGCACGCGGCGGCGGGCGGCGACTGAAGCACCGCACTGGGCGATGCTCGGCGTCCATGCGGAGCATGGCTCAGCCGTGACGCACATGCGGCCGCAACATCGTGGAGGACCCGGCGCCACTTCTGGCGCGCTTCTCGTCGGAAAACCGGATGCCGGTTTTCCGGAAGCGCGACAGGGCTGGGTTGCTTCGAAGGCGACGACTGCCGCAACGTCGCACATTGAACGGCAGGGTGTGGCTGACGCAGCGACAGACGCAAGGGCGAGACATGCTGCTCGGGCTCGGTCAGCGCGAGGCCGCACGAGACGAGCACCAAACGATCGTCAGCGCCGCAGTCCTTGGCATGATGGTGGCGCCGGCACGTCCGCATGGTGATGCGTGTCGAGGTGGAATCGCGCGGGGTGTCAGCAGCGCCGGAAGTGCCGGAGAGGATGCTTGGCCGGTTGCGCCTCGGCGCGCGCCCGGACCGCACCATATCGAGTTCACGGGTGGCGACGTCGGTTCGATCCGCTGCGTCGGACCGCTTGGAAGTGATTGAACGACCCATCGCTGCGGCCGCCCCGCGCGGGTTCAACCCTATACGGCGTGTCGATGTCGCTGGTCTGCGGGAGGGATCGCTACCCGCATGGGCCGAGACGCCGCTGTATCGCGGCGGCTTGGTGGCGCGGCAACAAGTCCATGCTCGCCATATTCCGCAGGGACGGCCGCGCCATAGAGCCCGATCCACCCGAGGCTTCATCGCCGAGGGCGGACCCGCCGGCATCGCTGTTGTCGCGTTGCCCTCGCGATCATGACCGCAACGGATCGACGTCATGCATCACGTTGGATCGTGTTGAAGTTTGACGCCACAACCGGCGAAACTTTATCTTGATCCGGATGATGGGCCGCGCCGCGACGCGCGGACGCGGACCGCGCTCGATGGCGTTAGCGTTTGTGGATGAGCGGAACGGCCCGGCCGCCGACATGCTGGGCAGAGATCGGGCCGAAGTAGCGGCTGTCGAAGCTCAGTGTGTCATCGGTCAGCAGAAACACGTCGCCGCCCGCCAGTTGGCGACACCCCTGCCAAGCTGGCATGATGCGACGCGCCATGTCTCGCCTGTGTGCGGTCGCGCGGTGGCGGCCCTCTACGAAGATGCGACGGCCGATGCGGCACACGCGATCTCCTTCGACGGCTACGACTCGCTTCAGCACATACGCCGTGGCCGTCAGATACCGGCGCCGCCGGGCAAGTTCGGCCGTGCGCGGCGACAAGCGGACCAATGCGAGTTCACCACGACGCGGCGGCGTTAGCACAATGACGTAGAGGCCAATGGGGATGCTAGCTGAGGCATTCCAGACCAGCCACGGTGTGCGATGGTGGCTGGATGCGGCCAAGCCCACGAGCGCTGCAACCGTGGCGAACAATGGCACCCGGTTGATCATGCCCTCGGTCCGGACGAAGATTGCCGGCGGTTCTGCTCGGACCACTGTTCGAGCTCGGCACGGTGATAAAAAATGCGGCCGCCGTGCTTGCGGAACTTCGGGCCCGTTCCCTGCCAGCGCATGTTCTCGAGCGTGTGCTTTTTGAGGCGCAGCAGCTCCGCTGCTTCGGCGGTGGTGAGAAATCGTACCGGCCGCTGTTTGGGCATGGCGCACGCTCCTTGGGCTTGGCACTGCGAAGAGCTTGCGGGACGCTGGCGCGCTTGGGGAGTGTCGAACTGGTCGGGCAAGGAACGACACACGCTACGAAATCAACCTTCGATAGCCGCCGTCGCGGAACCTCTGACCCGCGCTCAGTGCGCGCCTTATGCGCTCCTTGAGTGCGCGGCTAGGGCTGTCCCAAGCGGCCTTCGCCTCCGTCCTGCCGACGATGGCGACGGCTATCTCTCGATAACTGGCGCCGATCGCGTGGCCGTCGAGAGCGATCAGCGCGTCGCGCATCAGGAACTGCCGGCGTGTTCGCTTCGGCCAGCGCAGCTCGAGGTTGGCGAGGCCGGCAAGGCTCGTCAGAACAGAAGCGGCGGTACGGGCCTCGGAGAGGCCTGCGACGAGTAGCGTCAGACCGACCGGACCACGCGCCGCTCGCCGCCCGCGGAGCCGCAGCGTCACGAACCGATCGGTCGTGCGCACCTGGACGAATTCGACGCCGTCGCCACGCAAGAGGATGTGCCGGATGCACAGCATCTCTCCAAGCACGAGATCCGCCGTCTTGCCGATGGCCGGCCTATGCGAGAGCGCGTCGATCCCCGCTGCTCCGGTTTCGGGCAGCCAGCAAATGGGCGCGTCAAGTGCCGGCAGCGCCGCGTCGACGAAAGGGCGCGAGCCCAAAGCGTCGGGCATCGTCGTCCTGATCGGCGAGCCGCCAAAGGAGCGCGCCGGAGGGGAGGCGGCGCGGTCGGGCGGAAGCGGTACGGCTCGACCGGCAGGCGCGCCGGTAATCGGCATTGCGGCGCACGAACTCCCAGGCAAGCTCCGGGTCACTCAACGTCAGAATGTACGCGTAGTCGCTGACGGGCCGCGGCCAGCGATCATCCGTTCTGTGTCGAGCGTCGGCCATACGAACCCATCACTGCTCGGTCGCATCACACGATGGCGCAATTCCCTCTTTCAGCACGTCGCGTCGGAAGCACGCTTTCAGCGCGACGAACGGAGGCCCGGCCTAATGCCGTTATTCGGTGGGCGCGCCAGGGATCGAACCTTCTGCAAGCATGAAAAAAGCACAATGGAGCGCACACGAAATATCGCCAGTCGGATCATGTTGTGCGTTGGCTCTGTGGCGGCGAAGTGAAATCAGTGTTGGGAAATAATGAATGTTGGAAACATGGTTACTGTGGTCAGGCACCCATTTTAATAGGCTCTGTTTGGTCTTGATGTTGAGGTCTCCTGTTGGCGGTGAGTCGCGGACAGGAGGCGGCAATGAAAGATGCGGAGTTCCAGGGGCTTGTGGCGCAGCTGGGCGGGCTGTCTGAGGTTCAGCGCGGAGCGCTGCTGGAGGCGTTGAAGTCGAAGCGTCCGGCCGCCGAGGCCTTGAAGCTCATCGAGGCCCGGTTCGGCGCGGCTCCCTGCTGCGGCCATTGCGGATCGCACGCGCAACAGCCCTGGGGCCACGCGAGCGACCTCAAGCGCTATCGCTGCAAGGACTGCCGCCGCACGTTCAACGCGCTCACCGGCACGCCGCTGGCTGCGGCGCAACTTCACCGCCGTGACGTCTGGCTCGCGTATGGTCAGGCGCTCGCCGACGGCGTCAGCCTGAGGAAGGCGGCCAAGCGTTGCCGCATCGATCTGACGACCTCGTTCCGCTGGCGCCACCGCTTCCTCGCGACCGCGCAGGACAAGAAGGCCAGGAGCCTCGCAGGGGTGGTCGAGGCCGACGAGACGTTCTTCCTGAAATCCCATAAGGGCTCGCGCAAGATCGCCGGCCGGGCGCCTCGCAAACGCGGCCTTTCCGAAGAGCAGGTTCCGGTGCTCATCGCGCGCGACCGCAGCACAGCGACGACCGATCAGATTCTCCCCGATCTCAAGGCCGAGACCATCGCCAGGGCGCTCGACGCAATCGTGGCGCGTGACGCTCTTCTCGTCAGCGACGGTGCCGCGTGCAGCTCCTACCGATCGTTCGCGAACGGGGCGGGCATCCTGCACGTCGGCCTCAACACGAGCGCCGGGGAGCGCAGGTGGGGCGTCTACCACATCCAAAACGTCAACGCCTACGAGAGCCGCCTCAAGCAATGGTTGCGCCGGTTCCGTGGCGTCGCCACCAGGTATCTGCCGAGCTACCTCGGTTGGCGGCGCATGATCGACCGCGAGGGCGACCGGCTGACGGCCTGCTTCTGCATCGCCACCGCAGCAGAGGCCCGCCCGACGTCAACATGAAGCGCTAACAGAGCCTTTTAATATGGTCTATGCGAGTAATTCTCTTCTCGTCGATTATCTCGAATTCGATAATAAGGTAATTACTCACCCCTCTGCGGCGGTTTGACTCGGGCCGCTGGTATTGCGCGCGGGCGGCTCGGCGGATTCAAGCTCGGGATGCCGCCCGAGACAATCGATTCTCTCGACGACGATCTGAAGCCGATGGTTCTGCGCATCGTGACGCAGAACGCATCGCTGCTCGCTCGGATCGTGGCGAAGCCGCCGGCCGACATGCCGACGGGCTCGCCGTTCGGCCCCAGCATTGTCGCGCTGGTCACCTATTTTCACACCAGCCACATGATCGACTTCGCACGCCTGACCGAGATGCTCGGCGGCGTGTGGCTTGAAGCTGTCGGAAGGCGCGACCACGAACATGATCGCGCGCGCGGCGAAACCGTTCGCCGCTAGCAGCGCGGCAATCGCTGCGATCGTGCGCAACAGCCCGGTCATCGCACCGGGTCAGCTTTCGGCGCCTTCTCGCTGCGTCCAACCCGCCGGTTCCCCAGAATCGGTGGCAGCCGACCGAATCATCGACCTGCACACGCTCCTCACCCGCCTCGGGCGGTCCCAATCCTAAAGCCCTGGCTTTGCCGGGGCGCGCTTTAGACGGAGACCACCATGCCGTCGGTCGCTCGTTCGATACGAGGTTCCGGAACGGGGTTGCGAGCGAGCCATTCGTCGAGATCGTGGTTGATGTGCGTCAGCAGACATCGGTGGGGTCCAAGCGCTTTGACGATGGCGATGGCTTCGTCGATGTCGTTGTGGTTGCGACCGGGGCCTCCATTGGGCGGATAGGCGCAATCGAGAACGAGGGTGTCGACCGCGAGCGGCGCAAGAAATGAGACCGTCGCCTCGGGCAGGCCGATCGTATCGGAGAGATAGGCGAGGCGCTTGCCGCGATACGCGACGAGCCATCCGAAGGTAAGCCGCGAGTGGATAAGCGGCACGGCGGTCACGGTGACCGGCCCCAGGTCGAAAGCGACGAACGGCTCGACCTCACGGAATTCGAGCCGGCCGCAATGACGCCTCAAGTCGTCGCATCCAACGGCATCCGGCGGGCAGAAGACCGTGAGCCGTTCGGCCTTGCTCCAGCGCAGTCGGAACAGCCCGAGCACATGGTCGGGATGGAAGTGGGTCAGAAGCATGGCATCGAGCGTGCCGGGCGGGAACAGCTCGGGGAGATCCTCGCGCCCGCCATCAATGAGCAGCCTGAAGCCGTCGCACTCGACCAGCGCCGATGCCGGGCGGCGGCGAAGTGTATCATCGGCGCGGGCACGCGAGCAGGCCACGCACGCACAGCCATGAACCGGCGCGGCCCATACACCGCCCGTTCCAAGGAAGGTCAGGCGCATGGCTGCACTTTCTCAGCCAACATATGCATGAACTCCTCGACGGCGGTCGAGAGATCGCCGTCATTGTGAATGACCACGTCGGTGACGAGGTCACGCTGGAGGAGTTCGGCGCGTTCGAGCCGGGCGGCGATCTCGCGCTCCGTCTCACGGTTGCGCCGACTGAGGCGTGCCGCAAGTGTCTCGCGGGACGCGGTCACGAGCACGGTCAGCAGCCGCTCGCCAAAGTCTCGCTGCACGACAGGCAGGTGCTCGCGCGAGCCGTTGACCACAACCGTCAATCCGGAGGCGAGGCAGCCGAGGACGTCGCGACCGATGCCGTAACCGAGACCATGGCTCTCCCAGCTCATAGCGAACCCACTCGAACGACGGAGGTCGTCGAAGGCGGCACGTGAGATGGGGATGTGATGCTCGCCGTCGCGATCAGGCGGACGTGTGATGTAGCGCCGCGCGATGACGATGCCGGCATCGAGCGGCAACTGCGTCTCGACGTGCCGCAGAATGGTATCCTTGCCGGCCCCCGACGGCCCGATCACGTAGACGAGACGGCCGGGACAGGGCCGATCCGTGCCGTGGCCTCGTCTCACGGCGCGGCCGGTCATTCGGCACCTCGGTGCGATCGAGGCCGTGCGGCAAGGATTTCGCGCCCCTGCCGCCAGACGGACTCCGCAGCCAGCACCCCCTGCGCCTTGGACACCACGAGCAGATCCGCCGATTTTCCGATCGCGATCTCGCCCCGGTCATCGAGCCCGGCCGCCTTGCAGGGGTTCGACGCGACGAGACCTATGGCCGCGGGCCACGATATCCCCAGTTCGCCGACGAGCGTGCCGATGGCCGGCAGCATGGCTTGCGGCGCGTAGTCCGAGCAGAGGCAGGACGCAACACCGGCGGCGATGGCGTCACGGGCGCTCAATGCGCCGCTCAGACTCTGGCCCCGCACGACATTCGGCGCGCCGAACAGGGTGGCGAGGCCGGCTTCGTGCGCGGCGCGGGCCGTCGCCAAATCACAGGGGAACTCGCTGACGGCGGCACCGAGGGAACGCATCAGCTTGACCCGGTCGCGGCCCTCGTCGTCGTGCCCGGCCACGGCGACGCCATGCCGAAGCGCGAGCTTGGCGAGCCGCTGCATGCGATCAAGCGAGTTGCCCGCCTCGCCCTGCTTGCGGTCGATCAGGGTCTCGAGGTCGCCGTCGCTGGTGCGATAGACCTTGCCGAAATAGGCCTTATAGGCCGCCACATCCTTGAACTGGCCCTGCCCCGGTGTGTGATCCATGAAGCTCAGCAGGGAGGCGATGCCGTCACCGATCAGCCGCGTGACGAGACCTTCACTTTTCGGGTCGGTGATCTCGTAGCGGACATGCACGCGGTGGTCGACCAGCGCGCGCGGAGCGAACGCGTGCAGTTCGCGGGCCATGCGCTCGGCGACACGGGTATCCCTGACGCCAAGCTCGCCTTCAGCGAACGAGATGCCGTGGAACACCGTGGTGATGCCGGCCGCCGCGCAGCGCCGGTCGATGGAGCTGAACGCGACAGGCAGCGGAAAGAACGCGTTGGGTCGCGGCTCGACCTCCTTCTCGATCGCATCGCCATGCAGGTCGACGAGACCGGGGATCAAAGTGCGGCCGTCGAGATCGACCTCGATGTCGCCCGCCCGGGCTTCAGCGCCGATTGCGGTGATCCGGCCGTCCTCGACCGAGACCGCGCCGTCCTCGAAAACGGAATCGGGTAGGACGACGGAGCCGCCGGTGAACCGGATGCGCATCAGGCGACCTCCCGCTCGAGGACAACGGCTGCCGGCGGGGAGATCTCGCAGGTCCGGTCGGCAAGGGCCGCGACCAGTGCCGCGTCATGGAAGATGGCGAGGATCGCGACACCGGCCGCCTTCTCCTCGGCGACAAGCGCGATGACCTTGTCGCGGGTTGCGGCATCGAGGCTCGCCGTCGGCTCGTCGAGCAGCAGCAGCCGGCGGCGCACGATGAGCCCGCGCGCGATGTTGACCCGCTGACGTTCGCCGCCCGAAAAGGTAGCGGGGCCGATGTCGTAGAGGCGCTCGGGAACACCGAGGCGGCAGAGCAACCCGCGCGCCTTGTCCCGCGCCTCCGCCAATGGCACGCCCAGCCGGACCAGCGGACGGGCCACGACATCGAGCGTCGACTGGCGGGGAAGACAGTGCAGGAATTGGGTGACGAAGCCGATCTCGCGCTCGCGCAGCGCGATGATCTCGCTCTCGGGCGCGGTGGCGAGATCGACGACGCGACCGTCGGCGCGCACAAATTCAATGCGCCCGCACGTCGGCAGATAGGTCCGATAGACACTCTTCAGGATGCTCGATTTTCCAGCACCACTCGACCCGACGAGCGCAACCAGCGCGCCGGCCTCGACGTCGAGTGAGATGCCGCTGGCGGAAGGCACCGTCTTGCGCTGCTCGTGGAGAACGAAGGTCTTGCCGAGGTCTTTAAGCCTCAGCACGACATCGCTTCCCGGCTCAGAGTGCGGCGGCAACGAGTTCCTGGGTATAGGCATTCTGCGGATCCTCGAGAATTTGGTCGGTCAGTCCGGCCTCGACGATACGGCCGTGGCGCATGACGATGGTGCGGGTTGCGAGCAGGCGGATCACGCCGAGGTCGTGGGTGACGGCGATCATGGCGATGGCGAGCCGCTCCTGCAGCTCCAGGATCAGGTCGAGGATGCGGGCCTGCACCGAGAGATCGAGCCCGGTGGTGACCTCGTCGAGAAAGAGCAGCGGCGGATTAGTCACGAGCGCCCGCGCGATCTGCACGCGTTGCTGCATACCACCCGAGAACCGTCGCGGGCGTTCGTCCATACGCATCGCCGGAACCTGAGTCCGCGCCAGCAGATCACGCGCCCGCTCTCGGATCTCCGCGTAGCTTAAGACCTCACTCATCAACAGCCGCTCGGCGATGTTGCCGCCCGCCGAGATGTCGAGGTTGAGGCCGAGGTGAGGGTTCTGGTAGACGGTGCCCATGCGGTTGTCGCGCAGCCAGCGTTTTTCCGCGGCGTTGAGCGCGAACAGGTCCCATGCCCGCTCGCCATCGAAGACCTGGGCGTGTCCCGAGGTCGGTGCCTCGTCGAAATTGAGGAGCTTCACGACTGTCGATTTGCCCGACCCGCTCTCGCCCATGATGCCGAGAATCTCGCCCGGCATGAGCTTGAGATCGACGCCATGCACCGCGACCACGCTGCCGCAATGCGGACAGACGTTGCGGCCGGCCTCGGGGCCGGTGTCGTCGATGCAGCGCGGGCAGCCCGGGCCGTAGATGCGGCTCAGGCCGCTGACTTCGAGGATCGCTCGCATGGCTCGGCTTTCGCGGTCTCTGTGCAGTGGTCGATATCGGAGCATTGGTACGTCTTGACGCCATCGGCCCCGGGCAACTCGTCGAGGAAGGTGTCCGTGGCGCGGCAGCGCGCGCAGGCCCGCCGATGTCCGTGCTCGTCAGTGAAATCCTCGACGCGAAACGGCACGTCGGAGAACGACAACGGCTCGGCCGGCGTGTGCGGTGGGACGGCGTAGATCCGCTTCTCGCGTCCGGCTCCGAACAGGTAGAGGCAATCGGCCATGTTGAGCTTCGGGACGTCCCAGCGGGGAATGGGCGACGGATCGATGACGTAATGGCCGGCGATGCGCGTCGGGTAGCGGTGCGAGATCGTGATCTCGTCGAACGCCACCATGTCCTCGTAGAGCTTGGTCCAGAGGCGGGCGTAGTTGGCCGCGCCATGCATCTCGCGGCGCTTCGCAGCACTGGGCTCGACGACGACGAGCGCATCGGGATAGGGAACCTGGAAGACGAGGATCTGGTCGTCGCGCAACCGCTGCTCCGGGATGCGGTGGCGCGTCTGGATGACAGTGGCGTCGGCGGTTCGCGTCGTCTCCCTCACGCCGGGACAGACGAGGGCGAAGAACTTGCGCAGGTTGGCGGCGTTCACCGACACGTCGCTGCCCTGGTCGATCACCTTGACCGTGTCGTCGTCACCGAGCAGCGCCAGCGTGACCTGCAGTCCGCCGGTTCCGAACCCGCGCGCGATCGGCATCTCGCGCGATGCGTAGGGAACCTGGTGCCCGGGGATGGCGACCGCCTTCAGAAGCGCCCGGCGCAGCTCCTTCTTGGCGTTCTCATCGAGAAACCCGAAGCCGTAGGAGGCGGGCTTGCGGCGGCGTCTAGCGCGCATCGGATGTCTCCTTCTCGCGAGCCTGATGCTTCGACTGCGTGGTGCGAAGCCGGTCGAGGTCGGACTGGAACGTGATGTAGTGCGGCATCTTGTAGTGGGTGCAGAACCCCATCGATTCGATGCCGTCGACGTGGAGGAGGACGAACTCCGGATCCTCCGAGGGATTGCGTGGCCCGTGGGCGAGGCTGGCCTGCATCGAGCGGTCGAGGATCGCCATGGCGATGGCCTTGACCTCGTTGTGGCCAAAGCATGCGCCGTAACCGAGGGTGAACACCGGCTTGTCGCCGGTGCCGGTGTCCTCGTACATGGCGATGATCTCGCACTCCGTCATCAGCACCTCGCCGGCCTCGATCAGCTCCCCGGTGACAGGATGCGGCAGCTCGATCGGCAGGTAGCCGACGCGCAGCTCGCCGACGGTCGGATGAACGTCGCCGTAGCCGCGCATGTTCGAATAGGCGAGCGCCAGCAGGCCACCGGTCTCGCCGCGCGCCATGGTGGCGAGAGACGCGGAGCGCGGCACGGGAAACACCAGCGGCGCGCGGGTGATATCGAACGGCTCGCCGTCGCACGGCTCGGCTTGCGGCAGCAGCCCCTCGCCGCGCAAGGCGTCGACGACCTTCGGAAAGCTCGTCGGCAACGCCGCGTCGGGGAGATTGCCGAGCCAGCCGCGCGCGATGTCGCGAAAGGTCTGCGGTTCCTCCTCGATCAGGTCGAAGCGGAACAGCCGCTGCAGGTAGTCGGGCGTCGGCCCGAGCATCTGGCCGCCGGGAATGTCCTTGAAGGCTGCCGAGATGCGCCGGATCAGGCGCATGCCGCTGGTCTCGTGGGGCGGCATCGTCGCAAGCCGCGGCTGGGTCGAGCGATAGGCGCGCAACATGAACGCCGCCTCCAGCGGATCGCCGAGACTCTGCTTCAGGGCCAGTGCGGCCAGCGTCGGATGATAGAGGCCGCCCTCGGACAGCACGCGCCCGTGCAGGATGGGCATCTGCCGCTCGATCGCGTCGATCTCGATCGGCGCGCTGTCGCCGCCGAGCGCCCGCAGGGCATCGAGCAGACGGTTCGATTGCGCGATGGCCTCCGCCCCGCCTCGGACTGCGACATAACTCATCGGTGTATCTCCATTCGCGCAACGCGCGTGGTGCGCGGCAGCGCCGCGACGCGGCTCTCGTCACAGAGGATGAGATCGACGCCGAGCGGGAAGAACCGGCACCACGCTGCACGTCGCTCGATCCAGTCGGGATGCAGCGTGCCGAGCGCCAGATCACGATGAGATGCGATGCCGGGGCCGGAGAGGCGGACCTTCGGGCCTGTCGTGCCGAGACCGCTGACGCGAATCACGATCGTTGCTCCCTGCTCCGGCGTGGTCAGCGCGCCGAGGGCCGGCTCGAAGTTCGGAGCCGGCGCTGTTGCGCCATCGACGAAGATGAAGCGGGCGGCAGGCACAGTGCTCTGCGGGCTCTCCAGGAAACGCCAATCGCCGTCGGTCAGTAACCCTTGCTGATCCGCTACCGAGACCTCGCTGTCGCACAGGGCCGCCAGCACGGCGAGTGCCGCCGGGGCGCCATCGATCCAGGCTGCGAGATCGGCAACCGACCCCGGCCGGGCCATGCAGTCGAGGAGCTGCCGGAACAGCCGCTGGCGATGCTTCGGACAATAGACGGCGGGAACATCAAGCGCGGTCGTCATCGCCGGCCTCCGCCATCAGGGAGAAATCGACTTTCGTCCGCGACAGCATGGCGGCGCGAAGGCGTGCTGTGCGGTCGATCTCGGCCTGTCCCTCGTCGAGCAGCCCCCGAACCTCGGCAGAACCTGAAAGGCCGTGCGCCAGAACCCCGTCGAGGACGGCAAGCGCTGCCGCAAACTCGACGTCGTCATCCATCACGACCGAGCCGCCCTCGACCTGGCCGCCGTCAGGCGCGAGCAGCGCAACCCGCGCCGTCGTGACCGGGATCTCGCCCAGATAGAAGGTGTCGAGCATCACGCTTTCGCGCAGCCGCAGCAGCGCCAGCCCGGCACGGGGCGCAGAGCGGTGCGTGGCGCTGTGCTCCGCCGCAAGCCGGCCTGCCAGCGCCAGCACGCGGTCCGCCTCGGCGGCGGCAAAGGCCCGCATCCAACGGGATCGTGGTGTCGGGGTTGTCATGGGAGAAGCGCCTGGCTGTGCCGCGCCAAATCGCGGGGGATCACTTTGAATAGATGTCTAGACATGTTGCTTGTCATAATCCAGCTCGTCTGCGTTCAACTTTGAACTTTCCCGGATCACGCGATGGCGACCGCGAGCTCGACGCGGTCGGCCCGGAACCGCGTCACCGCGTACTCGATGGGCTTGCGCGTCGCCGCATCGACATTGACGCTCTTGACCCGCAAGACCCACTGCGTCGGGGGAACGGCCAGCAGAGCGGCGTCCTCGGGTTCGACCGGCACCGTCGTCACGAGGCTCTTGACGCGCTCCGGTCGGAGGCCCGTCTTGCGCGTAATGAGTGCGTGCAGCGAGCCGCCCTTGTAGGCGTCGAACACCGCATCGCCCACGCTCGCAGGGAGGAAATGCGAGATCACGCAGAACGGGCCGCCATCGACGGAGCGCAGGGTCTCGATGGCGAAGACCGGCGCGCCGTCCTTGAGCTTCAGCCGCTGGGCCACACCGCCGCGCGCCGCGATGACCTGCTTGCGGATCAGCACGCTCTCGGTGCTATGGCCACCCTTGGCCAGGCTTTCGGTGAAGCGAGAGCCGGAGCCGACCGCATAGGCGAGCGGCTTGCCGGCGACATAAGTACCGGCACCGTGACGCCGCGCCACCAGCCCGGCATCGATCAGCATGTCGATCGCGTGGCGGACGGTATGCCGGTTGACGCCAAAGCGCTCCGCCAGCTCGTGCTCGCCGGGCAGGCGCTGGCCGACGTCGAAGCCGTCCCGGATCTCGTGCTCGAGCGTATCGGCGATCTGGCGATAGCGGGCGATGCCGAGGTTCGGCAGCAGGGTTCTTTGTGACATTGGAGGCGACATTCGAGCAGAGGTCCCGGTCGGCAAGGTGCGCGCCGGCGCGGTTCGCCAGCGTTCGCCGACGCAGTCTCCGATGCCTTGGCCCCGCTCGGCAAGACCATTGATGAGATCATCTACTTTCATGCGATCAACCTCGCCCGCAGCCGCGCCGAGATCTGGTCGAGCAGGAACACGGTCACGAAGATGACGACCAGGATGGTGCCGACGTTGCCGTACTCGAAGAGATCGTAGCGGCCCTTGAGCTCCTGGCCGATGCCGCCCGCGCCGACGAGGCCGATGACGGTCGCCATGCGGACGTTGCGGTCGAGGATATAGAGCGTATAGGCGATGTAGCTCGGCAGCACCTGCGGCAGCACAGAGAGACGCAGCACCCGGATCTTCGACGCGCCGAGCGCGCGCAGCGCATCCTGCGGCTTCTTGTCTGCGGCCTCGATGTCCTCCGCGTAGAACTTGCCGAGAAACCCTGCGCCATGGAGCCCGAGCGCGAGAAACCCGGCCACGGGGCCAAAGCCGAAAGCGAGCACCAGGAACAGCGCGCTGATCAGCTCGGGGATGGCGCGCAGCAGGCTGACCGTGCCGCGCGCGATCGCGTAGATCGCCCTGTTCGGCGTGTAGTTCGCCGCACCGAGATAGGCGAGCGGGATGCTGAGCAGGACGGCGAGGATGGTGGCCCAGATGGCGATCTCGATGGTCTCGATCATCTTGCCGACGGTGAGCGTCAGATAGCCGAGCGGCTCCACCATCACCTTCTTGCGGCTGACAGTCTCCTCGAGCTTCGTGGTGTCCGGATTCATCCGGTACTCGCGGTGATCGACAGTCTCGACGTAGGCCAGCCAAGGCAGCTTTGCCTCGTCGAAATCCGCAACGCGGCTGACATCGGTGCGATAGGACAAAGTGATCGGGAACAGGTCCTTGCCGATCCGCGCCAGCCCCCGCCCGACCTGGGAGCTTTCCCTGAGCCCGAGCTGGGCTGCGATCGCTTCTGCCGACAGCGCGAGAAACTTGTCGATGTCGACGCGACGCGCCGAGACCAACAGCAATCCGGCCACCGCGATGAGCAGGACCAGCATGCGCCAAGTATACGGCGCAGGCAGATGCCAGTTGATCTCTCTGCGCCGTTCGAGGCTCGGCCGCGGCGGGTTGGACATATCCATCAGGCGGCGACGCGGCTCTGCTCGAGCCCGCTCCCTTCGTAGATGCTCGCAACCGTCGAACGGTCGAGTGCGTCGGGCCGGCCGTCGAAGACGATCGAGCCGGAGCGCATGGCGATGATCCGATCGGCGAAGTCGAGCGCGAGATCGAGTTGATGCAGGCTGCACAGCACGGTCGTCCCGCGTTCGCGGGCGGCGTCGCGGAGCAGCGTCAGCACGTCGCGGCTGGTGGCCGGATCGAGGCTGGCGACCGGCTCGTCGGCGAGAATGACATCGGGGTCGAGCAGGAAGGCACGCGCGATGCCGACCCGCTGTTGCTGTCCGCCCGACAACTCGCCCATGCGGCGGGTGAGGTGAAGCTCGTCGAGCCCGACCCTGGCGATGAGGTCGCAAGCCCGCTCGCGCAAGGACTTCGGGTACCACTTGAGCAGCACGCGCCAGAACGCCGCGTCGGCAACGGCGCCGGACATGACGTTCTGGGCGACGTCGAGACGCTCCACCAGATTGAACTGCTGGTGCACCATCGCGACGCGCCGCTGCACGGATCGCAACGACTTCGGCTTCAGCTCGGCGCCATCGACCGCGATGCGACCCGAGGACAGCGGCGTCAGCCCGTTGAGAGCGCGCAGCAGCGTCGACTTGCCCGAGCCCGAGGGACCGAGGATGACGCAGAACTCGCCGCGCGGCACATCGAAAGTCACGCCGTCGAGCGCCTTGACGCCGTGGGCGAACTGCTTCGACACGCGATTGAAGGACAGCATCGCTCGATGCTGTCCCTCCGCGCCCATGGATAGGGGAGCGCTCATTTCTGGCCGGCCTTGGCGATCATGGCTTGACGCAAGTCCTTGGAGACTTTCGACAGCGTGACGAGGGCAGGAGCCATCACCTCTTCCTTGATCGACGCGTCGTAGCGATCGACCTTCTTGCCGCCGTAGCCACGGATCATCTCAGGCTTGATGCCTTCGGTCTTGTGGATGTTGTTGAACGCGTCACGCAACTTCTGCTTCACGGCCGCCGGCAGCTTGGTCGCCATGGCGATCGGCGGGTTGGGGATCGGGTCCGACTTCGCGAGCACGACGAGATCGCCCGCCCTGATCGAGCCCTGGTTGACCGCCTTCTCAAGCGAGTCGAACGAAGCGGCAGCTGCATCCACCAAGCCCTCGGAGAGCGCCTTCAGGCTGTTGGCATGGCTGCCGGTCATGCGCACGGATGTCAGGTCCTTCGCAGGATCGAGCCCGGCGGCGAGCAGCATGGCAACCGGGTAGACGAAGCTCGACGTCGAATTCGGATCGCCGAAGGCCATCGCCTTGCCCTTGAGGTCGGCCAGCTTTTTGACGGGCGAGCCGGCCTTGACGAAGATGCCGGAGAAATAGGTCGAGCTGCCGTGGTTCACGTCGAGCGCGAGCAGCTCGGCGCAGCCCTTCTCCTTCGCCGGCAGGTAGGAGGCCGCACCGTACCAGGCGATCTCGATCACGCCCGAGCAGTGGGCCTCGATCACGGCGCCGTAGGTCTGGCCGACCTTGATGTCGAAGTGCAGCCCCGTCGACTTTGTGACGGCATCGAAGACCGGCTTGAAGTCGGCCTTGGTGCCGTCCTCGGTGCCGCCATCGGCCGGCACCAGCATGACCCGGAAGGGCTTCGCTGCGCTGCCGTCGGCCAGCTGCGCAACAGCGGTTCCGGCGAAGAGACCGGCCGCGGCGACGGTCGCCGCCAGGAGTTTCAAAGCTTTCATGACGCTTCCCTCGAAGATTGCTACGCGCCGGACCCGCGACCATCCGGCCGCCTCCGTCGGTCGCGAGGCACCCCGCCGTTGCACGTTCCGCTGGCAGATTGCCGCCGGGCGTCTCATGCGAAATGGTCCGGATGTCTAGACGACTTGAGCAGGTCTAGGGGCGGCGTGTTACACGCTGATGACAGCGATTGGGGGCGCGAGATGTGCCGGGCTGTTCATATCGTGCCGCACCGGACGGCTGGAGCGAGCTACGTCAGGACGCGATGAGCCCGCGGCCCATTTGCCTCCCCCAAGGTCGCCTGTGCGGTAAGCCAATTATGCGAATTCGACGACGCGGCTGCTATCAAATAGGTGCAGCGGATAGCCGATCTGCGAGGGGGTCAAAGTTCAACGCCGGTCCACATTGTGTCCGGCCGGTTCGCGGTCAGCTTGAGGGCACGCGATCGCACGTTTTGACCAAAACCGCGTGTTCCGGCGGGGATCGGCCACAAGATCGGCCACGAAACCGGCCAAACAGACTGGAATATCGAGACATTATCATGTAATGTTAGCGACTTACAAACCTGCATGATTGGCCAAAATGCCCTTGGAAACACCCTTTCGGATCGAGCCTGCGCGGCTTGAGCAGCCATCTTTGGAGATAGCAGACGTCGTCGCAGAGATTGCAGCGGCATCGGCAACGCTCGGCCGCGCGCTGCATCCCAAGACGGCTGCCAACCTATCCGATCTCGTGCGGATGATGAACTGCTACTACAGCAACCTGATCGAGGGACACGATACGCGTCCGCGCGACATCGAGCGCGCGATGGCGGGCGACATGGACCAGGCCGAAGAGCGTCGCAATCTGCAGCGCGAAGCGGTTGCGCATATTCGTGCGCAGGCCGAGATCGATCGCCTCGCCGGTGCCGGCGCGCTGCCTGAACCCGCCTCCAAAGAATTCATCCGGAGGCTGCACCGGGAGTTCTATGCGGGTGCGCCTGAGGACATGCTGCGCATTCGTGGCGCCGGTCAGGAATTCGTGATGACGCCCGGCGAATGGCGTTCACAGCCAGCCCATGACAATGCGGTCGGACGTCATGTGCCGCCGTTGAGTGGCCGTGTCGCGGACTTCATGGCGGCATTCGAGGATCGCTACCGGATGGACACCTTGGGCACAGCGTCACGCGTCATCGCCATTCCTGCGGCGCATCATCGGCTGAACTACATCCACCCATTTCCGGATGGCAATGGCCGCGTGAGCCGATTGATGAGCCACGCCATGTGCCTGAAGGCTGGCATTGGCGCGCATGGGCTGTGGTCAATCTCGCGCGGTCTGGCGCGCGGATTGGAGAGCCGTCTCGACTACAAGCGGATGATGGATCATGCCGATATGCCTCGTCAGGGCGAGCGGGATGGTCGTGGCAATCTTTCGGAACGCGCACTGGAAGAATTCACGCTTTGGTTCCTGAAGATATGCCTCGACCAGATCACCTTCATGAGCAGCCTCTTCGAAATCGCTGCGCTTGATCGCCGGTTGATTGCTCTTGTCGAACGATCCGACACAATGAAGCCGGAGACGAGCAAGCTGCTGACGGAGGCGCTTATTCGCGGAGAGATCGAACGCGGGGATTGTGCGCGGATCACCGGCCTGCCCGAGCGCACCACACGGCGCGTTCTCAACGATACCATTGCCTCCGGCCTGCTTGCATCAAGCACGCCGAAAGGCCCGGTGTCACTGCGCTTCCCAACAGACGTGCTGGAGTTCTTGTTCCCCCGCCTGTACCCAGAGACGTGAATCTTTTTGGCCGCAATCCAAGTCCAAGCCGAATTCCAGGCATCGAGGATGCGCCCATATTCTGCCTAAAGCTGACCGTTAGGTCCTTGCTGCAACCATAGCGTTATTGAACCGCTTGAAGTAGGCATTGCATTAGCCACAACACGGTACGTCCTGCCATCGTTGCCGGTCGTCCTGACTGGGGCAGGCGTCTCGCCGAGTTCACAATGAGGGCCGACCAGCTGACGATTGTCAGTGCATAAGGCGACTCCGATTCGCCAAGGATCTGGCGAATTGGGGACGCCTCGCTATCCGCCTTCAGGCCGAACCCCGTCCAGCGGATTTCCTCGTCGTCATCGAAAGCGTCGCCAAGACGCATAAAGCCTGAATGCCCACTGCGACTCAAAGAGTTGCTGGTCGCGCCGATTGGCATCGACGACACGCCTTACACGCAGCCGGCAGCATTGGCCGCCGAGCTGCCGTATCGTCAATCGGGACCGGAGCATCAGGCCTTTAGTCGCTTACGCACACGGAATGCGGCGACCTTGGCGCGGTTGCCGCACATCGAGGGGCTGCACCAGCGTCGTCGATGGCCTTTGGTGCGATCATAGAACCACAGTGTGCAGGCCGGGTTCTCGCAACGCCGGACGAGGCTCATCTCGCCCTCTGCGAGGACATCGGCCATGGCAGCCGCGATCGGCACCAGCAGCTCACCGGCGCTCCGCCAAATCGGGTGGTTGACCATGCGCAGGCCATGACCGTCTGGCGACGGCTCGAGTGCGGTGACGGAGGCTTCGTGAGCCAGCACCTTATTGAGCCGGGCGAGGTCGTCCGGCAATAGGGCCGCGCGACCGCTTTGCTTGATGCGCGCCAGCACGCCGCGGAACCATTCGCGCAGCGCGATGGCCTCACTCGCGGCCGTGTCGAGGTCTGCGGCGGGGATGCGCGACCCGATGCTTTCCGCGTCCCGGTCGTCCAGGAGATCGACGGAGCGGAGCCAGCCGACGAGATCGCGCCCCGTGGCGATCCATTCGATCGCCGCACCACGGGGGGAAGCCGTCGTGTTGAGGAAATCGAGCGCAAGATGGTCTCCGACCAGGAACGGCGCCAAGGGCGGCGACATCTCGCTGGCACGCTGGGGCGGTGAATGAGTCGGTGCGTTCATGGGGGCATGAATAACCTGATAAAATAAAGTTGACAAGTTACATCATGTGAAACCAGTATAATGCCATGTTAGTGGTTACGAATTCGAGGCGATATGAACCAGAACCAGGGCAACGGGGCGGCACGATCACTTTGGGCGGCCGTCACGAAGGCCAGGACGCCATCGCCTCCCGTCGATGGTGAGGTGCGCGCCGACGTGGCCATCGTCGGCGCCGGGTTCACAGGACTTTCGACGGCGCTGAGCCTCGTCGAACGTGGCCGCTCCGTGGTGATCATCGAGGCGGCAGAGGTGGGCCACGGCGCGTCGGGACGCAACAGCGGCCAAGTCATCCCGACCATGTCGGGGATCGAACCGGATGACATCGCGCGGCGCTATGGCGAGGCGGGGGAGCGGTTCGTGCTCCTGGTACGTGACAGTGCCTCGGCGCTCTTCAATCTCGTGCGCCGGCACTCCATCGATTGTGAGGCCGAGCAGTCCGGCTGGTTCCAACCGGCACACTCACCGGGACGGGTGCAGCTGTCGGCCCGGCGCGTCGAGGCTTGGGCGCGGAGGGGCGCGCCGGTGCGACTGCTTGACGCCAACGAGACGCGCGCGCTCATCGGTTCAAATCTCTGGCACGGCGGCATGCTCAACACATCGGGCGGGTACATCAATCCGCTGGCGCTCGCGCGCGGTCTCGCCGACCGAGTCGTCGGCAAAGGCGGACAGCTATTCGAGCACTCGCCCGCGCTCGGCATTGCCCGCGAGCGGCGCGGCTGGGTGGTATCAACAGCCTCGGGGCGGATCATCGCCGACCGGGTGCTCATCGCTACCAACGCCTACACCGATCGCTTCTCGGATGCGGTCGCACCAGATCTCGCCCGCGATATGATCCCCGTCGTCACCTGGCAGATGGCAAGCGCGCCGCAGAGTGACGCCTTGCGCCGCGACATCCTCCCAGGGCGGCAGGCCGTGTCCGACACCCGCAGTGACCTGCGCTTCTTCCGCTGGGATGTGCGTGGCAGGCTGGTCACCGGCGGGGCGCTGATCGTGCCGTTCGCCGCACAAGCCCGTCTCAGGCGCATCGTCGGCGCGCGGCTGGCCGAGGCGTTCCCGCGAATGGGGATCCCCGTATTCGACTACTTGTGGTCCGGTCGCATCGGCATGACCGCCGACCGGATGCCGCGCTTCCACGAGATGGCACCGGGGTTGTTCGCCTGGACCGCCTGCAACGGTCGCGGCGTCGCGCTTTCGGTAGCGCTCGGCGACGTGCTCGCCCGCGCCCTCGACGGCGCTGACCCGCGCGAGCTTCCGATCCCGGTGACGCCGGTGCGGCCCTACCCGTTGCACCAGCTGGCGACTTTCGGCGCGCCCTTGCTGCTCGCGCACTATCGCCTGCGCGACCGTCTCTAAGATTTCCCACAAGCGAGAGGACAGCAGACCATGAAGCTACCCATCATCGAGCGCCGGCGCATCGAGGCCCTGATCCTGAAAAACGTCTACGACGCACTGGAGAAAAGTCACGGCAAGCAGGTAGCCGTAGCCACGATCGACGCGGCCGTATCTCGAGCCGCCGCGGCCTTCGGAGAAGAACATCGCAATGAGCTAGGCCGCACGCCCGATCTAGCAGACCTAGCCGCTATCCTGCCCAATTGGTCGGCCGACGACGCGTTGCGGATCGAGATCGTGGAGGCACGGGCCGACCGGCTTGACTTCAATGTCACACGCTGCCGTTACGCCGAGATGTACCGAGAGATGGGCCTCGGCGACATCGGCCACATCCTGTCGTGCAATCGCGATGGCCAGTTCTGCACGGGCTACAACCCCGATATGAAGCTCGATCGCTCGCAAACCATCATGCAGGGGGCAAGCCACTGCGACTTCCGCTACAAGCTGGAGAAAAGGTCATGATCGAACCATCGCTCCTGCTGTCGCCGGATGAGACGTCCGAGGCCGTGGCGTGGCGGCATGCGCTGCACGAAATGCCGGAGATCGCCTTCAACGAGCACAGGACCTCGCGGTTCGTTGCCGGGCGGTTGGCGACGTTCGGGCTCGAAGTCTCGCGCGGGCTAGCCGGAACCGGCGTTGTCGGCACGCTGCGGCGCGGAACCTCACGGCGAGCAATTGGGCTTCGGTCCGACATGGATGCGCTGCCGATCACCGAGGCGACAGGTGTATCCTATGCCTCACGCTTTCCGGGGCTCATGCACGCCTGCGGGCACGACGGGCACATGGCGATGCTGCTTGCGGCGGCGCGTCATCTGTCGCGGCGCGACGACCTCGACGGCACGATCCACTTCGTGTTCCAGCCTGCGGAGGAGAACGAGGCGGGTGCGCGCCGGATGATCGAGGACGGGCTTTTCGAGCGTCACCCGATGGACGCCGTGCTCGGCATCCACAACTGGCCGTCGCTGCCGGTCGGTAAGGTCGGCGTCATCGCGGGCCCGATGATGGCGGCTTTCGCGGTGTTCGACATCGCGATCGCGGGGCGCGGCGGACATGCCGCCATGCCGCATCTGGGCTCCGACCCGCTCGCCGCGGCTTTCCAAATCGGCACGGCGCTGCAGACCATCGTCGCGCGCAACGTCTCTCCCCTCGCGTCGGCCGTCGTCTCGGTGACGGAGGTCCACGGCGGCGACACCTATAACGTCATCCCCGCCGAGTGCCGGCTGGCGGGCACTGCCCGCTGGTTCGATCCCGCCGTAGGCGACATCCTCGAAGAGAGGCTGAGAGACATCGTCACGGCGATGGCGACCGGGCTCGGCTGCACTGCGACGATCGACTACCAAAGGCGTTATCCGGCGACGGTCAACGATGCGGTCGAGGAGCGTGCCGTTGCCGACACCGTCGCCTCGCTGGGGCCTGAGCTCACACTCGCGACCGCGCTGGAGCCGAGCATGGCCGCCGAGGATTTTGCCTTCATGCTGGAGCGCGTACCCGGCGCCTACGTCTGGCTCGGCGCCGAGCGGACTGGCGAGAACCCGGGGTTGCACTCGCCGCGCTTCGACTTCAACGATGCCATCCTGCCGCTCGGCGTCGCGCTCTGGAGCAAGCTCGCCGTGAACCGGCTCAGTCGGTAGCGTCGCATATCGAGGCGGGGAGGGGGCGAATGGTCCTGGTCTGGGTATCGCCTGTCCTGCTGTTTCTTGCGCTGATGGCTTCAGGGCGTGTCAATTCGTTGCCGGCGTCCTTCGTTGCGACGCTCGCCTCGGGGCTGGTTGCGGCGACGGCGGCGCCGATGCCGGTCAGCGTAGCGGACCTCGCGCGCCACTTCGGTGCCGGGCTCTGGATTGCCCTTCCGGCGACCATGGTCATCCTGGCCGGTCTGTTCTTCGCGCGAGCCGCCGAGCGCCAAGCCGCCGCCGATGATGTCGGCCCCGTCAGCCACGACACGCTCGCGACGCGGTGCCTGATCATCGGGCCGTTCATCGAGACCGCGACGGGCTTCGGTGTTGGATATGTTGTGGCGCTGTCCGGCGTAGTGCGAGCGGGTGTCGGTCACTCCCAGGCCCTGGCGCTCGCGGCGTTCAGTCAGTTTCTGGTTCCGTGGGGTGCGCTCGGGATCGGCACACGCATCTCGTCGGAGGTCTCGGGCGTGCCGCTCACGGCGCTCGGCTGGCGTCTCGCCCTCATCACCGCGCTTTGGTCGATTGTGCTGCTGCAACTCTTCTGGCGCCTTTCGGAGGCTGCGGGTGTGCCGCCAACTCGCCGTGACCGTGTCGTCTGGCCTCTGACCTTTGCCGCGCTTATGCCACTGCTTCTCGCGGCCAACACCATCTTCACGGTGGAAATCGCGGGACTCGCGGCGCTTGCTCCCGTGCTCGTCGGCCGGCACCTCGCCGCGCATGGACGTTCCGGTCTGTCGCGCGACGCGTTCGAGTCGGCACTGCCCTATGCCTGCCTCATCGTAGCGCTGGCCGCGATGCGCTTCGTGCCGCTGGCCACATCCTTGCTCGAAGCGTGGTCCTTCCGACCCTACCCGGAGCTCGCGCGCTTCGCGCCTCTCGCCTCCCCCGCGCTACCGCTCATCATGATTGGCCTCGGCATGGCGGCGCGCCGGGGAGGGCTTTCGGCGGTACGGCGTGCCGGCCAGCAGATGATGGTTGGCGGCTGGCGTGCGGCGACGCTGACCTTCCTGCTCGTCGGCATGGCGGCGATCATGGTCCGATCAGGGCTCTCGGCTGCCCTAATGGGCGAGTTCACGCGCACGGTCGGCAATCTATCCCCGATCGCTTTGCCCGTCGTGGGCGCCGTCGGCGGCTATCTGACGGGCAGTAATGCCGGCGCAGGAGCCTTGTCGATGCCGCTGCTGGCCGGAATGTCGCCCGAGCCAGCCCACGCCGCCTGGATCGCGGCAGCTGCCATCTTCGCTGGCAGTGCGATGACCGCCTTGAGCCCGGTGCGGGTGACAATGGGCACGGGCTTGATCGGTGCTTCTGTGGCGGAGGGACGCCGTGCCACCATGCGGCTTATCTCATTTGCGTTGTCGGCATGGGGTATCGCCGCGCTCGTTGCACTCGCGCCAATGCTGCTGGAGCGGCGGTGATTTTTGATAACTTATTAAAAACTGTTTGACAGGTTACTCATCGCGTGCAACCTTTATATCGCACGATAACTAGTTACTCATAGAAGGTAAATGTCATGAACCACCGCTCGCGGCGCGGAAGCGCCACGGCCGGAGCGATAGCGCTCGCCTCAATCGCGGCGCTCGCGGTCCCGGTCCTTCCACACATTGGCTTCTGCGGCTCGGCGGAGGCGGCCCTGTCCGCATCTCGCCCGGTCGTCAATCACAAGGCGATCAAGGTCCGCGGTATCGATGTCGCCTACCGCGAAGCGGGGCCGGCCAGCGGCCCCGTCGTTCTCCTGCTGCACGGCTTCCCGTCGTCGTCGCACATGTTCCGCAACCTCATTCCGGTGCTCGCGGAGAAGTACCGGGTCATTGCGCCCGACTACCCCGGCTTCGGGCACAGCGGCGAGCCCGGCCTTGATGCGTTCGACTACAGTTTCGCGTCGCTGGCCGCCCTCATCGGCGATTTCACGCAGGCGGTCGGCGCCAAGAGCTACACGCTCTACATGCAGGACTATGGCGGACCGGTCGGCTTCCGCCTGGCGCTCGCCAATCCGGATCGGGTCAAAGGCCTCATCGTCCAGAACGCGACCATCCACGCCGAGGGCTGGAATCCGGACGTCGTGAAGCAGTTCCAGCCGTTCTGGAAGGAGCGCAATGCAACCAGTGAGGGGCCCATTCGCGGCTTCCTGAAGCCCGAGACGACGAAGTGGCAGTACACGCACGGCACGACCCGTCCCGAGCGGCTGTCACCCGACGCCTGGACCCATGATCAGGCCCGGCTCGACCGGCCGGGGAACGACAAGGTGCAACTCCAGTACCTTTGGAATTACCAGGACAACGTTGCCCAGTACCCTGCCTGGCAGAGCTACCTCAAGAGCCGCCAGCCGCCGACGCTCGTCGTCTGGGGCAAGAGCGATCCGTTCTTCACAATGGCCGGCGTCGATGCGCTGAAGGCGCTGGCACCGAAGGCCGAGGTTCATCTCTACGATGCCGGCCACTTCGCGCTCGAGACCCACGGCGATGAGATGGCCGCGGCGATCAAGGGCTTCCTCGCCAAGTCCGTCCGCTGAGTTCCGCCGCCGGAATGCAATCGTTCCACTAGCAAACCCAACAAGGAGACGACACATGAACATGCTCGCACGCAACACCGCCAGGAAGGGCACGCACTACACACTGTTCGAGAGCGGCGCGCTCAAGGACTGGATCAACAACTCGGTCGATATTCCGGGTCTCGGCAAGGTGCCCGGTAAGCTGTTCCTCAAGGACGCGATGGGCCTCACCTCGACCGAGATCTCGATCAACGCGATGCCTCCGGGACAGGGCATGCCGTTTCACCACACGCACCGCCAGAACGAGGAGATCTACATCTTTATCCATGGCCAGGGGCAGGTGCAGGTCGACGGCGAGATGTTCGACGTGCGCGAAGGCTCGGTCGTCAAGATCGCTCCGAAGGGCGAGCGGGTGTGGCGCAACAACGGATCGGAGATGCTGGTCTACATCGTGATGCAGATGCGTGAGGGCTCGTTGCAGCAGTGGGGCACCGGCGACGCCGATGTTCCTCAAAAGCCGGTCGTGTGGCCCGCCTGAAGCGCATTCGTACGATTCATCTGCGGGGCGCGGTAAGGCCGCGCCCCCATTCCAGCAGTTTGCCGAGGTCGCCATGAGCAATGTTTCCGATCGCGAGCATGCGTCCATCGCACTGGCTACAGTGCAAAGCTTCTACGCGGCCCTCGCACGCGGCGACGTGGCCGGCGTCATTGCATTGCTGGCGCCGGACATCGAATGGACCGAGGCAGAAGGCTTCCCCTATTACTCCGGCACCTGGCGCTCGCCGCAGGCCGTTCTCGACAATCTTTTCGCGCGCATCGGCCAGGACTGGGATGGGTTCTCGGCCATCACGCATTCCTACCTGACCGAGAATGACCGGGTTGTGGCCTTCGGCGACTATGGCGGCATAACCGTCAACAGCGTGCTGCCCGGACCGGTCATGACCGACCGCCGTCGGATGATGGTCGAGCGCATGGCGGCAAGTCGGGGCCTCGACGTGGCCGACGCCATAGAGGCCTTCGTAACCGAGGCGGGGATCTCCTGGTTCGGTGCCCCGGGCGACATCGCCGCGTTGGTGGCCTTCCTCGTCTCACCCGGTTCGCGGTGGATGACCGGCTCGGCGCTGCGCATGGACGGCGGCGAGATCAAGGCACTTTAGGTGACGGCCATAAACCCGAAGGACATACCATGACACCGAGCAGTAAACGGACCTCGCTCATTGCCGCGCTCGCGGCGCTTGCAGCTTCCGGCTTCGTCGCATTCGATTGCCTCGCGGCAGACGAACCGGCAAACGCCTCGCCATCCTCGAGGCGCCCCGTCTCGGTGCTCGAGTTCGGCGCGCTCGGGGTCGACGTGCTCAAGGCGGCTCCGGCCTTCGGCGACCGGGCAACAGGCCAGCACGGCACCTTCGTCAAAATTCCGGCCGGGTTCTCCAGCCCGGTCCACGCGCACACCGCCGACTTCCACGGTGTCGTCATCAACGGCGTCATTGCGAATGGTGCGCCGGAAGAGTCCGATACGCCACTTGCTCCTGGCTCTTATTGGTTCCAGCCGGCGAACCGTATGCACGTGACCAAATGCCTCTCGCAGACGGAGTGCGCGATCTTCCTCGTTCAGCCGGGAAAGTTCGATTTTGTACCGGCAGCTGCCGCCAAGTAATGTCGGCCGGTGCTTGCGGGCAGGCGATGGGCGGCCGGAGTGGCTGTTCGGCGGCGGCCCGCGACCCGGCTGCCGCGCGTCCCGCCCCCTACCTGAGGAGGAACCACGGGTGCCGAAATTCTACTTCAATGGCTCGCCCAATCCCACCAAGGTCGCGCTTTTTCTCGAGGAGAGCGGGCTCGCCTACGAGCCGATGCCGGTCGATACGAGAAAGGGCGAGCAGTTTCGTCTTGAGTTTCTGGCCGCCAATCCCAACGGCAAGGTGCCAGCGATCGACGACGACGGCGTGATAGTCTTCGACAGCAATGCTGTTCTGCTGTACCTCGCCGAAAAGAACGGAGCATTCCTGCCGGCCGCCTCACCGGCCAACCGGGCCGAACTGTTGTCGTGGCTGATGTTCGTGGCCACCGGTGTCGGACCCGTTCTGCGGCCAGGCCGTGCATTTCAACCATTTCGCACCGGAGAAGGTGCCTTACGCTCACGCCCGCTACCAGTTCGAAGCCATGCGTCATCTTCTGGTGGCCGACGAGCACCTCGCCGATCGCGAATACATGGTCGGCGGCGTCTACACGATCGCCGATATGGCGTTGTGGGGTTGGGCCAGGGTGGTTCCCTTCATTCTCGGCGAGGACGCATGGCACAAACTCCCGCACCTGAAGCGGCTCGTCGATACCATCTCGGCGCGGCCGACGGCGGCCTGCGCTGTGGCGCTCAAGGAGCGCTACACGTTCAAATCCGAGATGGACGACGAGGCACGGCGCAACATGTTCCGGCATCTCGCGGCGACCGCCGCATGAGCAGGGAAATCAGCAAACCCGTTCTGTGCCGTTCGAGGAGAATGCCGCCATGTCAGTCGGCGATCTCGTCTTCACGCATAGGACAAAGCGGATCTTGCCGGCGCGCCGCGCACTCGAGGCCGTCGAAAGCGGGCCGCAAATGAAGCTGCAATATCTCGGAGATTCCAAGGACTGCTTCAAATGGGATGGCTCTGTTTGGTCTTGATGTTGAGGTCTCCTGTTGGTGGTGAGTCGCGGACAGGAGGCGGCAATGAAAGATGCGGAGTTCCAGGGGCTTGTGGCGCAGCTGGGCGGGCTGTCTGAGGTTCAGCGTGGAGCGCTGCTGGAGGCGTTGAAGTCGAAGC
>JALHOF010000023.1 GCA_022843145.1 Hyphomicrobium sp.
CGCGCGCGCCCGCCTCCCGCGCCGCGGCCAATGCGCGATCCATGTGGCCGAGCTTCGCGTCCGGTGTCATATAGGGCCGCTCCATCATTGCTTCGGACACCATGCCAGATCATTCCGACGACCGCCCCCGTCCTCCGCGCCGCGCCAAACCAGGCGCTGGCCCCGCCGCGCGCGGCAAGTCGCCGCCGCCCGGCAGCAAACCCGCCACGGCCGCCCCGCCTGGGCCCGAGCGCATCGCCAAGGTCATGGCGCGCGCCGGGCTCTGTTCGCGCCGCGAGGCCGAGCGCTGGATCGCCGACGGCCGCGTCCGCGTCAACGGCACGCTGCTGACCACGCCCGCGCTCGACGTCGGACCGCGCCACAAGATCCTCGTCGACGGCCAGCCGTTGCCCACGGCCGAACCCTCGCGGCTGTGGCGCTACCACAAGACGCGCGGGCTCGTCACCACCCACGCCGATCCCGAGGGCCGCGCCACCGTGTTCGACAAGCTGCCGCCCGACCTCCCGCGCGTCATCTCCATCGGCCGTCTCGACTTCAACACCGAGGGCCTGCTGCTGCTGACCAACGACGGCGAGCTCGCGCGGCATCTCGAACTTCCCGAAACCGGCTGGCTGCGCCGCTATCGGGTGCGGGCGCGGGGGCGCGTCTCGCAGGCCGATCTCGACAAACTGAAGGACGGCATCGAGATCGACGGCGTACAGTATGGCCCGGTCGAGGCGACGATCGACACGTTCCAGGGCGCCAACGCGTGGCTGACCATCGGTCTGCGCGAAGGCAAGAACCGCGAGGTCCGCAAGATCCTCGGCTCGCTCGGCCTCGAGGTCGGCCGGCTGATCCGGGTGTCGTTCGGTCCGTTCCAATTGCTCGATCTGCCGGAAGGCGAGGTCGAACTCGTCAAGCGGCGCGTGCTCGCCGATCAGCTCGGGCCCAAGCTCGCCGCCCAATTCGGCCTCCTCGGCGAACTCGAACCCGAGAAGCCCAAGCGCTTCCAGCCGCCGCGCGCGCCGCGTCCCGTGCGCGACGCCCCCGAACCCGAGACCCGCGCCGAGCAGCGCGCCCGCTTCCGCCCCGGCCCGCCCGACACCCGCCGCGGACCCGGCGGCAAACAAGAAAACCGCGGACCCGGCGGCAACAAAGAGTCTCGCGGACCCGGCGGCAAGCCCGCATTTCGCGCTCCCGGCAATGACCGACCCGGCGGCCGCCCAGGCGGCCGGACGGGCGGCGGCAAGCCGCCTCGCGGGCGCCCATGATCGTTGAACTCGCGAGCCGCGCGCCATGAGAATTGTCGGCGGCACCCTGCGCGGCCGCGCCATAGCCGCGCCCGAGCACCAGGGTCTCCGTCCGACGTCCGACCGCGTCCGCGAAAGCCTGTTCAACATCCTCGCCCACGGCATCGACGGCTTCGACCTCGCCGGCAGCCGCATCATCGACCTCTTCGCTGGCACCGGCGCGCTCGGCCTCGAAGCAATCTCGCGCGGCGCCGCCTATGCCCTCTTCGTCGAGGACAGCGCCGACAGCCGCGCGCTGGTCCGCCGCAACATCGAGGCATTTGGCTTGACCGGCGTCACCCGCATCTTCCGCCGCGACGCGACCGACCTCGGCCCCGCCGGAAACATGGGGAAATTCGCGCTGGCCTTTCTCGATCCGCCCTATGGCCAAGGCCTCGCCGACAAGGCGCTGGCGTCGCTCGTCTCCGGCCAGTGGCTGACGCCCGGCGCCGTCGTCTGCATCGAGGAACGCACCGGCACGCGGCTCGCACTCCCGCCCAGCCTCGTCCTCCTCGACACCCGCAGCTACGGCGACACCTCCATCACCCTCGCGCGCCACCCCGCCTGACGCGCCATCTCACGCTGCGCCCCTGCGTTCCCTCCTGATCGTCCCTATCCCTCGCGCCGCGATCGGCTATGCTGAGAGCGAATGCCGCGTCGCCAAGCGCCGATCCCGAGGACCTCGACCATGCCCGTGACCCAGATCGTCTATGCCTCGCGGCCGTTCGGCTACGACGAACTGGCATTGCGCAACATTCTCGTCATTGCCCGCCGCAACAATTCGCGCTCCGGCATCACCGGCGCCCTCATCTGCCGCGAGGACCTTTTTCTGCAGCTCCTCGAAGGCCGCCGCGACGTCGTCCAGACCACCCTCGACCGGATCCGCCACGACGACCGCCACACCGACCTCCGCGTGCTGCTCGACGAGGACAGCTCCGATCGCCTGTTTCCCGATTGGGCGATGCGCCACGACCCCGCTCGTTCTTGGATGTGGACGGCCGCGCAAGTCGCCGACGGCGCCGTCCACTCGGCAACGCCCGCCGAAACACGCGCCGTCTTCACCCGGCTCTCGCGCGAACCGGCGATGGCCCAGGACCCCGCCCCCGGCTGCCCGCTCGAACCGGGCGCATAAGCCCTCGCTCTACCCTTGTCTCGACAGCCGCCGCCATGCCGCGAGCGCCGCGCCGAACGTGCCGTGACCGATCTGGCACTCGTGCTCCTTGGTCTCGCGGATCGCCTGGTTCGGCAGCCGGTCGTCGAGCCACAGCTTGCCCGCCGTCACCAGACGAGCGACATCCTCCGCGCCGATCGCATCGAGTTCCAGCATCTGGATGGCGAGAAAATCCTCGATCGAAAGCCCCTCCGGCAGCCGCCACTTGTCGACCGGGCTCGCGCGCACCGGACGGATCACCGGGCTCATGCGCACCACGGTCCCCGCGACCGGCGGCGGCAGCGGCGGATTGGCCTCCATGTCCGGCAGCGGCTGCCCCAGCAGAACATGCGTTGTGAACGTCGCGCTGTCGGGCGGATCGTCGAGAATACTCATCGCAAGCTGCTTCAGATCGCCGAATAGCGTCGGCTGCTGCCGCTCGTGTGCGACGAGCCGCTTGTCCACCGCGAGCCCGCGCGACGGCCGCGACACGGTTCCCGTACCCATCGACAGCACGTGAATGTCGTCGATGCGGTAGCGGTTGCGGTTGGCCAGCGCCTCGGTCACCGCCGCCAGCACTGGATTGTTGTAGCCGCCGATCGCTCCATCCCAATAGCGCTCCTCGCCGACTTCAGCCGGCGACATGAAGAACGTCACCGGCGCATTACTCGACGCATGGATGGCTTCCGCCAGCGTCGGGACATGCTTCGCTTTCGGGCTAGCCATATCGCGTAGCAGCGTCGTGCCGAACGCCACGGACGACGTGCTGCCGGACAGGCTCGCGTCGTCGGAGCGGAAGAACTTCGCGCGCTTCATGTCGTAGTCGAACCCGACGATCACCATGTGCGGCGCGCGACCTTTTCGCGACGCCACCCAACTATGAAGATCCGGCAGCGTGCGGTCGCCCTCCGGCGCGAGCAGCGCGCGCAGGCCTTCGAGTTTCGCGTCCGTCCGGTATTTCGCGCCGACATTCGCCACGCGCTGCATCAGCCGGTTCCAGATCGTGCGTAGCGGCTTCGAGCCTTGGTCGAGCTGGAACGGCAGCGGCGCGAACACCCGCCGCCGCTGGCCCTCATCGAGAAAATTTCGGTCGAGAATTTCGGCGAGCGACTTGTCGGTCAGCAATCCGCCGAGCGTCAGGCTGCCGCCCGAATTGGCCGCGACCAGATCGAAATCGGCGAGCACGTCATGCCCGCGCGTCTCCGGTCCATAGATCCGCTGCAACGCCATCACCTGCAGCAGCGCCCATGATCCCCCGCCATCGAGGCTCAGAATGCGAAACGTCGATTGCGCGCCACTCATACCCGCCACCCGGAAATCGCCTGAACTCGAATGGCAATAGCCTATCAGTGCGACAAGGCAGTCACCAGCGGCACAGACCGGCGGCACGCCAGAGACAGGTCCCCCTGCGACCGCCGGACCACAGATGTGGAAGCTGCGCCCTTGTCAGCCTCGGGCTCGGACCACGACTATCCGGCTCCTCCGCAGAACCGCGGCAACAACGAACGTCGTCCCCGCGCGGGCGGGCCGCGGTCAAGCCGAAGCATGGGCACGCTTCCCCTCATCGTCCACGGACCTGACGACTTACGGCCGCTGGTCGCGCAGCGTATCGAACATCTCGAAATGCTCGGCCCGCACCGTCTCCGCGCAATCGCCGCGCGCGCAATCGAGCCAGGTGCCGCCGGGCAGCTCGACCTCCGTCTTCGTGAACCCGCTGCCTTCGACGGTGCGCGTCCGCAACGTGATCCGCTGGCCGTTTTTCGGATTGCTGACCACGATCGTCCCCATGCCGATGACGCGCGGCGGGTGCATGCGCTGCATCCACAGCCCATAGCCGACGACGGCGAGCCCCAGCAGTCCGATCAACCACGGCGCCCATTTCATCGAGATCCCTGTTCCTTCTCTTCACAGCCTTGCGTCCGCCGGCCGGCCGGCCCAACCAGAGGCTTACTTCCGGCCGAACAGCCGCTCGATGTCGCTGAGTTTCAGTTCCACATACGTCGGCCGGCCGTGATTGCATTGCCCCGAATACGGCACGCCCTCCATCTCGCGCAGGAGCGCATTCATCTCCTCGGGAGCGAGCCGCCGCCCCGCCCGTACGCTGCCGTGGCACGCCATCCGCGATGCCACCGCCTCGAGCCGGTCTTTCAGCACCCGGCCCTGGCCGCGCGCGCCATCTGCCTCCAGGATCTCGGCGGCGAGATCGCGCACGAGGCCCGCCACATCCGCCTTGCCGAGCAGCGCCGGGACTTCCCTCACCGCGACGGCTTTGGGCCCGAACGGCTCGACGACGAGGCCCAATTCCGCGAGTTCGTCCGCATTCTCGGCGATAGCGTCGCGCGCGTCGTCGCCGACCTCGACGATGACCGGGATCAACAGCCCCTGCCGCGTCACGCCGCCATTCGCCAGCATCGCTTTCATGCGCTCGTAGACGAGGCGTTCATGCGCAGCGTGTTGATCGACGATGATCACCGAGCCGCGCGTCTGCGCGACGATGTAGGTCTCGTGGAGTTGCGCCCGTGCCGCGCCGAGCGGCCGGTCGAGCAGGTCCGGCTCCGGCTCATGGACCGCCGCCCGTGTGTCCGCGCTCGGTGCGCCGACCACGTCGTGCAGCAGTCCCGTCGCCGTCTCGAACGGCGCCTGCATCGCTTCCGCAAAACCGATACCGTTGCCTCTCAGCGCATGGTGCTGAGGGCGATAGGCTCTATCCGCCGGTCCCGCCCCGCCCACGACGCCGCCCGGCCCGGCGGCAGCCGTTCCGGTCATACCTTGCCGCGCGAGACTCCCGACGAGCGTGTCGATTGTCGCAGCCCCGCCGTGCGCCGACGCGCGATGCCCAGCCTCGGCGAGTGCCGCCGCGATAGCGCCGATCATCACGCCGCGCACGCGGCCTGAATCGCGAAAGCGCACCTCGGCCTTGGTCGGATGCACATTGACGTCGACGTCGCGCGGATCGATGTCGACGAACACCGCGACCAGCGGATGCCGCCCGCGCGGGACGAGATCGCCATAGGCCCCGCGCAGCGCGCCGATCATCAGCCGGTCTTTGACCGGCCGGCCGTTGACGAACAGATACTGTTGCGACTGGTCGGGACGGTTCAGCGTCGGCAGACCGGCGAACCCGCGCACCGTGACGCCGTCTCGCTCGCCGCGCACGGCCAGCGCATCGGCCATGAAGTCGGGGCCCATGATCCGTCCGAGGCGCTCCAACAGACCTTGGGGCGTCGCCGGCACGGGCGGCAGCCTGAGCCCTGTGCGTTCGCCATTGGTCAGCGCAAAGCCGATGCCCGGATGCGCCATCGCCAGCCGCTTGACGATCTCCGTCACGGCCATTGCCTCGGCGCGCTCGCTTTTCAGAAACTTGAGCCGCGCCGGTGTTGCCGAGAACAGCGCGCGGACCTCGACGCGCGTGCCGCGGTTGATGGCCGCCGGTCTGAGCCCTTGCTCCGCGCCGCGCTCGACCGTGATTTCATAGCCATCGCCCGACCCCGACAACCGCGACGCGATCGAGAGTTCCGCGATCGACCCGATCGACGGCAGAGCTTCTCCCCGGAAACCCAGATGCCGGATGTCGAACAGGTCGCTCTCGTCGAGCTTGGACGTCGCGTGGCGCTGGATGGCGAGCGCGAGATCCTCCGGGCCCATGCCGTGACCGTCGTCAGACACGCGGATCAGCGATAGCCCGCCGCCGGCCGTCACCACCTCGATCTCACGCGCACCCGCGTCGATCGCGTTCTCGACCAGTTCCTTGACGACGCTGGCCGGCCGCTCGATCACCTCGCCGGCGGCGATGCGATTGACGGTTTCCGGCGCAAGCTGGCGAATGGTCGGGCGAATCTGCGGCATGCCCCGAAGCTACAGGGGCTGCCGCTCCGATGACAGGAAACGCACAACTCGGCTGGGGAAATTCATGGACGTGGGGATAAAGGTGTCGATACCGCGCACGGCTTTGGGGTGCTTCATGTCGAAAGCATGCCCAAAAACATTCAATGATTACAATAGGTTGAAAATTGGCATGACCAACGATGCGCGAGCATGAACGGCCGCGAATACTAGGGCGTTACTGCCGACGTTACTCGTCGTCGCTGCTCGAGTTCCACTTCTGCAAGGCCGTGAAAATCGACTGTTTGCAGGGGCCGAGCGGTCCGGTTGCGCTATCGGCAGACTGGTCGCCTCGCGCTTTCGGCAACTCGTAGTTGACGCGGCAGTACTCGACCTGCTGCTTCTCCAGCTCCGCCTTGGTGCGGATCTTCTTGCGATCCGGATCGTCGATCACCGCAAGTTGGTCGGGACCGTCGGTCGAACCGGTCTCGCCCGGTGGCGGCAAATGATTGGCGTCCGGCGGCAGCACCAGCGGTGCGCGATCGGCGAGGCGGACCTTCCGACCACCGCCCTGCTGGGTTCCTGCGACACCCATCGCGTCGAAGATCTTGCCCTGCAATTCAACGTCGCCAGGGGCACAGCCGGCAGCGGCCAGAGCGGCGGCGGCCGACACGCACGCGCACACACAGCTGCGCAGCATCGACGTGCGGCGCGGAGGCATCGGCATGTTGGATGTCGGCGTCATCGGCTTCTTCCCCCGTCGCGCGCCTGGTGTTTCCAAGTCGTGCGCTCGTCTTCTAGACCGACTTGCGAGCCGTTTCGGCCCATCCGTCGGGTTCGCGATACGCAACGGCAAGTGTCTGGGCTACATCGGCTTTGCGGCGTCATTGCGACTCGATATGAACGAGTCATACAGCAGCCCCACGACGCCCGCAACGATGGCCACGTCGGCGATGTTGAAGACGTACCAGTAAAAGCCAAATGCGTGCATCGAGAAGAAGTCCGCGACACCGCCGATCAGGATCCGGTCGATGGCGTTGCCGATCGCGCCACCGATGATCAGTGCGATGCTCCAGGCCATCAATCGGTTGGTCGCCGCGTGCGCGATCCACACCCACATTGCAACCGAAGCGAGCACCGCGAAAGCCGCGAGCGCGATCTGCCATGCATAGCTCGATTGGTCGAGCATCGAGTAGCTGATGCCCGTATTCTTGACGAAGACGAGGTCGAGAAACGGCAAGACGGGGACGCGGCCTTTATCTTGTATCCGATAGCCGAGAAGCATCCACCACTTGTGCGCCTGATCGACGAGCATAACAACCAGCGCGATCTTCAACCCAAGTGCGGAGTATTTCCCCCAAAACCAACCGCTTTCTTCTTCCTTAGCCTTGTTCACGCCCGCACCCTACCTTCGATTTCACGCACAGCCGCCGCATCCCGCGCCGACAACTCAGGGTAGTCTGGGTCACTGCCGACGTCGGTGGTGATACGCCAGGATCGCGCGCATTTGGTTCCCTGAGCCCGATTTACCACGACGGCGACCCCCGGAATCTCGGGCAAGGTAAACGCCCCCTGCGGTGCCTCCCCGGCCTTTACAGAGGCTCCCGACGTGATGCAGATTTCGGCGAAATCTGTGTCAGCAACGGACATGAAGGAGGTATTCTGTATCCAGATGACCAAACTTGCCTCGAGCGACGAGCCGATGCGCTTTTGGGCCCTCTCGATTTCCAAAGCGCCGGTGACGACGGAGCGGATCTGGCGCAGCTTGTCCCACTTCTCCTCGAGTTCGGTGTCGGTCCACCGGTCACCCACCGCCGGAAACTGTTCGAGGTGGACGGACGTCGCATCAGGATAGCGTTGCAGCCACGCTTCCTCCGACGTGAACGACAGGATCGGCGCCAGCCAGATCGTCACACAGCGGAAGATGTGGTCGATGATGGTCAGTGCGGCCTTGCGCTTCAGGCTTGACGGCGCCTCGCAATAGAGCGTGTCCTTGCGGATGTCGAAATAGAACGCCGACAACTCGGTGTTCATGAACTGCGACAGCAGCGAGACCACCTTTCGGTAGTCGTAGGTCCGGTACGCCTCGCGCACCTCGCCATCAAGGCGTGCCAACTCGTGCAGCATCAGCCGCTCAAGGTCAGGCATATCTTTGATGGCGACCGTGTCGGTCTTGGCGTCGAAATGCGCGAGTGCACCGAGCATCCAGCGCAGCGTGTTGCGGAGCTTGCGGTAGGTTTCCGAAAACGTCTTCAGAATCTCGGGGCCGATACGCAGATCGTCGGAATAGTCGGATGCCGCCACCCACAACCGCAGAATGTCCGCGCCGGACTTCGACATCACGTCTTGCGGCGCGACGACGTTGCCGAGCGACTTCGACATCTTCTGACCCTTCTCGTCGAGCACGAACCCGTGGGTCAGCACGACGTCATAGGGCGCGCGCCCGCGCGTGCCACAGCTTTCGAGCAAGGACGAATGGAACCAGCCGCGATGCTGGTCCGATCCTTCGAGGTACATGACGCGGTCTGGACCATTGTCGTGCGGCCGCTTGACGCCGGCAAGGCCAGGGAAGGCCTTCGGATCTTCGAGCGTGAAGGCGTGCGTGGAGCCTGAATCGAACCACACGTCGAGCACGTCGCGCACCTGCTCCCACTTCGGCATGTCGGCATCGGACACGAGGCCCTTGAGATAACGCGCCTTGGCATCGGCCGCGAACCAGACGTCCGCGCCGTTCTCGGCGAACGAGGCCTCGATCCGGCGCACGAGTTCGGCGTTGTGGGCGAAACCCGGCCCGGGGATGACCTGATCGGTCTCGGTATTGCGGAACACGGCAATGGGCACGCCCCACGCGCGTTGCCGCGAGACGACCCAGTCGGGGCGGCTTTCGATCATGCCGGTGATGCGGTTCTGCCCTGACGCAGGCACCCATTCGACGCGCTCGATTTCAGCAAGCGCGATTTTCCTGAGGTTGGGGGCGTTGTGACCTGCTCCAGCCGCGCTTGGCGGCCGGCTCCCCGGAGGGGAGTCGCCAAGCGCCATCAAAGGCCGATCCATGCTGATGAACCACTGCGGCGTGTTGCGGAAGATCACCGGCTTTTTCGAGCGCCACGAGTGCGGATACTGATGTTTGAGGCGGCCGCGCGCGATGATGTTTTCTGCGTCGCTGAGTGCTTTGATCACGGCGTCATTGGCCCCCTCTTCAGGCTTTGGCTTGTCGCCGTTCTCCTTCAAGACGCGCTTGCCTTCGAAGCCCGGCGCGGCGGCGGTCATCACGCCATCGGCGTCGACTGTGAAGGGGATCGTGGTGTCGATGCCGCGATCGCGAAGGGCCTTCTGATTGGCGGTCCAGATGATGTAATCGTCGGCGCCATGTCCAGGCGCGGTGTGAACGAAGCCGGTGCCGGTATCGTCGGTGACGTGATCGCCATCGAGCAGGGGCACGTCGAAATCGTAGCCGAGCGCGCGCAGCGGATGCGCGCACACCATCGCGCGCAGCTCGTCGCCCGTGACCGCTTCGAGCCGCGTGTAGGCTTCGACCTTGGCGGCCTTCATGACATCGGCGGCGAGCTTGTCCGCGAGAATGTATTTTTCGCCGACCTTGGCCCAATTGTTCTCGGCCGCGACCGTGACTTCATAAAGTCCATAACCGATGCGGTGGGAGTATGAGACCGCGCGATTGCCGGGAATGGTCCACGGCGTCGTCGTCCAGATGACGACATGCGCGCCGACCATCTCCGACTTGAGGCACGCCTGATCGGCGCGACGCTGCTGTTGCTCGTCGCCCCATGACACGTCCTGGATGACCTTGAACTTCGCCCAGATCATGTCGGACTGGTAGTCCTGGTACTCGACCTCGGCCTCGGCCAGCGCGGTCTTCTCGACGACCGACCACATCACGGGCTTGGAGCCACGATAGAGCTGGCCCGTCTCGGCAAACTTCATGATTTCGCGGGCGATGGTCGCCTCAGCGGGGAACGCCATCGTCGAATAGGGATGGTCCCAATCGCCGACCACGCCGAGCCGCTTGAACTCGGCGCGCTGGATGTCGAGCCATTTCGCGGCGTAGGCGCGGCACTCCTGGCGGAAGGCAATGATCGCGTCCGGATCGGTGAAGTCGGGCTTCGGCTTGTTCTTCGACCGATACACCTCCTCCTCGATCTTCCATTCGATCGGCAGACCGTGACAGTCCCAGCCAGGGACGTAGTTGCTGTCGTGGCCGAGCATCTGTTGCGACTTGACGACGAGATCCTTGAGGATCTTGTTCAGCGCGTGCCCGATGTGGATGTTGCCGTTTGCGTAGGGCGGACCATCATGAAGCACGAATTTGGCGCGGCCCTTCCCGCTCTCGCGCAGCTTTTCGTAAAGCCCGATTTCGGCCCAGCGGGCGAGCAGCTTCGGCTCGAGGTCGGGGAGCCCCGCGCGCATCGGAAAATCGGTCTTGGGGAGAAAGAGAGTCTCCGACCAGTCACGACTCTTGGTTGCCGCTTCCGACTCCCCTGCGGGGATCCCGGCCTTCGCCGGGAGGCCGGAAGCGACGATGGTTGCGGATCCGTCCGGGGCGCTGGCCGACTGCTTGTCTTTCGCGGCGTCCGCTGGCTTGCCCGAATTATCTTTTGCCATCGCTCATCTTTCTGATTCTTCAGAGGTGAGCGGGTTCTAGCAATCGCGACCCGGCGTGTCACGCGCGGGCGCGAGCCGCGCCGAAAGGTGACACAGCCGGAAGCATGCCAAACGATCTGGGGTTCTCGGGATTGCCGCTACCAGACGCCACGGACGATGCCGGTCGTCAGGTAGCCCCACAACGTCGGCGGGAACCACTGCCGCGATGGCAGATCGACCGTGCGGGGGGCGAGACGGCGGGCCAGCGCGTCCTCGATGGCGCGAGCGAACAACGGCAGCGCGTGGGCCGCCTGGACATGCTGGTAGGACGCGATGGTGTCGTCGGGCGCGAAAGTCACGCGGGATTGATAGAGCACGCTGCCGGTGTCGACGCCGGCATCGACGAGATGGATGGTGACGCCAGCGTTCTCCGCGTCTCCCGAAGCAAGCGCCCAGTAGCCGGGATGCTGGCCGCGGTACTTCGGGTTGATGCCGGCGTGGTAGTTGATGAACGGGGCATACACGGCGCGCAACGTCTCGGCCGTGATGATGCGGGTGCCGTAAACCGCGATCACGGACGGGGCGAGCGAGGCGAGGAGCGCGCGGCACTCTGGCGCGTTCACCGACGTGACGTGATGGACCGCCACGCCCGGATCGGCCCGCGTGTCGAGGCCGTTCGCGGCGACGACGGCGGCGAGGCGGCCTTCGCGCGCCGGAGCCAAAAGTCTGTGCAGCACACCGAACGCCGCCTGACCGAGAGCCGTGCGCCATCCGAGCATGCGGGCGCGGCGGCGGATGATGTCGGCCTTGGATTCCGGCTCTTCGCGGACGACTGTGATGACGCGGCCAGCGCCCGAAAGCGCACGGACGAGGCCGTTGACGACGATGGGCGAGAGGTCGCCACCGGCTGTGAGAACGACGATCGACGCGGGGCGGAGTGCGGACACGGCGGAGGACGGGTCGGTGGGTCGGTCACTCACGGAGGAGGGCTCGTCGAAATGGGACGCTGCGGCCGGAATTGGGCCCACGAGCGGCGTGGATGCGCGGCAAGAGCACCGCGCAAACAGCGATCCAGCAAATTGCGGGCCGCGTTAAGGTTTAAGTTGTACGAACCTCAACGCCGGACCGGTTTGACGAGGGCGCGCTCGGCCTCGAGCTTGGAGATTTGAGACGGCCAGCTCGCGGCAACCCAGTCGTCGGTTCCGAACAACCAGTACCAGAGGCGGTTGCGGCGATGATAACGGGCTACGGTGATGCGGTGCATCGCCTCCATGCTGGTCGACATCTGTTCGAGCATGGCGACCGGCTTCGCCGTTTCGCGCTCGACGCCTTCCAGCCGCTTGGCGACCAGCGACAGCTCACTCGCACCGTGATTGCGCCATTGATCGATCGAACTGGCCAGAGTGTGCTGGTTGGTGTTGAGCTTCATCAGCGCGTCGTGCAGTTCCGCGAGTTCGGTCGAGTAGGCCTTGTGGCTCTCCTCGGAACGATGCACGGACGCGGTCAACGCGCGCTCGGCGGCGGCTAGGCGTTCGGAGAGCTGACCGAGGGTCGAAGCGCTCTCGCCCTGCCTGGCCTCGACCATCGCCGCAAGTCCATTGACACGCTGCAGCAGCGGCGTGGTCACGGCGGCGATCAGCTCGCCGCGGCCCTGCTGCACGACGCCGGCAAAGCGCTGCACCAATCCGCTTTCGCGCGGCTCGCTCGTCACGAGGCCGGCGAGCGTCGACACATCCGACTTGAGGACTTCGGTCTCGGCGATCAGCTCGGCGCGCTGCGACTGCAACAGCCGCTCGATCGAAGCGAGGCGCTCGGCGAGATCGCTGCCCATGTCGCGCTCGGGCGACAACAGGGCCTCCTCGATGACGTCGAGGCGTTCGCTGATCGGGGTGAGGTCTACGTTGGCGTCGCCACGCGACGAAACGGCCTGTTCCAGAGATTTGAGCTTATCGCTCGCCGCCGACCAGTGCCGGCCCTGATCGGCCGCGCCCGACGATAGGGCCTCCTCGATCGCGCGCATACGCTCAGATAGTGCCGACCATGTGCGCGACATCTCCGTCAGCCGCTTGTCGAGACCGCCCTCGAACGCCTGCATCCGCTCGAAAAGCTGCGGCGAGGCGCCGTCGCCGCCACGGTTCGTCGACACGAGATGCTCGAGCGACTGAAGCCGATCATAAAGCCCGCCGCCAAGGCGGCTCGCGTCATCGCGCTGTGCCATGAAGTCCCTCTGCATGTCGGAGAGCATCCCAGAGAACGCCTTGCGTTCGCCGGTGAGATCGTGGGAGAGCGCGCGCACCATCTGTTCGAGCGCCTCGATGCGCGAGTTCTGGATGGTGTCGGCCGGTGTCGCCGCAAGCTCGGAGCGGACGGACCGTGGCGCGTCATTGACGAAGTAGCTGCTGCCGGCGGGCATCCGCACGCGCTCCCGGACAGGCTCCACAGGTTCGGTGTAGCGCGGCTCATAGCCCGTGCCGCGCACCAGGGGCGGCTCGTTCATGTCGCGCACGGTGCGGACGGTATGACGAGACAGGAGACCGAGCCCCGGTAGATCCGGCCGGAGATCCAACAGCACCGAAAGGACGTCGTCGGCAGTGGCCGGAGCATTGCGGCGCCCCGCCTCTGAGGCGGCGACGCGCAACGCGTCCTCCAGCGCTTCGGATCGGCGCGGCACGGCGTTGCCGCTGCTCGGCAGGCCGACCGGAATATCGCTGGCAATGACGGTGGCCGCCTCGCGCCGCAGACTGGCGACGCGGACGCCGCGTTTTTCCAGGGTTTCGGCGGCGGCGTCGATGCGGGTCAGCGCGTAGAGCAGATGCTCGATCCGCACCTCGCTCGAGCGATGCGCGAGCGCCACGTCGAACGCATGGTTGGCACAAGCGAGAACGGTGTCGTCGACCCAGATGGGGCTCCGCGTACCGTAGCCCCGATTGCGACTACCCTCAGCCGCGCCCCAACCCGGGCCATCGCCGGAACTCGAGCTCCATGTTTGCGGAGTCCTGAGATCGAGATCCTCGCCACGGTAAACCATCGTCGAACTCCTCACCGCCAGTTCACGGCCCAGCGTCTGGACTTGCACATCAACGTCTAGGGCCGGAAAACGGCACACTCTTGACGCCGGAAGATAGCCGGTCAGGTGCGCGACCGCGAGGGGGAGCGCTGACCGTTCGAAAGTTTGGTCAATTTCAAGTCCGAGTGCGTATTCAAGCCGTTGCGAGATCGTCTGTGGAACCGCGATCCGGCTCGGGCGAAGGACCATTCCGGCGGTCAGAACAGCTCCGGCTGCGACGGCTTCGGCTCAGCCCGCGTAACGATCTCCTGGACGTCGGGCCCTTCGTTGCGCGAATTGTTCAATTTGGGAGAAACCTCCACGATTTCGAGCAGATCATCGGGCGCGGGAACCATGAGCGGCATGACGTCGACGGCGGTTCCGGGCCGGCAATCCAGCCAAACATCGAACGTTTCAGGGCCGAGGATCAATGGCATACGGTCGTGAACCATCGACACCGCCGTATTGGCCTCGACCGTCAGAATGGCCATCGTCTCGATCTCGCTGCCATCGGCGCCCATCCAGTGCTCGAGCAGCCCCGCCAAGGCCATCGGGCCGCCGCCGCGTGGCCTGATCAGGTGCGGCCGCTTCGATCCCGGCTTTCCGGTCCACTCGTAAAAGCCGTCTGCCGGCACGAGGCAGCGGCGATGCCGGAGAGCGGCTCGGAACGACGGTTTCTCGGCCGCCGTCTCCGAGCGGGCGTTGATCAGCGTCGTGAACTCGGCCGGATTCTTGACCCAAGACGGGATCAAGCCCCAGCGAACCAGCGTCAACTCGCGCTCGGCCTTGTGGTCGAGCCGCGCGACGAGCACGGGCTGCGTCGGCGCAATATTGAAGCGCGGCGGGAATTGGGGTTTGTTGCGGGCACCGAAATAGGCGCGCACCGCTTCGGGTGGAGATGTCAGACTGTAGCGCGAGCACATGATCGGCCTGCCGTGCGAGACTTCCGTTGGTCAGACGAACGCGGACACGTCGAGCGCTACAGGACGGGAACTCTCCGACGAGCGCTCGGGTTCACGAGGGAACGTAATGGCTGTCACGGTCCATGGCCACCCCCAGCCGATCGCGGCGGCGAGCGCCGTGCTGTTTCATGGCGACGGGGTGCTGCTCGTCGAGCGCGCTTCAGGCCCCGGAGCAGGCCGCTGGAGCCTACCGGGCGGTCATATCGAGGACGGCGAAACCCCGGAGGCTGCAGCGAGGCGGGAAGTTTTCGAGGAAACGGCTGTAGCCGCTGGGCTTCTCGACCCCTTCGGCGTCTACGATGTCCATATTCCGGCACACGGCGCGGTTGCGGAGCGCCTCTACCGGATCACGGTGTTTCTCGGCCTCGCGCTGGATGCGAATCCCATCGCCGGAAGTGACGCGAGCGCCGCACGGTTTGTGGAAGTCGGGGAGCTTTCGTCGATGCCGTTGACCGAAGGGGCCCTGTCGCTTATCCGTCGCGCCCACGCTCACGTCCGCGCCACGATCGCGCGCCAGGCTTGATTGGAGAGCTGCCGGTGGCATTCCGTCGCCGAGAGACCGCAAGCCGGTGAGCCGTCACGGGACAGGATGCCGAAAAGCACCGACGATATTCGACAGTCGAACAGCCACCGCACACGCCGCGCGGGCTTGGCGGCGCTCTGCCTTTTGATGGCCGTTGCCGGGCCGGCAAACGCCGAGACGCCGGACCGCAAACCCTATGACGATCGGCTGCTGCGCCTCTCTGAAATTCTCGGAGCCGTGCACTACCTGCGTGAGTTGTGCGGCTCCAACGATGGCCAGTTGTGGCGCGACCGAATGACGGAGCTCATGAATGCGGAAGGCTCGTCGGCGTTGCGCCGCGCACGCCTCACGCGCAGTTTCAACCAGGGCTACCGCAGCTACAGCCGCACCTACATCACCTGTACGCCCACCGCACAGACGGCAATCTCGCGGTTCATCGTCGAAGGTGTCCAGATTTCGGAAGCCCTCATGAAAGCCGTTCCGTGAACCTCGCAAGACTTCGCGCATCGTGTTGCGGCACGCGTGATCCTCACCGCGCGGTTTACAATGAATTGTAGATGCCGCTCGTCTTGAGCGCGGGCCATGCTAGGTCCAATCTGAAGCTAAGTGAAATGTGGGCGATCCCGGGGGGGAGCCCTGGCAACGTGTCGAGGGATTAACATGCGTCTCCAGGATCTGAAGTTCGTCGAGCGCGACGAGGACAGCTTCAATGCGTTGAACCTGATGCTGGCAGCATGGGACGAAGGCACGGAAATGGGCGTGCCGCCGCAGATGATGGCCTACGCCGCGCTCTTTACGGCGCTGACCGATCTGGTCGCGATCTACGGCGAGGATGCCGTCGCGTCGCTCGCGCGCGGTCTCGAAGGGCGTGTCGAGAAGGGCGAGTTTTCACTCGGCCGCCGCGTTCAGTAATAGTCTCTTGGTTGCGCCTTCGGATGCCGAGTCTTTCCTCGGCCCTTCGGTTGCCCACCAGCAACCGGGCCGGCATCCGGCGCGGCGGCCTTCAGATCCGCCGGACCATTCGGCTCAGCGCAGCCACTTCCAAGCCATCTCGCCGATCAGCACGCCGCCGAACACCATCAACAGGACACCAGCGTAGCGGTTGATCCTGCCGATGTGCGACGGGTTGAGACGATGACGGATGCGTCCGATGAGCGTCGACAGGAACACCCACCAGCCGAGACTACCGGCCATGATCGCCGCGACCATCGTGAGGGCGGCGATGTAACCGTCGACCTCGACGAACGTGCTGATGCCGCCGAAAATCGCGAACAGGCCGAGCACGGCGCCGGGATTGGTGATGGTCAAGAGGAAGGTTTGCGGTATGTCCCAGACGAAGTCCTTGAGGCGCGCGCGGCTGTCGGCCTCTGGATCGAATGCTTCGAGGCGCGGCGCGGTGAAATAGAGCTTCAATCCGAAGGCGATCAGCGCGATACCGCCGACGATCTGGATGGTCGTGCGATGATGGACGACGGCACCGGAGATCGCGCCGACGCCGAGCGCGGCGAACAACGCGATCAGTCCATCGCCGAGGACCGCGCCGAGGCCGGCCGCGATTCCGCCCCACATGCCGCGCTCGATCGCGCGCTGAATGCACAGGACGTTGACGGGGCCGACCGGAGCCGCCACAAGAATGCCGATGATGAGCCCGACCGGAATGATCAGCGGATTGGGAATGAGGCTCAACATGGGCCGGCGGCACCGTTGGCGGGACCTGCCGATGTGTGAGATACCTCGCCATGATCGACGTGCCGTATCGCGATGTCCGCACCCCTCTTCCTCACAGCAACCGCCCCGTGAGTGAGGCCCGGAGTTCCCGCATCGCGCAATTCGTCATCCCCTCGTCAATCCGCTCCGCCACAGAGCACACACTCCGTCACCTTGTAGTCGTACTGTTGCTGGCGGCGGTTGTCCATTCTACGCTGGTTGCGCACGCGGAAAGCGGAAGCCCGGCGATCGAGACGAAGCTGCCGCCTCTTGTTTCGGAGATGCGCGATCGGCTGCTCGCGGCGGTGGCTGCGGGTCACATCGAGGATCTGCGCGAGCCGCTGGAATGGAACGAAATGCCGTTCATGTTTCGCGACGCCAGTGACGGCGACAGCAGCGCCGATCCGATTGCCTATTGGAAAAGCACGTCCGCGGACGGTAGCGGCAAGGACATCCTCGCCGACATCGGCCGCATGTTGGCGCTGCCTCCGGCCAAACTGGCGATCGGCCGGGATGCCGAAAACAATGCGGTGTACGTCTGGCCGTATCTTTCAGAGCGGCCGCTGGACCGATTGTCGGCCGCAGAGGAAAAAGACCTTTTGTCGCTGATGCCTGCGACCGCCGCGGAAAGTCTTCGGGCAAGCAAGAAATGGTCGTGGTGGCGGCTGGTTATCGGTGCGGACGGAACATGGCACGCGCTGAAGCGCGCCGGCGCGCCGTGACAGAGCGCGCGTTGCTGCCGCCGCGTTCTTAACCATAATGGCAAGGTGGCATGGCAAACACAGGCCGGGCTGCCTATGTGCGAGTCTTAACGTTTGCGGGCACACCAGAGGGACGATCATCGCAATGTCGAGACTGACGACAATTCTCGCCGCCAGTGCAGTGGCCATTCTCGCCGCCACGACCGCGGCGCATGCCTTCCACCCCTTCGATCAGCCGTCGGGCTATCAGGCGCCGAAGCGGTACTCAGCCCGCGGCGTTGAGCCGACGGCATTGAAGCCGAAGCAGATGCCCAAGCCGAGTTCGTTCTTCGGAGCGAGTGCCGCACAGAATTCCGCTGCCTGGGGCGCCGACGAGGACGAAGAACCCGCCGCGTCATCAGCCAAGTCGAAGTCGCAGAAGTTCCCGCCACTCCTTGAAGGTGGACCGCGCCCGGCGATCGCGCCATCGACTCCGCCGGTGGTCAAGTTCTCAGGCTACGGCACCGGCACGGTCGTGATCGATACTGCCGGCAAGTCGCTCTACTACGTGCTGTCGTCGTCGACGGCATACAAGTACCCGATCTCGGTCGGCCGCGTCGGCTTCACCTGGACTGGCACGCAGAAGATCAGCCGCGTCGCATCGTGGCCGGATTGGCGCCCGCCTCAGGAGATGAAGGAGCGCGTGCCGGGACTGCCCGATGTGATGACCGGCGGCGTGCGCAATCCGCTCGGCGCCAAGGCGCTGTATCTCGGCAACTCGCTGTACCGCATTCACGGCACCAACGACACGAAGACCATCGGCCAAGCCGCGTCGTCGGGCTGCTTCCGCATGATGAACAGTCACGTCGTCCATCTCGCCGGCCTTGCCGGGGTCGGCACCACGGTCAAGGTGCTCAACAAGCTGCCGTCGAACATCGCCAGCGCCGCGAGCTCGGGCGGCAAGGGCTGATCGATCGATCGATCAAAGTCGAAATAACAACGGCGGTCACCCAAAGTGGCCGCCGTTGTCATTTCAGAACGCCCGCGCCGTACCGTGCCCTAGACAAGTCCTGCATTCCGCATCGTCACGAAAACGCCGTGCAGTGGCGACGGCTCCTGCAGGAGGTTAATTCCGAGCTTGGATTTGACGGCGTAAAGCACGATCACCGCTCCGACGATCACCGTCAGATTGAGGACGCCGATCGTGAAGGCACGCGCGATATCGGCGATGTAGGACCGGGGTGGCGGCGAATGTGGTGCAAGATTCATGGCGCAATCCGAGAGGACGAATGGGATCGCGAGGTTCATTGCAACGGCGGTGCCAGACGCAGCAACGGCAAGGCTGATACTAGCGAACGAGATCGTGACGTTCCTCTCAGCCGAATTTATCATATCGGATGAGCCGCGCCGGGATCCGAGCGACGGTCAACAGGCTTCGGATGGCGCCATCGACCATCGGCGGTGGACCGGCGACAAAGCCCAACGCCGGCTCGGGCTTGTCGAGAAGCGACGACGGCGCGCCTTCCGCCAGCGCTTGTGCCGCCGCCTCATGGACGAAGCCGGTGCCTAGCTTCAGCGCCGGAAAATCCGGATGGTGGGTGCCGGCGGGCGTTTCGTGAGAGAGCACGAGCGTGACCTCGACGGCTCCACCCGACTGCGTGACATGGCGCGAGAGTTCCGAGAGGTAGAACCCGTCCGCGAGTGTCCGCACTCCGAAAAACACGCGGCCGCGATGCCGTGAGAAATGACCGGCTGCTGTCGCGCGATCAAGGATCGACATCATGCCTGCGATACCGGAGCCACCGGCGACGACGACGATGTCGTGGTCGTCTCGGGGCCCGTACGTGGCTCGGCCCAACGCACCGAACACGCCGATCTTGGCGCCGGCCGGATCGCCGGCAAACAGCCAATCCGAGAACCCGCCGCCCGGCTTCCTCTTGACGACGAACTGAAGGAGGTCGCTCGACGGAGCGTAGTTGACCATCGAATAAGCCCGCCCGCCGGTGACGCCCTCGACGGTGACGACGACGAACTGGCCAGCTTCGAACGCCATTGGGCTGGCGAGGCGGAGGTCGAACGACATGACGTCGGCGGTCAATCGCTCGGCCGCGACGATCGTACCAGTGATGTGTGCCGGACGGGCGGCGTCACTCACCAGAACGTCGGCGGGGACGCGAAGCACGCAGGCGCCGCCGTTGGCGTGAGCCTGGCACATCAACACGTCACCCTTATCGCGCTTGAGTTTGGCGAACCCGGGAGCCGCGTCCCAGCGGACATCGACTTCGCCCGTCATGACGCGGGCTCGGCAGGTGCCGCAGGTGCCGGTGGCGCATTCGTAGGGGAGTGTCAGACCCTGCGCGAGACCGGCGAAGAGAATGCTTTCGCCTGGTGCTGGGGACACGTCGTAGACGCCAGTCTTCGTTTCGATCTTGATGGACATGATGCGCGGACGCGTCCTCCGGCAGAACTAGCTCTTGAAAAAGGCGTCGTCGTCCATGTCGTCGTCCTTATCGAAGTCGTAGAGCAGTTCGCCGTCGACGAAGGCCATCAGCTCCCCATTCTCTTCCTTGACCTCGTAGCACTTGAGCGGCTTTTCGGTCTCACCCTGCTTCTCGAGCGTCATCAGGTTCCAGGCCCAAAGATGCTTGGTGCAGGTCAGAACGCAACTCGCGACGATCCCCGACTCCTCGAGCGGCTCCTCCATGTGCGGGCAAACCGGCGGCACGACGCGGAAGCCGCTGCCGTAGTTGACGACGAGAACGGGAATCCCGCCCGCGATCCAAATCTTCTTGACGGAATTGGGCGCGACGTCGGCGGTCTTGCAGATGCGGGTCCAGCTCATGATGCCTCTTCGGTGCCGCGCGTGGCGTTGTTGGTGCCCCTCTCACGCGAACCGATCGCTCGTGCGCTGAATGGCGGCGTTCAAGTCGTCGTAACGTTCGGGAGTCTATGCGGTAGCAGCCCGCACGATGCGACCAGCATCGAGCGGGCGAAGGTTCCGCAATCAGAGCGGCCAGTGCGAGCCCTTGTCGAGCCGGCGATTTTCCAGGCGCACCTCGCGATCGACGAAGCGTGCCTTGCCGTCCGATACTTCGAGCGTATCGATGTATTTGCCGACGAGGAAGAGGCGGCTTTCACCGGCATCGATGTGCGAGTTCGTCCCGTCGAGCATGTTCTGATAGATGACGAACGAACTGACGGCCTTGGCCGACTTGCCGTCGGGCGCGACGTCGACGGTGTAAACCGTGGTGTGCCGCGTCAGAGGCGAGTGATCGGTGTTGTGCTTGGGCAGCAGCTTGATCAGGGTCTGCATTTCCTTGCGCGTCCCCTGCAGATAGATCATGTCGTAGTTGATCTCGGGGCTGAAAGCCTTGATCGCGTAGTGGAACTTCTCGTCGCAAAGCTCGAGCCAATCATCCCACTTCTGCGCGTCCAGATGGATCGCCGCGCGATAAATCGTATCACGCACCGCACCCGCGACGTCGACGCCATTCGTTGCCATCTCGATACACCTTTCCGAGCCGTGCGACCGGCGATCGTCCTCGAAGTTCAGAATGTCATGTCGTCTTCTAGTATGCACCCGGGGCCGCGGGGCCTGGAGCCCAGACTGGCCGCGCCGGACATCAATTCGCGCGAGGAAGCCGAGCGGGGGCTGTGCCGTCGTGCACGCTGAGCACAACCTTGGGACACCGACTTTGCCGCGCGAAAAAGCCGAGCAGGCGATGACACCGATCCGCCCAGCGGACCGGTGCCAAGGCTATTACTCCGCGGCGGCGACCGCCGCGCTGGCGGTCGAACGCTCAGACCAAGTTTGATCCGGGTTGTTCGGCATGATGTTCATCCAGCGGCCCCACTCGTCGTAATAGTGGCGCATGCCGTTCTCATCGTGGATCGTCTGGTTTTCCTGACGGCCGTGCAGGATCCGGCGCGACTCCGTGCCGGGGCGCATCGTGGTGCCCTGGCCGGCGACGCCGATCAAATCCTCATGCAAATTGCGGCCGAACGGACCCCAGATCGAATTGTGGTGGTTGATGCGGGTCTGCCGCTCCTCGGGCGTGTCACGCTTGAGACCGAGGCCGCGGAATTCGATCATCACCTTGTCGGGGCCTAGCGGGGTGACGATGTCGCAACGCAGCGCCGAGCCGCGCAGGTTGAAATTGTAACCGGGGAACATGTCGATCATGTACCACTGGTTGGGCGGGAGATGCGGGAACGACAATGCCGCCCGGCTCTCGAAGCCTTCGTAATTCTGGTAGTTGACCTCGAACGTGCCGACGACGACGTGACCGTGTTCGAAGGCCTCGTTCTTGCGCGCGAAGTAGGCGTCGTTGAAGCCCGTGACGCGGTTATGGTAGTGCATGAAATCGTGGTAGAATTCGCTGTTGGTGTCGTGCCACAGCTTGTAGTTCGTGTTGATGATCGCCTTGTGATAGTGGAACACCTCGAGCGGTTCGGCATCGAGTGACTTTTGCAGGCAGGTGAACGCCTTGCCGGCCCAATCCTCGAGCGAGACGGCCGGGTTGTCATCGAGTGTGACCCAGACGAACCCGCCGAACTTCACTTCGCAGCGCAGACGACGCAGACCGACCTCTTCCTTGCAGAGACGGTCCTGGTAGCCTTCCTTTTCGCGGGCGACGTAGACGCAGTTGCCCTTCATGTCGAACTGCCAAGCGTGGAACATGCAGGTGATGCGCTTGGGATTGCCAGAGGGCTGCCCTTCGAGGAAGCTGCCGGACGGACGGCGCTCGATCAACATGCCGCGATGCGGGCAGACGTTGAGGAAGGCGCGGACCTGATTGTCAGGACCACGGCACACGATGATCGGCTCGTTGGCAATCGACATGGTGCGGAAGTCGTAGGGCTTCGACAGCTCAGACTCGTGGCACACCGGAACCCAGACCTTCTTGAAGATCCGCTCGTTCTCCTGCTCGAAGATCTCCTGGTCGGAGTAGATGCGGCTGTCGATCCACTCGTCATTGGCGAGCGGCGGCTTGGCGGTCCACTGGGCGTGGTTCCGTGCTGGCATTGGGTGCGTCTCCCCTACGATACGTTGGTGGTCGATAGCGCTGCGCCGGTCCGAGCTTGTGAAGGTCACCCGATTGACGGCGTCAACACTAACTCCCTGTGATCGACGGCGGCTGAAGTAAACCCGTCAGAATCACGGGTTTCAAAGATCTGATCGAATATATCTAACAGAGTTCCGGCTGCCGCGGCCAGCGTCGGGATATGAAAGATGCCTATCACCTGATCGGCTTCGCTAATCAATATCTGGCCATGAGAAGGCTGAGCTTGCATATCGCACTGCAGCATCGGCACGAGGGGCGGGCCTCCGCCCGGAAATTGGGCAATGCGATAGGCGCGACAAATCGACCGATCCAAGCGAACGATTTTACACGCACCTAAGTTCGTTGTGCCATGGCTACTTAGCAATAGTGTCGCAGGGCGCTGAAAAGGCAGATAAGATGGGACTGCACAGGATGTCGCAGGGCATCTCTCACCCGGGCCGGGCCGTTTGGACGGCCTCGAGTTCGGAAAACGAGACGATGCAGCGGCTGGATGCCTGACGATCGGGCCTCGAGTTTCTGAAGTAGAGCCCGCCCTGCGATCGATCACTGTTTGCGCACGCACCGCCGAGACCAGCATGCCGGGCGACAACATCGCCCAAGTATTCGCAAAGTCGTTCGTCCGTACGTAACTTGCCTACCAACCCCGCAGGAGGCCATTAGCGCAGATCGAACTGAATGACGGACTGAGCAGCGAACAAAAACAATAAAAACTACACAGTTGAACCCAATATTGGGACACTGCTCCGGGAGGAAAACATGACTAAACTGACACGCACACTCGCACTGTGCCCGATGCTCGCCATCGGCGCCCTCGCCGCAGGGCCAGCCGCGCATGCCGCCAGCGACTTCGGAAAGAAGGGCGAACCCGTCAAACTGGTGATCGGATACCAGCCCTACTACACCGAATCCTGGTCTGGCGTCGTCGTCAACGGCAAGGAACTCTGGAAGAAGCACTTGCCGGCTGGTTCGACGGCGGAATTCCAGATCGGATTGCAGGGCGCCATCATCGTCAACGCGATGACCGGCGAGAAGCAGCACATCGGCTATGTCGGCGACATGCCCGGCATCGTCGCGACGTTCCGCAATCTTCCCGACCGTGGCGGCACCGACATCCGCATCGTCGCCGCGCTCGGAACGTCCAAGCAGCAGTGCAACATCTTCCTCGTCCGGAACGACGCACCGCAATTCAAGGACGGCCAGGAAGCGGTGAAGTGGATGGCCGGCAAGGATACGTCCTCGCCGCATGGCTCATGCACCGACCGCTTCGCGCGTCTCGCGTTCAAGAAGGCCGGCATCGAACCCAAGTCGTACCTCAACCAGAACATCGAAGTCATCACCACGAACTTCCGCGCCGGAAAGCTCGACGCGGCGGTGATCTGGGAACCGACGGCGACCAAGATCGTCCAGGCTGGCCTTGCACGGCGTGCCGCAAGCGGAGAGGACTTCGACGCCCTCGACGGCGGCTTGATGATCATGCTCAACGACCTGATTACGCAGCGCCCCGACGTGCACCGCGGCTGGCTCGAGGCCGAACTCGACGCGCAGTTGTTCCTCGGCGACCTCAAAAATGCGACCGAGGTCTCGCAGATGGCCGAGAAGCAGACCGAGCAGATCGACCGCAAGGTGCTGTGGGCCTCGCTCTATGGCGAGAATCCCAAGTCGGCTGGCGGCGGCGACGTCCGGATGCAGCTCGACTTCATCGTCAACGATCGGGTGCAAAGCCTGCTGAAGGACGCCACGGCGTTCCTCAACGGCTTGTCGAACAAGCCGGCTGCCGCACCGACAATTCGCGAAGGCGGCGTCGATGATGCGATGGCGCGTGAGGTGTTGAAGGCACGCGGCCTGTCGAGCCCGGTCGGTGTGATCAAGGCGCAGCCGCTGGCTAGTTTCAAGTAACCGGACACCCGACGGCGTCCAGGCGCAAATACGGGGCGGTTTTGAGCCGCCCCGTCATGCCGCAGGAGACCAATGGTTTGCGCAGACGGTTCCGCGCAGGCCAGGGGTATCGCAGAGCGGCTGAGCGCGGGGCGGCATGAGGCTGCCTTGCAAGTCCAAACGTCACGCGACGCGATTACCGCCGGCAGCCGGACCAATCCTGTCGAGAGCTGACCGACGACATCGTCCAATCCCTCGACCCCCCGGGCTCTCGAGCCTAGCGTGTCGACAACGTGCTGAAACAAGCCGGCCAGCGGCCAGCGGCACAAACAAGGAAACCGAGATGGCGACGACGACTGTGACAACCAACGAAGTTCCGCAACGGCGCGTGGCGCCGACTGGATTGGCGTTGGCGTGGCATCGGTTCAAGAAATCCCTGCGGTCACCGACACCGTACTTGACCGTATTCGGGATCTTCTTGTGGTTTTTCACCTACTGGCTGTTGTGCGAAGGCCTGCAACTGCCGCGTTTCGTCAAGATCCCCGGACCGGTGACGATCATCTCGGAGTGGTTTTCGACGAACCCAAGCCAAGGCATCTCGATCTTCACGCCCGAGTACTATCACCACATTGCCGTCAGTTGCCGGCGTATTGCCATCGCTTTCTTCCTGGCGACCGCGATCGGCGTACCACTCGGGCTGCTGATGGGTTGGTCGCGGGCGTTCCACGACTATACATTCCCGATCCTCGAAACCCTGCGTCCGATCCCGATCCTGGCTTGGGTGCCGCTCGCGATCTTGATGTTCCAGGGCTATGAGACGCCAGTCATCTTTCTCGCGACGCTGGCCTCGCTGTTCGTCACCACGCTCAACACGATGCTCGGCGTGCAGTCGATCGACGAGGCGTACTTCCGCGCAGCGGGCTGCCTCGGGTCGTCGAAGTGGGATGTGTTCAAGCACGTCGTGGTGCCGGGGGCGCTGCCGTACATCTTCACGGGGCTTCAGATCTCGATCGGCGTAGCCTGGTTCTCTCTCGTCGCGGCCGAAATGGTCTCCGGGGACTACGGGCTCGGCTACTTGATCCTCAGTTCCTACGTCAACGGCGTCACGGTTCCGATGGTGATCGGGATGCTGACACTCGGCTTCGTCGGCTGGTTCACCTCCGTCCTCGTACGCATGATCGGCGACCGCCTGATGCAGTGGCACGTGCGCGCACTTGCCCTTCAGGGCCGATGACACCGTCACACAGCGATGCGCCTCCGATCGGCGCATCGCCAACCGCCGCTCCACAATGGGCGGCGCATGAAACGAACAAGGAGCCCAAGGCATGAATATCGCCATTCCAGGACAGCCCTCGCCGGTGCAGGGCCTCGCCCCCGTGGCAAAGCCGACGCGCGGGCAGATCAGCATCAAGAACGTCACCAAGATCTACGATCCCGAAGGCGTCAACGTCATGGCGGTCGACGACTGCTCGATGGAGATCGCCGCCGGTGAAGTGTGCATGATCGTCGGCCCGTCGGGCTGCGGAAAGACCACGCTGCTGAATGCCATCGCCGGTTTCCATTCGATAACGTCCGGCGAAATCCGGCTCGATGGAGAACTGCTTTGCGGCCCTGGCAAGCCCAAGGCCGATCAAGGAGCCGACCGCATCGTCGTGTTCCAGCACGGTGCGCTGTTTCCGTGGAAGACCCTGGCCGAGAACGTCGCCTATGGCCCGATGGTGCAAGGCAAACTGTCGAAAAAGGATGCACTCGAGAAGGCGCACTTCAAGCTCGCGGAAGCTGGCCTCGGAGATTTCGGCGGCAAGTATCCGGGCGAGGTGTCGTCGGGCATGGCACGGCGCGCGGAGATCGTGCGCGCGTTGATCAACGATCCGGCCGTGTTGCTGCTCGATGAACCGTATCGCGCCATGGACGCCCTGACCAAATCGATCATGCACGAGAGCCTGCTCGAAGTGTATGACCGCACCAAAGTCACGATTTTCTTCATCACCCATGACCTCGATGAAGCGATCTTCCTCGGCGACAAGGTCTATGTCGTCACCACTCGACCGTGCAGGCTCAAGAAGACGGTCGAGGTCAAGCTCCCGCGTCCACGCAATTTCGAGATGCTGTCCTCGGAAGAATTCCGCGTTCTGGTCAGCGAGATCAACGAAGCCGTGCATGAGGAGGCGATCAAGGCCTTCCAGTCCGGCGAACGCGAGATGGCCTAGCGTCCCTATCGTGAAGCGCGAGATGTCCGATCGAGATCGCTGACACAGCAATGAAGCGGACTTCTCGACCATCTCACGAGGCGGTCGCGAAGAACCAAGGGGTTGAAAATCGAATGGCTACAGTTGCAGAAGCCGCCCGCCCGACCAGCCGCCCGCGCGTCCAGCGGACGTTCATGGCGAAGGTGCTGGGCAATTCCGAATTCTGGCGCGGCCTTTTCGCGCTCATCATGTTCGTCCTGCTGTGGGAAATCGGGTCGCGATGGAAGGAGATGTTCGGATATTCTCTCCCCTACGTCGGCCTGCTTCCGGCGCCGTCCGAAGTGGCTGTGGCTTGGACGAAAGTGCTGCCGAAGTGGGGGTACTGGGAAAGCTGGTACATGAGCTTCAAGCGCGTGCTCGCGGGCTTCCTGGCCGCGATGCTGATCGGCATCCCGTTCGGCCTGATGCTGGCGGTCAACAAGTACTTCCGTGACATCTTCTTCCCGCCGTTCGAGGTGTTGCGCCCGATCCCGCCGCTGGCATGGGTTCCGGCATCGCTGATTTTCTGGCCGACCAACGAAATGTCGATCGCGTTCGTGACGTTCCTCGGAGCGTTCTTCACGATCGTGATCAACGTGATCGGCGGCGCACGGTCGATCGACGTCCGCTATCTGCGCGCGGCGCAGTCGATGGGCGCTTCGCAGTGGGACCTGTTCTCCAAGATCATTCTTCCCGGCACGCTGCCGTCGATCTTCACGGGTGCTGCCGTCGGCATGGGTATCACATGGGAAGTGGTGCTCGCGGCCGAGATGATTTCAGGCGGCGGCACGCAAGGTAGCGGCGGCCTCGGCTTCTTTATCTGGAACTCCTACATGGGCGGCTCGCTGCCGCAGATCGTGGTCGGAATGATCTCGATCGGCATTGCGGGTTACTTGTCGAGCAGCCTCATTCGTATCATCGGTGCGCGCTTCATGCCTTGGCGCCGCCTGTTCTGAGCTTCAAGGGGAAATCAATCGATGCAAAAGGCGGTCGAGATGTCGAGGAGCGAAGGCCATGCTGCGGGCGCGGACCTGCAGAGCCGTGTTCTGCTCGAAGGCGTCAGCAAATCCTATGGCGAGGAGTGGGAACGGCAGGATGTCATCGTCGATCTCACGGCGGAGATCACACCTGGTGAACTCACGGTCATCGTCGGCCCATCGGGCTGCGGCAAGACCACGCTCGTCAACCTGATCGCGGGTTTCGAAACGCCCGACAAGGGGCGTATCCTGCTCAACGGTGAGCCGGTGACGGGACCCGGTCACGACCGCATGGTCGTGTTCCAGGAAACCGCGCTCATCCCGTGGCAGACGACTTATGAGAATGTCGTCTTCGGACCCAAGCTGCGTGGCGACTTGTCGGGCAAGGAATTGCAGGACGAAGCCGAGCGGCTGCTGAACAAGGTCGGCCTGCGCGAATTCATGCACAAGTATCCGCTGCAGCTTTCGGGTGGCATGCAGCGCCGCGCCGAGCTGGCGCGCGCGCTGATCAACCAGCCGAAGCTGATGATCATGGACGAGCCGTTCCGCGGTCTCGATGCCATGTCGCGCGGACTGATGCAGGAGTTCTTCCTCCGCCTGTTCGAGGAGAACCGCCGCACCAACCTGTTCGTGACGTCGGAAATCGATGAGGCGATCTTCCTCGCCGATCGGCTGATCCTGCTGGCCAACCGGCCGTCGTTCGTCCGCAAAGTCATCGATGTGAAGCTGCCGCGGCCGCGTCACTACTCGATGCTGAGTTCTCCAGAGGCCTACGCATACAAGCGTGAGGCGATGGCGATCCTGCACGAGGAAGCGATGAAGAACTTCAAGAGCACGGCGACGTCGAAGGACTTCATCGACGCCTATTCCAAGCGCGCCGATTGACATTCGACGTGGTATGAGACACCGGCCGGCGCGACGACGCGCCGGCCGGCTCACGCCGCCCTTCCGCGCCACACAACGGGAGCTGCGACAGTGGACCTTCTCGCGCTTGTGACGCAACGGCCGGTGATCGTCGGTCTGGCGATCGTCGGCGCCATGATGGTCATGGCCTCTGGCCTGATCGGCGGCCGCGATTCGGCCAATCCCAGCCGGGGGGCGATGCTCTTGTCTAAGGCGGGCTATGCTGTCACCTTCGCCAGCATCGTTCTGTTCATCGTCGCCGGCTTCCTGTCCGGACGATGACCGGGACCGACGCGGCGGCCTCGCGTGCCGATCCGCCGAGCGGAGGATGAGTGTGCCGGAAGCCAGTGTGCCGGGCGACGACGTGGCGATCGCGGCAAAGAATTTGCGAAAGAGCTTCGGCGCGCGGACGGCAGTCGACGGCGTGTCTTTCACCGCACGCACGGGCAGCATCACCGCGCTGCTTGGCGCCAACGGGGCTGGCAAGACGACGACGCTGCGTATGCTGACCGGCGCATTGCGACCCGACGCGGGGAACGCGCACATTGCAGGGCACGATGTCGTGACGGAGGCCGCGGCGGCGCGGACGCTGACGGGATATCTCCCTGAAGCCGCCACCGGGTTTCAGCATCTGACGCCCGGAGAGTTCCTGATCTTCGCGGCCGAAGCGCGCGGCCTTCATGGCTCGCATGCAATCGCCGAGGCACGGCGCGTGATCGGGCAACTCGATCTGCATCCGGTGGTCGCCCAGTCCCTCGGCACACTGTCGAAGGGTTGGCGGCAGCGGGCGTGGCTTGGACAGGCACTGATCGGCGATCCGCCGGTATTGATCCTCGACGAGCCGACAGACGGCCTCGATCCGAACCAAAAAATCGCACTGCGGCGGCTGCTGCGTGAACTTGCGGCGCGGAAGGCGATCGTGATGTCGACGCACATCCTGGAGGAAGCCGAGGAGTTGTGCGACCGCGTGATCGTGATGGCCGATGGCCGCATCACAGCCGACGCACGGACGCGCGATCTGGTCGACGGTTCGGGGCGGCTGGCGCCTGCGTTTACGCGTCTGACGACCCAGGCGGCGTCATGACGAGCGATACGGCGCCGCCTCGGGGGCGGGGATTTTCGCTTGTTCCGGCAGCGCTGCGGCCGCGCGGGCTCGCAGCCGTGGCACGCCACGAGACGCGGCTGCTGGCGAACGCGCCGATGACGCCGATCTTCCTCGGCGGGTTCCTGTTGACGCTGGCCGCACTGGTCTTCGTCGCCGGGGATTTCTACGCGAGCGACCACGCATCAGCCGGGCTTTTGTGGACGTTCCTGCCGTGGGCGGCCGTGGTGTTCGTCCCGGCACTCGCCATGCGCGCGTTCGCAGAAGAACAAGGCGACCGCAGCACCGAGCTGATGCTGACGCTTCCCGTCGATCCGGGCGCCGTGACCGGCGGCAAGTGGCTCGCCGGGTCTGGAATGCTGGTCTTCGCACTCGCTGGAACGTTGCCGTTCGTCGCGACGATAGCTTATCTCGGAGATCCGGACTGGGGCGCACTCGCCGGCGGCTATCTCGGCGCCGCGATGATGTTGTCGGCGTTCTTCGCAGTGGCGCTGTTCGCCGCATCCCTGACGCGAGATGCGGCGGGCGGCTATGTTCTCGGTCTCATCGCGCTGTTCGCCATCCTCGTATCCGGCTGGGACACGGCCATGCGGGCCGTCCAAGGAACGCCGCTGCAGATCGCGGCTGCCGCGCTCGCCGCGGTCAGTCCGAAATCCTGGCTCGACATGTTTTCGACGGGACGGATCGAAGCGGGAGCGATTGCCGCCTTTCTCGCGCTCGTCTCATTATGTCTGGGCGGGACGGTTTGGGCGCTCGCGGCGCGGCGGCGCGGGTCATGGCGCGGCAGTCTCGATGCCCGCGCGGTCGGGATGGCGGCGCTGGCCTTGGCCGGCACATTGCTTCTGCCCGCGCTCGCCGGACGACTGCCGCAGCTCGCGGATCTCTCGGACGGGCGCGCGTTCTCTCTGCATCCAGAAACCATCGACGCGGCGCGGGCCGTGCAGCCTGGGACGACGGCCGATCTCTATTGGAGCGCGGACGAAGCACGCGTTCCCACAGCGATCAAGGCGCATGCGTTGCGGACGCGGGCCATGCTGAGGAGGCTTGCGGCAGGGTCGGGCGGACGGTTGACGTTGACCGAGCACAACGCCGTGCCCGATAGCGACGCGGAATCGGCCGGGCTCACGGCGGGACTTCGGCGCGTGCCGATGAGTTCGGGCGACAGTTTCATGCTCGGCGTCGTGTTTCGCCAGGGCGACCGCCAGGGCACGATCTCATATCTCGACATCCGCCGCGATCAACAGCTCGAGTACGACGTGGCGCTGGCGCTGACGAGTCTCGGCCGTCAGAAGACACCTCGCGTCGGGTTGCTGTCGCCGCTGTTGACCCCGAGCAACGTGTCGGAGCCACGCGAAGGCCTGGCGGTGCTCGAAGAAATCAAGCGCTCCTATGACGTCGCGATCGTGCCGCACTTCGCCGATGCCTTGCCCGAGGGACTGGATGCCGTCGTCGTGATCGGTGCGACGATCCTGAAGCGCGACATGCTCTACGCGCTCGACCAGCATGTCATGCGCGGCAAAGGCCTGATCGTGCTCGTCGACCCCTACGCGCGTTTCAACTCGGCGAGCGATGCCGTGCTGCCGCAGCCGTCCGACGAGATCAACGACGTGTCGGATCTGCTGCTGCGATATGGGGTACGCTTCGAGCCGGACGCGGTCGTGGGTGACGCCAATCTGGCTTCCCCGGTCACGGGCGCGGACGCGAGGCAGATCAGCTATCCGTTCTGGATCCGGGCAGGCCGCGCTCAGTTGTCGCCGGCGCACAGCGTCTCCGCCAATCTCAACGAACTGCTCTTTGCGGAACCCGGTGCTCTCACCATGACGGCTGCGGCCGAGCGGTCTGGGACGGTTACGGCGCTGGTCACGACGAGCACGGGCAGCGGCGCACTGGCGCGCGCCGGCACCAGCGGCAAATCGGCGGAAGCGATCGCGGCATTGTTCGTGGCCGACGGGAAGCCGCGCATGCTGGCGGCGGCGATCGACGGCCCCTTTGCCAGTGCGTTCAAAGCGCCGCCCGGCGCCGCGGCCGGTCCGCATGCCGCAAGCTCGACCGGCCCGGCCGGCGTTTTCGCAGTTGCGGACATGGACTTCATTTTCGATCCAATGGCTCTGCAAGAGGTCGTCACCGGCGACCGCCGGCACGCGCGCCCGCTCAACGACAACATTGCCTTTCTGCTCAATATGATCGAATTCGCCAGCGGCGATCCCCGGTTGTTGGCCATCCGCTCTCGCGGGACGCAGCAGCGCCCATTCACGCGGGTGGCGGAACTCTTGGCGGCTTCCCAGAACCGATACCGCGACCAGGAAGCGCGACTCCTCGCAGCCATCGGCAAGGTCGAAGGTGACGTCCGCAAGGTGGTCGAAATCGCAGGCGTGAAGGACGTCACGGAACTTCCGCCTGCGATCCGTGACAAGATCACGGCGCTGTTGACCGCACTGCAGCCGCATCGCCGCGAATTGCGGCAGATCCGGCTCGGCATGCGCGAGGACGTCGACCGCCTGGGTGGAAGGCTGACGGTACTCAATCTCGCGGCCGGCCTCCTGTTCGCGATGCTGTTCGCACTTCTGGCTCGGATCGCGCGCGCACGGCGGCTTCGGCCCCTCGAGAACCAATAGCCTCGCTCTATTCATCCATAGTGGAGATGAGATTGCGACCTTGCGACACGCGGCACTAGTCTTTTGTCGTGGTCGCAACGGTAGACGCGCTTGTGAACCCACTTGGACGCGCAGTCGCAACGATAAAAACGACCGGCAACGACCGGTGACTGAATGAGCGCACGGTTGTCCGCACCCCTGTAGGAACGATGCCACGTTTACGTTGCGGCATTTTTATTCGGCTAGCCGAAAGCTGCCGCGTTTGTAGTCGTGTGTCGCGCTTGCGCCGATCAACGATCGCGTGGGCCGATACGTGCCGGAATAGCCGCCAGGGACCAGCCTGGATCGGAGCATGAGCGAGGGAGGTACGCGCCGAGACAGCACGCCTCGAGACCATCGCCGGGCATACGGCATGCCAGATCGAACGTCGTCCGCACTGCCAGTCAATGGTTGAAAACTCGGACGCATCGTCATCGGCACAGCCGCGCAAACCGCAGGCGAGCATCCGTGCTCGCCGCAAAGGCAGCGCAACGCGCGCTGACATCACGCGCTGACTGGCAAGTCCCGGAAGTTCAGGACGCCAGACCACGTTGCGAATGACAAGGGACGAAACGAAGACTCCGGGAGGACGATCAGAATGTCGAACAAGGACATGCCCACACGATCGGGGCCGCCAATCGTCGATCGCATGCGAGAAGCGCCACCCTCAGCCGACCGCCGGCAGTTCCTGCGGTCGAGCATCGCGGTAGCCGGAGCGGCGGTCGCGACAGGGGCCAGCATCGGTGGTGCGAACGCACAGAAGCTCGAGATACCACCGAGCAACAAGGAGCCAGGCCGGATTCTCGAGCCGAAGGTTTACGGCCTGCCATCGAAGTACGAGGCTCACGTCAAGCGCAACCGCACCGACGTGTTCGTCAACAGGCAGAACCTCAGCGACTGGAGCATGACGCCGCTGCAGCATCAGCACGGCATCATCACGCCCAACGGGCTGATCTTCGAGCGCCACCACGCCGGTATTCCGGACATCGACCCTGCCAAGCATGTCGTGGCGCTGCACGGCATGGTGAAGCAGCCGCTGAAGTTCACCATGGACGATCTGCTGCGCTATCCTGCAACGTCCAAGTTCCACTTCATCGAATGCTCGGGCAATGGCCTGACCGACTGGAAAAAGAATGCATCGAAGACGGTGCAGCAGACGCATGGCTTGCTGAGCTGTGCGCAATGGACGGGCGTTCCGGCGTCTTATCTGCTCGAGGCCGCGGGCGTCGATGTGTCGAAGGGCAAGTGGGTGCTCTGCGAAGGCGCCGACGGTTCGGCGCACGCGCGATCGATCCCGATCGAGAAGATGATGTCGGAGGCGATGATCGTCTACGCCATGAACGGCGAGATGTTGCGTCCCGAGAACGGCTACCCGGTGCGTCTGTTCATCCCCGGCTGGGAGGGCAACGTGTCGATCAAGTGGCTGCGCCGCATGAAGGTGGGCGATCAGCCGTGGCATCTGCGCAGTGAGACGGCGCGCTACACCGATCCGATGCCGAACGGAAAGTGGCGCCAGTTCAGCTTCGCGATGGAGTGCAAATCCGTCATCACGCGGCCGTCTGGCGGCATGAAGATGCAGGGCAAGGGTCATTACGAGATCGAAGGTTTCGCGTGGTCGGGCAACGGCAAGATCACCGCAGTCGACATCACGCTCGACGGTGGCAAGACTTGGCGGGAAGCGCGGCTCGAGGATCCGATTCTTGACAAGTGCCTCACCCGGTTCCGCTACTCGTGGGATTGGGACGGCGGACCGGCAAAGATCGCCAGCCGCGCGGTCGACAGCACAGGCTACGTGCAGCCGACCGTCGCGGACATCGAAAAGTCGCGCGCCATCGTCGGCTTCGTTCAGCATCACAACGCGATCTTCCCCTGGTCGATCGAACCCGATGGGGAGGTGAAGAATGCGATCGCGTGATCTGATCTGCGGCTTGGCCGCAACGATGCTGTTTGCTGCACCGGCCTTCGCGCAGGTGAAGCCGCCGAAACACTACGGCAGCCCGATCGCTGAGGCCGATGTCGCAGCACTCGACATCGACATCCGCGGGCCGGATGGCAAAGGCTTGCCGCCCGGACAGGGGACTGTCGCTGCCGGCGAGAAGATCTTCGCCGAGAAGTGCGTGGCGTGCCACGGCGAGAAGGCGAAGGGTGGATCGCAATTCGGCGCCATGGTCGGTGGCATCGGGTCGTTCACGACCAATGCCCGCGTGCTGACTCCGGGAAGCATGTACCCTTATTCCTCGATCCTGTTCGACTACACACGGCGCGCGATGCCGATGGACAGCCCGCAAAGCCTGACCAACGACGAGGTCTATTCACTGACGGCCTACATTTACCACCTCAATGGTCTCGTACCGGCAGACGGGACGCTGGATGCAGCGTCGCTGCCCAAGGTGGCGATGCCCAACAAAGACGGGTTCATCGTCGACGACCGGCCCGACACCAAGGCGACGCGGTGCATGAAGGATTGCCCGCCGATCAACAACTGACAACGCAACACAACGCGGCGAGGAGAGCCCGGCTGGAAGGCCGGGCTCTTTGCGTTTGGGGACAAGTGAATGCCGCTTCAGCGATGCCGATTCCAAGGCTGCATCTATCGGGGGATCGAAATTCGGCTTGTCGGCGATCAAAGCTCCAGGGAGAGCCAAGGGGCAAACTCAATCCATAAAGCGCGGTGCGGAGCACTCTCAATGCAGGCACTGCGATGAACCAGGATTTTCGCCAGGATCAGCGCCATGACACATCCAACCCCCAACGTCGTCGATCGCCCGGCCTGCCAGGCCGCAACGCCGGCTGAGTGCAGCTCTTGCAACATGGCCTACGATTGCGCCCGCGTTCGCAGCGGCCGTTCGGTGAGCTGGGCGCTGGTCGCATTGGCGATCGTCCTGGTGCTGACGCTGTTGTCTCGCGTGGCGACCGGAAGCTGATCGGAATTTGCGGCAGATGACCCCATCCGCCGGCCTGAATGCCCGGAGCTGTGCCGGGGGATGAGGGTGCGGGAATGAGACTGCCGCAAAGTTTGAGGCCCGGCCGCGTCGTGCGGTCCCGGGCCTCATTTTTTGCTTACGGCAAGAAAAGTCGAACGATGTCGAGGCGAACTTGTGATCGCCTTGAACAATCACCCGTTGGACAGGCTCAAGACGCCTTCTTCTTTTCGCCGGCCTTGCCGAGTTCCTCGAGCTTGCGCTCCCACTTCATGTCCTTCGCGAAGGTTTTCAGCTCCTCGGGGTCCATGTTGACCGTTTCCTTCGGGCCCGGATAGTCGCGCGTGACCACGTCCTTCATGTAACGCGTGATGACATCTTCCATGATCGGAATGAGGTCGGTGTAGATGCGCGAGTGCTTCGGAACGTGCTCTTCCCAGAGGTGGAACAAGTCGGACGAGATGATGTGTACGCCGTCCGCACGGTTACCGGCGCCGAGGCTGATGACGGGAATCGGCATCGTCTCAGCCAGATATTCGGCGACTTCCGAGGTGGTGACTTCGCACAGGATCGAGAAGCAGCCGGCGTCGTAGAACGCCTTGGCGTCGTCGATCATCTCTTTGGCGCGTTTTGCGGACTTACCCTGCGCGACGAAGCCGCCGAGCTGCGGCATGCGCATCGGCGTGATGCCGATGTGGCCCTGAACGGGGACGCCAGCCTGGACAATTGCCTCGATGTTGGCCGCGTGGTGGCGATTGCCCTCGCACTTCATCACTTCGGCATTGGCCTCGTGCACGAAGCGGCCAGCGTTCTCGATCGCCTGCTCTTTCGACTTGTGGAAGCTCCAATAGGGCATATCGACCATGCGCAGCCCGAACTTCGAGCCGCGATCGATCGCCTGCGACATCATCATGACCTCCTGGAAGCTGACGGTCACGGTGCTCTTGTGGCCGAACAGGATCATGCCGCCCGTGTCTGACACGCACAGGATGTCCATGCCGAGCCGGTCGGCCACGACAGCCGTCCGGTAATCGTAGGCCGCGAGCTGGGTGATCGGCTCACCCTTCCGCTTTTTGGCCATCAGCTGCGGAATAGTAACTTTCTTGCGTGCCGGCGCGTCGGCCATAGCGCTGCTCCCTGAACGTTTCCGAGTTTATTGTCTTGTGTCGATCACGACGTTCCGGACGTTGGTCACGCACATTGGATTTTCGTGGTTCTTTTCGTGTTCTGGCGCGCATTGTCCGGTCACCTATGGGCAACTTCAGGCAGACATCCGTCAAATCAGCCGCACCTATGGTTCATTCGCCATGACCTATGAAGCACGTCAGGGGGCGCTATTCGCCAATGACTGCGGGCCATGGGGCACGGGGGCGGCGTTTGGATGGGTCCACGTACGGCCGCCCGACCCGACGAAGCGAGGTGAAGTTTCCGGATGGATCGATCAGCGGCAGGGATCGGTCGAGGTCGCCTCGGCGCACATAACCGAGACCGAGGACAGATCCGGCGTGCGGGCTCCAGCAGGCGGACGTAACGGCGATCTGACCCGCATGCTGCGGTCGGTTCAATGCCGGCGGTGGTTGCCAGAGAACAGGGTTGCCTCGTGCTGCGCCGGTAAACGCAATGAGTGCAAGCAAATCTGCGTCACCCGGCGAAATTGCTGCGCTGCCGAACGGGCCGAGGCCCGCTTCCCCGGCCGTGGCAGGCAGGCGGAACTCGTGGGCGAAGAGCACGAACCCTGCTTCTATCCGCAGGGTGTCGATGGCGGCGAAACCAGCCGGCAGCGCATGCGGGGCAAGCCGGTCCCACAACGCGCCTGCCATGCTGCGCGGCGCGATGATCTCGAATCCTGCTTCTCCGGTGTAGCCGAGACGGCCGGCGAGGCAGGTTGCTCCTTCGAAGGCCGTCACGCAGAACTCGTAGTAGGCGAGCCGGGCAAGTGCTGAACGATCGAAACCCGCGCGCGCAGCGGCATCGAGCGCAAGCGGGCCCTGCACGGCGAAGATCGCCGTCGAGTCGGACAAGTCGGAGCCCGCCGTCCCTGCGTATTGGACGAGATCGGCGATGTCGGACCTGCGGCCGCTCATCACCTCGTAGCTTCCATCAGCGTGGCGCCAGATTGTCAGATCGGCGACGAGATGGCCGTTGGCGTCGAGCCTAACCGCGTAACGGATCTGGCCCGGCAGCAGGTCGTCGATGCGGCGCGGGGTGAGGCGGGAGAGGATTGCCGCCGCGTCGGGTCCGGCGACCCGACCGCGCGCGACGAACGAGAAGTCAAACAGCGCCGCCGACCGCCGGCACGACAGGACCTCGCCGACGGGGTTGCCGAAGTCACGGACGAGGCTCGTCGCATCGAAGGTCACGCCGCCCTCTCCAGGTTACGTGCCAATTGCGAGACGAGCGACGATCTTGAACAGGATCACTAGACCGACTGCGACCAGAACACCGGCGACGATGCGGAAAAGGGTGGCACGCGGCAAGGCATGTGCGAGATGCGCGCCGCTCCATGAGCCGAACGCGAGGCCCACACCGAGAATTGCACCGAGCTGCACATCGAGAATGCCCGCCGCCGCATTGCCCGCCGTCGCGGTGACGGCGATAGGCAATTGAATGGCCTGCGATAGTCCGATGGCGGTCAGAACCGGCACCTTGAGCCACATCAGGATGGGGATCAGAACGAGCGGACCTCCGGTACCGGTGAGCGACGAGCCGAACCCGGTGATCGCGCCGACAAGTGCGAGTGCAGGATTTGACAAAGTCGCGGCGGCCGTTTCGGAGGCGGCGCGCTCGGCAACCGAACCTTGCGACAGCGCGTGAATGCCCGAGACCGCGGTCAACGCGCCTATCGCAAGTTCCAGGACGGCGCCTGGCGCGACGCTCGAGGCCCATGCACCGAGGAGCGCGCCCGGCATCGCGCCGGCCCATAGCCACGGCGCCATATCCCATTTGATCGACTGCTTGTTCCCGAATACAATTGTTCCAACGATACCCGACACGAGATACGCCATCATTGCCGCGCCGATCGCCGTGTGTATCGGAATGCCGCCGAGATAGTGCAGCGCCGGTACGAGAACGACGCCGCCGATCCCGATGCAGCCGATCAGGACGCCGGCGATCAATCCAAGCAGGACGATGGCGGCCAGTGTGAACGATCCCACGTGACGACTCCCTGGCTGTCCGGCATCGGCAGCGAGGAGCTGCACTCAGATTTCGCTCGATCGGTGCCGATCGACGATCGAGAAGTTCGACGGCGAGAGGCCACGAACGCTGGCGAATGTCGCGAATTACCGTCGGCGGCTCTTTCGCATCCGCGTCGGATAAATTGCTGCACATGCTCACTCGATCGCTTCGTCATCCCCCCGCGCACGCTCGACAACGCGCAGTATCATTCGATCGAAGCCACAGGTGAAATCGACAAAACGAATGATGAGTTAGAGGCCACGACGTTATAGAGTGGAACTATCAAATTCTGATTTCACTGGACCAGCCTATCACCCATCGCCGCCAGACACGTACGCCCGCAGCCAGAGAACCGAGAGCGCAAAATGTTCCTCAGACAGTTCAAATATCTGGTCGCCGTTGCCGATGAAAAGCACTTCGGCCGCGCAGCCAACAAATGCAACGTCACTCAACCGTCGCTGTCGAGCGGCATCAAGCAGTTGGAACTCGAGCTCGGCGTACCGATCTTTCTGCGGGGCCGCGGGCAACGGTTCCACGGTCTGACGGCGGAAGGCGAACGGGTCGCGAAGTGGGCGCGCCACATCATCTCGCATTGCGAGGCGATGCGCGATGAGATCGACTCCATGCAGAACGACCTGAAGGGCAACCTTCGCATGGGCGCGATGCCGTCGATGTCGCCGGTGCTCCCGGTGATGCTGGAAATGGTCCGCCAACGGCATCCAGGTGTGAAGGTCGACGTGGCCTTCATCGGTAACGAAGCGATGAAAATCGGCTTGGACAATTTCTCGCTCGACGTCGCCATCACCTATATGGACAACGCCGACCTAGGCCGCCGGAACGTGATGCCGATCTACACCGAGCGTCTGGCGCTGCTGGTTCCCGACCTCGAACAGTTCGAAGGCCGCACATCGATCACCTGGGCGGAAGCCTCCAAGCTGCCGCTCGGGATGTTGCGCCATTCGATGCACGAGCGCCGGTTCATCGACCAGGTCTTGAAGAAAGCCGGCTGCACGGTCGACCCCAAAGTCGAATCGGAATCGATCCTGCATCTGATGTTCCAGGTGCAGTTCACTGAGCTCTGCACGATCATCCCGGCGCACTTCACACGCATGCCCGGACTGCATCCAGGCACGCGCGCGCTCGATCTTGTCGATCCCATCGCCAGCCAGGAGGTTGGTTTGTTCTGGGCCGAAGGCGAGACGATGATGCCGATGGCGAGCGCCATGGTCGGCATCGTCAAGAGCCTCAACAAATCAGGCGAGTTGCGGAAACGACTGGGCGAGCAGGTTGCTGTGACGACCACCAACGCGCGCAAATCGTCGGCCAGATAGTCAGCTCACGGCCACGGCTGAACTGCGCTCGCTCAGTTCGAAAGACGACGGCGCGTGGTCGAGATGGCGTTGCGAAGAATGCTGCGCACGCCTTCGACGTCGAGACGTTCGGCAATGATCCGGCTGGCGGTGAGAACCGATCCCGGATGCGCCACTTCTATCTCGGCACCGTTCTGAACCGCGGCGAAGAAATACGGCTCTTCGTAGCGCTCGTCACCCGCCGACAATCCGACGCGCAGCGACTTCGCGGCGGCCGCGGCACCTGGCTCTAATCCGACCAGCAGTCCGAAATGAAGCTGCTCGGGCCAGCACAGCAGGCCATCGTCCGTCGAACCGGGAGCGGCGGCGTCGGCAGCGAATTCGCGACGTATGGGACCGAGTACCGCCTCGGCGTTGCCGAGCCAGCGGCTCAGCTCGCCGAGTTCGCGCGCACACGCATCAGGCGAAAACTCAATGTGATCGCCCGACATCAGGTTCAACGCCTGATACGGAAGCGATTTGGAGAACTGTGCCCGGTCGATGCCGCGATGCAGAAGCTCGACCAGAACCCAAGCCTCGACTTTCGCAGGAGAGTGGCCTTCGACGTGGAGCGTGTGGGGAACGGGCAGGTCGTTCTCGCGGAACTGCAGTTCGAGCGACGGCAACCGCAGCTCGATCGACACGCCGCCAGCGAATGGGCGCGTCACGATCGCGTTGCGCGCGGCGTCGTAGCGCATCCAGACATGACGGTGTTCGGGCTCGGGCGTAATATAGCTGTTGGCCAGTCGGGCCATCCAATGCACGGCGTTCTGGGTTTGGGTCCGCGCTTCGCCCAGCGACTTCGGATCGACTTCGACGGCCACGCGCCAACCTGGGCTGTTCATCAAGCATCTCCAGCGATCGCCGGCTCGGTGGCGACCGGGCCGGCTGGGTTTTGAACCTGTTGAATTGGATTTCGAGACTACGCCAGATCCACAAGCCATCACAGTCCGGCCGCCAACGTCAACCAGAGCCGCATGCGCAGGCAAATCCTCAACTGGACGATGCGGCAGGCGGTGCCCGTGTCTCATTGAGCGACGTTGAACGTGGCGGCGCTGCGATGCGAGGTAAATTCTATTCCGTCTATCGGTCGATTGGCGTGACCTGATCGGAGCGACGACAGGGAGGCCTCATCGCCCCCGCGCGGCATACGCGCGCATGACGCTCGACCGGCATCATCTCCAGGGCCGCCCACACGAGCAATTTCAGACAGTTCGAGACGACACGCGAACACTATGGAATTAGACGAATTCTAATCGAAGCCCAACGGGCGTATGCCGCTTGACAACTGACCCGTGCTCGTGACGTTGTTGACCCGCATCGTATAGAAGAAGATCTGATGCAGGGCCTTGACCCCTGTCGATTGGAGCACCCGATGAAGAGCAATACTGCGCGCGGCGCCTTGTCCGCCGTCATTGCCTGCGCCGCCGGTTTCTCGCTGGCGTCCACCGCCGCCCGCGCCGAAGCGCAGGTGAATATCTACTCCTACCGCGAACCGGCCCTCATCGATCCTCTGCTGAAGGCATTCACCGCCAAGACCGGGATCAAGGCCAACGTCGTGTTCGCAAAGGACGGCCTCAATGAGCGCCTCGCGGCCGAAGGCCAGAACAGTCCCGCCGATCTACTTTTCACGGTCGATGCCGGCCGTTTGTCCGAAGCGAAGGCCGCCGGAATCACCCAGCCGGTCAAGAGCGACACGCTGACGGGGCTGCCGGCGTCTTTCCGCGATCCCGAAGGTCACTGGTTTGGCCTGACCATGCGCTCGCGCGTCATCTATGCGTCGAAGGATCGCGTGAAGCAGGGTTCGATCACCTACGAAGAACTCGCCGATCCGAAGTGGAAGGGCAAGCTGTGCACGCGCTCGGGCCAGCACGTCTATAATACGTCTCTCGCCGCGACAATGATCGCGCACAAGGGCGAAGCCGCCACAGAGACCTGGCTCAAAGGCATGAAGGACAACCTCGCGCGCAAGCCCGCCGGCGGCGACCGCGAGCAGGTACGCGACGTGCAAGCCGGACTTTGCGACATCGCGCTCGGCAACACCTACTACATGGCGGCGATGCAGAAGAACCCGGAGCAAAAGGCCTGGGCCGACAGCGTCCGCATCATCTTCCCCAATGCCGGCGATCGCGGCAGCCACGTCAACATCTCCGGCATGGCGATGGCGAAGAACGCCCCCAACAAGGACAGCGCGCTTAAGCTGATGGACTTCCTCGCGTCGGACGAAGGGCAGAAGATCTACGCCGAAGTGATCAACGAGTATCCGGTTAGCCCGAAGGTCGCGCCGTCCGAGCTGGTCAAGAGCTGGGGCACGCTGAAGCCCGATCAGCTTCCGCTCGACAACATCGCCAAGTATCGCAAGAAGGCGTCGGAGCTGGCCGACAAGGTCGGTTTCGATGCGGGTCCCGGGACCTGATCGGCGGGGTAAGGCGTTCGGCGCGCGAGCGGAACAGCCGAGGCTGCGGTCTCGTTAATCCGCTCGCGGCGCAATGGACTGCGATGTCCCACGGTCGTGCGATGCCCGGGACGGGATTTTCCTCTGAATGACCCTGGTCCTGTGAAGACGCTGGTATCGCGAATACGCTGGGCGGCGAGGCTGAGACGATGATCCGGAAGACGAGAAGCCCCAAGGTATCGACATGCGGAACGAGCCCGGCGGCTGAGACGTGCCCGCTGAGGCTCGTAACGGCGGAATTGCCGCAGTTTCAGATTGCTGGGCCTGAACGGCTCGTCGGTCTCGGCTTCCGCTTCTGGATGCACGGCCAGCGATCGGGCGATATCCGGTCGTGGGAAAAGGCGTGGTCGCTCTATTGCGGCATGTTCGGGCCGATGCGGGCCAAGCTCGCGGTTGGGGCGCTGTCGAATTGGGTCGGCGCGTTGGGCTCCGCCTCGCATCGCGAAATCGAGATCGGCGCCGGCCATTGCAGCGATTTCTGCCGCGACGAGTGCTTGGCCATCTCGATGATCGCGGCTTGCCAGCACCGGACCTGCCCCGCCATGCGCGCGTGCGCGTTCGCTCTGATCGAACGTGGTCAAAGTGACACCCGCCAGATCGACGATGTCGCGACACCCGCACAGTCGTTCGCCGACACGCTGTCGTCGCTCGATCAGGTTTTGTCGCAAAGCTCTATCGTCATGGCGAACGGCAATTTCGCGACCGTCAATCAGCTCCCGAGCTGAGCGCCTGCGATAGACCTTCATCTCGCCCGTCAGTCCCATGCGGCGAATACCGGATCGCTGCCCGCCGTTTCGGCGGCGTGCGCGTCATCCCCGGGTCGTGGCTCACCGCGCACAAAGAGCGGCCAACTCGTCGGTGTTCATACCGAGCCCGGTCACGCCGCCAAGCGTGAGGTTTGCCGGCAGATGCGAACGGCCGGCGCTCATGAGATCGAGATCGCGCATGCCGTCGCGGAGTAGGCCCGCATAAAGGTCCGTGATGTGTCCGATCGCGCGGCGGTCGATATGCGCCACGAAGCGCGGCTTGGAGCGTACACAGGCCGTCTCGCGTGGGGCTCTAGGCCGGAGGAGCACGTTCAGGCTGGCGACACGGCTGGAAGAACAACAACCATATGAAAACACAAAACGTTCTCGATGCGCCAGATCGCGGCATCGGCGGCGCGCGCGTCGCCGATTGCTATTGGCTCAGACAAAAATGATATCGGGTTCGGTCTGCGCGTTCGGAACGGGACTTTTCGCCCGAGTCGCAATGGTTTCAAGCGGCAGTGGCGGAGAGGAAGGGGTACATCTTTAAGATTTTATCGTTTTATTACAATTTGTTGCTGTATCATGCGAACAGAAGAACCCTAACAATCACCCTGTTGGACGCCACAAATGTCGGTGGCTGCGGGGCGTGCTTCGACCGAGACTTGAGCTGCAGCTGTTAGCCGCTGGCAATCTTAGCCGAAGCGTCCGCACTCCATGATCGGCTTCTGACGCCTTGCCGCGAACTACGGCAGACTGCCCCGTTGCGGCAAGGGCAACGGAGCGGCGCAGTTCGCCGCAGGTGCGCCGCTTCATAACGGTGCCAGGCGTCGGACCGATCACGGCGCTCTGCTCTCTAGCCACGAAAGTTGGGTCAACGACTTCAGCTTTTTCCAGTTCCGGAAATAGTTTCGGCACCGGCAGGAAGATCCCAGCTCGATAGCTGGGGCGAACTTGATAGCAATTGTCGGAACGTGCCCACGGCTTACCTCAGCGACCACCGCTGGCAGAACAGCCCAACATCCGAAGAAAGGGGGCGTGCGGTTGGACGTATCGATGGGGATCAGTGCCGAATTGTCGGCCGGTCGGCGCCCGCGATCCGTACAATTTCACGCGCAATGGCTTCCGGTGAGAGAATAAAATCGATACATCCGCTGGCGATCGCGCTTGCCGGCATGTCGGGCTGACCCGCTGTCTCGAGCTTTTGGGCGATGGTAATTCCGCCCACATCTTTGATGCCGCATAAGGCATCAGCGCCGTCGCCATCGTAGCCGGAGACAATGACGGCAATCAATTTTCCATCCCAGTTTTCGGTCAATGATCGCAGAAAAACCGTGATCACGTCGGGCCAACCGCGCGGCTTTGAAATAGGCTCGAGTCGGAACTGGCCATCCTGGACATGCAGATCACGTTGGGGTGGGATGATGAACACGTGGTCGGGGCGGAGGTCCAGCCCTTCGGTGATCAATCGAACCGGCATCTGTGTAACGCGTGGCAGGATTTCGTGCAGCTTGGTGTCGACGGTTCGGAGATGATTGACGATGACGATCGCAACACCCATGTCGGACGGAAGATGCTTCAGCAAACGGATGTAGGCATCGAGGCCTCCGGCTGAACCGCCGACACAGACGACAGGAAAGTCCTTCGAAACCTTCATTGCGATCATTGACGTTCACTCTGCAGCGCGCTTGGCCCACTTGAAGTCCCGCGACACCCCCGCAACATCACAGCTCTGGGCATCAAACAGAGCGCAGTTCGGTGTTTCGATGAGAATTCACTTCTACGCCGTCGCTTGATCCGAGCGAGCGACTGGCTCGCACAGTATTTCGACGGGCTTGTCGGAGTACGATTTCGGCAAGTGCCAGCGTCGGCTCGAAAAAGCTGATCGCCATCCTATCGCTAAGAAGACCATGAGACTGCTTGCCCGGGTGAGTCCTCCATTGCTTGAGGCGCGCTGCGTCCCGCTATTTCGGAACGACTGCGCAGGCGATGCGCTTATCCCCGCCCCCGTCCTTGGGATTTTCCGAGTACGTATCGCCGCCCTCGTGAATCATCAGAGCGCGGCCGCGAATTTCTTGCGCGGTAAGTCTGTCGCTAACCACAGTCTGGTCCACGCCTGCTTCGGTCGCCTTCAAGAGGGGCAGGTCGCCCTTGTGACCGGCACCCTTCGGTCCCTTGTGACTGCCGGCCTTGTCGGGATCGTAATGGGGGCCCGCTGCTTCGCCCGCCGCCATTTTGCCATCCTTCATCGCCGGCGCGCAGGATCCCTTTTCATGCAAATGGAAGCCGTGATCGCCCGCAGGGACGCCTTTCGCCGCGATGACAACTTTGATTGAGGCGCCGCTCTTGGTCTCTGAGATAGCGATTGTTCCGATTATCTTTTCAACACCGCTTTCGGAGATCCTGTGGATGTCGACTGTGGTCTGCTCCGCAACAGCGAAGCCAGTGGCGACGACGGAAAGCGCCGATGCCACAATAATTAGGCCGCTAGTGTTCATGTTCTTCGTCCTCCGGGAACTAGGCCTCTGATTTTAACCAACGTGCGAGCTGTAATCGCAGTTCCGCTAGATTACCGTAATGTCGATGCGCGAGGCATCGTCCGGCCGCCATTCGAAATATCTGCGCGCCCTATTCCCAGGATCAGTTTTCTAGTCCGACCTCCCGCGCACCGAGCGTGAAATAGCGCTCGAACACCACGGCGCCTCGCGCGGTGGCAAATTGTTCCCGCTCGCATCCAGCGTCACGCCAGACCATTCGCGCTGCGAAACAGAAATGCCAGCCGGCCGCCCAACTCCTCCTCGTTGCCGCGCGGATCGGAAGCGATGGACGCCATACCGACCGGGTGCCGCTCCGAAGGGGCGGGATTCTGGCCCTCGACGTGTCCGGGGCTGAGCGGGTCCGCTTTGGTCATGCAGGTGGTCCTAGAACTCGGTGTGGCTTCATGGCGTGCGGACAACCTTGATGCAGCCACGCTCCTTGTCGCGGAACTTCTAACCCCCAGCCTAAACCCGCGCATAGCGGCTTGGTGCCTTAGAAGCGAGCGAACCCTTCGATGGCATACTGGAAGGCATACTGGAACATTTTGAAGTTGAAGGCCGTTCTGTGAGTGAACGCCTCGCAGTCTCTGTTACCTCTCGGAAGGACGCAATGACATGCCGCATGATTTGCGAAGACTGTCGATCATTACCGTCGCAGTGCTTCTGGGTTCATGCGGGGAGGTCGCGCAATTAAGCGACAAGTCCGATCATGGTCCGGATCCGAAATTGCCGCAGCCTACCGAAACGCTGCTCCCTACGGTGGACGTTGCGAAGGCAGTCGGTTGGCCGGAGGGGCGCAAACCCAGCGCGCCAGGCGGGCTGGTGGTCACTTCGTTCGCCGACGGGCTCGAGCATCCGAGGTGGATGCTGGTCCTTCCAAACGGCGATGTCCTCGTGGCAGAAAGCAATGCTCCAGATCGACCAGATGACAATAAGGGAGTCAAGGCCTGGGTCATGGGTTTGCTGAAGAAACGCGCCGGAGCGGGCGTGAAGAGTGCGAACCGCATCACTTTACTTCGCGATGCGAACGGCGACGGCACCGCCGAAATCAAGACCGTCTTCGCCAGCAATTTGAATTCGCCGTTCGGGATGGCACTTATCAATGACACTCTCTACGTCGCGAACACCGACGCGCTCGTCAAATTCAAATACGCCGACGGCCAGCAAACGGTCGAAGGGCCGCCTGAGAAAGTCGCGGATTTACCAGCCGGACCGATCAATCATCATTGGACAAAGAACGTCATCGCAAGCCGCGACGGCCGGAAGCTCTACGTCACTGTCGGATCGAACAGCAATGTAGCGGAGAACGGGATCGATGCAGAAAATCGGCGCGCCGGCATCCTGGAGATCGACCCCGCCACTGGGGGAAGCAGGGTCTTCGCGTCCGGACTTCGCAATCCGAACGGTTTGGCATGGGAGCCGCTGACGGGAGCACTCTGGACTACGGTCAACGAACGCGACGAATTGGGAAGCGATCTTGTTCCCGATTACATGACCTCGGTACGTGACGGTGGCTTTTACGGCTGGCCCTATAGTTATTTTGGACAGGTCGTCGATTCGCGCGTTCCGGCGCGACCCGAACTCGTTGCCAAAGCGATCAAGCCGGATTACGCGCTAGGCGCCCATACGGCGTCCCTCGGCTTAACGTTTTATGAGGGCAAGGGATTGCCTGATCGTTACATTGGAGGAGCCTTCATCGGCCAGCACGGGTCGTGGAACAGAACACCGAAAAGCGGGTACAAGGTCGTGCACGTACCGTTCTCCAACGGTATGCCAAGCGGCGCGACGGAAGACATGTTGACGGGCTTTCTCAGCGTGAAGGGCGAGGCCTATGGCCGGCCAGTCGGTGTGGCGGTCGACAGTCGCGGCGGACTACTCGTTGCTGACGACGTCGGAAACCGTATTTGGCATGTATCTACGAGAAGCGAATAGGCTCGCCCTTTGCAGCCTCACTGGTGATCGCTGCATGACACCGAGCGCGCAAGCGCGCGCCATCCGACAGAGTGGCCGCCGCGAAAACGACGACGGTAAGCGTGTTCAACTCGCCGCTGGCGCTGGTAGCTGCCCGCCGCATCGATCAGCTGTTCGAGATCGAGCGCAAGATCAACGGCCGCACCGCCGCCGATCGGAGGAGCATGCGTTAGGAGCAAAGCGCACCGCTCACCGCCGACCTCGATGCCTGGATGCGCGACGAATGCACCAAGCTCTCGCGCGGCAGCGATATCGCCAAAGCCATGGACTAGGCCTTCAAGCCTTCGGCAGATGACGTCCTGGAGCATTTCTTTGTCGAGCGACAAGTCCGCCACGACCGCTTCAGCCGGTTGTTTTCTTCGTCAAGCTGGCGCGACCGCTTCACGTCGGTCGGCAGTAGCCCGCCAAACGCCTTCTTCCTGTTGAAGTAGGTCGCTTGGCTGATCCCCGACTTCCGGCCGATCTCCGCAACCTGCGTGCCCTCGTCACCCTCCTTGACGAACGCGATGGCTCTCCGTGAACTTGGATGCCTTCATTGAAAGCCGCTTCTCCCTGGCCATGCCCAGATTGCAAAATTCTCAAACTTAAACTGGGCCGATTTTCGGGAAGCCGAACATTCCCGCTTTACTTTTGCAAGTCACACGCTTGCGCCTGCAAGGCACAGGCGTTGAGGTTGCAATCGCATTCGAAACAGTATTCGCCACTTATTTTTTTGATGGGCTATCGTCACATCTTAGTCGGCAAATCCGTCACGCCGAAGCAATGCTTTGTTGATCGCAACCGCAGCTTTCGCACCTTCGGCGATTGCCATCGAGATCATGAGAACGTCTCGCGAAACGTCGCCTGCCACGTAGACACCTGGAATAGTAGCTTCTTCTGTTTCGGGGTTGGTGACCACGCCGCCGTTTTCGTCGCGCAAACAGCCGAGCCGCTCCGAAAGATCGGAGGATTGATGGGAGCCAGTGGCAAAAAACAACGCGTCACGGACCAACGGTGGGCCCCACTCGAAATGGATTTCCGCCAATCGGCCGTTGGCACCCACCAGTGCCGAAATAGGTTCCTGCCGCAGAGGAATTCCCCGCTGGCGGAGCTTCTCCGCACCGCAGCGGCTCACTTCACTCCCGTCACTGCAAGCCACAACATCCGCGATCCAGTGTCTCATCATGATGGCAAGGCCGATCACCTTTTCGCCCTTGGCGTAGGCCACGACCGGCTTGGCGGCATATTCAAAACCATCGCAGTAGAGGCAATGATGCACTGAAATGCCATACAGCTGTTCTATCCCATGAAGCTGCGGTAGATTGTCAATAATGCCGCTGGACAAAAGAACTTTCGAAGTAGTACCGGACGCGCCATCAGCACAAGCGTAGACGAAACCGCCAGGAACCGACCTGACGTCCATAACGCGGGTGCCATGATGCGAAACTGTCGGGTATTTCAGGAGTTCTTGACGTGCAATGTTGAGCAGCGCAGACGGCGTTCGGCCTTCGTGACCAAGTAGCCCGTGGACAGCTTGCGAGACATTGTTGCGCGGCCGGCCGTCATCGCAAATGAGTGTCCGTCTGTGACACCTGCCGAGGACAAGGGCGGCGCTAAGCCCGGCAGGACCGCCGCCCACAATAAGTACATCAATCGTCATTAAAGATTTTCAAACTCATCTTACAGGCGTCGGTGTTGCCACGAATATCAAGAACGCCGTTATCGGCCGTTGTTGATCCAGGAAGCGGTGAATGTTGACTGCTGACAGAGCCACGGACGTATTCGAACGCTGCTGAAACATCGCTGTCTCTCACGCTGCGAGAAATGAACAGCCGAATAGGTCCTCAGCAAGTCCCTCCAGAAGCGGTGTGTGTATTGAAAAAGCTTCTGGAGGTAAAAGACGGTTCGGCCCTCCCGAGCCGCCTGACTTGCCCGCTGACGTGCGCAAACTAGCGCTAAGAAAGTAGGAATGTACTGATCTGGATTAGCCTATATTCACTCAAGCCGTTCGTGCAGACTTCAATGCCTTGCGTCGCTTCAAGCGTATTGAGAACTCCTTGAGTCGGACGAATATACGAAGGGCGGACAATGACGATTTGTCATTTTAAGCAATTGCGACGGATCACGCTCTCATGGTGCAATTGGGCATCTTCAATTTTTTAGTCGAGATGCGGAAACTGTTGCAGCAGCTTGCCGGGATAGCTGACGGCACTGAAATCGATACTTTATCGCGTTTGCCGGAGGTCGGCGCAGCCGACTGTCGCACCACATCAGCAGCGCAATCTTCCTGTTCATCAAGCCGGTGGTCGAACTCGGCGTCGGCAACAAGAGGGGCCGGCGGCATCGGTTCATGGGGGGACACGATGCCGCCGGATCGAGGGATGCAGCCTTGGCAAGCCATGGCGCCAACACTGTTCGACGGGGGGGACGGAACAGCATTGCCCTATAGGATCGACCGGTAGGTAGATCCGGAGGACCAAATTACTCGTGGCGCGTCCTGTTGACAGGGTCCAGACTCGGAACATACCTACGAGCGCCCTTCGGCCCAAACATGGCTAAAAAAGCAGATCTTGAGCAACATAAGAACATCGATATTGATTAGACGGTGCCAGGCCCCGCTCGAAGGGTTGCTCTGAAGCAGCGAGACCCCCCCCTGTCGAGCAGGTAGCTGTGATGCGGTCGTATCGCTTCGGAGCCCTGCACTTTCTTGCCGTTGGCACTACGAATCCACAGTCCAGACAGATGCGAGCGTGCCAGTCCTTCGAGCGAGTAAGGCAAAGCACTGACTTGATATCCAGCGAGCTCCTTGAGCCGGGCAAGATCGTGGATCGCCACAAGATGGTCCTGGAAGGTAAGTAGCTTGGCCTCCCGTAATTCGCGCAGCACGCGATTGACATGGATCGCACTGAGACCGACTGCGTCGGCGAGGTCGTATTGGGTGAGCGGACAGTGGAATTTCAATCCTTCCGCCAACCCAACCAACTGAATTCGGTCGAGTAGCTCTAGAAAAAAGTGCGCCGTCCGTTCGCGAGCTGAGCGCCGACCAATGCTTGCCAGATGCTCCACTGTGATTGCCTCGTCGCGCGAGATCGCCCACAGGATCGCAGACCCAAGATGCGGAAATTCAACAAACAACTGAACCGCCCCGAGATTGCCGGAGGCTCCAACTCTTGAGAGACTGGAGCCATGACGAACCATACCAAATCCCCGAAGTTCTCGCCGGAGGTGCGTGAGCGAGCCGTCCGGATGGTGCTC
>JALHOF010000024.1 GCA_022843145.1 Hyphomicrobium sp.
CGGGCGCACTCCGGATCAAGCCTACTTCACCCCGCAGCCTATCCGCATGGCTGCCTAACCCCGGCAGACGTTCCACTTATCGAAGCGGAAAAGCTGTTCAGACAACCGGGACCACCTCAGTCAGGCAGTACATCCGCCCGTTTGCGTAGCGCTCCTGATACGGTGATTTGCAGGACTTGTACCAGTTGCCGAAACTTTGGCTCGAACACTTGCAGTAGTGACCTTCGACGCACGCACTGACCGGGTTGGTCATCGAGCGGCTTTCCAGAACTGTCCATCCGTAGCGGGAGCACTCTCGTTTGCACAATGCCGTTCCCGTCGCGAATTCGACAAGGACGCCGCCTTGATCTGTGTACAGCCACCGCTCGCGGGACGCCTGCGCGCTTGCAGGATCAGAAACCGGAAAATGAGCGAGAAGCGAAACCACGAACGCCACAAGGCAACGGACGAGACTTGTCAAAGCGGGAACTCCGAACACGAAGCGCAGGAAGACTTGAAAGAACGCGCCTATCGTCCGACAGCCTGGGGCTATGAATCAACCTCGTACCCGACAGCCCAGAGATCATTCGTGCAGGGTGTGTCGTCAGCGCAACACGCCGCAGTTCTTCTCTCGCGTCGTCTACGGGAGTTCCGCCATCAGTTCCGCCACGGCGACCATATCCAGTCGCGATCGCGCAATTGCGTCACGCAGCATGTCGTCCGGAAGCAGAGCGTCGTACTTCTGGCGCCGCAACGTTTCGATCTGGGCCGCGAGTTCGCGCGCCGTCGGTGGTCGAACCCGCAACTGCGCCAGCGCCGCCGCCAGGCGCCCCGCCTCACTGTTCGGCGCTCGCAAGCCGATCGTCTCGGTTTCACTGCGAATACCGACATGCGCCAGCGCCAACCGGAAGGTCTCGGTTGCCCGCGTCCCGCGCCACAGGAATACGAATGCGTCGTCGCCGTCCTGCACGATGCGCCGCGACGTGAGGCCCAACTCCGCGAAGGTCTCGCGACCCTCTTGCAGCAGCCCCCACCCGGTCGCATCGAGGTAGGCCGGCCGATCTGTCCCGCCATAAACGCTCCGCACCTCATCGACCAACCGGTCGTGCAGCGGCGCGCCTTCTTGAGCCGGGAACTTTGGCACCTTGCCGGCAGGGGCCGCCACGACGCGGATGACCTTGGCCTTGTCATCGACGGCCTCGACGATCCACCGGCGGCCGGCAAACGTCAGGTAGTCGCCGGTCCGCAGCGGGTTGAAAATCGGCACCGTGCCAAGCGCGCGATGTTCCGTGACGATACGGTACTCCTCGTCGCTCATGAACACCGCGTAGAAATCGTAGCGCTCAGTGAGCTGCTCGCCGAGTGCGCCCAGCATCAGCACACCATCGGGTGACTGTTCGATCAACTTCGGCGTCGTCGCCGCCATCGCCCTGAGCAGCGCCACGTAATCGGCCTGCGTTACGCCCGAGAACGGTCCCGGCCCGCCCAGGAGGCTGAACAGGTCCTGGGCTCCGACACCACCACGCTCGCGGATCAGGGCCAGGGTCTGATGCAGCAGAGTCGAGAGCTGCAGACCGGGGGACCCGCCGGGCTCAACCCATTTCTGCAGCATCAGTTGAACGGCAGCCACCGCTTGCACGATGTCCGGCCGCAAGCGGGCAAACACGTCCGCCGGCTCGGGATGATCGGGCTCGATCACGTAGATGCGCAGCGTCGACGGTCGCCCATCACGCCGTCCGCTCCGCCCCATCCGCTGGCGCAATCCGGCAATCGATGCGGGAGGCCCGATCTGGGCCACCGACGTCACGGCTCCGATATCGATGCCGAGTTCCAATGTCGTGGTCGCCACCGCCGTCGTCGGCAGCGCCGCGGCCTTGAGGCGCTCTTCCAGCTCCTCCCGCAGTCCCTTCGCGAGGCTGCCATGGTGCGGGAAGAATTCGTTCGCAACGTCATTGTGTTCGCAGAGTTTGCGCAGCCCGTCGGCGTAGCTCTCGACCTCCTGGCGCCGAGAGGCAAAGACGAGGTTGTTGGCGCCGCGCAGAGACCCGTAGAGATGCGCGATGATCTCGTCCGTCGCTTGCCGAACGTCATCCGGTTCACCGGTCTCCGATTGCGTGCCGTGCGGCCCTGCGTTTGGCTCACGGTAGCCGCGGATCTGCAAGCGCAGCTCGGCCTGGCCCGATCGGGCTTCAAGCACCTTGACCCGATCCGGCCCCGCTGGATTCAAGAAAACCTTCGCCGCCGAGAAGTCGCCGATCGTCGCCGACAGCCCGATCTTGCGCAGCCGCCGGCCCGCCTGCGCCTCGAGCCGCTTCAGAAGCGATGCCAGATGCACACCGCGTTCGCCGGCCATGAATGCATGCAGCTCGTCGATCACCACGAACGCCGTTCCCTGAATCAGGCGACGGACCTCTTCGCCGCGACGCACGAGCAAGGACTCGACCGATTCCGGTGTGATCAGCACAACGCCGCGCGGGGTCCGGAGTGCCTTGGCCTTGGCGGCTGCGGCGGCGTCGCCGTGCCATTTGATCACCGGCAGATCGAGCCGCTCGCACAGCTCCTCGAGACGGCGGAACTGGTCATTGATCAGCGCCTTCAAAGGGCTGATATAGAGTGCGGCGAAGCTGTCGATGGCCGCGTCGGCCACCTGACTCAGCACCGGCAGAAACGCCGCTTCCGTCTTGCCGGATGCCGTTGCCGCCGCCAGGATCAGATCGTCCTCGCTGGCGAAGACGCCGGAAATCGCGAGGGCCTGAATCTCGCGCAATTCGTGCCAGCCTTGATCCCACACCCAGCGTTGCACCGTCGGATGCAGGCGGTCGAACGGCGACACTTCAGAGTTTGAGCGAGGTGAGTTCATCGCCATCCCCCGTCGCGTCCGGTGCCGCTGCGCCATCTTTCGTCACCGTGACCCGCCCGAGCAGGGTTTGCCAGTCGGCGTCGGGGTTCTGCTCCAGGATCGACAGCAGCTGGACGAACGCCTTGACCGAGTTGCGCGGGGTCCGGAAATAGGCGTCGCCGATCTGCCGGCTGCAGTGCTGCATGAAGGCGCCGATCGCCTCGTCGGGGAGGATGCTCTTTGCCGCGTCACCGGCGGCGAACACCCGCCGCACGTTCTCGAGCAGGATGTGAAGGTCCTCCGGCGTCAGGTTCGTCAGTCGGAGAACCGGCCCCGCGTGGTCCACGAGCCCGTCTTTGGCGAACGGGTTCTCGCCGAGCCTGGATTGCAGCGCTGGATAGCTGAACAGGCCGCGCCGCGTGTCCATCAGGAACTCGGGCGTGCCACCGAGATAGACACCGAAGCCAGTCACATTGCCCTGCAGCACGTCGTTCAGGACGCGCAGGATCTGTTCGTAGTTCTGATTGCGTGAGGCCGCATGCTGCAGCTTGTACAGGTTGACCATTTCGTCGAACACGACCAGCAGTCCGGCGTAGCCAGCCAGCCGGACGAACGCCGCCAACAGCTTCAGATGATCGTAGACGGTCTCGTCGTCGACCAGTGTGCGTACGCCGAGCGCGGTGCGCGCATCGGTCTTGGTCGTGAACTCGCCGCGCAGCCAGCGCAGCGCGTCGGATTTCAATTGCTCCTGCCCCTGCTCATGACCCCGGCAATACGCCGAAAGCACAGTCGCGTAATCGTAGCCGCCGACGTGGTCCTGCAGGCCGGCGAGGCGCTGGTGAATAACCGCCTCCGCCGTCTGCCCGCTGTCCTTGGCGGCCTTGCTGGCTTCGCCGACGAACCGCTCGACGACGCTCTGCAGTGCGCCGCCGTCTGGTTTGGCCCGCGTGGCCAGATTGCGGACCGCTTCCTGGTAGAGGTTCCGCGCCTCGCCGCCACGCGCGTAGATCCGCCGGTCGGGCGCCAGGTCGGCATGCACCGTCACCAGCCGCTTCTCTAGTGCGATGACCCGCACCAGATGCAAATAGAAGGTCTTCCCGGCGCCGTATTCGCCGACGACCAGCCGGAACGCCGAGCCTTGGTCGGCAATCCTCTCGATGTCGCGCACCGCCGCCATCACCTCCTGGACACGGCCAACCTGGATATGTTGCAGCCCCGTGCGCGGCACAACGCCGGCGCTCAGGGCCTGGATGATCGTGTCGCGCTCTCGGGGACGTATCGGTGTCGTGTCGGACATGGCAGTTCAGGCGGCCTCCTCGAGATGCGGTAGCAGATGACTTGGCACAGTCAGTGGATCCGTGTCGTCGACCAACGGCTCGTCAAACCGACCATAGGCCCAGTCGTTGATCGTTTCGAGCGCGCCGTCGACGAACAGTCCGTACTGCGACACGGCAGCCGCGAAGTCGGTGCGGTCGAGCCGTCCGCGCCGCGTGAGGAGCAACTCAACCAATGCGCCGTGCTCGGGATCGAGTCCCGTGAAGCGCGACTGCTGGGCCGCCACCGGCTCCATGTCGGCTTCGTCGCTGGCTTCGGGTGTCGAGCAATCGGCGTCACTGCCGGCAGCAAAAACATTGCGCAAGAGGACGCGAACCTCCTGCGTTTCCTGCCGCTTCTGCGCCAGCGCCCTGCCATCGACGGCGAGGCCGGTTGCAGGGATCGAGGCTTGACGATGTGACTTCGTCGCGTCGCCTGCGATCGGTTGCGGACCATACGGCGCCTGACCTTCATCCTCAGCAATCCCCGAGTGCGAGACTTTCGCGCCTTGCATGAGGCCGCGGATGCTCTCGGCAGCCCGGCGCCGCTCGACCAACCGCCTCGTGTCGATCGGTTGCCGAGGTGCTGCGGGTGGCAGACGCTTGCGCATGGGACTTGCTTGGTGCCGATTATCCGGCACCGGAATCGCCACGCCGCCACTCTCGGCTTCGGCGGCGCTCACGGTCGGCACCTCGTCCCGCGCAAAGGGTTGCCCCCCCGTCACACCATGAAGATCGGCGTAAAGGCGCTCGGTCGCCAGTCCGAGTGCCTTGTAGAGCCGCTCCGCAAACCTCACCTCATCGCCGCCGACGCGGCGATCCGCCACCAGGGCGCCGACCGCAACACGAGCGATCCGTTGCCGCTGCGCTTCGGGATAGGCGGCAAGCCTCTGCAGGGCGAGCTTCGGGTTGGGGGCCGCGCGCCGAACTGTTGCAAGATACGCCTGCAGGCGCAGGCGTTCGGCGTCGGTCAATTCGGCAAGGCGCCCGATCTCGACGTGTACCGCCTGCAGGCCAGCCGTTGCGTTGGCCGCATCGATCGTGGCGGCGATGGCGCCGACTTCGACGAGTGCCCGGGACGCCACGAAGGCGGGCCGCGTCGCATCGATCGAGGCCCCATCCTTGGCGCGAAACAGCAAGACGGGCGTATTGGCGCCGCCAATCTTGCCGCCGAACCGCGGATCCGGCTCCATGCCGAAGCCCAGCGTTCCGAGCCCCGTCGACAGTGCCAGCAGCGCGGCACCCGACGGCTTCCTGCCGGGCTCCGCAGCGAGTTGCGACATCGCCAACAACGCGCCGACAGTGGTTTCCCCGACGCCGCCGGGCGCCAGGTCCTCCAGATCTCGCCGCAATGCGGAAAGTCCACCGGTGGTCGCATCGATCAATCCTGGCGGCAGCAGCATCTGGGCTGCCAGCGAGCCCTTGGCAGCCGGACTGCGGCCGAGTAGCCGGCTGTAGACGTCGAGTGCGTTGCTACAATCTGCGGCGAGGGCAGCCGCAACCTTGAGCGGCGCGGTCAAGCCCGCAGGATCGGGCCAGGCTGCGTGCGGGCCGGGAATCGTCGTCGCAGGCGTGCCACGCGCCGATCGGTAGGTTACCTCGAGCCGCCTGGCCGGCACGCGAACATTGAGTCCGTTCGGATATTGCGCGGCAAAGCGCATCTGGAACAATCGGCTGAACTCGTCGAAACACCGCGACGCCGGCGTGCGCAGCACCGTCTCGGGATGTGCCAAATACCAGGACAACAGCCAGTCGCCCGTCAATCGGCCTTCGGTCAAACGCTTGCCCAACGCAATGCGGATGGCGAGCGGCATTTCCCCGAGCGAACGCGCCGAGGGATCCAGGACCGGCGCGTCGGCGACGGTGCCGCGCACCACGGCCACCGTGTCGAGAAACCGTCGAGCATATCCGCGGAATGAGGCATTCTCACCGTAGACGCCCAGCAGCGCCTCCAACTCATCGGTGATCGCCGGCGCATCCTGCCAGGCGCCGTCTTCAAACAGCCGCTGCTCGAGACCATAGAAGAACAGGAAGACGTGGCCGATACCGGCGTTCGGATCACGGCGCCCGGTGGCCAGCCATTGCAGATAGCCGCGGCGGGCGGCCGGACCGATCTCTGCGTACGACGGCCAATAGGACATGGTCTGTCCGGCGACGTCGGCGATGCGCGGATCGATGCGTGCGGCCGGATCGATGACGTGCGCCTGGCGGCGATCACGATCATAGTGGGTAACGGGTCGCACGGATCCGATGTAGAGCAGGCCACCGGACACCTTGAAGCCATGCACGTCGATCGCTTCACCGGCGCCAACCCATCGAACGGCAAGGGCGGCACGCGCTCGGCGGTCGCGCCGTACAGGGAGCGGTGCTCGCCCCTGGCTCGAGGTTGCCATCATCTGGCCTGCAGTGACCGGCATATCACCAGGCCTTGACGTCAAGTTCGTGGTCCCACGACCGCTGGACCGGCGTAGCGACACCAGCCACCACAACACCGCCGCCCCCAGTACGAGCCACCAGCCCTCGGCCATGTCCACCCCTCCCGCAGGATCCTAATCGAAACAGCCGCCCGTTCCAATGCCAGCCACCCCGGCTGCCAACAGGGTTCTCACGGTTGAACACCGTAAGCGGAGGATACAGGAGGGACGACAGATGGATGCAAGGTCGTTCGGCTCGACGAGAAAGCAGCTTCGCCGCCGAGGAAGCCAACTGTCGTCACTGGCTCTCCGTCGAAGACCTGTTGGTCATCCAATATTTGCTCCCGCATGCCGAGATCGATCTGCCGACCGCCGCAGAGATCTGCCAGCAGCATGACCGAAAGGCGCGCGAAGGCCTGCATCGACTGGAAGGCCGCTATCAGATCGTGGAGATCCACCGACGCGGGAAAGTCACCTTGTGACGCCTGCGCGTCGATTGCGAACGACGACTGATCAGCGATACCGCGCCCACCCGATCGCGTCAGGCGCAACTCGAGGCCGCCATGTCCACGATTTGAGTGTGCTCCGTGTTCGGCATGAAGGCCAAGAACCGGGGCTCAGAACCGGGGCTCAGCAATGCCGAAATCCGTGCGTTGATCGCCAACAGGTCAATGATGTCATGCGCAAGATCAAGCAGGGTGGCATGGCGGAGTCCGAAGGTCGTGGCGGCACGGCGCGGTGGCATTTTGTCGGCAAGCGATGATGGGGTGGCGATTGGGGACGCCTGTCACAGTCACCTTTCTGGCGTCGCGATGGCGAATGGAATGAGCAATCCCCATCGATTTCCCGAACCCCGTTCCCTCACAGCCCGCTCAACTGCCGTCAGGGTGTCTACTTGCCTCGCCTCCAGGACTTGCATCGAGAGCCGTCCGATGGAGGGAGACGGCGCGACAAGGATCAGCTGGTTGCATTGGGGCGCCCCGCGGCCTGAAGGGGCCGCGGCCGGGCCCTAGTCCGCGGATTGAAACGGCTGCGACGCACAAGACGACCGGCCGCGGACCCGAGCCCCGCGTTGTTGCGCTCGCCTTCGGCATGACTCGGCGGGTCTCGGCCCATGCGGGTCACGGTCCCATGGCGCGGACGACGGCGACCATGAAATTCAACGTCACGCCGGCCACGCGACCAGAGCCGGGTCTCACCAAGAGGCAGACACACAGCCAAGCCGAAATGCATTCCAAGGGAATGGCCTTTTTGGCAAAGACAGCAATAGCAAGCCGGGGTGGTTGCCGGCGTCGTCGTTTGTAACATTATGTGATTGATTCAGAATGCAAAAACACGAAGTAAAACTAGAACAAAACAGGAACTTATGGTATTGTCTCGAGACTGAAGTCAGCGTTGAAAGTCAACTCATTCGTCCTCGGTTCAGGAGTATTGCGTCATGCCGACCGACACCAGGAAATCACGATCCGGCATCTACGAGACCATCACCAACTCGATCCTTGCCGCCATCGAGAGCAACCCCGGCGAACCGATCATGCCATGGCAGCGCGGCGGCACGCGCCCGGTGCTGCCGACCAACGCGTTGACCGGCCAAGCCTATCGCGGCGTCAACATTCTGAGTCTGTGGGTGACGGCGCTGGAGCGCGGCTACAGTTCCGGCGAGTTCGCGACTTTGCGCCAGTGGAACGAAAAGGGCGCGACCGTCCGCAAGGGCGAGAAGGCCAGCCCGATCGTGTTCTATCGCGAAATGACCGTCGCTCCGGACGGCGCAGCGACCGGGAATGACGCAGAGTCCGAACGGCGCTTCATTGCGCGCGGCTATTGGGTGTTTGCTGCCGAGCAGGTCGAAGGCTACGCCGCCACCGCCGCCTTGCCACCCAACCCCATTGAACGGATCGCAACGGCCGACGCCTATTTCGCCGCCACCGGCGCAAAGATCGTCATCGGCGGCGCGCAAGCGTATTATCGACCATCGACCGACACCATCCACATGCCGGACGAGGCCAGATTTGTCGTGCCGGAGGCGCGTTCCGGAAACGTCGTGCCGGAGGCGCGCTTACAACACGACAAGCCGGAGGCGCGCTCTCGACAAGACGAGACGGACGGCCGCTCGCGCACCGAGGCGTTTTATTCCGTTCTCGGACATGAGGTTACCCATTGGGTCGGCGCTCCGAACCGCCTCAACCGCGACTTCGGCAAGCGCTTTGGCGATGATGCCTATTGTTTTGAAGAGGCGTGCGCGGAGCTTGGCGCGTGTTTCCTCAGCGCCCGCCTCGGCATCGCTTCCGAGCCGCACCCCGACCACGCGCGGTATATTCATCACTGGCTCAAGGTGATGAAAGCCAACCCGCGCGCGATCTTCGCGGCAGCCGCCAAGGCGCAGGAGGCCGTCGCCTATCTTGACAACTTGCAGCCGGCTTCGATCGAACGCGCCGCCGCGTAAGAGACCAAACCAACAGCCATCTCTGAACACGCGGCGCGATCCTCTCGGTCGCGCCGCAGGCCTCCGCACGTCGTCACTCCCAGGAAGCAAGCCAACCCAGAAACCAATTGGAGACCTCACATGATCCGCAATCTGCACCACATCCCGCTGGCCGAACTCACGCTGTCCAAGCTCAACGTCCGCCGCCATGGCGCGAAAGACATCGACAGCCTCGCCGCGTCGATCAACGCGTTGGGGCTCATCCAACCGTTGTTGGTGCGCGCCAAGAACGATGGCTTCGAGATCGTCGCCGGACAGCGGCGCTATCTCGCGATGAAGAAGCTCAATGCCGATGGTTCGCCCGAGACCGACACCGTGCCGTGTGTGGTGATGGACGCCACCGACGATGCCGCGGCCATCGAATCGTCGCTCGCCGAGAATGTCGCGCGGCTGCCGATGGACGAGGTCGATCAATACGAGGCGTTCGCCGCACTCAAGAAGCAAGGCCTCGGCGAGGCCGACATCGCCGCGCACTTCGCGATTTCAGAGCAGGTCGTGAAGCGCCGTCTCGCCATCTCCAACCTGCATCCCGATATCCGCCGCTTCTATCGGGCCGGAGAGATCGACGCCAAGACGTTGCATCTGTTGACGCTTGCGACAAAGGAGAGGCAGAAGGCGTGGCTCACATTGCAGCGCGATCCCGAGCAGACGCCGCCGCCTTCCTGGCAACTGAAGGCGTGGCTTCTGGGTGGCGCAGAGATTTCCACCAAGGCCGCGCGGTTCGACGAAGCTTTGTATCAAGGCGCGATTGCCTCCGATCTGTTCGGCGAGGAGCGCTATTTCACCGATCCGGACGAATTCTGGCGGTTGCAGAATGCCGCCATTGCCCAGGAACGGGAACGGCTGCTTGCAGCGGGATGGCCCGAGGTGCATATCGTCGAACCTGACCGCCGCTTTCAGGTGTGGGAATACGACAAGGCGCCCAAAAGCAAGGGCGGTGCCGTCTACATCGACGTCGAACCGGACGGTCATGTCACGGTCCACAAGGGGTTGCAGCCACGCAAAGACGTCCAGCGCGCCCTGCGAACAGCGCGTGACGGGAACGATGCCGACGCCCTTGCCGAGCGGCCCGAGATGAGTGCACCACTTGCGAACTACGTCGATCTCGTGCGCCGCAGCGCCGTCCGGCTCGCCGTCGCCGATGCACCCAAGATCGCGCTGCGGCTCATGCTGGCGCACGTCATCGGTGGGGGGCGCTGGTGGCAGGTCATCGTGCCGGAGGCGCGTCGCCGACATGACGACGGGCCGCTGCGTCCGGCAACGGCGATCATCGGCGACGCCATGGCGGCGCTACCGGCGCAGGCCATGTTCGCAGACCGGCGGCAAGAGGTCATCGCGCTGCTCGGGCTCGACGCCGCCGACACGACAATCGTCCGCCACGACCATGACGGAGCGCGGACGGCAGCCGTGTTCGCCCGGCTGCTCGACATGGCCGACAAGGACGTGATGCGAATTCTGGCCATCGTCATGGCCGAGACGCTGGCGGCCGGAACCGGCCTCGTCGATACGCTCGGCGTGACGCTCGACGTCGATATCGGCCAGCACTGGCAACCCGACGACATGTTCTTCGCGCTGGTCAAGGATCGCGAGGCGGTATCGGCCATGCTGGTCGAGGTGATCGGCGAAACCGCCGCCAAATCCTACCTCACCCAAACCGGCACCAGGAAGAAGGCGATCATCCGTAAGGCGCTGGACGGCGATGGCCGCACCAAGGTCGAGAGATGGACGCCGCGCTATATGGTGTTTCCGCAGGTCCGTTACACGTCGCGGCCCCTGACGGCGGAGCGTCGGCCCGCAGCTTAGCACTGTGCCAACACGGCGGAAGTCTCGGCAACGGTGTTGCCGCCGAGACTTCCGGTGAACATCGAATAGCTGAAAGACTTGGTAGGAGTGGTTGGTTACGCAACAGGGCGGGAGCCGACTTCCCACTATTGTTGGACTTGTACGCAAAGGGGCGCCACAAGCCCGTGTCGCATGCAGAAGTAGACGAGATCAATGTCGGACGATACGCCGAGCTTCGACTTGATCGCATAATGGTAATTTGCCACCGTTTTTGAACTCAAATGAAACGCGACGGCGATCTCCTCAGTCGATTTCGCGTCGAGAATCATTCTGAGAATCTCGAACTCGCGCGGGGACAGTTGCTCAAGTGCCTTCGCATGTTCTGCCAAGCAGCTCGCAGCAAGTATCTCCGAGATCTCCGGACAGATTGCGGGCCTATTCTCGGCAACGCTTCGGACTGCGCTGATGAGAAGCTCTGGAGCACTGCTCTTCGTCACGTACCCTTTTGCGCCGGCGCGGAAGGCCTGCAGCGCGTAGGTGGCGTTCGCATGCATGCTGAACACGAGCACACGCGCTGCGGGGTCCCACTGGCGAATATGTCGAACCGCATCGATGCCGCCACGTCCGGGCATCGAGATGTCCATGACGACAACATCAGGATGCGAAGATTTGTATTTAACGTAGGCGGAAGAAGCGTCGCTGGCCTCCGATACGACCTCGAGATCGTCGTGCTTCTCGATGAGGCGCCGGTAACCCTCTCGAACGATGGCGTGATCGTCGACGAGCATCACCCGGATTGCCCGGCCAATCATGCGGCTGCTCCCGTCGTGGTCAGTGTTGGAAAGTTGACGCGCAGTTCAAAGCCGCCTGTCGGGCTCGGGCCAGCGGTCAATGTCCCACTCAAGGCAAATACACGCTCTCGCATGCCGATGAGGCCGGTACCTCCGAGCTGGCGGCCGAGGTGCTCCTGGCCGGCTCCCGTTCCATCATCCACTATCGTAAGTTCGATCTCATCTGATCTATCTTTTCTGGCAACCTTGCTGCTAGGTCTGCTTTGAAGGATCACTCGCACGGTCCGTGCGTTGGCGTGTCTCACCGCGTTGTTTAGACCTTCCTGTGTTATTCTATAAATGTGTGCAGCGGTCTCAGCGGGAAGTGCATCGAAGCGCCCCTGGGCTTGAAGGACAAACTTCGTTTTGTCCCGGGCACGGCGATTCTGCTCAGCAATCAGCCCCTGCAGGCTGGCCAGCAGACCGAGATCGTCTATTTCCTGAGGCCGGAGGTAGGTGAGTGTCTCGCGCAAGGAGCGCATCGCGTCGGAGGCCATTGTAACGAGTTCATCGGTCTCCTTTAGCACGGTCGGGGCTTGTTGCCCGGCAGCGCTCTTGATCGATGCCGCGAGGCAGCTCAGTGCGCTCAACCTTTGCGCCACGTCATCGTGGAGCTCTCGGGCAATGTGCCTGCGATCCTTCTCCTGGGCGTCGACCAGTTTGCGTGCAAGTCCCGACCTCTCCCAGGTCGTGATCTGCAACTTCTGGGCTAAGTCGTTGAAGACCTCCGATATCCTGTTGAGTTCCCGCAATCGGAACCGCGGGAGACGGCAAGAGAGGTCACCTTCGGCCAGGCGATTGAGACCGGCGAGAATCTCGTTGGTCGGGCGAAGCGCGCGATCCACTATGACGTAGACCAGAAGGCACATGACAGCGATCATGGCCGTCCAGAGGCCGAGCATTCGGGAAACCTCGGACCACGCGCGGGCGGCGACCGCTGTTGAATCTAACGTGGCCTTGACCGTGCCCTTCGGGTCACCGCGATGGATGAGCGGGTGCTCGAAGTCCCCTTGACCAAGGAACAGCCGACCGTAGATCGGCGCGAACCACGTCGGGGCGAGTCGCGTGCTGCTATCCAGCCCAATGCAATTGGAGTTGGGCGTCCGCCCGTCAGGATAACGGAACTGCACGCACTGGCCGGGCTGGAGCATGTAGTTTATCACGGCACCCCAATCCGGAAAGCGTTCGGGAAGGTCGAGTGCCGAGTCAATCCGGACGAGCTGCAGGGCAAGCTGTTTTCCGATTGCTTCGGCCACCTCCTGGTTCTGTCGTCTGACCTCGGCGGCAACGTCGCGGAGAACCACGCCCGCACCGCCGATCACGCACAGCACCGCGACAATGACGATGCGCCGGACGAGGAGCCACTTGAGGTCTAGGGTGCTGCGGCACTGAGCAGCTGGGCCGTCTTCAACAGTTAGGGCGGACATGCCTCTTCTCCGATCTCGCGCACCACAATCCTAATGCAGCCGGAGACCGCTGAGAACACTTCGAGCGGCGCTCGGGAAATTTGCCCAAGGTTCCTCGGGCCATACGCCCTATCCTGGCGCTGAAGCCCAAGCCATCCTGCGCCACATTCAATTAGAAATGGAGAAAGACAGGATGTTCAATCGCATGACGTTCTCGTTTCGACGGTCCGGGGTGAGAGGGCGGATTTTCCGGGCGTCAGCGTGGACAGCAGGGTTAGTGCTGGGCTTGCTTGTGTCTGCAGGCATGGCGCCCGAACAGGCCCGAGCGGCCGATGCGAGATCTGTCGCCTTTCTCGGCGTACATCTGCAGAATGACAATGAGTCCTATGAACCGACAAGTGACGCCGAACGTGCGCGCATAATAAAGCTCGAAGAGCTGTTTTCGAGCAGTCTGGAGGCGTCGGGTCGGTACAAGTTCGTCTCCGTTCCGCCAGAGGTTCGAGCCAAGATTGCTGCAGGGCAGGCGATCGGCGAGTGCGGCGGTTGCGAGATCGACTACGGCAAGTCGCTCGGCGGCGAGGTGATAGCGTGGATCAGGGTGCAAAAGATTTCGAATCTCATTCTCAATATGAATGTCTATATGGCCGACGTGGCCACGCAGAAGATGGTTTTCCTGCACAGCGTCGACATCCGGGGGAATACTGACGAATCCTGGGCCCGAAGTCTCGACTACCTCGTCAAGAACTACCTGCTCGTGCCATGAACGTTCAGCATCGGCGTTCTGCGGCTATCCTCCCTCGATAAGGAAAGGCGGGTCTCGTGGTGGGTTCGGGCAATAGTCCAAAAAATATCACGAATGGTCGTGGCGCGACCGTGATGCTTGCGGCGCTCAGCATGTTGACGGCAATTCGCGGTGCGCCTGCGCTTGCCGACGAGACCAACGCCATCCCCAACCTCGTCGGGACATGGATCGGCGAGAACAGAACAGTCTCCGATAAGAAGGGCTACAGGGTCTGGGGGCAGAAGACGATCGAGATTACGGAGCAGCAGGACCGACGCTTCCGCGGCCACTTTTCCTATCCCGAAGGCACCAAGCACTTCTTCGGCGTCATCTACCCGGACAACTCGACTTTCACGTGGGTCGCCTCCGACAGCAAGGGTTACAACCACGGGCGCATTCTGGACGCTGACCGCATTGGCGCCTGCTACGTGGAGTCTGGTGAGGAGGCGACTGCCGGGTGCGCGGAGCTTGTGCGGCGCAAGTAGCCCGGCGGGTGGTGATTGGGGCATGAGCAGTTTCGAAGCGTTCGGCGCCCGCTTCGGGTCAGAACTTCCAAGTCTGGCATCGTCGCCTTCACAGAAGCAGCACCTCAACAGGCGGTCTGCCAAGGCGTTTTTGGGTTCGTCGCCAGCTTGATTTCATTTGCGGATGCGCCTGACCTCGGCTCCAAAAATCGCGATCTCCCTCTGCTTCCCAGAACCTCCCGCCGCTTCCCACTTTTCCCCGCAATTCCCCATTCACGTCGCAGTCGGCCGCGTCGCATCCTGATCCCGCATTCGAGCATTGCGCCGAACGGAGACCAGCAATGATGGCGGCCCGATCCACCGTCCTGCAATTCGCGCTCGCACTTCTCCTCGTCGCTGCCGGCCTGTGGGCGGCGACGCAATGGGCGGCTGCGATGCTCGGATTTCAAGCCGCACTCGGCGCGTCATGGGCCGAGCTGTTCGGGTGGCCGGTCTATGCGCCCTGGAAGCTCTTTCCCTGGTGGATCGCGTTCGATGCCCAGGCCCCGGACGTGTTCGGACGCGCCGGTGCCATCGCAGCGATCGGGGGGATGCTGGGCGGCGCCGTCGCCATCGGGGGGACCGCCTGGCGGGCAAGCCAAGCCAAGGAGATTACAACCTATGGCTCGGCCCGCTGGGCGGACTCGCGTGACGTTGCGGGGGCAGGCCTGCTCGGCGAGCGCGGCGTCATCCTCGGCCTCTATGACGATCGCTATCTGCGTCACGACGGCCCCGAGCATGTGCTGGTCGTTGCGCCGACGCGGTCCGGAAAGGGCGTCGGCCTTGTCGTGCCGACGTTGATGACCTGGCCGGGCTCGGCCGTCATCCACGATGTCAAAGGCGAGAACTGGGACCTGACCGCCGGCTGGCGTGCGCAGTTTTCGCATTGCCTGCTGTTCGATCCGACCAACCCGTCGTCGGCGCGCTTCAATCCGCTGCTCGAGGTCCGCAAGGGCCCGATGGAGGTGCGCGATGTGCAGAATATCGCCGACATCCTGGTCGACCCGGAAGGGGCGCGCGAACGGCGCGACCACTGGGAGAAGACGGCGCACGCACTGCTGGTCGGCGCCATCCTGCATGTACTCTACGCCGAAGACGAGAAGACGCTGGCCCGCGTCGCCAGCTTCCTCGCCGATCCGTCGCGGTCGATCAGCCGCGCGCTCAAGATCATGCTGACCACCAACCACCTCGGGTCTGAAGTCGTGCCGGAGGCGCGCTTTCAGCAGGTCGTGCCGGAGGCGCGCATGCAGCATGAAGCACCGGAGGCGCGCTTTCAGCAGGTCGTGCCGGAAGCGCGCTTGCAGCATGAGGCGCCGAAGGTGCATCCGGTGGTGGCCTCGGTCGCGCGCGAGCTGCTGAACAAGTCGGAGAACGAGCGCTCGGGTGTCGTCTCGACCGCCATGAGCCTGCTCAGCCTGTACCGCGATCCGGTCATTGCCGCGAACACGGCCCGATCCGACTGGCGCATCGCCGATCTCGTCGCCGCCGAACGGCCGGTATCACTCTATCTCGTGGTGCCGCCGTCCGACATCTCGCGGACGCGTCCGCTGGTACGGCTCATCCTCAACCAGATCGGGCGCCGCCTTACGGAAAGTCTCGGCCCACTCGACGGACAAGAACGGCGGCACAAGGTGCTGTTGATGCTCGACGAGTTCCCGGCGCTTGGCCGTCTGGATTTCTTCGAGACCGCGCTGGCGTTCCTGGCTGGCTATGGCGTCCGCGCGGTCCTGGTGGCGCAATCCCTGCACCAGATCGACAAGGCGTACGGGCCGAACCACGCCATTCTCGACAATTGCCACGTGCGGGTCGCATTCGCGCCCAACGACGAGCGCACCGCCAAGCGGCTCTCCGATGCGCTCGGCACCGCGACCGAATTGCGCGCGCAACGCAATCTCTCCGGCAAACGGTTGTCGGCGTGGCTGTCGCACACTTCGGTCTCGGAACAGGAGACGCCGCGGCCGCTGCTGACGGCCGGCGAGGTGCTGCAGTTGCCGAAGGACGATGCCCTGGTGCTCGTGTCGGGCACGCCGCCGATCCGCGCCAGGAAGCTGCAGTATTTCAAGGATCTCAACTTCATCGCGCGGCGCCTGCCGGCGCCACAGCTGGTGGACAGAAACGTCGCCGATGCGCCAACGGGCCGCTCCGACGACTGGACCGGCCGCACGCGCACGACCAACGTGCGGCTCGAACAGGCGTGGTTGGACATGGTCTCCATGCCCGCCGATGACGAGCACCGGCCCAAGGTGCGCAAGGTGTCAAAGCGTATGCCGACACCGGACCACCATCGCGACCTGCCGCTGTTCTCGGCCCTCGCGCTCGACCCCGAGATCGACCTGGCCGTCGAGCCACCGGCCGATGACGTCGATGGAACCGTTCTGACCTTTCCAGGGGGCATGAAACTGTCATGAGCAAGAAACGCTATACGCTCTACCTCTCACGCCCGCTCGCGCGAAAATTCGACGAGGTGGCCCGCATCCGCAACGGCGCCAAGTCGGCGCTCGTCGAGGAAGCGCTCAAGCACAGCCTCGAACCGAAGCCGATGCCTGGCATCGAGGACGGCTTGGCGCGCCGCCTCGACGAGCTCAACAGGTCGGCCAAGACCGTCGAGCGCGATGTCGCCATCGTCACCGAGACGCTGGCGCTGTTCGTCCGCTACTTCCTCACCGTCACGCCACCACTGCCGATGAGCGAGCAGGAGCCGGCCCGCATTCTCGGCACCGAACGGTTCGAGGTGTTCGTTGCCGAGATCGGCCGCCGCCTCGCCTCCGACCATCGCCTCGTCTCCGAGGTACTGGAGACCATCGCCATGCACAACCCCGACCTGTTCGCCACCGCCGGCATCGCCACGCCCGTCAAGCTGCGCGTCGTCCCCACGACAACCGTACGGCCCAACGGGCCGACCAACGACGAGGGCAGCGGACATGGCTGATCTGATCCATACCATCGCTGCCGCCGAAGCCCACGGCCGCCGTCGGCAGATGCTGCGCACCGCCTTCGGTCCGAGCATCGCCGCGGCTCTCGCCGATCCCACTGTGCTGGAGGTGATGGTCAACCCCGACGGCAAACTCTGGATCGACCGCGCCGCGCAGGGCCGCACGGACACCGGCGAGCGGATCGGCAGCGCTGAGGCCGAGCGCATCATTCGTCTCGTCGCCGCTCACGTCCGCCGCGAAGTGACCGACAGGTCCCCGATCATCTCCGCCGAGTTGCCCGACAGCGGCGAGCGTTTTGAAGGCGTCATGCCGCCGGTCGCGACGGCCCCCTGCTTCTCGATCCGCAAGCCCGCCGACGTGCTGTTCACGCTCGCCGACTATGTGGCGGCCAACATCATGACAGCCATCCAGGCCGCCGCCCTCGCCAAGGCGGTCCGCAACCGCAACTCAATTGTCGTCGTCGGTGGCACCTCGTCCGGCAAGACCACGCTGGTCAACGCGCTCCTTGCTGAAATCGCCGCGCTCGACGAACGCGTGGTCATTATCGAGGACACCCGCGAGCTGCGCTGCGCCGCCGCCGACGTGGTCGCGCTGCGCACCAGGCCCGGCGTCGCCAGCCTCGCCGATCTCGTTCGTTCCACTTTGCGCCTGCGCCCCGACCGCATCGTCGTCGGCGAGGTGCGCGGCCCCGAAGCCCTCGACATGCTCAAGGCCTGGAACACCGGCCACCCCGGCGGCATCACCACCGTCCACGCCAACAACCCGCTGTCGGCGCTCTATCGACTCGAGCAGCTGGTGCAGGAAGCCGTGGTCACCGTTCCGCGCGACCTGATCGCCCAGGCCATCGAAATCCTCGTCTTCATCGACGGCCGCGGCGACAAGCGCCGCGTCACCGCCATCGTCGAACTCGCCGGTCTCGACGCCGACGGCGTCTATAACCTCAAGCCACTCGACAAGCCCGTGCTGCGTCCGGTGGCGTCATGAGAGACCTTGGCATGCGTGATCGCTGCGCGAGCGGGCCGCGTGCTGGAACCATGTCTCCGACATGGTTCCGCACCCGCCCATGCTGGAAGCATGCCTCCGACATGACGGATGTATCCCCCGAATCCCCTCCGTTTTGGAACATAAGAAAGCGGGTGGTCCGGCGGGTGTCCCGCCGGCAGGGCGCGGGGCTGGCCCAGCTCGCGAAGCGACCACTCACCCTCATCCTCGCCGCCGCAACAGTGCTGATCCTCTGCACACCGGCATACGCCGCCGGATCCGGCATGCCTTGGGAGGCGCCGTTGCAGCGGATCTTGGAATCGATCGAAGGGCCGGTGGCGAAGGTCTCGGCAGTGGTGATCATCATCATGACCGGGTTGAGCCTGGCGTTCGGCGACATGGGCGGTGGGCTCAGGAGGCTGATCCAGATCGTGTTCGGGTTGTCGATCGCGTTCGCGGCGACCTCGTTCTTCCTGTCGTTCTTCTCGTTCGCCGGCGGCGCGCTGATCAACTGACACACGGAGGGTGGAAGCATGCTGGGACAACCAAGGTCGACGCCGGGGTTCGAAGTGCCGCTGCACCGGTCGCTGACCGAGCCGATCCTGATTGCCGGTGCGCCAAGGAGCTTCGCGATCCTCAACGGCACGCTGTCGGCAGCGATCGGTCTGGGGCTGAGGCTGTGGATCGCGGGACTGCTGATCTGGCTCGTAGGACACGCGATTGCCGTCTGGGTCACGCGCAAGGACCCCGAGTTTCTGACCGTCCTGTCGCGTCATGCCCGTCACAAAGGAGCGCTCACATGCTGAATCTCGCCGAGTACAGGACCCGCAACACCGGTCTTTGCGACTACCTGCCGTGGGCGTGTCTGGCGGCGCCGGGAGTGGTGCTGAACAAGGACGGTTCGTTCCAGCGGACATTGCGCTATCGCGGTCCCGATCTCGACAGCGCCACCGAGGCGGAGCTGGTCTCGGTGATGGCGCGGCTCAACAACGTCTTGAAACGCTTCGGCGAGGGCTGGGCGCTATTCTTCGAGGCCGAGCGTAGTCCTGCCGACGCCTATCCCGGCGCGCGGTTTGCCGATGCGGCGTCCTGGCTGGTCGATCAGGAACGGTATCATGCCTTCAGCGCAGATGGCGCGCACCACGAGAGCCGGTATTATCTGACCTTCCTCTATCTGCCGCCGCCCGAACGAGAGGGCCGCGTCGAACGGTTCCTGTACGAGCGTACCGAGGGCGGCGACATTGCACCGGACGCGTTCGCACAGATCGAATGGTTCACGACCGAGACCGATCGTGCGTTGGAGATGCTGGCGGCGATCCTGCCCGAAGCGGAAGCATTGTCGGATGCCGAGACGCTGACCTATCTGCATGGCACGATCTCCAGGAAGCGGCATCCGGTTGCCGTTCCGGCTGTCCCGACGCATCTCGACGCCGTGCTCTGCGATACACCGCTGCTGGGCGGCGTCGAGCCCAAGCTCGGGGATGCGCATCTGCGGGTATTGACCGTCCTCGGCTTCCCGAATTCCACCACGCCGGGGTTGCTCGACACGCTCAACGATCTTGGTTTCTCCTACCGCTGGGCCACGCGCTGGCTCGCCCTCGACAAGGCGCAAGCCATCAAGCACCTGACCAGACTGCGCCGGCAGTGGTTCGCCAAGCGCAAGTCGGTCGGCGCCGTGCTGCGCGAGGCGCTGTTCAACCGCGAGACGGCGCTGGTCGATCCGGACGCCGAGAACAAGGCGCTCGATGCCGACGAGGCGTTGCAGGAACTCGGCTCCGACGATGTCGCCTTCGGCTACCTCACCACGACGATCGTGGTTGCCGATCCCGATCCGAAGCGCGCCAACGAGAAGCTGCTGGCCGTCGAACGCATCATCAACGGGCGCGGGTTCGTGACCATCCGCGAGACGCTGAATGCCGTCGAGGCCTGGCTCGGCAGTCTGCCCGGCAACCCGTACGCCAATGTGCGCCAACCGATCGTGCATAGTCTGAACCTTGCGCACCTGATGCCGGTCTCGGCGGTGTGGGCTGGACCGGAATCCAACAGGCATCTCGACGCGCCGCCACTCATGCTGACGGAAACGCGCGGGTCGACGCCGTTCCGGCTCGATCTGCACGTCGGCGATGTCGGACACACGCTCGTCGTCGGCCCGACCGGCACCGGCAAGTCGGTGCTCCTGTCGTTGCTCGCGTTGCAGTTCCGCCGCTACATCGGCGCTCAGGTGGTGATCTTCGATCGGGGCCGCGCGGCGCGGGCGGCGGCGCTGGCGATGAACGGCACGTCGATCGAGCTGGGGCTAGACGGGACGCTGGCGCTGCAGCCCCTCGCTCGCATCGATGAGCCCGGTGAGATGGCGTTCGCGCTCGAATGGGTGACGGGACTGCTGGTCAACGAGGGAATGACGATTACGCCGGACATCAAGGGCGCGGTGTGGGCCGGGCTGCAAAGCCTGGCGTCGGCGCCGAAGGCCGAGCGAACGTTGACCGGGCTTGCCGTGCTGGTTCAGTCGAACGCGATCATCGCGGCGCTGTCGCCCTATACGCTCGAAGGCGCCTACGGCCGCCTGCTCGATGGGGCGTCCGAAACGCTGGCGTTGACCGATGTGGTCCACTTCGAGATGGAGCCGCTGATGCGGCACAAGGCGCTGGTACCGCCGGTGCTGACCTATCTGTTCCACCGGCTCGAAGCCAAGTTTGCCGGCCCGTCTCCGGCGGGACAAGGAACGCGGCCGACGCTGCTGATCCTCGACGAAGCATGGACCTTCCTCGACGATCCGCTGTTCGCCGCTCGCATCCGCGAATGGCTGAAGACGCTCCGGAAGAAAAACGTCGCGGTGGTGTTCGCCACGCAGTCTTTGGCCGACATCGAGCGCTCGTCGATCGCGCCGGCGCTGATCGAAAGCTGCCCGACGCGAATATTTCTGCCCAACGACCGCGCTCTGGAACCGCAGGCCCGTGCCGTCTATGCACGGTTCGGTCTCAACGACCGACAGGTCGAGATCCTGTCGATCGCCGCGCCGAAGCGCGACTACTACGCCCAGACCGCGCGCGGCAACCGACTGTTCGAACTCGGCCTCGGTCCCATCGCGCTGGTATTGTGCGGCTCCTCGTCGCCCGACGACCAGCGCCTGATCGATCGCATTGTGGCGAAATCGTTGCCCTCAGGTTTTGCAGACGCATTGTTCCGCGCCAAGGGCCTGCCATGGGCGGCAGACAGTCTCGCATCGTTCCCGCAAGCAGCGCCGTCGGCACCGGCACTCCAATCGTCGCGCATCCTACTTGCGCGCTGTGAATCGGCAGTGCAAAGCGAAGTGCCGCCAACATTGCCAGGGCTAGACGAGGAAACAGCCTCGCAGCAACCAAGCCGACCGCCATCCGCCACGGCTGTCATTGCATCTGTCCAGCAGAAGGTCGTGCCGGAGGCGCGCTTACAGCACGACAAGCCGGAGGCGCGCTTACAGCACGACAAGCCGGAGGCGCGCTTACAGCACGACAAGCCGGAGGCGCGCTTACAGCACGACAAGCCGGAGGCGCGCTTACAGCACGACAAGCCGGAGGCGCGCCTGCCGCACGGCGCGATCGGCGACCTGTTGCCGGAGCGCTTCTCGCCCTATCGCATTGGCGCAAAGCCCAACCGTGCGGCACGCCGCAAGGCTGCACGAGCCGTCCCAACCGCTCTTGCCATCGTCATGCTGACGGGGCTCGCGGTGCCGCGTCCGGCCGCCGCCCTGACGGTATTCGATCCGCTCAACTACCAGCAGAACGTGCTCTCCGCCGTCCGCGCCCTGGAGCAGATCAACAACCAAGTGCGCCAGCTGCAGAACCAGGCGCAGGCGCTGCAACGCATGGACCAAAACCTGCAACGACTCGGTTCGACGATCGCGCCCGATCTGCAACGGTCGCTCGCCGATATCCAATCCCGGCTCCGCGACGGCGAAGGCCTCGCCCTCGAGCTCCGCGACACCGAAACCGGTTACGCGCAGCTGTTCCCGAAGGAGGTCTCGTTCGCCCTTTCGACCGACGAGCTGCTGCGCAACGCCAAGTCCCGCTGGGACGAGGAATACGCGAGCCTCAAGCGGTCCGCCCTGCTGCAAGGCGAGATCGCCGACGGCATCGGCACCGATGCGCGCCTGCTCGTCGATACCATGGCCCGCTCCCGCGCCGCCGCTGGCGCCCTCGACGTCACCCAGGCCGGCAACGAGCTCACCGCCCTCGGGGTCAAGCAATCCCTGCAGCTGCAGGGTCTGCTCGCCGCTCAAGCTCGCAACGAAACCCTCGGCCGCGCCCGCGATCTCGCTATCGAGGACGAGGCCCGCCAACGTTTCAAGACCTTCGTCGGTAACGGGCAAGCCTACACACGGAGTCAATGAGATGAGCACGAGTCATCACGAGCAAAGTCGCTTCGCAAGCGGGGCTTTCGCCCCACGCCTCAATCGGCAGGACACCTCCCGAACCCACCGTGCCTCAACGTCACAAAAAGTAGGGGGTTCGGGGAACACGTCCATCATGTTGGAGACATTGTTGCAGCATGAGCGGGCACGGGGTCATGTCGACGACATGCTTCCAGCATGGGGCCCGTTCGCGAAGCGACTGCATTTCCTCCTCCACGACGCCCTCCGACGACGGCGCTGACCGTTCCCTGACCTGACCACCGCGATCCCTTTCTCAACGGCGCTGGCTTCAGCGCCGAAGGCGGAGCTATGTCCATGGACGATCTGGCCATCATCGACCGGTTTACCGAGACTTTCAGCCGCTACATCGACTCAGGTTTCGGCCTGCTGGCGGGGGACGTGGCGTTTCTGACCAGCGTGCTGGTGGCGATCGACGTCACGCTCGCCGGATTGTTCTGGGCGATGCACGGCGACGACAATGTCCCGGCGCAACTGATCAGGAAGGTGCTGTACGTTGGGTTTTTCGCGCTGCTGCTGAACAACTTCAAGAGTCTCGCGGACGTGGTGTTCAACTCGTTCGCGGGCTTGGGGTTGAAGGCGACGGGTGTGGCGCTGACGGCGGCTGATCTGATGCGGCCGGGGTTCGTGGCGGCGACCGGGTTCACGGCGTCAAAGCCGCTGCTGGAGAAGGCCGGCGAGCTGATCGGAATCACCAGCTTTTTCACCAATTTTGTGACCATCGTCGTGCTGATGCTGGCGTGGCTGATCGTGCTGCTGGCGTTCTTCGTGCTCGCCGTGCAGCTGTTCGTCACCATTATCGAGTTCAAGCTGACGACGCTGGCGGGGTTCGTGCTGGTGCCGTTCGCGCTGTTCGGCCAAACCGCGTTCCTCGCCGAGCGCGTCCTGGGTCATGTGATCACCGCCGGCATCAAGCTGATGGTGCTGGCGATCGTGGTCGGCATCGGCTCGTCGCTGTTCGGCACGATCATTCGGCCATCGGGTGAGGTCACACTGACGCAGGCGGCCTCGACCATCCTGGCGGCGATCGCCGTGTTCGGACTGGCGATCTTCGTGCCGGCGATTGCGGCGGGTCTCGTTTCGGGCGCGCCGCAGCTGGGGGCAGGTGCGGCTGTGGCAACGACCGCCGGGCTCGGCGGAACCGCGGTTGCCGGCGGAATGCTGGCCACGGGCGGTGCGCGGTTGGCCGGTCGCGCGACCGGCGGCGCGATCAGATCCGCGGCCTCGCTCACCGGCACCGTCGGTACTTCGTATGAGAGCGGCGGCGCGCGTGGCGTTGCCAAGGCGACGGTCGGCGCGCCGCTATCGCGCATGATCGGGGCGGCCACCGGCCCCGTTCGCGACGCCTACCGCGAGGGCGCTGCTGCCGGATACCGCGCGACAGCGCCGCCGCCAGATGCTGCGGCCGGCCGTGGCGCCGACGCGATGGCCAGCATGGGGGCGTCCCCGCATGCGGCGCCAACCTGGGCGCAAAATCTCGCGCGCCGGCAGCGCCTGACGCAGGCCGGCATGATCGCCTCGCAGGCGCTGCGCGAGGGCGATCGCCCGGCGAGCACCAGCGGCCCCGAACTCAAAGACAAGAGCTGAGGCTTCATCATGGCGTTCAAGCGCACGACCTTGCGATACGGGGAGACACCGCAACCGGTGACGCCCTACCAGAAGGCCGCGCAGACCTGGGACGATCGGATCGGCACCGCCCGCGTGCAGGCGCACAACTGGCGGCTGGTGGCGTTGGGAAGCCTGGCGCTGGCGTTGATCATGGCCGCGATCCTGCTGTGGCTCGGTCGCTCGGGTTCGGCGATTCCCTTTGTCGTCGAGATCGATCGCCAGGGCGGCGCGCGGGCCGTCGTCCCGGCGACCGAGGTCTACAAACCCAGTGACGCCCAGATCGCGTTCCATCTCGCGCGCTTTGTCGAAAACGTACGGTCGCTGTCGATCGATGCCGTCGTCGTCCGCCAGAACTGGCTCAAGGCCTACGACTTCGTCACCGACCGCGCCGCCGTGACGCTCAACGAGTACGCGCGCGAGAACGATCCCTTCGCCAAGGTCGGCCGCGAGACGGTCGCCATCGAGGTCACGAGCGTCGTGCGGGCTTCGGAGGCCTCGTTCCAGATCCGCTGGCTGGAAAAGAGCTTCGAGGGCGGCGCGCCGAAGGCGACCAACCGGCTCACCGGCATCTTTTCGATCGTCGTCACGCCGCCGCGCACGGTCGACCTCGTCCGCAAGAACCCGCTCGGCATCTACGTCCACGCCTTCAACTGGTCGCAGGACCTCAATCCTGGAGACGGAAAATGACGACTTTGATCTCGGTTCGTGCGTTGGTCGAATCGCGAGCGGGCCGCATGCTGGAAGCATGTCGTCGACATGCCCCCGCACCCGCCCATACGGCAAGCATGCCTCCGACACGACGGACGTTTCCATCCAACCCCCTTCTTCTTGTGACGTCAAACGACGGTAGGTTTGGGAAGTGTCCTCGTCGTGCCGAAGGCGCGCGGCTCCGGCACGACGGGCGAGTAGGGCAGTCGTGTCGAAGACGCGCACGTCCAGGACGCCCCAACGCGCGATGCGAAATGTCTCGCTGCATGCTTGCAGTCGGCATCGCAGCTCTATGTGTCTCAGCCTGCGCCACCAACATCAAAGTTCCAGAAATCCCGCTGCTCGACGACACCACGTTCATCGCGGCCGTTCGCGAGCCCGAGCCACAGAAGCCGGTTCGGTATGTCGAGGTTCCCAAGCCTTTGCCGCTTCCCGGGCAATTGAAGCCTGTGCCGGACAGCAAGCCCCGCACCAAAGACGAGACGACACCCAAAGATCGCATCGCGACGGCCAACGCGGCAGCCCGCATCGAGCCGGTCAAGGACGGCTACATCAATGCCATCCAGGTCTATCCCTTCACCATCGGCGCGCTGTATCAGGTTTACGCCGCCGTCAGTCAGGTGACGGATATTTCGTTGGAAGCCGGCGAGAAGCTCGTCGCGGTATCGGCCGGCGATACGGTCCGCTGGGTGCTCGGCGACACCACCAGTGGCGAGGGCACCTCGGCGCGGGTCCACATTCTGGTCAAACCCGTCGGTGCCGACCTCGACACCAACCTCGTCATCACCACCGACCGGCGCACCTATCACCTCGAGCTGCGCTCCACCGACAAGACCTACATGGCCTCGGTGTCATGGACCTACCCGGCGTCGCAGCTGCTGGCGCTCAAGGGCCGACAGAGCGGGGCCGACGCGACCGTCATTGCCGATGCCGGTGTCAACCTCGAGCAGCTGCGGTTCCGCTACCGGTTGGAGGGCGACGCGCCGTGGAAGCCGGTCCGTGTCTTCGATGACGGCGCCAAGGTCTACATCCAGTTCCCAACTGGGCTCGCGCAGAGCGAGGCGCCACCGCTGTTCGTCATCGGCCCCGACGGCAAGCCGGCACTCGTCAACTATCGCGTGCGCGGCACCACCTACATCGTCGACCGGCTGTTCGCGGCTGCCGAGCTCCGCCTCGGGACCGCGCCGCAACGCGTCGTCCGCATCCTGCGCACCGACGCCGTGTGGCGGGAGACGGCGCCATGACCGACGCAAATGGCCCTGATGTGCCGACGCCTGGCCCCGGCACTCCAAAGCCGAAGGTCTCGCCAGAATCGCTGGAGCTGCGGGCGCGGCCCCAGCCGGTGACCCGCATCAATCGCAAGGTGCTGATCGGCGGCGCAGCCATCGTGATGGTCGCGATCGCCGGTCTCGTGTTGGTCGCGTTGAGGGCTCCGTCGTTTCGCACGGCAAGCCCGTCAGAACTCTACAGCGTCGATCGCAAGCCGATCACCGATCGCCTCGCGGGCTTGCCGGCGACCTACGATGGGTTCGGCGGGCGTCAATCCCCAGCGGCCCAGCCGCCACTGGACCCCGGCGTCAGGCAACTCCAGCTTCCCAGCGTCGATCCAGTCACTGAAGCCGAGCGCGTCGAGAAGGCGCGCCTCGCGCGCATGGCAGGTCAGGCGCGAGAGGCGCCGCTGTTCTTCCGATTGCAACTGAAGGCGTCGTCGCGAGACGCGCCGGTGGCAGCAACGGAGCATCGGGCCGGGGCAGCAGCGCCGATCCGCACGGCGTCTAGCGACGGGGACCTCGCGAACCTCACCGCACTCCGCACGATGGAGCGCGCGCGCGGTCTCGCCGGCAACGACGCCGATCCGCAATCTGCCGACACATCGGATCAAACCCGCAAGCAGGCATTCCTCAGTTCCGGACCCGAGAAGGGAATCTACAATCCACATTCGCTTCAGACGCCGGCGTCGCCGTACCAGCTCATGGCCGGCACGGTCATCTCGGCGAGCCTGGTGTCCGGGCTCAGCTCCGACCTGCCCGGCTTCGTCATCGCCCAGGTGACGGAAAACGTCTTCGACAGCGTCGCTGGCCGCCATCTGCTGATCCCGCAGGGTTCGCGTCTCGTCGGCAAGTACGACAGTGTCGTCGCGTTCGGCCAGGAGCGTGCCCTCGTCGTCTGGCAGCGGATCATCCTCCCCGACGGCTCGTCGGTGGTGATCGACAGCCTGCCGGCCACCGACACCGGCGGTTACGCAGGTCTGTCGGATGAGGTCGATCTCCATACCTGGAAGCTGTTGAAGGGGGTCGCACTGGCGACGCTGCTCGGCATCGGCAACAGCCTCGCGTTCGGCAATACCGACAGCGACATCCTGAAGGCGCTGCGTGAAACGACCGGGCAGACCACCAGTCGCGCCGGCCAGCGACTGGTCGAGAAGAACCTCAACGTGCAGCCGACCCTCACCGTCCGCCCCGGCTGGCCGCTGCGCATCATCGTGCACAAGGACATCGTGCTTCGCCCATACCGCCTCTCGCCCGCCAAATGACCCAGCCGAAAGGACCGCATCATGCCCGTTATCGGAACCTTCTCCGCCGTCAAGGACGGCTACGCCGGCAGCATCCGCACGCTCATGCTGAATGGTCGCGTCAGGATCATCGCCAACGACCGCAAGGATACCGAGGGCGCACCGGATTTCAGGATCTCGCTGGGGGATACGGAGATCGGCGCCGCCTGGCGCAAGACCAAGCAGGGCACCGAGCAGACCTATCTGCGTGTGCGCCTCGACGACCCGGCCTGGCCGCAGCCGATCTGGGGCGTACTCGTCGAAGCGACCGAGGATGGGGTCGCGCGGCTGATCTGGAGCCGGCAGAAGCGCGAGGAGGGTTGAGCCATGCAACGACGGCTACCGACGGACATCGCTCGTGTCGCTGCAAGTCCAGTGAACGGTGGGCCTGTCGTGCCCGCGGCCGGGTCCGCTTGGCGGCCGGTCGTGCTCGTCTTTCTGCCCTTCGCATCGGGCTACTACCTCTCGTATCTCTATCGGACGATCAATGCCCTGATTTCGCCGCCGCTGGTCGCCGAGTTCACACTGCGGCCCGCCGACCTCGGTCTGTTGACGTCGGCCTACTTCCTGGCCTTCGGACTGATCCAGCTCCCGCTGGGTGTCCTGCTCGATCGCTACGGACCGCGCCGGGTGCAGAGTGCGTTTCTGATCGTGGCCTCGGCCGGCGCCGTGGTGTTCGCCTCGGCCGGCGGGCTGCCGGAGCTGATCGCCGGACGTGCCTTGATCGGTCTCGGCGTCGCCGGCGCTCTCATGGCCGGCCTCAAGGCGATCGTGCTCTGGTTTCCCAAGGAGCGCGTCGCGCTGGCCAACGGCTGGTTCATCATGCTCGGCGCCCTCGGTGCGGTGAGCGCGACGGCGCCGGCCGAGTTCCTGCTCGCTCATGTCGGCTGGCGGCACCTGTTCGCGATCCTCGCCGCGCTGACGGCCGTCTCGGCGATCGCCATTCATGTGATCGTTCCCGAGCGGCGATCCGATGTCCCCGCTGCGACCGGTCGCGGTGCGACGAGCCTCGGAGCGATCTATTCGAACCCGCGATTCTGGCGGCTGGCTCCGTTGTCCGCGACCTGCATCGGGACAGCTTGGGCGCTGCAGGGTCTTTGGGCCGCGCCGTGGCTGACCGATGTCGATGGGTTCTCCCGCGCGATCGTGGTGCGCCACCTGTTGGTCATGGCGATGGCGCTGAGCGCGGCGGCCCTGATGCTCGGCGTCTCGGCAGACCGGCTGCGACGGCGCGGGATTTCCCACGCAACCTTGCTGGCGCTCACCTGCACCTCGGCAATCGCCGCACAGCTCGCCATCGTTCTCAATATCCCTGGTCTCTCTTACGTCCTGTGGGCAGCCGTGGGCGGCGTCGGGGCGGTCACCGTGCTGAGCTACGCGATCCTGGCGGAGGGCTTTCCGAAGGACACGATCGGTCGGGTCAACGGCGCCCTCAACCTCCTGCATGTCGGCTACGCCTTCCTCGTTCAAGCCGCGATGGGTGTCATCATCCAGCAGTGGCCGGTTCACGACGGTCATGTCCCGGCCGCCGCCTACCGGACCGCTTTTGCGATCAATATCGCCGTGCAGATGGCGGCGCTGATCTGGTTCGTCCGCCCGGAGTGGCGGATCGTTCCCGAAGTCCTCGCAGCTCACCCGATCCACCAGATGGCGGCAGGACGCCGCCGCGGCAACTCAGAAGCCGTGATCGGCTACCGGCGCGCGGTCGAGGATTGGGACGGTCGGGTGCGCGCGGCCAGGGTTCAGGCCGAGAGCTGGCGTCTCGCCGCCATCGGTTCGCTGCTGATCGCCGGCGTCCTCGGCACCACGCTGATGACTGTGGCGCTGTCCTCGGAGGTTGTTCCCCACCTCATCGCCGCGGAGGCCGCAAGACCATGACATCACAGTGCGTGATCGCCCGACGCTCGCCCGCTCATTCTGCTGCCGGCCCAGAAATGCCGGCCCTTCTGAAAGGTGCCATCCATGGACTCTTGCCCACCACCATCAAGCCTCGACGACTACACGATCCACGTCACCGAGACACTCCGCTTCGCCGACACCGACCGGCATGGCCACATCACCAACTCCGTCTTTGCGGTGTGCTGCCAGACGGGGCGGGTTGCCTTTCTCGAGGATCCCGCGCGCCCGCTGGCGCCGCCGGGCACGCATTTCATCCTGGCCAGGCTCGAGCTCGATTTTCATGCCGAGATGCACTGGCCGGGCACGGTCGATATCGGCACGCGCATCGGACGGGTCGGGCGCTCGTCCGTGACCTTGGCGCAAGCGCTCTTTCAGCGGAAGCGCTGCGTCGCCACGTCCCGATCGGTCGTCGTTCTGACCGATCAAACAACCCGCCGCGCCGTCGCTCTGCCCGACGAACTCGGACTGATCCTGCAACGGCTCGCCGCGCCCGCCGACTAACGGCCTCCAAGGAAGGACGACACCACGCATCTCCGAGAAGCCCGTCACGGCAAGCCAACAGCCGACAACCAAACAACACGGAGGACACCATCATGACGCACTGGGTGAGGTTTGCCATCGGCGAACGCATCGGGTTCGGGACGCTCGAGGCCGGCATCATTAGGCACCACGAGGGCAGCATGTTCGACGGCGCTGTTCCCACGGGGGAGCGGTTGTCGCTTGCCGCGGTACGTCTCCTGTCGCCCTGCGTGCCGAGCAAGATGATCTGTCTGTGGAACAATTTTCACGCACTCGCGGCCAGGCTCGGCGTCGCCGAGCCTGCCGAACCGCTCTACCTGCTCAAGGCGCCGAGCGCGTTCCTCGCCACCGGTGAGCCGATCCGTCGTCCCGCCTCCTATGACGGCAGGATCGTCTACGAGGGCGAACTCGGCATTGTGATCGGCAGTCGCTGCAGCATGGCGACGGAGGCCGGGGCCGCGGCGTGCATATTCGGCTACACCTGCGTCAATGATGTCACCGCCGCCGACATCATCGAGAAGGACCCGACGTTCGCTCAATGGGCGCGAGCCAAGAGCTTCGACACGTTCGGCCCATTCGGCCCGCTGATCGCGACCGGTCTCGATCCCGCGGCGTTCACCGTTCGCACGGTCTTGAATGGGCATGCGCGCCAGAGTTACCCCGTGAGCGACATGATTTTCCCGCCGGCCCAGCTGATCAGCCGCATCTCGCACGACATGACCTTGATGCCGGGCGACATCATTGCGTGCGGCACCTCGATCGGCGTCGGCGCCATCAAGGATCGGGACAACACGATCGACGTCGTGATCGACGGTATCGGCACGCTGTCGAACACGCTGACCCAGTAGAGACGAGCGAATGCCCCGCAGCGGACGGCGACCAGGCCGCCGACGGGAGAGTCGGTTTTCAAAGGTCCAGGAGGACGCCATGCAGATTTGTATCGTGGGTGCCGGAGCAATCGGCGGACTGATGGCGACGCGGCTCGCGTGCGCCGGCAACGACGTCACGGTGATCGACCGCGGCGCGCATCTCGCCGCGATCCGATCCGAGGGGTTGACGCTCGTCGAAATGGACGGGTCGAAGACCGTTGCCCGTGTCAATGCTGTCGAGCACGCGGCCGACGCCGCCGCCCAGGACCTCGTCATTCTGGCCGTCAAGTCGCAGGTGCTCGAGGAGATCGCGCCGACGATCGCGGCGTTGACCGGTCCGGACACCATCTATCTCACCGTCCAGAATGGCCTGCCGTGGTGGTACTTTCACAAGCACGGCGGCCCCTTCGACCGATATCGTATCGCCAGTCTCGATCCGGGGGGATGCCTCACGCAACATATCGACTCGGATCAAATCATCGGCTGCGTCGTCTATCCGGCGGCGACGATCGTAGGGCCGGGGGTTATCAGGCACGTCGAAGGCGACCGGTTCCCGATCGGCGAACTCGACGGATCGACGACGCCGCGCATCGAACGGCTCGCGCAAACGTTCGATGCGGCCGGCCTCGAGGCCCGGATCCTCGGCGATATTCGTTCCGAGATCTGGCTCAAGGCGTGGGGCAACCTGTCGTTCAACCCGATCAGCGCTCTGACCCACGCCACGCTCGCGGATATCGCGCGGTTCCCGGAAACGCGAGCGCTCGCCGCCGCCATGATGAGCGAAGCGCAGGCGGTCGCAGCGAGGCTCGGCATCACGTTCCGTCATACCATCGAGCGGCGCATCGCCGGTGCCGAGGCTGTCGGGGCTCACAAGACGTCGATGTTGCAGGATGTCGAGGCCGGCCGATCATTGGAGACCGAGGCGCTCATCGGCTCGATCATCGAGCTGGCCCGGATCACCGGAACCCCGTCGCCATCCATCGACGCCGTCTATGCCTGCACCAGGCTCCTGAACACGGTCATGATCGGAGAGGGTGCCGGCATCCGTCTGGTCCGGCGTGCTGCTTGAGCGTGATCCTCAGCGGAGACGGCGCCGCGATGCATTGATCAGGGTGCTTCGCGCGGGGAACACTAGGCCGTTTGTTCAACGGCGGATAGGCATACGACCGGAGGCTGGCGGGCACGAGCCAGATGAGGCGAGGACCTCTCGTCCGTTTCTGCGCGTGCGGCGGGCGACGATCCTCTCCGCTATGCGACGCGTCGGAAGCTCGGGCGGATCAAGCTTGACTGGCGACCAACGCCAAGCTTGCACAATTCGATGTCGCGACACGTTGCCGGTCGTCGGCGAATGATGTCGAACTGTATTCCATGCAGGCTTCTGTGACGCGCCAGCGACACGCCGACGGCGCGGCTAACGTCACCGCGACGAGAGCAGAACCGCGGCAACGACCTCACGCGGACACCCGCTTCTTTCCGACTTGCGGCTGTCAAGAAACCCGACTACAAATTATCAATCCGTCCGTTTACGCTAGATACTGCCAGATATGATGCTAAAGCCCACGATATTCGTCATTATTGCAAGCTACTGCGATGACAGTGTTTATCGGACTGCGGTTCCGAGTGCAGATCACGAGACGGATGCTTGGTCGCATGAGAAACCCACAGGTCGGGCACACTTAACAGAATTGCATTGAGCGTCAGAGGATCGGCCATCTAGATGTTGACGCGCTCGCTCGGGATTGCAACTATTGTCGGAGTTTTCGTTGGGCTCGCGTTCGCACTTACTATCAGCTATCAGCGTCGGGCCCCGACTGTGTATGTGCACTCCGATCAAAGTTGGAGCATAAAGACTATCGAGGGGAAAGAAATTTCCCTCATTCTCAAGGATGATCCAACGTGTGATTTCACCTTGAATCCTATTGCGCTCAAGTTGAAATCGGCAATATTTGCTGACTTTACTGGCGATCGGATGACGCACCCTGTTTTGAGCCTGACGTCAAACTGCAAAGTTGAAACATCTGCATTCTATAGATTGCCAGCTAGGGCGATTGTTTGGATCAGCGTTTGCAGCCAAGGGCTGAATGCTCCGTGTGCATCCAAAGTTGTGGAGCTCAGTACGCGGCTTCCCTCCAATTTAGCGGGTGTTTTCGAAGATGCGATTGTTGGTGAGCTTGCCTTGCCGGGTCACTCCGATCGCCGCTTTATCTTAGGATCGAGACGTCCGGCGGTCAATCCGAACAGGCAGTAACAGTTGCATTGATCGGCATTTCATTTGTGGAATTATCAAGATCGGAGGGGAGCATGTCTGATTTAAATATTCCTACGACGGGCACTTATGATTACCGCCGAGTGTCAGAGCCCCGCGCTTTCATCAATTCGGATGGGGTCGTGGAAATTGTGCAGGTCGAGACGTTCTACCGCAGAAATGACGACGGCACGTATGAGGCTCTGTTCCGACACGATGTAGTCCGACACTCTGTTCGTGATTCGCGGCGGGGAGGTGTCGAGCATGAAGGCGCAGGATTTCCGGGCACTTGTCGAGCAGCTGGGTGATCTCAGCGAGGTTCAGCGCGCGGCGCTGGTTGCGGCGCTTGCCGGCAAGGGCTCGGCGAACGAGGCGGTGGCGCAGATCGAGACGCGGTTCGCCGCGGCACCGTGTTGCGGCCATTGTGGGTCGGAGCGGTTCGGAACGTGGGGCCGCGCGAGAGCTTGGCGCGCTCGTTGCGCATCCAGGCCTCGAGTTCGGCGACGAAGCGCGCGCTTCTCTCCTGACGAATGCTTTGTCGCTCGTCAGCAGTCCGGCCGTTGATGTCGCGCTCGATATCGAACAGCGCATCAATGCGCCGCACGACATCCAAGGCCAGCGGCGAGATCGGTGCCGGCATCCGTCTGGTCCGGCGTGCTGCTTGAGCGTGATCCTCAGCCGAGACGGCGCAGCGATGCATTGATCAGGGTGCTTCGCGCGGGGAACACCACGTCGTTCATTCAATGGTGGAACTCAACGACCTTGCACGGACGTTCGATCTTCCAACTTGCGGCCTTCACGAAGTCCCGCTAGCTTGGCGCTCTCTTCAGTACACGTGCGAATTCCAGATGACCCAATCGAAGCGTACGATCTTTGTCAGCATCGCAAGCTACTGCGATGAGCTGCTGTGGTGGACTGTGCGGAGTGCATGGAAGACGGCTGCGCATCCCGAGCGACTGGTGTTCGGCATAGTCGAGCAGGCGCCCCAACGTTCAGCCGACGCAGATCTCAACGGTCCGTGGTCGCGACAAGTTCGCTACGTCCATGTGGTTCCGAAGGATTCACGCGGCGCCTGCTGGGCCAGGTCGGTCGTATTCGCCCTCTACGCTGGCGAGGACTACCTCCTCCAAATCGACTCACATACGATGTTTGAGAAGAATTGGGATTGTCGCCTCGTTGGAAATCTTGAAGACATCTCGGCAAAGCACGAGAATGACAAAGTAATACTCTCCACGCGCCCGTTTGGATTTGAACTCGATGAGCGGGGTGAAGCGAGAACCAAGGTCTACACCAAGCAATCGCTTGTGCTGCGTCCCAAACCAGGCGTCATCTTCAAGGACGACCATCCGATACTTCCTTTCGAGGCGTTCGCTTCCGGCAAGGAGGAGCCCGTCCTCGGGTTTCAGATTGCGGCCGGATTCATTTTCACAAGAGGGTCGTTTGTGGAAGAAGTGCCCTACGATCCTCAGCTCTACTTTCACGGCGAAGAGCAGAACCTAGCCGTCCGCGCATTCACTAGAGGCTGGGATATATGGCATCCCAACGGCCCGCCACTTTTTCACCAATACAAGGACCACGCAAAGCGCAGCTACGCAGTACACTGGTCGGTTGAGCACGATAGAGAAAGAAGCGTCCGATGGGAGCAATTCGAGCGAATGTCAAAAGCGCGAATGCGGCAGCTGTTATTCGATCGTTTTCTGTTGGGTGTCTACGGTTTAGGAATTGTCAGAACACTCTCAGCCTTCTCGCTCCTCAGTGGCATCAACTATCCAGCCAAGGAACTGGCGCCCCCGCAAGGCAATATTGGAAATGACCGGAGGATTCGGACTACTTGCGCGTAAGAAAGGTTGGCGCTAGTGAGCAATAGTCGCCCCATAAGAGTAGTTCTTGGGTCAATTGCGTGGCTCAGACGCCTCAGCAGTGTCTTATCTGCGGCAATGGTCGCTGTGGGATTGTCATTCCCGCTGCTCTCGTGTGGCGAGCGTCCGCAATCGGCACGACTTTGTGTGGTGTCTAATAGTGAGCTTATTTCGAGCGACGTGGATCTAGCGAGGGCAGAAATTGTGCACGTCGAGTCTAGGGATTGGGCGCAATGGGATCGAGAGCTTTTTTCAGCTATCGTGGATATCAAGAAAGGGTTGGTTGCATTGAGTGAATTGCAGGCTGGTGCACTTGAAAGGTCCGGTCGCTTTGAGCTGTTCGTTGCGCCGTCTTTCGCAATGAAAGCGCGATCCGGTTCGATAATTGTCGGCGTGGCTTTATGCCCGCGCGGCGAGAGGTCGAAATGCCGCAATAGAACGTACTTTGTAAGGCCGCATGTTGAGGCAAAGACTGCAGCAGTTGCCATTATGGATGACGCATTATCTGATAAGAAGAGACTCGCGGACTGCGAGCTTAGGGCAAGTCGATAGAAAGTCACGCGGGGAGATCGGGCAACAATGTCGAAATATGAGATTCAGATCACAGCTCCCAAGTACAACCCGGAAGCGGGGCGATGGGAGAACAAGTCTCGAATTGTATTGCTCGATGACAATGGAAACATAATAAACTCAACTAGAACGCAAGACCATTACGGGTGACCTGAGACCCTTGTTTCCTCCACTCAGGGGGAGAGTCCTGGGTTGAAGTCTTGCCCGCTGCCGGTCGTCGCGACAAGGGCCTGATGGTGGTCGCGGAACTCTTCCGGTGTCCTGTTGGCGAGTGCCGAGTGTGGCCGTACGCGATTGTAGTCGTCTCGCCAGGCCATCAGCAGCTCTCTCGCCTCGCCGAGTGTCGAGAACAGCGTCTCATTCAGCAGCTCGTCGCGCAGCCGCCCGTTGAAGCTCTCGACGAATGCGTTCTGCTGCGGCTTACCGGGCTGGATATAGTGCCAGTCGACGCTGGTGGCCTTGCTCCACTTCAGGATCGCCATGCTGGTGAGTTCGGTGCCGTTGTCGGAGACACAGATCCTCGGCTTGGCTCTCCGCCGTGCTATCACGCCATCCAACTCGCGCGCGACACGGGCTCCCGACAACGAGGTGTCGGCGACGAGCGCCAGACATTCGCGCGTGCAGTCGTCGACGATCGCCAGAATGCGGAACCGTCGCCCGCCGGTGAGGCTGTCGGAGACGAAGTCCAGGCTCCAACGCTCGTTCGGGCGCGAAGGCAGGCCGAGCGGGGCCCGCATCCCGAGCGCCCGCTTGCGCCCGCCGCGCTTCCTCACCGCCAAGCCCTCTTCGCGGTAGAGCCGGCGGAAGCGCTTCTGGTTCATCTTCAGTCCTTCCTTGCTGAGCAGGAAATGCAGCCGCCGGTAGCCGAACCGGCGCCGGATCGCTGCAAGTTCGCGTATGCGCTGGCGAACCGAGTCGTCGTCGGGGCGCCGGCTGCGGTAGCGGATCGTCGAACGGTCGATCGAGAGTGTGGTGCAGGCCCGCCGCTCGCTCACGTCATGCGCAGCGCACACGTGAGCGACAGCCTGCCGTCGAGCGGCGGGCGTCACCACTTTCGGCTGTTGACGTCCTTCAGGATCGCGTTGTCGAGCATCGTCTCGGCCAGCAGCTTCTTCAGCTTCGCGTTCTCGTCCTCGAGTGCTTTGAGCCGCTTGGCGTCGGACACGTCCATGCCGCCGAACTTCGCCTTCCACTTGTAGAACGTCGCCGAACTGATCCCGTGCTTGCGGCAGACATCCGCCGTCGGCCGCCCCGCCTCCTGCTCGCGCAGGATCGCGATGATCTGCTCCTCGCTGAACCTACTCTTACGCATCGTCCGTCTCCCTTCCTGGGGTTACGGACTCTACCCAAATCTGGAGGAATTGGCGGGTCTCAGGTCACGGGCCAAGCAGTACGAGTCTGCCAGATCCCAGCGATGCAAATCTTCCGGATATGCTCGGAAAGGAGTTCGCTGACATATTTCAGGATTTTGCAACTGGGGGGCCGAGGGGAGCTCTTCGTGAGGCCCTCGATTTCTTGCTCCAGATTCTTAATTGGGGCAACCGTGATATCCCGCCGCAATACAAGGTACCCTACACGGAAGATTGGGAGCAAGGACCCCAGCCGACGCCTGAGCCGACTCCGGCTCCAACCCCGGAGCCTACCCCTGCACCAACGCCGGAACCCACACCGGCTCCTACACCAGAGCCCACGCCTGCACCAACGCCTGAGCCGACTCCCGAACCGACGCCGGTGCCCACTCCGGAACCGACGCCGGTCCCCACCCCTTCCTGGCTCCCGCCTCCGGGGCAGGATCCGGTCAGTAATCCTCCCATTTCGCCGCTTGTCCTGGACCTCGACGGCGATGGGCTGGACCTGATCGATCTTGCCAACTCGCACGCCTACTTCGATCTCGATAACAACGGCTTTGCCGAACACACGGCATGGATCGGTGGCGACGATGGTTTCCTGGCGCTCGATCTCAACGGCAACGGGCGCATTGACGATCGCACCGAGCTGTTCGGTGCGACGAACGTTTCGACGGCCCAGTCGGTCAACGGTTTCACGGCACTCGCAGCGCTCGACAGCAATGCGGATGGACGCATCGATGCATCGGACCAGGCGTTCGGCGAGCTTGTGGTCTGGCGTGATGGCGACGGCGATGGACTCACGGATGGCGGAGAGCTGCAGTCGCTGACGACAGCAGGCGTGACGGGGATCAACCTCGGGGCCAACTACGTCAACGACTGGTACGGCGAGAACTGGGTCAGCCACGAAGCCAGCTTCACCACGACGACCGGCCCCGGCACGATCGCCGATGTCTGGTTCGAGACGGATACGCTGTTGTCGATCCACCGCTATGGCGAGCAACCGCTTCAGTACGACACAGCGGTTTGGTTGCTGCCCGACCTCAAGGGATATGGCGTGTTGCCGGATCTGCGCGCCGCCATGCAGGTGAGCGCCGAATTGCGCACTGCTGTCACCGGCCTCGTCAGTCAGGCTTCGACGCTGTCGCAGGTAGATTTCATCGCCGCCATCGAGACGGTCCTCCACGCGTGGGCAGGCAGTGCCGTCGTCGACCCGGCATCGCGCGGCGACAATATCGACGCCCGGCACCTCGCGTTCATCGAGAAGATCTACGGTCGGCCATGGATCGACTGGACGGGCGGAAACGCCAATCCTGGACCGAATGCCGGAGCCAAACTCGAAGAACTGTACGAACGGATCAAGAGCTCGCTGACCGCGAAAATCCTGGTGCAAGTTCCTGGGACGGTCATGTTGCAGGGACTGATCGCGGGGACGCTGGACATATTTAATCTTCCGGCCATGCCGTATGAGAACCTGCTCCGATTGTCATACGATGTGTCCACCGATCGCATTGTCGGCAGCGTCACGGACGTCGTTACCGCAGCCGCAGCGAATGCCACCACTCCGGGCCAGACACGAAGCGAGGCTGTCGCGACGTTCGTCGATGCCCTGGCTCTCATATCGCTGTTTCACGTCGATCTTTCGACCTCGAAGGACGCCTTCGCCGCGACCATCGCGACGGAACTCGCGACACTGGGCGTGGGCGAGCAGTGGGAAACCGTCGCGGATGCGGCCCTGGCTGGACGGCAAGTGCTGGTGGGGTCAGAAGCCATCGACGTATTGTCGGGCAGCGCGACGATCATTTCGAGCGAGATCCTGATCGGCAGCGCGGGCGATGATGTTCTCGATGGCGGTCGCGGCGACGACACCTATGTTTGGGTGCGGGGAGACGGCAACGATACGATCAGCGAGGGCACGAACGACGGTCAAGCCGACAAGGTCGTCCTCGATGGTGTCGATCCGGCGGAGGTGACACTTGTTCGCAACGGCAACAATTTGACACTGGTGATTGCGGAAAGCACGGCGGGCGCCGGCGACGGCGGTTCGATCCTGCTCGATGCCCAGCTCGACGACAATTTCGGGCGAGGCATCGAGCAGATCGTGTTCGCCGATGGGACGGTCTGGACGGCAAACGATCTCCGGCTCGGCGTTCTCTCTGCCGTGTCCACGTCGGGCGACGACACCATCGTCGGTTTCAACACCGCCGACACGATCCGGGGTGGCGCAGGAAATGACCTGATCCAGGGCAAGGGCGGCGACGACAGCTACGTTTATGCGCGCGGCGACGGAGCGGATACGATCATCGAGGAAACCAACAAGGGCTATGCCGATCGCCTTGTCTTGCAGGACATTCTGGCCGGTTCGGTCAGCTTGGCCCGCAGTGCCAACGACGTGACGCTCGTGATCTCCGAAAGTGCCCCGGGCGCGGGCGACGGTGGGGTGATCCTGCTCAAGGATCAGGTCGACAGCTATTACGGCCGTGGCGTCGAACAGGTCGTGTTTGGTGATGGTGCGATCTGGACCGCCAACGACATCCGCGTGATGCTCGCCTCGGTCGCTGGGACCTCCGGCAACGACACGATTACGGGATCGAACACCGCTGACGTCATCGCTGGTCGGGGTGGGAATGACACCATAAACGGCAAGGCTGGTAACGACACCTATGCATACGCGCGCGGTGACGGAGCCGATACGATCACAGAGGATTACAATAGCGGAACAGCCGACGCGATTGTCTTGCAGGGGATCAACGCGACCAACGTCAGTCTGTCACGCAATGGCCTCGATCTGACGCTGGTGGTTGCGGAAAGCGTGGCAGGTGCCGGCGACGGCGGCTCGATCCTGCTCAAGACCCAGCTCGACAACTACTACGACCGCGGTGTCGAGCAGGTCACGTTCGCAGACGGGTCGTTCTGGACCGCAGACGACCTCAGAACCCGCGTGCTGGCGGACGCATCGACGATCGGCAACGACACGATCATCGCCTTCAACACGGCCGATGCGATCCGTGGCGGGACCGGGGCGGATACGATCAATGGCAAGGCTGGCAACGATACTTACTCCTATGCGCGTGGTGACGGGATCGATGCGATCACAGAGGATTACAGCAGCGGGACGGCCGACACACTCGTCCTGGAGGGGATCAACGCGACGGATGTCAGTCTGTCACGCAACGGCCTCGACCTGACGCTGGTTGTTGCGGAAAGCGTGGCAGGTGCCGGAAACGGCGGTTCGATCCTGCTCAAGACACAGCTCGACAACTATTACGAGCGCGGTGTCGAGCAGGTCACGTTCGCAGACGGATCCTTCTGGACCGCAGACGACCTCAGAACCCGCGTGCTGGCGGACGCGTCGACGTCCGGCGATGACACGATCACCGGCTTCAATACGGCAGATGTGATCCGTGGCGGGACGGGGGCTGATACGATCAATGGCAAGGCTGGCAACGATACATACTACTATGCGCGCGGTGACGGGATCGACATCCTCACGGAGGACACGAGCGGCGGCAGTCTGGATCGGCTCGTCCTCGAGTCGGTCAACGCAGCGGACGTGAGTCTGTCGCGCAACGGCCTCGACTTGACGCTGGTGGTTGCCGAAAGCGTGACAGGCGCCGGAGACGGCGGCTCGATCCAGCTCAAGACCCAGCTCGACAGCTACTTCGACCGAGGTGTGGAGGAGATTGCTTTTGCGGACGGGAGCGTCTGGACGGCAAACCAGCTTCGTCTTGACGTGTTGGCCGCAGCTTCCACTACTGGCAACGACACCATCGTCGGCTTCAATACCAACGACACGATCGACGGCGGAAGCGGAAATGACACGATCAACGGCGCGGCCGGTCTGGACCGCCTGGCGGGTGGCGCAGGCGTCGACAATCTGACCGGAGGGCTCGGCAACGATACCTTCGTGTTCAGGACCGGCTATGGTGCGGACGTCATCGCCGATTTCAAGGACACGACATCGGAAAATGACGTCATCGAGTTCTCGACGGCGGAGTTCGCGGCTTTTGCCGACATCCTGGCGGCCAGCGTACAAGTCGGTGCCGACGTCGTGATCACGGTGTCGCCGACCGACAGCCTCACCGTCAAGAACTGGACACTTACGAAGTTGGGGGTGGACGACTTCTCGATCATTTGAAGATGGGTGCGGCTCCGCAAGTCGTTCATGCGGATTGTTAGTGGAGCCGCACTCCGTCTCCACGACACTCGAAAACGGCGATATAGAATGGACGTGTGACGCACCATAAAGATCGAGGCCGGAGTTCGCGTCCGTCTGGCCCGGCGCGCCGGAGGTACGCGGCAGCCAGCGGCGGCCGGAGCAGCGACAGATGGGGCCGGTGGGACTCCCTACGGGGAGCTTCGCTCGACCAAAATCGGGGGCTCTGATGACGCTCCGACCAGCAGATGGAAGGGAACCTTGGCATACGGCCGTGCTTGCGGGATTCGCCACCAATCGATGCAGGCCCCCGCAACCAATCTTTTCAAGCACTTATCGGAGTGCTTCCTACCTCAAAAATCGCTCTGGGTAGCACATGGGTAGCAAAATCTCGGGCGTCTGCATGTTCTGTCATGTTCGACTATGTCGAGCTTCGGTCTAGGCGCCGTGACGATCAGCGTGATCATCGCAGTAGCGCATGTAGCTCTATAGCCGTCGCGAACTGAACACCGTAGGTCGAGAAGAGCCACGCGCGATTGTCGGTGTTCATGATGGATGGGCGGCCTTTGCCAGCTACATCCTCCGTGCAAAAAATATCATTGTTATACGCAACGTGGGCGGCGACATTGTCGCCATCTACCCATTCCCCGACGGCGGCAGCGAGTTCCTTGCGCTCATCGTCATTGAAGTAGCGGTCATCGTTCAGTAGTTCGAACCATGTTGCTGGGCGGTTGGCGCGCCTCCGAGCACGCTCCCCGAGGGCTTTCGCCTTCGTGAAGCCTACGCCTCGCGCTTCAATAGCGCGGACCACGGCGCCAAACTTTTCCTGGCGCGCATTGATGTCGGTGTCCGCAGTAAATCTATCGGGATGCAAATCCAGCCTGATCGGCTCCGGTCGAGGCGTCCCGATCCTCGGTTGGACCAAAATTCGGAAGCCGAGTTTAAGCGCGTTTTCAAGCCGTTCTGTTTCTCGCACCGATAGACCTGGATGCTGACTATGATCAGGACCAATGGTGACAGATGCGTGCGCGTTGCCTTCGGGTGTTGTGGTCTCTTCGATTTCAGACTTGGGGCGGCGGTCTGCCAAATATGAAGCGCGATCCACCTTCATGATGGCCTCGATAGTGAAGAGTGCTTCGCACACGAATGGCGTTATGCGGCCGGCCTTGATCGCGTTGTTGATATCAACGAACAGCGGGTAGTCTGGGTGGTTCGTGAACCGCTCGGGCTCGGCCACTGGCCTATAAGTGTTCGTGTCGAATGTAACTCTCATGCTGTCATGCCCTTGCGAATTGCAGAAGTAGGCTGATGTCGTGATTGTCGGCGGCCCGAAGCGCAGCAATGTACTGCGCACGAAGTTCGCCGACATCGTGCAGACCCCCGCCACCACCCCACATGAATGATTGTCCGCCAAGACGCTCAATGAGCAGATCGGCCATCATGCGTGCATGCCGACCATTGCCGTTGGGGAAGGGGTGAATGGCAACAAGTCGGTGATGAAGGCGCACGGCGATCTCGTCGGACGGAAACGTCTTGTTGTCGACCCAGTAGCGCACGGCATCGAACATCATGCCGAGGTCGTTGGCGATGCGATGGGCTTCGATGCCGATATTCCGCTCGGTCAGGCGGTAAGTACCGGCCCAGTCCCAGACATCGCCGAACATGCGCTTGTGGAGCGTGTTCGCAAAATCTGGCGTTAGCAGATCCCTGTTCCGCTGCCGGCGCGCACGGGCCCAGGCAGCGCCTTTGATGATGTTGTCCTGCTCGGCCTCGTTGAGATCGCTGCGATGTGTGATCCAGCTCTGCTTGAGCCCGAGCCGCTCTTCAGGTTCCAGTGGTGTTGCGTCGTCGGGTTCCTGGAAGAGATCAGTCACGGGCAGCCCACAGGTCGCGGTCTTTGATCTCGTCTCGTATGTAGGCCTCGATGCGGGCTTCGAGGTCGGCATCGCCAACTGCCTGGTTCTCCAGCTTCATCGTGTGTGCGACGCGCTGTAGATCCTTCAGCGCAATCCGCCGCGCCCGCGATTTCACAGCACCTTCAAGTGAGGTCTGCGGCACTAGCGCGTAGACGAGCGTGCAGTCGAGCGCTTCGGCGGCTCGATGCAGGGTCTTGAGTTGGATGGTGCCGGTGGCTTCGGACTTCTCGATGTCGCCGACGCTCTGCGGCGTGATCTTGAGCCGGGCAGCAAACTGCGGTCCCGTCATGCCGAGGGCATCACGGATTGCGCGAATCCACCCTTTGGGCGGCGGCGTCAGCCTGTTCTCCGGCTTCAGGAGGGCAAGGCGTTCGTCCAGTCGTTGCCTTGCGCGTTGGCGCATCTCAGTTTTCATAAGGTCACAGCCTGTTGTTCATGCAGCCATATCAGGCTACAACCTTATACTACCTGAATGTAAATCAGGCTGCAACCTTATTTATTTGACCATAAAATCAAGTCGCGGCCTGATATTACCCTACATCTCGCGTCCAAAATCCCTGTCAGGGTTTCGTTGCCGCCAAGCGGCCATGCCACGCTTGATCTGCTCGGAGCGTGACACGGCTTCCGCAGGCTTCGCCTCGACGGCTTTCATAAAACTCTGACTCACATCGGGCGGCGGCGTCCCCGGCGGCGGTGCTTGCGCCTCTCGAAACCTCTCGATGGGTGGAGCGGGTCGCACGAACGGACGCGGCGCTTGCGCCATCTCGCCTACGACCGCAGCCTTCGCCATAGCGAACGATACGGACTGCCGGCTGTGTGCCATCGCATCCTTCTGGGATTGCCGCTCGGCCGCATGCCGGTCACGGATCAGCGTCATGCGAAGCTTGTGGCCCTGCAAGATCGGCTGCGTCTGCTCTTTGGTTTCGAGCTTGGCTTCACGGGCGAGAGCGCGTCGCTCTAGCTCGTGGATGTTGGCAACACGCTTGCCGAGAGCCTTGGTCGAGCGGATCAGCGGCAGCATCTGCCGCACGGTGATAGGCCCGCGCGCCCCGCCGAGCCGTTCGCGATTGTGAAACACGAAGGCAGCGCGATCCAAAAGATTGCCGCCCAGCTGCCCGACGAGCTGCGCCTCCTTCCGCTGTGCCGAGTAGAGGTGCCGCCAGCGGGGGCGATACTGGTCCTTGACCGTCTGGCGTGCCACCTCGACCGCCGCATCGGTCTTCGCATCGAGGGCATCGCGCTCTTTGACCTGCCGCGCCCATGTGGCGTCACGCTGCCACTTCTGCTCGGCATCGAGCGCAGCGCGCATGGCCCGCATGCGATCAGTGATCATCTTCTTGTCGAGCCATTGCTGGCGCGTAGGGGCTTTGTGCTTTACCGGCACATAGGGCTTGCGGGCCTTCGTCGGCTTCTGGCTGGCCTCCATCAGGTACCGGCTCGGATCAACCTTGCCGCCCATGAGGATGGCCGAGGCATCCATGTGACGAGCCTTGCTGTGCTTCTCGCGCTCGGCGTTGTTCTTAATGTGCATCGGCGTGCAAATTTGACCCCTGTTCGGGGGTGATCGGACTGCAATTTTGACCCCACCCCCTGGTTTCGGATTATGGCCCTGAGTGCGTGCGTCGGCACGAAGGGCGGACGGGGGATGATCACGGTGGACACGATCGGGCGAGTTCGGCGGGCGTATTTTGTCCAGGGCCGGAAGATCAAGGCGATCGCGCGTGAGCTGAAGCTGGCGCGGAATACGGTTCGCGACATCGTTCGTGCCGGCGCTGGTGGCGGCGAGCAGACGAAGCGCAAGTACGTTCGCAAGGCGCAGCCGCTGCCACAGTTGGAAGGGTTCGTGCCGGCGCTGGAGACGATGCTTTCGGCGAACGTGGCCAGACCCAAGCGAGAGCGGCTGACCTATCAGCGGATGTTCGAGGAGTTGCGGCTGGCCGGCTACCGGGGTGGCTACGACAACATCCGGCGCCACGCGAAGGCATGGGCCGTGCGCGAGGGCGAGCGGACGGCTGCGGCCTATGTTCCGCTGAGCTTTGCGCCGGGCGAGGCCTACCAGTTCGACTGGAGCCACGAGCACGTTCTGCTCGATGGCGTGGCCGTCACAGTGAAAGTAGCGCAGGTCCGCTTGTGTCACAGCCGGATGCCGTTCGTGCGCGCCTACATGCGCGAGGCCCAGGAGATGGTGTTCGACGCGCACGAGAAGGCGTTCCAGTTCTTCAAAGGCACGCCGAGGCGCGGCATCTACGACAATATGAAGACCGCCGTCGAGGCCGTGTTCATCGGCAAGGATCGCAAGTTCAACCGTCGCTTCGAGCAGCTGATGAGCCATCATCTGATCGAGCCGACCGCGTGCACGCCGGCGGCGGGGTGGGAGAAGGGGCAGGTCGAGAACCAGGTTGGCGTTGTGCGGAAGCGGTTCTTCGCGCCGCGTCCGTCGTTCAGGACGCTGGAGGACTTGAACGGCTGGCTTGCCGATAAGTGCGTGGCCTACGCCAAGGCGCAGCCACACCCCGAGCACGTCGACAAGACCGTGTTCGAGGTGTTCGAGGCCGAGCGCCCGGTTCTGATGGCCTATCGCGACGCGTTCGACGGGTTCCACGCGACGGCTGCATCGGTGTCGAAGACGTGCCTCGTGCGCTTCGACCGCAACAAGTACTCGGTGAACGCGAAGGCCGTCGGCCGCCCGGTCGACATTCATGCGTATGCCGATCGCATCGTCATCAAGCAGGACGGCATCGTGGTCGGCGAGCACACCCGCAGGTTCGGGCGCAACCAGACCGCCTATGACCCTTGGCACTACGTTGCGGTGCTGGCGCGGAAGCCGGGTGCGCTCAGGAACGGCGCGCCGTTCAAGGACTGGCCACTTCCCGGCGCCATCGAGAAGGTGCGACGCAAGCTGACTGGAACCGCCGAGGGCGACCGGCAGATGGTCAAGATCCTCGCTGCCGTGTTGACCGACGGCTTGGCGGCGGTCGAGGCTGCGTGCGCGGAATCGCTCAACGCCAACATCGCCAGCGCCGACGTGATCCTGAATGCGCTCGCACGCCGGCAGCAACCTGATCCGCCGCCGCCTGTCGAGACTCCGGAGCGGCTTGCGCTGACCCTGCCTCCGATCGCCGACTGCGCTCGCTACGATGGGCTCAGATCCAAGGCCGCAGTCACAGCCGTGGAGGCCCTCTGTGGAGCGCTCTGAAATCTTCGATATGCTGGGCACGTTGCAGCTTGCCGGCATGCGGGCGGCCTACGACGAGATCGTGACCACGGGCGTCAAACGTCAGCACGGCGTCGAGAAAGTGATCGGCGCGCTGCTCAAGGCCGAGATCGCCGCCAAGCACGCGCGGTCGATCAACTATCAGATGGGCATCGCCAAGTTGCCGCTTGCCAAGGAGCTTGCCGATCTCAAGTTCGACGGCACGCCGATCAACGCCGGCCTGATCGAACAGCTCAGCTCCGGCGCCTTCCTGGAGACCAAGCGCAACGTCGTGCTGATCGGCGGCACCGGAACCGGCAAGAGCCACATCGCCATCGGCATCGCGCGCAGCGTTATCAGGGCAGGCAGGAAGTCGCGCTTCTTCAACGCCGTCGATCTCGTCAACAAGCTCGAGGCCGAGGCCAAGCACGGACGTGGCGGCCGCATCGCCGACGGCATCACCCGCGTCGACCTGCTGGTGCTCGACGAGCTCGGCTACCTGCCGTTCGCACTGTCCGGCGGCCAGCTGCTGTTCCATCTGATCAGCAAGCTCTACGAGCGCACCTCGATCATCGTCACGACCAACCTCGCCTTCGCCGAATGGGCGAGCGTGTTCGGCGATCCCAAGATGACCACGGCGCTCCTCGACCGGCTCACCCACCACTGCGATATCGTCGAGACCGGCAACGACAGCTGGCGCTTCAAGAACCGGGGCTGACAAACCAACCCCAAACGCCAAGCCGGCCAGGCCCTCCGCTGCTCCGCTCACGCTCCGCAGCTCCGGACCTGGCCGGCAAGACGACTACGGAAAGAAGGGGTCAAGATTGCAGTTCGGTCAGGGGTCAAAGTTCGACGCCGATTGACAGCCAGACCATCGCGGAGTGATAATGTATCTTACGGGAAATGGTCGCGGATCTTGGCTTGGCGACTGGGCGCGCGGCCGATGCTAACGCGGCACCACTGTCATCTGCTGCGGGTCAAGCCGTGGGCGTATTGCACGCGACCTCTCAGCCATCCCCTCGGAGCCGTCCGTCGCTCGCTCACCACGGCTGGCGAGCGCGGCGGCGTAGAGGGGTGGCGGGCTATCCCCTTGGTGAGTCCAGAGTGAAGCGCGCTTGCCGCTGTGCTCCAGCTTGCAGAAGCGAACGACCGTAGCGTCGGTCGGCCAAGCATCCGGCTATCAGCCCAGCTGAACCTTCAACCCCGCGAGCATGATGGTGGCGATCATGTTGATATCGTCGGGGTCGCAGCCAATCGAGAGTGTGTCGTCTCTCAACAAGCCACCAGTCAACCGAAGCCTGCCGCCGATGGCGTGTAAGCGATGCTCCGCGCCCACGTTGACGGGTCAGGCGGGGATTTTGGCGTAGGCCCAGGGCATCAGATCGTCGATGCGGGATTGGGGCCAGCGGTTGACGAGCTTGGTCAGGGTGTC
>JALHOF010000025.1 GCA_022843145.1 Hyphomicrobium sp.
ACCATCGAGCGCCGCCGCCAACAGCACTTCAACGCAGCAGCATGAGCTTCAACCAGATGGGCCAAACACTCTCTTAGCTCAGCCGCTCAAATGTCCCAAAAAGCCTGACGACGGACAGTTCAACGCACTCGTAGAGGCGCTCGGGAGGTGCGCGCCTCAAAGCCGATGCCGAAGTGGTGCGTGCCCTGACTGCATACGCCGGGAGCAGGTTCGGTTCGTTAAGCGCATGGCCGAGTTCGTGCACGAGGTTGACGAGCCACTGAGCATTCTTTCTGTCGTCCTGCCGCTACGGCTGCGGCCTGGGTGCGGTTTCACCCACTCGAAGCGGCAATTCGGGCGCATGCTGGCGCAGATCAAGCGTGATCTGACTTGCCTGCCGTGGGTGGTCGGCGGCATCGATGTCAGCGTCAACGAGCACGCTGAAGGGTTTCACAAGCCGTTCTACCAGTTTCAGCTCTGGGCCTTTACACCGACGCGCGCTCTGTGGCGGGTGGAGCACAAGTTGCGCGCGCACTTCCCCGCGTCGCGCCACGTGAAGCGGCCCGTGCGTGTGCTGCCGTTCGACGGCGACCCACGCGCTTTCGCCTACGCGTTGAAGCCCAACTTCGACCGGCGCATCACACGCGCGGCGCTCACCGAGAGGCAAGCCGCAAAACTCGGTATCGCGCCGCGGCGGCAGAACACCAAACACCGGCCGCTGCTGTCGGCACAGGAAGCCGAGCTGCGGGTGATCTTGCACGCGCTCGGGCCGAAGGCCCGGCTGGTTCTTATGGGCGTCGAGATGAACGACGGTGCCTTTCGGTTGCGGCCGAAGCCGAGGCTGAAATTGAACTTGAGGCGCGCCCGCCTCTAGCCTCCGCTATCGCAACCTAAAATCCACCCCCTTTCCGACGATGAACTTGGCTTAGCCGAAACGCGCCTTCAGGCGCGGGCTTCAGGTCGAGAGAGCGTGCGCTGACGCGCGAATTTCTAGCCCGGCGAAATCGGCGCCAATTGGCGCAAGCGGCCTGTTGAGGCCACTAGATGCCAATTTGAGGCGGGTGTTGAGGGTGTCGTGGGTTGGAAGTGGGGGAACTGCATGTCGAGAATGAGTAGTGGCAGTTCGCGTAAATATGCGTCAGGCGGCTCTGCTTCACCAAGTTCACCTGGCAAGTCGCTCAACCTGCATTTCGGGTGCAGCATCCAACGAGATGGAGATCGACATGATGAAAACGAAGAGTCGCCTACGGAAGCCGGTAGCGCAGATCGAACGACTGATGCGACAACTCGAGCGCGACGTCAGACTTTTTCGAACGCCCGACGGTGAGGCCATGGCTCGCGTTCAAGGCACGGCGAACCGCGAAGTCTTTCCTGTTGACTCGCAACCATTCCGTGACTGGCTCGAGTGCGAACTCGGCACAGCCTCGCCCGGAACGAGCGAAAGCATTATTCGCAAACTCGCCGCGCGGGCACGGCGCGATGGCCCATGTCGCGAGGTGTGGTTGCGCACGGCCGAGCGGAAGGCTGACTACTATATCGATCTCGGCGACGGGGCTGGCCGCGTCGTCAAGATCAAGCCCGGAATAACGCGCGTTCTGGAACAGGCCCCGGTCTTGTTCCGCCGATCGAAGACGGCGCGCGCGCTACCGCTTCCTGCGGAGAATCATGGTGCCGGGGCGCTGAACCGGCTGCGCGAACTGCTCAACGTCGAAGAGGACGCCTGGCTGTTGATCGTCGCCTGGCTGATCGAGGCGCTGCGGCCCGATACACCCTACGTGGGGCTACAGATCGTTGGGCCGCAAGGCTCGGCGAAGTCGACCCTGCAGAGCATGTTGCGCAGTCTTATTGACCCGAGTGCCGAGAACCTGCGGGTCAAGCCTCGTTCACGTGAAGACATGATGGTCGCTGCGCAGTCGAATCTGGTCGTGAGCTACGAAAACTTGAGCGATCTGAGCGACCCCTACCAGGATGCCTTGTGCTCGATGTTGACCGGTGGTGGATTTGCGGCGCGCAAGCATTTTACAAATGCCGAGGAACTCCTCGTCAGCGTGAAGCGGCCGGTCATGCTCAATGGCATCGATCGTGTCGTGACCCGGGCCGACCTCTTGGACCGGTTCGTCACTATTGAGCGGCCCGAGATCGCACCGAGCCAGCGGCGGTCTTCGGCCGACATCGAGGCGACGTTCGAACAACTGAGACCGGCAGCCTTTGGGGCGGTGCTTGCAGTTTTCAGCGGCGCCTTATCGCTACTGCCCGATATCAAGGCCGAGAAGCGGCCATGGCCTCGTATGGCCGACTTCGCGCAGCTCGGCGAGGCGGTCGCCCGCACGTTGGGCCGGAGGCCTGGTGCCTTCCTCAAGGTCTACAAGAAAAACCTCGGGCAGGGCGCCGAAGACACCATCGGAAGCACACCATTTGGTGCGGCGATCGTCGCGGGGCTTAGAACGCAGCCAGAGTTCAGCGGCACCTTTACAGGCGTCGAAGCCGAACTCAAAGTCTTTGCCGATCGCGATGGCTTTGCTGGCGGCGACCGTTGGCCGACGACGGGCAAAGCGTTCGGCGATCAACTGCGCCGATTGGCACCCAGCTTGCGCCGCATGGGAATCGACGTTGAGTTCGGTGGCAGAACCAAGAACGGCTATACGTGCCGCATCTCGGCAGGCCAGGCTTCTGAAAAGTCGCGACGGTGGTTACGATGAGTGCGCAAGTCTGCGCGCCGATGTTATAGGTGGCCACGCTCGCACACGATCGGCGTCGACCAAATGCGAATTGATCATCGAGCAACCAATCAGCGGCGAGGGCAGCACGATGGCCAGCAAGACTGCGACTTCCAGCACTCGATCACGTGGCCGGCGGCCAGCCAAGCGCGAGGCCGCCCGGCGGCCCGCGCGCGTCGACAGCGGCCCCCCCAAGACGATGACGCTCAAGGGCCGGCTCATGCACTGCGAGACTGTTATCGGCGACCGACGCGAGCGGTTCGCGATCGATATCGTCTCGAAAAGTGGGGCGCGGCGACGTGTGATGTTCGACTCGCCGAAACGCATGCGCTTCTGCCATTCGCTCATGAGGCAGTCTATCTCGGTTCGGGCTTACCGCGAAGACGGCATGTGGGAACTCGACAGCGAGAATTACCTGTCGCCACATACGGCACCAATCCAATGCGGCATCGCCCCGAGGAAGCGCATTCGCCGCGCAGCACCGCAACCGCCTTGCCCGCGCTATAATCTGCCGGTGGCGCTTGCGCCGCCGCGCTGAGTGTATTCCGTCTTAGTGCACAAAGCACATTCTGCACTGACAGGATCGCGAAAGCGCGTTGCCGCTTTTCGCAAGGTCGTAGAAGCGCCGGCGGAAGTGGCTCCAGCAGTAAGCCAACACGATGGCGCCGCCTGTGACGGTGCCAGGCTCTGCACATCGATAGCAACACGGTCGAACGCAGCATCCGCTCCATCGCGCTGCAACGGAAGAACGCACTCTTCGCCAGCAGTGACGAAGGCGGCGCCAACTGGGCGATCATCGCCTCGCTCATCGAGACCTGCAAACTCAATCGCGTGAACCCGCACGCCTGGCTCACCGACACGCTGACCAAGCTCGTCAACGGCTGGCCCGCGTCGAAAATCGACGACCTCATGCCCTGGGCCTACACCAAGATTCCAGCCTGACCCGTCAACGTGGGAACGGGACAACGCTTACAGTCATCCATCATCAAGAAGCGCTACAGTCATCGCGGCCCTGGCTTTGGTGGCGGCCGCGGTGCGGGGTGCGAAACCAAACCCCTCTTCGCCGTGCGCTCCCGCCTGGCGCTCCCGACCACACCCGGCAAGCCGTTGGCGGCGGCCATCACGGCTGCCGGTCCATGAGCCGCGGCACGCACCGCCTCGAGAAACCGCACGAGCGACTTTTCACCCCTGCTCGTCAGGGCTTCGATCCGGGCTCGGACCTCTTCGGTACAGGGCATGGTGCACGGCGGACGTGACAGCCCGCGCGAGGCCAGGACACCCAACACCACGTCAGCGACCGGGCCGCGCTCGTGGTTGAGCCTTTGCATCAGTTCCGAGAACGCATGGTCGCGCACCAGATTCGTGCCGGTCCTAAGCAGCCAGAACGAGGCCTCGAGGTTGAGGCCACGCTCGATCACGTTGCGAAGCCGCTCGGCGCCTGCGGACGGATCGAGGTAAGTTCCGATGCCGAAGATCTGGCACAGTGCGAGGTTGGCTTCGGCGGCCAGGTTGCCGGCGCGCGCTGCCTTCTCGAACAGCAGATAACCGCGATTTGGATCGGCTCCGGCCCCCAGCCCCAACTGAACCGCCCCGAGATTGCCGGAGGCTCCAACTCTTGAGAGACTGGAGCCATGACGAACCATACCAAATCCCCGAAGTTCTCGCCGGAGGTGCGTGAGCGCGCCGTCCGAATGGTGCTCGACCACCGTGACGATCATCCGTCGCAGTGGGCGGCGATCGCATCGATCGCGGCCAAGATCGGCTGCACGGCGCAGACGCTTTCGAACTGGGTGCGCCAGGCCGAGCGCGACCAAGGCAAGCGTGCCGGGCTCACCACCGACGAGCGTGATCGCCTGAAGGCGATCGAGCGTGAGGTCAAGGAACTCCGCCAGGCCAACGAGATCCTGCGCAAGGCATCGGCGTATTTTGCCCAGGCGGAGCTCGACCGCCGACAGAAGTCATGACGGCGTTCATCGATCAATACCGGTCAGTGTACGGGGTCGAGCCGATCTGCGAGCAATTGCCGATCGCCCCGGCGACCTACTACGAGCAGCTCCGTCGCCGGGAGCATCCGGAGATGGCGCCGCCGCGTGTGCAGCGTGATGCCAAGCTTAGCCGCGAGATCAAGCGGGTGTTCGACGAGAACTACCAAGTCTACGGCGTGCGTAAGGTGTGGCGGCAGCTGCTCCGCGAAGGTCACACGGCTGCCCGCTGCACAGTGGAGAGATTGATGCGGAAAATGGGCCTCGAAGGCGTCATTCGCGGCAAGCGCGTGAAGACGACGGTGCCGGACAAAGCCGCCCCCTGTCCGCTCGATCACGTCAACCGGCAGTTCCGCGTCGAGCGGCCGAACGTGCTGTGGGTGTCGGACTTCACCTACGTGTCCACCTGGACCGGCTTCGTCTACGTGGCGTTCGTCATCGATGCCTTCGCACGCAAGATCGTCGGCTGGCGAGCATCGCGGACGGCGCACGCGGGCTTCGTGCTCGATGCTCTCGAACAAGCTCTGCACGATCGCCGTCCGGTCGGCGGCGGTCTCGTGCACCACTCGGATCGCGGCGTGCAGTACGTCTCGATCAAGTACACCGAGCGCTTGGCCGAGGCCGGCCTCGTGCCGTCGGTCGGCAGCGTCGGAGACAGCTACGACAACGCGCTCGCCGAGACCATCAACGGGCTCTACAAGGCCGAGGTGATCTGGCGCAAGGGCCCGTGGCGCTCGTTCGAGGCCGTCGAGATGGCGACGCTGGAATGGGTCGACTGGTTCAACAACCGCCGGCTCCTGGAGCCGATCGGGAACATCCCGCCGGCGGAAGCCGAGGCCAACTACTATGCCAGCCTGGAGGAGCTGAGGATCGCCGCCTGACTCAAACGAAACAGCCTCCGGAGAACCCGGGGCGGTTCAAACACATCGAAGACGCCAAGCTGATGGAGGGCCAGCGAATCCTGGGCCGCGGCCTTGGTCATGAGTTCGCGTCGCGCGGCATCGAAGTCGCCCTTTTCGAGGGCCTGGCGCAGTTCGTCGCTCCAGCGATCGGCCCCTGCAACGAACGGCACCTCGACGCCCGCATGCGTTCCGGCGACACCGCCGTCAGCGAACTGCGCGCAATGCGCCTCGCGCGCCGCCCTGATGGCATCGACGACCTCTTTCCTCGCCGCGCGCGCCACTTCCTCTTTCGCCACAACGGCCGGATCGGGCCGATGTTGTTGCAGAACTCCGGGGCATCGACGGTCTCAGCCGGGGCTGCCTTTTTGAGAAATTCGGCTCGCTCTCCCCTTGCCACCTGGCCATCTCTGGGCGGCGGCAACGCATAGGCACCGACGCGTGACGCAACCAAGGCTACAGGACGCTACGCAACACGCGGCACGGCTGCGTCTGGCGGGCGGAAGGTCAACTTGGCGAGGCGGCGAAGGTTCTGGGCGATGGCGGCGAATGTGAACTCGAACTGCGCGCCCGCCGGACCTCTCAGTCTCAGTCGCCCCATGCGAAGAATGCGCTTCAAGTGCGCGAACAGCATCTCGACTTTCTTGCGATCGCGGCGGGTCTGCTCGTAGGCATCGGTCTTGGCCACGGCGCGAGCAACGTCACGTGCCGCCTCATATTGATGCCGTGTGATTTTCCGCTCCGGCGTCTTCGCACAGCATCGCAGTTTAAAGGAGCAGGTCTTGCAATCGGAGACGCGAGAGTAATAGGCGTACATGCCATCGTCCCGCAGCCGCCCATTCGTCCGTAGAATTGTGCCATTGGGGCAAACGTAAACATCGTGCTCGGCGTCATAGGTAAAATCGCTGCGGCTGAACGTGCCATCATCGCGCTGCGACTTCTCGATCACCGGGATGTGCGGCGCGATGTCCTTCTGGTCGACCAGGAAGTGCAGGTTGGGTGCCGAGCCATAGGCAGTGTCGGCGGCGAGCCACTCCGGTTTGATGCCGAACGTCGCCTCGGTACGTTCAATCATCGTCTGCGACGCGCCGACTTCTGCTTGGCGAATGGCGCGCGACGCCTCGACGTCCATGATGATGCCGAACTTCACATCGATGAGATAGTTGTCGGCGTAGGCAAAGAACGCCGCGTTCCTGAGCGCGCCGGTCCACTGCGCCGCTGGATCGGCAGGCGCGACGAACTTCGGCACCACATCGCTGGCGGCGCCCCAGGCTGGGTTGTCGAGATTGGCGAGATAGTCCTGCACGGCGCGCTCGACGGTCGCCGGATCGATGTCACGGCTCCATTCGTCACCCGGCGTCGAGCGGCACTTGTTGGCGTCCGCGGCGATCAGGCTGGCGTCAACCGCAAAGCCGGTTCCGCCGACGAGATCAGCTTTGATGCAGTTGGCAACGACGCGCTCGAACACGCGGCGAAAGACATCATGCTCGCGGAAGCGCTCGTTGCGAGCGCGCGTAAAGGCCGAGTGATCGGGGATCTTGTCCTCGATGCCGAGGCTGCAGAACCAGCGGTAGGCGAGGTTCAGCTGCACCTCGCGGCACAGCGCGCGCTCTGAGCGGATCGCAAACACGTAGCCGAGGATGAGCATCCGGATCATCAGCTCCGGATCGATCGACGGCCTGCCGGTGTGGGAATAGTGCGGTGCTAGCTCACCGCGCACCCACGACAGGTCGAGAACCGCCGCGATCTGCCGGACTTGATGATCCTCCGGCACCACCGCATCGAGGTCGAACGCATAGAACAGCTGGCCCTGCTCACTCTTGCGCCGTCCCATCATCGAACCGCTCCGTCGATGCCGCCGTCTCACCGACGGAATCACGGTTCGTCTGCCCCCTCAAGCCAGTTCTGCAACAGAATCGGCCGGTAGCCGACAGACGACAGCCGGCTCTCGACGCCGGTGCGAATCGCCAACCCGATGAGAGACAGGCTCCCGACCACCATTGCACCCGTGACTAGGCCCGTTGCGAACGTCGACGCCCGAACGGGAAGCGTATCCTTCGCTTTGCCTGCAGCGAACCAAACGGCGAGCGGCACGATGATCATGGTGGTCGCCCACATCAGCGTGTGGAGGCTCGTGTCGAGGCCCAGAGGCACGATCATGGCGAGCACAAAACCCAGCACCGTCGCCAAGGGCGTATCGGCACGGGTATCAGCAAGCCCTGTCGCCACTTCTTTGCCCGTAGGCTTATCAGCCTGGGCCTTGTGCAGTCGAATGTCGCGTGCGAGCTGGACGAGTTCGCGATCCTCACTGCGCCGGTCCCAGCCCCTGAGCACGATGCCGTCAATAGACTGCAGATAATTTGGCAGCGGCGTCATATCGAGCAGAACCGGGATCACAATGCGTTTGCCCGTAAGCGCCGCCCGCGCCTCTTTCTCGACCCACGGAGAAGAGGCCGCGTTGGACGACCACACGACGATCACGGCGCCGGTGCGAGCGAGCTTGGCGAAGATATCCTTTTCGTAGTCGGTGCCGCTGACGAGCTCGCGATCCCACCAGACCAACAGGTCACGCTCGAGGTAGGCCGCGATCGCGGCGACGGCTTCGCGGTCCTTGCTCGAATAGCTGACGAATACGTCGAAGCCCATGTGCCCGCCCCCGACCACAATATTGAGCGTGGAATACACCGAGCTGCATATGTCCGCCACCAAGATCGCGATGTGTGGCTGCGCGGCGCACTTTGCGAAAGCGTTGCGGAGGGCATGCCGCAGTCTTCAGCTGCTAACGTCCGCTTGGGGTTACCTGCCCCCTTCGAGCGGTTGCCTTGCACTCACGCAGTACCCCAATCGTGACCGTTGGCGGCACGAACGGCGAACGCTGGCGCGATGGCTTCAGGACCGACCGTCGAGAACGAAAGCGGCCTGGGCCAATACCGGCCGTCCCGAGACACGGATGATCAGACGACATGTGCTATTAATGTGTGGCATCCGACAGAGTTGCAAAGCTAGCGCGCCTAGTCGCGACGAACGGTCGGTCTTGGGAAATCATCGAGCAATGCAGTGCTGACCACCTGACGTCGAAACCGGTCGAGGATGCCCCGAGCGGAACTCACAGACCGATAGTGTGGGAAAGGCGTCGTTTCGGCCCAAGTGTAAATCGAAATCGACGGCGGCAATGCCGTCACGTCCACAGTGACGGTGGACGCAGTCGAGGATCTGGAGCGCGCCAATGGCCCCGAGCTGTCGGCCATCATCAAGGCCGGCGAGATCGTCATCGGCGTCAAGTGCTGAGGCGGCGTGCCGAACCGAGATCGGGCGCACACAAAGTCTGACCGCCGGGCAGCGTGACGATGCGCACGCCAACGCCGTAGACTGTTTCGAGTCGCTCCGACGTAAGCACCTCGCGCGGCGATCCGGTGGCGATCAATCGGCCGTCGTTGAGGAAGGCCACTCTAGATGCAATGCCGAGCGCGTGGTCCGGATCGTGCGTCGAGAGCACGACCGCGAGGCCCTGCTCGGCGAGTTGTCTAACTCGCTGCAGTACAAGCACTTGGTTGCCGAAATCGAGGCTGGCCGTCGGTTCATCGAGCACAATGACCGGGGCGTCCTGCGCAAGCGCGCGGGCGATCAGAACTAGCTGTCGCTGGCCACCGCTGATGCGCGTGTACTCGGTGTCGGCCAGTGCCCCAATACCGAGTTCGGCGAGAGCCGCGCGGGCACGCTCGCGGTCCTCGCGCGTCGGCCGGTCGAAAAGACCCAAGTGCGCCGTACGTCCCATCGTCACCATATCGGCGACGAGGAACGGGAAGTGTGCGGCATGCGCCTGCGGTACATAGGATACGCGCTGCGCCACGGCCGCCCGCGAAAGCTCGCCGAGCTGGGCGTCGCCGAAGCGCACTTCGCCAGCGCGGGCCGGAATGAGTCCGAGCAGCGTCTTGAACAGCGTCGTCTTGCCGGAACCGTTGGGGCCGAGTAGGCACAGCACCTCACCGGGCCGGACCTCTATGTCGATGTCGCGCCCGACCTCCTTTCCTGGGTAGCCGATCGCCAATCCACGCGCAGCCATTGCCGCAGGCAATCCGCTCATTCCCAGCCCCTCCGACCACGCGCTAGGAGCCACAAGAAGAACGGCGCGCCGATAATGGCCGTGAGGATACCGAGGGGTGTCTCCACGCGCGCGATGGTGCGTGCGAGCGTATCGACGAGCACCATGTAGGTTGCGCCGAGCAGCATCGATGCTGGCAGAAGCCGGTCGAAATTCGGGCCGACCAGCATCCGCGCGATATGCGGTATGACAAGGCCAACCCAGCCGATGACGCCGGAGATGGCGACGACACTCGATGTAACGAGGGTGGCGGCCGCAATAATGATCATGCGCAGCCGGCCTGCCTCGAGGCCGAGGGCTTTCGCCTCCTCGTCGCCGAGCGACATCACGTTGATGCGCCAGCGGAGCAGCACGAGGGGCATGAGCCCCAATAACACGAGCGGCATGGCCAGAAGCACGTCGTGCTTACGGATGCTGGCGAGGCTGCCGAGCAGCCAAAAGGTGATGGCGGGAAGTTGGTCGTAGGGATCGGCCAGCACCTTGAGCAGCGCAATGGCGGCGCCGGTCAGGGAGCCGATAACAACACCCGACAGCACGAGCACGAGCGTTGGTTCTCGCTCTCGCACGGCTGCCGCGACGACGTAGACGAGGGCGACGGTAGCGAGCCCGCCGAAAAATGCCAGCGCCTGAATTGCGGCGACCGGTAGCGATAGGAAAATGCCAAGCACGGCGCCGAGTCCCGCGCCGGTCGAGACGCCAAGAATATCGGGCGAGACCAGCGGATTGCGGAACAGGCCCTGGTAGGTAGCACCCGCCGCCGCGAGAGAGGCCCCGGCCAAGGCAGCGGCACCGATGCGCGGAAAACGCACTTCCAGAAGGACGGTATCGATCTGGCCAGCGCGGGGAGCGCCGCCGACGAATCGGCCGAGCGTCCCGATCAACTCGCCGGGGCTGACCGGATATGCGCCGACTAGCACGGCAGAAGTCATCACGAGCACCAGCAAGGCTGCGAGTGCTACTACGATGCCCGGCCGGGAGTGGGGAGACGCAGCTATCGTCTCGGCGGTGCCGTGCCTTTCGACCATGCGATGAGACCATCCAGCTCCTTGTCGTCGGGCGTGACCTGATAGAAGACCTTGTAGAACTCACGCACCTGATCGCGAAGGTCTTTCGGGAACTGTTGCGGATAGAATATCCCTGCGAGCCAGACGAGGCCCATGATCCGATTTACCGAAGGCGGGCGATCGATCCAGCCGAATGGAGCGGTTGGGGAAAGATATAGTCTCCCCTCGCGCACGGCCTTCACTTCTCGCCAGAGTGGGTCATGGCCCGCCCGCTCATAGAAACCTCGGTCCCAGGTGATGATGGCATCGGGGTTGGCGACGATAACCTGTTCGATCGAGGCGCGGACAAGTCCCCGCTGCCCCTCGGTGGCCTCGACGACGTTGCGCCCGCCCGCCCGCTCGATGATCTCGGTATTGATCGACCCGGCGACACCGGTTTCGAGGCCGTCCGGGCCACGCGCGAGATACACTCGCGGCCGGCGCGTCGCCGGGACCTGGGCAATGGCGGCATCCACGGCGGTGAGTTGCGCTTCGACGTAGAGGGCGAGTTGCTCGGCGCGCTCCGATTTTCCAAGTGCCGCGCCGAGCAGGCGCAGTGAAGCTGCCGTGGCTTCGAACCGCCCGTCGATCAACAGGTAGGGAATGCCGATCTGCTGCTGCGTGGCATTGGCCAGCGAGACGTACGTTTCCTTGACCGAGCCGAAGTCTAGAATGACGTCGGGTTTAACTCGAATCACGGTCTCCAGATTTGCACTGCCGCCGCGCCCGGTCAGCATCCCTACCTCCGGCAGATCGCGATACGGCGAGGCGATGAACGGCTTTTCCTCCTCGCGAGGTCGGCGCGGCCAGCCCGTCATCAGCTCCGGCGCCAGGACATAAAGCAGGATCGAGGCCGGCCCGCCGGCTGCGAAGACTTTCTCGATCCGGTCAGGGATGGCGACGCGGCGGCCGGCGCTGTCGATGATCTCGCCGGCCATTGCGATGCTTGGCAGCAGTGCGGCAAGTCCGATCAGAAGGCGTCTCACATCGACCTCGCATCAACGGCCGCGCACGTCTCCCGGACCGAAACCATATTTCTTCAGGATACCCTGGCCGGCTTCGCCGCCGATAAAATCTGCGAGCAGATGAGCGGCGGCCGGAGCGCCGTCGAGGACGATCATGCCATAGTCCGCGCCGACGGCCAGCGATTTCGGGATATCGATCATCTTGAGCGCGGGACTGTCCTTCCGAGCCAGAACCGCGTTGGTGCAGTAGGTCAGGAACACGTCGGCCTGATCACTAGCCATCACCCACGCATAGAGGTTGCTTCCATCGGGAGACTTGGGAGAGGTCGGACCGCCGGTCAACTGCAGTGCCTTGGATTCGAGCGTGCCACGCGCACCTGCCTGGAGTGAATCGGCCTTGGCAAAAAGCGCCAGCGCGTAGTCGCCCGACGGATCGGTCTTCGGCGTCGAGATGCCCAGACGGGTCTTCGGATCGAGCAATACGGCGAGTAATGTTTCCGTGGTGACGGCGACGCCGGGTCGCGCCAGCGCGCACAATTCGTTGCGGGCGAAGACGACGGGCTTGCCGCTGGCCTTGCCTTGCTCGGCGAGCTTCGATGGATGACCCATGTCGGCGGAGGCGAAGACGTGCGCTGTTTCGCCCTTCTCGATGCGTTCGCGCAGGAGACCGGAAGCCGCGAATTCTAACTCGACGGCGGCGCCCGGATTGCGCACCTCGAACGTATTGGCGGCCTCGGTCATCGCGGCCTTGAGGCTGCCGGCGGCAAGCAGTCTAACGGTCTCGGCCCCGGCTGTCGTCATCGATCCCATCATCAAAAGTGCTGCGGCCACATGGCGAATCATTCGTTTCTCCGATCAATTGCGTTGCCTCGGTGGCGGAGCGAAATGGAGATCAATCACCTTTTTGAGCACCAGCCGCCATTCGTCGGCTCCGGCCAAATCTCTATTGCAGGCGCAGCATCGGCTGCGGCGGAAGGCCTCGATTGCGCTGTCTGGCCCGTACTTGCGGATGAGCAGCCATGCCGCCCGGTCGATACTGGGGAGCGGAACGCGCGGCGCCATTTCAAAAGCCGTAATGTTGACCGTTGCGCTTCTGATCGTGCCGGTCCAGTTCGTCGAGCTCCGCTTCTGTGAACACGCGGGAGCGGGTGAGGAAGCGCACGCCTTCGGGGATTTCGAGCGAGAAGCTCGCACCGCGCCCTGGCACGACGTCGATGATGAGCTGGGTGTGCTTCCAGTATTCGAACTGGTCGCGGGCCATGAAGAACGGGTGGCCGGCGATCTCGCCCATCAGCACGTCCGCCTGGCCGATGCGGAAATCACCAGCCTGGAAGCACATCGGCGCGCTGCCGTCGCAGCAGCCGCCGGACTGATGGAAGACCAGCGGGCCATGCCGGACCTCGAGCACCGCGATCAATGCCCTGGCGTCGCCGGTGCATGTGACCCGTTCGATCATCGGCCGTCTCCTGCATTGGGGTGTAAGCTCCAGGGGAATTGCCCCCTGGAGCCTCCGTTGTGCGGCGTGCCCGCGCCGGTTGCCGTGCAACAGAAGGTGCAATCGCGCCGGATACTTGTGGGCATCCGGAGGCGCCACTCAGAAAAACCCGAGCGCCTTCGGGCTGTAGCTGACCAGCATGTTCTTGGTCTGCTGATAGTGGTCGAGCATCATCTTGTGGTTCTCGCGGCCGATGCCGGACTTCTTGTAGCCGCCGAATGCCGCGTGGGCAGGATAGAGGTGGTAGCAGTTGGTCCACACGCGGCCGGCCTGAATGGCGCGGCCGAAGCGATAGGCGCGGGTGCCGTTCCGCGACCACACGCCGGCGCCGAGGCCATAGAGCGTGTCGTTGGCGATGCGGAGTGCGTCCTCGGGCGTGTCGAAGGTGGTGACCGACAGCACGGGTCCGAAAATCTCCTCCTGGAACACGCGCATCTTGTTGTGGCCTTCCAGCACGGTCGGCTCCATGTAGTAGCCCATGGCCAGCTCGCCCTCGTGCGCTGCGCGCTTGCCGCCGGTGAGCACCTGCGCACCCTCGGCCTTGCCGATCTCGACGTAGGACAGGATCTTCTGCAACTGGTCGTTGGACGCCTGGGCGCCGATCATGGTGTTGGGATCGAGCGGGTGGCCCTGCTTGATCTTGCCGACGCGGGTCAGCGCGCGGTCCATGAACTTCTCGTAGATCGACTTCTGCACCAGCGCGCGCGACGGGCAGGTGCAAACCTCGCCCTGGTTGAGCGCGAACATGGTGAAGCCTTCGAGCGCCTTGTCGAGGAAGTCGTCGTCGGCGTCCATCACATCCTCGAAGAAGATGTTGGGCGACTTGCCGCCCAATTCGAGGGTTACGGGAATGATGTTCTCCGACGCGTACTGCATGATCAGCCGGCCGGTCGTCGTCTCGCCGGTGAACGCGATCTTGGCGATGCGCGGCGACACGGCGAGCGGCTTTCCGGCCTCGGTGCCGAAGCCATTGACGACGTTGAGCACGCCCGGCGGGATGATGTCGCCGATCAGTTCCATCAGCGCCATGATCGCCATCGGCGTCTGCTCGGCGGGTTTCAGCACGATGCAGTTGCCGGCGGCGAGCGCGGGAGCAAGTTTCCAAACGGCCATCAGAAGTGGGAAGTTCCACGGGATGATCTGGCCGACGACGCCGAGCGGCTCGTGGAAGTGATAGGCGACGGTGTCGTGGTCAATCTCGCCGATCGAGCCTTCCTGGGCGCGGATGCAGCCCGCGAAGTAGCGGAAGTGATCGACGGCGAGCGGCAGGTCGGCGTGGGTCGTCTCGCGGATCGGCTTGCCGTTGTCGATGGTCTCGATCATCGCCAGCAGATCGAGGTTGGCCTCGATCTTGTCGGCGATCTTGTTCAGCATCCGCGCACGCTCGGCGGGGGACGTGCGACCCCACTTGTCGCGGGCGGCGTGGGCGGCATCGAGTGCTGCCTCGATGTCCTCTGCGGTCGATCGGGCAATTTCGCATACCGGCTGGCCGGTGATCGGCGTGAGATTGGTGAAGTACTGGCCACGCACGGGCGCGACCCACTTGCCGCCGATGAAATTGTCGTACTTCGCGCGGATAGCCAACTTGCCGGCGAGCTTTTCCATGGCCACGTGCATCATGGCGCAGACTCCTTGTGAACCGTTCCCTAGAGCGCTTTGCTGCGTTATGCTGCAAAACACATAACGCATCACACTAAGCTGCGCCAGGGGGCGGTTGGGTAGTGTGCTTTGGTACACACCTCTCAACCGGCAAGCGGTGTGGGGCCGAGGTCGTGGCCGGCCTCGCGGTCGCGGCCTTCGGGCTGCTCAGTGCCGTCATCGCCTGGCCGCAGGTTTTCTGCTTGCCGTCGTGAGTTGATCGCCCGGGCGGCGGCATAGCCGAGGCACGGATCAATCACGGGGCGGGAGCCGAAGCTGCCCGCCGCCCCGGATCGGATCGCGCCTCATCAGCCGGCCTTCTTCAACTCGGCCGTCGGTGCGTTGGGGAAGAACAGTTGCTCGCCGCCGATCTGGTACGAGCGGATCGCATTCTGTCCGTCCGCGCCGATGATCCAGTCTATGAACGCCTGGCCTTCCTTGGCATTCACGCTCGGATGCTTGGCCGGGTTCACCAGCATGATGCCGTACTGGTTGAAGAGTTTCTTGTCGCCCTCGACCACGATCTTGAGCGGGCCGCGGTTCTTGAACGCCAGCCACGTCGCGCGATCCGTCAAGGCATAGGCGCTCATCCCGGCGGCGGTGTTGAGCGTCGGGCCCATGCCCGAGCCGGTCGAGCGATACCACGCGCCGCTCGATGACTTGAGGTCGATGCCGGTCGGTTTCCACAGGTCGAGCTCGGCCTTGTGCGTACCGCTGTCGTCGCCGCGCGATGCGAACGGCGCCTTGGCCTCGGCGATCTTTTTCAGCGCCGCGGTGATGTCCCTGGACCCGGCGATCTTGGCCGGGTCGCTGTCGGGGCCGACGAGCACGAAGTCGTTGTACATGACCTCGGTGCGCTTCACGCCGAAGCCGTCGGCGACGAACTTCTCCTCAGCCGCCTTGGCGTGGACGAACACCACGTCACCATCGCCGCGCTCGCCGTTCTTCAGCGCCTGCCCGGTGCCGACGGCGACGACGCGCACGTCGATGCCGGTCTTCGCCTTGAACATCGGCAGGATGTGCTTGAACAGGCCCGACTGCTCGGTCGACGTCGTCGATTGCACGACGATGAACTTGTCCTCGGCCGCGGCCGGCATCGTCAGCGCGCCGAACGCAACGATTGCGGCGGCGATTGTCGTTCTCAAGTGTTTCATGTGGTTTCCCTTATGCCTTGTCTTGGTCGAGCTGATCTATGCCGGCGGGTCGAACCAAAGCCGCCCCTCGAGATAGGCGCGTGCGGCGTCCGATCGCGGCGACAAGAAAAATTCGCTTGCGGGCGTCACCTCGGTCACCTGCCCGGACGCCATGAACACGATCTCGTCGGCGACGCGCCGCGCCTGGCCGACGTCGTGGGTGACGAGCGCCAATCTCGATCCGGCGTCGACGCACGCGGTCGAAGAGATGATCGACCGCTATGTGAAATTGACCATAACGAGAGGGCTCGTCAAGCGCGTTCCCGGCCGGTCGCCTTCTTTGGGCCGGCTCAGCGCGGCAGCGGTGCCGTGCGGGTGGAGTTGTTGCGCGCCGCGCGCATCAACGGGGTGCGGTCACCAGCGGTGGTATCGCCGCTGATTTCCATCACGAATTTGCGGCGGATCGCGCGCCCGAAATGGGCGTAGCCGTCGGCCGGCAGCGCGAACGAGCCGGGGCCGCCCTGTACGTGGTCACGATACCATGCGTCGAGGTGCCGAATTCGGTCGTTGCCGCGCCGAGTTTGCCCAGCGGTTGCACGCCGGGGTAAGCGGTGTTGGGTGACGAGCCGCCGTCGCCGCCAAGATCCGTCGAATGCGAGGCTGCTAGTGCAGCAGTTGCTTGTCGCCGTGCCCTGCAAATTTGCAACACGGGTGTTGAGCAGCGGTACTGAGTCCGCAATGGGTCACGTGCAGGCTTCGGCGCGTACCGACCGCGCTCCTGCTGACCATCCGTAAGCCGCCAATCTTGGCACGGATGGGGAACGGCGACGCGACACCTTCTACAGCTGCCGTCCGGTGATTTTCTGCATCGGGCCAGTAACTGTCGTCCCGACTAGCGGATCATCAGAGCGCCTGTGCTTTTTGGGTTCGGATCCCATCATCTCTGGGGGCAAATTTCTGCGCTGCAAGCTTCAAAGGCAACTTTAGCCCGTTCTCACCTCGACCGCATGCAAGGCCGCCGGCAGAGTGAGGACGGCATCGAGACCGCGAGGGACGCGATTGACCAGGACGACGTCTCCGCCATGCGCGCGCGCGATGCTACGGGCGACCGTCAGACCAAGGCCATGCCCACCGGTCGCACGTCCGCGTGACGCCTCGACGCGATTGAACGGCTCGAACACGGTCTCGAGCTGGTCGGCGCAGATGCCCGGACCCTCGTCCCTGATGACGATGCGGACGCCACCATCGTCGGAAGACGCCTCAACGATGGCCGAGCCCGCATACCGCACCGCGTTCTGCACCAGGTTTGTCATCGCGCGCTTCAGCGCCAGATGACGTCCCCGGACCACGAGGTGGCGCGGTGCTCGCACCTCGACCTTCTGCCCGGCGTCCGCCGCATCGTCGGCGATCGTTTGGAGGACGGCGACGAGATCCACTTGCTCGACGGGCTCTGCTTCCTTGTCGGTTCTGAGAAACTCGAGCGCAGCGTCGATCATCGCTTCCATCTCGTCGAGGTCGGCCTCGATGCTCTGACGGGTCTCCAGGTCCTGCACGCGCGCAGAACGCAGCCGGAGCCTGGTCAACGGCGTGCGCAGGTCGTGGCTGACGGCGGCGAGCATTTGTGTTCGAGCGGTCAGCAGACCACTGATGCGATGCTGGAGTTCGTTGATCGCGCTGGCGAGCGTGCGAACCTCGCGGGTGCCTGTCTCCGGGAGTGGAGCATTCATTGGAGTCTGGAAGAGTTGCCGCGCCCCGCCGGCGAGCCGATCCAATGGCCGCGTCAGCCAGCGGCCCATGAGGATCGAGATCGCGATAATGCCGAGCGCCCCAAGCCCTGCCGAAAGCAAGATACTGGGTGATGCCGAGCGCGCAGCCAGGACCTTCACCAGAGTGACGTTGAGCCAGCTGCCGTCAGCCAGAGCCAACGACAACAGGGTGGTGTGCGGGTCGCTGACATCACGGTTGGTGCCGTGCTCGACGGGGCCGGTGCGGGTCGTCCCGATGATCAATCCACCGCCGGTGAGCTTTGGAACCCGAAAGATCAAACGGTCTCGCAGTGCGGCCGTCTCGCTGTCGAGCGAGCCGCCGGCTGTTGCCAACGGTTCGCGCGCCCAATGCAACTCGATCGGTCCGCCGGAGAGCCTGTGTGCCGCCTCGTCGCGCATCGATGGTTCGAGCGTCGTGATCGTATCCGAAAGAAAGATCAGCCGGTCGACGAGGCGCTCGACGTTGCCGATGGCGACCTCGCGCTCGATCCCCTTCTGATAAAGATAGTGCGCGAGCCCCAGGATCGTCCCGAGGCCGAACAGCAATACGATGATCGTCCGGCCGGCAATCGTGTCGGTCGCCCATTTCATCGGAGCGTCACCGCCGGAACGAACATGTAGCCGGCCCCGCGCACGGTCTTGATGAGACCGTCGCTGTCGTCCGACGAGCCCAGTTTGCGCCTGAGGCGGCTGACCTGGATGTCGATGCTCCTGTCGAACGCTTGCGCCTGACGGTTGCGCGCCGTCTCCAGGAGATGCTCGCGCGAGAGCACGCGCTGCGGCGCCTCCAGGAATGCGAGCAGGAGGTCATACTCGCCGACCGACAGATCGATGATCACACCCTCGGGGTTGCGCAACTCGCGCCGTGCCGCGTCGAGGCGCCAGCCGTCGAAGGCGAACGAGCGGGTCCTGTTGCCTTGGTTCGTACTACCCGACATTCGCGCGCGCCGCAGAAGCGCTTTGATGCGGGCCAAGAGTTCGTTCGGGCCGAACGGCTTCGACATGTAATCGTCGGCGCCCATCTCGAGGCCGACGATACGATCGGTTTCGTCGCCACGCGCCGTCAGCATCATAATGGGTACAGTCGAGGCCGCGCGCAGTTCGCGGCATAGCTCGAGTCCGCTCGTGCCGGGAAGCATGACGTCGAGGATGACCAGATCGACTGTGGGATTGACGCGTAGCTGACGCTGTAGCTCGCGGCCGTCGGCGGCGAGGGTGACAGTGAGGTCGTGTTCCCCGAGGAAGGTTGCGAGCAACTGGCGCAACTCGGGGTCGTCGTCACAGATGAGGACGTGCGCCATCGGAGCCGCTGCCGCGTTCGCCGTCTGCTCGCTCGGATCAAGGGGCGTCCGGGACATCGCTTCGCCTCTGCAGTTTCTGGTTCGCACGTCGGTCATCGGCGGCGGACGCGAGGCCCGCCACCGATGGACCTGCGTCAGCCTACTTCACGGTGAAGCGGGCCGAAACACCGTGCCCATCCTCGGTCTTGCCGGACAGCAGAACGATCGCGCCTTTGTTGAGCGGCGCGTCGAGCGGCCCGACCAGATGATCTGCCTCGACCTTGAGCTTGACCTCGGACTTCTTGGCGCCGTCCTGGATCGTCACCTTGATGGCGTTGTCCTTGGCCGATAGCGGCTTACCGTGATTGGTCAGATAGAGCACGACCTTGGCCGGCTCGATCACCAGCTCGGCATCGTGATGCCCGGCGACGACGGCTGTCTGGCCACCGTGCTTGCCGGTCTTCTGCGCCAGAGCCGGCCCCGCGAGCGCGAGAGCGAGACCAAGGGCACCGGCGACGAGGATACTGCGCTTCATTCGAGTTCTCCGTTTCGATTTGAAAGACCAAGTCAGTAGGCTTCGGCGGCCCCAGCCAATCCAGCCTCGACCTTGGTGTTGGCGGCAGCCCTCTCGGCGATGAGCGCCGCGAGCGGCTTGCCGCCGAACCTCAGGAACAACAGCGGCGTCAGCACCGTGTCGATAATGGTGGCGCTGATGAGGCCACCGAAGATCGTGACCGCGACCGGATGCAGGATCTCGCGTCCGGGCTGATCCGCGCCGATCAGCAGGGGGACGAGTGCCAGTCCGGCGGCGAGCGCCGTCATCAGCACGGGCGTCAACCGCTCCAGACTGCCCCGGATCACGAGCGCGCGCCCGAACGTCTCACCCTCATTGAGAGCGAGGTTGATGTAGTGGCTGATCTTCAGGATGCCGTTGCGCGCGGTGATGCCGGCGAGCGTGATGAACCCGATCATGCTGGCGACCGACAAGGGCTGGCCGGAAATCCACAGCGCGACGACGCTGCCGATCAGCGCCAGCGGGATATTCATCAGGATGATGGATGCAAGCACGCCGGACTTGTAGCGCGAGTAGAGCACGAGGAAGATAAGCGCCAGCGAAACGAGCGACAGAAGGCCGATCGTCCGCGTCGCCTGCTCCTGGGCGCGGAAGGTGCCGTCGAGACGGATGACGTATCCTGACGGCAGCTGCATCGAAGCGACGACCCCATTGACGTCGTCGACGATCGCGGCCATGTCGCGGATGCCGTCGCTGTTGCCGAACAGGAGGATGCGCCGCTGGCCGTTCTCGCGCAGCACCTGGTTGGGGCCGACCGTCTCCTCGACATCGGCAACGTATCTCAGAGGCACGAAGCCGGTCGGCGTCTGGATCAGGAGATCGCCGAGCGCGCGGGTCTGGCGATCGTTGTCGGACAACCGCACCACCACGTCGAAGCGGCGCACGCCATCGCTGACGGTCGAGACGACCCGCCCGTTTGATAACGCTTCGACCGACGTCATGACCTGGGCGGCGGATAGGCCGTAAAGCGCGGCATTTTCGTTGACAACGCGCACGCGGATCTGCGGGATCAGCGTCTGCTTCTCGACGTTGAGGTCGACGAGGCCCTTGACGCCTCTCAACCGCTTGTCGAGTTGGTCGGCGAGCGTGCGAAGGACATCAAGGTCGGGCCCGAAGATCTTGATGGCGAGCGCGGCGCGCACGCCAGAGAGCATGTGGTCGATGCGGTGAGATATGGGCTGGCCGAGCGCGACCGACACCGGAAGCACGGAAAGCTTCTCTCTGATATCCTCGAACACCGCCTCCTTCGGCCGGTGCGAGCGATGGAGATCGATATCCAGCTCGCTAGCCTGGACCCCCTCGGCATGGCTGTCGAGTTCGGCGCGGCCGGTACGGCGACCCACAGATGCAACCTCGGGAACGGTCATGACCAGCCGCTCGGCGACGAATCCGAGCCGGTGGGACTCGGCGAGACTGATGCCGGGGTTGTATTGCATGCCGACGAGCAGCGTGCCCTCGTTGAAAGGCGGCAGGAACGCGCGCGGCAGCATGGTCGCGCCGGCCGCCGCCAGCGATACGGCGGCAACGATGGGCAGGACCACGACGCGCGGATGGTCGAAGGCCCAATCGAGCAGCCGCGTGTTTCCCGATTTCAAGATGCGGACAAGCGCGCTGTCCTTGTGCGCGCCGGAGCTTGTCTTGCGCAAGAGATAGTACGAGAGGACGGGCGTGACCGTGATCGCGGTCACGAGGGAAGCCAGGATCGACACGATGTAGGCGATCCCGAGCGGCGTGAAGAGGCGACCCTCGACGCCGGTGAGTGCGAACAGCGGCACGAACACCAGGATGATGATGAACGTGGCGTAAACGATCCCAGAGCGCACCTCGCGGCTCGCTGCCGCGATAACGTCGAGCGCGGGCAAAGGAATGGCCCGTTCGGCGTTGTTCTTCAAACGGCGCAGGATGTTCTCGACGTCGACCACGGCGTCGTCGACGAGTTCGCCGATGGCGATGGCGAGCCCGCCGAGCGTCATCGTATTGATCGTCAGGCCGAACGCGCTGAAGATCAGGATCGTGACCAGGATCGAGATCGGGATTGCGGTCAGCGAGATCACTGTAGCGCGCCAGTTCATCAGGAACAGGATCAGCACGACCGCGACGACGATGGCCGCCTCGATCAGCACCGACTTCACGTTGGCAATCGATGTCTCGATGAACGTCGCCTGCCGGAACTGGATGTGGGTCGCATTGACGCCCTGAGGCAGCGTTTTCTGAAGTGCGGCGAGTTCCGCTTCGATCGTGCGCGTCAACGGCAGCGTGTCGGCAGTCGGCATCTTCTGCACGCTCATGATGATCGCCGGAGCGCCGTTGAAGCCGGCCTCGCCGCGCTTGGTCCTCGGTGCAAACGAAACATCAGCAAGCTCGTGCAGGAGGATTGCACGGCCGCGATGCGTGGCCACGGCGATATTCTTCAGCTGGTCGAGTTCGAGTGTCTCGCCTACATTGCGAATGAGATACTCACTGCCATGCTGATCTACGAAGCCGCCGCCGGAATTGGTGCCGAAACTGCGGATCGCCGCCTCGAGTTGCTCCGGCGTGACTTCCAGGACCTTCATGGCGACGGTGTTCGGAGACACCTGGAATTGCCGAACCTCGCCGCCGATCGGGATGACCTGCGCGACGCCAGGAATGGCGAGGAGCTGCGGCCTGATCGTGAAATCTGCGACCTCACGCAGCTCCATCGGACTGAGACTGGGGCCTGTTACAGCGACCAGAAGAATCTCGCCCATGATCGAGTTGATGCCGCCGAGCGATGCGACGGCGTTCCGCGGCAGCCGGTCTCGAATGCCCGCGAGCTTCTCCGTCACCAGCTGCCTGTTGCGGTAGATCTCGGTGCCCCAGTCGAACTCGACATAGACGATCGACAAGCCGATGCCCGAAACCGAGCGCACGCGGCCGACACCCGGCAGGCCGTTCATGGCGGCCTCGATGTGCCGCGTCACGAGAAGCTCGACCTCTTGCGGCGCCATGCCGTCGGCTTCGGTCTGCACCGTCACGATCGGCTTGGTGAGGTCGGGAAAGACATCGACCGGTACGCGCGGCAGCGTGAAGAGACCGTAGCCGACCACGAGTGCGGCAAGAAACAGCACGATCTGCCGGTGCCTGAGGCTGTTGGTGACGAGGAAGTTGAACATTGTGGCCTTGCCTCAGCGGATCTGGTTGATCAGCGTCGCGGCTTCGACCGCGATCTTTTCGCCAGGCTCCACGCCGGCCGTCAGCATCGCGCGCGTCGCGTCGATCTCGACGAACTTGACAGCCTTCGGCTCGAACCGCTCCGGCTCGGCGTGCCTAAACACCACATATTGACCGTTGGGTGCCTGGATCACGGCCGAACGCGGCAAGATGATGCCCGTCATCGGCTCGCCCATCTCGACCAGGACGGAGACGTTGCGGCCGAGCCTGAAATGGGGCGCCTCACCCGCAACGTCGAACCTGAGTACTGTCGCGTGTTGCGCCAGCGCCGGGTTCGCGCCGATCAGTTTGAGGCTGGCGCTGGCATGATCGTGCGCCTTGGCCTCCGCAGCGCCGAGGCCAGCAATGTCCACGGTGTCGTAGGCCAACGCCTCGACCCACAGCGCCTTCGGCTGCACGATATTGAACAGGACGTCCTTCGACGACACGACTTGGCCGATCTGCGCCTGCGACGACATGATGACGCCATCGATGGGCGCGAGGAGATCCTCGCGGCCCAACTGGCGCTTGTTGAGCGCCGCTCGCCGCTGTTTGAGGTTTTCGAGCTCGATCTCGGCGGTCTTGATCCGCTCCGCCGGGAAAGTCGCCGCGAACTTGCGGAACTGGTCGAGCTTGTTCTGCGCCAAGGCAATCTGCTGGTCGAGATTACCCGCCGCCTGCTCGACGTCGGAGCGGTCGATCGCCGCCAGCACCGGCTGTACGTGCGCCAGCACTTCCCCCGCTTTAACCGCCTGACCGACCTGCGGGAACTTGCCGTTCACGGGTGCAATGCGTCCATCGACCGTGCTCTGCACGATGGCCGAGCCGTTCGGGTTGGCGACAACGCGCCCTGCGAGACGCAGCGTCCGACGAGCCGTCTCGGGCTGGACGGAACGAGTCCTGACCTCGAGTAGCCGTTGCGTCGGCTTGGGCAGGAACACCGAGCCATCCGCCAGCCGGCGCGGCAGATCGCTTGCACCGGCCTGAACGTCCGGACCATGCGCATGACCCTCGTCACCCGAATGCCCGGGACCGGCGCGGACCTCGGTTCCCACAAGCATAAACGGCAGCGTCGCCGCGACTGCGAACACGATAGCAGGAAGCCGCTTTGCAAACAGGCCGCCAACGAGCGCGCCAATCAAGAGCGCAGCAACCAGCGCAGCGGCGCCGAGTACAGCCGTCGACGATCCGCCGCGCAGCAGCGCGAAGTAGCCGGCGCTGACCACGGGGGCGCCATGTGCCGTCGCGGGCACCGCGAGGACGCCGCCCAGGAGATCGAACTGCGCGCCGGCCTTGATCTCGAATTGCAGATCGTTCTCGCCGGGCTTCGCCAAGGCATCGGCAGCGACGGCATATGAGCCGTCTGCTTGCTTCTCGGCGACGACCGTTTTGTCGCCGCCGGTGACGGTGATCGTCGCGTTGACCACCGGAGAATTGTCGGCCTCACGGTCGAGGTAGAGCGTGATCCGGCCGCCCTTGAGGATGCCGACGAGTTGGAAGTTCTCCGAAGTTGCGATGACGCGGGGGCTCTGAGACGACGCGGCGGCAGGCGCATCGTGCGCATGGCCGTCGTCACCGGAATGTCCGGGCCCAGCCTGTGCCGGCGCTGTGGCTCCGGCCAGCACGAGACCGAGCAGAGCGACGGCGAACCAAAATCGTTGTGTCGCGGCTCGAAGGGAAAATTTCAGCATTTCTGTCGACATACCTCGGTTGTGCATCCCGGACCGAGACGGCCCGGCCGCCTGCCGTCGCAAGCGTCCCGCGGGCAATCGTCGGCACCATTGCCTAACAGGCTTCGGTATCCACACGATTTCGCAATTGTTTCACTGTGTAACAAGTGTGCGGCAGTCTGGCGGCTGCGAGCTCACATGCTCGCAGCTGCGATCGTCAGCAGGCCTATGGCGACAATCGCCGCCCCCGCTACGCCCTGCAGCCCGCGCGACCACCGTTCGAGACCTGGGAGGTAGCTGCCGACCGCAGCGCCAAGCCCACGCCGGGCAAGTATGGCCAGCAACGCGACGATGCCGATCGTCAGCGATATGCCGAGGGCGAGCGAGACGAGCGTGAGGCCGACCATCTGCGCGCTACTCTGTGTCCACGCAAACCCGAGCACCGAGATCGTGAGCGGGCAGGGCAAGAGGCCGATCCCGGCGGTCAGGGCATGGGCGCCGTCTGCTGTTCCATGATCCGTGCGCAGGCTCTGCGCGATCATGATTGCGCCGGAAAGTATGATGAGGCCGTAACCGACGAGCGTGAATGCCGGCGAGCTGCGGCCGTTCATCGACGGCACCAGACCGACGACGAACCGCAGAATGAGGAATAGTGCCAGTCCGGACAGGACATGCAGCAGCGCTGCCGAAAGCGCGATTCGCAGCCCCTTTCCGGCATTGGCCTCGCGCCCGAGAAAATAGGCGGCAAGCGCGGCCTTGCCGTGTCCAGGCGTGAGTGCGTGCAAGGCGCCGAGCGCGAACGCGAGCCCGGCAGCGGCAACGCCGCCTGTCCGCAGCTCGGCGGCAAGGGAGCGCACGACACCGCCTTGGAATTGCCCCAGCCAGGCCATCAGCCAATCCGGCATGTGTTACCTGCTCCTGAACCGATGCTCGTTGGCGAAACGCCCCGTCGCGCCTATTCTGATCATATGAACCACCATGCCGTCATTCTGGCTCTCATCTCTGCCGCCCTGTTCGGCATCTCTACTCCGGCCGCCAAGGGACTTCTGGGCTCGATCCATCCAGCTATGCTGGCGGGTCTGCTCTACTGCGGCGCCGGCATCGGAATTGCCATACTTCGACGCTTCGCCCGTCCCCTAACGGGTGCCACATCGGAAGCTCCATTGGCGTCGCACGATATGCCGTGGCTCGCAGGTGCCATTGTGGCAGGCGGCATCATTGGACCGCTGTTGCTGATGGTCGGCCTTCAGACGACCGACGCCGCTGCCGCGTCGCTGCTTCTGACGCTGGAGGGGGTCGCCACGGCCTTTCTCGCATGGTTCGTCTTCCACGAGAACTTCGATAGGCGAATTGCGCTCGGCATGGTCTTTCTCGTCGCCGGAGCAGCGATCTTGTCATGGTCTGGCTCGCCGACGCTCGACAGCGTGATCGGCCCTGCGGCGATTGCAGGGGCCTGCCTAGCCTGGGGGCTCGATAACAATCTGACGCGCAAGGTCTCTTTGGCAGACCCGTTGCAGATCGTCGAGTTGAAGGGCCTCGTCGCTGGCCCGATCAACATCGCCATCGCCCTGTGGGCCGGGGCTGAGTTTCCCGCCCTGAGTCCGCTGCTCATCGCGGGCGTCGTCGGCTTCCTCGGTTACGGCGTCAGTCTCGCGCTGTTCGTGCTCGCGCTACGCCATCTCGGCACGGCCCGGACCGGCGCCTACTTCTCGACCGCGCCGTTCCTCGGGGCCATCGCCGCCTTGTTATTCTTGGGCGAGCCGTTGACCTTGCAGCTCGCCATGGCCGGCGCCCTGATGGCGATCGGCGTCTGGCTGCACCTGACCGAGACCCACGGGCACGAGCATGAGCACGAACCGATAGAGCACACCCACGCGCATGCTCACGATGCGCACCACCAGCATGAGCATGGCCCCGACGATCCCCCCGGCGAGCCCCATACGCATCGGCACCGGCATGAGCGGATGCGGCACACGCACCCACACGTACCCGACATGCACCATACGCACCGGCATTAGGTCGCGCGCTGCACTACGATCCCGAGCGAGTTGACACACACACCACGATCTGGCACCTGACGACGCCATGGGGTCCCGCGACGTCCCCGTGAGGCGCCAGCCCAAAGTTCGCGTCCATCAACCTTCAAGTGCGAAGGGAGGACGCGCATGCCGTCTCCAACGGAAATCAGCGTTCCACAACTGTCCCGTCTGATCGGGCTGCCCCAGGCTCCCGTCATCATCGACGTGCGCACGGAGGACGACTTCGCCGACGATCCGCGTCTGATCCCCGGCTCCGTGCGTCCATCGTCCTCCACTCCGCCAGCGGTTGCGGCAGCGCTCGCCGGTAAACCAGCGGCCGTCATCTGCCAGCGGGGCGGCAAACTCAGCCAGGGTTTCGCTGCCTTGATGCGCCACGAAGGGCGTGCCGCCGAAACGCTCGAAGGCGGCTTCGAGGCTTGGCGCAGCGCCGGTCATCCCCTTTTGGCCACGGGCAAGCTGCCGCCGCGTGACGCGCAAGGCCGCACCGTCTGGGTGACGCGGGCGCGCCCGAAGATCGATCGCATCGCCTGTCCGTGGCTCATTCGCCGCTTTGTCGACCCGAATGCCGTCATCCTGTTCGTCGGTGCATCAGAGGTGCTGTCGGTCGCAGATCGCTTTTCGGCGACGCCTTTCGACATCGAGGGCGTGTTCTGGAGCCATCGCGGCGAGACGTGCACGTTCGACACGTTGCTCGACGAGTTCGGGCTCGACATTCCGGCGCTGCGGAAAGTCGCGACCATCGTTCGCGGCGCCGATACCGCCCGCCTCGATCTCGCACCCGAGGCCGCCGGTCTGCTGGGCATATCGCTCGGATTCTCCCGCATGTACCGCGACGACCTCGAGCAGCTTGCGGCCGCCATGCCGATCTACGACGGCCTATACCGATGGGCCCGGGATGCAAGCGACGAGACCCACAACTGGCCAACTGCAAAGCCTGGAAATTGAGAGCGAGACAATGAGCAAAGCTGGCACCCGGGCTCCCGTCACCGCGCACACCGATGGCAGCTCCGCTCCGTCGTTCTCCGAGGCGCTCGCCACATGGGCTCGGATCGGCCTTCTGTCATTCGGTGGGCCCACGGCGCAGATCGCACTGATGCACCGGATCATCGTCGACGAGAAAAAGTGGCTCGGCGAGCAGCAGTACCTGAACGCCTTGAGCTTCTGCATGCTTTTGCCGGGGCCCGAAGCCATGCAGCTCGCGACGTATGCGGGTTGGCGGCTGCACGGCCTCAAGGGGGGGTCTCGCAGCAGGTCTCCTGTTCGTGTTGCCGGGCGCGCTCGTGGTGCTCGCCCTTTCGATGATCTACGCCGCGTTCGGAAACGTGCCCGTCATAGAGGCCATCTTCTTCGGCATCAGGGCGGCCGTGCTGGTCATCGTCGTCGAAGCCCTGCTCAGGATCTCGAAGCGGGCATTGAAGCTCAAGGAGCACTGGATCATCGCTGCGATATCGTTCGTGGCGATCTTCTTCCTCGGCGCGTCGTTTCCGCTAATCGTGCTCGCTGCGGCTATTTTCGGCTACTTCCGCATTTCCGCCGCTGACGCCGCCAAGAGCACCGCGAGCGGCCCGCCGCTGATCACGAACGTGGCGACGCTCCGAACCGTCGCAGTTTGGCTCGCGATCTGGGCGGTGCCGTTGTTCGCACTCGCCGGCATTTTCGGGCGTGACCACGTGCTGACGCAGTTGAGCCTTTTCTTCTCGAAGCTGGCTGTCGTGACTTTCGGCGGCGCTTACGCCGTCCTCGCCTACATGGGGCAGGATGTCGTCTCACACTATGGCTGGCTCGACGCCGGTCAGATGATGGATGGCTTGGGATTGGCCGAGACGACGCCGGGACCGCTCATCCTGGTCACCGAGTTTGTCGGCTATCTCGCCGCCTATCGGCACGGCGGCGGATCCCCGGTCGCGATGGGCGTGCTCGGCGCGTTCGTGGCGCTGTGGGCGACCTTCGTACCCTGCTTCCTGTGGATCTTTGCGGGCGCGCCGTACATCGACTGGATTACGCGCCAGCCGCGCCTGAAGTCGGCGCTAGCAGCCATCACAGCCGCCGTGGTCGGCGTCATCCTGAACCTCGCCGTGTGGTTTGGCTTCCACGTCTTCTTCGGCAAAGTCTCACTGGTCGAGATGGGGCCTTTGAAGCTCTGGACGCCGGAACTCGCGACCCTCGACTGGCGCGTGCTCGTCCTGGCCGCAATCAGTGGTGTTCTGTTGCTTCGCCAGCATTGGGGCATTCCTGCCGTGCTAACCGTCGCATCGGCCTTGGCACTTCTGCTCCGGCAGATCGGCGTATGAAGCAGAAACGAGATCAATTCAAAAGTCGGGAGGTTGGATCATGCCGAGAGCTGTTTCGAGATCGTTGCGACGAATGGCATTTGCCGTCGCGGTCACCGCATTCGTTCCAATCAATTCGGCGATCGCTCAGGATGCGACGTACGCCATAAAGCAGCTTACGCCAGAGGCAGCCCTCAAGCTGGCACGTGCCGCGCTCGATGCCTGCCGCAAGGAAGGCTTCCAAGTGGCTGTCGCGGTGACTGACCGTTCGGGTGTCGCCCAGGTTCTGCTGCGCGACCGCTTCGCTGGCCCGCACACCGTCAACGTTGCTGTCGACAAAGCCTGGACGGCCGTATCGTTCCGTCAGGACACACTGAGCTTTGCCAAGGCGACGAGTGACCCGGCGCATTCCGGCCCCCGCAACTTCGCACGCGTCGTCGCGGTCGGCGGCGGTGTTCCGATCGAAGCCGCTGGGAATATTCTCGGCGCGATCGGCGTCTCAGGCGCACCTGGTGGCGAAGCCGACGATCGCTGCGCGCGCGCCGGTATTGACGCCATCCGCAACGACCTCGACTTCTGAGCATAGCCTTGTTGCTGCATACAGGCTGAACGCCATAATATCGGGCACTGCTGCAACTCTGTGTTGAACGGCTGCACTAAGTCCGCTGAGGGTCACCGAACGAACCCGCTACCGCGGGAGTCCATCCATCGAGGGTTCGGAGGGGTTTTGGTGAGGGCCCAGTAACCATTTGATCGGACGATGATAACAGAACGGGGTCGGTGTCCTGAGGATCGA
>JALHOF010000026.1 GCA_022843145.1 Hyphomicrobium sp.
CGTGGCCGGTCAGCGTCTCGGCCGGGAAGTCGCTCGACATGCCAGCCACGTACCAGCAGTCGCGGACGAAGAATTGACCTGTCATCGTGTCCTCCTTTGGCTCCGCCAGGGTGCGCGGGCAAAATACGCCGGATGGTGCGCGTTCATGGTCGCGGCAGAACGCCGGTGTCTCGGCGCATCGCCGGTCGCATCGAGCGGGTCTCGTGCGAACGGGCGGCCCGCTCCGGAGAGCGGGCCGCCGGCTTTCAGCTTCAAGCCTTCCGGCCGTGCAGTTGGCTCACGTGCAATCGGCCGCGATCAGGACGGCCATTTGTAGTTCAGCGACCGCGCACGCAAATAGTCGGCTTCAGCGACATCGCTGTAGCCCTTCTGCTCGCTGCGGAACTTGTTCATGCTGTCGAAGACCTTCTTGCTCATCGGGTCCTTCGCGGTGATTTCCGACAGCACCGTCGCCGACGTCTCGGCGATCTTGATCAGCTGCTCGTCGCTGAGCCGCTTGATGATGACGCCGTGGCTCTTGACGAACTGCTCGAGCACTGGACCCGACCGGGCCTGGAACTCGCTCAACATGACGACGTTGGCCGCGTACGCGCACTGCTCGACGATCGCCTTCAGATCCGGCTCCAGACCATCCCACTGCTTCTTGTTGACGAACAGCTCGAGCACAGTGCCCGGCTCGTGCCAGCCGGTCGAGTAATAGTACTTGGCGTGACGCCAGAAGCCCATGGACGCTTCGCCGTAAGGGTTGTTCCACTCCGCCCAGTCGATGGTTCCAGCAGCGAGCGCGGTCGGAACTTCGCCGCCGGGCAGGTTGACGACGGTTGCGCCGAGCCGCTTCATGACTTCGCCGCCGAGGCCGGGCATGCGGATCTTGAGACCCTGGAAATCGGCGAGCGTGTTGACTTCCTTGCGCGACCAGCCGGGATGCTGCACGCCGGTGTTGCCGCACGGCAGAAATTTACAGCCGAACGCGTCGTTATAGAGTTCGTCGCACAGCTTGTCGCCGCCGCCGAAGTGATACCACGCGTTGTATTCCTGAGCGGTGAGGCCGAACGGGAAGTTGCTGACGAACTCCGCGGCGGCGGCCTTGCCCTTCCAGTAATAGGGGCATCCGTGTCCCATCTCGACGGTTCCGGATTTCACCGCGTCGATCGATTCGAATGCCGGCACGATTTCTCCGGCCGCGGCGAGTTGCACCGTCAGACGTCCGCCGGAGCACTTGGTCACCTGATCGGCGAAATACTGCGCACCGGTGCCGAGGCCGGGCAGGTTCTTCGGCCACGTCGTGACCATGCGCCACTGCCGCTTGTTCTGCGAGATGGCGGGACTCGAGAGTGCCACCGCGCCGCCAGCCGCTCCCGCGGTCGTCATTGCGGCGGACTTCAGGAACGTCCTTCGTTTCATGGGAATCTCCGATTGGGATGCCGCCCCTGCGCCGACGCGGTGCCCGCGGTCCCGTGCTCCGGCTTGGTCTGCGTTTCCAGTTTTCTCGTTGGAGCGGGTGCGCCGTCCCGCCCTTAGTCGTGCACGCTGCTTGTTGGCGTCATCGCAATCTTCTGGTCGCTTTCAGCTCGATCACTATCCTGGCATTACCTCACCACAACAATCGATATTTTCGGATCGCTCGCATTCATAAAACTTGATGCCGCAGCGATCAGCGCAAAACCACGTTGGGCAGCCATGTGACGATTTCGGGGAACGCCCAGATCAGCGCCAAAACCATGAGCTGTATTGCGATGAACGGCACGACGCCGCGATAGATGTCGGTTGTCGCGATCTCGCTCGGCGCAACGCCGCGAATATAGAACAGCGCCCACCCGAATGGCGGCGTGAGGAAGCTCGTCTGCAAATTCATCGCCATCATCACGCCGAGCCAGATCGGACTGATGTCGCCTGCCAAGAACAGTGCGGGCGCCACGATTGGGACGACGATGAACACGATCTCGATGAAATCGAGAACGAAGCCCAGAAAGAACATGACCGCCATGACCACGAGCATCGCGGTGAAGAAGCCGCCCGGCAGATTGGTCAAGAAGCCCTGCACGAGATGATCGCCGCCGAGACCACGGAACGTCAGCGAAAAGATCGATGCGCCGATCAGAATGGTGAACACCATCGCGCTGATGCGCGTCGTCGCGCGGACCACGTCGCCGATCACCTTCAGCGACAACTGTCCGCGCACGAGGGCCAGCAGTGTCGCGCCGACGCCGCCGAAGGACGCGGATTCGGTCGGTGTCGCCAAGCCGCCGAGGATCGAACCGAGCACGGCGATGACAAGCAGGATCGGTGGAAACAACGCTTTGACGACATTCACGGCGAGTTGCCGCCCGGTCATCGTCGCGTCGTAGTAGGCGGGGCTCGATGCCGGGTCGGTGATGGCCTTGTAGATCAGGTAGAGAATATAGCTGCCGCTGAGGATCAAACCGGGGATGATCGCGCCCGCGAACAAATCGATGACGCTGAACGGCTCGACGATGAACTTGCCCTTGGCGAGCTGCGATTCCGCGTAGATGCCCGACAGAGAGTCGCCGAGAATGACGAGTGCGATCGATGGCGGAATGATCTGCCCGAGCGTGCCGGACGCACAAATAGTGCCACAGGCGAGTTTCGGATCGTATCCCGCGCGCAACATCGTCGGGAGGCTGAGCAGCCCCATCGTCACGACCGTCGCGCCGACGATGCCGGTCGATGCCGCGAGCAACGTGCCAACGAGCGTGACCGAGATGGCGAGACCGCCGCGCAGCGAGCCGAAACATTGCGCCATCGTCGTCAGCAGTTCTTCCGCGATGCGCGAGCGTTCGAGCATCACGCCCATGAATACGAACAGCGGCACGGCGACGAGATTCTCGTTGTTCATGACGCCGAAGATGCGTCCGGGAATGGCGTTGAAGAAAATCAGGTCGAAAACGCCGAGTGCGGCGCCGAATAGCGCGAACAGCACCGATACGCCCGCCAAAGTAAATGCGACCGGAAACCCGAGCATCATCGCTGCACAGACCGTGATCAGGAGGCTAACGCTCAGGACATCGGAAAGTGCCATGGTCAATGTCCCAGCTTGCTAGCGCGCGTCGAAGGATCCCATTCCGCGTGACCACGGAGCACCATCACGCTTCGAAGCAGCAGCGCGACACCTTGCAGCGCGAGCAGGATCACGAACAGCAACATGCAGGATTTGAGCAGGAACAGTCCGGGCAGTCCGCCTGCCTCCTGCGAGGCTTCGAGCCGGCTCCACGACAGCGTGACGTATCCGACAGCCATGTAGCCGATCAGTCCGACCATGGGGAACAGGAAGAAGATCGTACCCAGGATGTTGACCCAGGCTTTTGCGCGCAAGCTCGCCGGACCGTAAAAAACGTCGATCCGCACATGACCTTCGTGCAGCAGCGTGTATCCGGACGCGACGAGAAAGATGATCGCATGCATCCAGACGTAGAGCTCCTGCATCCACACCCAGCCCATGTTGAAGGCGTAGCGGAAGATGGCGACGATGGCTGTCGTAAAGACGAGTGTGATGGCCAGCCACGATACCGTTCGGCCGACCGCTTCGTTCACCCGCTCGATCGCGCGGACGACGCCCGCGAAAACTGTGGTCATATCGCCTCCCCGCTTGGCTGTCCGCAAATCGCGTCTGCGCGCTCGGCCACGCTTATATTCGTCCCGATCGCCCTGCGCGCTTGTCGCATGTCGTCATGACTTGTTCGAATTACCCTCGCAGAGGGCATACGTCCGATCAAACGAGTTCTGCGAATTGCAACGGCTCAATTTTTCAAATGGTCATTCCACGCTCGATCTATGCGCACGCCGGACCCTCATCAGCCGGCTGTTCGTCACCGGAATTAAGAACCTCGAGATACCCTAGAGTAACTTTCCCGGATTGAGGATCCCGCGCGGATCGAGCGTGCGCTTGATCGCGCGCATCATGTCGAGTTCGACCGCGCCCTTGAAGCGCAGAAGCTCGTCTCGTTTCATCCGTCCGATGCCGTGCTCCGCCGAGATCGAACCGCCGAGGGCGCCGACAAGGCCGTGCACGGCATGTGACAACTCCTCCCACCGCGCAAGGAACGCGGACTTGTCCGAGCCCTTAGGCTGCGAGACATTGTAGTGAATATTGCCATCGCCGAAATGACCGAACGGCACCGGCCTCGCGCCCGGGATCAGGCGCTCGACGATCGCGTCGGCCCGCGCCACGAATTCCGCGATCAGCGGCACCGGCACCGACACATCATGCTTGATGGAGCCGCCCTCGAACTTTTGGGCGTCCGAGATTTCTTCGCGCAACCGCCACAAGGCCCGCGCCTGTTCACCCGACCGCGCGACGGTCGCGTCGATGACGAAGCCTTCCGCCATCGACTGCGTCAGTGCGTCCTCGACAGCGGTAACGGTGCCCGCGTCCGCCAGTGGGTACGATACGTCGATCAGCACGTACCAAGAATGTGTAGCGGCAAACGGCTGCCTGGTGCCCGCGACATGGCGTGTGACGAACTCCATTGCGATCGCCGGGATGAACTCGAACGCCGTCAGCGATGGGCCGAATCGCGCCTGTAAGCTGCGGAACACCTCGCGGGCCTGATCGAGCGATGTCACCGCCAGCATCGCCGTCACCACGTCGGCCGGACGCGGATAGAGTTTCAGCACCGCCGCCGTGATGATTCCGAGCGTGCCTTCCGAGCCGATGAAGAGATGCCGGAGGTCGTAGCCGGTATTGTCTTTCTTCAATGTTCGCAGACCATCCCACACCCGGCCGTCGGCGAGCACCACTTCGAGCCCGAGCACGAGATCGCGCGCCGTGCCGAACGCCAGCACGCCAACTCCGCCCGCATTGGTCGCGAGATTGCCGCCGATTTGACAGCTCCCTTCCGAGGCCAGGCTCAACGGGAAAATCCGCCCCGCCCTGGCCGCCCTGTCGCGCACCTCGGCCAGCGTGACGCCCGCTTCGACCGTCATGCTCTGTCCCGCGCCATCGACCGCACGCACCGCTTTCAACCGGCTGAGCGAGACCACGATCTCCGTCCCCGTCTCGTGTGGGATCTGGCCGCCGACGAGGCCCGTGTTGCCGGACTGCGGCACGACGCCGACACGCGCCTCGTTGGCGATGCCCAGGATGCGCGAAACCTCATCCGTCGATCCAGGGCGCAGCACGACCGGAGTCTTGCCCACGTACTTGTCCCGCCATTCGACGAGATAAGGCCGCTGCATCGCCGGATCGGTGAGCGCGTGCGCAGCACCCACGACCTCGGCGAGCCGGCGCAGAACGTCCTCGGACGGGGCATTGAGGGGGGGAGGCGTGTTGCTCATGAAAAACGTGCTTGCAGTCGGTTGCCGTGGGCGTCAAGCCCGATCCTCCGCTGCCGCTGAACAAGACCAGCCGTCCGCCCCGCCCGCACAGCAAAGTCGGTTAACTTCCATGCTGAATGATTTGGTGAGCCGGGAGGGGATCGAACCCTCGACCACATGATTAAAAGTCACGTGCTCTACCGCTGAGCTACCGGCCCTGAGCGGCGGTGCTTACAGGGGTTTGGCCGCGCGTGCAAGGCAACCCCTGACGGAGCTTGCCATGCGGTACGCGCGGAGGAGCCCCACGGGTCGCGGCTGATGTTCAAGGAGCGCCTGCCTGCGGTTATGGGTTATAGACGCCGCTCCCCTTGCTTCCGGGCCCACGCCTGCCGGTCCGACACCCGCATCAGAAAGCCGCAGCCATGACCGAGCCCCCCGATCCGTCCCTGGCCACCGGCGATGCGGCCAAGCGTGCGCTCGCGGCGACCGATCGCGCGGCCCGGATCAAGGCCATCGGCCTCATGTTTCTCGCGCTCATGTTGTTCTCCGCGCTCGACACCACCGCAAAGCACCTCGCGACGCGTGCCGCTATTCCCGTCGCCGAGATCGCCTGGTTGCGTTTCCTAGGCCAATTCGTACTCCTGTTGGTGCTGGTGCCGGCGTTTGGTCTGTTGACCGTGCGTCAGCTGTTCACCACCAAGCGTTTCGGTTGGCAGATGGTGCGGTCGGTCCTGATGGCCTCGACGACGGTCCTCAACTTCCTCGCCTTGCAGTATCTCCGTCTCGATCAGACCATCACCATCGTCTTCCTGGCGCCGCTCGTCGTCGCGCTCCTGGCGGGGCCGCTGCTCGGTGAATGGGTCGGCTGGCGGCGGATGGTGGCCATTCTCATCGGCTTCGCCGGCATTCTCATCGCCGTCCGCCCAGGCGTGACGGACGTGCATCCGGCCGTGCTCTACTCGCTCGGTTCGATGTTGGCCTATGCCCTGTTCATGATCCTGACGCGGCGCATCGCGGGGTTCGATCCGCCGCTGGTCACGTTGTTCTATTCGATGTTCGTGGGAACGCTCGTTGGTGGCCCGATCGCCCTGTCGTCGTGGGTCTGGCCGACGGACGCGCTGACTTGGCTTTTGCTGCTGTCGCTCGGCATCTTCGGCGGTACCGGCCACTATCTGTTCATTCTCGCCTACCGTCTCGCTCCGGCGTCGACGATTGCGCCGTTCCTCTACCTCCAGCTTCTCAGCATGGTCGGCCTGGGTTGGCTCGTGTTCGGTGACGTACCAGACGGCTGGACCATGATCGGTTCGGCGGTGGTGACGGCGTCGGGCATCTATCTCGTCCACCGCGAGCACGCGGTGCGGCGAGCGCCGCGATCACCGGAAGCCCGTTAGGGGTAGCCGCAAAAGCGGACGCGGTGGCTCGCAAGCTCTTGACGCTATACATCGAGCTGCATGCCACCGCGTCGGAGCGCCAGGAGACGCAAAAACCTGAGATCGAGGCGCGAGGGGTAATCTACACGCAGAAGTGTTGCGAGAATGCAAACGCCCGCATCATTTTTTTGCACGCGCCGGATTCGTCTCGCTGATTTGGCGTCTGGCCGACCGCTACGACCGCCGATTGTCGAGCAGCCACGCGACCAGCGGCACGGTGATCGCGTGCGGCAGGAGGCGAACCGCCACGGCCGCGACCGGCGCGATCAAGCCAGGATAAATCACCCGGCGCCCGAGCAGAAACCCGCGCACCGCCGCATGCGCCACCTGTCGCGTGCTCAGCGCCGGCATCAATCGCCGATACCGCGCCTCGTCCGCGCCCATTGAGGCATGAAAGCCCGTCTCGACCGGTCCGGGCGCCACCACCGCGATGCGAACGCCGCGTCCCGCGCACTCCGCTGCGACGGCTTCTGTGAGCGACATCACATACGCCTTGCTCGCGTAGTATGCCGCCTGATACGGGCCCGGAACCGCCCCGCCGAGCGACGAAATATTCAGGATCCCGCCACGGCCTCGCGCTTTCATCACCGGCAAAACATGCCGCGTCAGCCGTGTCACCGCGCCGACATTGAGCGCGACGAGTGCATCGATCCGATCCGCCGGCGAATCCTCGAACGGTCCACCGAGCCCGATCGCGGCGTTGTTGACGAGCACATCGAGATAAAGTCCGTGCTCCGCCAGAAACCGGTCGATGACTTCCCCCGCATCGGTCGCAGTGACATCCAGCACCAGAGCCGACACCTTCGCCCCGGTCAGCCGCGCGCGCATGCGGGACGCCGCATCATCGAGGTCGGCTTGCGATCGCGCGACGAGAACGACCGTATGTCCGATTTCGGCAAACCGGGCCGCTATCGCATATCCAATTCCGCGCGATGCGCCGGTCACCACGGTGGCTGGCGCCAACGCCGCCACTGCCGCCAGCGCCGTAGGATCGGGACGGACCGCCCGCGACAACCAGCGATCGACAAGACGCGTGGTCCATGACGGCATTTGCGGGTCTCTCATGCCAGCCGGTATTGGTCGCGGATTCGCTCCACGTAGAACGCGCCGCGATGCCCAGCTTGCAGAAACGCCGCATGGATGCCGCTCGGCACGCCGATATGGACGACCGACTGACCGCCGGTGAACACCACCGTCAGCCGCAGCCGCGCATCGTCATAGTCAATCCGCGAGATCGATGCCGATGGCTGCTCCACGTCGTCCTCCCGATCCAACTCGGGAACACCTAGCACGCGCCGGCATCCGATGCGCAGCCTGCGATTTGATTAGACTTCGGCGATCGGTTTCAACGGACCGCCGCCCGCCGGGAAGTGGAGGATGGGCGCACGCGCGGTGTGAACTGGACCGGCCTCACCCGCGCCGGGACCAGCGCCGGCTGCTCTGCCTGCCAGATGTCGAACAGCGCCTGGACGCCTAGCCAATAGCGCGCGCCCTGGCCGAGCGCCGCGCCGAGCCTCAGCGCAAGATCGAGGCTCACTGCACGCTTTTCGCCGAGCAGTTCCTCGACCACGTTCGGGGCGACATCGAGGTGGGCGGCGAGATCGGTCGCCGCGAGCCCGGTCCGCGGCAGGATATCTTCCCTCAGAATCTCGCCGGGGTGGGGCGGGGCCTCGGCGTCGAACATGGACTTCAGCACGGAAAGGGTCTTTCGCTGGCTTCGGTGGGCGGCAACCCTCGTAGTCCGGGTGCGCCTCACCCCCCATCATCGTGCGCCGTTGGGCGGATTTGCGGCTGACAGTTCGTTCATCATCGTGCACAATTTACGTGTCGCGGTTCCCCGCACGCCTCATGCTGGAAACACCTGCCGTTTCGTAGTTATTGCGCGGTCAATCATATTCACTAGATTGTCGTCAGCGCCACGCTCAATCGGCGGACCTCAACCACGGGCCAATGCGCCCACTGCACGGATCGTCATGTCGAACGTCGAATTGAAGAAAGCGATGGCCCGCGATGGCGGAATCCGTCTGCACGGCGCGGACGCTTTTGCCGGCATGCGCGTCGCCGGACGGCTGGCCGCCGAGGCGCTCGACATGCTCACGCCCTACGTCGTCCCAGGCGTCACCACGGAAGAACTCGACCGCCGCGCGCTCGAGTTCGCGCTCGACCACAAGGCGATCCCCGCGCCGCTCAACTATCGCGGCTTCCCGAAGGCGATCTGCACATCGGTCAATCACGTCGTCTGTCACGGCATTCCCGGCCCCAAGCCATTGCGCGAGGGCGATATCGTCAATATCGACGTCACCCTCATCGTCGACGGGTGGCATGGCGACACGAGCCGCATGTACGGCGTCGGCGAGATCTCGCGGCGTGCCCAGCGGCTCATCGAAGTCACTTACGAATCGCTGCTGCGCGGCATCGCCGTCGTGAAACCCGGCGCCACCACCGGCGACATCGGCGCGGCGATCCAGGCGTATGCCGAGGCAGAGCGCTGCAGCGTGGTGCGCGATTTCTGCGGACACGGCCTCGGCCGTGTATTCCACGACCGGCCCAACATCCTTCACTACGGCGAAAAGGGCGAGGGCTCGGTGCTCGAAGCCGGCATGCTGTTCACGATCGAGCCGATGATCAATCTCGGGAAAGCCGCCGTGAAGGTCCTGTCCGACGGCTGGACCGCGGTCACGCGCGACCGTGAGCTATCGGCGCAATACGAGCACACGATCGGCGTCACAGCCGACGGCTGCGAGATCTTCACGCGTTCCCCGGCCGGGCTCGAAGCTCCGAAACCCCAGGCCTGACCGTCACCGTCTCGAGGGCGCGATGCCGGAAAACGGCGGGTCCGACGATAGCAATCAGAACAGTGGCAGCGGGCTGCCTCGACAGAGTGCGCTGTTTGAGTCCCCGGCAGCCGCGCCACGCACATCAGCCGGCAAACCACCGTCCGAAGATCACCGCAGCGGTCATCGTCAGCGATTGCGGGAGCGGTTCGCGACCGGCGGGCCCGACGCGCTGCCGGATTACGAGTTGCTCGAAATGGTCTTGTTCCGCGTCTTTCCGCGCGGCGACACCAAGCCGCTGGCCAAGCGGCTCATCACCGAATTTGGCTCGTTCGCCGGTGTGGTCAGCGCGCCGGACGGGCGGCTCAAGGAAATCGACGGCATCGGCGACCGCGCCATCGACGAACTGCGGCTCATCCGTGCTGCGGCGACGCGGCTCGCTCGCGGCGAAATCATGCAGAAGCCGGTGCTGTCCTCGTGGCAGGCGCTGATCGACTATCTCCGCGCCGCGCAGGCGTTCGAGGATCGCGAGCAGTTCCGCATTCTGTTCCTCGACAAGAAGAACCGTCTCATCGCCGACGAGGTACAGGGGCGCGGCACCATCGATCATACGCCCGTCTACGTGCGCGAGGTCGTCAAGCGCGCGCTCGAACTTTCGTCGACGGCGATCATCCTCGTACACAACCACCCGTCGGGCGACACCACGCCATCGCGCGCCGACATCGAGATGACCAAGCTCATTGCCGACGCCGCCCGCCCGCTCGGCGTCACGCTCCACGACCACATCATCGTCGGCCGCGGCGGCCACACGAGTTTCAAACAGTTACGGTTGGTTTGAGCGCGCCATCACCGCGCGACGTTGAACCGGTAGGTCAGGCCGATGCCGCCTTGCCATTGGCTTTCGGTCTCGACGATCGGACTGTCGGCTGCGTCGCCGAGCAGGTGCGTATAGCGTCCGCTGAGTTTGAGCGACCACCGCTCTGCGATCGGCACGTCGGCGGACACCCCGAGGAACACGTCCTTGACGCCCGCCTCGGCGTCGAACACAGCGAGCCCGGATGCGATGTTCTGCGCGGCCGTGACGCCGAAATACGACTGCATGTAGTCGTCGTCGGCCCAGGTGACGCCGCCCGTCGCGATCACCTTGAACCGCTCGAACATCGGGAGCCGCGCCTCGAGGCCGAGCCGCGCGATGCCACCTGTATCGTCGCCGGTCACCTGATGATGATAGGATAGGAAAGGCTTCAACACGCCCATCCGGTAAGCAACGAAGCCGCCGGCCACCACGCCGCCATCGACGTCGCCGAGGCCGTTGAGCCGGTCGGCGTCGTCTTCCTCTCGATCGAAGCGATAGCCCACGAGAGGCCCAGCTTCGAAACCGGCATGATCCAGCAGCCTGAAGCGCAGGTCATCGACGCCCTTGAACTGCACGACGCCGTTTCCATCCCCGCCCGCCGGCCCGACGATAGGCGCGCCCACGACCTCGTAATCCTTCGAGCCTTCGTACTTCGGCTTGACGACGGCGATGCCGCCGGCTTGCAGACCGTACTGGCCTTCCCCCCCGCCCATGCCGCCGGCCGCTGCCGGCCCCGCGAGGAAAAGCGCCAACGCCGCGCACACCCGCACAGGCGTCTTGATTGAAATCGGCTCGATGGTCATCTGCGTCCGCGTTTTTGAATCTTGTTCCGCAACAGAGTACACCGGCGCATGGTTAATCGATCATAACCACCGGCATCGGGCGCCACTTCGCCCGGTCAGTGTGTTGCCCAGGACACGACCGGTGGACACGACCTGTGGACACCAGCCGCGGCATGTGCGGCATGGAGTGCAACCCGACTGCCTGACAATTGACCTTCCGTGAGCGCGCGACCAAGTTAGCGTCAGAAATTCCCTCCGCGCCGGCCGCTAAGTCCCGATCGCGGCCCCACCAACGGACATGTCTCATGAGCACGACCGACACTGCATTTCCCCGGCACCGCAAGGTCATTATCCTCGGCTCCGGCCCGGCCGGTTACACCGCCGCCATCTACGCCGCGCGCGCGATGCTCAACCCATTGGTTATACAGGGCATTCAACCCGGCGGTCAGCTCACGATCACGACTGACGTGGAGAATTACCCAGGCTTCGCCAAGGTCATCCAGGGACCGTGGCTGATGGAGGAGATGCAGGCGCAGGCCGAGCACGTCGGCACCGAGGTCGTGCTCGATTACGTGACCAAGGTCGATCTCAAGCGCCGTCCGTTCAAGCTCGAGTGCGACTCGGGCGATGTCTACACCTGCGACGTCCTGATCATCTGCACGGGCGCCCAGGCGCGCTGGCTCGGCATCCCGTCGGAGGAGTACTTCAAGGGCTTCGGCGTCTCCGCGTGCGCCACCTGCGACGGGTTCTTCTACAAGGGCAAGGAGGTCGTTCTCGTCGGCGGCGGCAACACCGCGGTCGAGGAGGCGCTGTTCCTGACGAACTTCGCGTCCAAGGTCACGATCGTCCACCGCCGCGACAGCTTCCGCGCCGAGAAGATCCTGCAGGACCGGCTGTTCAAGCATCCGAAAATCGAGGTGGTGTGGGACCATGCGATCGAGGAAATCGTCGGCACCACGGACCCGAAGTCCGTCACCGGCGTTCGCCTCAAGCACGTCAAGACCGGCGTCGTCACCGAACGCAAGGCGGATGGCGTCTTCGTCGCCATCGGCCACGCGCCGGCCACGTCGCTGTTCGAGGGCCAGCTTGCGATGACGCCCGGCAAGTATCTGATCACCAAGCCGGATTCGACCGCGACCGAGATCCCTGGCGTGTTCGCCGCAGGCGACGTCAAGGACGAAACCTACCGCCAGGCCGTCACCGCGGCCGGCATGGGTTGCATGGCCGCCCTCGAAGCCGAGCGCTTCCTCGCCCACCACGCCGAAACCGCCGTCGCCGCGGAATAGGCTGCTTTTCCCGAATTTTCCGACCCCGCCTTGCAAAAAACGCATGGCTCGCTATATTTTGCACTGCAGCATTGCTGTGAGCGGAGCGCGGGCCAGCGCGCCGAGAAGCGTGCGAGGGCGGTGACACATGGACTGGGACAAGCTCAAGATCTTCCACGCGGCGGCGGAGGCGGGGAGCTTCACGCACGCCGGCGAGACGCTGCATATGAGCCAATCGGCGGTGTCGCGGCAGGTTTCGGCGCTGGAAAAAGACCTCGGTGTCTCGCTTTTCCACCGCCACGCGCGCGGCCTCGTGCTGACCGAACAGGGCGAGCTTCTGCATCGCACCGCCGCGGAGGTGATGAACAAGCTGCAGACCGCCGAGACGCTGCTGTCCGACACCACGACCAAGCCGACCGGTGATCTGCGCGTCACCGCGCCCGTCGGCCTCGGCACCATCTGGCTGACCCAGCGCCTCAAGGAGTTCATGGACCTCTATCCCGATATCCGGGTGGAGCTGATCCTCAACGACGAGCAGATCGACATCTCGATGCGCGCCGCCGACGTTGCGATCTGGACGCGCGAGCCGGAGCAGTCCGACCTGATCCGGCGCCAGCTGTTCCTGATGAAGGTGCACGCGGTCGCATCCCCGCAGTACGTCCGCCGCTACGGCGCGCCGCAGAACCTGATCGAGCTCGACAAGCACCGCATCGTTTCCTACAGCGGCCACCCGGCGCAGCATCTGACCGCCATCACCTGGATCGAGAGCGTCGGCCGCAACGGCAAGGGCTCACGCGAGCCGGCGTTCAAGGTCAATTCCGTCGTCGGCATGATGCACGCCATCCGCGCCGGCATCGGCATCGGCATGATCCCCGACTACATGATGGAGGAGGGCACCGACCTCGTCACCGTGCTGACCGAGATCGACCCGCCGACCATGCCGATCCTGTTCGTCTATCCCGAGGAACTGAAAACCTCGAAGAAGGTGCAGGTCCTGCGCGACTTCCTCGTCGCCAAAGCACGGCAGTGGAAATACTGAACGGCTTTGTCATCCCGGCCATCCCGGTGTTGGGCACCAGGATCCACGTCACCAGGATCCACCTCACCACGATCAACATCGCCAGTTGAAGCATGGAATCCAGGGACCATCCCCCGGATGACATGCTCCGGACCTGCGCGACGCACCCCCTTTGCCCCGGAAAATGAGCCACGGCCGGCGGAGGTGGCCGGCCGTGGCGCGAGCGCGGGGTGCGGGAGTGCGGGGGTATCACTCCGGCGGGCGCTCGAACGAGTGGCTCGAACGAATGCTCGAACGGATTAATTGAACTTGAAGCGGGTCGTTCGTGCGGCCGGGCTGCCGCCGCTGGACGTGAGGTTGTCCGACGCCGACTTCCTGCCGCCGCCGCCGCCGTGCGAATGGCCCTGGCAGGCATCGAGGCCGCTGTTCACGCAGGCGAGGCGTGCCTGGTAGTTGTCGGGGTAAGTCGCATTACAGCTCGCCACGACGGCGTTCGCGCATTGGCCCTGCGAGTGCGCCTTGGCGGGTGTGGTCGTGGCCTGGACGACCGCGAGGCCGAGTACGAGCAGCGACGTTGAGACGGCAACGAGTTGGGCGCTGAACAGCGGTGCAGACTTGAGCGCAGACATGTTTTTGAACGCAGACATGGGGGTGGTCCTCTCCGGTGTATTGGCCGGCGTGATCGCCTTCACACGGAGTTGGTCGCGGCGGCGCGGAGAAAAGTTCAAACGACCGACGAGATTTTTTCGCCCGCTCGCATCCCCTGAATTTGCGTCATTCCGGCACCCATGCATGAACTCGGTCCCGCCATGACGGCTGGAACCCGCGCCCCCCACATCTACGTGCCTGGCCCGAATTGCTGGCACGCAATCCCACACCTGAAACCCTAAATTTGTTCAGGCTGTTACGCTGGCGACTTCGTGCGGGACGTTGCGCCGCGTAGGAAAAGTGCTGGTTCGTGTTGCATCGCCGCATTGCGTAGGCTAATCGCAAGCTTGTAAGTTGAGACACGAGATCATCGATCCGAACCAAATCGAGGCCCCCCATGAAGAATTCAACGTTCGCCATTGCCGTCGCGGCGCTTGCCAGCTTGTCGCTCTCCGCCGTCGCCGAAGCCGGCGCGCACAAGAAGGCCGCTCACAAGAGCTGCCCCGCGCTGAACCACATCGATCCCGACAATGACGGCGCCATGACGCTCGGCGAGGCGAAGAAGCGCGCGCTCGTCGTGTTCGCCAAGATCAATCCCGACGGCGACCGCACACTCGAGCCGGGCGAGGTCAAGGGCCGCCTGTCGAAGGCACAGTTCATCGCCGCCGACAGCCTGATCAAAGACGGCAAGATCGGCCGTCTCGAATGGCTGATCGCCGTGAAGCATACGTTCCGCGCCGCCAATCCTGATGGCGACCGCACCATCGAATGCGACGAACTGCACAAGGGTGCCGGAAAATCGCTCTTCCGCATGTTGAAGTAAGACCGGTTCGGCTGTCGCCGATCACCGCGGAGATCGCCATAATCTGGGCCGCGTCGAAAGGCGCGGCCTTTTCATTTCGGGCCGTCGATTGCGAAGCAGGCCGGTCGGCGCTATCTAGGCGTCAACCCTTTCACATCCGCGAGACAGAGATCCCCAATGGCCGACGCCGCCCCCAAGTCTGCGCCCACCACGCTCTATGACAAGATCTTCAACGACCACGTGGTCGATCGCCAGCCGGACGGCACCTGCCTGCTCTACATCGACCGACACCTGATCCACGAAGTGACGTCTCCGCAGGCGTTCGAAGGACTGCGCATGTCGGGCCGCAAGGTACGCGCGCCGGAGAAGACGCTCGCCGTCGTCGATCACAACGTGCCGACGACCGACCGCACCAAAGGCATCGCCGACGAGGACAGCCGCATCCAGGTCGAGACACTGGCGCAGAACGCCCGCGACTTCGGCATCGAATATTTCCACGAACGCGACAAGCGCCAAGGCATCGTCCACGTCGTCGGCCCCGAGCAGGGCTTCACCCTCCCGGGCACGACGATCGTCTGCGGCGACAGCCACACCTCGACCCACGGCGCATTCGGCGCACTGGCGCACGGAATCGGCACTTCGGAGGTCGAGCACGTTCTCGCCACCCAGACGCTGATCCAGCAGAAGGCCAAGAACATGCTGGTGCAGGTGGACGGGCAGACCCCGCCGGGTGTCGGCGCGAAGGACATCATCCTCGCCATCATCGGCGAGATCGGCACCGCCGGCGGCACCGGCTCGGTCATCGAGTATGCGGGCGACGCCATCAGCGCACTCTCGATGGAAGGCCGCATGACGGTCTGCAACATGTCGATCGAGGGCGGCGCGCGCGCCGGCATGATCGCGCCCGATGAAAAGACCTACGCCTTCATCAAGGACCGTCCCAAGTCGCCCAAGGGTGCGGCGTGGGACATGGCGATGAAATACTGGGAGACGCTGAAGACCGACGACGGCGCGCATTTCGACCGCATCGTGAAGCTCGACGCCGCCAAGCTGCCGCCGATCGTCACCTGGGGCACGAGCCCCGAGGACGTCGTTTCGATCGCCGGCGTGGTGCCAAACCCCGCCGACGTCGCGGACGAGAACAAGCGCACGTCCATGAACCGCGCGCTCGACTACATGGGCCTCACCCCCGGCACCAGGATCACCGACATCCCGCTCGACGTGGTGTGGATCGGCTCGTGCACCAATGGCCGCATCGAGGATCTGCGCGCCGTCGCCAAGATGGTCGATGGCAAGAAGGTCTCGTCCAATCTCGCCTATGCGATGATCGTGCCCGGCTCCGGGCTCGTGAAGGAGCAGGCCGAGGCCGAGGGCCTCGACAAGATCTTCAAGGCCGCGGGCTTCGAGTGGCGCGAGCCAGGCTGCTCGATGTGCCTCGGTATGAACCCCGACCAGTTGAAGCCGAAGCAGCGCTGCGCTTCGACCTCGAACCGCAACTTCGAAGGCCGCCAAGGCCGCCTCGGCCGCACGCACCTCCTATCCCCCATCATGGCCGCCGCCGCCGCCATCGAAGGTCACTTCGTCGATGTCCGCGGCTGGGAAAACGGCAATGCGTGAAGCTTACGTTGTGCCGCGTCCGAACGATGAGGACCGGCGCGCTCATTTGCGCCGGGTTGTATCCCTCATCTCTTCGACGGCGCGCGCCGCGGCCCTGACGTCGCGGACGGCATAAAGCTCCTCGGACTTCGTGACCGGATCACCGTCTGAGTCCTTCTCGTAGCCGGTGACGAGGGTCAACGTGCCGGATCCGTCGCGCTTTTCCTCACGCTCGATCTTGACGATATGATCCGGCACGACGGTCGTGACGGTTTGCGACCGTCCGGTGACGACGGTCAGGATGCGCTTGTCGGTGATAGCGAAGATCGTTCGCCGCGCCTTCGAGCGAACCCAGAACGGCGTCGCGAGCATGGCGAGGCCGGCCGCGACGAAAGCGGACGAGAAAAGAACGAAGGCTCCCATCATCGCATATTCCCAAGGCGAAACGGCGCGCGTTACCGGCTTGCCGGAGAGCACTGCCGCCAGCAGTACGCCAAAGACCGTGAATGTGATCGCGCACCAGGGGATCGCCATGGCGTAGATTGCGAACGCGCGGCGGAACGCCCGGCCCGCATCGGGCTTGCCCGCCCATCGTACGATCTCGCCGCGCGTTTCGACCTTGATCGCCTCGACGTCGTCACGCGGCAGGTCTCGCATCCAACTCATGCGGCCTAGAGTACCGCACACGAGTTAGAGGCGCGTGAATCGATCTCGCGTCCGCCTGTGCTCCGATCAGCGGCGCGGAGACGACAAATTAACAATAACAGTAACGTTTCCCGCGCGTTAGCCAACTTCAAAAGTTCTTCGCGTTGACCAAAATTCCTCCGACGTGCCACACGAACTCAGCGCCACTCGTAGAGGATTTCGTCGCCATGCGAATCGCCTTCACCGCACTCCTTGCCGCAGCCGCCATCGCGACCACGGGCCTCGCCACGGCCACCACCGCCGAGGCCGGCGGTCACGGTTGCCGCAGCGGCCATTGCGCCCCCGCCGGCCGCACCATCGTCAAGACCAATTACCGCTACAACGACGTCAAGCAAGTCAACCACGTCACCCGCTATCGCGACGTCACCCAGGTCCGGAACGTCACCCAGTACCGCGACGTCAGGCGCCCCAACTACGTCAACGTCGTCCATCGCACCGTCGACGTCACCCGCGTCCACCCGGTCACGCACGTCAACGTCGTCACCCGCGTTCGCCCGGTCACGCGCGTCAACACCGTCACCCGCTTTCACGACGTCACCGTCTACCAGCATCAGCGCGAAGGCCGCGTCCAGTATGTGAACATGCCGGGCCGCACGGTCTACGGTCATGGTTCGACGATGCTGCAGGGCCACTCGGTGATGGGCGCGCACCATCAGGTCTATCTCAACGGCGGCGTGCGCCACGTGCGCTGCAATTGCTGAACTTGCGGCGGCCCGGCTTTGATCCGGGCCACGTCACGACCAACAGAATGAGCCCGGGACGGATGCGTATCGCGCGTCCGTCCCGTTCTATTTCTACTGTGCCGCCTCGCGCACGGCGACGCCGTCCTCGATGTCGAGCTGCAAGATGTCGTTGAAGCGGTTGAACGCGCCGCACAGCGCCGTCCGCCACGTCATCTCGACGATTTGCGGCTCGGTGAAATGTACTTTGAGCCGCTCGAAGATCTCGTCGCGCGTGCGGTTCCAATTGTTGGTCACGGCGATCGCATACTCGACCACGAGCTTGTCGACGTCATCGAGTTCGGGGTGATCCTTGTAATCGAGCAACCGCGCCGCGCCGTCTTCGCTGATGCCCTGCACCGCCAGCATCGGCGTATGATGCGAGACGCAATAGGTGCACCGGTTGAGCAGCGACACCGTGACGACGCACAGTTCGAGATAGCGCTTCGGCAGCACGGCCTCGCCCGACAGATCGATCAGCATCGCCCAGATGTTCTTGAAGATCGGCGGGCGATGCGCCATTGCGCCGGCCTGGTTCTCGAATGCGCCATAGGTCGTCATCGTGTCCCACAGCGGCTTTAGCGCGTCCGGCAACTCCTCACGCGTCTTGATCGTGATCCTCGACATTCGAGCGTCTCCTGTTTCCTTGACGGGATCACCATGCCGGAAGGCTGGGCCGCGCGTCCATGTTAGCAGCGCCGTTGCGCCGGATTTCCTTTCACCAAGTGGTCATTCGCAGTTGATCGGCGGCATTGATACATCGATAGCCGATGACTGAGCCATGAAGGGGTTCTGCCGTGTCGGCTTCACCAATTGGACGCAAGTCGGTTCTCGCCGCGATAGCCGTGTTGGCCGCCGGCTCTTCGGCGTCGGCTGATTCAGACGGCAGCGCGCACGGACGAAAGCGCGTCATCGAACTGTTCACGAGCCAGGGCTGTTCGTCGTGCCCGCCTGCCGATGCGCTCCTTGAAAAATACAAGACCCGCGACGACACGATCGTCCTGAGCTTTCCGGTCGACTATTGGGATCGCCTCGGCTGGAAGGATACGTTCGGCTCGCGCGAGAACAGCGACCGCCAGCGCGCCTACGCAGTCCGTCGCGGCGATCACGAGATCTACACGCCGCAGGTGGTCGTCGACGGACGGGCACATTCCATCGGCAGTGTGCGGACGTCGATCGACAGCGTGCTCTCGAGCACCAAAGCGGATGTCGAAGCCGCACGCGTGTCTTTGAAAGCCACACGCGAGGGCGGCAGTCTCATCGTGTCTGTAGGAGGAGCGGCGCGCCGAGCTGGATCGGAGACATCTGGACGCTTACTGCTCGCTGCGGTGCAGGACAGCGGCACCGTCGCAATCGGCCGCGGCGAGAACAGCGGCCGGAAGATCACCTATCACAACGTCGTCCGTAGTCTGCGCGACGTCGGGTCCTGGAACGGAAGTGGAACGCGGATGCGGGTCGAGTTGACGCCAGCCGAGACGTCCTGTTGCTCATCGGTTGTCTTGCTTTTGCAGCAGCCCGGCGGGGGACCGGTCCTGGCCGCCGATCAGATCAACCTGCAATGACGACCATTGCAGGAGATGGTACCGCCTCCCCGGATCGAACGGGGGACCTCTAGATCCACAATCACATTTTGTGCGTCGCGCCGTGACGTACCGTGACGTGGCGCGTCGCAATTAAATACATATAATTCAATATGGTATCTCAGATACTGCTGCGTCACGCTGCGACAGCAACCGGCCGGATCCGACGTTTCGGTGTGCAACCGGTGTGCAACCAGATTCGATCCGTGCTAAGAACACCCATGCCGAAGCTGCCTCACAATCAGCGTGCCATCGACGGGCTGACAGCTATCGATTGCAAGCGCACAACCTTCGTCTCGTCGGTCGTCACCGGCCTGGTACTCGAAGTCATGCCGAGCGGCGCGAAGACGTGGCGGTTGCGCTACCGAACGGCTGGCGGTCGGCGAGGCAAGACCCGAACATTCACGATCGGCGACGCTCGCAGTATCAAGCTGGGCCCGGCTATCGACCGGGCTAAGGATCTCAAAGCCGCGGTTCAACTCGAGGGGCGCGACCCTCAGAAAGAGCGCTACGCAACAGATTCTTCATTCGACGCGCTCTTCAATGACTGGCTTGAGCGACATGCCAAGGTGAAGAAGAAGTCGTGGCTACATGATAAAGCTCTGTATGACCGCCACATCAGACTGCGTATTGGCCCTCTGCCAGCCCATTCGATCAAGCGCGCCGACTTGGCTACCGCGCTCGACGACATCGTCAAAGCATCGTCAGGGATACAGGCGAATCGGGCACAGGCGCTGATCAGTTCGGTCATGAACTGGGCGGTCAACGAAGGGCGATTGGAAAGTACGCCGACCTATCGCTTGCCTAAGCGCGCCAACGAGACACCCCGAGAGCGCATACTGAGCCCGGATGAGTTGCGGTTACTGTGGCAAGGGCTTGAGAATGGTCCAATAGGAACAGAGATAACCAGAATTCTTCGGCTGGCCATTCTGACCGGCCAGCGGCGAAGCGAGATCACCGAGGCTCGGAAAGTTGAGTTCGACTTGGCTCCGGCAGATCCGAGCTGGACGATTCCGGGAAGCCGTACCAAGAATGGTGTGATCCACCGTGTTCCGTTGCCACCAATGGCGGCGGCGCTTGTGGCGGCCGCGTTGGCTGACAGCAAGACCGAATTCGTCTTCCCCGGTCGCGGCAGCCTCTCGACCGCTATCAGCCCGCATGCGGTAACGCGTGCCATGTCGCGCTTGACAACACAACTCGGCATTGAAAGCGCGACCGTTCACGACCTTCGGCGCACCTTCGGAACCAGCCTCGCGCGGCTGGGCATCAGCAAGGACATTCGCGCACGCGTGCTCAATCATGTCGACGGCGCGAGGTCAGTGACGGACGCAGTCTACAACCAGCACGAATTTCGTGACGAGAAGCGCGCGGCACTACAGCGGTGGGAGGATGAGCTGCGCGGTATTGTCGGCGCGAACTTGTCTGCTGTTGAGGGCGAAGCTGTGGTGCCGGCACTTGCCGTAAACCGACGAGCCTGTTGAGGGTTTCGGATGCCGGCCCCTTGGATGCCCTCGACACGCACGCGGGGGCCGGCGTCCGGAAGCCTTCAGGGAAGGAACCCGCGGGAGGTGGGGCGCTGTGGGCGCGGCTCGT
>JALHOF010000027.1 GCA_022843145.1 Hyphomicrobium sp.
ATCATCCGAGCATAAGCCGGCCGGTAGAAGGGATACGCGGGGCGAGCGGGGTTACCGCGCTTCACCCGATTCATGCGGTCCTTGCCGTTCTTGCGTTTGCCGGCGAAGCGCCGCCCGCCTGTCTCGTTACGTTTGGTGCCAAACTCGAGGTAGAAGGCGTGGCGCGCCTCGCGGCGGATCGCGGAGGTCCGGAATCCGACCTCGACGCTCACGCCATTGCGGCGCGACTGGAATTTCTTGACGAAATCCTCTCGCTGCATGACCGCAGCGAGGCGCCCCGTGCGCCGGCGGACATGGGTGACCATGTCCTGGCGCATTTCCTCGCCAACCTCCGGAATGGCCTCGTCGAGCCGCTTGGCGGCCGCATTCTCCAGCGCCCGCATCTGGCGCTCGAGCTGCTCGAAACCGGAGATGTGGGACAATCTGTGAGTTACCTATTGCGTCTGGACTCGCTCAGTGGTGGGATGGGGAGCATTGGCCGGGGGTTCGAGATGCGCGTGGCAGTGCTCCGAGCGGGCAAAACATTTGCTCGCGATTATTTTGAACAGTTCATTTTTCCGGACGGTCATCGCACGGAAACATGCGAGTTCATCCAGAACCCACGCGAAGGAACCTTTGACGGCGCCATTGTCGTCCAGAGCATGACGCCGCTCGACGACGTCTACTCTCTCAACTGCCCGCCCACGCGAACGCTTTGCGCAGTCGTCGAACCGCCCGACATTTTGACGTTGCCGGATGAGTATACGCGGCAGTTCTACGCAGTCGTCGGGCCGGACAAGCGCGTGAAGTGCGAGAAGCGGATTCTGTCTGCGGCCGGTCACCACTGGTTCGTCGAGTTGACCAAAACCGAAGCACTCGGCGCTCCCATCGCCGACAAGCCCCGCCTGATATCTGCGGTCGTATCCGCAAAGCGCGATACGCCCGGACACCGAAGCCGCTTCGCACTGATGCAGCGCCTCGCCGAACACTTCGGCAGCCGACTCGACTGGTTCGGTCGCGGGGTTCGCGAAACGGGAACGAACAAGCTCGTCGCGCTCGCCAGCTACAAGTACCACATCGTTCTCGAGAACGGGCAGTGGCCTCACTATTGGACGGAAAAGCTGTCCGATGCGTATGTGGCCAATTGCTTCCCGTTCTATTGGGGCGCTAAAAACGCGGCCGAGTATTTCAATCCGAAGTCCTTCGCGTCGATCGACCCCGCGCGCCCCGACGTTACAATTCGCACCATGGAAGCCGCGATCGACGCCGGTTTGTGGGAAGATAGACAAGCGGAGCTCGCGCAAGCGCGGCGACAAGTAGTTACGGACTATCACCCCTATTCGGTGTGGCAGTCCATACTCGAGCAATTGCCACATAGCGCGCCGCGACCTATCTCGATTAAACCATTCACCAGTTGTCAGTTCAGTGCGAAACAGCGACTTAGATTTGCCATTCGCAACGCTGTGTCGCGCAGCTAGCAACGGAACGTCTTTTGACGAGCGCCGCCACTCCCGCCACCGGGAGCCTTGGTGATCTCGTCGATCAGGAGATCCATAAGCGGTATTGTCGTGAGCGTGTCCGCCCATCCGCCGCCAGTCGTATAGGTGGCCAGGTGGAAGTTCAGTCCGCCGGGACAACCAGACCTGAGGCCGGCCGCTGCGACTGTCGCATGATACATATTGCAGTTGGTTGAACTCGCCGGCTCGACCGCTAGATAATAATCCGTATCCGCCACCAGAGGCACAAGGCTGTCGAACAGATGTTCCCAAGCCGTAGCGTTGCCGCCATACATTTGCGAGCGATCAATAGCGGTGACGCTGTTCCCAACTTCAGCGTTCGCCGCATCCCAAATGCCGATGTTGTAGTCGCCCGTGGCGCTCTGTCCCGAGACGTAGCGCATCCCTGACACGAGGCAATCGAAGGGCAGGCGGAACTTGATCCCTCGGCGACCGCCGCTGGTATTGTTGAAGTTCTGGCCAGCAAATCCATTCACCGGCAAGGCATGTCGCAACTTATAGAAGTCGGTCGCGGACGACCCTAACCCAAAGGCGAGATTACCAGCAATGCCGAGCGCAGGAGAACCAGTTGTGTTCGTGAAGGACCAGCCTGTTGCTGAGCCCGGCACAGTATAACCCTGCATCTGAGCGATGCCGATCGACGTGCCGGAGTTATGGACTATCCTCACGCCGAAGAACTGCCCCCGCGTGACGACAGCTGGCGACGTGAGCGCGTGCACCGTCCATCCCGAGCTGAGCGCGCCAGTCACGATGTTGGTGTTCGCGCTCCATAGCGTACCTGTCGCGATGCCTGTCGTCGGGTCAATGGTCTCAATGCGGATATCTGCATCTGGCGAACCAGATGCAGCATTCAGATGCAAGCCGACATGACTGATCGTCATGTCCTCGCGGGCTTGAAAGCCATTGCCAAAGTATTCGGCAGCAGCGTCGAGGACACTCAACGCGCCAATCGAGGGATTTGACCCGCCGCAAATCTGAGGCCACACCATGTTGCGGTTGAAAACGTTGACAGAGGTCATGGCTTTACACTCCGCTCCAGAGCGGACGGCTGCGCTGAGAGAATGGCCGCGCGTTTGGCGTGGAAATTCGCGGCTCCCGCCGCGCGGACAGCCCCTAGGGCGCGATAAACTGGTTCCATGTTTTGGTCAGCTTGCGCGCCCAATGCCTTGACGAGTTCCGGGACCGATAAGTCATGCGCGATATGAGCGGCGTCGATGGTTACCGTTCTGGGCACGCCATCGTCATCCATGTGCAGCGTGACGTGGTTGCCGCCCGCACAGACCGTGACATCGGTGAAGGTGATCGCCATGGCGTCACCGATAGATCGCGTTGCACTTCACCTCGTTCGCACCGGGGCCGACAGCCCCGTCGTACGTCGTGGTGCAGGCGAGCGTGATGGCGGTTGCGCAGGCGATGCCCGCGAACGTGAGGTCCGGGCTGATAGCGATCGGATCGCTAGCGCCGTAGCGCTTCGGCACTTCGATAGTAGCGAGCGGCGTCGTGGTGCCGACCGTGACGTTCGCTGCGAGAGCGTCATAAATGTGCACATAGACCGGCCCGTCGTAGCTGTTGCCGATGATGAGACCGTGGAGGACGCCGGCGGCGCCTTTGACTTGGTGTTTGGTCTCGTCGAGGTCCATCTGCCGCGAGACGGAGCGGCCCGTTGTCAGCAAGCCGAGCGCCGTAATCTGCGTGTCTTGCTTCGCCTCCGTAGCGGGCGCCGCGATGATCTTGGCGAGCACAGCTGCAAGCGTCGTTTGAGTCGCGAAGTCCTTACCCGCAATGGTCGACAACGATGAGTTGCCGGTGTCTTGCTTCGCCTCGGTCGCGGGCGCAGCGATGATCTTCGCGAGGATGGACGCAAGGGTCGTCTGCGTCGCGAAATCCTTCGCTATGAGCGTGTCCTGCTTGGCTTCGGTCGCAGGGGCGGCGATCAGCTTCGCCAAGATCGCCGCCGACGTGGTCTGCGTCGCAGGGTCTGCGCTGAGCTTTGCAAGAATACTGTCGAGAACACCATCGATCGTGGTGACGAGCGTATTCAGTGCGTCTTGCTTGGCCTCGGTCGACGGGGCGGCGATGATCTTGGCCAGGACCGCCGCGAGCGTGGTTTGCGTCGCGAAGTCCTTCGCGATCAGCGTGTCCTGTTTCGCCTCTGTCGCAACGCCGGTCACGGCGACCGTGCCGCCGACCGTGAGCGTCTGCGCGAGCGCGGTCACCACGGCGCCAATGGCGGTGATGATGGCCGCTTGGCCCGTTGCCGTCGATGGGTCGGCGGAGAGCTTCGCGAGGATGCTGTCGAGCACGCCGTCGATCGTCGTGACAAGGGCGGCGAGCGCGTCCTGCTTGGCTTCGGTCGCCGGCGCCGCGATGATCTTGGCGAGGATGCTGGCAAGCGCCGCGACTTCAGGACTATCGGACGCAGCGACCGAGCGAAGCGTGGCTGCACTCGAAGCTCCAGCACCGGTTGCCACGTGAGCCGCTGTGCCGGCCGGCCCAACAACCAACTTCACCTTCGGAAAGTCGACGCCATCAATCCTGTCGACACCAGCTTGGGCGCCTGTGCCAGGGGAATAGCCGGTGCTCATGTCGGACATTTCAGGCCGCCTCTTGCATAGGTGGGAAGATCAGTCCCCAGATTCCGACAGGGCCGCCTTCGCTCGAGCCGGGACCTGGTTCCAACCCGATCGCATCGCCGACGCCGCTATCGGCGACGACGTCGCACATAAGTTCATTACCCATGGGCCAGCGGATTTCACGGATGTTCCAGGCGCGGCCGCCCCAGGCGAGGCGATGGGTCTCCTGCAGATCGAGCTCGCGGAGCGCCGCTGTCCAGGTCTGGAACACGCGCGACACCTGCGAGCGCACGGCGCCGATCTGTTCGCTCTCACCCAGACGCGTCGGCGCCGTCGCGGCACGAAATGCCCCGACGTCAGACCACGTCGGCACACCTTCGCCGACGACACTCTCGACCTGAACGCGCACCACTTCCCGGAGAGCGCCGGCGGAAGGTCTTTTCATTTGCTATATCCGGCGCTAGCGCCGGCGGCCGCTTGGCCGCTCATGACGCCGCTTCCATGAGGCGCCGACTGGCGCCCGGCCGGTAGGCCGTTCTTCGCCGCGGCCACGCGAAGCGAGAGCAGCCGCGGCGCATCAACTAGACCCACCCGTGCGTGCGCCAGGGGCCGAGCAGGGACTGATACGCGAGCGGTAGCGCCACCATATTCTCGCCGGCGGCGCCGCGGTTCTCGTAGAGATGGGCGACGTGCATGAGAATTGCGTGCTGGATGTCGATCGGGACGTCCGTGAACCCGCAAATGAAGCGGATCACGACTGCGTTGTGCTGGCCGGCGCGCGTTGACGGCCAGGAAGCGCCTGGGGCCAGCGCCAGGGACGGCGAGATCTTGTGCGGGACGATCGCGTAGTTCTCCGCGGCGATCGTCTGTGCGGCGCCATCGGGGTCAGTGTACGTGACGGAGGAAACCGCATCGATCGGCGGCTGTGGAAGCGAGATCGAGCCCGAAGGAAAGCCAGGCAGGGCTAGCTCGAGCACGTGGCGGGACACGGCGCGGCCCAAAACACCGCCGGTGCCGTCGTGTCCCTCGAGATGAGCCTGCGCCTTGAGGATAAACTCCGATATTTCATCATCGTCAGCTGAATGCATGACGTTGATGTGCTTCTTCGCCCGCGCGAGAGTGACGGCCAGCGTCAGAGCGACGCCGCCGTCTGCCTGAGCAACGCGGGTGAGGAGCATGGCGCGTCAGAACCAGCTGGAGTCGCTGCTATCGTCGTCTTCGAGATGTCGGCTCGACTCGGCGAGTCGCTTCGCCTCCTCAAGTTTGGCGAGTTCGGTCTCAGCTTCATCGAGCATCGCTCGCGCCTCTTCGGCGCGGCGGTACCAATATGATTCGCGATCGAGGATATAGGCGATCCAGTCAGGTATTTTCCACCCGATCACACCGGCCCCCACCAGCGTAGACAACACGGTGTAGACACCAAGCAAATCACGACGCTCGCCAGGCTCCCGCGGCGTGCGGCGCTCTTCACGAGGACGGTGGAGATCGATGGCGTACATGGCCGGGCTCCTTCAGATCACGTTGTCGATGAATAGGTGGCGCGTCAGCCCTGCAGGATGCGCGCGAACTGATCCAGCAGCGCGTGACCCTGATCGAGGGTCTCGTAGTACCCGGGCAGGTCGCCAGCCTCATTCTCGATCGCCTCGAGGCGCTGCACGGCGCTGAACACGCGGTTGCGCACGTCCTGCACGCGGGAGATGACGTCGTACAAGGATTGTGCCTCACCCATGATCTCACGTTGGAGATCAGAGAAGATCGCCACGACGGAGGGATCCGGTCCCATGGGCTCGGCGGTGCTGCCGTAGTCATCCCAGCGAGCATCGCGCGGGCGCGTGACCTGCGGCGCTTCACGATCGGGGCGCGAACGTCCGGCAGGACGGGCGACAATGGCGTACATGGCGAGATCTCCTGGCGAAGGTGATGGCGGGAAAGCGGCTGCTTACTCCGACCGTGTCTCGGGCACGGCTCGGATCGCGCGATTGCGCGTCGGCGTGCGCACTGCGGCCTGCGGCGGCTCGGAGTCGTTGGCCGGCGGCGCAGCGGGTTCCGCGGTGAGTTCGCGGCCCTTGCCCTGGGCGATGGCGGAGGCCATCACCTGCGGATCGGTGACGATGGCGCCGGGCTCGTACCACCGCGGGTGGACCTCGCCCGACGGCACGGCGAAATGCGGCTCGGTGATCTTGACGGATTTCATTCTGGTGCTCCTTTGCGCCGCGGCAGGCTCGCGTTGCTCGCGCCGCGTCGAGAAGAACGGCCTACCGGCCGGGCGCCAGTCGGCGCCTCATGAAGTGGTGCCATGAGCATCCGACCGGATGCCGCGCGAAAGCGCGCCCCCGCGGAGCTGGCCCGCGCCAAAGGCGCGGATCAGCCAGCGTGAGCGAAATCAAGCAACCGGCGCCATGAGCGGGTCGGACTTAACGACCAGAACGGCCATCGGCGTTCCGGCGCCGTGGGTGCCTGAGAAGTCGGCGAGGATCTTCAGGAACCGCTTGTTGCCGACGTACCCGACCTTCTTAACCGTCGCTGCCGCGTGCGCCGCGACCAGAGAATGCACGATGCCGCCGGTTCCGACGGTCGCGACGCCGCGCACGTGCCGCTGCTCAACGGCCTCGTACGTGCCGTCGACCGTGTCGCAATGCGTGACCTTGAACTCGATCTTGTTGGTGTCCGAGAAGGTGATGCCGCCGATGCCGACCTGAAACAGAAGGACGGCGGACTGGAAATCGAGAAGATCAATCGCGGCCGGCGTATTGTCGGCACTGAGGGCGACGGGCCCGAACGCGAGGACAGGCCCCAGCGAGGAGTGCAGGTCTTTCATTTTGGTGCTCCTTGAGTGCGGCCTACCGGCCGGCCCGCAGTCGCGGGCTCATGAAGGGGTGAGACTCCCGCCGGCGCAGCCGGCGAGGCGCCGACTGGCGCCCGGCCGGTAGGCCGTACTAGGTCACGATGTGCCGAACTTGACGGTCTTGATGGCCTCGAAATCCTTCACGCCGCCACCGACGCGCTTCTGCATGTGGAAGTACACGCTCGGCGGACTCTTGTAGGGGTTGCGCAGCACCCAGAAGCCGGTGCGGTCGACGATCAGGTAACCCTTCTTCCATGCGCCGAAGGCAATGGCGTGCGCGTCCGCGGCGATCGCCGGCATCTGCTCATCCTCGTGGACGATGTAGCCGTCGAGCGTGTTCGGGATGCCCTTGGACATGTCGCCTTCCGACCAGAGGTAGTGGCCGTCCGACGCCTTGATCGTGCGCACGCCGCCGATGGTGCCGCGGTTCATCAGCCATGTGGCCTGATTGCGCAGCGCCGCCTTGAGCATGAGCGGCGTCGTCTTGATCACGTCGCCGGGCAGCGTGGCGTGGAAGCCGCCGGACACGCCGGTGATGGCGTACCCGATCTTGTTCCAGGCCCAGCTCGCGTCGATGACCTTGTCGTAGGCGAGGAACCCCTTCGGCTGGCCGAAGCCGCTGCCGGCGATGAAGGCCGCACCCTCCAATTCGGCAAAGGTCTCCTGCGCCTCCTCGGACAGCATCTGCTCGGGATCGATCTGCGCGTCCTCGAGCATTTCCTGCGTCGACTGCGGGTTGGCCATCAAAACGTGCACGGGAAACTCGAGCTGGGCGAGCGCCGGCGTGTTCGTGTCGACGGCCGGCTCGCCTTGCGATGCCCAGTAGCCGTTCATGCCACGCAGGCCGACCGGCTTCTTGAACACGCCGGTCGAGATCTGCTGGATGGACGCGAGGCCGCGCATCGGCGAGATCTGCATGAGCAGCTTCTCGAGCGGGCCGGTGTCGTACTCCGGATGAACGAGGTAGCCGCCCTCGGGATCGACCTGCGTGTTCATCGCGCGGGTGACGATCTGGCGCAGGTGGACGCCGTCGAAGACCTCCTCGCCGTAGCGCATGTAACGGTCGATGGCGCGGCGGTACGTGGCGAAAGCCGCGGAGCGTTGCGAGCGGCCGCGGGGGTCCGTGCCGCGCTCCGACGACGGCCTTGGCGGGCGGCGCAGACGGCGCTGCAGGTGGCGGTTCTGCTCCTCGAGCTCGCGCATACGATCCTGGGCACTGCCGCGCTGCTCGCGACGATCCTCATCGTGCGAGCGGTCAATGTCCTGGTTGATGCGGCGGCTGCGCTCGGCGACGAGCGGATCGCGGCGTCCGCGGCGCGCTTCGCGGCTACCTTCCTCGTCGCTTTCGCGGAGCTGGTGCAGCATCCGCTGGCGGCGGTTGCCGCGGCTCTCATCGAGCAGGCGGCGCGTGCGCGCCAGCAGGTCGGTCACGCGCTCAGATCTCGCGGCCGGGCGTCGGCGCTGCGCGGGCTTGGCACGGCGGCGAGGTGCAGGATCACGCTCGCTGCTGCGGGCGCCGCGGCGCTCGCCCATGGCGCGGATCTCGGTCGTCTGGCGGTCAAGCGCCTCGACGAGCCGGCCGACATCGCCTGCGCCCTGCGGCGCCGGCGGGGTGCCGCCGCTGCGGGCGTTGCGCGTGTGCGTCGGGCCGCTCATGCCGGCAACGACGTCGTCGATGGTCAGAGCATCTTTGCTCATGCTGGTCTCCCATGCTGGAAAGAGCCCGCGCCTGCCGGCTGGGGCGGTGATACGCAGACGCGGTTGGTTTGATCTCAAGAGCGGCCTACCGGCCGGCGCGCGGTCGCGCGCTCGCCACCTTTCGGCGGCGGGAGCAAACAATCAGTAGTTGGGATAGTCGCTCGGGTTGATATCGTCAGACTCGGCGAATATCTCTTCCATCGCCTCGTCAATTTCGGCAGCCAGATCAGACAACTCGTCATACTGTTCTGCTGCTGCCTCGAGTTCGGCCGCCTTAGCCCGTAAGGCATCTCCATCCGCGTACTCAAGACCAAACCGTTGATCGATGGCCTCCATCTGACGAATGAGATCGCCCTTCTTCTGGTTGAGTTCCTGCAGATGACGAATCCGCTCCTCGTCACCATCTGCTCGGACCTGCAGCATGATAGCCTCCGTCATGCGCCTGAGATCAGGCCGCGATGTGCGTCTTGATGATCTCGCCGAGTGCGCTCTGGCGACGCGCAATAGCCGAGAGCAACTCAGGCACGACCGAGAGTTGCCCCTTGCGCACCGACACGACGCGGGCTGGCGCGCACGAGGGGAACGTGACGATCGAGACCTCCCAGAGGTCGATCTCGGTCACCAGCTGCACGCGGTCGTCCGAGTATCCGACCGGGCACGGGTGCAGACCGTAGCGGGACTCGATGTCCTCGGGGTTGGCCCACTCGTCGGCGAGGATCTCGAAGCCGATCGAGAGGCCGTCGACGGCATTGGCCTTGAGCAGAGCGTGCGCCTCGCGCGCGCGGCCCACTTCCAGGATCAGGCGGCCCTCGCAGTAGAGGCCGTGCTCGTCCTCGCGCATGGACGTCCAGACCGCGATCGGCTCGTCGGTGTTGTGCTGCCAGAGACCCTTCGGCATGGTGCCGTCGGCCGTGTGGCGCGCGATGCTCTTGGTGAAGGCGCCAGGCATGACGATCGAGTTGAACGTGTCGACGACGCCGAAGACGGAGCCGTAGCCGGAGAACGTGCCGTCCTCGCTGACGGTGCCGGCGCGCAGGCGAACGGGCGAACCGACTCTGTTCTGGCTGGCAGCGGGTTGCTGGCGGCGGTGCAGCGGGAGGATCATGCGGGCATCTCCTCGTTCGTGCTCTCCCCGAGCGCGTTGGCGATCTTGCTGAGCGTGCTCTCGTCGACCTCGCTGCTGCCGGCAGGCGGGCGGATCATGTTCGGCGCGGGCCGTGGCGTCAGGCCCGTGTTGTTGGCCTGGAGCTGCACGCGGTCCATGGCCGGATCGTCGATCGGGTCCATGTCCTCCTTGTCGCGGATCTCGTTCGGCGACATGAAGATCTTGACCGCCTTCTCGTAGGCGGTCATGCGGTCGCCGAGCGTGGCGCGGGCAATGGCGTCGACGTTCAACTTGAAGAAGTGCTCGCGGTCCCTGCGGCCGATGATGTCGCGCTTGACGGTGAGTTCGTAGCGTCGAGCCCAGGGCAGGATCGTATGCGAGATGTGCGCGAGGCCGGTCTGCTCGAGCGAGCCGTAGGACTGGTTGGCGCTCGGCACCATCACCGCCCACGGGTGCACGCGCATGAAGCGGCAGATTTCCTCGATCTGGAACTTCCGGTTCTCGATCACCTGGCTGTCGGACGCCGACTGCGTGATCGCCTTGAAGTCGAACTCGGCATCGAGAACGGCGATACCGCCGGTGCCGCCGGGGCCGTAGGCCGCCATCCAAGCATCGCGCACGGCCTGGCGCTGCACGGCTGTGATCGCCGCCTTCGACGAGAGCACGCCGGACGGGCGCAGATCGTTCTTGTGATAGCGCGCCTGGCTCTGCTCGATCGCCGCAGCAAGTGCAAGTGCCTCACGCGCCAGATAGGACATGTTCCAGCCGGAGACGGCATCGGCCATCGGACCGTTGAGGCACCAGATGTCTCGCGGCGAGACCGAGCCGAACGCGGCTGCATATCCAGAGATTTGATAGGTGATCTCCCAGTCCGGCTCCTGGCGTCGCGTGCACGTGCCGGGCAGCAGCGGCAGGATCTCCTCGACATCGCCGCGCTGGTCGCGCACCAGCCAAGCATAGGCCGACCCGTGAATCGCCGCCGTGCCCACCATGTACTCGGCGAGCTCCTGCGAGGTCATCCAGTCGTTGGGCGCGCTCGTCAGCAGGTCGAACAGTGCGTGGTCGGTCGCGAGCGTCGTGCGCTGCCGATCGCCCTTGAGGACGCGCCGCATGAGGTGGCCTGGCAGCTTGCCGATATCCTCCGATATCACCCGCTTGCAGGCGAAGAACACGGCGACGCGCATGGCGAGATCGGCCGACATGCGCACGCCGGCGAGCGTCGGGCCGCCGTTGCTGCCGGGGCCGAGGTAGAATTCCTGCCAATCGTCGTTGTTGCCCATCACGCGCGGATGGTCGCTCCGCAACGACGGCGGCACCTCGTCGCGCAGGTGGTCGGGCTCGTTGTGCGGCAGGATCGAGACGGGCAGGCGCTCGCCGCGCACGTCCGCCGGCAGCCACGGCGTCGAGCTCTTGGCGAGGTGGTCGTACATGACTATTCGACCTCTTCCGCCTGCTCGCTCAGCCAATCGTCGATCTCTTCGATCAGGATTTCTAGATCCGTCTCGAGATCGTCGAAATCGGCATCACTCAACGTTGAGTCCAGCTCGGAGTACATCTCATAGCGGCGATCTTCCGTCGCGCTGAGAAACGCCTCGATTGCCTCACTTGAGGCCTCGAGCGTCTCCACGGCAGCATCTCTGGCCTGCTTAAGGCGCTCCATCTCGGCGTGAAGCGCCTCGACCTGCTGTCGGATTTGGCGAACTTCTTCTTCGCCAGAGTCGCCGCGATAAGCCTCGCTGAGACTGGTGTATAGATCTCTGCGAGCGTCGTACTCACGTTTGATGTCAGCGATCAGCTTCCCAAGCTCTATGAGTCGGGAGAGCACTGCATTCGCATCCATCTCGTGCACCCCACTTCATGAGGCCGCGCCCGCGGCCCGGCCTGTAGGCCGCTCTATCGGATCAAGCGCTCGTGCCGAGAATCATGATGTCGTACGTGACGCCCGTGCCCGAGCCGCCGTTGGCGATCCGGAAGAGATCGGCCGTCGACGCCGTGACGGTCCAGCCGGCAGCCGGCGCCGTCAGCAGCATCATGCCGCCGGGCGGAACCTTGACCTTATTGTCGGCGGCATCGAAAGGCGCGGCGAAGGCATTCGACGCCGCGCCACCGACCACAACGTCGTTCGTGTTCTCCGGTGCGGCGATGACCAGAATGGCCTTGATCTTGGCGAAGGTCTGCGCGGCAACGCCGAAGGGCGACGCGAGCCCGCCGGCGAGATCGAGATCCTCGTTGGCCGATGCCGCGAGCGTGCGGCGGTCCGAGTACATGCGATCGGCCTGGCCAGCGCCCGTCCCCGGCGCGATCGGCGTGATGCGCCCGGCCGAGAAGTCGAAGGCCACTTTGCCGAGGGCGTTGACGCCGGCAAGAATGCCGCGGATATCGACGGCAATGTTCGCGGTGACGGACATTTCTGATGCCTCCGGAAAGAGCGGCCTACCGGCCGGCGCGCGCTTGCACGCTCATGAACGGCTGCAGTGTGATGGCGCAGTGGCGACTTAAGCCGCCTCCTTGTCCTCTTCGTCGTCTTCCTCGTCCGCGTCATCCTCGGCGGACATGTCTTCCTCGTCCTCATCGGGGTCGCCGTCGGCGGGGTCCTCGTCTTCCCCGTCACCGTCGCCTTCAGCTTCGTCGCTCTCTTCGTCGACTGCGCCGGTGAGCTGCGTGATGCGCGTGAAGAGTTCGGTCTCGACTTCCGTCTGCGCCTCGGTCAGATCCATCCACTGCTCATAGAGCGCAGAGAGCTGCTCGTCGCCGATCGCCTCGACGGCGGCTGCGATCTCGTCGGTCGTCGGTTTCTCGGCGCGCGTCGGCATGTTGATGTCCCCTCTAAAGCGGCAGCACGAGCAGGCTGCTCGATGCCAGGTAGCTCTTTCGCTCGGCGCCGGGTGACGCCATCGCCAGTGCGTTCACGAGAGCGGCAATGCCGTCTATTTTCCCGTGTGCGCGCTTCTTGCTCATCTTCGAGTTGCCGTGATCGTCGTCCTTGATCACCGCGTTCGAGGCCTGCCACTTGAGAACCGGGTGGCCGCCGTGATCGAACTCGTGTCCGAGCACCATGCGCAGCATGGACTTGATGACCGGCGAGAGGATCGCCGTATTCTGCTTGACGATCTGCAGCGGCACGCCGACGTCGGTCAGGTCGTTGATGAGCTGATGTGCATTCCACGGGTCAATACCGATGGACTGCACATCGAACATTTCCATGTCCGCGAGGACCTGCAGGCGGATAACGTCATGGTCAGCACGGTTGCCAGACGTGGGCGTGAAAGCTTTCGCCTCCTGCCATTTCTCGATCGGGATGCGCGCGGTGAGGCGCGCCTTCTCAGCCGTCTGCTCGGGCCACCAGAAACGCGGCAGCACGCCCCATTTGTCGCTCGGTCCCTCGGGCTCGAAGAGCCAGACGAGCGCGTTCATGTCGCTGACCGATGCGAGGTCGATGCCGCCGTGGGCGCGGCGCCCTTTGAACCGCTCGGCGTACTTCTTCCATGCCTCCGGGTTGTCCGGGAAATCCGTGCATTCGGCCCAGTGCTCGGCGGGGATGGACTGCCCGCTGTCTTCGGCCCAGACATTCAGATGATAGCGAAGGAACTTCGCAAGAGCTGTCGGCGTGTTCTTCGCGTGCCGCGCTTCATT
>JALHOF010000028.1 GCA_022843145.1 Hyphomicrobium sp.
CCATCGAGCGCCGCCGCCAACAGCACTTCAACGCAGCAGCATGAGCTTCAACCAGATGGGCCAAACACTCTCTTAGCTCAGCCGCTCAAATGTCCCAAAAAGCCTGACGACGGACAGTCATCGCCCACCAATAGCTGCGTCGGTATCGAGGGATGCTCCGCGATCAGCCGGCGAACAATCGAGGTGGCCGGATCGTCGGCGCGGGCCACACAGAAAATGACTTCGTAGCAGGGATAAGCAAGGGAGAAGCTCGATCGCAGCGTGATCTCATCCATCGGCTCGACGCCGCGCACCGGCCGGATCAGTGTGATCGGCGGCGCACCTGTCGGACGCATGGTCGCTCGACTCGCGGGACGGCAGCGGCGGATGCCGATCGCGATCGTGACCAGATGGAGCAACGCCGCCGAAGTGGCGAAGCTCGCTGCCGCCCAACCAAGCGCTGTCATGCGTTCCCTCGCGTGTCACCAGCCTCAATGCCTGACCAATGGAATATCCCCATGACATGGAGACGACATGAGCGCGAGGCGCGGGCGTCGCACACCGTCACGGAACTGTCGGCAGGCCGTGCCCGGGATGTCATGAATCGCGCTTAGGAGTTTGTGCTGTTCCACGACCCAAGGTGACGGGGAAAGTGCATGCAGCACGACAGCGCACAGCGCCGGGGACCTTCGCGGCGCGCGGTGATCGTCGGCGGAGCGGCAGTTGCGGTCGCGGCCGCAACTGCCGCTCCCGCGGACGGAACGGGTCGGACCGCGGCCACGATCGCGCGTGGTTACGTGTTCGACGATGCCGACGCAACAGGCGTGCGCCTGTCGGGTCACGCGGGGATCAGTGGCGTCATGGTCTCGAACGGCCGAGATGTGGTGCTGACGGAACGCGACGGCAGCTGGAGCCTTCCGATCGAGAGCGGTGACAGCCTGTTCGTGATCAAGCCGCCGAACTGGACGACGCCTCACGATGCCAGTGGGCTGCCGCTTTACTCATATCTCCACCAGCCCGAGGGCAGCCCGGTTGGCGCGCCCTCGCGGTTCGCCAGGGTGGAGCCGACCGGCCCTTTGCCCACCAGCATCGACTTCCCGCTGCGCCGCAGTGCAGAGGCGCCGCGCTTCGAAGTACTCTTGATGGCCGACACGCAGCCAGGGAATGCAGAAGAGCTGTCCTTCGTGCGCGATTCAATTCTATCGCGCATACCAGATGCCGCCCCCGCGTTCGCCATCCATCATGGCGACGTCATGGGCGACGACCTGTCGCTGTACGATCGTTACCTGCGGATGCTTGGGGCGACAGGCATTCCTTGGCATCATTGCCCTGGCAATCACGACATGAACCTGGACAGCCGCGAGCCGCGGTTTGCCTTCGAGACGTGGAAGCGGGTATTCGGCGCGACCCACTATGCCTTCCAGCAAGCCAACGCGACGTTCATTCTGCTCAACAACGTCGACCGGCTCGACGCCTCGAATACTGATCAAGCCGGCCGCGGCTACCGTGGCCGCATCGGGGAGCGGCAACTCGCCTTCGTCGAAAACGTTCTATGCCATGTACCGCAGGATCATCTGGTTGTCGTGTCGATGCACATTCCGCTCGTCGGCTTTGAAGACCCGACCAATCCGGCGGACTCGACCGGCGATCGCCGCCGCTTGCTCCAACGCCTCGCCCGAAGACCTTTTACGGTGAGCTTCGCCGGTCATTCTCATACCACAGAGCACCACTATCTCGGCATCGAGGACGGCTTCGAGCGTGCCGCTCCGCACCATCATCACGTGCTGACCGCGGCTTGCGGCAGCTGGTGGAGCGGTCCCCGCGATCAGCGCGGAATTCCCCATTCCGACAGCCGTGACGGCAGCCCGAAGGGGTTTCACGTGCTCTCTATCGACGGCAATCGGTATGAGACGCGCTTTGTCGCGGCCAACGAGCGGACAGCGGGGCAGATGCGACTGATGGTTGAATGCGCGCGCGACGCCGGGGGCGCAGCGAGTACTGGGCATCGCCTCCTCGGCTGTCAGATTAGCGCGGAGCAACGCGCGGAGGCACGCATCGTCGTCAACGTCTTCGACGGTGGGCCGCGAACCAAGGTGGTCTTGGAACTCGAGGGGCGCGCCAGGGCGGAAGAGATGCAGCGCACCGACATGCGCGATCCCTTCGTCGTGGAGTTCTTCGAGCAGAACCGCGAAACGTGCAAACCATGGGCCTCCGCCGCACGATCGTCGCACATCTGGACGTTACAACTTCCGCCAGATCTGAGCGCTGGCGTTTACCGCATCAAGGCGAGCGCTATCGGCGAGTATGGCACGACGCAGATTGGCCATTTGCTGCTCGAGGTCATGGCGTAGCCCGAAGGTCATTGTCACGTGATCGCTGTTGGCATCGCACAAGCATGCATTTGAATTTCTAACAGGCAAGGAACGGCGGATGGCAACCTATCACGCGCGCATGCTCGATGCGGAGACGAAGGGCGAAGGCAGCTACACTTTCGAGGGCCCGGATGGCCTCCTGGCGCAGCCTGCGGACGAGATCGTCAACGTCTTCTTCGATCACGTCGAGCAGGAAGTCCTCGGCACACACGCCGATTGGGAAATCAACGCCGCCATGAAGAACAAGGATCGCGGCGTGGTCACCGCGATCGGCTCGCTGATCCCGGAGAAGAACGACGAGCCGCTGCCGTTTCTGCTGCTGATCTCCGCAGGTGCGGCGCGATAGTACCCACGCCATGCCTGCGATCTCGACATGGCTTCGCCCGGTGCGTCGCAAGGTTGTGGGCCATGCTTGCGCAGATAGTCGAACGCCAATGCCCGGCGGTGCGAACAACAGGGCCACATCAGATAGACCTCTCGGTGAACCGCGCCTGGATCGGCGCCGCCATTCCAACCGCATAGCGTTGGCCGTCCTAGCGCCTTAGTGAGCACTGACCGCCGCTCAGGCGTCAACCCGCCAAACTGTTCGGCCAGTCGCAGAAACTTCTCCGCATGCATCGTCATCTCCCATCAGCAAACGATGCAGAGAACTCTATCTCAGCAAGCTGGCCGAGCAGAGCCTCGTCATTTCCATGGCCGTTCCGACGCCGATTTCTTCGGCGGCGACGTACTTCGTGATGGTACTCTCGGTTCTCCCGCGGCTTCCGGAATTTTCTACTCTTTTCCCGGCTTTCCCCATTGAACGTCCGTTCGAATTGATCTGATGCTGGCCGCCATGAGGTTGCGTCGAAAACGCCGAGATGGGGCCTCTTCTTGGCAGAATGCGACAAGGAACAGCCAACCGTGGCCGCCGAGGATCAGTCGGATGAAATCAACAAGCGACATGCGTTCGACATTGTCGCTGACCTTGCACGTGCTCTTGCGCGACAGGCGGCACGGGAGGATGCTGCGGCCGAGCTAGCGAAAGAGAGGGCCACGCCATGCGAGTTGCCATCTACGCCCGGTTCAGCTCGGACCTCCAGGACGTCCGATCGATAACCGATCAGGTTGCCGCCGCGAGTGACTATGCCACGAGACAGGGCTGGCCAGTGGTCGCCCAATACTCCGACGCAGCGATCTCGGGATCGTCGCTGCACAACCGGCCTGGACTGCTCGACCTGATGGTCGCCGCCCAATCGAAGCAGTTCGATGCGGTGCTGACCGAGTCGATCGATCGGCTGTCACGCGATCTCGAGGACATCGCCGGCCTTTACAAGCGCCTTTCCTATGTCGGCGTCAAAATCGTCACCTTGGCCGACGGCGAGATCGGCAAACTCCACGTCGGCCTCAAGGGCATCATTGCCTCGATCTATCTCGACGACCTCGCACAGAAGACGCGACGCGGTCAGGTGGGTCGGTTGAAAGCGGGGCGTTGCCCAGGGGGCAAGAGCTATGGGTATGACGTCGTGCGCGATGCCGAGGATCGCGGGCAGCGCACCATCAACGAGATCGAAGCCGATATCGTCCGGCGCGTCTTCCGCGAGTATGTGGCCGGTGAGTCGCCGCTCGCCATTGCGGCCCGCTTGAACGCCGAGCATGTGCCGAGTCCGCGCGGCGGACAGTGGAACGCTTCGACCATCAACGGCAGTCGCGCTCGCCTCAATGGGATGCTCAACAACCGGCTGTATGCCGGGCGACTGATCTACAATCGCCAGCGGTTCGTCAAAGACCCGGCGACCGGCAAACGCCAGGCCAAGCCCAATCCGCCGGATCAATGGCTTGAACAGGCCGTACCTGAGCTGGCGATCGTGCCGATTGACCTGTTCGAAGCCGCGCAGGCGCGCCGCGCCTCGCTTGGCGGTCCCCAGGTTCGAGGTGCCGAACTCGGCCGCAAGAAGCGCCCCAGGCACCTGCTGTCCGGCCTGCTCCGCTGTGGCTGCTGCGGTGCCTCGATGATCATCGTCTGCGGCGATCGGGTCGGCTGTTCGGCGAAGCAGAACAAGGGCACCTGCGACAACCGGCGCTCGATCCGGCTCGCCGAGATCGAGGAGCGGGTGGTTGCCGCCCTTCGCAGCTTCCTTCTGGCGCCCGAGGTCGTCGCTGAGGCGGTCGAGGCTTACCGGATCGAGTGGGTGCGCACGGCGAAGGAACGCGCGCGGCAACGCCGTGACGCCGAGCGAGACCTCGCCACAATCGAGCGAAAGATCAATGCCGTGATCACAGGCATGGAGAACGGCGGCGACCCGAAGTTGCTGGCCAACCGCCTCAACGCGCTCGGAGCCGAGCGACATGCCCTCATCGCGATGTCGCCCATCGAGCACACGAAAGATGCCATTGCGCTACATCCGAACGTCGCCGAGCGCTACCGCCAGAAAGTGGCCGATGCTCACGAGGCGCTCAGAAGGGGGGACGAGGCCGGCCGCGAGGCGATCTCACTGGTGCGAGAACTGATCCAGAGCATCTCTGTTACGCCGACGGGGCCGGGCGAGCCCATCACCCTGGAACTTTCGGGCAACCTGGCCGCCCTGTTGCGCGAACCAAGTGTGAACAGCGTTACTGTACCGGTGGTTGCGGGGGCTGGATTTGAACCAACGACCTTCAGGTTATGAGCCTGACGAGCTACCGGGCTGCTCCACCCCGCGTCACCAAGACGACCAGCCGGCCTGCATCCACGAACGGGTGCACGGAGGGACTGGCGTCCAACGGACCGAAGCTTCAATCGCTCCGGTACGGACAGCAAAGCCGCCCTGCGAAGGGCGGCTTCGATGCGTCGTCGTATAACACAGTTTCGAAGGCTGTGAACCCCGCGTGATACTTTTTTTAGGGATGCCCCGCCGGCCGTCGAGTTTGCCGCATGCCGCCCCCGGACATCAGCATTATCGACGGCGGCCCCGTCACACCGCCTCCTCCTGGAACGCGACCTCGCGCGTCTTGCTGAAGGCCGGCAGCATCACCAGCAGCAGCAGGCCCGCGGCCATGATCAGCATCGTCAAACTGATCGGCCGCGTCACCAGCACCGTCGCGTCGCCCTTCGACAACAGCAGCGCGCGCCGCAGATATTCCTCCATCATCGGCCCGAGAATGAACCCGAGCAGCAGCGGCGCCGGCTCGCAATCGAGCTTCTTGAACACGTAGCCGAGGAATCCGAACAGCGCGAGCAGGTAGAGATCGAACGGCGCGTTCGACAGGCTGAGCGCGCCGATCGAGCAGAACGCCAGGATCGCCGGATAGAGATAATGATACGGCACCGAGATCATGCGCACCCAAAGCCCGATCAGCGGCAGGTTGAGGATCAGCAGCATGATGTTGCCGACCCACATCGACGCGATCACGCCCCAGAACAGCTGCGGCTGCTCCTTGATCACGCCCGGACCCGGCTGAATGCCTTGGATGATCATCGCGCCGATCATCAGCGCCATCACCGGGTTGGCGGGAATGCCGAGCGTCAGCATCGGAATGAACGACATCTGCGCACCGGCGTTGTTGGCCGCTTCCGGTCCGGCGACGCCTTCGATCGCGCCCTTGCCGAGTTCGGACTTGTAGCGCGACACCTTCTTTTCCAGCGCGTACGACCCGAACGACGCCAGCGCCGCGCCACCGCCCGGAAGAATGCCGAGCACCGACCCGAGCGCCGTTCCGCGCAACATCGGCGGCACCAACCGCTTCCAGTCCTCGCGCGTCGGAAACAGGCCGGTGATCTTCTTGATCGTCAGGTCGCGTTTCCCCTCGTGCTCGAGGTTCGAGATGATCTCGCCAATCCCGAACATGCCCATCGCCACGACGACGAAATTGATGCCGTCGGCGAGTTCGAGATACCCGAACGTGAAGCGCTGCGTGCCGACGTTGACGTCGGTGCCGACACAGCCGAGCAGCAACCCGATCACGATCATGCCGAGCGCGTGCAGGATCGACCCCGACGCCAGGACGATCGACGCGACGAGGCCGAGCACCATCAGCGAGAAATATTCCGGCGGCCCGAATTTCAGCGCCACTTCCGTCAGCGGCGGTGCGAACAACGCGATGAGGAACGTGCACACGGTACCGGCGAAGAACGACGCGATCGCGGCCGTGGCCAGCGCGCGCCCCGCCTTGCCCTGCCGCGCCATCTGATAGCCGTCGAGCGCGGTCACCACCGACGATGTCTCGCCCGGCACGTTGACCAGGATCGCCGTCGTCGAGCCGCCGTACTGCGCGCCGTAGAAGATGCCGGCCAGCATGATGAGCGCCGACACCGGGGGCAGCGCGAACGTCGCCGGCAGCAGCATCGCGATGGTCGCCGCCGGACCGAGCCCCGGCAGCACGCCGATGGCCGTGCCGAGGAACACGCCGACCAGACAATAGAACAGATTATTGAACGACAGCGCCGTCTGCAGACCGAGCGCGAGACCATCCAGGACTTCCATCGTGCGGCCCGCCCCTTAAACTCTGATGCCGACGGCCATGAACAGAGGCTGCAGCCACGGCCCGACGGTCGGAATCGGCAGGCCGAGCCCCTTGACGAACACGAGCACGCAGAACGCGATCAGCACGACCATGCCGGCGATCGATTTGAGATCGAAGCGCGTGTATCGGCTGGCGGCGGCTCCGAGCGTCAGCAGCACCGTCAGTGCGACGACCAGCCCCGCCGTTTGCACCAGAATGCCGTAGAGGACGATCGCGCCGCAGATCATCAGCAGCGGCTTCCATGCCAGATGGGTCACCTCGCCGCTGTCGAGAACGAAAGCGCGAATGAGCGCCATCATGCCGATGCCCACGAGAATGAGTGCCAGCACGCGCGGAAAATAGCCGGGGCCCATGCGCCCGACGGTGCCGAGGGGATAGTCGAGCGCGATCCAGAACGCACCCGATCCGAGCAGCACGTAGATCAGTCCGGTCCAGAAGTCGCGCGGACTAGAGATCCAGTTGGGCATGCGGGGCTCCACTGCATCGAAGGATGCCGCCACGACGCGACTGACCGCCGGCATCGACACGCGGGTGCGCGCCATGCCGGCAGCCTCATCACATCAGTTTACATCAGTCGATCTTGACGTTCGCCGCCTTGGCGACCTTGCCCCAGCTCTCGATCTGGGACTTGACGAACGCGGCCATGTCGGCGCCGGCAGGCCCCGTGACGGCACCTTGCCCGGCCCAGATTTTGACGATGCTTTCGGTCTTGAGGGCCTTGGCAATCTCCGCGGCCATCTTGTCGACGATCGGCTTCGGCGTGCCGGCGACCGCCCACACGCCATACCACGCTGCGGCCTCGTAGCCGGGCATGCCGGCCTCGGCCGTCGTCGGTACGTCCGGCAGCGCGTCCGATCGCTTGGGCGCGGCCACTGCAAGACCAACGAGCTTGCCCGCCTTGATCTGCGCCGACGAGGTGCCGAGCCCGTCGAAGGCCATGTCGATCTGGCCGCCGAGTAGATCCTGCATCATCGGTCCCGCACCCTTGTAGGGCACGTGCAGCAGGTCGGCCCCCGTCAATCCCTTGAACATCTCGCCGGTGAGATGATGCGAGGTGCCGTTACCGGCCGAGCCGAAGCTGACCTTGCCCGGATTGGCCTTGGTGTAGGCGATGAATTCCTTGAGCGTCTTAGCCTGGATTTTCGACGGATTGACCGAGACGATATGCGGTACCATCGCGATCACCGCGACCGGCTCGAAGTCTTTTTCGAGGTCATAGGTGAGCTTGGCGTAAACCGAGGGAGCGATCGTGTGATGCACCGCGCCGACGAAGAACGTGTAGCCATCCTTGGCCGCGCGCGCCGCGACGCCCGCGCCGAGCGTGCCGCCAGCGCCACCCTTGTTGTCGACGATGAAGGTTTGCCCGAGCTGCTTGGTCAACTCCGCTGACAGCGGCCGGGCGAAGGTATCCGTGCCGCCACCGGCCGGGAACGGGTTGACGAGCGTGACCGGCTTGTCAGGCCATGCTTGCGCCAACACCGGCGTGGTCGCAAGGCTGCCGAATCCGAAACCAAGCACGCTGGCTGCGACGAGCAGCGCGCGACGTGAAATATCCATAAGGCACTTCCTCCCAGGCGAGACGTTGAACTGGCTCGCTCATGATCTTTGGGGGATTATGCTTCCCCAAGGACGCCTTTTCGGTCGTCCGTTAAATCCACGTTGCCCGAGCAACGGTAATTTGTCTACAATGTAATTGCAGCTTGTATACTTGGAGCGCGACCTTGCACACAAAAGCGGCATTCCGCCCGACGGCAGTCCGGTCGGAATGTCGGTGATCGCAGGTCAGCCGCAACGCACGATGGATCAGATGCGGACCACTCATTCCGTTAAATCGCGTGCGTCACTCGGCGGCCCGCTGCCAGACCGATCGGGCAACAACGTCACGCTCAAGGACGAGGTCGTCCGCCTGATCGAGGAAGAGATCATCTCGGGTGCCTTGCCGCCAGGCACGCATCTCGACGAGGTCCAGCTCTCGCAGCGGTTCGGATTGTCGCGCACGCCGCTGCGCGAGGCACTCGCTCAGTTGCGTTCGAGCGGTCTCGTCGAAGGCCGCGCCCGCACCGGCACCTTCGTCACGCGGCTCGGCATCAAGAGCATTCTCGAATGTCTCGCGATGACCGCCGAGATCGAGGCGATCGCCGCCGATTGGGCGGCACGCCGCATGTCGGCCAGCGAGATCGGCGCACTGAACGCGCTGCATGACGAATGCACCGCAGCCAAACTGTCCGGCGATCCCGATGCCTACTTCCTCGCCAATCGCCGCTTCCATGCCGCGATCTACGCCGGCGCACACAACCGCTACGTCGCGATGACCGCCGACTTCCTGTTCCTGAAGGCCGCGCCCTACCGCCGGCTGCAACTTCGACAACCGGGCCGCATCGCGAGTTCCCTCGACGAACACGGCCAGATCGTCGCCGCCATCGCCGCCCGCGACAGCGCGACGGCGCGGCACATCATTCACGACCATATTCTGATCCAGGGCGACCGCTTCATGGAGTTCATCTCGTTGTTGCCCGACAGCTTCGTTGCGCGCGATACAGATTGAACTGAGCCGCACCACACCGAGGACCTTCGATGGCGCAAGACAAAGCCAGCCCGCAACCCCGCGACGCCGTCGAAACGGCAGCCCCAAGCGCCGGCCCGCTTTCGGGCATCACCGTCATCGACCTCACGCGCGTCTTGGCTGGTCCCTACTGCACGATGGTGCTCGCCGACCTCGGGGCCCGCGTGATCAAGGTCGAGCAGCCGGGCACGGGCGACGACAGCCGCGCCTACGGGCCGTTCCTCAAAGGCACGTCGGCCTACTTTCTCTCGCTCAATCGCGGCAAGGAATCGATCGCGCTCGACCTCAAGAACAAGGCCGACCGCGCCATCTTCGACCAGCTCCTGGCCCATGCCGACGTGCTCGTCGAAAACTACCGCCCGGGTACGATGGAGAAGCTCGGCTACGGCTGGGATACGCTGCATCAAACATACCCGCGGCTGATTTATGCTGCCGCCTCCGGCTTCGGCCACACCGGGCCCTACTCCAAGCGCGCCGCCTACGACATGGTCGTGCAGGCGATGGGCGGCATCATGTCGATCACGGGGCATCCCGGACAGCCGCCGGTCCGCGTCGGCACGTCCATCGGCGACATCACCGCCGGGCTTTTCACCGCCATCGGCGTCAATGCCGCGCTCCTGCATCGCGCCGTCAGCGGGGCTGCGATCAAGGTCGATGTCGCGATGCTCGATTGTCAGGTCGCGATCCTCGAGAATGCGATTTCGCGCTACGCCGCCACCGGCGAGGTTGCCGGTCCGATCGGCGCGCGGCATCCGTCCATCTCGCCATTCGCCGGGTTCGAGGCCAAGGACGGCTGGATGGTCGTCGCCGCAGGCAACGACATCCTGTTCCAGAAGCTCGCCGACGCACTTGGCATTCCCTCGCTCGGCAAGGATCCGCGCTTCGCTTCCAACGCACTCCGCACCGACAACTGGGAGCCGCTGTTCGCCGAGATCAACCGCGCGCTGAAGTCCCGCACCGTCGCGCAATGGCTGCCGATCCTCGACGGCGCCGGCGTGCCGTGCGGTCCCATCAACACCATCGACAAGGTGCTCGCCGATCCACACGTGCGCTCACGCAACATGGTGGTCACCGCCGACGATCCCGCCACAGGCCCGCTGGTCATGGCCGGCAATCCGATCAAGCTCTCCGGCTTCGCCGATCCGTTGACGCGCGTGCCGGCGCCTAAGCTCGACGGCGACCGCGCCACGATCCTCGGCGAGTTCGCGCCCTCGGCTCTCGCCCCAAGCGCAACCGGGACCGGCACCGCGCTCGTCCCGGCGGTCGCCGCCTCCGCGATCGAATCCTCCGCCGCCGCTGCCGCCCAGGCCTCGCGCAGCGCGCTGCGCCTCATCGACCAGTTGCGCCGCGCCGTCGGCCTCGAGTCCGCGCCGCTGTCGAAAGCGAACCAGGCCGGCAGCTTCATCGAGCGCGCCCGCGCGCTGTCCGATGCCTTGATGTCGGAGCGCGGCGAAGTCCTCGGCACCGTCATCGCGCACGACCTCGTTCGTCTGTTGCGCTCGGCGTCGTCCGCCGAACGCCTCGAATTTCTCGGCATGCTGGCCAAGAAATACGCGCCCGACCGCAAGAAGATCGCCGCCGCCGCCGACCGCTGGCGCTCGGACCCGTCGGAGCAAAACCTCGCCAGCCTCGCCGCCGTCGTCGAAGCGCCCCGCCAGGAGCTGTTCCGCCGCATCAACATGGCGCCCGACGGCACGCAATCGCTCGTCCAGCTGCGCGAGTTCCTGCTCGGCCAGCTCACGGCCAACCCCGACTTGGCCCCCGTCGACGCCGACCTCCGGCATCTCTTCGGCTCGTGGTTCAACCGCGGCTTCCTCTCGCTCGAGCGCATCGACTGGCACACGCCCGCATCCGTCCTCGAAAAGCTCATCGCGCACGAGGCCGTGCACGCCATCGACGGCTGGGACGACCTCCGCCGCCGCCTCGCGTCCGACCGCCGCTGCTTCGCCTTCTTCCATCCCGCGCTGCCCGACGACCCGCTGATCTTCATCGAGGTCGCGCTCGTCAACGACCTCTCCGGCCGCATCGAGCCGATCATCCGCGCGCCCTTCCCCAAGCCCGACGAGAAATCCACCGAGATCGACGCCACCACCGCCGTCTTCTACTCGATCTCCAACTGCCAGCCCGGCCTGCGCGGCGTTTCGTTCGGCAACTTCCTCATCAAGCAGGTCGCCGCCGACCTCGCGCGCGAATTGCCCGCGCTCACCACCTTCTCCACCCTGTCGCCGATGCCGAAATTCCGCGCCTGGCTCGACGACCCTTCGACGCGGCTCGAGGACCACCTGCCGCGCGACCTGGCCGAGCGCGTGAAACTCGAGACCAGGACCACCTCGCTCCGTGACGGCCTCGCCGCGCTGACCGCCGCCGCCGAGGCCGGCGGCTACGAACGCGCCACCCTCCTGCGCGCGGTCCTTCCCCGCCTCGGCGCCCGCTTCCTCGCCGGCGCCGGCTCCGACCGCGGCCCGCGCGATCCCGTTGCCCGCTTCCACCTCGGCAACGGCGCCCGCATCGAGCGCGTCAACTGGATGGCCGACCTCTCGCAGAAGGGCATCCGCGAGTCGCACGGCCTGATGGTCAACTACCTCTACGATCTCGAGAGCATCGAGAAGAACCACGAGGCGTTCGCCAACCGCCGCCCGGTCGCCGTCTCGAAATCCGTCGCCGACCTGATCGACACCGCCGACACCTCGACCAAATCGCGCTCGCTGATGGAGCAGGTCGACGCCGCCATCGGCATGATCGGCCGCAAGCCGTGACGCCCTCGGCCGGCCGCCGCGTCCTCGTCCTCGGCGCGACCGGCACCATCGGCCGCGCCACCGTCGCAGCCCTCGCCGCGCGCGGCCACGCCGTCACCGCCCTCGTC